>NZ_BAAGXO010000007.1:0-911836 GCF_054779795.1 Lysobacter rhizosphaerae
GACGATGTACGGCACGCCGACCTGGCGCGACAGCAGGATGTGCTCGCGCGTCTGCGGCATCGGGCCGTCAGCGGCCGAGCACACCAGGATCGCGCCGTCCATCTGCGCCGCACCGGTGATCATGTTCTTCACGTAGTCGGCGTGGCCCGGGCAGTCAACGTGCGCGTAGTGGCGGTTGGCCGATTCGTATTCCACGTGTGCGGTCGAGATCGTGATGCCGCGCGCCTTTTCTTCCGGCGCCGCGTCGATCGCGTCATAGGCCTTGAACTCGCCGCCGAAACGCTCCGCGCCCACCTTGGTCAGCGCTGCCGTCAGCGTGGTCTTGCCGTGGTCCACGTGGCCGATCGTGCCGACGTTTACGTGGGGCTTGGTGCGCTCGAACTTACCCTTTGCCATGGCTGTCGCTTCTCGTTGTGCTGCTGGGTGGGGACGTGACGAAACCCCGCAGTGCGGGGTTCGGTTTTGAGCCCGGCCAAGGCCGGACTCGAAAGATGGTGCTCACGAATGGAATCGAACCATCGACCTCCTCCTTACCAAGGAGGTGCTCTACCGACTGAGCTACGTGAGCAGATTTTGCAGACAGTACACCGAGTTACTTCAATGGAGCGGGAGACGGGAATCGAACCCGCGCTAGTAGCTTGGAAGGCTACAGTTCTACCATTGAACTACTCCCGCGCCGGACTGAAGCATTCTCCAACAAACCCGGTTTGGAACGTACTGCCTTGAAGCGCCGGCCGCTGGTAAGGCAACCGGATGAAGCATCTGTTTCCTCCAACCCTCCGCTGAACTGGAAAGCTGGTGGAGGGAGGTGGATTCGAACCACCGAAGGCGTAAGCCAGCAGATTTACAGTCTGCCCCCGTTGGCCGCTTGGGTATCCCTCCAAAGAGCCCGCTATTTTGGTGAGCAAGCCCGCGGAAGTCAACGCATTCCGGCAATTCTTTTTTGCCGGCCGTGGCCGGAGTCAGACGTTGAAGCGGAAGTGCAGGACGTCGCCTTCCTGGACGCGGTACTCCTTGCCTTCCAGGCGCAGGCGGCCGGCATCGCGGGCGCCGGATTCGCCCTTGTACTTGATGAAGTCGTCGTACGCGATGGTTTCGGCGCGGATGAAGCCCTTCTCGAAGTCGGTATGGATCACCGCCGCGGCCTGCGGGGCGGTAGAACCGGCCTTCACGGTCCAGGCGCGGACTTCCTTCACGCCGGCGGTGAAGTAGGTCTGCAGGCCCAGCAGCTTGTAGGCGGCACGGATCACGCGATTCAGGCCCGGCTCGTCGAGGCCCAGGTCGTGCAGGAACGCATCGCGGTCGGCGTCGTCGAGCTGGCTGAGCTCTTCCTCGATGGCCGCCGAGACCGGCACCACTTCGGCGCCCTCGCCCACCGCGCGGGCGCGCACGACGTCCAGGTGCGGGTTTCCTTCGAAGCCATCCTCCAGGACGTTCGCCACGTACATCACCGGCTTGAGCGTCAGCAGGAAGAGGTCGCGAACCTGGGCCCTGTCGTCATCGGACAGGCCCAGCGCGCGCGCGGGCTTGCCGGCATCGAGGCCGGCGCGGATGCGACCGAGCACTTCCACGCGCACCTTCGCGTCCTTGTCGCCGGTCTTGGCGGTGCGCTCGGCGCGCTGCAACGCCCTTTCCACCGACTCGAGGTCGGCGAGCGCCAACTCGGTGTCGATGGTCTCGATATCGGCGATCGGATCGACCTTGTTGTTGACGTGGATGACGTCGGAGTGCTCGAAGCAGCGCACCACGTGGGTGATCGCATCGACTTCGCGAATATGCGCGAGGAATTTGTTGCCCAGGCCTTCACCGCTCGCCGCACCCGCCACCAGGCCGGCGATATCGACGAATTCGACCGCGGTCGGAATCACCTTCTGCGGCTTGACGATGTCGCTCAGCGCGTTGAGGCGCGGATCCGGCACCGGCACCACGCCGACGTTCGGCTCGATCGTGCAGAACGGGAAATTGGCCGCGGCGATGCCCGCCTTGGTGAGCGCGTTGAACAGGGTCGACTTGCCGACGTTGGGCAGGCCGACGATGCCGCATTTGATGCCCATGGTGTCTGTATCCGGAATGGAGAATCGGGAATCGGGAATCGCGTTGCCGGCGTTTCCCGATTCCCCATTCCCGACTCACGCCTTCGCGGTATTGAGCCGCTTCATCGCCTCGTTGAAGTCGCCAGCCACCGCCAACGGCAATACATCCATGGCGTCGTCGATGGCGCGCAGGATCGCCGCCTCGTCATCGCGGCCGGGCTTGCCCAGCACCCACGGAGTGACGCGATCCTTGTGTCCGGGATGGCCGATCCCGATGCGCAGGCGCCCGAACTTGCCGTGACCCAGCAGCCGCATGATGTCGCGGATGCCGTTCTGGCCACCGGCGCCGCCGTCGAACTTCAGCCGCGGCGTACCGGCCGGCAGGTCGAGTTCGTCGTGCGCGACGAGGGCCTCTTCCGGCTCGATCTTCCAGTATCGCAGGGCGGCGGTGACCGACTTGCCGGAAAGGTTCATGAAGGTGGCCGGCTTCAGCAACCACAGGTTCTGCCCGGCGATTTCGATCTTCGCGGTTTCGCCGAACAGCTTGGATTCGAGGCCGAAGCGGCCGCCGAATTTCTCCGCGAGGGCGTCCACAAACCAGAACCCGGCGTTGTGCCGGGTCCGGGAGTGTTCGGGACCGGGATTGCCCAGCCCGACGATGAGGCGCAAGCCTGCCATCGATGAAGCGAGTGACCACTACTGCGCCGGCGCGCCGCAGGGCGCGCCGGGCAGCCGTGATTACTTCTCTTCCTTCTTCGCGACCTTGGCGGCCGGCACTTCGGCAGATTCCGGAGCAGCGGCTTCCGCGACTTCTTCCCTGCCGTGCTTGGCGATCACGACGGCGACGTCGTGTTCCTTGCCCAGCTTCAGCACGGGGAGCTCGACGCCCTTCGGCAGCTTCAGCTCCGACAGGTGCACGATGCCGCCGACCGTGAGCGCGCTCAGGTCGATCTCGACGAACTCCGGCAGGTCCTTCGGCAGGCAGCTGACTTCGACTTCGTTGAGCTCGTGGGTGATCACGACGCCCGCGGCCTTGCCGGCCGGCGAGGTCTCCTGGTTGAGGAAGTGCAGCGGCACCTTCGCGCGCAGGGCCTGGTTCTCGTCCACGCGCTGGAAGTCGAGGTGCATGATGATCTGCTTGTACGGATGGCGCTGCATGTCACGCAGCAGCACCTTCTGCACCTTGCCGTCGAGTTCGAGGCTGAGGATCGACGAGTAGAACCACTCGTTCTGGCTGGCGAGCCAGGTCTTCTCGTGCTCGAGCTGGATGCTCTGGGGGGCGGCGTTGCCGCCGTAGAGGATGGCCGGGATGCTGGCGGCGCGACGCAGGCGGCGGCTCGCACCCTTCCCTGCGGCTTCGCGGCCAGTGGCCGAGATCTTGTGTTCAGACATTGTCGTTACTCACTTTGCTTTGCAATGAAACCGCCTCGCGGCGGCGATGCCACTCATCCGCGACCAGATGAGTGGGTTGGGCCGAAGCCCGGGTCAATCCGCCGACGTCAATCGACGTACAGCGAACTGACGGATTCACCGAAGGCGATGCGGCGGATCGTTTCCGCCAGCAGCTCGGCAACGCTGAGCTGGCGGATGCGGCCACAGGCCTTCGCGGCTGCGCTGAGCGGGATGGTGTCGGTCACCACCAGCTCGTCGAGCTGCGACTTCGTGATGTTGTCGATCGCCGCGCCCGACAGCACCGGATGGGTGCAGTAGGCGGCGACCTTCAACGCACCGCGCGCCTTGAGCGCGCCAGCGGCTGCGCACAAGGTGCCCGCGGTATCGACGATGTCGTCGACCAGCACGCAGGTCTTGCCTTCGACGTCACCGATGATGTTCATCACCGTGGCGACGTTGGCACGCGGACGACGCTTGTCGATGATCGCGAGTTCCGCGTCATCGAGGCGCTTCGCGATCGCTCGCGCGCGCACCACGCCACCGACGTCCGGCGAGACCACGATCAGGTTGTCCGTGCCGTGCGCGCGCCAGATGTCGGCGAGCAGCAGCGGCGAGGCGTACACGTTGTCGACCGGGATGTCGAAGAAACCCTGGATCTGGTCGGCATGCAGGTCGACCGTCAGCACGCGGTCGGCGCCTACCGACGAGAACATCTTCGCCACCACCTTCGCCGTGATCGGCACGCGTGCCGACCGCGGACGACGGTCCTGGCGCGCATAACCGAAGTACGGCACCACGGCGGTGATGCTGGACACCGATGCGCGCTTGAGCGCGTCGATCAGGACCAGCAGTTCCACCAGGTTCTCGGCGCTGGGCGCGTTCGTCGACTGGATGACGAAAACTTCCTGCCGGCGCACGTTCTCCTCGATCTCGACCTGGACTTCGCCATCCGAGAAACGGCTCACCAGGGCCTTGCCCATGCGGATGCCGAGCTCCTTGCACACGGCCTCGGCAAGGGGGCGGTTGGCGTTGCCGCTGAAAACCAGCAGGTTGCGATCGTTCTGCACGTGAATCTCTCCGCTTCGCTCTGACCGTGGCGGTGGTGGGGGAACAACGTGATGGAGCTACTACAGCGTCTGTTGCGAATGGCAGGGGCGGAAGGATTCGAACCTACGAATGCCGGGATCAAAACCCGGTGCCTTAACCACTTGGCGACGCCCCTGCGGTGAAACCTGCGGCTACGGTTCGCCTGAACCGGAAGCCATCGCGTCGAGCGCATCCAGCAGCGGCGACCTTGCCGCTCCCGCCGCCACCCAGGCCTTGAGGCCCGACGGCAGCGCGGCCAGTGCCGCTTCCGCCGATTCGCGGCTGGCGAATTCGACGAAGCAACCACTGCCCGACCCGGTCAATCGCGGCGTGCCGACCTGCGCCAGCGCCGCGAACACCGCCTCCACGGCCGGTTCGCGCGCGCGCAGAACCGGCTCGAAAGCGTTCCCGAGTCCAGTTCCCGAAACGAAGTCCGACATTGTCGCGGGCGCTGCATTCCGCGTCAAATCAGGCGCTTGGAAAAGCGCGGCAGTCGGCGCATGGACACCAGGATCCGCCAGCAGGTACCAGGCCGGAGCCAGGTCCACCGGTTTCAGGCGCTCCCCCACCCCCTCTGCCCAGGCGTCGTGGCCGTGGACGAAGACCGGGACGTCGGCCCCCAGGGTCAGTCCGAGCTCCGCCAGTCGCGCAGCCCCCAGTCCGACGCCCCAGAGCCAATCCAGGGCGACCAGCACGGTCGCCGCATCCGACGAACCGCCGCCGAACCCGCCCCCGCTTGGAATGCGCTTTTCAACGATGATATCGACACCTTTCGTGCTATTAGCCGCATTTTGCAAGCAGATAGCGGCACGAACCGCGAGATCATCGCGCTCGGCGACTCCGGCCACGGATTGTCCATGGCGGACGACCCGGCCGTCGTCGCGAACCCGGAGCCGGATCGAATCGCCCCAGTCCAGGAGCCGGAACAGCGTCTGCAGCTCGTGATAGCCATCCGCACGGCGGCCGGTGATGCGCAGGAACAGGTTGAGCTTGGCCGGCGCAGGCCAGACGGTCCAGGCATGGGGGGCGTGGGGCACGGGCATCCGGGAGCTGCGCGGGCGGGAGCGGGCGCAAAGGGTAATGCAGTTCCGGCGGCACCAGGCGCCCATGCCTCCTTACTGCGGCGCTCCTTACTGCCGCGCCGCCTACTGCGGGGCCAGACCCCACTCGTCGACGACGAGCTTGACGCTGGCCTTCCCGTTGCGGGCCACGATCCGCCTGGGCAGCTGCGGACGGTCGGGTCCTGCCGGATACCAATCCTGGTACTCGACCGACCACCCGGCCTGCTCCAGCTTCACCGGCAGGCCGGACGCGTCGTAGGCGAGCTTGGTCGGCCCGTATTCGTGGACGGCGCCACCGACACCGCGAACCCAGTTCTGCATCGCCCGCACCGGGATGTTCCAGCCGGTGGCCGAGCGCAGCAATTCCTCGACATCCGCGCCTTCACGCGGGCCGCCGGCAATGCCTTCCAGCCGCGCACCGAGCTCGTCGCCGCTGAGCCGCCAGCTTTGCCGCGTGACCGGCGCCCCCAGCGAAATCGTGTAACCGCCCGCACGTTGCTGCCAGTCGATGCGCCCGCTGCCGCCGCGTTCGCCGTTGGACACGGCGATTCGTCCGGACAGGTCCCAGTCGACTACCGCGCCACGCCGGGTGTCATTGGCCTGCGCCTGCGCCGGAGTGACCGGGACCACCTGGCGCGCCGGCTGCGAAACGCAGGCCGCCAGCGCCAGCACCGCCCAGGCGGACAGCGCGGCCGAGCGAACCAAACGCCCGCTCATTCGCCGATCTTCTGCAGGGCGCGCTGCAGGGCGCGGTTTTCCGGGTCCAGCTTGCGCGCCTCGTCAAAGTACTTGCGCGCCTCGTCGTGCTTGCCCATGTCCCACAGCACTTCGCCCACGTGCGTGGCGATTTCCGGGTCTTTCTGCAGGGCCAACGCGCGGCGCAGCTCGGTCAGCGCCTCGCCCTTGCGTCCAAGGCGGTAGAGCACCCAGCCATAGCTGTCGATGATGGCGGCATTGCCCGGCTCGGCGGTGCGCGCGCGATCAATCAGCTCCAGCGCCTCCTGGTAGCGCGCAGTGCGGTCGGCAAGCGTGTAGCCGAGCGCGTTCAGCGCGGCGGTGCTGTCGGGATCGGCGACCAGGATCTTGCGGAAGTCGGCCTCGGCGCGCGGGATGTCGTCCCGGCGTTCCCAGCCGAGCGCACGCGCATACAGGATGTCGGGGTCGTCGGGAAATGCAGCCAGCCCGCGTGCGAAGGCATCGAGTTCCCCCGCGCCATCCTTGTCCCGGTTGTGCAGATCGGCTTCGAGGATGTAACCGTCGCGGCGCGCGTCGTCCGGCGCTGCGGCGTCGGACTGCAGGTCGCGCAAGGCCTTGTAGGCCTCCGGGCCGCGCTTGAGCTCGTACAGCACATTGGCGGCGCGCAGTTTCGCCGGCCAGCGTTGCGTGCCACCGGGCACGCCCCGGTACCAGTCAAGCGCCTCTTCATTGCGGTCGAGGAATTCCGCCATCTGCCCGAGCAGCAGCCTGCGGCTCGGATCCGGCTTGGCGGCGTCGCGGCGCAGTTCCTCGTACAGCGCGGTCAATGCGGACTTGTCTTCGGCGCGGGCCAGCAACGAGGCACGCAGCGAGTAGGTCTGGTCGTCCTGCGGTCCTTGGGCGAGCGCATCGGCGGCGGCGTGGAAATCGCCCAGTTCGTCGTATTCGGCGGCAACGGCCATGCGCAGCTCGGGCACTGCCAGCAGCGCCGGATCGAGGGCCGCCAATGCCTTGCGCGCCTCGTCCTCCTTGCCCGCCTGGCGCAGCTGGCTGGCGCGCAGCAAGGCCACGCGCGGTTCGCCAGGGAAACGCTTGACGACTTCATCGACGATGCGCTCGGCCAGTTTGTCCTGATCGAGCTTCTGCGCCAGGCCGCCGAACGCGAGCCACGCCTGCAGCTTGTTCGGGATACGGCCGTCATCCAGCAGTCGATCCAGCATGCGCGCGGACTGCTCGGGGTCGCGCGCACCGATACCGAGGACGCCGACCACCTGCTGCCAGCCGGTGTCCGGGTCCGTCTGCAGCAGCGAATTCAGCTGGCGCCGGGCCGCGCGTTCATCGCCGCGGCGCAGCGCCAGGGTCGCCTCGGCGGCGGACTGGGCCTGCGCGTCGCCACCCAGCTTGCGCCACAGCTCCAGGGCTTCGGCGGCGCTCTTGTTGTCCTTGGCGAGCAGGGCGATGCGGGTCGCACGCTCGGCCAGGACGGGGTCGTTGCCGGCCTTGGCGGCTTCCAGGTAGGCCTTCGCCGCCTCGTCGAGCTTGCCGGACTGCAGGGCGAATTCGCCCGCGAGCGTGGGCTCCAGCGCGCGCACGCTGTCATCGGCAGGCGGATTATCGGCAGGCCGATCCCGGCCAGCAGCCGCCGGACCTGCCAACGCCAACGTGAGCAGCAGGGCGCGAGCCAGCGCATGGACGGAACGCAGCATCAACCGGTGTGGATTCGACAAGGCGGGACCTGCAGAGCACCGGCCGGTAGAATGACGGCCTTCTCGAACCAGCTTAACGCAAGCCCCTGAACGGCCCTGTGCCGCGCATGAGTCCCGCGCTCCGATGAGCCTCTTCGTCCTCGGCATCAACCACCAGACCGCGCCGGTCAGCCTGCGCGAACGGGTGGCGTTTTCCGGCGATTCGATCCCGGCGGCGCTCGATGCCCTGCGCGGCCTGACTTCGGTGCACGAAGTCGCACTGCTCTCGACCTGCAACCGCACCGAACTCTATGCCGTCACCGACGACGACGGCAGCGCGCTCGCCGACTGGCTCGCCACGCATCCCGACGACGCCGGCGACCTCCACGCCTACCTGTATCGCCATGCCGATGCGGACGCCGTGCGCCACCTGTTCCGGGTGGCGACAGGCCTGGACTCGCTGGTGCTGGGCGAGCCGCAGATCCTCGGCCAGGTCAAGGACGCGTGGGCGACCGCGCGCGCCTCGGGCAGCCTCGGCAACCAGCTGGACCGTTTGTTCCAGCACGCCTTCGCCACGGCCAAGCGTGCCCGCACCGACACGCGCATCGGCGCGAACCCGGTGTCGGTCGCGTCCACCGCCGTGCGCCTGGCGCAGGAATCCTTCGCGCGGCTCGCCGATTCCACGGTGCTGCTGATCGGCGCCGGCGAAACCATCGAACTGGCAGCGCGCCACCTCGTGCAGGCCAAGACCCGGCGGCTGCTCATCGCCAACCGCACCCTCGCGCATGCGCAGGACCTCGCCACCCGCCATGGCGGCTATGCGCTGGCGCTGTCCGAACTCGACCGCCACCTGTGCGAAGCCGACGTGGTGATTTCCGCCACGGCCGCACGCGATCCGATTCTGCACAAGGCGCAGGTCGCCGCCGCGCTGGCCACGCGCAGGCACCGGCCGATGCTGCTGCTCGACCTCGCGGTGCCGCGTGACATCGCCAGCGACGTGGCGGAATTGAAGGACATCTTCCTCTACACCGTCGACGACCTCGAACGCGCGATCGAGGACAACCGCCGCAGCCGTCGCGAAGCCGCCAACGAGGCCGAAGCCATCGTCGAACTGCAGGTCGCGCGCTATGTCGAAACCCTCGGCGCCAGCACCCGCACCGAGCCGCTCAAGCGCCTGCGCGCGCACGGCGAGGCCGCCAGGTCCGACGTGCTGGCCAAGGCGAAACAGCAACTCGCCGCAGGCGAGAACCCGGAAGCCGTGCTCGATTTCCTGGCCCACACGCTGACCAACAAGCTGCTGCATGCCCCGACTATCGCCCTGCGCGAAGCGGCGCTGACCGGCAATGCCGAGCTCGCGCGCGCGGCGAACAAGCTGTTCCCGGCTGTCGATAAGGGCGACGAAAAAGTCGCGGACAGCTAGCGACCTTGAAGCCGTCATCCCGGCGAAAGCCGGGATCCATTTTGCTGTTGCCTTTGTTCTGGGTCGAAGAACAAAGAGCAAAGTCAAAATGGATCCCGGCTTTCGCCGGGATGACGAACAGATATTCTCCCTCGAATGCCACTGTTCCCACTCCGGCTTCGTTCCCACTCCTCTTCAATCGTTGCTCAATGACCCCGACCCTGCGTCGCAAACTCGAAGCCCTGGCCGAACGGCGCGACGAACTCGAACGCCTGCTCGCTGATCCCGGCGTGATCGGCGATGCCAACCAGTTCCGGCGACTCTCGCGCGAATTCGCGCAACTGGAACCGGTCGCGCATGCGCTGCACGCCGAGACGCAGGCCCGGCGCGATCTCGCCGCGGCCGAGGCCATGCGCGGCGACGCGGAGATGCGCGAACTGGCCGAAGAGGAAATCGCCAGCGCGACGGAACGCCTGGAGCGGCTCGATGCCGAACTGCTCGCCCACCTGATCCCGAAGGACGCGCGCGACGAAGGCGACATCTACCTGGAAGTGCGCGCCGGCACGGGCGGCGACGAAGCCGCGATTTTCGCCGGCGACCTGTTCCGTATGTATTCGCGCTATGCCGAGCGGCAGGGCTGGAAGGTCGAGGTCGAATCCGCGAGCCAGGGCGAACACGGCGGCTACAAGGAAATCATCGCGCGCGTCGAAGGCCGTGGCGCGTATTCGCGGCTCAAGTTCGAATCCGGCACGCATCGCGTGCAGCGCGTGCCGGAAACCGAATCGCAGGGCCGCATCCACACGTCCGCGGCGACGGTGGCGATCATCCCAGTGGAGAGCGAAGGCGAGCCGGTCGAGATCAATCCCGCAGACCTGAAGGTGGACACGTTCCGCTCCAGCGGCGCCGGCGGCCAGCACGTCAACAAGACCGAATCGGCGATCCGCATCACCCACGTGCCCACCGGCATAGTCGTGGAAAGCCAGACCGAGCGCAGCCAGCACGCCAACCGCGACAAGGCGATGAAGCGGCTGTCCGCGATCATCGCCGAGGCGCAGGCGGCCAAGGCCGCGGCCGCGCAGGCGGAGACCCGCAAGCTGCAGGTTGGCAGCGGCGACCGCAGCCAGCGCATCCGCACCTACAACTTCCCGCAGGGTCGCATCACCGACCACCGCGTCGAAGGGCTCACCCTGTACGACCTGCCGAACGTCATCGAAGGCAACCTCGATGCACTGGTGGAGCGGTTGCAGCACGAGAACCAGGCCGACGAATTGGCACGGCTCACGCACGGCGCGTGACACCTGCGTACGAGCAGGCGGCCATGCGACGCATGCCGCTTCCCCGCTACGATGCGCGTCGCACCCCGCCGCTTTGCGAGGAATCCATGGGCATCACCCTGCGCCGCGCCACGCTTGACGACGTCGACGCCGTCGCCCCGTTGTTCGACGCCTACCGCCGCTACTACACGCAGTCGAGCGATGTGCAGCGCGCACGCGACTTCCTGCACGAGCGCCTGCAGCGGAACGAATCGGCGATCCTGGTCGCCGAACTCGATGGCCGCACTGCCGGCTTCACCCAGCTCTACCCGATGTTCTCGTCGGTGCGCATGGCGCGCATCTGGATCCTCAACGACCTCTTCGTCGACGCGGATGCGCGCCGGCGCGGCGTGGCGAACGCGTTGCTCGCTGGCGCCGCACGCTTCGCCAGGGAACAGGGCGCGGCCGGACTGATGCTGGAAACCATGCGCGACAACACGGCGGCGCGCGCGCTCTATCGTGCCGCCGGCTGGGATGAGGACGAAACCCAGTGGTACAGCCTGCGCACGCAGGCCTGAGCAGGAGCGACGTCGGTTGAACACACTCGATCCCCGCAGCCAGGCGCGCCTGGCCGTGCAACGCGAACCGAACAACGCGCTGGCGTGGATCATGCTGTGCGAATACGAACTCGATGCCGGCGATGCCCGCGCCGGTGAAGCCGCGGCACGGCGCGCGCTGGCCTTGCAGCCGGGCCATCCCGAGGCGCTCGCACGCCTTGGCCGCGCGCAATGGATGCAGCAGCAGCTCGCGGAAGCTGCCACCAGCCTGCGCGCCGCCGCCGCGAACGCGCCCCACCATCCGGGCATAGCGGTCTGGCTCGGGCATGTACTCGAGGAAGTCGGCGAAGCCGAAGCGGCGTCCGATGCCTATGCCCGCGCCCATACGCTGGCGCCGGACGAGCCGCAGATCGCCGCCTACCTGCTGGCGTGGCGCCGCAAGCTGTGCGACTGGCGCGACCTCGATGCCTTGGCGACGCAGGTGCGCGCCGCGGTACGGGAGGAGCGCGCGATGATCGAACCGTTCGCGTTCCTCAGCGAGGATTCGACCGCCGCCGAGCAGCTGCAATGCGCGCGCCTGCGCGCCTCGGTGGTCGCACGATCGGTCCGCGCGTTGCCCGCTGTTGCCGCACGCGCAAGCGCGGGCCGGCTGCGGGCCGGCTTCCTCTCCAACGGCTTCGGCGCGCACCCGACCGGCCTCCTGACCGTCGCGCTGTTCGAGGCGCTGCACGCGATGGACGCCATCGACGTACACCTGTTCGCACTGAATCGCGACGACGGCAGCCTGGTGCGGCAGCGCTTGCGCGCCGCGACCCGGCTGCATGACGTGGCCGGCCTACCGCACGCGCAGGTGGCGCAACACATCCGCGAAGCCGGCATCGACGTCCTGTTCGACCTGCGCGGCTGGGGCGGCGGCGGCGCGCCGGAAGTACTGGCAATGCGTCCGGCGCCCGTACAGGTCAACTGGCTCGCGTATCCCGGCACGTCCGGTGCGCCGTGGATCGACTACGTGCTCGCCGACAGCTTCGCCCTGCCGGCGGCACTCGCCGCGCACTACAGCGAGCGCGTCGTGCGCCTGCCGCGCTGCTTCCAGCCCACCGACACCGCGCGCGCGCTGCCACCGCCGCCATCGCGCCGCGACTGCGGCCTGCCCGAGCGCGGCGACGGCATGGTGTTCTGCTGCTTCAACAACAGCTACAAACTCAATCCGCGCAGCATGGGCCGCGCCCTCGCCGTGCTGCGCGGCGTGCCCGGCAGCGTGCTGTGGCTGCTGTCGGGGCCAGGCCGTGCGGACGAGCGCCTGCGCGAGTTCGCCAAGGCACAGGACGTGGACCCGCGACGGCTGGTGTTCATGCCGAAGCAGCCGCACGCCGAATACATGGCGCGGCTGCAGCACGCCGACTTGTTCCTCGACACGGAGCCCTACAACGCCCACACCACGGCGTCGGATGCCCTGTGGGCGGGGTGCCCCGTACTGACGCGCCCCGGCGAGACCTTTGCCGCGCGCGTAGCCGGCAGCCTCAACCATCACCTGGGCATGCCGACGATGAACGTCGACAGCGACGCGGCCTTCGTCGCGCGGGCGACCGCATTGGGACGCGATCCGCAGGCGCTGTCGGTGCTGCGCGAGGAGCTGGCGCAGCGCCGGCAGGACAGCGGTCTGTTCGACATGCCGGGCTTCGCCGGCGATTTCATCGCGGCCGTCCGCACCATGGCCGGAGGCTGAGGGCGCCTGTTGCACTGGAGCGTCGGGACTCCCGCGCGTTGCGACGCGTTGGAACGTTTCGCCCTCGTAGGTCCCCGCGGCGCGCCCTCGTATGTTCCCGCGGCCCGTCCTACACTGCCCGCATGACCGCAGAACGCGACTTCATTCCGCTCCGCCTGTGCGTGCTCACCGTGTCGGACACGCGCACGCTGGCCGAAGATACTTCCGGCGACTACCTCATCGCCGCCCTCGCCGAAGCGGGTCACCAACTCGCCGAACGCGCGCTGCTGCGCGACGACCGCTACCAGCTGCGCGCGAAGGTGTCGCAGTGGATTGCCGACGATGGCATCGACGGCGTGCTGGTCACCGGCGGCACCGGCTTCACCGGACGCGACTCCACGCCCGAGGCATTGCTGCCGCTGCTGGACAAGGAAATGCCCGGCTTCGGCGAGCTGTTCCGCGCGCTGAGTTTCGAGGAGATCGGTACCAGCACGTTGCAGTCGCGCGCCTTCGCCGGCCTCGCCAACGGCACCTTCGTGTTTGCGTTGCCGGGTTCCACCTCGGCCTGCCGCACCGCGTGGGACAAGATCATCCGCGCGCAACTGGATGCGCGCACCCGGCCCTGCAACCTGGCCACCCTGCGCCCACGCCTGAAGGAGTAAGGAGTGATCGACATGCCGCTATCCACCACCCTGCGCCTGCTCGCCAAGGCGCGCGGACTGAGCCCCGCCGACATCGCCACGGCCATCCCGCGCGCCGGCGTCGCCACGGTCAGCGCCTGGCTGCAGGGCGAGAAGCTGCCCGGCAAGGAACAGCTCGATGCGCTCGCCCGCACGTTCGGGGTTCCCGCCGGCGCCTTGCTCGGCGAACTCGCCAGCACGCTCGACCCCGCGCGCACCAAGGGCGAGCACGACCTGCTCGCCGCGTACCGCGGGTTGAACACGAAGCAGCAGGGCGCGCTGCTCGAAGTCGCGCGCAGCATGCAGCCGTCGCCCGCCCGGACGTCGACCACACGGACCCCACGCAGCAGGAGCAGGTAATGGCCAAGCTCAAGCGCGAGGAATACGAGGAGCAGTTGGCCCTGCTGCAGGAGGAATTGGTCGGCATGGCGCGCTGGCTGCAGCATTGCGGCCGGCGCGTGGTGGTGGTGGTCGAAGGCCGCGACACCGCCGGCAAGGGCGGCGCGATCAATGCCATCACCGCACGCATGCCTCCGCGCCAGTGTCGCGCGGTCGCGCTGCCCAAGCCGACCGAGCGCGAGAGCTCGCAGTGGTACTTCCAGCGCTACGTCCAGCACCTGCCCGCCGCCGGCGAGATCGTGCTGTTCGACCGCAGCTGGTACAACCGCGCCGGCGTCGAGAAGGTGATGGGCTTTGCCAGCGACGCCCAGGTCAAGGCCTTCCTGCAACAGGCGCCTGCGTTCGAGAAGATGCTCACCGACGACGGCATCCTGCTGTTCAAGTACTGGCTGTGCTGCGACCAGGACGAGCAGGAGGAACGCTTCGCCGAGCGCCTGAGGGACCCGCTGAAGCGCTGGAAGCTGTCGCAGATCGACGTCGAGGCGCGCCGGCACTATAACGATTACACACGTGCGCGCGAGGCCATGCTCAAGGCCACGCACACGCCGCATGCGCCGTGGACGCTGGTCGACTTCAACAGCCAGAAGCGTGGCCGCCTGGCGCTGATCCGTGACCTGCTGGCACGACTGCCCGATACCAAGGTGCCGCCGGCGAAGATCAGCTTCGAACCGCTGGCGGGAAAGCCCAGGAAGGAACGCTTCGGCATGCTGAAGCCGATTAACGACTGACCCCTGGCCGGTTCGTGCCGACGGTTCGTGCCGGCGGTTCGACCTTACGAAACGACTTCACCCGCCCGTCCTCTCCCCTGCGCACAATCGCCGCATGCCCGCGTTCAACGTCCTGACCCTGAACGCCCACATGGGTTTCAACCTGTTCAAGCGCCGCTTCGTGCTGCCAGAGTTGCGCGAGGCGATACGTTCGGTATCGGCGGACGTCGTGTTCCTGCAGGAAGTGCTGGGCGAACACGCGCGCCACGCGCAGAAACGCCTGGATTGGCCGGAAGGGCCGCAGTACGAATTCCTCGCCGACACGCTGTGGCCGCAGTTCGCCTATGGCCGCAACGCGGTGTATCCGCACGGCCACCACGGCAACGCGCTGCTGTCGAAATTCCCGATCGTGCGCCACGAGAACCGCGACATCTCCATCCATGGCAGCGAGGAGCGCGGCCTGCTGCACTGCGTGCTCGCGCTGCCCGGCACCAACGTGGAAGTCCACACGATCTGCGTGCACCTGGGCCTGCTCGAGTCGCATCGCCGGCAACAGTTGTCCCTGCTCTGCGACATCGTCGCGGCCGAAGTGCCCGACGATGCGCCCCTGGTCGTCGCCGGCGACTTCAACGACTGGCGCCGGCGCGGGCATTCACTGGTGGCGAAGTGCGGGTTGCAGGAAGTATTCATGCAGCACCGCGGCGCGCTGGCCAGGACGTTTCCCGCGCGCTGGCCGCTGCTGCCCGTCGACCGCATCTATGCGCGCAACGTCCGCGGCGTCGAACCGCGGGTGCTGTCGACACACCCCTGGTCGCACCTGTCCGACCACGCCCCGCTGCTGGCCAGGATCGAATGGTGAGGGGCGCGCCATGAGGAACTTCGGCGCCAGCGAGTTCCCATGGCGCGGCGGCAACCGCGTGGCGCTGCTGGAGAACGGCGAGGAATTCTTCGCGCGTGCCTTCGCCCTGATCCATGCCGCGCAGCGCGAGATCCTGGTCGAAACCTTCATCCTGTTCGAAGACAAGATCGGCCTGGAGCTGCACCGTCGACTCATCGCCGCGGCGCGGCGCGGCGTGCGCGTGGAACTCACCGTCGATGGCTATGGCTCGCCGCATTTCTCGCCGGAATTCCTCGCCGGCTTCACCGAGGCCGGCGTCCACTTGCGCCTATTCGATCCGCATCCACGCTGGCTTGGCGTGCGCCTGCATGTGTTCCGGCGCATGCATCGCAAGCTGCTGGTCGCCGATGCTCGCATCGCGCTGGTGGGCGGGATCAATTTCTCCGCCGACCACGTGCGCGATTTCGGCGCGGAGGCCAAGCAGGACTACGCAGTGGAAGTGGAAGGCCCGGCGGTTGCCGATATCCACGATTTCCTGCGCGCGGCGCTCGCTTCGCAGGGAGTGGGCAATGCCTGGCGCCCCGCGCGCCAGGCCGGGTCCACCGCACAGGCGGGCGCCGCCGACATAATGTTCGTGCCGCGCGACAACCATCGTCGGCGCGGTTCGATCGAACGCGAATACCGGCGTGCCATCCGCGCCGCGCGGCGTGAGATCCTGCTCGCCAATGCGTATTTCTTTCCCGGCTATGGCTTCCTTCGCGACCTGCGCCATGCGGCGCGGCGCGGGGTGAAGGTGACGCTGATCTTCCAGGGCGAGCCGGACATGCAGGTGGCACTGGTGGCGGCCCGCAGCTTGTACCGGCACCTGGTCGAAGCGGGCGTGCAACTGCACGAATACTGCGAGCGGCCGTTCCACGGCAAGGTGGCCCTGGTCGACGACGACTGGGCCACGGTCGGCTCCAGCAACCTCGATCCGCTCAGCCTGTCGTTGAACCTGGAAGCCAACGTCTTCATCCGCGACCCGTCCTTCGTCGCCGAGTTGCGCGGCAACCTCCAGAACCTGCTGCAGCACCATTGCCAATCCGTCGACCCGGCGCAGGTGCCGCGCGGGCGCTTCTGGCAGGTGCTGACGCGGCCGCTGCTGTTCCATGTGCTGCGCCGCTTCCCAGACTGGGCCGGGTGGTTGCCGGCGCACACCCCCAGGGTCGCGCTGGCCAGACCGCCCGACGAGGCGGGTGCCGGGACTGCGCCGCCATGAGATACCGCCATCCCCTGCTGCATCGGTTATGGCGCATCGCTCTGTGGCTGTTCCCGCTGGCCGTGCTCGCCCTGCTGGCGCAAGCGGCGCGCACGATCGACTGGAAGCACGTGGCCGAGTCCATGGCGGGCTACGACGCCGGCACGCTCGCCGTTGCCGCGCTGCTGACGGTGGCGAGCTATCTCACCTACTGCGGCTACGACCTCGCGGCACGACGCTACGCGCACCATTCGCTGTCCACGGGGCGGGTGATGCTCATCACGGGCATCGCCTACGCCTTTGCGCTCAACATCGGTGCCCTGATCGGCGGCACCGGCGCGCGCTTCCGCATGTATTCGCACGCAGGGCTGGGTATCGGCACGATCAGCCGCATCGTCGCATTCAGCGCCGCCACCAACTGGCTGGGTTACCTGCTATTGGCAGGCGCGCTGTTCGCAAGCGGACGCGTGGCATTGCCACCGCGGCTGGTATCCGATGCCAGCGTGCTAGAGGCGGCAGGCCTGGTCATGGTGACCGCGGCGCTGCTGTACGTGTTCGCCTGCCATCGCCTGCATGGCCGTGTATTCCATGTGCGCGGCCACCACTTCCGCCTGCCGTCGGTGCCGCTGGCATTGACGCAGTTCGCACTGGCGATGGTGAACTGGTCGCTGATGGCGGCGATCATCTTCATCATGCTGCCGCCATCGGCCGATTACCCGACCGTGCTCGGTGCCCTGCTGTTTGCCGCGGTGGCGACAGCCTTGACGCACATACCGGCGGGCATCGGGGTGATCGAAGCCGTGTTCGTGGCCGCGTTCGGGCATCGCATCCCGCCGACGCAGGTGCTCGCCGCGTTGCTGGCGTACCGCGCGATCTATTTCCTGGCGCCACTGCTGTTGGCCGGAGTGACCTACTTCATGCTCGAGGTACGCGGAAAGGCCGTGGCCTCCACGTCCGCCGGCTAGGCGAACTTCGCACCCTGCGCGGCGAGCAGCGCGCGCAGGATCGAGCGATGGCAATGCGCCTCGTCCTCGCAGTAGCAACCGACCGAGAAATTGGTGTGCTGCGATAACGCGGCGAGCAGCGCGATGGCGTGGCTGTTTTCCGGTGTCGCCATCTCGGCGCGGTATTTGCGGACGAAGGCGTTCCATTGCGCCGGCGTTTCCGCAGCCTGCGCCTGTTTCATCGTTTCCAGGCTGGGCGCGAGGTTCGGGAACCACACGTCGTACCAGTTCTCCGAGGCGAACTTCTCCTTCGGTACGCCGCGCGGCGGACGCCGGACCGTGCCGATGCGCAGGCCCTCGTTGCGGGCGCGCTCGCTGCCCAGCCGCACTACGTGGATGGCCATGGCCGCTGCTCCAAAGCGTGGATCACGCGCCGGCAAGCCTAATGGATCTCGAAGCCCTCGATGGCAGCGTCGTCCTCGGCGTCCATGCGCTCGAGTTCGTCCACCTGCGCCCGCGACGGACCGTAATGCAGCCATTGTGCGAGTTGCTCGACCGCATCGTCCGCGCCGATGGCCAGCACTTCCACGCGCCCGTCCGGCAGGTTGCGCGCGAAGCCGCGCAGGTTCAACGCGATCGCCTGTTCGCGCGCGCTGGCGCGGAACCACACGCCCTGCACCCTGCCACCGACGAAGAAGCGCGCGGCTGTCATGGCATCGTCCTCAGCCGGCCTTCGGCTTCGGTCCGCCGGCGGCGCCAATCGCGCCTTCGATCTCGGCGGCAGTGATCGGGCCCATGAACTTCTTCGCCAGCTTGCCATCGGGCGCGATGAGATAGGTCGTGGGCAGGCCACGCGGCGTGGCGAAGGACTTGGGTGGATCGTAGGGATCCACTATAGCGATCGGATAGACGACCGGATGATCGCGGAGGAAGGCCTTGATGTCCTTGGGATCGGAATCGTCGTAGGCCAGCCCGATCACCTCGATGTGCTCGCGCATCGCATCCAGCGCGGACAGGTCGGGCATTTCCTTGACGCAGGGCTTGCACCACGTGGCCCAGTAATTCACCACGACCCACTTGCCATGGTGGTCGGCGAGATCGTAGGGCTGGCCATCGAGAGTGGTGAGTTTCAGCACCGGGAATTCGGCGTCGGCCGGCGCGGCCTCCGCGGTCGCCGCGGCCGGCTTCGCGGCGGTGGGCGCGGGCGGCGGCGCGGCCGGCTGCGGTTGCGGCGATTCCGCCGTGGGTTTGCAGGCGGCCAGGAGCAGCACGGACATCAGCGGCAACATGGCGACATGATGCAGGCGCATCGATTCAATCCTTGTGATCGGCATGGATGGTGGAAACGCGGCGCTTGAGCAGGTCGCGCAACGGCAGGCGCAACTCGTCCATCACGGCCACCGCGGCGTGGCCCAGCGAGTCCTCGCGGCACGGCAGGTGCGCCTCGGCGATGGGAATGCGCAGCTGGCAGGCCTCGTAGAGTTCGGCCATGGTCAGTTCGTCGAGGTCGCGCGCGAGCAGCCATTCGCCATCTTCGGCGCGGCGCACCACGTTGATCTCGCACAGCTGCGCGAGCATCTGCTGCACCAGGCTGTCGGTGAGCATGGGCTCCAGGCGCTGGATCTGATCGCTGTGCAGGCCGCGCCCTTGCGTGCGCGCCTCGTTGAAGCGCGCGAGCAGGCGGATCAGGCCGTAGATCTCGTAACCCACCGGCAACCGCATGGATGCGGGCTGGTAGCGGAACGCCGAAAGCGACGACGCCAGTGATGCGCCCAGCAACACCGCCACCCAGCTGAGGTAGATCCACAGCAGGAAGATCGGCACCGCGGCCAGGGTGCCGTAGATCTTGGAGTAGGAACCGAAGCTGGCGAGATAGAGGCCAAGGCCCCACTTCACGACCTCGAAGGCGAGGGTCGCCAGCAACGCACCGGCAAAGGCATGCCGCCACTGGATCGTGCGGTGCGGGACCATCCTGTAGATCGCCGCGATCGCGATCAGCTCGATCGTCATCGGCGCCAGGCGCAACAGGAACGCCTGCAGGACGCCGCCCGCGGTGGTCTGGAACACCGACATCGCGAAGAACTTGGCCGAGACCGCCAGGCTCGCGGCGGCCACGAGCGAGCCGAGGGTGAACACCGTCCAGTACACGAGGAAGCGGCCGACCTTGGGCCGTGCCGCCTTGACGCGCCAGATGCGGTTGAAGGCGGTTTCGATGCCGTTGAGCGTGATCAGCAACGACACCACCAGGGCGATCACGCCCGCCGCGGTGAGCTGGCCGGCGTTGGCGGAAAACTGCTTGAGGTAGGTCTCCACCGAACGCGCGGCGGAAGGCACGAAGTTGGCGAAGATGTAGTCGCTGAGCCGGTCACTCCATACGCCGAACACCGGGAACGCCGACAGCACGCCGAACACCACCATCGACAGGGGCACGAGCGCGAACACGGTCGTGTAGGAAAGCGCACCCGCTGCCTGGAACAGGGTGTCGTCGAGGAAACGCTTGCCCAGGAACCGGAAGAACGCCTTTGCCCGCGCCGGATCGCGCATCCGGTCGGTCCAGCGATTGAGGGAATCAAGCGGCTCCATCCGGCGGAGGGTAACCGATGCGATGGCGTCGCCGCATGAGCAGCACCGGCTGCCCCAGCGCGCGTTGCGTGCGCGCGGCATGCGCAGCGCGTACCCTTCTCCGACTCCCGAAGGAACGCCGCAATGCCCGACATCCTCGTCCTCTACTACAGCCGCGGTGGTTCGGTGGCACGCCTGGCGCGCCTGATCGCGCGCGGCGTGGAGGAAGTGGACGGCATGCGCGCGCGCGTTCGCAGCGTGCCGCCGGTGGCCGCGGTGACACAGCAGGCGGCGCCACCGGTCCCGGACGAAGGCGCGCCCTATGTCGAGAAGCAGGACCTGGCCGAATGCGTGGGCCTGGCGATCGGCAGCCCCACCCGTTTCGGCAACATGGCCGCGCCGATGAAGCACTTCATCGATGGCCTCGGCAGCGAGTGGGCCAGCGGCACGCTGGTCGGCAAGGCCGCGGCGGTGTTCACCTCGACCTCTACCCTGCACGGCGGCAACGAAGCCACCCTGCTGACGATGCAGGTACCGCTGCTGCACCACGGCTGCGTCCTGGTCGGGATTCCATACACCGAAGCGGCGCTCAACACGACGCGCAGTGGCGGCACGCCCTATGGCGCCAGCCACTACGCGGGATTGCAGGACGATCCGCAGCCCAGCGACGAGGAGGCCACGCTGGCCCGCGCGCTTGGCCGCCGCCTCGCCACCATCGCAGGAAAGCTGGCATGAGCGTCTTCAGTGGCAACCTGTCGCGGCGTGTGCTGATCGTCGCCCTGATCGCACTCACCGGCCTGTACCTGGTGTGGTTCGGGGGAACGCCGGGCCCATGGGTGGCGCTGGCGGTATTCGCGCTGCCCCCCGCGGCACTGGCGATGGCGGCGCTGCGCGGTTGGCGACTGGCCGGCTTCTGGGCTGGCGTGCTCGCGCTGGCGTGGTTCAGCCACGGCGTCATGGTCGCGTGGACGCGCCCCCCGGAACGGCTGTTCGCCACGGTCGAGATCGTGCTGGCGCTGGCGGTCGTGTTCGCGGCGAGCATTCCCGGCCTGCGCGCACGGTTCGCGAAGAAGAAGGCGTAGGGCGACCGGCACGCCGCTGGACGGGTGTCAGGGCCAGGAACAAAGGCCTTGTAGTTCGCCCACACCAGCCGCCGGCGCGGCTTCAACGGTGTCGTTGCTGCGGTTTGGCCGCGGGCCGGCGGCCCCTACAATGGGCGTCCCCATTGCGCACTCCCAAGACCCATGGACCAGCTCTGCGTCGTCACCACCGGCGGCACGATCGACAAGATCTACTTCGACGACAAGTCCGACTACCAGATCGGCGAACCGCAGATCGGCAGCATCCTGCGCGAGCTGGGCGTGGCGTTCCAGTTCAGCGTGATCCCGATCATCCGCAAGGACTCGCTGCACATCACCGCCGACGACCGCGAACTGATCCGTGCCGCCATCGCCGCGCAACCGGCGAAGCACGTGCTGGTCACGCACGGCACCGACACGATGGTCGAAACCGCGAAGGTGCTGGCCTCGCTCACCGACAAGACCATCGTCCTCACCGGCGCGCTCAGCCCGGCCCGCTTCCGCGGCTCGGATGCGGAGTTCAACGTGGGCTGCGCGGTGGGTGCGGTGCAATCGCTGCCGCCCGGCGTGTATATCGCCATGAACGGCCGCGTGTGGGATCCGCAGAAGGTGCGCAAGAACGTGGCGGCCAACCGCTTCGAGCCGATTTGATTTTTGCCGCCATCCCGGCGCAAGCCGGGATCCATTTTGCTGTTGCCTTTGCTTGTTCAAGGCAACAGCGGAAGCAAAAACAGGCTGGATCCCAGCTTTCGCTGGGATGACGAGCAAAAGCAAAGACCCCGGCCGAAGCCGGGGTCTTTTTTTGCTCGCTGGTAAGACAGCAGCCTCAGAACGTAACGAACGTCCACGTGTGGGATCCGCGAAAGTACGCAAGAACGTGGCGGCAAACCGCTTCGAGCCGATTTGATTTTGCCGTCATCCCGGCGCAAGCCGGGATCCATTTTTCTGTTGCCTTTGCTTATTCAAGGCAACAGCGAAAGCAAAAAACAAGCTGGATCCCAGCTTTCGCTGGGATGACGAGCAAAGGCAAAAGACCCCGGCCGAAGCCGGGTTTTTCTTGCTCGCAGGTAAGACAGCAGCCTCAGAACGTAATGCTCCAGCTGTTGATGAAGCCGGTGTCGAGGCTGGCGTTGTCGTTGACGCGCAGCTTCCAGGTGCCGTTGAGCGCCTCGCTCGACAGGTTCAGGTTGACCGTCTTGATGATGTTGTCCGCGCTGCCGCCGGTGTGGTTGTGGATGTTGTAGAGCGTGCCATCCGGCGCCACCAGGTCGACCTTCAGGTCGCCGATGTAGGTGTGGCGGATGTCCACGGCCACCGGCGTGCTGCTCGAGCCATTGCCGCTGCGGCCCGACACCGTGATGGGACTGTCGACCGTGGCGTTGTCGTTGATGGTGAAGTCGGTGTCGTTGGTATACGTCTGCCCGCCACCGCCGACGGTGTAGCTGCCAGTGAGACTGACACCGGTATATGCGGTGTAGCCGCGCAGCATCACGTGGTACGTGCCGGCCTGGGCGGTGGCGATGTTGCAGGTCTCGTTGTTGCCGCTGAGGAAAGGACGGCAGTCGTAGACGGTGGTGGTGGGCGCCGAACCGAAGCGCACGTACATGTCGGCATCGCCGGTGCCGCCGGCGATGGTGAACTTCAAACCGCTGGCGCCGGCCGGCACGGCCATCGTCCAGAACTGCTGGCTGCCCGATGCGCCGCTGATGCCGGTGACCGGCACGCCGTTCTGCAGCACGCTGCCGGTGGTGCCTACGGTGACCGACTGGGTCCTGGTGTTGGTGGCGCCACCGTTGTCGGTGACGGTCAGCGCAACGCTGTAGGTACCCGCCGCCGCATAGGTCTTGCTGGGGTTGGTCGCGGTCGACGTCGTGCCGTCGCCGAAGTTCCAGCTGCGCGAGGCGATGGTGCCGTCGCTGTCAGTGGAACTGTCAGTGAAGTTCGCGGTCAGGCCGCTGGTGGTGAAGCTGAAGTTCGCGGTCGGCGCGACGTTGCCGCCACCGCCGCCGGCCGCATCGACGACCTTCTTCGCATCGAGGATGCCCGGACCGATGGTTTGGCTCGGCGTCACCGGGAACGGACGGAAATTCGCCTTGATCAGGCTCTCGACCTGGGCCGGCGTCTTCGGCGTAGGCGACACCGATTGCAACAGCGCGATCACGCCGGCGACGTGCGGCGTCGCCATCGAGGTGCCGCTGTAGGTGGCATAGCTTTCGGCGCCCGGCGTGGTCGTGCCGGCGTTGAGGGTGGAGACGATCGACGATCCGGGTGCGGCGATGTCGATCAGCGCGCCGTAGTTGGAGAAGCTCGACCGCTGGCCGGTGTCGGTGATCGAGGCCACCGCGATCACGTTGTTGCAGTTGGCCGGCGTGAACCCGGAGGTGTTGGCGTTGCTGTTGCCGGCCGCGATCGCCAGGGTCGTGCCGCGGCTGACCGCGCCGTCGATCGCCGACTGCATGGTCGCGCTGCACGTGCCGCTGCCGCCGAGGCTGAGGTTGATCACTTCCGCGGGATTGGCGTTGGCGGGGATGCCGCTGACGGTGCCGCCCGAAGCCCAGACGATCGCATCGGCGATATCGGAAATGCTGCCGCCGCACTTGCCCAGCACGCGCACCGGCTCGATCTTCGCGTTGAACGCCACGCCAGCAACGCCGACACCGTTGTTGGTAGCCGCCGCCACCGTGCCGGCCACGTGCGTGCCATGCCAACTGGAATTGGAACCGCTGATCTGCCCGCATTCGCCCGCGCTGTACCAGTCGCCCTGGTCGGCGGGGTTGGAGTCGCGGCCGTTGCCGTCGCGCGCGGCGGTCGCGTCGCTGACGAAGTCGTAGCCGGCGATGACGTTGGCATTGAGTTCGCTGTGGCTGGTGATGCCGGTGTCGAGGATGGCGACCACGACGCCGGTGCCGGTGGCGCTGTCCCACGCCTCGTTGGCGCGGATGCCGGCGTCGGCGTCCTGGTAACCCCATTGCTGCGGATATTGCGGGTCGTTGGGCGTCAGCACCGCCTGCAACAGGCGGTCGACTTCGACGTACTCGACCGCCGGATCCGCGGCCAGATGGCGCATCAGCTTTTCGGCCTCGACGCGATCCAGCTTGCGGCCCGCGCGCACCACGTCGGCGCCGACGGCGAGGCGGCGCGCCTGCTTCAGGCCAAGCGCACGGCCGTTGGCGGCGCCGTTGGCGGCCGTGTCCAGGGATCGCTGCAACGTCGCGGCATCGCTGCGCGGCGCGCTGCCGTCGCGGTATTTCACGATGAACTGATCGAAGCTTTCCCCGGACTGCAGGCCACTGGTGTCCACGCGGCCGGCAGCCGCGGCCGATCCCGTTGCGAGCGCCCACAGCGTAGCGACAGCAAGCGCATTCATGCGTACTGAGTTGTTCACGATGTACCCCCGAGCAGTGAGTAGATGGCCGCAGTGCGGCCGCGCAACTTCCGTTTGCCCTCCGTAACCGCCATGCGCACCGGTCGTCCGATGACGCAGGTCGAAACGGGGGATCGCGACGGGCCCAAGCGTCAGCGACCGGGCGACGCTAGGGGCGGGGACCTTTGAATACTGTGAAGCCCGATGCAGGCCCCCGTTCGCCCCCGATCCGCGGGGTGCCGGACACGGGCTGCTGCGCTGCAACACCCGCTCGCACCGCACGCACGGGGCAGGACAAAAAAAGACCCCGGCCATGGCCGGGGTCCTGATGCTGCGTCTGGTCGCGCGAGGCGATCAGAAGGTGACGCTCCAGCTGTTGATGTAACCCGTGTCGCCCGCGGCGTTGTCGTTCACGCGCAGCTTCCACGTGCCGTTCAGCGCTTCGGTCGACAGGTTGACCGTGTAGGTCTGGTTGATGTTGTCGGTGCTGCTGCCGGTGTGGTTGTGCAACGTGTAGATCGAACCATCCGGAGCCACCAGGTCGACCTTCAGGTCGCCGATGTAGGTGTGCACGATGTTCACCGCGACCTGGGTGCTGCTCAGGCCGTTGCCGGTGCGACCGGACACCGTGATCGGGCTGTCCACGGTCGCGTTGTCGCTGATCGTGTAGTCGCTCGTGTTGGTGTAGGTCTGCGTGCCACCGCCACCCGTGGCGTAGTCACCGACCAGGCTCACGCCCGAGAACGCCGAGTACGCCTTGAGGTTGACGTAGTACGTACCGGCCGACGGTGCGGCGAAGGTGCAGGTTTCCGCATTGCCGGTCTTGAACGGACGGCAGTCGTACACGGTGTCGGTCGGCTCGCTGCCGAACTTCACGTACATGTCCGCATCACCCGTGCCGCCGGAGGTGGTGAAGGTCAGGTTGGTCGCGCCGGCCGGCACTACCATCGTGTACTTCACATAGGCGCCGGCCGCAGCCGACAGGCCGGTCGCGGCGACGCCCTTGGTCAGCGTCCCGGCGCCACCGCCGCCACCACCGTTGGTCGCGTCGACCACGGCCTTGGCGTTGAGGATGCCGGCGCCGATCGGCTGCGACGGGGTCGACGGGAACGCGGTCACGTTGGCCTTGATCAGCGCTTCGACTTCGGCCGGGGTCTTCGGCGTGGTGGCCACGGCCTGGATCAGGGCAATGACACCGGCGACGTGCGGGGTCGCCATCGAGGTGCCGCTGTAGTTGACGTAGGTCTCGGCGCCCGGCGTGGTCGTACCAGCGTTCATCGTCGACATGATGGTCGAGCCCGGTGCGGCGATGTCCACGCCGGCGCCGTAGTTGGAGAAGCTCGAACGTGCGCCGGTGCTGGTGATCGAACCCACCGCGATGACGTTGGCGCAGTTGGCCGGCGAGGC
The DNA here is from genome assembly GCF_054779795.1 of Lysobacter rhizosphaerae. Classification (NCBI taxonomy): domain Bacteria; kingdom Pseudomonadati; phylum Pseudomonadota; class Gammaproteobacteria; order Lysobacterales; family Lysobacteraceae; genus Lysobacter; species Lysobacter rhizosphaerae. The sequence goes on from NZ_BAAGXO010000007.1 coordinate 26,085, forward strand.
ATTGGACACGTTGGTGTTGTCGTTGCCGGCGGCGATGGCCAGCGTGGTGCCACGCGACACCGCGCTGTTGATCGCGGCCTGCGTGGTGGAGCTGCACGCGCCGGTGCCGCCGAGGCTGAGGTTGATCACTTCGGCCGGGTTGGCATTGGCCGGGACGCCGGTGACGGTGCCGCCCGATGCCCAGATCATCGCGTCGGCGATGTCGGAGTCGTAGCCACCGCAGGTACCCAGCACGCGTGCCGGGACGATCTTGGCGCCGTAGGCGACGCCGGCAACGCCCTTGGCGTTGTTGGTCACCGCGGCGATCGTGCCCGCGACGTGGGTGCCGTGCCAGCTCGAATTGGATGCCTGCGAGCCGGTGCCGCACTGGCCGGCCGTGGTCCAGTCGCCCGGATCGCTCGGATCGCTGTCGCGGCCGTTGCCGTCGTTCGACACGGTGGTGTCGACGATGAAGTCGTAGCCCGGGAGGATGTTGGCGTTGAGGTCGCTGTGGTTGGTGATGCCCGTGTCGAGCACGGCCACGACGCTGCCGGCGCCGTTGGTCACGTCCCACGCCTGGTTGGCCTTGATGCCGTAGGTGCCCGAGTAACCCCACTGCTGGCTGTAGTTGGTGTCGTTCGGGGTCAGGTACGGCTTGTTGAGCTTGTCGAGTTCGACGTATTCGACGTTCGGGTCGGCGGCGATCTCGCGCATCAGGCTTTCGGCTTCGGCGCGGTCGAGCTTGCGATCCGACTTCACCACGTCGGCACCCAGCGACATGCGGCGCAGATGGCCCAGGGCGAGGCCCTTGCCGGCGACGCCGGCCTTGGTTGCGCGCACCAGCGCGGCCTTGGCCTTGCTGACGTCAGCGCCTTCGGCGGAGCCTCCGCGGTACTTCACGATGAAGCGGTCGTACTGGGCGCCGGATTCGAGGCCGGACAGGTTCAGGCGCTCGGCGGCGAAAGCCGGAGCGGCCAGGGCGGAAACGGCGACCGCGGTAGCGGCGGCCAGCGCATGCAGGCGCATGCGGGGGTGGGACACGACGGACATCAGTTGATTCCCTCTGGACTGGTTTGCATGGATTCCATCGCTGCGGATGGAGACTCAACAACACTGCTGCCTGGGTAGCCCGCGACCACTTCCCCGCGCGTTGCCACCGACATGCGAAACACCCTCGCCTTCCCTGACGAAGGACCAACCACGCTCCATGGACTGGACCGCTGCGACTTCGGACCGACCTTCACGGATGACGCGCGACGGCCCCCTGGCGCCGCTCGTCCTTCCCGCGTGTCGCTGCGGTATTCCGGGTCGCTGCATCCCCACGTGCAGCCCGACCCCGGAAGGCCCCGGCTGGCGCCGGGGGTGTTTCGTCCCTGAAACGATGCTCCTTGCCGGGGTCTCCTGCCCCCGCTCCGCTGGCGCGGTTCCGTTGAAACGAATTGGGTGTGAAACGAGTGGGTGGCCGGTACGCGCGAACCTGGCGCGGGAAATCACCGGGCGACCCCGCCGGGCGATGCACGAGCCCGGTAGGCCTTTACTGCACCCTGCCCCCGGACTTGCGTCCGGGGGCAGAGGGCGGCCGATCGGTGGGCCTCCGTTCGACAGGGACGATGAAAGGGTGCCAAAGGTCATAGAGACCTCGTCCGGAACCTCAAAAAGTTCTCAAATCGGCCTCGAACCGTGGCCGGAGTCGCCCGGATTAACTGTTCTGTAACCAAATCCGGGGCTTGGGCCGCGCAAACGACGCTTCTGGCCAACGCCGCCAAACGCCGCCGTGGCTGGCCGGCATCGGCAATTTGCCGAATTTGGCGTAAGCCTGTTCATTTTTCGCTGCACTGCAACACGAGCCGGCGCGTCAGGGCGATAGGATTCCGCCTCCCGAGGGTTCGAGAACACGCGCTTGGCTGACCCGACACAGCACCCCTGGCCCGCCGGGACGCGGCGCCTGCAGGTGCACGATGTTCAGATCGACCTGCGCTATCGCCGGGTGATACGTCCTGAACAGGAGGCCGAACTGCCACAGCGCATGTTCGACCTGCTGCTCGTTTTCCTCGCCGAACCCCAGGTGCTGCACACCCGCGCCGAACTGTTCGCGCGCGTGTGGCCCGGGGTGATCGTCGAGGACGCCAACCTCTCGCAGAGCGTCTGGATGCTGCGCAAGGCGCTGGGGGAATCGCGCAAGCATTGGATCCGCACGGTGGCCAAGAGCGGCTATGTGTTCGAGCCGCAAGGTCCGATCGAAGCCGTCGTGGAAGCCGCCCCGGGCGCGCAGACAAGGGACGCTATTACTAAGGAGTCGCCGGCACCGGCGGCCGAACAGCCCGTATCGGGGGTCACTCCGGCTGCGAGCGGGGTGATCCCGTCGTCCGTTTCACGCCGGAGCTGGTGGCGCTGGGTGGCCGCTGCAGCCGTTGGGCTGGTGCTGATCGGTGGCGCCGCGTGGTGGCGGGGCCATCAGCCTCCGCATCCGACGGCAGCCGCGCCGCAGCTCGCGATCGCCCTGATCGACGTGGAGGATGAAGCCGCGCCGGAGGACTCGCGCTGGCCCGTTACCCTGCTGCACACATGGCTGGAGTGGAAGCTCGACAGCCTCCCCGAAGTAACGTTGTTGACCGAGGCGCATCTCGCCGCTGATTCCGCGGGACGCTCGCCGCGCATCGTGTTCCTCAGTTCCGGCACCGACAGCGCCAACCCCAGTCGCGTCTTCCTGCGCGCCCGCTTCGACCAGGGCGGCATCGAGCAGCGCATCGAGAAGCAGGGCGCCCGCGCCGAACTGCCGGCAATGGCCGATGCGCTGTCGCGGGAACTGCTCGCTGCCCTTGTCCCCGCGCGTGCGAAGGAGCACTGGCCGCCGCTCGCGATCGACACCGCCACGGCGCGCCGCTACGCCGAAGCGATCGACGCAATGGAACATCGCGACTGGGTGAAGTCCGCCGAGATCCTGCAGGACGTCACCCGGCTCGCGCCCGAATTCGGCCTGCCGCGCATGCAGCTGGGCTACGCGCTCTCGCGCCTGTCGCTCGCCGCACCCGCGATCGAACAGACCGAAACCGCGATCCGCCTGCTCCAGCCCGTACCCGCCGATGTCGCGGACGTGCTGGATGCGCAGCGGCTCTCCCGCAACCCGCAACAGTTCAACGAAGCCGCCAAGGCCTGGGGCGAGCTCGCCGCAAAACATCCGGAAAAGCGCGCGTACGCGCTCGAGCAGGCCTCCCAGCTCAATGTCGCCAACCAGCCCACGCAAGCGCTGGCCCTGCTCAACCGCCCCGACTGGGACCAGGAAGCCGCCGGCATCCGCCTGCGCCAGCGCCTGAATCTCGCCGCCGCCTATCTCGCGCTTGGCGATCCGCAGCACGCGCGCGAAAACGCGCTGGCCGCCGAGCGCATCGCCGCAGCGGCTGGCAAGGGATGGGAGCACGAACTGGGCGATGCCCTGCTGCTGGCCGCGCAGACCGACAGCTTCCAGTACGAAGACAAGGCAGACCTGACGCGCTACGAGGAAGCAGCCAAGCAGTTCGAACTCGCCGGCGACGACATGGATGCGCTGTACGCGCGCTTCCTCGCCGAAAGCAATCGCCGCGACCAGCCCGCCGAGAGCGGCCTGGACCCGTTGCTGGTGCAGGCGCGCGAGCGCGGTTACCGCAGGCTGGAAATCGCCATGCTGCGCATGGTCGCCTTCCGCCATTACAGCCGCGGCGACATGCCCGCCTACCGTGCGCGGCTGGAGCAGGCGTTGGCGACCGCACTCACCGCCGGCGACACGTCCGAGCAGCACGTGCTTGAACTGGACCTGCTCAACGAGGACTTCCTGCGCGGCCGCTTCAACTCGGCCGACCGCCGCATGGCCAGCCTCAGCAATGCTCCGCTGCAAGGCGACGATGCCGTCTGGCTGTCGTCTTTCGAAGCGACCATCCTCGCCAACCGCGGCCGCTTCGCACTGGCCGGAAAGGTGCTGGACCAGGCGGAAAAGCGCGCCCGCGCGGGAAATCCCGGCACGCAACCGTCGAGCGCGGCATCCCAGATTGCCTGCATTCGCGCCGACCTCGACCTGGTCATGGGCGACATCCCGGGCTCGCGCGCGGGCTGGAAGCAGTGCAGCGCGTTGGAATCGCCGTCCTCGCGCCTGCAGGCTGCGATCGGCAACGCCACCGTCGACCTCGTCGCCGGCGATCGCAACGCCGCGATGAAGCGGCTGCTGGAAACGCAGAAAGAAAGCGCGCAGATGGAGGACGGTCCCGACCGCTGGAGCACCGAGCTGTGGATCGCCACCGCCCTCACCCGCGCCGGCGATCCGGCCACCGCCGAACGCATGTTCCAGCGCGTGCTGCCGCTGGCGCGGAACACGCAGTACGAATGGATCATCGCGATCGCCGAAACCGGGCTGGCCGAAACCGCCGCCACGCGCGGCGAATGGAATGCCGTGCGTACGCATATCGCCGCGGCACGCAAGCTGGAACTGGCCGACATCTGGACGCTCAGCAACCGCATCGACACCCTGGACGCCCTCGCCACGATGGTCGACGGCGACAGCAAGCGCGCGCTGCACATCCTCGCCGCGATCCACGCGCAGGCGGTGCGCAATGGCGACGTGGTGTCACAGCTGGAAGTGCAGAGCCTGTTGCCACCGGGGATGCCCATCGGCGAATGCAACGAACGCTGCCAGGCGGCACTCGTCGCCAGCAGCGGCCTGCGCGGCGCGACGCTGGATTGGCTGGTGGTGCCGGCGAAGCTGGATACGAAGCTGCTGTTGCAGCGGAACATCAGGTAGGGCGCGGCCCGCGCGGGCGGGACAGCGGGTTCGCCACCAAGGCGAACCGCGGCCTACCTACAGCATCCCGGTTTCCAGCCGCGCCACTTCCGACATCATGTTGCGGGTCCACGGCGGGTCGAATACGAGTTCGACATCGGCCTCGGCCACGGTCGGGATCATTTCCAGCTTGTCGGTCACGTCGGCGACGAGGATGTCGCCCATGCCGCAGGCGGGTGCGGTCAGGGTCATGCGGATCTCGACCCGGCGCTGGCCGGGTTGTTCCGGGTGCGGCTTGACGCTGGCCTCGTAGACGAGACCGAGGTCGACGACGTTGATCGGGATTTCCGGATCGAAGCAGGTGCGCAGCTGGCGCCACACCATCTGCTCGACGGCATCGTCGTCGGCATCGACGGGAAGTTCCAGCGGCTCGGGCGGTTCCTTGCCGATCGCGTCGGCATCGGGACCGGCGATGCGGAACAGGTTGCCTTCGACGAACACCGTCCAGCTGCCGCCCAGCGCCTGGGTGATGTAACCGACGCTGCCCGCGGGCAGCGTTACCTTTTCGCCCTGCGGCACGAGGACGGCGGCGCAATCGCGCTCGAATCGGACAGGTTCGCTGCTGCGGGAATACATATCAGGAAGATCGGGGCGAAGCCGCGGGGGTACAAGGCGTTGAATTTTACGGGTTGCGGCGCCGTGGTGCCGGCCCGTGGCTCATCCCGGGCAACAATATTGCCCAGGCCGCGCCTGCGGCCCGGGAATCGCAAGACGCGGTGTTCCAGTGGCGAGCTTGCAAACGGTCGGCCCCTCGCCGCTGATTCTTCGCAACGACCGGTTCCGCGAAAAACAATCTCATTGTGCCGAGCGCTGCGGGGACTGCTTTGCCGCGCATCGCGGCGGGTAGCGCCCGTCGTCCACGTTCATCGAGTGCGGCTCGAATGCTGCCGCACTGCGGGTTTGTCCGCGGGCCGGTATCCTTGCCGCCTTCATGCCCCCCGCTCCCGAACACCCGCCCTCCCCGATCGCCCGCTGGCTGACGTGGCCCTACCGGCTGCTGATGCTGGGGGGCGCGTGCGCGGGATTCGCCGCGCTCTGGGTCGTACTGGCCTGGGCTAACGGCAGCCAGTTCGGCTGGATGGCCGTGCTCGGGGCGCTGGATGTCGCCTGGATCCTGCGACTTTCGGGCTGGCCCTCCGGTGGACGGCGCGCGCTGGTGGGCGTGGTCGCAACCGCGGGGATAGTGGCGCTCGCCAACTGGTGGATCATCGCCGTGCACCTGGGCGAGGTGATGGGGTTCGATCCGCTGGCTTCTGCCTTCCGCCTCGGCCTGCAGCATGCCTGGATGCTGGCCAAGCTCGCCAACGGAATGTTCGAGCTGGTGATGATCCTGGTTGCGCTGGTACTGGCCGGTATCATTTCGCGCTGACGCTACGACCAGAAGCGGCTGGAGATGCCGTTGCGATCAGCGCGGCTGCGCCGGGTGCGCCTTGATCCACGCGTCGCGCTCGGCTGGCGTCATCGCCTTCCACTTCGCGCGCAGCTCCTGGCGCTGTTCCGGCGTCATGTTGCGCATCTCGGCAAACAGGGCACGGGTGTATTCGCGCTGTTCCGGCGACATGGTTGCCCAGCGCTTCATGCCGTGGTGGGCGCGCTGGCGCTGCTCGGGCGTCATGGTCTGCCAGCGCTGCGCGTGATCCATCATGCGTGCGCGTGCTTCCGGGTTGCTGTTCCAGCGCTCGCGCACCGGTGCGACCAGCATCTCGCGTTCGGCGGTGCTGAGCTGTTCCCACGCGGGGAAGGTGCGGGCGGGCGCGGCGGGCGCGGCCGGCATGGTTTGCGCGCTCGGCTTGGCGTAGCCACCCGACGGCGCCGTCTGCGCCAGCACGGGAGCGCTGCACAGCAGGGAAAGGGCGAAAGCGTGGCGAAGCAGCTTCATGGGATCACTCCGTAACAAGGTTGGCGGTGTCGTTCGATGCGAGCCACAGGTACAGATCGGGCGATTCGTCGAGGGTGGCGTAGACGTCGCCGGATTCGTTGTCGCTGGCAGCGGCCGCCGGTGCGGCCCGCTCGGGCGCGGCTTCGTCCGGCCGGGTGGAACCGGGATGGCGCAGCAGCAGCCCGCCCGCGACCAGCGCGATCGCACAGGTGGTTGCCAGTGGCCAGGCGTGCCGGTGCCGCGGGGATGGCAGGGGCGACGGCGCGCGCTGCGCACGCAGTTGCACCAGCGTGCGCGGGGACACGCGTTCGACGGCCTGTGCATGCAGCCGGCGCAGTTGCGCGTCGAAGCCGGTGGTTCCAGGGTCCTGGTCGTGGCCGGTGTTCATCGGAAATCCTCCAGGTGTTGCTGCAGTGCTTCCCGCGCCCGCGAGAGGTGCGTCTTTACCGCCCCTTCGCTGCAGCCCATGACGCGGGCGGTGGTGGCGACGTCCAGGTCTTCGAAGATGCGCAGGCTGAAGGCCTCGCGCTGGCGTCGCGGCAGCTTGCGCAGGCCAGCAACGATCCGGCCCCAGGCCTCCTGTCCCTCCTGCCGTCGCGCGGGGTCCGCGACCGGGTCGGCCCAGTCGACCGCGTCCTCGCCGTCGTGCTGGGGCGACAACCAGCGCAAGCGCAACAATCCACGGCGCTGCGCATCGACGATGCGGCTGCGCAGGACGCTCCAGAACAGGGGCGTCCATTCCGGGGCCGGCCGGTCGCGGTAGGCGAGCATCTTCGTCATCGCGTCCTGCACCGCATCGCGGGCGTCCTCGCGATGGCGCAGGCCCATCTCCGCGAAGCGGAACGCGCGCGCGGCGATGCCGGCCAGGAATTCCTCCAGCGTCATCGCGGCTCCCGCGAAGGCGGGAGCGGACGCGTGCGGCATTTCCGCGGTAGTGGTCATGCGCTCAAGCATGCACCGGGCTCAGTGTCTGCGGTCCGAATACCGATCCCAGCGGCGGTCGAAGCGGTCGCCGCGGCGGTCCCAGCCCGCATCGGCAAGAGTGCCGCGACGGTCCAGGCGGGCATCGATACGGGCGCCCTCGCGTTCCAGGCGACGCGCCCTGCGGTCGTGTCCGTTCGTCGCGGCGTGCGCGGCGCGCCGATCGAAGCGGCCCTCGATGCGATCCCCCTTGTGGTCCAGGCGGTGCTCGATGCGATCGCCCTTGCGGTCCAGGCGGTGATCGACGCGGTCGCCGAAGTCGCTCGCGCTCGCCGCCGTGCTTGCAGCGAGCAGCCCCAGACCCAGTGCCGCTCCTCGCCAAGCCTGCCCCCGCCATGCCTGCCCCAGCCATGCCTTCATGTGCGTCTCCTCGGGCAGGCGGGCGCGGGATGCGCGGTGGATGACGGCCTGCATGAGGGGAAACGCGCGACCCGGTCGCCGGTTGACACGACGCCGTTGCATTCAGGGATCGTTATGATGGGAACGAACGCGATCCTGGGACACACGCATGACGGACGGACTGGTAGCGCTGTACATCTTCATGCTGGCGGCAATCGCCGGCAACGTGATCATCTCGCGGGTGCCGGTGATCCTGCACACACCGCTGATGTCCGGCTCCAACTTCATCCACGGCATCGTGCTGATCGGCGCGATGGTGGTGCTGGGGCATGCCGATACGACGCTGGAGAAAGTGATCGGCTTCCTCGCCGTGCTGCTGGGCGCGGGCAACGCCGCCGGCGGTTATGTCGTCACCGAGCGCATGCTCGAGATGTTCAAGCCGTCGCAGAAGAAGGATGCGGGTAGCGAAGGGAGCAAGGCATGACACTCCTGACCGGAATTGCCGCGGCCAGCTATTTCATCGCCGCCACGTTGTTCCTGCTTGGCCTCAAGCGCATGGCCTCGCCGCTGACCGCGCGGAGTGGCATCCAGTGGGCCGGCGTGGGCATGCTGATCGCCACCTTCGCCACGTTCCTCCTGCCGGACCTGCACAACCTGGCGCTGATCATCACCGCACTGGTGATCGGTACCGCGCTGGCATGGATCTCGGGCAAGAAGGTCGCGATGACCGACATGCCGCAGATGGTCGCGCTGTACAACGGCATGGGCGGCGGCTCGGCTGCGGCGATCGGTGCGGTCGAGCTGCTGCGGTTTTCGTCGGAAGGCCGTCCGCCCTCGATGGTCACTCTCGTGCTGGGCGTGACTGGCGCACTGATTGGCGCGGTATCGCTGTCGGGCTCGGTCATCGCATGGGCCAAGCTCGACGGGCGCATGGACAAGCGTTACACCTTCCCGGGCCAGCAGCTGTTCAATGCCGCGGTCGCCATCGCGGCCGTGGTGCTCGGCGGCATCGTCGTGCATTCGCTGGGCGTGCCGGCGATCATCGCGTTCTTCATCGCCGCACTCGCGCTGGGCGTGCTGATGACGCTGCCGATCGGCGGCGCCGACATGCCGGTCGTGATTTCGCTCTACAACGCGCTGACCGGCCTCGCCGTGGCGTTCGAGGGCTTCGTGCTCGGCAACCAGGCGCTGATCATCGCCGGCACCATGGTCGGCGCGGCCGGTACCTTGTTGACGCAGTTGATGGCGAAGGCGATGAACCGCCCGATCCGCGGCGTGCTGTTCTCCAACTTCGGCGGCGGCGGGCAGATGCAGGAAATCGGCGGCGCACAGAAACCGATCGAAGCCGGCGACGTCGCCGCGATGATGGCCTACGCCGAGCGCGTGGTGATCGTGCCGGGTTACGGCCTGGCCGTCGCGCAGGCGCAGCACAAGGTGTGGGAGCTCACGCAGAAGCTGATCGAGCGCGGGGTGAAGGTGAAGTTCGCCATCCACCCGGTTGCCGGCCGCATGCCGGGCCACATGAACGTGCTGCTGGCCGAGGCGGGCGTGCCGTACGACCTGATCGCCGACATGGACGACATCAATCCCGAATTCGCCAACACCGATGTATCGCTGGTGATCGGCGCCAACGACGTGGTCAATCCGGTGGCGAAGACCGATCCGGCCTCGCCCATCTACGGCATGCCGATCCTCGACGTCGTGAACTCGAAGAACACCATCGTCATCAAGCGCGGCAAGGGCACCGGTTTCGCCGGCATCGAGAATGCGCTGTTCTATGCCGACAACACGCGCATGTTGTTCGGCGACGGCGCCGGCATGGTGGCGGCGCTGGTGAGCGAGCTCAAGGCGCTGGACAGCGGCGGCGGCCACTAGACCCGCCGCTGCACGATGCCGCTAGCGCAGCGCGCTCAGCGGCCTCGTGCCGATCCGCGCCCGTGGCCGGACATGCGATGGACGTGGGTTGGCCTGGCGCAGGCCGGATACCGGCATGCGCCGCACCTGCGTGGTGGTGAGGCCGTAGGCGGTCTTGAACGCACGGCAGAACGCGCTCTCGCTTTCGAAACCGAGTTTCTCGGTGATCTCGCAAACCGGCAGTCCGCTGTCGCACACCAGCGACCAGGCGCGCGAAAGGCGCAGGCGCCCGATGTGCTCGCTCGGGGTCTCGCCGAAGACGTCGCGGTACATGCGGATCAGGTGCCAGGGCGAGTAGTTCGCGCGCTGGGCCAACTGGGCCAGATTGAGATGGCCGTCGTTGCCGCGTTCGATCAACTGATGCACGCGCAGCAGGCGCTGCAGGGTCAGTACACGCCGCTGCAGTGTGCGGCCGTTGCAGCGTTCGACCAGCAGTTGCAGGTCGCGTTGCTGGTCGAGCAGGCAGGCGCAGAGTTCGCGCAGGGCGACTCCGCAATCGGCGGCAGGGCCCTGGTCGCGTTGCATCCGGGCGAGGCGCACCAGCTGCAGGCGCAATTCGCGTGGGCAGCGCCATTGCCGCACCAGCAATTCATTGCAATGGCCGTTCGATGCCGCCTGCAGCAGCGCCCGCCAGGTGGCGTGGGGCCCGGCCAGGGCCAGCCACCGGGCCGTGGCGTGCGTGCTCGCGTGCAGGGCGCCCTCGTGCGCGATCAGCAGGTCCTGCCGCAACGTCCAGCCCCCCACGGGCGATTCCAGCTGCAGGTCGCCGCGCAGGGGCAGCCATAGCGACAGCCATCCCGTCGGCAGGCTCAACTGGGAACCGCGATGGGCGGCATAGAACAGATGCAGGCCGTCGCCGAGCGGACGCGCGGGGTCCGGGCGCGTCAGATCGAGTCGTTCGGCCGGCCGCAACGGGCGAAATTCCAGCTTCAAGCGCAGCTCCCGCAGCGCGCGCCATCGCACGCTTCAGGTTCAGGCTAGTGCCGGCATGAAGGACCGGAAGCGCCAATGTCCTTGGATTGCGGGAAGCCAATTCCCATTGCTGCGCTCAGCGCAGGCCGAGCGCCCGCCGCGCGAACAGGACACAGATCACGCCAAACAGCAGGTGCATCAGGAAATTGGTGACCATCGCGAGCATCAGCGGATGCGCGGATGGCTGCGCCTGCGACAGCGGTACCACCACATGGGTCATCACCGCCCAGAGCAGGAGGCCATAGGGCACACCGTAGAGCACGGGGTGCTGCACCAGCGCGCGGTAGCGGCGGCTGGCCAGGTAATAGGTCAGGACCATCATGGTGGCGATGAAATAGTGCAATCCGGCGCCCAGCAGCGCGGTCGCGATGCCGCCATCGAAGGAGGCCTGTCCTATCGCGCCCGAAGCGATGTACTGCAGCAGGCGAACCGGCGACACGTGCCGCAACCACGCCCAGAACGAACAGGCGTAGACCAGGTCGATGGTGGCGAGGGTGAGGCCGCCGGCGATGACATGGAATGCAGCCGGGCGGGATTGCGCGGTATTCAGAGTGGACATCGGGACCCCATCGTGGCGAATGCCGGAATGCTCAGCGGCCGCGTGCGCATCATGCCGGACACGGCGCGCATGATGATGCTCGCCGCGACCCCCGGCGGGTAGATCTTTGTTGGCTGCGGTGTCTTGGGCAGCCCTGTCCCGCCGTCATGCGCGCCGTAGCGCACGCTGCGCGAACAGTGCGGCGATGGTCCCGAACACGGCGAACATCGGGATGCTGGTCAGCATCCACGCCACCTGCGGGTGCCGCGGTGGCGGCGCCGCCGACAACGGCACGACGATCGCGTTCATGACGAGGTACAGCAGCAGGCCATACGCAACGCCGTAGCGCCGTGGGTACCGAAGCAGCAACGTCAGGTGCGGCGCGACCATTGCGTAGGCGAGCACGAAGCAGCAGCCGATGAACCACTGCAGGCCGGCACCGAGCAGCGCGGTGGCGATCCCGCCATGGAAGGCGGCCTTGCCGAGCGCGCCCGCGGCGATGCCCTGGAGCAGGCGCGCCGGTGCCACGCCTTGCGGCGACCAGAACAGCAGGCAATAGATGAAGTCCGTGGCGGCGATGGCCAGGCCACCGCACAGGATCATCGGCCAGGCGATGGACGACACCTGGCCGAGGCCGGGATAGCGCGAAATCGAAGTGCTTGCCTGCATGGGATGTCTCCTTGAGCGGCAGCAGGAAGGGCAGTTTCTACCTGGCGCAGGCCATCGTGCCCGCGCGTGGCGGCCAGGACAGCACCAATTCCCCGTGGCTGGAAGGAGCCAATTCAGGCGACACCGGGGCGCTGGCCTGCCCCGCGCGCTGCGACGCGTTCTACGGTGCCGCGGCGGAAGCTTCCGGGGGGCTCGGCCATACCGTCTTCGCCAACAGTTCGTCGTTCCAGTCGAAGGCGATCGCGCCATCCTTCACGAACAGGCTGACGAAGTTCAGCACGTTGCGTGCATACATCTCGCTGGCATGCACCGCGCCCATGCTGGCGAGATTGAGCGGACCCGCAATGACGACGCCGTTGCTGTCGATGGTTTGTCCCGGGCGCGTCAGCTCGCAGTTGCCGCCGGTCTCGGCGGCGAGATCGACGATCACGCTGCCCGGCTTCATCCCGCCCACCATCGCCGCGGTCACGATCTTCGGCGCCGGACGCCCCGGCACGGCCGCCGTGCAGACGATCACGTCGACCGTCCTGAGGTGATCGGCGAGGCGCTGCTGCTGGAGCGCCTTTTCCTCTTCGGTCAACTGGCGGGCGTAACCGCCTTCGCCGGCCGCGCTGACGCCGAGGTCGAGGAACTTGCCACCCAGCGATTCGATCTGCTCGCGCGTTTCCGGCCTCACATCGAAGCCTTCCACCTGCGCGCCCAGGCGCTTGGCCGTGGCAACGGCCTGCAGGCCGGCGACACCGGCGCCGACGATCAGCACCTTCGACGGCCGGATCGTTCCCGCCGCGGTGGTCAGCATCGGAAAGAAGCGCGGCGCGAGTTGCGCGGCGATGAGGGTGGCCTTGTAGCCGGCCATGCCCGCCTGCGAGCTGAGGATGTCCATCGCCTGCGCCCGCGTGGTGCGGGGCAGGCGCTCGAGCGGGAAGGCCACCAGTTGGCGCGCGCCGATGGCGTCGCCACGTGCGGCATCCGCCTGCGGCGCCAGCGTTCCCACCAGGGCCGCGCCCTGCTTCAGTTGCGCCAGGGTCGAAGGGGGTGGCGGCTGCACGCAGAGCACGAGGTCGGCGTCGCCCAGCGCGGCGGGCACGTCATCGGCGACGCGCGCACCCGCGGCTACGTAGGTCTCATCGGTGAAACCGGCACCGAGGCCCGCGCCGCGCTGCACCTTCACCTGCGCACCTAGCGCGACGAGCTTCTTGCACGTTTCCGGCGTGGCGGCGACGCGGCGCTCGCCCTCCGCGGTTTCGCGCGCCACTGCAACGGTAATCCCCTGCACCGCTCCTGCCGTCATGCCGCGCTCCACGTTCGAGAATCGCCGGCATCGTAGCAAAGGCCGGTGAGTGCAGCCGCGCGGTGCCGGGATTCCAGCGCCGAAAAAGCGAATGGAGCGACATGTCGCTCCATTCGTGGTCCGCAGCCGATCTGGATGCGAGCGTTATGCCGCGCGCACGAGCCGGTCGCGCAGGTAACGCATGGCTTCGTCGGTCGGTGCGCGCTCCGCCCCCACCTGCAGGCGTCCGGCCTGGGCCAGCGACGCGAGTTCGGCAGCCGAAGCCACCAGTACGCGCAGGCCACGGCGGTTCACCAGCAGGAAGCGCCCGGTCATCGGGCTGATCCACGCGACCTTCACAGCCACGGCCTGGCCCGCCGGATCGAGCAGGCGCAGCCATTCGCCCGGCAACAGGCGACGCATGCGCGCGGCGGTCTCCGGATCGTGGTCGAGCGTGTCGGTGCCACCGGCCAGCCACAGCGAGGCGTCTTCCATCGCGCCTTCCTCGTCCGTCACCGGGGCGGGCACGGCTTGCAGGTTGCGCGGCGCATCCGGCAGGGCCAGCGCGCCGATCAGGCCGGCGAGACGCTGGGTGGCCGCGTCCTCGTCGAGGCCCGAACTCGCCAGGCAATGGGTGATGGCGTCCTGCAGCGACAGCAGGCGATCGGCGAGCCGGCGCCCGTCGCGGCCGGTACGCGCCAAGCGGTCCGCTTCGAGCAGGGAATCGCCCAAGGCAAGCGTTTCGGTGTATGCGGACGAGCCGGGACCATCGCGCAGCAACGTCTGCACCAGGTGGTGGCGCCAGGGTTGCGCCAGGAACTCGCCGACCGGACCCGTCACCGGTTCGTTGAACAGGTAAAGCACGGTGTTGTCGGCCTGGGCACGCGCCTCGTTGAGGCGTTCGCGGCCGAAGGTGGCCTTGGCCGCGCGCGCTTCCTGCAGTTCAACCCGGCGGCGATGCTGTTCGAGCAGTGTTTCGAGCTCGGCATGGGCCAGCGCGAACACTGCAAGGTCCTCCTGGTAATCGGCCACGATGCGCTGGGAGATGGCCGCGCAGCGCTCGATCAGTTCGCGATCCTGCGGCGTGGCAGCGGCGTTGCCCTCGCAGGCCTCGGTGATGGCGTCGAGAAGCTTGCGCGCCGGATGCTCGCGCTGCACGAACACGCCCTGGTCCGACATCGCGACCTTGACGTACGGCATCACCAGGCGGCCATAGAGGCGGCGCGCATGGTCGAGCAAGGCGTAGCTCTGGAACAGCGACTCGAACAGCATGCCGACGAGGTCGACGGCGTCGTCCTGGTCCGCGCTCATGCGGGTGTGGTCGGGATTGTGTCCGAGACGGCGCGCACCCTCGGCGAGTTGCCCACGGATCGCTGACGCCAGTTGTCCCGACTCGCCGCCCAGCGCGCGCACGAAGACGTCGGGCGATTCCGGCTGCAGCAACGACACCACGCTCGCGACTTCCTCGGTGCGCAACTCGCGGCGCGGCAGCTGGTCGCGTGCCGAAGCCTGTTCCGGCATCTGCTGGCGCCAGGCATGCAGCTCCGCACGCAACTGGGCGAACTGCGCGGCGATGGCGGGATCGACCACGCGCGGGCGGCGGATCTGCTGGACCAGTTCGTGTTCCTGGTCGCGACGCGCCACTTCGACGTTCGTCGGCGGCAGCGGGCGTGGACCCTGCGCGGGCCGGCCGTAGCCCGCCGTCGCCAGCAGGGCGTTGACGCGCGAATACAGATCGCCGAGCACGCGGGAGAGTTCCTGCTCGTAGGCACGGAACATCAGCGGCTGCAGGTCATTGGGCATCTGCGCGTCGCGGAAGGTTTCGATGAAGGCGCCGGCAAGGCGGCCGGCACCGATCGGATTCGAACCGGGCTGCATCTGCAGGTCGTCGGCCAGCTTGTCCAGCCGCGCACCCATCGTTTCCAGCGCGGGCGCGAACCGCGTTTCGATGGCATCGGCGAGCTGCTGGCCGGCAAGGTGATAAGCGAGCTGGTTTTCCGCCACCAGCGACAGCGGCAGGTCGCCGCGGTTGCGGATGCGCAGCGAGCGGAAGTCATCGAAGCCCTGCGCGATCTGCTGGCGATAGCGCATCACGAAGCCCGAGGATTGCTGGCGCAGCTTCACCAGCGCCTGCAGCTCGACGTGGCGGGTCGCGCCACCGCGTGCCGAGGAATCCTGGAGGGTGAACTCAACCGGCGAATACAGGCCGTTGGGCACGGCCCCGAGCAGTTCGACCGAAATGCGCTTGATCTCTTCGAGCACGCGCGCCGGATCGCTTCTCCCCGAAGCGCCCAGTGCGATCTTGGTCATGCCAGGAGGATAATCGGACATGTGAACCACCTTCCCCGGTTTTGCACTTACACGACGACACTTTGCGTCAGTTTTCCGCAGGATAGTGTCGGAATTTGTCAGTTTGCGCCCCAACCCTTCGATCTGTGACCCATGTCCCAAAACACCCCCGATGACGTGACACCCCACCTGGTCGCACTCGACACACGGCGCTCGGTCCCGGCCAAGCAGCTGGGCGACCCCGGCCCTGATGCGGCCACCCTGCTGCGCCTGCTGCAATCGGCGGTGCGCGTGCCCGACCACGGCAAGCGCACGCCCTGGCGCTTCCTCGCCATCCGTGGCGACGCCCGCCAGGTGCTGGGCGATCGCCTGGCCGCGCGCGGACAGCAACGCGACCCCGACGCGGGCGAAGCCGCTATTGAGAAGGACCGCATGCGGTTCGCGCACGCGCCGCTGGTGGTGACGGTGATCGCGCGACTCGGCCCCGACGAGAAGATTCCCGAACAGGAACGCCTGCTCAGTGCCGGCTGCGTCTGCTTCGCCTTGCTGCAGGCGGCGCAGGCTGCGGGCTTCGGCGCGCAGTGGCTGACCGGTTGGCCCGCCTACGATGCCGAAGTCGGACGCTGGTTCGGCCTGGCCGAGCACGAGCACATCGTCGGCTTCATCCACATCGGCACGCCGAGGCTGGAAGCACCGGAACGCGAGCGCCCCGATCCACGCGCACTGCTGAGCGAGTGGACGCCGTGAATACGATGGAAGCCGCGCCGCGTCCGCTCTATCTCGTCGATGCCAGCATGTACGTGTTTCGTGCGTGGCATTCGATGCCGAACGACTTCACCGACGCCGATGGCTGGCCGGCCAACGCGGTGCACGGCTTCGCGCGCTTCCTGCTGGAACTGCTCGACCGCACACGGCCGCAGCACATCGCCATCGCCTTCGACGAGGCGCTGGATTCCTGCTTCCGCAACGCGCTCTACCCGGCCTACAAGGCCAACCGCGATGCCGCGCCGGACGAACTCAAGCGCCAGTTCGCCCATTGCAAGGCCCTGTGCATCGCTCTTGGTTTTGCCGTGCTCGCGCACACCGATTACGAAGCCGACGACCTGATCGGCTCTGCCCTGGTGCGCCAGCGCGCGCACGGCTTCCGCAGCATCATCGTCTCCGCCGACAAGGACCTCTCGCAGTTGCTCGGCGACCACGACGAACAGTGGGACTACGCCCGCGACCAGCGCTGGGGCGCAAGCGGCGTGAAAGCGCGCCACGGCGTGCACGCGCACCAGATCGCCGACTACCTCGCATTGACCGGCGACGCGGTCGACAACATTCCCGGCGTGCCGAGCGTGGGCGCGAAGACCGCGGCGGTGCTGCTCGCCCACTTCGGCTCGCTCGACGAACTGCTGGCTCGCGTCGATGAAGTGCCGTACCTGCGCCTGCGCGGCGCCGCCGGGGTCGCGGCGAAGCTGCGCGAGCACCGTGAACAGGCGCTGCTGTGGCGCCGGCTCACCACCATTGCCCTGGACGCCCCGCTGGACGCGCCGCTCGACGACGGCCACTTCGCGCGCGGCACCGCCGATGCGCAGATGCTCGGCACGCTGTGTGAGGTCCTGCGCTTCGGCCCGATGACACGCCGTCGCCTGCACGAAGCGGCCGGGCTCGTTTACGCGGTGTCGTGATCGCGGCGCGCGGCGCGTGAATGCCACCCGGGCGCGGTAGCATCGGCACATGAGCCAAGAACACCACGAAGCCGAAGACCACCCGATCGAAACGCTGTACGACGGCCAATGGCTGCGGATGAAACGCCGCGGGCATTGGGAATATGCCGAGCGCAGCCATGGCAACGGCATGGCCGTCATCATCATCGCCGCCACGCCCGACGACCGGGTGCTTTTCGTCGAGCAGTACCGCGTGCCGTTGGGCAAGCGCACGATCGAGATGCCCGCCGGCCTCGTCGGCGACGACCACGCCCACGACACGCTCGAATCCGCCGCGCGCCGCGAACTGATCGAGGAAACCGGCTGGGAAGCCGCCAAGGTCGAAGTCCTGCTGGTCGGCCCGACCTCGTCGGGCATGAGCAACGAGCGCATCGCCTTCGTCCGCGCCACCCAGCTCACCCGGGTCGGCGAGGGTGGCGGCGTGGACGGCGAGGGCATCGTCGTGCACGAAGTCCAGCGCACCCGCGCGCCGGCGTGGCTGATGCAGAAGCAGCGAGAGGGTTACGAACTGGACCTCAAGCTCTGGGCCGGGCTGTGGATGCTCGAACACGAGCCGGACGGCACGCCGCTGCGTTAAGACAGCAGCGATGCGTGTGCGGTCGCGGAGCATGGGACAATTACGTCCCCTACAGAGCGCCGCCCCATGTCCGTTCGCCGCCCGATCCTCGCAGCTTCCCTCACAGCCTCCCTCGCTCTCGCCCCCCTCGCCGCCCTTGCCCACCACGGCCAGGATTTCCTGATCGTCGAGAGCCCCTCGGTCACACATCCCGGCAACGTCTACTTCCTCGCCAACGCCGCAGCCGCGCTGGAGTCGGACGCGGAAGAGCAGGCTGGCTTCGAACCCGCGCTCCTGGTCGGCGTAGCCCCGCGTGTCGCGCTGGAACTGCATGCCCACACCGAAAAACTCGCCGGCGACAGCTGGAGTTACGAAGCCACCGCGCCATCGGTGCATGTCCTGTTTACCGATCCCGAACGCCACGACGGCCTCAAGGCCGGCCTCAGCGCCGAATACGAAATCGCCCGCGAGGCCGACGCTGCCAACCGCCTCGAAATGCGCCTGTCGCTGGAGCAGAGCGTCGATGCGTACAAGTGGGGCGGCAACCTCATCTACAGCCGCGAACAGGGCGGCGAAGACGAATTCGGCGTAGCGCTCGGCCTGCGTCGCGCCGTCGGCGCGCATGTTGCGCTCGGCGCGGAAGCGCAGGGCGCGTTCGACCACGCCGAGGGCCGCGAACTGCTCGGTGGCGTGTACTGGGAACCCAACGAAGCGGTCACGCTGAAATTCGGCCTCGGTGGCGTGCACGACGACGCGGGCGGCAACACGGGGCTCGCACGGTTCGGGCTCGTGGTGCGCCTGCGCGGCTGAAAAACCCGTCACACAACGGCGCAGGACGTCCGGTGCCGCCTCTTCACCGGCGGCCACGGACTCGACCTCAAGCTCCGGACCGGGCCGTGGATGCCGGAGCGCAATCCCGACGAATCACCAATTGACCGGTCCCGCACAGTCCAATGCGCGCATCCCGCCGCATCCGAAAGTTAAAATCCCGGGATTGATCAACTTGCCGATGGGCTCATGCATATCCTGGTTTGTGGCGGCGGCGGCTATGTAGGAGCCCATGCCGCCTACGCGCTTTCCACTACGGGCCACGAAGTCACCGTATTGGACAATTTCAGCACTGGCCACCGGCAAGCCATTCGCTGGGGCGGTCTCGTTGAAGCCGATCTCCTGCAGCCAGGATCCCTGGATGAGGCGTTTCGCAAGCCGGTGGATGCCGTCATGCACTTCTGCGCCCGCTCGCTGGTGGGCGAATCCGTCGCCGCGCCATACGACTATTACGACAACAACGTCACTGGCACGCTGAACCTCCTGCGCGCCATGCGGAAACACGGCGTGGACAAGCTCGTGTTTTCCTCCACCGCCGCGGTCTTCGGCAATCCCGTCCACGATGTCATCGACGAGGAACACCCCAAGGCCCCCATCAATCCGTACGGCGCCAGCAAGCTCATGGTCGAACGCATGCTTGCCGATGCGGCGATTGCCCATGGACTCCGGTCCGTTGCCTTGCGCTACTTCAACGCGGCCGGAGCAGCCAACGATGCGGGCATCGGCGAGTCCCATTCGCCCGAGACCCATCTCATCCCGAATGTGTTGCGGTCGGCGCTGGGAACCGGTCCCGCGCTCAAGATATTCGGCAATGACTACCCCACCCGGGATGGCACCTGCATTCGCGATTACGTCCATGTCCTCGACCTGGCGGATGCGCACCTGCGCGCGCTGGACTACATGGGCACGCACGAAGGCGCGCACGCCTTCAATCTCGGCAATGGCACCGGATTCAGCGTGATGGAAGTCATACACGCGGCACGCGAGGTGACCGGCCGGGAGATTCCGTTCGAACAGGCCCCGCGCCGCGCGGGCGACCCCCCGGTGCTGGTGGCCTCCAGCGCCTCCGCCCATGACGTCCTGGGCTGGCAACCACGCTTCCCGCAGATCGACCAGATCATCCGGACGGCATGGAACTGGCATTCGGCACCGGCATACTGAACCGCATGAATCCCGAGCAGTTCCGCCTGCTGGTGCCCGCCACGGTCGAAAACTTCGACGAGTCGGGCTATCTCGCAGCCAATCCCGACATCGCCGAAGCCGTCAAGGCGGGTACCGTCTCCTCGGCACGCGCCCATTTCGACGCGTTCAACGCGACCGAATCGCGGTCGCTACGCGTCCCGCTGCCGATCGAGTGGAAGCACCGCAAACTGCATCGCGTGCGCCCATTGCTGGGACCGGACATCCCGCACCGCGAGACGCTGCAGTCGATCGATTGCCTGACGGACGCGCTGCGCGAGGAATTCAGCGTGATTCCCACCGACAACGTCAGCGCCCACGAATACGATCCACCGACGCTGGCATTGCTCGAACGGCACGCGGATGGCCTGGTGCTCGACTGTGGCGCCGGGCAGCGCAACACGTACTACGCGAACGTCGTCAACTACGAGATCGTCGCCTACGACAGCACCGACGTGCTCGGCGTCGCCGAGCGCCTGCCATTCAAGGACGCGAGTTTCGACGCCGTGGTCTGCATGAATGTCCTGGAACACGTGAAGGACCCCTTCCAGGTGGCCCGCGAACTAATGCGCGTGCTCAAGCCGGGCGGCGAGCTGCTGTGCGTGGCGCCGCTGCTGCAGCCGCTGCACGGCTACCCGCACCACTACTTCAACATGACCCACCAGGGCCTGTTGTCGCTGTTCGAGCCGATGACCGACAAGCGGACCGAAGTGTACGGCGCCATGCACCCGATCTGGGCCCTCAACTGGATCCTGGCGAGCTACCACGCAGGACTGCCGCAGGAGCAGCGCGGGCAGTTTGCCGCCATGACGGTTGCCCAGCTGCTGGCGTCCCCATCGTCGCTCGAACTGGAAACCATCGCCACGGCGCTCTCCGAGGCCGCGCGCACTGAACTGGCATCGGCGCACGCCCTGTCGGCCCGCAAACCCCACTGAAGGCGTCGCCGACGCCGCACCTGGAAACAACTGCAAGATGAAGCTTCCCCATTTCCTGAGCAGCTACCTCAAGCAAAGCAAGGAACTGCTCGAAACCCACGACGAATCGCGTGCCATGTCGCTGGCCGTCGGTGGCGATTACGAAGCGGTCGGCGCACTCGAATTCTGCCTGCTCAAGCAGCAGGGCCTGCAGCCGCAGCACACGGTGATCGATGCAGGCTGCGGCAGTGGCCGACTGGCGACCCAGCTCAAGGACTACCTGACCGGCACCTACGTCGGCCTGGACGTCGTGCCGGAACTGTTCCGCTATGCCCAGCAGGCCTGCGGACGCAGCGACTGGAAGTTCTACCAGGCCCCCGGCACCACCATTCCGGAACGCGATGCCAGCGCGGACTTCGTCACGTTCTTCTCGGTGTTCACCCACCTTCAGCACGAGGAGACCTATCGCTACCTGGCGGAAGCCAAGCGCGTGCTCAAGCCCGGCGGAAAGATCGTGTTCTCTTTCCTCGAGTTCCGCATTCCTTCGCACTGGTTCATCTTCGAGCACTCGGTGAAGGACACGCGGCCCGACAAGGTCCTGAACCAGTTCATCGACCGCGACATGATCCGCGAATTCGCCAGCCATCTCGGACTGGAGATCGAGGAGATCCACGACGGGCACATCCCGCATATCGCACTGGACCGCACCGTGCGCTGGGACTCCGGTCAGGAGATGCACGGAATGGGCAACCTGGGGCAGTCGGTGTGTGTGCTCACGAATGGGCGGGGAGCCGAAGCTGCGCAGGCGGGTTGACCAAGCGAATTTCGCCTCCGCCAAGATCGCCTGGGTCTACTGGGCGATCTTCGGAAAATATGGCGGACTCCAACGTGGAATAGCCTTTTCCGATCAACAACGCTACTGGCTGTAGCCTTTCGGGTTCATCTGCTGCCAGCGCCACGTGTCCGCGCACATTTCAGCTACCGAACGGGTGGCCGACCATCCAAGCAAATCGCGAGCCTTTGATACATCGGCCCAGCACTTGGCAACGTCACCAGGACGCCGACCTTCGACCACGTAGGGCACTGTCTGGCCAGATACGAGCTCGAACTGACGCAACATCCCGAGCACCGAAGTCCCCTTGCCCGTTCCCAGGTTGACGGTGATCAAATGGCTGTTGTTCTCAACGTAGCGCAACGCCGCTAAATGCCCTTCGACCAAGTCCAACACGTGCACGAAATCGCGCACGCCAGTTCCATCCGACGTCTCATAGTCATTGCCGAAGACGCTTAGACGCGCGCGGCGTCCCACCGCGACCTGCGCTATGTAGGGCACAAGATTGTTCGGCGTCCCTCTCGGATCCTCTCCAATGAGGCCGCTGGCGTGAGCCCCGACCGGATTGAAATACCGCAAGCAGGCAATACCCCACCCCGGCTGGGAGGCATGCAGGTCAGTCAGTATTTCTTCGACAAACCGCTTGCTACGGCCGTACGGGTTCGAAGCCCAAAGATCCCCAGTCTCGTCCACGGGCATCGAGTTGGATTCCGAGTAGACAGTGGCGGAAGAGGAGAAAATGAGGGTGTTGATGCCAACAGCCTTCATCGCCGCAACTAGCGAAATCGTGCCGGAAACATTGTTGTCGTAGTAGGCGATCGGGTCTTGAACCGACTCCCCTACCGCCTTGCTTCCCGCGAAATGCATGACTGCAGAAATGCGATGCTCGCGCAGTATGAGCTCCATACCGGCTGTATCGCGGACATCCATTTCGAAGTAGGGGACCGCGCGTCCACCCAAGGACTCTATGCGTGTCAGCGCCGACCTGGACGCGTTGGACAGATTGTCAACGATTACCGGTTCGTAACCTGCTTCGCACAGAGCGACAACGGCATGGGACCCGATATAACCCAGGCCACCAGTAACGAGAACAGCACGGCTCATACCCCACTTCCATCCTCGTGACGAATGTCGAACCTTCCGCTTTCAGCCAATTTCATCACCCGGTCACTACGATCCAGTTCGATGCGTCGAAGCAGCTCCTGGACGACACGATCCATCGGCACGCCCGCGCCGACCCCCTTCAGGACATCGACGACTCCGGCCAAGCGCACTGACCCAGAGGCATCGTCGAAGTTCTCGCTTGATCCCCCGAGGCCGTGAACGAGACCATTTGCTTCGAGAAACCGACCATATGTATCGTACTTTCGGGAAAAATTGGCGTTGAAATAGGAGAAATCCGTGCGGTCATAGATGTCCTGCGCACTACTGCGCCCATCGAAGTCCTTGAGGAACTCAAAGGGAAGACCGAGAAACTCGCACAGCTCACGCGTACGGGAGTCGCTCACCAGGTTGAGCGCCGGAACCCCCGCCTGAAGAGCGGCCATGTTTCCGTGAAAGCGTGAACCGACCACGAAGTCCATGCGACGCATGTGGTCAAACCAGGACTCAAGGTCGAAGAACCAGCGGACATGCGCCTGCATCCACGCTTCGCATTCCTCTACGCTGTGATCAGGGCTCTTGAAATATTGGAAGAAGTAGCGGCGTCGCTCGAGATCTTCCTCGTCGAAGAGCAATGCAGTCTCGCTTTGCGCAACATAGTCGTACCCATGCTCCACTCCAAAACCGAGGAGATGCGATATGGCATCGCGGTAGTACCCAAGCGGGGTGCAGTGAATCGCGACGCGGGGATCCCGGCCCTCCAATGGGCGCTTCTGGACCCGAAACGCACGATCGCACTGGTAGAACATCGAGGGACAACCAACGACCTCGACATTCTTGATTCCGAGCTTGCCTAGAACCTCAGCAGTGAAGTACCCCCGCACCCCGATTGATTCGCTCCTGTCAGAAAGCAGCGAGAGGAACCGCATCGTTCCCGGAGTTACATCGACGTCATGCGAGTACGAGGGCGCCTGTGCGCCCGCGCCGACCATTACGACACGCTTGGCAGGGCCATTCTCGATTGCCTCGGCGAGCCAGCCCAGATCAGTTGCAGGACTGATGAAGTTCGACATCGACAATACGAGCGTCTCAGCGTCTGCCGGAAGATATTCCAGATCAGTCACGCTGTCGTAACTCCGGAGCTGCCGGGCAAGCGCAGCCTCGAAGAAATAGTTCCCTGTGTTGTGCACCGAGATTTTCAGGCGCTCGCGTGCCGACAGACCGGAATGATCCGAACCTGGAACTGTCTGTAGGAAGTAGGTAGTCATCGGGTCACCAGCTGACTCATGCAGCCTTAGCCTCCGCCATCATCTCGATCAACTCAAACTCGCCGACACCGGCATTGCACCCGCCCAGCATTCCTGCAATCTGAGACAGGCGTTCGAATCCACGGCGCCGCTCTGACACGCCAAACTCCCGGTAGTGATCGAGCGCGCTTTTCACAGTGCCTGCATCGAACGCGCGTGCGACATCTTCGTTCAAGGCAAGATAGGACCGCTCGTCTTCGCCCAGCATCTCGCCAATCCGCGCCATGTCGACGGCACTGCCGGATGCAATCTCGAGTGCGGTCATGAAGACTTGGGCCATAGGACGGACGCTGCGGGACATCCTTGCCGTCGACAAGGTATTCAGCAGGGACGCATAGAGTTCACGATGCTGTGCGGCGTTGGTGACCGCCAGAATTTCGTTCGCGACTTCAAAAAAGCGAGCGCCTAGCGCCGGGGTGCTGGTGACGTAGCTGTTCAGCCCCATCATGGCGCGCTCCGCACGACCCAGTGCACCCTCCAACTTGATCCCCGCCAATGCGGCATCCGCGCCAAGTCCAATTTGGACCTGCACTCTTGAGATGACCGGAACAAGCTCGTCCAGCTCCGCGGACATGCCCGAAGCTCCGAGATCCTCGACGAAGGCCGTCGCCATGCGCACGCAACCCTCTGCCTGTGCCAGCTTGATCAAGGTTGGCAGGAGCTCCTGACGGGGCTTATGCGGATTGGCCAGAACCTGATGCCTGAGCTCTGCAGTCTTCTGCTGGGAATAGAGCCACCACTGACGGTTATGGATATCTACCTGCAGCTTCTTGCCAAGAGTCAGCGAGTGAAGGTCATTGGTCGCGCGCGAATCGTTCGAGAGGTCCGTGGAGTCAAAGCAACGCCGAAAATTCTTCTGCATGCTTGTCTTCGACAGCATGCTGGGCCGCCCTACTTCATACAAATAGAGGGGCCTGGGAACAATCTGAAGCGACTTGCCCGCCTGCACCATGCGCAGGAACAACTCATAGTCCTCATGACCGACGCCCTTGAGCTCCGTATATCCCCCGACGTCGCGCAGGGCTGCAGTACGTATCAGCGCAGTCGCGGCACCAAGGCAGTTTTGCGTCGCCGCCACAGACAAGGGCCCGCCGCTAGGCACGTACGAAACTTTGAGGCCGCTTCGATCCCGGGTGGCGGTCATTTTTGCGCGACGACTTTCCGGCATGAATACATTCATGCAGTTGACGACATCGGCACCAGTCGCCAGCGCTGCACCAACCAATGTTTCGATCAGCTCCGGGAACGCATAGTCATCATCATCGAGGAAGCAGATGTACTCCGCGTCAGTCGCCGCCAGCGCCGTGTTGCGCGCCGCGCCCAGATACCCGTTCGTCCTCCGAATGAGGCGCCCTCCCATCCGGGAGAGAAAAACTTCTACCTGCGCCAACGCTTCCAGCGTTTCCGGCTTGGAAGATCCATCGTCGACGACGAGGATCTCCATATTCTTGTAGGTTTGTCGGGCAGCCGAAATGATCGCATCCACGACCTTGTCAGCGCGCTCAAAATGAGTGATTGCAAAAGCCACCTTCGGCTTCGCACCCTGGCTCGAACTGGGAGCCGTGGCGCCATGGCTAACATGGAAATCAATCCATGCTTCCTCGATCTGCTTCAACGTCTCTCCTGCGAGAGGCGCCTGCAGCTCACCCGTTTGCACTGCCCACACGATCTTTTCTGCCAGCGCATCCGCTGTTATCTCGCACAACCCCGCATAGCCCGGCTCCACGAGCTCAGGACCACCGCCTCCGTTCGAGGCGATCAAGGGAACACCGATGACAACGGCTTCGAGGACCGTATACGGACTGTTCTCATATGGGGAGGGAACGACCGCTACGGGAGCACCAAGCGACCTGATGTACTGGGCTGCACCTGAGCGATCCAGCCCGGTGCGGGTGCGATAGTTGAACGTCCAGCGTTTGCAGCGATCCACCAGATAGACGCCAGAGGGCTGGCCATCCACTGCACCCATCTTCCCCATGAAGGAAACGGTTACGTTTTTCCCGGCAAGCACATCGTTTGCAATGTCCAGCGCATCGCAGAATGTAGCAAACCCCTTGCGATCCTCGTGGCGAGCAAACAGTACAAGATCCGTAACTTGATCCGCTTTGCGAACGGGCACCGGGCCGAGTCGACCACCCTCGCGCACAATCTCAGTGCACACGTTCTTGATTACGTGGACCCTATCGGGTGCAGGCAATTCGAAGCCGTTCTGATTGAGCCAGTCGACAAGATAGGCGCTCGGGCTAACCACATGATCGGCATTGCGTATGGCCCCGCGCTCCAGGTGGTCGATAACCAGCTGATCTTCATGGCAGAAGAAGGCGGAATTTGCGTCCATTGTCCAACGCGTCGGGCCGTGCAACTGCACGACCAGGGTCGAGTCGGCAAAGGAAAGACCCTGCTTCTTCGCACTCGTTGCGAAGAAGCCCAACCCTTTGTAGTCGTGAAAATGTACGTAGTCGTAAGCGGGGCACTCCTCAAGGTGCCTACAGATCGCATAGGAGCGCTTCTCGTAAGAAGGCGACCCATCGACATACTTGCTCTCGTCCAGAATCACGAACTTGATCGACTTGGCGCTGAAGCGCGCCTGGATCTGCTCAATTTCGGCACTCGGAAGTGGCGCAACCGGACAATAGAGGACGTCGACCAGCGCCCCCTTTGACGCCAGGAGCACGGCCAGCTCGAAGAAGGCCGCTCCAATGCCACCGGAACCTCCTACGCCCGACAGTTCTTCGGTGACCAGACAGACCGACAGTCCCGACTTCATCTCACTAGGCATCCCAGACATCTTCAACTCTCTTTGCTATTCAATTTCAATCGGTTCAAAAGGCAGAATTGGCGCTTCTCGCACACTGGACGAAGCCTCGCCAAACCCATTTGTCAATCCGCATCGATCACGGCTGCAACTGCCACTGGCAATGTCGACCCGAGTCGGTTGTCTGCGCGGCCGACATAGACCTTCAGATCAGCCAACAGATCCTCGCTCGAGCGATCGCCAGAACGCGGCAATGAAACGCGGAACCCGAAGCTGCCAACTCGCTTCGCCAAATGGAGACGCACGTCAACACGATCGACCCGCTCTGGCGCGCATATCGCGCGTCCTTCCTGGGTTTCCACACAGACAGCGCCTATCTCCTTACCCTCCTCGTCGATAGCCCAACCCTCCAGCTGGATCTCGGTTCCGGTGATGCGAATCCGCTCCACCAACCCGGTTGAGTTTCCGAACAGCAGCGGATCATCCCGCAGCGCGCCGCGTCTCACCTCTTCACCAGCGACCGCGACCATGGTCCGGTATGCCTCGATACCATCATTGATATCGCCGAAGAACCGCATGCGACCGCGATCCAGTACCAGCGCCTTGTTGCACATCGAACGGAGCAGGGTCGTGCTGTGGCTGGCGAGGACGACGATGCGGCTGCCGTGGAACCGGCTCAGCATCCGTTCCTTCGCACGCGCAATGAAGGCCTCGTCGCCCGCCCCGAGCCATTCGTCCATTAGCAGGATGTCGGGCTGCACGGACGTGGAGATCGCGAAACCCAGCCGCATGCGCTGGCCTGCAGAGAGGGTGTAGAGACGATGGTTCGCCCGGTCGGCGAGGCCCGCGAACTCGAGGATGCTCTCAACTGCCGCATCCACCTGGCGGTAGCGCAGGCCCATTGCGGTGCCGCGCAGGACGATGTTCTCCACGAGCGTGGCGTATTCGTTGAACCCCAGCGTGGTGCTGAGCAGCGACTGCACGCTGCCCTGGGTGTCGACGCTTCCGCGCGTGGGCGGGAGGGCGCCGTTTAGCACGCGCAGCAAGGTGGTCTTGCCCGCGCCGTTGAGGCCCATGATGCCGATGCGATCGCCCTCGCTGGCAAGGAAATCCACGCCGTTGAGGACGGTGCTGAAGCGGCGCTTGGCGGAGGCGAACGTCGCCAGCAACCCATGCGAGGCGGTGCCGGCGCCGCCCTGGGATTCATAGGGGAGTTCCAGCGAAAGACCGCTGACCTTGATGGATGTCGTCATGTCTTTCTCAAATCCAGACCGGAACGCGTCGCGCGAAGCTTCGATAGGCCGTCACTGCCAGTACCAGCCCTACCAGCGTCATGTTCGCCACGTAGTAGTAGGTGACCGGCTCGATCGTTTCCGCCGTCAGCGGCGCCCGGATCAGCGCTATCAGGTGATGTAGGGGGTTTGCGCGCATGAGCACGCCCTGCATGGTGTCGGCGGGCGCCGACGTCGGATACCAGACGATCGGAGTCACCAGGAACAGGAACAACATCGCGCTGCCCACGATCTCGCCGAAGTCCGGGAAGCGGGCGCCCAGCAGCCCGAACGACACCGAGAACAGGAACAGGATGACCAGCACCACCGCCAGTCCGGCGAACGAGCCGGGAATCCCGGAAGGGTCGAAATCCGGCGACAGCATCATCGCCACGGCCAGAACCGGCATGGCCAGCACGAAATAGATCGTGGCCCGCGCGACCACGCCGAGCAGGTAGTCGGTCAGGCGCATGTGCCCGTCGTTGATGTACGACTGGTACTGCGAGAACACCGTAGTGGAGTCAGTCATGACGCTGGTGATCAACCGGAACGCGATGAAGCCGATGCCCACGTGCGCCATGAACGGTCGCACGCTCACCGGATTGATCATTCCCACGAACCAGCCAATGCCCCAGATGTAGACGATCGGCGGCACGAGGACCCACAACAGTCCCAGCGCCGTCTTGCGGTATTTGGTGATCACACCCAGCCAGGCGGAATACAACCAGTGGTCTGGGCGGCGAAAACTTGTCGCCAGATCTCCGAACAAGGAACTCATTTCGTTCACTATCCTTTTTTAGATGACTGGTACGCCAACCCGCGCAAACGCGCCATTCGGAGCTGCCCTTGGCGGGAAAGCCAATCCGAAATCGGCGCCATCAAGCGTCAGGTTGGGGTTGTAAGCCGGGTCCTGGAGCAGCAGCCGATCCCAGCGCTGCTTCATGGTGCTCGCTTCCTTGTCGAACCTCATGCGCTTCTCGGGCGTATCTTCGGAACCACGACTTGCGGATTCGTGGTGATAGAGCTCCGCAAACGGCGTCCAGACATTGAAGTACCCGGCGACGGATACCCGAATGCAGAAGTCGACGTCGTTGAAGGCAACGGCCAGCCCTTCATCGAACCCGGAAACCTGCTCGAAGACCTGGCGGCGGACCACCATGCAGGCACCGGTTACGGCAGTGTAGTTCTGGGTGACCCCTGCGCGCCCAATATAACCACCGGTGCCCCTGGGTTGCCGCACGTGCACGTGCCCTGCCACGCCACCGATGCCCAGGACCACGCCCGCATGCTGCACCGTGCCATCAGGGTAATAGAGCATGCAACCCACTACGCCGACGTCTTTGCGGATGGCGTGACCCACCAGTTCGTCAAGCCACTCCGGCGTGATGACTTCGATGTCGTTGTTGAGGATGCAGAAGACTTCGCCTTCCGCATGGCGCGCTGCGTGATTGATGATCGCCGAGAAATTGAAGGGCGCTGGATAGCGCAGGACCGAAATCCACTCGTGTTTCTCGAGCTCGGCAAGGTAGGCCAACGCCTCCACTTCCTCGGAGCCGTTGTCCACCACGATCACCCGATAATTCCCGTAGGTGGTCTTTTGCAGGATGCTGTCGACACAAGTGGCCAGCAAATCCTTCCTGTCCCGCGAAGGAATGATGATGGCCACCCGGGGGATCGCGTCGCCCAGCTCCCGGCGCGCCCGGTAATACCCGGCAGGCGTGACTTCGACGCGGCCCTTTATGCCAATCCGCGCCATGTGGGACTCGACGGCACGCCGTCCGGTCTCCAGCGCATAGGATTTCTGGGAGACGCCCGCAGCCGTGGATCCCTCGACCTGGCGCCAGTGATAGAGCACCTTGGGGATGTGAACCACTTCGGACGGAAGCAGCCTTTCGGTACAGCGCAGGAGCAGATCGTGATCCTGTGCCCCTTCGAATCCAGGCCTCAGCCCGCCGTGGCTGGAGACCAGCGCCGCATCCAGGACCGCCAGGTGACAGATGTAGTTCTGGGACCGCAGCAGTTCCGGATTCCATGCTGGCTTGAAATTCGGGTCGAAGCGCTTTCCGTCTTCGTCGATCTTGTCCTCGTCCGAATAGAACAACCTGCCCTGGGGGTTGTGCTCGATCGCCCGCGCCACCTCGAACAGGGCATCCGGAGTGAGCTCGTCGTCGTGATCCAGGAACGCGACAAAATCCCCGGTGGCCAGTGCCAGGGCGTCGTTGCTCGTTTCGCTGATATGCCCGCGATTCTCGCGAAGGTGCAACACGATGCGCGAGTCCTGCCGGGCATATTCCGCGAGGAGCTTCCTGACGGATGAAGGCGACGCATCATCTGCAATGCATAGCTGCCAATTGGAATAGGTCTGGGCAATGACGCTGTCTATGCACTTGCGCAGCAAAGGAAGCGGCGTGTGGTACGTCGGCAGGATCACCGATATCAGTGGTCGCCTGGCGAGCGGGGCGACCTCTTTCTTCCGCCGCTGCTTCTGCAGGGTGTTGTCGAACAACGCCACCCATCGCGTATAGCCGCGTATGTCTTCGCGAGAGGCATCGACATAATGGCGCACAAGCAGTTGTGCCCCCTCCGTCATCCTGCCCAGCACCAGCAGTCGCAGGAAACCCCAGAGCGCAGCCAGCGCGGAATCGAAAAAGAGCTGCTTCCTGGCGCGTTGAATGCCGGCCAGCATCAGGAAGAATGCGCGCGGGCGGGATATGTTCCGGATCGTCAGCCGGTCGATGGTGAATCGAGCCGGCCGGATGGTTGGGTCGAAGCGCAGCCTGTGGACCGGGCGCGAGATGGCAACGACGGTTTCAATCCACCCCTTGCCGTCCGGCTCCGGCAGCGGAATCTTCTGTGCCTCGTACATCCCCGCGCCGAAATCGGGATACAGGCAAGGCGAGGTGATGCTTCCTTCGGCAAGCGCCACCCGGAGCCGGATCCGATACCAGCCAGGAGATATCCGCAGCGGCGCGCCTTCGACGAACAGCTCGAATTGCGGGTCGTCCCCCTCGGATTCGTACTTCAGTTGCCCTGCGGCTTCGTAGACTGTGATCTGGTGCGTGGGCTCCAGATCAATCCTTCCCCTTGTGAACCGCATCGACCCCGTCCTTACGACAAATCCGTGCCCTCGGCGCTTGCACACCGGGCAAATGACGTGCACCCCCTACCGCGGGGGGCCATCCCCTTAACGGAAAATTATCGCAGGATAGGGGCTCGGGCTTTTGCCGAATCAGCTGTTTCGGAAGTGTGATTCAGACATCTTGATTCAGGCGAACTGTTCTGTCGCCGCCACCAGCGCATCGATGTTCTCCGCCTCGAAGGCGGAGTGGCCGGACGCCGGAGTGATCACCAGTTCGCCCTTCGGCCAGGCCTTGTGCAGCTCCCACGCGTTCTGCACCGGGCAGACCACGTCGTAGCGGCCGTGCACGATCACGCCGGGAATGTCCTTGATCCTGCCGGCATCGCGCAGCAATTGGTCTTCGACCTCGAAGAAGCCACCGTTGACGAAGTAATGGTTCTCGATGCGCGCGAAGGCCAGCGCGAACGCGGCATCCTCGTGCCCGGAAACGAAATCCTGGTCGACGTGCAGGAAGCTGGTCGCGCCCTCCCATACGCTCCATGCGCGTGCGGCAGCCAGGCGCGTGGCTTCGTCGTCCGAGGTCAGGCGGCGATGGAAGGATGAGATCAGGTCGTGGCGTTCGACCGGCGGGATCGCGCTGATGTAGTGCTCCCACGCGTCCGGGAACAGGCGCGAGGCGCCTTCCTGGTAGAACCATTCCAGCTCCCAGCGACGCAGCATGAAGATGCCGCGCAGCACGAGTTCGCTGACCCGCTGCGGATGTGTTTCCGCATAGGCGAGCGCCAGGGTGGAACCCCACGAGCCGCCGAACACCTGCCAGCGTTCGATGCCGAGCTGGCTGCGCAGCTTCTCGATGTCCGCGACGAGGTCCCAGGTGGTGTTGTCGACGAGATCCGCGTGCGGCGTGGAGCGTCCGCTGCCGCGCTGGTCGAACAGGACGATGCGGTACTTCGCCGGATCGTGGAAACGCCGCATCTTGTCGCTGCAGCCCGCGCCGGGCCCGCCGTGCAGCATCACCACCGGCTTGCCGTTTGGATTGCCGCACTGTTCGTAGTAGAGCGTGTGTCGATCGTCGACCTTGAGGGTGCCAGTGTCGTAGGGCTGGATCTCGGGAAAGAGAGTGCGCATCGCTGGCATCCGTTCGGCTAACGGGGAAATTCTAGCCCAGTGCCCGTGACCATCGTCCGAGGGAAACCCGGTCGCGGTCCTCGAGGTCGCGCTCGGTGGCGACCTCGGCGAAGCCAGCGTCCGTCAATAGTTCGCGCACTGCGGCGCCCTGGTCCCAACCATGCTCCATCAGCAGCCACCCACCGGCCTCCAGGTGCCGGGGCGCGGCCGCCACGATCGCGCGGATCGCATCAAGGCCATCGATACCCGACGACAGCGCCGACGCCGGTTCGAAGCGCAGGTCACCCTCGCCCAGATGGGGGTCCTCGACGGCGATGTACGGTGGATTGCTGGCGATCAGGTCGAAGCGCTCGCCGGCCAGCGGCGCCAGCCAGTCGCCTTCGCGGAATTCGACATTGGCAAGGCGCAGCGCCTGCGCATTGGCGCGTGCCACGGCCAGGGCCGGCGCACTCGCATCGGTAGCGACCACCTGCGCGCGCGGCCGTTCCAATGCCAGCGCCAACGCGATGGCGCCGCTGCCGGTGCCGAGGTCGGCCACGCGCAGCGCGCGACCGGACGGCAACCGCGACAGCGCCAGCTCCACCAGCAGTTCGGTTTCCGGCCGTGGAATGAGCGTCGCCGGCGTGACTGCAAGGTCGAAACGCCAGAAACCCCGTTGCCCGGTGAGATAGGCAACCGGCTCGCCCGCGCCACGCCGCTGCACGAGGGCCTCGAAGGCCGCCACGGTGGCGTCCGATGCCAGGTCATCGCGATGCGCGAACAACCAGCTGCGCGGCTTGCCCAGCGCGTGCGCGAGCAGGAACTCCGCATCGACGGCATCGATCCGGGCACGCGCGGCCAGCAACAGGGCATCGAGGCGCCGCGCGCCGGGCATTGGGGTTGGGGCTGGGGTTTCCATGCGCGAATGGTAGCGGCCGGCGACCAGCCACACTGCCGCACACGTCGGCGCAACGTGGGATCGGGTACACCCCACAGGCCCGCCCCACAGGCCCGCCCGACAGGCCCGGCCAGGCTCGACTGTCGATAGGCGTAGACTATTGTAGTCATAACATCAATCGAATTGATCAATTCGATAGCCGGACCTAGCATTCCCCCTGTCTTCCCAACCCACCCCTCCACCAAGGACGAAACCGCAATGTCTTTGATCAACACCGTCATCAAGCCGTTCAAGGCCCAGGCCTTCCACAACGGCAAGTTCGTCGAAGTCACCGACACCAGCCTCAAGGGCAAGTGGTCGGTGGTCGTGTTCTATCCGGCCGACTTCACCTTCGTCTGCCCGACCGAACTGGAAGACCTGGCCGACCATTACGCCGAGTTCCAGAAGCTGGGCGTCGAGGTCTACGGCGTTTCCACCGACACCCACTTCTCGCACAAGGCGTGGCACGACACCTCCGAGGCGATCAAGAAGGTGACCTACCCGCTGGTGGGCGACCCGACCGGCACGCTGACCCGCAACTTCGACGTGATGATCGAAGAGGAAGGCCTGGCGCTGCGCGGTACCTTCGTGATCAACCCGGAAGGCCAGATCAAGCTGTGCGAGATCCACGACAACGGCATCGGCCGTGACGCGTCGGAACTGCTGCGCAAGGTCAAGGCCGCGCAGTACGTCGCCTCGCATCCGGGCGAGGTGTGCCCGGCCAAGTGGCACGAGGGCGAGAAGACCCTGAAGCCGTCGCTGGACCTGGTCGGCAAGATCTAAGCGTTCGTTCCACTCCCTCTCCCGCTTGCGGGAGAGGGTCGGGGTGAGGGCCGTCCCGCCCTCACACCGGATGTTTGCATCAGCGGCTTGGGTCGTGCCGGCTCTCTCCCCCTACCGGCTCCCTCCCCTCCGGCCCAGGCCGCTCCTGCAAGCGTCTGCACCGACCGTGCTCCCGGATCCGGGCCGCACCGGTGTCGTGTTGCCAGATGTTTTCCTTCCCCCATTCGCAATCGTGGAGTCCCCATGCTCGACGCCGACCTGAAGACCCAACTGCAGGCCTATCTCACCAAGCTGCAGCAGCCGATCGAACTCATCGCCTCGCTCGACGACGGCGCCAAGTCGCGTGAGCTCGAAGCGCTGCTGCAGGACATCGCCTCGATGTCCGACAAGATCAGCTACGCGCGCCGCGACGACGACGCGCGCCGGCCGTCGTTCGCGATCGTGCGCACCGGTACCGATATCGAAGTCCGCTTCGCCGCCATCCCGCTGGGCCACGAGTTCACCTCGCTGGTGCTCGCCCTGCTGCAGGTCGGCGGCCATCCGCCGCGGATCGAGGAAGCGCTGGCCAACCAGGTGCGCGGGCTCGAAGGCGAGTTCCACTTCGAGACCTTCATGTCGCTGTCCTGCCAGAGCTGCCCGGACACCGTACAGGCGCTCAACCTCATGAGCGCGCTCAACCCCAACATCACCCACGTCGCCATCGACGGCGCGCTGTACCAGGACGAGGTGCAGGCACGCGAAGTGATGTCGGTGCCGACGGTCTTCCTCAATGGCCAGCCCTTCGACCAGGGCCGCATGACGGTCGAGCAGGTCGTGGCGAAGCTGGATACCGGCGCCACCGCGCGCGCGGCCGAGCAGATCGCGAAGAAGGAAGCCTTCGACATGCTGATCGTCGGCGGCGGCCCCGCGGGCGCCGCGGCCGCGATCTACGCGGCGCGCAAGGGCATCCGCACCGGCATCGCCGCCGAACGTTTCGGCGGCCAGGTGCTGGACACGCTGGCGATCGAGAACTTCATCTCCGTCTCCTACACCGAAGGCCCGAAATTCGCGGTGGCGCTGGAGCAGCACGTGCGCGACTACGAAGTCGACGTGATGAACCTGCAGCGCGCGAGCAGGCTCGTGCCGGCCAAGACCCCGGGCGGCCTGATCGAAGTGCAACTGGAAAGCGGCGCGTCGCTGAAGGCGAAGTCGGTGATCCTCGCCACCGGCGCGCGCTGGCGCCAGATGAACGTGCCCGGCGAGGACCAGTACCGCAACAAGGGCGTGGCCTACTGTCCGCACTGCGACGGCCCGCTGTTCAAGGGCAAGCGCGTGGCGGTGATCGGCGGCGGCAACTCCGGCGTGGAAGCCGCGATCGACCTTGCCGGCATCGTGTCCCACGTCACCCTGATCGAGTTCGACAACCAGCTGCGCGCCGACGAAGTGCTGCAGCGCAAGCTGCGCAGCCTGCCCAACGTCGACGTCGTCATCAGCGGCCAGACCACCGAAGTGCTCGGCGACGGCAGCAAGGTCACCGGCCTGGTCTACAAGGACCGCACCAACGGCGAATCGCGCACGGTCGAGCTGGAAGGCATCTTCGTGCAGATCGGCCTCCTGCCGAACACCGAATGGCTGAAGGGCGCGATCGAACTGTCACCGCACGGCGAGATCGTCATCGACGACCGCGGCGCGACCTCGCTGCCGGGCGTGTTCGCCGCGGGCGACGCGACCACGGTGCCGTTCAAGCAGATCGTGATCGCGATGGGCGCGGGTTCGACGGCGGCGCTGAGCGCGTTCGACCACCTAATCCGCACCTCGGCGCCGGCGGAGCCGCAGCAGGCCGCCGCCTGACCGCGACCGGGAATCCCACCCTCCGGGCGCGCAAGGGCGCGCCCGGTTGGCTGCCGCTAAGATCGGCCGCATGAACCTGCGCGACCTCAAGTACCTCGTCGCCCTTGCCGACCACAAGCACTTCGGCCGTGCCGCCGCGGCCAGCTTCGTCAGCCAGCCGACGCTGTCCACGCAGATCCGCAAGCTCGAGGACGAACTCGGCGTCGCCCTGGTCGAGCGCGCGCCCCGCAAGGTGATGCTCACGCCAGTGGGTCGGGAGATCGCCGAACGCGCGCGCAAGGTGATCAGCGATGTCGAGCAGATGACGCAGATCGCACGCCGCAGCCAGGACCCGGAAGCGGGCACGGTGCGACTGGGCCTGTTCCCCACGCTCGGCCCGTACCTGCTGCCGCACGTGGTGCCCGGCCTGCGCAAGCGCTTTCCACGCCTCGAACTGTTGCTGGTCGAAGAGAAGACCGACCAGATCCTCGCGCGCCTGCGCGATGGCCGCCTCGATGCGGGCCTGCTCGCGTTGCCCATCCACGACGACCAGCTGCATGTTGAACCGCTGTTCGAGGAGCCCTTCCTGCTCGCGGTGCCGCAGCAGCACGCATTCGCCAGGCAGGCGTCGCTGAAGGTCAATGACCTCGACAACCAGCACCTGCTGCTGCTCGAGGAAGGCCATTGCCTGCGCGACCAGGCACTCGACGTGTGCCGCATGGGCGGTGCGGACGAGCGCGACGGCTTCCGCGCGACTTCGCTGGAAACCCTGCGGCAGATGGTCGCCGCCGGCGTGGGCATCACCCTGCTGCCGATGCTGGCGGTGCAGCCGCCGGTACCGGCCTCGCCCGACATCCGCCTGCTGCCGTTCCGCGGTGACGCGCCGCATCGCGAGATCGCGATGGTGTGGCGGCGCAGTTCGGCGATGGGCGAGTTCCTCGGGCAGCTGGCGGCGGAACTGCGCAACCTGCCGAAGTCGCTGCTCAAGCCGCCCGCTACACCACCCGTGGGCAAGACCAAACGAGGCGAGGCGAAGGCGTGAGTGGTCGTGCATGGGTGGCGTTGTTGCTGCTCGTCGCCGCGATCGGCTGGTGGTATTCGCCGGTGTCGCCGCGCAAGCCGCCCGGCTATGCGTCCATCGATCCCAGTCCGCTGCCGGCAACCTCGGGCGCCGCGGAACGTGCCACGGCCATCGCCTGCCAGCTGCCGCCGCGCGTGGGGGCTTTCGATCCGCCGTTGCAAAGCTCGACGCCTGCGACGCTCGCGCCCTTCCACCTGCGCGCCGCCACGCTGACACCGCTCGCCGGCTTCAGCATCGATGCGAAAGTGCTTTCGCGCCGCGATTACCGCTCCGATCGCGAGTCGCAACTTGCACCGACCGACCTGGCGCTGGGCTGGGGCCGCATGCGCGACGACGCGGTGCTCGCGCGCCTGACCATCACCCAATCGGCGCGCTGGTACCGCTACCGCTATAGCGACCAGCCGCCCATCCCGCAGGCCGAGATCGACCGCTCCGCCGCGAACATGCACATGATCCCCGGCAGTGCAGCCATCGCCTCCGCACTCGCACGAGTGGAAGCGGGCGAACGCGTGCGCATCGACGGCTGGCTGGTGGAAGCGCAGGCCCCTGACGGCTGGCGCTGGCGCAGCTCGACCTCACGCGAGGACACCGGCGCGGGCGCCTGCGAACTCGTCTACGTGTGCGCGGTCACGCGGCTGTAAGCCTTGGCGGTCTCTCTGCGTGCGGCAGCAGGTTCACAGCGCACCTGAAACAACGTCCCATCAACCGCAGTCTTCAGGCCGCGGCATCCATCGCCGTTTCCGCCGGCTTGCGCTGCCCGCGCACCAGGCCCAGGAAGATGCCTGCCAGCGACAAGGCCAGCCCCAGCATTTCCACCGGGCCGAGCCGCGTGCCGAACAGCAACGCATCCCACACG
Source organism: Lysobacter rhizosphaerae (assembly GCF_054779795.1). NCBI lineage: Bacteria > Pseudomonadati > Pseudomonadota > Gammaproteobacteria > Lysobacterales > Lysobacteraceae > Lysobacter > Lysobacter rhizosphaerae. The sequence continues at coordinate 63,829 of NZ_BAAGXO010000007.1, forward strand.
TATGACAGGAGCGGCTGCAGCAGCAGGCACAGGCCGAGCACGCCGGCGGGCAGCTTCGGCATCACCCGGCCGATCACCAGCCAGCCGAACACCTGCGCGATCAGCGCATAGGCCAGCAACGCGCTCCAGTCGCGCATGCCGCGCGGCGACAGGGACTCGCCACCCGCCAGCGTCATCGCCAGCAGCAACGCCGCGCTGAACACGCACATCCACCACAGCAGCGCCTCGTTCGCCACGTGCGCGCGTTGCCCCTGCGCCGCGCGGAAGAAGATCAGGAAACCGGCATACGCCACCGCGGTGCCCAATCCGAACGCGATGCCGGTACGGAAGCGCGCGTCGAAGCCCTCCCAGCCCGGCGCCAGCAGCAGCGCGAGTCCGAACAGCGCCAGCAACAGGCCCACCCACAGGCGCCAGCCGCCGCGCTCGCCGAGCACGAACGCGCCGTAGCCGGCGAGCGCGAATACCTGGAAGTTGCCGAGCAACGTGGCCAATCCGACGCCGACGTAGAGGATGCTCCGGTGCCACATCCACAGGTCGATGGCGAAGAACAGCGCCGCGACCGCCAGCAGGCCGAGCACGCGCGCATCCGGCTTCCAGCCCGCGCGCACCTTCGGTCGGACGAACCAGGCCAGCAGCAGCACGGACGCCAGCCCCATGCGCCAGAACGCCGATGCGGTCGGCCCGATCCCGACCCATTTCACGAACACCGCCGAGGTGCTGATCAGCGCGGCGCCCAGCGCCATCGCGGCCAGCGAGCCGCGTGTGTAATCCCGAGCCGCATGGGTCATGCCTGCACCAGCTTGTCGGTGTCGGGCAGGTATTCGGGTTCGGCGGCCGCGGCCGCGCGCCATTCGCGCACGGCCGGCAGCGCGGTGATCGCCTCGACATAACGACGCGCGTTGTCGTCAATGGCGACGCCGTAGCCGAGGAAGCGCATCACCACCGGCGCGAACATCGCATCGACGATGCCGAAGCCGCCGCAGAGGAAGTCTCCGTCTGCCGCGAATTCAGCGCGCAGTTCCTGCCAGAGCTGCTGGATGCGGTCGATGTCGGCCTGCGCCTTTTCGTCGCCGCGATATGCGTCGGGCTGGCGCCGGCAGTTCATTGGCATCTGCGTACGCAGCGCGCGGAAGCCCGAATGCATTTCCGCCGCGGCGGCACGCGCCTTCGCCCGCGCGCGCAGGTCCGCGGGCCAGCCACGGCCGTCGAGCCAACGTTCGTTGACGTATTCGCAGATCGCCAGCGAATCGGGCACGACCAGGCCGTCGTGGTGCAGCACCGGCACCGTGCGCGTCGGCGACCAGCGGCCGATCTCTGCGTCGAACTCGGGCGTGTCGAGGTTCAGCCGCAGCTCGTCGAAGGCCACGCCGAAATGGCGCATCAGCAACCACGGGCGCAGCGACCAGGACGAATAGTTCTTGTTGCCGATGACGAGCAGGGGCATGGAGGCGCGGTCCTCGGAGCACGGGAGAGTATGGATATTGTCGCGTGACAGGCGGCCGCGTTGGCCGCATCAATGGAACCAGGACCCGTCGCCAGGACGGCGCGTCTACGCAGGTTGCCAGCCGCCCTCGCCCACTTCGTCGTCCGCGGCGGCGGGTGGCTCGTTCAAGGGCAAGGCTTCGACTATCTCGCGTGCCTGCGGCCAGACCACGTCCGGCACGCACACCGCGATCACCCCGAACAGCGGCAATTCGCCCATGCCGCCGAGCAGTTGCTCGCCGCGCAGGAACACCGGGATCTCCGCGGCCTCCAGCGCATGGCGGACGAGGTGGGCATCGATCAGGTTGGCGGCTTCGTAGACGACTTTCATCGCGGCTCCGGGTTGCGCAGCCAGCATACGCTTCAGCAACGCAGCAGCGTGCGCAGTGGGATCTCCTCCGGCCAGCGCATGCGGCCGCGCAGGGCGTCGATCTCGATCACCACCCCGGCACCGACCACCTGCGCACCGGCCTGCTCCAGCAGGCGGCGGCCGGCGTCCAGCGTGCCGCCGGTGGCCAGCACATCGTCCACCAGCAATACACGGGCGCCGGCGGGCAGCCCCGGCGCGCCCAGCTCTCCCGAGCTGATTTCCAGCCGGGCGCTGCCGTACTCGAGGTCGTAGTCGATGCCGAGGGTGGGCGGTGGCAGCTTGCCGACCTTGCGCAGCGGGACGAAACCGGTCTTCATCGCCAGCGCCATCGCCGCGCCGAAGATGAAACCGCGCGACTCGATGCCGCACACCGCGTCGATGGGGACGTCGCGCCACGGCGCCGCCAGCGCGGTGATGCAAGCGGTGAAGCCGGTGGGATCGGCCAGCAGCGGGCCGATGTCCTTGAAGACGACGCCGGGCCTGGGGAAGTCGGGGACGTCGCGAATCAGGGTGCGGAGGCTGTTCATGGACGGAGCTTACGTCTGGCCCGCGGTATCACCCAAACGCCAGGATTGCCTGATGCCGCGCCCGCGGCCGGGGATCGGCGGCAGCGGGCCGTTTCGCGTGGAAATGGCGGCACCCCGTTAAACTGCACGGTCTCCCTCGCTTCCCCCTTCCCGCATGTCCGCCACGCCCGCCTCCGCCGCCCCGTCCTCCCCGCCGGAAAAGAACGACTTCATCCGGCAGATCGTTCGCGAGGACCTCGCCAGCGGCAAGCACGCGGCGATCAAGACCCGTTTCCCGCCGGAGCCCAACGGCTACCTGCACATCGGCCACGCCAAGGCGATCTGCCTGGATTTCGGCGTCGCCCGCGAATTCGGCGGCGAGTGCAACCTGCGCCTGGACGACACCAACCCGGCCAAGGAAGACCCCGAGTACGTCCGTGCGATCCAGGACGACGTGCACTGGCTCGGCTTCGAGTGGCACGACCTTCGCCATGCCTCCGACTATTTCGAGGTGCTGTACCTGGCCGGCGAGAAGCTGATCCGCCAGGGCGACGCCTTCGTCTGCGACCTCAGCGCCGAGCAGGTGCGCGAATACCGCGGCACCCTGACCGAGCCGGGCCGCAATTCGCCCTATCGCGATCGTAGCGTCGAGGAGAACCTCGACCTGTTCCGGCGCATGCGCGCGGGCGAGTTCCCCGACGGCGCGCGCACGCTGCGCGCCAAGATCGACATGGCCAGCGGCAACATCAACCTGCGCGATCCGGCGCTGTACCGGATCAAGCACGTCGAGCACCAGAACACCGGCAACGACTGGCCGATCTACCCGATGTACGACTACGCGCATTCGCTCAGCGACGCGGTGGAAGGCATCACCCACTCGCTGTGCACGCTGGAATTCGAGGACCACCGCCCGCTGTACGACTGGTGCGTGGACAAGGTCGACCTCGCCCACTCGCCGGAACTGGTCGCGCCGCTGACTGGCAAGGGCCTGCCGTTCGAGGCCAGCAAGCCGCGCCAGATCGAGTTCTCGCGCCTGAACTTCAACTTCCTGGTCATGAGCAAGCGCAAGCTGCTGGCGATGGTCAACGAAGGCCTGGTCGACGGCTGGAACGATCCGCGCATGCCGACGCTGCAGGGCATCCGTCGCCGCGGCTACACGCCGTCGGCCTTGCGCCTGATGGTCGACCGCGTCGGCATCAGCAAGCAGAACTCGCTGCTCGACATCTCCATTCTCGAGGGCGCGCTGCGTGACGACCTCGACGCGCACGCACCGCGGCGCATGGCGGTGATCGATCCGCTCAAGCTGGTGCTGACCAACCTGCCGGAATCGCACGAGGAATCGCTCACGTTCTCCAACCATCCCAAGGACGCGGCGCAGGGCGAGCGCCAGGTGCCGTTCGCGCGCGAACTCTGGATCGAGCGCGAGGACTTCGAGGAAGTGCCGCCGCCGGGCTTCAAGCGCCTGACCGTGGGCGGCGACGTGCGCCTGCGTGGCGCCGGCATCATCCGCTGCGACGAAGTGGTGAAGGACGCTGCGGGCAAGGTAGTCGAACTGCGCTGCACGCTCGATCCGGAATCGCGCCCCGGCATGGAAGGCGCCAACCGCAAGGTGAAGGGCACCATCCACTGGGTCAGCGCGAAGCATGCCGTAGCGGCGGAAGTGCGCCTGTACGACCGCTTGTTCGTCGTCGCCGATCCCGACAACGAGGAAGGCGGCAAGACCTACAAGGACTACATGAACCCCGATTCGCGCCGCGTCGTCACCGGCTACGTCGAGCCGGCGGCCGCGCAAGCCGCGCCCGAGCAGTCGTTCCAGTTCGAACGCATCGGCTACTTCGTCGCCGACCGCTACGACCATGCCACCGCCAAGCCGGTGTTCAACCGCAGCGTCACCCTGCGCGACACCTGGTCGGGCAAGGCCTGAGGCACGATGCCATGCGCGCGCTGAGCAGACTCCGCCGCCGCCTGCGCGCCGCGTCGTTCGTATTCGTACTCGCACTCGTCACGGTCGCCGTTGGCGCCTGCGCGGCACCGTCGCCGAATGGCGTCGCCCCCGCCGGGAACGACGCGGCGGCACCTGCGGCGACATCGCCGGCATCTCCGGCCCACAAGCCCATGCACACGGGCGGCCGGCTGCCAGCCGATCCGGTCGAAGCGCCAGCGGTGGCGCCGGGCGCCGTCGACCTGGCCTGCAAGACCGACGCCGACTGCACCGTCAAGAACGTCGGCAACTGCTGCGGCTATTACCCGGCCTGCGTCAACGTCAACAGCCCGACCGACCCGAAGGGCGTCCAGGCGGAGTGCGCGAAGAAGGGAATGATGTCGGTCTGCGGCTTCCCCGAAATTTCCTCCTGCAGCTGCAGGCAGGGCAAGTGCGAAGCCGCTTCGTCCGGGCTGGTGCAGTGATGCTGTATGCGCAGGTCCACCTGACCCTGCCGGCCTGGGTGCACGACGCGGTCGACACTTCGCGCAGTTACGCCAGCGATGACGACAAGGTCGCGCTGGCGATCGAGCTGTCGCGCATCAACATCGAGGAAAGAAGTGGCGGCCCGTTCGGCGCGGCGGTATTCGGCCCCGACGACCGCATCATCGCGGTGGGCGTGAACCGGGTGCTGCCGCATGCGTGTTCGGTCGCGCATGCCGAGATGATGGCCTACATGCTCGCGCAGCTGCGCACCCAGCGCCCGCGCCTCAACCGCAACGAAGCCGACGAACCCATCGGCCCGATCACGCTGGCGACGTCCTCGCAACCGTGCTGCCAGTGCTATGGCGCGACCGTGTGGGCCGGCATCGATCGCCTGCTGATCGGCGCGCGCAGCGAGGACGTGGAGGAACTCACAGAATTCGACGAGGGTCCGCTGCCCGCGGACTGGGTCGGGGAACTCGAGCGCCGCGGCATCACGGTGACGCGCGACGTGCAGCGCGATGCCGCGCGCGCGGTCCTGCGCGCCTACGGCGCATCCGGCGGCGAACACTACTGATGGCAGCCGATGCCCTGCCTTTGGATGGATTGTTCTGCTGGTGCCGCGCCGGCTTCGAACCGGAACTGGCGGGCGAGCTGTCCGAGCGCGCCGCGCAGGCGAACCTGCCGGGTTACGCCCGCACCGAGCGCAACAGCGGATACGTCGAATTCATCTGCGAAGACGCGCCCGCGCTGTCGCGCGCGCTGCCCTTCAGCGGACTGATCTTCGCGCGGCAGAAGCTGCTGCGCCTCGCCGAGCTGCGCGGCATCGACCCGAAGGACCGCATCACGCCCATCCTATCTGCCCTGGAAACGCTGCCGAAGCAGGTCTTCGGCGAGTTGTGGGTGGAACACCCGGATTCCGACGCCGGCAAGCCCCTGGCCGGCCTGGCCCGCAGTTTCGGCAATGCGCTGCGGCCGGCGCTGCGCAAGGCCGGCTGGCTGACGCGCGTGGACGATGCGGGCAAGCCGCGCCTGCACGTCGTCTTCCTCGACGGCGACCACGTCGTGCTCGCGCGCAGCGAGCCGCGCGACAGCGCGCCATGGCCGCTGGGCATCCCGCGCCTGCGCATGCATGCCGATGCGCCGAGCCGTTCCGCGCTGAAGCTGGAAGAGGCGCTGCTCACGTTGCTCAGCGACGAGGAGCGGCAGCGCCTGCTGCGCGATGGCATGCGCAGCGCCGACCTCGGCGCCGCGCCGGGTGGCTGGACCTGGGTGCTGGTGCGCAACGGCCTGCATGTCACTTCGGTCGACAATGGCCCGCTGCGCCAGCACCTGCTCGACAGTGGCCGCGTCGACCACCTGCGCGCCGACGGTTTCCAGTGGCAACCGAAGGCGCCCCTCGACTGGATGGTGTGCGACATGGTCGAGCAGCCGCGACGCGTCGCCGAGCGAATGGCGACGTGGCTGCGCGAGGGCTGGTGCCGGCACGCGATCTTCAACCTCAAGCTGCCGATGAAGAAGCGCTGGGACGAGACACAGCTGTGCCTGGAACTGTTCGAACAGCAGGCGCGCAAGCCGCTGCTGGTACGCGCGCGGCAGCTGTACCACGACCGCGAGGAGATCACCGTCTTCGCCAGCGCAGCGCATCGATGACAGACCGATCCGATCGCGTCCATCAACGGCCGCCCGTTCGTTTCCGTTCAGCCTGAATCGCGCGTTTTTACGCGCGTTTTATGCGTTGGGTACTAGTACGGTCCCGGGTTTCCACCGCATGAGGCTCGCTCATGAACAAGACCGTTGCACTTACTTTCCTGGCAACGCTGCTGGCTGCTCCGGCGCTCGCCCAGTACGCGCCGCCCGCCACTTCGATGGAACAGTCCACCGATGCGCAGGCACAGGCCAAGGCCCAGGCCGAGGACGCGAAGCAGCAAGCCACGCCACAGTCTGACCGCTGGAGTGGCACGACGACGACCGATGCCACCACGAATGCATCGACGGATGCCGGCACGCCGATGACCAGCAATGATGCGTCGGAGGCGATGCAGTCGACCGGTGCGGCCACGGCCGCGGCGGCAACAGGCGCCGCCAGCGCCATGCCGGCCGCCGCCAACGTCACCTTCACCTCGCATCCGGGCGATCCCAGCGGCTATCGCCCCGAGTTCCGCGCACTGGACACCGACCAGGATGGCATGTTGTCGCGCGCCGAAGCCCGCGGCAATCCGAAGCTGCAGCAACAGTTCTCCGCCATGGACACGAACCACGATGGAAAACTGTCGCGCGCTGAAACCGAGAATGTGATCCATTGAGCCAGGACAGCGCCGGGCGCCTTGTTTCATGCGGGGCGCCCGGGCAGTGAACGCTCCAGCGCGATGCTGAATATGGCTACGCGCGGGTCTTCATGCGTGGGCGGCATGCGGCTTCCCTTTTTGTTCATCCTGTATTGCGGAGTTTTACGCGCGCTTGATGTGTGGGGTACTACGGTTCCCCGGTCTCCACACACGAGACCTCTCATGAACAAGACCGTTGCATTGACTCTTTTCGCGGCGCTGCTGACAGCGCCCGCATTCGCGCAGGACGCGCCGCCCGCCACCACGATGGGGCAGTCCGCCGATGAGCAGGCGCAGATGAAGGCCGAGGACGAGCGCCTACAGCACACAACCCCCATGACCAGCAACGATGCCGCCGACGCGATGCAGGCGACCCCGCCGACCGAGGCGCCGATGACCGCGGCGCCGATGACCAGCAATGACGCCGCAGCCGCTGCGGCGACCTCGCACAAGGTCGACTTCGCGGCGCTGGACAAGAACAGCGATGGCAGCTTGTCGCAAGGCGAAGTGAACGCCAGCGGCGATGCCGACCTGATCCGCGATTTCGGTGCGATCGACAGCAACCACAACGGCCGCCTGTCGAAGGACGAATTGAAGGGCTGGAACCATTGAGGGTCGGGACGGATTGAAAGTTGGGACGGCAGGGAAGCACCACGCCCCGCTTCGGCGGGGCGTTTTTCGTCCGGACCAACAACCTCCGGGCTACAGCCCGGCCGCGTGCTTCCACAAGGCGTGCCGCAACGACGGCAACTTTCCAACGAGTCCCAGCAGGGGACCGCGCACCAGCGTCGCCAGCAGCTTGTCGTTCGAAAACAGCCGGTTGAGACCGTCGAACGAATAGGCGGCCACGGCATTCTCGCTGCGCCGCTGCCGGGCCCAGCGCGCCAACGCCACGGGCGCACCCGGATCGCGGCTGGCCGTGCGCTGGTGCAACAGCAGCGTACGCAGCGCGGCGACATCACGCAGCCCCAGGTTCACGCCCTGCCCCGCGAGTGGATGCACCACGTGCGCGGCATCGCCGATCACCGCAACGCGGCCGGCGACATGTGCCTGCGCGAGTTGCCTGCGGAGGGGGAACGCCACGCGCTTCGACACCGCGCCGAGCGTGCCCAGGCTGCCGGCAAAGGCATTGTCGAGTTCGCGCAGGAAGTCCGACTCGTCGACCTGCAGCAGGCGCGCCGCTTCGGCCTCGGGCAACGTCCACACGATCGAACTGCGGTGGCCGCTGGCGCCTGCAAATGGCAGGAACGCGAGCGGCCCGGTAGGCAGGAAGCGCTGCCAGCACGTGGCCTCGTGCGGACGCGCATGGTCGACGAAGGCGACCAGCGCGTTCTGGCCGTAATCGTGGGTGTAGGTATCGATGCCGGCGAGCGAGCGCAGCTTCGAGTCGCCGCCATCGGCCGCGAGCACGAGCCGCGCGCGCAGGCGGGTGCCGTCGTCGAGCTCGAGCGCGGCGTGGTCCGCGCCCTCGTCCTGCTGCAACGCGACCACCTGGGCGGGGCAGCGCAGCCGCACGCCCGCGGCCGGCAGCGCGGCCCAGAGGCGATCGACCAGCAGCGCGTTCTCGACGATCCAGCCCAGCTCGCGTCGCCCGAAGACGTCGGCATCGAAGCGCAATTCGTCGCCGCCGGCCGCATCCCACACGCGCATGCCGCGGTAGGGCTGCGCGCGTGCATCGATGATCGAAGGCCACACGCCGAGGTCGGCCAGCAGCGCGGCATTGTCGGGCGCGAAGGCATACACGCGCAGGTCGGGCTGGTCCGCGCGCCAGCGGGGCGGTTCGCGCGCTTCGATCAGCGCCACCTGCCAGCCGTCACGCGCGAGCGCGAGGGCGGCGGCAGCCCCGACCACGCCGGCACCGACGATGGCGACATCGAGCAGGTCGCGACGGCTCATGCGGCCCCCACGGTCGTGGTCTCGCCGCGGCACAACGCGGGCACGTCGCCGCGGTAACCCATCGCCGCCCCGACCAGGAACGCCTGCATGGACGGCAGGCGATCGGCGGCGAGCAGTCCGACGCTGCGCAGCGGCCGCAGCAGGGCCGAGCCGTTGGCGGTGAAACGGGCAAGGCCATCGGAGAACGCAACGGTGCGTTCGCGATCCTCGCGGCGGCGCTGCTCGTACCGCGCCAGCAGTGCGGAATCGCCGCAGTCGAAACCGGAGGCGGCGCGCGTACCGGGACAACCGGCCTCGATCAGCTCGGCAAGCGTCAGCGCATCGCGCAGGCCGAGATTGAAACCCTGTGCGCCGACCGGATGGATCGTCTGCGCGGCATTGCCGACGAGCACCGCGCGCGGCGCCGTCAGCGCCTGCGCCATCACCCGGGCCACCGGGTACGCGGTGCGGGCACCGCAGGCGAGGAAGCGGCCGGCGCGCCAGCCGAATGCGTCCTGCACGCGGGCCAGGAAGGCCGCGTCATCCAGGGCCGCGACGGCATCGGCATCCTCGCGTGCCACGCCATGGATGAGGCCGAAGTGGCGGTCGCCGCGCGGCAGCAGGGCGGTGGGGCCGTTCGCGCCGAGGCGCTCGTAGGCGGTGCCATCAGGCGCGCGTTCGGCGAGCAGGCGGGAGACGAAGAGTGTCTGCGCGTAGTCGTGCTCATCGCAACCGATGCCCAGCGCGTCGCGCACGCCGCTGCGGGTGCCGTCGGCAGCGACCAGCAGGCGTGTCCGCAACTGCTGTTCGCCGCGCTCGTTGGCGACGCGGACGACGCGCAGGTCCTCGCTGGCGGCATCCACCCCGACGAAACGCATCGGCCGATAGCGGCGCACGTGCTGCAGTTCGGCCAGCCTTGCTTCCAGCGCCTCGCCGAAGTCGCGGGCAATGACGACCCGGCCGAATTCGCTGCGACCGTGTTTCGCCGCATCCAGCACGGTGCGGCCGAAGTCGCCGCTGCGGCTGACATGGATGCGTTCGATCGCGCCGGTCGGGGCGCGCAGCTTCTGCATCACGCCGAGCGCGGTGAGGGCGTTGACGGTGGCTTCGGCGAAGCTGAGGTTGCGCTCGTCGAATACCGTGGGAAGCGCGCCGGCCGGCGCGGCTTCGACCAGGCCGACATCGAGGCCCAGCCGATCCAGTGCGATCGCCAGGCTGGCGCCGACCAGGCCCCCGCCGATGATCAGGACGTCGTGCGTGCCGGCTTGTTGCAGGGGGCCGGTCGCGGGCGACGCGGACTGTGATGACAGGTCGGTCTGGGGCATTGCGTTATGCTAACGGACCTACGGCCGCCACCGGCCAGCCACCGCAAGAACGCAGCCCATGAACAGCCCGAACCGTCCGACGTCCTCCTTCGCACCCGGCCCGCTGATCCTGGGTGCCATGATCCTGGTCGCCGCGCTGACGCGCGTGGTCCCGCATCCGTGGAACTTCTCGCCGGTGGAAGCGATCGCCCTGTTCGGCGGTGCCTACTTCGCCTCGCGCTCGCTCGCGATAGTGGTACCGCTGGCGGCGATGGCTGCCTCCGACCTGATCCTGGCGGCCGTCCATGGCGGCACCTATTCGAGCTACTTCTTCAGCACCAGCTTCTGGCTCGTGTATGCCTGTATCGCGCTCTCGACCGTGCTCGGCTTCGGCCTGCGCGGCAAGGTGAATGGCGTGCGCGTGCTGGGCTATTCGCTGGCGGGCTCGGTGCTGTTCTTCCTGGTGACCAACTTCAGCGCCTGGATCGGTTCGTCGATGTACCCGCAGAACGCGGCCGGCCTGATGGCCGCCTACATCGCCGGCATCCCGTTCTTCCAGGGCACGCTGCTGGGCACGCTGTTCTTCTCGGCGCTGCTGTTCGGTGGCTTCAGCCTGCTGCGCCACCGCATGCCGGCGCTGCGCGTGCAGACGGTGTAAGCAAGCACCGTTCACACCGTGGGCAATCGCCTTTCCAAGATCTATACCAAGACCGGCGACGACGGCACCACCGGGCTCGGTGACGGCAGCCGCGTCGCCAAGGACTCCGCCCGCGTCGCCGCCTATGGCACGGTCGACGAAGCCAATTCCTGCATCGGCCTGGTGCTGGCGAGCGCGGCTTCGGACAGCACCTTCCCCGACGCCGTGCGCTCGCTGCTCGTATCGGTGCAGCACCAGATGTTCGATCTCGGCGGCGAGCTGTGCATTCCCGGCCACGCGGCGATCTTCGACGGGGACGTCGAGCGCCTGGAACAGCACCTCGACGCCTTCAACGAACCCCTGCCGGCACTGAAGGATTTCATCCTGCCCGGTGGCGGCGAGGCCGCGGCGCGCTGCCATGTCGCGCGCACCGTGGTGCGCCGCGCCGAACGCGAGACCATCGCCCTCTCGCGCCAGGATGCGGTGCGCCCCGAGGCGATCCGCTACCTCAACCGCCTCTCCGACCTGCTGTTCGTGCTGGCCCGTGTGCTGGCACGCGCGAGCGGGCACGGCGAGGTGCTGTGGAACCACGAGCGCCGCAAAGGGGCGCCGCCACAGAAGTAGGCGCACGGCGCGCCACGGCACAGGCAGGCGTGCGGACTACTAACCGCGTCGCCACGCGCCGCGCCGTGGCACAGGCAGGCGTGCGGACTGCTAGCCGTCGCCACGCGCCGCGCCGCGGCATAGGCAGGCGTGCGGACTACTAACCGCGTCGCCACGCGCCAGTTCAGCAGGCGTGCGAGACCAGACGCTTCACGCCCACCCACCGCTTCCCCGCTACCCTCGCAGCATCGCTGCCACTCCGACCACCGTGCACTTCTTCACCCACACCGCCTGCCTGCAGCACGATACCGGCGCCGGGCACGCCGAGCGGCCGGCACGCCTGGAAGCGGTCACCGCGGCGCTGCGCGAGTCCTTCCCGCAGGTCGCCTGGTTCGACGCGCCGCGTGCCACGCGTGGGCAGCTGCTGCGCGTGCACGACGATGCGTTGCTGCGGCTGGTGCTGGACACACCGGTGGCGGAATCGGTCGCACTGGATGCGGACACGGTGTTGTCGAAAGGCTCGGCTGAGGCCGCCCTGCGCGCCGCCGGTGCCGGCGTGGCCGCGGTGGACGCGGCGATGGCCAGCGCACCCGGTTCCCTGCCGCGCGCGTTCTGCGCCGTGCGGCCACCGGGGCACCACGCCACCCCTTCGGTGGCGATGGGTTTCTGCCTGTTCAACAACATCGCGGTGGCCGCCGCGCACGCCCTGGACGCCCATGGGCTGTCCCGGGTGGCGATCATCGACTTCGACGTGCACCACGGCAACGGCACGCAGGCCATCTTCGACGGCGATCCGCACGTGCTCTTTGTGAGCTCGCACCAGATGCCGCTGTACCCGGATACCGGCTACCCGAGCGAACGCGGCGTCGGCAACGTCGTCAACGCGCCGCTGCGCACCGGCTCGGGTGGCGAGGCCTTCCGTGCGACCTGGGCACAGACACTGCTGCCGGTCATCGACGCGTTCCGTCCGCAACTGCTGCTGGTTTCGGCCGGCTTCGACGCGCACCGGCTCGATCCGTTGGCGCAGTTGCAGCTGGAGGCCGACGACTACGCCTGGCTCACCACCGAACTGGTGGCGCTGGCCGACAAGCACGCGCGCGGACGCCTGGTGTCGATGCTTGAGGGTGGCTACGACCTCACGGCGCTGCGCGAGAGCAGCGTGGCCCATGTCAGGGCTCTGATGGGTTGAGGGATGGCAACCATCGAGCGGGAAGGCGCTTCAAGCTCGCTCGGGGTTGGTTATGGATTCACAGCCCGCAGCCGACTGCTGCGGCGCGCGGCGGAGCGGTGACTGCGCGCGCACGCCTGCTCTTTCGGCGGCGCCATAAAAAAACTCTCCCCCCGCCTGGGCTGCGGGGAGAGAGCTGGTGTTACGGCAATCGGGACTTTCTGTTTTTTTCGATGACTTAGATCATCGGTGCCGGGGTTGCCGGCATGGCGGCCGCGACCTTCTTGGCTACGCGCTTGCGCTTCACAGCCTTCTTCACGGCCTTCTTGGCAACGGCCTTGCGGACGGCCTTCTTGGCGGCGCCCTTGCGGACGGCCTTCTTCACGGCAGCCTTGCGGACGGCCTTCTTCACGGCAGCCTTGCGGACGGCCTTCTTCAGCAGCGCCCTCTTCACGGCCTTCTTGGCAACGGCCTTGCGGACGGCCTTCTTGGCGGCGGCCTTGCGGACGGCCTTCTTGGCTACAGCCTTGCGGACGGCCTTCTTGGCAACAGCCTTGCGGACGGCCTTCTTGGCGACCTTCTTGCCAGCAGCCTTGCGGACGGCCTTCTTGGCGACAGCCTTGCGGACTGCCTTCTTGGCGACCTTTTTCTTCGCAGCTTTCTTCATGGCCATGGTATGGCTCCTCGTCAGTTGTGTAACGGTCGTACAGCTCGGTCTTTCGGGTTAACAACAGCCCAGTTCAAACCCTGCCGCGGGTGAACCCGCGACCAAACGCCGGTACGCCAGGCGTACCAAGGCGAATGCCTTGCCCCATCGTCACAGGTCGGCTCACCCGCGCCCGATGGGTTGGCCCGATTCCACGCCCGGAGGCGCGTGACGGGCCGGTTCCGATAGCACCACAAACAAAAACCCGATCCGCTTTGGGCGAACCGGGCTGGATGCGGTCACTCGTTTGCGAGTAGGTGAGCTGCGTTTTCGCAGAGGACAGGGCGCCAACGTCCACCGTTTTTATGTTCCGGGCGGAGGTCCGTTTATTGCTGCGCGTTGTCGCGATCGCTCGACTCACTCTATTCCGCAGGTATCGTCTGCTGGGCGAAACCTAATCACGGTTTTTTGGCCTGTCAACAATCCGGAGCAATTTTTTTTCGGGCCCCGATCCGGGCGGCCCGACGCATGCCGCCCGGATCGACGACGACGACGTGCATTGCGACCGCAACGGATTTGCCGATGTCATCCGCGACGAATTCGCAAAGCACTAAAAAAAAGGCATTTCGCAACGCGCGCATTCGCCCGCTGCAAAGGCGACGGCGGCGCGGCGCGAGCGGCGCATCCGCGTGACGATGCCGACCGGCATCCCTTTTCACACTCGCCGCGCGCCGACGACCGGCCACCCGATTTGGCGTCGCATCGGTCCATTTGCGCAAAAACTGCGCGAACTATTCCGGCATGTTCGACCCCGCATCGTGATGCACCGACACGTCGAGCGGCGGTGTCGCGCGTCTACGGAAGCGGCCTGACGAACCGCTTCCATCAGATGGCGGCGGAGCATCGATGGGCGCGGCGAACGGGCGCGAGTCGCACCGCTGCGCTCGCATTCGTTAAGTACGGGTCGGCACTTGGCCGTGATTCGCCGGCCGCAGAAACGGCGATGCCGGCGCGGTTGCCCGGCCGGCATCGTGTGTACTGCTTGCGGAGGCCGCGACATCGCCGCGACCGCGCGGGACTCAGTGGTCCTCGTCTTCCAGCAGCTCGGCGTAGTCGTCCGGACCCAGCAGCTCATTGAGCTGCTCGGCGTCCTCGATCTCCATCGTGAACAGCCAGCCTTCGCCGTAGGCGTCCTCGTTGATCGTTTCCGGCTTGTCCGAGAGCGCGCTGTTCACGGCGGTGACGGTGCCGCTGACGGGTGCGTAGACGTCGGAGGCGGCCTTCACCGATTCGACGACTGCGCAGGCATTGCCGACTTCGACGCGGTCGCCGACGTTGGGCAGCTCGACATACACCAGGTCGCCAAGCAGGCCCTGGGCGTGATCCGAGATGCCTACGGTGACCTTGCCATCGCCTTCGACGCGTGCCCACTCGTGGGACTTGAGGAACTTGAGGTCGCCGGGGATCTCGCTCATGGGGTGCTCCGTGGATGCGTCTGACGCGTGGGGGATTAAAGGATACGTCGCTGGCAAGAGCGCGTGGAGGCGTAGTGTAGCGAAGCAGGGGCGCGTCGGATCAAGCCTCTCCTGGCGCGCCCGCCGGACAGGTGCTGCGGTCAGATGCCTTCCTGCGGCTTGCCGTCGCGCACGAACGGAAACTTCACGACGCGCACCGGCACTTCCTTGCCGCGGATGTCGACGCGGACGTTGCCCTCCGCGCCCAGCGGGATGTCGCCCGCCGGCACGCGCGCGAACGCGATCGCCTTGCCCAGCGTCGGCGAGAACGTGCCCGACAGGATCTCGCCCTCGCCGTTCGCGGTGAGCACCTTCTGGCCGTGGCGCAGCACGCCCTTCTCGTCCATGACGAGGGCGATCATCTGCCTCGGCACGCCATTTGCTTTCTGCGCCTCGAGCACGCTGCGACCGGTGAAGTCGCGCCCCTCGTCGAGCGCAACAGTCCACGCCAATGCGGCCTCGTACGGCGATACGGTTTCGTCCATGTCCTGGCCATAGAGGTTCATGCCGGCCTCCAGGCGCAGCGTGTCGCGCGCACCCAGGCCGGCGGGCTTCACGCCCGCGGCCAGCAATGCATTCCAGAACGCGACGGTCTGCGCCTCCGGCACGATGATCTCGAAGCCGTCCTCGCCGGTGTAGCCGGTGCGGGCAACGAAGACATCGACGCCATCGACCGTCTTCGCCTCGCCGGCCGCGAACTTGCCGAGCTTGCCGATCGCGGCGCGGTCTTCCGCGCGCAGCAGGCCCAGGACCTTGTCGCGCGCATTCGGGCCCTGCACGGCGACCATGCCGAACTCCGGGCGCTCGGTGACGGCAACGTCGAAGGCCTTTGCCTGCCGGGTGATCCACGCCAGGTCCTTGTCGCGGGTGGCGGCATTGACGACCAGGCGGAAGAACTCCTCGTCGCGGAAGTACACGATCAGGTCGTCGATCACCCCGCCCTGCTCGTTGAGCATGCAGGTGTACAGCGCCTTGCCAGGCTTCTGCAGCTTGTCGACCGAGTTGGCGACCAGCCTGCGCAGGAAGTCGCGCACCTTCGCGCCGCGCAGGTCGACCACGGTCATGTGGGAGACGTCGAACATGCCGGCGTCTTGGCGCACCAGGTGGTGCTCGTCGATCTGCGAGCCGTAGTGGATCGGCATGTCCCAGCCGCCGAAGTCGACCATCTTGGCGCCGAGGGCGCGATGGGTGTCGTTGAGGATGGTCTTCTGCGTCATGGCGGCGGGAACGTGGGGAGGAAGCCGGCAATTATCCCGCGCCGCGCTGAAATATGCGCGCCGAAGGAATCAGGCGCGCCGCCGCGCGCTGACGGGCCCGGCAAGCAGTGCCGGGCCGTACGGTGCCGTGTACGCCCGCATCAGCGGGTGACGCCGGACTCAGGCGGCTTCGACCCTCAGGCTCATGCCGTCCACGGCCACGATCCGCACCGGCGTGCCCACGGCGAGATCGGAACCCTTGACCTCCCAGAACGCATCGGCGATCTGCACGCGCCCACGCCCATTGACGATCGCCCGCTCCAGCGGCACCACGCGACCGACCAGCGCCTGGGCGCGGCGGTTGAGCAGGGGCTCGTCGCTGCTGCGCGCGCGTCCACGGAACCAGCGCCGGTAGACCTGGATCGAGATGAAGCTGAGCACGACGAACAGCGCGACCTGTGCCAGCACCGGGAGGTCGAACAGCAACACCACCACGAACACCGCCGCCGCCGCGAAGCCCAGCCACAACATGAAGGCGCCCGGCGCCATCGTTTCCAGGGCGAACAGCACCAAGGCTGCCGCCGCCCACGCCACTACCTGCCAGTCCCAGCGCATGGCTCAGCTCCGACCCGGCATCGGCGGCGGCGACTTGCCCAACGCGTCCTTCGCCAGTTCGGCGATGCCGGCGAGCGAGCCGATCACACCCGCCGACTCCATCGGCATCAGCACGAACTTCTGGTTGGGCGCCTCGGCCAGCGCCTTGAACGCCTCGATGTACTTCTGCGCGACGAAGTAATTGATCGCCTGCACGTTGCCGCCGGCGATTGCATCGGACACGAGCTGGGTCGCCTTGGCTTCGGCCTCGGCCAGGCGCTCGCGCGCCTCGGCGGCGCGGAACGCGGCTTCGCGGTTGCCCTCGGCTTCCAGGATCACCGACTGCTTCTCGCCTTCGGCCTTGAGGATCGCGGCCTGGCGGAAGCCCTCGGCCTCGAGGATATTGGCGCGCTTCTCGCGCTCGGCTTTCATCTGCCGTGCCATCGAGTCGACCAGGTCGCGCGGCGGCTGGATGTCCTTCAGCTCGATGCGGTTGACCTTGATGCCCCACGGATGCGTCGCCTGGTCCACCGCGACCAGCACCTTGGCGTTGATCTCGTCGCGCTTGGACAGGGATTCGTCCAGGTCCAGCGAACCGATCGCGGTACGGATATTGGTCATCACCAGGTTGAGGATGGCGATCTCCAGGGTCGCGACCTCGTAGGCCGCCTTGGCCGCGTCCAGCGCCGAGAAGAACACGATGCCGTCGACCTTCACCACCGCGTTGTCCTTGGTGATGACGTCCTGGCTGGGGACCTCCAGCACCTGCTCCATCATGTTGATCTTGCGGCCGACGCCCTGGTAGATCGGCATCAGGAAGTGCAGTCCGGGCGTCAGCGTGTGCGTGTACTTGCCGAACGTTTCCACCGTCCATTCGTAACCCTGCGGCACCATGCGGACGGCTTTGAACAGCACGATCACGAATGCGAACAGCAGTACCGCGGCCAACAGCGAACCCAGCGTCATCTCGAACCCCTCCCTGAAGTGGGGCGAGTATAGGCTTTGAGCGCGGAGACGCAGGGGCGGGACATCTGGGGGGAATCAAAGCCGGTGGTTTGCCATGGCTACCCGCCGGCGCGGCCTGATTCGTCCCGCGCCGGAAAATTGGTCGCGGGCCGGTTCGCCATGGCTACCCGCCGGCGCGGCCCGGTTCGTGGCGCGTCGGGTAGTGATCTCGGGCCGGCCCGTGCGACGGTTTGCCCCCAGGGCGCATCCTTAGTCACTGGATGCCCGCCAACTCCTCCTTCGCCATCGACGTTCCCGACGCCCTGCTCGCCCGTGCGCGCGCCGGCGAGCGCCCGGCATTCGAGCAGTTGTACCGCTGGTTCGAGCGGCCGGTCTTCACATTGGCGCTGCGCATCTGCGGCGACCGCGAGGAGGCGGCGGAGGTGCTGCAGGACACGATGCTGAAGGTGCTCAACCGGGTCGCGGATTTCCGCGGCTGTGGCAGCGGCGCCGATGGCAGTCCGTTCTGGGCGTGGCTGCGGCAGATCGCGGTGAACGAAGCGCTGATGCGGTTGCGCAGCCGGCGCGCCCATGGTGGCGAAGTGGCGATCGACGACGACCATGCGCTGGAAGATCACGCGCCGCCCCCGCCTGCCGCTGCCGACGCCGCGCAACTGCAGCGCGCGCTGGCGCAGCTGCCCGCCGTCACCCGCAGCGTGCTGTGGCTGTATCACGCCGAAGGCTATACCCACGAGGAGATCGCGACGCTGATGCAGCGCACCGCGAGCTTCTCCAAATCACAGCTCGCGCGCGGCAGTCGCCGCCTGCGCCTGCTGCTGGAAGGCCCCGCCAGGGAGCCGTCATCCGCCGCGCGAAACGACATCCTCGCCGTGGCCGCGACACTCGAGGTGCGTCATGCCTGACAACTCCCATTCCGGTGCAGACAACGGCGCCCTGGCCGCGGCGCCACAGGACTGGAGCGCGGCGTTCGCCGCCCTGCCGATGGAAACCCCGCCGGGCGATGGCTGGACGCAGATCAGCCGCAGGCTCGATGCCCCGTCTTCCCGTCATCGCAACGCACGGCGCGAGCGCCGCGCGACCTGGCTCATCGGCATGGCGAGCGCGGCCGTGCTGGTACTTGCCGCATGGTCGCCGCTGTCGCGCTGGCTGCAGTCGGCAGGCGACGACACAGCGACACCGGCCTTGGTCGCGACAACGCAGGGATTGCGTGGACCGGCCGCTCCCATTCGCGCCGAACCCGCGGAAGCGCGCGTTGCCGTCGCGACGAGCGAGACAAAGGCGGCATCGGATGCGATCGCCCAGTCGACGCGCGTAGTGCCGTCCCACCGTCCGCACGCACGCAGCGCGCGCGCCATGCCGAAGGTGCCGCACGCCGCCTCCGACGCCGCGACGTCGCGCCTGGCCACCGCCGCGACCCAACCGCCTGCTCCGGGCCCGGATCGCGGTGTTGCCACGATGACGGCAGCGGCCAGCGATGCCGACCCGCTGCAGAAACTGAAAGCGCAGTCCGCGCAACTCGAAGCCCTCGTCGCCCTCGCGCGCGACGACCGCGTCGGCAATGCCGGCCTTGAACTGCTCAGTGGCGAGCTCGACGCCGGCATCGCCACGATCGATGCCTCGCTGTCGCAGTCCGACCTGACCGCCACCCGCCAACAGGATCTGTGGCGACAACGCGTGGACCTGTTGCAACAGCTCGCCGGGGTCGAAGCCACCTCGCGCTGGCTCGCCGCGCACGGCACGTCCAACGACACCGCGCTGGTCAGCGTCGACTGAGCCGCCCTCTTCCACACCCATCATCCCCATCGAACAAGCGGAGAGTTCCCATGAAACGCCTGCCTGCCATCACTACCCCGCTCGCCTGCGCGCTCGCGTTCGCGCTGGCCTTCGGCGCGCTCGCGCAGGCGGCGCCCGACGCAGCCAAGCAGAAAGAGCTGGCCGCCGCGCGCGAAGACCTGCACCGTGCCGCGCGCCGCGTCGCCGAGCTCTCCGGCGACACGGGCATGGCCATGGATGGCACGCGCCAGATGGTCATCGAGCGCCGCATGCTGCAGCGCCCGGTGCTGGGCGTGATCCTCGAGGGCGACAGCGGTGCCGGCGTCCGCATCGCCGCGGTCACACCGGAAAGCGGTGCGGCCAAGGCCGGCCTGCGCAGCGGTGATCGCATCACCGCGATCGACGGCAAGGCCCTGCCCGGTGCCGATGGCGATGCCCGCCTGGCGGCCGCGCGCGCGCAGCTGCGTGCGTTGGATGACAAGACACCGGTAGCGCTCGGCTACGTGCGCGACGGCCGCACGGCCAGCGTCAAGGTCACGCCGAGCGCCGGCGACCAGCTGATCATGCTGCATGACGGCGATGGCCCCTTCGAATTCGGCGGCGAGCCCGGCATGCACATCGGCCCCGGTGGCGCGGGCCGCATGCACCTCGCGCCCGGTGGCGTCGCGCCGCAGATCCGGCGCGAAATAATCCGCGAGGACCTCTGCGACGACGATGCCGATTGCCGACGCCCGATGCTGGCCGAGGCATTCCGCTGGAACGGCCTCAACCTCGCTTCCATCGACAAGGACCTCGGCCACTATTTCGGCACCGATCGCGGCGTGCTCGTGATCAGCGTTCCCGAAGACATGGGGGGGCTGAAGCCGGGCGATGTCCTGCAGAAGGTGGACGGCAAGGCCGTGGACACGCCGCGCGAAGCAATGGCGGCGGCGCATGCGCATTCGCCGGGCACCGCGGTCGCGGTCGAATACCTGCGCGATCGCAAGCGCATGACGACCAAACTGACGCTGCCCGAACGCCGCGCACTGCGCCTGCTGGCACCGCCCGCACCGCCCGCACCGCCAGCGCCGCCCGCGGCACCACATGCGCAGGCCGTGCCGGCTCCGATGGCCGCACCACCGGCTCCGCCCGCACCGCCGGCACCACCCGCCGAGCCGGACGCACCGGCGCCGCCGTCACCCCCGCCGCCGGCACCGCTGACCTTGCTGTAGGCCATACATAGAGAGCCCCGTACCGGTCAACGGTGCGGGGCTTTGCTTTTCATGGCGGCGTTGCGGACCGCGTCGCACCACGCGCCGGTTCAAGGGTGATCACGCCAAGAGCGATCACGCCGCGGCGGCTTCCACCCTCGCCCATTCGTCCTCGCCTAGCTGCCGCTCGAGTTCCAGGGCCTGCAGGTTCTGCAGGAGTTGCTCGACCCGGCTGGCGCCGAGAATCACGCTCGACACATGCGGGTTGCGCAGGCACCAGGCGATCGCCAGCGTGGCCGGCGCATGGCCCAGCTCCTTCGCCGCCGCGGCGAAACGTGCGGAGCGCTCGATGCGGTGCGCGTCGCCGTCACCGACAACGATGCGCTGCAACCAGCCCATGCCTTCACGTCCGAGGCGGGCGTCTTCGCTCATGCCGCCGGCGTATTTGCCGGTCAACAGGCCGGAGGCCAGCGGCGAGAAAGTCGTGGTGCCCAGGCCCAGTTCCGCATACAGCGGTGCGTATTCCAGCTCGACGCGTTCGCGATGCAGCAGGTTGTACTGCGGCTGCTCCATCGTCGGTGCGTGCAGGTGCGATGCGCGGGCAATCCGGTGCGCCTCCCGGATCAGCGCTGCCGGCCATTCCGACGTTCCCCAGTACAGCACCTTGCCCTGGCGGATCAGCGCATCCATCGCCCACACGGTTTCCTCGACCGGCGTATCCGGATCCGGCCGATGGCAGTAGTAAAGGTCGAGGTAGTCCACGCGCAGGCGCCGGAGCGCGGCATGGCAGGCGTCGGTGACGTGCTTGCGGGAGAGTCCTTTCTGGGTCGGATTGGGGTCGACCGCCGAACCGAACAGCACCTTGCTCGACACGCAGTAGCCGTCGCGCGGCAGGCGCAGGTCGGCGATCACGTCGCCCATGACCGTCTCGGCATTGCCGTTCGCGTAGCCCTCGGCGTTGTCGAAGAAGTTGATGCCGTGATCCCAGGCCGCGGCCACCAGGTCGCGCGATACACCGCGCCCCACCTGTGCGCCGAAGGTCAGCCAGGCGCCGAACGACAGGGCCGATAGTTGCAGGCCGGACGAGCCCAGGCGGCGGTAATGCATCAGGAACTCCGTGAAATCGGCCAAGATGGCGTGCATGCTACGCCCGCCCCGACCCGCGTGGAGACCTACGTGCACCTTGCCCGCCAGATCCGCGACACGCTGCGTCTGCTCTTCGCGCAACCCGACGAGGTGATGCTCGAGGTCGGGTCCGGTGGCGAGCTCATCGTCGCCCGCCTGCGTTCCGTGATCGCACTGCTGTTGTTGCTGCTGCCCCTGATCAACGCAGCCGGCGGTGGCAGCGTGCGCGAAACGATGATCGGGCTGGGTGGCGCGGTCCTGGTCAACGTCTTCGCCCTGGTATGGCTCGCGCTTGCACGCCGGCAACGGCGGCACCGCTGGTTGCCGTTCGCCAGTTCCGCGTTCGACGTGACGGCCGCCAGCGCCGTGCTGGTGGTGCTGGCGCTCAATCACCTGCCGTCGGGCCTCAACAGCATGGTGGTGTGGTGCGGCTACCTGCTCGCCATCGTGCTCACCGCCCTGCGCGGCGACGCGCGCGTGACGCTGTTCGCGGGCGTGCTGGCACTGGTCGAATACATCGTGCTGGCGACCATCGCGATTTCCTCGGCCAGCTCGCCCGAACAACTGATCTCGGCCGACTACGGCGCGGTGACCCTTGGCACCCAGGGCCAGCGGGTGGTGCTGCTGGCGATCACCACGCTGATCACCGTGATGGTGACGTTCCGCATGCAACGCGTGGTGGAAATGTCGGGTACCGACGGCCTGACCGGCCTGCCCAACCGGGTGTGGCTGCTGCATCGCTTCCCGCGCGTGATCGATGCCGTGCAACGCGACGGCAGCAGCCTGTCGCTGGCCCTGATCGACCTCGACAACTTCAAGCGGGTCAACGATGAAGTCGGCCACCGCGCGGGCGATCGCGCCCTCAAGCACGTGGTGTCGATCCTGCGCGAGGCGGCCGAACCCGGGGAGAACCTGGTGCGCATCGGCGGCCAGGAATTCGTGCTGCTGATGCGCAAGCCGATCGGCAGCGCGTGGGAGCGCGTCGACTTCCTGCGCCGGCAACTGCTGCAGCGGCCCTTCGAACCCGAGCGCGGCGGCGAACCCTTCCGCCTCAGCCTCAGTGCCGGCCTGGCCTCCTGTCCGCAGGAAGGCACGGACCTCTCGCGCCTGCTGCGCCGCGCCGACCAGCGCCTGCAGGAAGCCAAGCGCGAAGGCAGGAACCGGGTCGTGGCGCGCGACGGCTGAAGGATCAGCCCCGGCGCGACCGCTTCGAGCCCGGATCCAGCGGCCCGACGCCGGCAACGGCAAGGCTTGGTTGCCCGTACCAGCGGCCGCCGCTACCCTGCCGCATTCACGCCGTCACTGGCACAGGGGAAATCAGTGGAAGCACTTGCGCGCGTCGCCTTCGGCCTGTTTGGCCTGGCCGTATTGATCAGCATTGCCTGGCTGTTTTCCGCCAACAAGAAATCGGTCGACTGGAAGCTGGTCGGGACGGGCGTCACCTTGCAGATCGCCTTCGCTGCGCTCGTGCTGCTGGTGCCCGGCGGCAAGGATGTGTTCGATGCGCTCGGCCGCGGCTTCGTCAAGCTGCTGGAGTTCACCGGCGTCGGCACCCAGCTGATCTTCGGCGACCTGTCCCAGCCGGCGAAGTTCGGTTTCATCTTCGCCTTCCAGGTGCTGCCGACGATCATCTTCTTCGCCGCGCTGATGGGCATGCTCTACCACCTCGGCGTGATGCAGTGGATCGTGCGCGGCATGGCCTGGGCGATCACCAAGGTGATGCGCGTGTCGGGCGCGGAAACCACCAGCGTCTGCGCCAGCGTGTTCATCGGCCAGACCGAGGCACCGTTGACGATCCGGCCCTACCTCGGCCGCATGACCCAGTCCGAACTGCTGACGATCATGGTCGGCGGCATGGCCCACATCGCCGGCGGCGTGCTCGCGGCGTACGTGGGCATGCTCGGCGGCAGCGATCCGGTGCAGCAGGCGTACTACGCCAAGCACCTGCTCACCGCGTCGATCATGGCCGCGCCGGCGACGCTGGTGATCTCCAAGATCCTGATGCCGGAAGTGGGCGAACCGCTCACGCGCGGCACGGTGAAGATGGAAGTCGAGAAGAGCACGGCGAACGTCATCGACGCCGCCGCCGCGGGCGCGGGCGATGGCCTGCGACTGGCCCTGAACGTGGGCGCGATGCTGCTCGCCTTCACCGCACTCATCGCGATGCTCAATGCCCCGCTGACCTGGCTGGGCGAAGTCAGCGGCATCGCGTCGATGCTGGGCAGGCCGACCGACATGGGCACCCTGCTGGGTTACGTGCTGGCGCCGGTCGCCTGGGTGATCGGCGTGCCGTGGCAGGACGCGACGACGGTCGGCGGCCTGATCGGGCAGAAGATCGTGCTCAACGAATTCATCGCCTACCTGCAGCTGTCCGACATCATCAACGGCAAGACGCCGGGCGTGGTACTGACCGAACATGGCAAGCTGATCGCGACCTACGCGCTGTGCGGCTTCGCCAACTTCAGCTCGATCGCGATCCAGATCGGTGGCATCGGCGGCCTCGCCCCGGAACGCCGCCACGACCTCGCGCGCCTTGGCCTGAAAGCCGTGCTGGGCGGCTCCATCGCCACATTCATGACGGCGACCATCGCGGGCGTGCTGACCAGCTTCGGCAGCTGATCCGGCCACGCAAGGACCACAACGGGCCGCCTCGCGGCCCGTTTTCTTTTGCAGCGTCGGCATCGCAGCGCCGATGACCAGAACGGGCGCCCGTGGCGTGCCCGCTACAATGCGCGCATGCGGATCGGCGCTTTCGACATCACACCCAAGGTGATCCTCGCCCCCATGGCGGGCGTCACCGACAAACCGTTCCGGGTGCTGTGCAAGCGCCTGGGCGCGGGTCTGTGCGTGTCGGAGATGACCACGTCCGATCCACGCTTCTGGAACACCGCCAAGTCGCGCCATCGCATGGACCACGAGGGCGAACCCGCCCCGGTCAGCGTGCAGATCGCCGGCACCGTGCCCGAGGTGATGGCCGAAGCCGCGCGCTACAACGTCGACCATGGCGCCCAGCTCATCGACATCAACATGGGCTGCCCGGCAAAGAAGGTGTGCAACGCCTGGGCCGGTTCCGCGCTGATGCGCGACGAAGCGCTGGTGGCGCGCATCCTCGAAGCGGTGGTCTCGGCCGTCCAGGTGCCGGTGACGTTGAAGATCCGCACCGGCTGGGCCGCCGGCCAGCGCAACGCCCTGGCCATCGCACGCATCGCCCAGGCCGCGGGCATCGCCGCGTTGGCCGTGCACGGCCGCACGCGCGACCAGCAGTACAGCGGTTTCGCCGAGTACGACACGATCGCGGAAATCAAGTCGCAACTGTCGATCCCCATCGTCGCCAACGGCGACATCGATTCGCCGCGGAAGGCGGCGCTGGTGCTGCGCCATACCGGCGCCGACGCGGTGATGGTCGGACGCGCGGCGCAGGGCCGGCCATGGATCTTCCGCGAAGTCGCACACCACCTTGCCACGGGTGAATTCCTCGCCGCGCCTACGCTGGAAGAAGTGCGCGACATCCTGCTCGCGCACCTGCACCACCTGCATGCGTTCTATGGTGAACAGGCCGGCGTGCGCATCGCACGCAAGCATCTGGGCTGGTATGCGAAGGATCGGCCTGAAAACGCGGCGTTTCGCGCAGTGGTGAACCTCGCTGAATCGGCGGAAGCGCAGCTGCGCCTCACGCGCGATTACTTCGACGCGCTGGTCGCGGGCGTAATGCCGGAACTTCCGGCCGTCGCCTAGAGCGCAAGCTCTACGGCATTTTCCATGCCATGCCGTTGCACGCATGACCAAAGTCATGCGAGAAAAGTCGCAATTGAAACGAGTTGCGTGCGATGCATCACCTCTGGCGCAACAATTCGTCCAATCGTTGATCGTTCTTGCTCGATCGACATACCAGCGTTGTCGGGCCGACCGAAATCCTTGTTCCTGCAGCCAGAAGTAATACCGTCGTTCGGGCGATGTAATCGCGTCGCGGATTTGCCGAAATACCACTTGCCGGGATCGGCTTTGCGGCAAACCCGTCCCACAGGATCCCGGACGAAGAAGACACTGGAGGCAATCATGAACATCAGGCTCGCAAGTCTGTCAGTTGCACTGATGGTCGTTGCCGCGCCGGCATTCGCCGGTGGTGATGATCCGTGCAAGCAACTCGCCCAGGAAACTGGTCTGACCCAACGCAAGGTCGAGATGATCCTCGGCAACCGCACCTCGTACGCCGAATATCCCTACACCTATGCACGCAGCGTCGATAAGCTGCGCGAGGCCATCGGCGAAGGGCGCTACGAGCAACTCATGAACGAAGGAAACCTGATTTCCGCTTCGACCGACGTCAAGGCTCGCGCCATGCTCGCGGCACTCGAAGAGAACAGGAACAGCTTCACCCCGTAAAGGGCGTTACTCCGTAAAGGTCGGTCCCCTGGGTCGGTCCCGAGGGGACCGGGTTACGGTCCGGCAGCCCGGCTAGCCTCCACGCGATGCCGGAATGGGTTGCGATGTTGGCGGCGACTTCGCCGGTGGCGATATCCAAATTCGCTGCCACATCGCGCCCAGCCGTTGACGGGCCTCCCACGGCCATTGCAGTTGTTGCGGCGCGATCTCGCGCCAGCCTCCGCGGTTGCGCTCGGCAACCGCGAAGCGGAACGTGTAATCGGGTTCCGCTCCCATGCGCAGGTCGGACAGGACGAGCAGTCCTCCGCGCTGCTGCGCCTTCATGAAGCCGTGGTTGAACCAGTGCAGGCGCTGCACGGCCCTGTAGTCGCGCACGGCATCCAGCGCCTCCACGTCGCTGGCGAACGCGCGGAACTGCATCGGCCCGCGGTCGGCCACCAATGAGCGCTCGCCTTCGACGAAGCCGCCCGGCGTCATCGCCACCACGCGCCACAGCAGGATGTTGAACGGCATCGGCACGGAAAAACGCGGTGCATCGCCGAGGCCGCTCGCGGCCAGTGCGCGGCCGGCATCGCGCTCCACCTTCCACTTCGCCACCTGCGACAGGCTGAGATAAGCCGCGGCCATCACCAGGCCCGCGGCGAGGACATGCCGGGCAAGCGGCCGTGCGCGCGCGAACCAGGCGACCACGCACGGCACGATCAGCAGGAGACTGAACACGGGGTCGATGATGAAGAGGCTGGACCACATCGCCGGCGGCACCGGCAACGGCCAGAACAGTTGCGTGCCATAGACGGTGAAGGCATCCAGCAATGGATGCGCCAGCAACGTGCATTGGAAAATCCAGAACCATTGGCGAGGCGCGCTTGCCACGCGGCCGTCGCGACGCTTGAACCAGGCCCACAGAGCCCATGCGACAAGCGGCAGCAACAGCAGCGAATGGGTCATGCCGCGATGCCAGACCATGCGCGTGACGGGATCACCGCTGAACAGCAACGGCAGCACGTCCGCATCGGGCAGGCTGTTGAGCAGCGCGCCGGCCAGCAGGGCGGCACGACGTTGCGAAGCGGGGGCGATGGCGGCGGCGATCGCGCCGCCAACAAACAGATGGGTAACCGAGTCCATGGTTGAATGCTAACGGCGCTTGCAATCGGCGGCACGCTTTCCCGTATTGACGAGGATGGTCGATGCGCCCCGCCACCCCGCCCCAGCGGCGGGTGTCACCCGATTCAGTCACCATCAATACGGCCTCCACCCTTTTGCAAATTCGTTTTTCTTCTTAAGGACGACGGCGCGATACGTCGCACGGATGCGGGAATGGCACGCATCCGGAGAAGTCGTGACTCGATTCGCAACGACACGCTGGAGCCTGATCCTGGATGCCCGCCAGGCGGAGACGTCCCGCGGCGCGCTCGAGGAAATCTGCCGTGCCTATCGCGCGCCGGTACTCGCCTATGTGCGTCGCCACGGCTACTCGCCGGCGGACGCCGAGGACCTGACCCAGGACTTCTTCGCCCGTTTCCTCGAGCGGCGCTGGGATGCCGAACTCGACCCGATGCGCGGCCACTTCCGCGCGTTCCTGCTGCTGGCGATCAAGCGCTTCCTCATCACGGCCGATGAAGCCGCGCATGCGATCAAGCGCGGCGGCGGAATGGTCCGCCTCGATGCTGGCGACCAGCTCGAAGCGCTGGAGGCGCCGCACACGGAGAGCCCCGAACGGGTGTTCCAGCGCGTGTGGGCCCTGACCGTGCTCGAGCGCAGCTTCGCCCGCCTGCGCAACGAGGCCCGGCACGCAGGCAAGGAGGAGCTGTTCAACCAGCTCAGCCCCTACGTGGCCGAACGCCCGATGGCGGACGAATACCATCGCATCGCCGAAGAGCTGGGACTGCGGGCGAACACGGTCGCCGTTGCCGTCCATCGCCTGCGCGCGCGGTTGCGCGAGGTGGTGCGCGAGGAGCTGGCCGAGACCTGCAGCGGGCCCGAGGAGATCGATGCCGAGCTGCACGCATTGCGCGACACCCTCAACCACGTGACGGGCTGAGCCAGCGCGAGGCCCAGCCCATGTCGCCGCCGCCACCACCCCACGAGCCGCCGCCATGACCGCGGGCGACCGCCGTGGCGACTCGTCTCCCGGTGCCAAGCGCAGTTTCGACGCGCGGCTGGCGCGGATGGCGCAGTGGCTGATGAGCTCGCACAGCGACGGCAACATCACTCCCCGTTCCAACGACTCACGCAAATCCGCAGTCGAGATGCTCGAACTCGACCTGCGCGATCCGGGGCAGCGCTTCTTCGACGACTTCGAATTGCTGGAGCGGATCGGTGAGGGCGGCATGGGCGCCGTCTATCGCGCCCGCCAGCTGTCCCTGGATCGCGATGTCGCCGTGAAGCTGCTGTCCGCGGGGCCGTGGGCGTCACCGGAGTTCATCGCCGGCTTCAAGCGCGAGGCGCGGAATGCCGCGGGCCTGCACCATCCCAACATCGTCGGCGTGTACGCGATCGGCGAGCAGGAAGGCCTGCTCTACTACGCGATGGAGCTGATCCTCGGCGAAACCCTCGACGAGCGCATCGCGCGCCTCAAGGGATTGCCCACGCGCGATGCCGCGACGCTGGTGCGCACCGTTGCCGAAGCAGTCGACTACGCCCACCGGCTGGGCGTGCTGCATCTCGACCTCAAGCCTTCCAACATCCTGCTGGACAGCATCGGCATGCCGAAGATCGCCGACTTCGGCCTGGCCCGCCAGCTCGGCGAGGCGTTGAGCGTGCAGAACGAACGCGTGGCGGGCACGCCGAGCTACATGGCGCCGGAACAGGCGGCGGCGCGGCGCGGCGTGCTGTCGCCCGCGACCGACGTCTGGGGACTGGGCACCATCCTGTACGAGTGTGTCACCGGCACGCCGCCGTTCCTGGCGGCAACCGCGGAAGAAACCCTGCGCCTGGTGCGCGAAGGCCATGTGCGCAAGCTGAGCCGCTCCGCTTCGGTGCCGCGCGACCTCGAAGCGATCTGCCTGAAATGCCTGGCACGCTCACCGATGCACCGTTACATCAGTGCACGCGCGCTGGCGGATGACCTGGGCCGCTTCATAGAGGGACGCCCGGTACGCGCGCGGCCGCTGCATGCCTGGCAACGCTTCGGCCACTGGATGCAGCGCGAGCCCAGGCTGGCCTTTGCGGTCGGGGCCATGATGGTGGCGCTGATAACAGGTATCGCGGCGACTTCGCTGCAGTGGCAACGCGCGGAACGCAGCGCGGCATCGGCGCGCGAGGTCAGCCGCTTCATCAGCGAGGATCTGCTTGCGGCCGCCGACCCGTACCGCTCCGACGAGAGCGTCGCCGCCATGCTGGCCAAGGCGGAAGCAAGACTCGACAGCGGCCTGGCCGAACAGCCGGAAACGCGCGCCCAGATCGGCTTGTCGATCGGCCGCGCGTACATCGGCCAGGGCCATTGGCACCAGGCGCGACTGCGCATGGACCGTACCTACGCCGACGCCCGCCGCTCACTCGGCCCGCTACATCCGCTCACCCTGGCTGCCGCCGAGTACCTCGCGCAGTCGCTGACCTATGACGCGCAATACGCCGAAGCCGAACGCGTGTATGGCCAGACGCTCCCGGTCCTGCTGCGCCGGTTGGGTCCCACCGATCCAACGACCCTGCGCGTGCGTCGCAGCCACGCGATGATGCTGTATGAGATCGACCGCTTCGAGCCGGCGGTGAAGGAGCTCAGCGCGCTGCGCGTCGACGCCGCGGCGCATGCCCCGGCGATGCTGCCGGAGATCGATGCGACGCTGGGCGAGCTCTACACCGAGACCAACCGCTGGGACGAAGCCATGGCGATGCTGCAGGGAGCACTGGCACGCTCGCGCGAGCGGCTCGGAGCGAATCATCCCGAGTACCTGTGGCAGGAGATGTCGCTCGGCGACATGCTCATGATGCGTGGAAAGTGGGATGAGGCCGATGCGATCTTCAGCAACGTCCACGAAGGCCTGGCCGAGACCCTCGGCGACAGCCACCCCAGGACCCTGACCGCCATCCACTTCCTCGGCCTGACCCAGCTGGAGCGCGGACAGCCGGCCAAGGCCCTGCCCTTGCTGCAGCACGCGCTGAGGGAACGCCTGCGCGTGCAGGGCCCCGATCACAACTGGACGCACTATTCGATGAATCGCGTCGCCGAAGCGCTGGTCGAGCTCGGCCGCACGGACGAGGCCATTCCGCTGCTGCAGCAGGCGTTGCAGTCGATCGATCGCACCGGCCGCCGGCAACGGGCCTACGTGGTCCTCATCCTCGACACGTTCGGCCGCGCCTACCTCAAGCGCGACGATCCCGCGCGTGCAGAACCCTATCTTCTGGAGGGATGGCGCCTGGCCCGCGACACGCTGCCGCACAACAACGTCCGCCGCGGCATCATCGAACGCAGCATGGGCCAGTTGCGCGCGCGCCAGGGCCGCTACGCGGAAGCGCGCGACCACTACGCCATCGCGGAAGCGATCTTCACTGAAGGATGGGGCGCGTCGCATCCCTGGGCCAAGGCCGTTCGCGCGCAGCTCGCGGCATTGCCTGCAAGCGCCACACCGCATGCGGAGCGCAGGCAGCAGGCGCCGCCCACCCGGGAATAGACATCATGGATGGCTGCTTTGCGGACGCGAATACCGGATCCATGCATGGCCGCTGCCACATCCGCCCCCCGTTGTTGCTAGTGCCTGCGTGCCCGTGCACAGGACGCGGCCACCCATCCCGCTGGGTAGAGGAACGGACACCACCCTGATGAGCCGCTTCCAGACCACACGCTGGAGCCTGATCGACGCGGCGCGCGATCATCCCTCGCAGGCCCGCAACGCGCTCGAACAGCTGTGTCGGGCTTACCGTCCGCCGGTACTCGCCTTCGTGCGCCACAGCGGTTACGCGCCCGCCGATGCCGAAGACCTCACCCAGGCCTTCTTTCTGCGCTTCATCGAACGTGGCTGGTATGGCGAAGCCGATCCCGAGCGCGGCCGGTTCCGGTCGTTGCTGCTGGTCTCGTTGCGCCGCTTCCTGATCGACCAGCGCAATGCCGACCACGCCGCCAAACGCGACATCGCGCGGACCGTGGAATTCGATGAGCTGTCGCAACCCGGTGCAACCGTGGATTCACCGGAACAGGCCTTCACCCGCGAGTGGGTCGGCACCGTCATCGCCAACGCCTACGCGCACCTGGAGGCGGAGTGGGAGCGCGCGGGCAAGCGCGAACAGTTCGCACAGCTCTCCGCACTGTTGGGTGAGCGCGCGGACTCCGCCGAACTGCATGCCCTGGCCGCCAGGCTGGATGTGAGGCCGAACACATTGGCGGTGCAGACGCACCGTATGCGTCAGCGGCTGCGGCAACTGGTGCGCCTGGAGCTGATGCAGACCGTGGGCAGCCGCGAGGCACTGGAGCAGGAGCTGGCCGAGTTGCGCAGCGTTCTGCCTGACGTGTCATGAGCGAAGGCGACGTCGATCGCAAATCAACCACGCGCTGGTGGCTCAATCCGGCGCTGGCGCGACTCGCCTTCGGCGACGCGACGCAGGCCACGCACGCGACCCGGTCCACGTTTCCACCGGCGGCGATCCTCGAAATAGACCTGTCCGATCCGGCCCAACGCGAGTTCGGCGATTACGAACTGATCGACGTCGCCGGACGCGGCGGCATGGGCGTGGTGTACCGCGCGCGCCAACGCGATCTGGATCGCGAGGTGGCGCTGAAGCTGCTGTCGGCCGGTGACTGGGCGGACGAGAAATTCGTCGAAGGCTTCCGTCGCGAGGCCCGGAACGCCGCATTGCTGCAGCACCCCAATATCGTCGTCGTGCACGAAATGGGCGAGCACGCCGGCCTCATCTACTACGCGATGCAACTGGTGCGGGGACGCAGTCTGTCGCAGCGTCTCGACCACGACGGGCCACTGCCACCGCGCGAGGCCGCGCGCATGTTGCGGACCATCGCCGAAGCCGTGGACTACGCCCATCGCCTCGGCGTGCTCCATCTGGATCTCAAGCCCGGCAACATCCTGATCAACGAAGGCGGCGAACCACTGGTGGCCGACTTCGGCCTCGCGCGACGGCTCGAGCAGGCGCTGGTCAACGACAGCATTGCCGGCACGCCCAGCTACATGGCGCCGGAGCAGGCGCAGGTCAACGGCCCCGCGTTGTCGCCCGCTACCGATGTATGGGGATTGGGGGCGGTGCTCTACGAGATGCTCACCGGGCATCCGCCGTTTGAGGCGAAGGACACCGCCGACGTATTGCGCCTGCTGCACGACGGCGAAATCCGCAGGCCCTCTCGTTATGCGCGGATACCGGCGGAACTCGAGGCGATCTGCCTGCACTGCCTGCAGCGGGAGCCGACCCGGCGCTATGCCAGCGCGCGCGAGCTTGCTGACGACCTGGGCCGCTTCCTCGAGGGCCGCGCGGTCAGCGTGTTGCCGCTGAATGTCTTCCAGCGCGTCGGCCGCTGGATGCGGCGCGACCCCAGGCTGGCGACGGCCGCCGGCAGCGCCGTGCTGTTGCTCGTGGCCGGCCTGCTCGCGACCACCCAGCAATGGCGGCGGGCCGAGGGCAACGCCGACGAGGCCCGCAGGCAGCTCTGGTCGCAGCGCAGCGACAAGGCCTGGAGCAGCATCGGCGAGGGCGGACTGCTGGACGCATTGGCACCGCTGGCGCAGAACCTGATCGAACAGGAGGCGGCCGGCGCCCATGACGCCACCGCCATCTCTCGCGCGCGCATCGGCAGCCTGCTCGCGCGGTCGCCGGCATTGATCGGCGTGTTCGATGCGCATGCGCCGATCTTCACCCTCGCGCTCGCGGACGACGGCAGCTGGGTGGCGGCGGGCAGTGACGACGGCGCGGTGCGCCTGATCGAGGTGCCTTCCGGGCGCGTTCGCTGGACGACCCAGACGCGCAACGC
Source organism: Lysobacter rhizosphaerae (assembly GCF_054779795.1). Lineage (NCBI taxonomy): Bacteria > Pseudomonadati > Pseudomonadota > Gammaproteobacteria > Lysobacterales > Lysobacteraceae > Lysobacter > Lysobacter rhizosphaerae. The sequence continues at coordinate 96,802 of NZ_BAAGXO010000007.1, forward strand.
GACCCACTTCATGGTGCAGGCGCTACACGTGGGGGAACTCTGGAAGGCGACCGACGGCAGGCATCTGCTCGGCGCCCGCCCGGCTCCCGACGAAGCCGCCTACCCGAGCGGGGCCAACCAGCTGCTGTTCGATCTGCAGACCGGCGCCCTGTGGACACCTGCGGATCCGGATTTCCGCGACGCGACCTTCAGCCCGGATGGCGGCTTCGCCCTGATTCGAACCAACGGCCTGCGGACCCGGCTGGTGCATGTGCCCGACGGCCGCCCCGTCAGCCCCTGGCGGTCATTCGACGCCGGCAATCCGCTCTGGCTGCTCGCGCCGCTGGGAAGGCATGTCGCGGCCGCCACGGGGGGCGGCGGCCGCAAGATCGAGCTGTGGGCGCCGGAAACGCTGCAGGCGCGCTTCAAGTTCGAGTTCGAAGAAGCCCGCATGGTCCGCTCGTGGATCTTTACACCCGACGCCAGGTATCTGGTCCTGGGCCATCGCGATGGCCAGATCTCGCTGGTCGATACGCGCAGCGGGGTGCTCACACCCTTGCAGCCGCAGCGACCCGCCAGCGTAGGGTGGATGCGCATCAGCCGCGACGGCGCGTGGCTCGCGGCCTCCTACGAGGATGGGCATGCCCTGGTATGGGACCTGCAACGGCGCGAACTGCTTTCCGAACCCGTGCCCTTGGGCAGCGGAGTTTTCAGCGTCGAGGTCGACAATGCGTCGCGGACGCTGTTCAGCCGCGACCAACTCGAGGCGGAAGTCTGGCGCATTCCGGAAACGCCGGGGCCTGCATTGCGCCTGTACCGGCGCCCGGGGCTGCCGACGACGCGATACGGCCGCTCCAATGCCTGGGCCCCGCAATCCGGCCTGCTCGCCGCCGGCACGCTGACCGGTGAGATCCGGGTGTGGCGCACGCACCAGGAACAGCCGCTGCCATGGCTGGGGCCACCGCAACCCAGCGAAACCGCCTTCGATGGCCGCCACGTGGTTGCCGCGGATGGCAATCATGTCCGGGTGATGGATGCACTGTCGCGTCATGCTGCTGGTCCGCGCATCGACCTTCCGCAGCCAGTCGGGTTCGCCCTGCTGCTCGGCGACGGGCGAACCCTGGTGGCAAGCGCCGGACGCGCCCTGCACGTGCTCGACTGGCAGCGCGGCATGGCACGCATGGCGCCGATCGTGCTGCAAAACTCTCCGGTCCGGCTGCTCGCCACGCCCGATGGTGCGGTTTTGATCACCAGCGAAATCATCCGCAGCGGCAATCGCAGCCGCGCACGCATCGCGAGCTATGGCATCAAGGACGGCAAGCGCCTGGGTTCGATCGAGCTCGACGCGCCACTGCACGGCATGCGCCTGTCGTCGGACGGGCGCGACCTGCTGGCCTGGCACTTCGGCGAGCTGCACGTGTTCGATGCGCGCACGCTCGTCCGGCAGCGGTCGATGCAACGATTCGGCCCTGACCAGCTGGCGGCGCGGCGCGCGCTCTATGCGAGCAATGGTCCGATCGAAGTGACCGATCCGGATGCCTTCTGGGGCAAGCAGATCATGGACGCCGATGTCGATCGCGCCGGTGGCCTGGTGTGGGTATTGCTTGGTGAGTACGAGCTGAAGTGCGTGCGCTATGCCGACGGCATGATGGTGCGTGAGCAGAAGGTGCCGGTCGGACACGCTTCGCGGGTCGAGGCCGCCACCAAGGGCGCATTCGTGCTGTCCGAAGACCAGGGCCTGTTGCGGTTCAACGCCAGCAACGGCCTGCGTTCGCTGGCGCGAAGCGCCGACAACGTGGAGATAGGTGTGCTTGCCCGCAGCGGCGACGGCCGTCGCCTCGCAATCAGCACCGGGCACGGCGCCATGCTGTTCGACGCAGCGAGCGGCCAGTGGTTGACGCCACCGCTGCAACTCATCGACGACCCGCAGGATCCGCCCTTGCAGCTGGCCCTGGACCAGCACGGCGAGACCCTGCTCGTGCAAAGCCTCGCGCGTCGTTTTGTCGTGCGTCTGGCGAGCGAGGAGCGCGCGCCCACCGACGTGGTGAGGTTGGCGTCGCTCTGGCGCCCCGTCGATGCATTGAATCCGGTGTCTCCGACGGTGGCAGGCCCTGCCGCAGGCCTTGACCCGCATCAGGTCGATCCTGGCGTCACGTCGATGGCGCCGTTCCCTGCACCCACGCGGAGTCAGACCACACTGCGTCCCAGTGAACCGCGCTTCGTCGACCTGCGCCCGCACTGCAACTTCCGCACCGATGGCAACTTCGAGTTCTTGGACGAGCGCATCCTGTCGCGCAGCCTGCCGCGTGGCCGACAGACGCTGCTGGGTCATGATTTCTGGATCGATTGCGGGGTCGCGGCGTCACTCGCCAGCTTGAACGCGCCCTACCCCGAGCGCGTCGACGATATTGCGATCGGCATGCGGCGCTTCGCCGCGCTCGATGTCCTCCTGACGGGACGCACGACCACGCCGGGATTCGCCGCCGTGCCCTATGCGCTGATCGAATTGCACTATCGGGATGGCAGCGTGGCGAAGTTGCCCATCCATTCCCGCAGTGAGGTCTGGGCGTTCTGGCACGACGGCACCGACCTGCCGGAGCAGCCGCTCGCCTACCTGTCCCAGCTTGCGTACACGACGGGTTATGTCGCGCGGCTCTATGCAGTGCACCTGGAAAATCCGCATCCCGAACGCGAGGTCCAATCGCTGGCACTCGCCGCGACCGACTATGCCTGGAGCAGTCCACTGGTGCTGGCTGTCACGTTGGGGAACGGTGTGGCCGGAGGCGCGAGCCCGCCCGGCTTGGCCACTTCGCGAACTGGCGCGCGTTGATCCAGCTGTATGCAGGCAGCCGCCCGCCCCCAACCGCCGCACGGACGCCGTCTGGCGGGTACGGCTATTTCGCTCGTCCTGCTGCCGGGTTTCGCCTGCTCGCAGGAAGCAACAAGCAATCGCCCGATCGACCTTCCCGGGATCGTCGTCACCGGCTCGCATATCGGTCGCGCCGGATTCGAAACCTCGCAACCGCTGATCGTGCTCGATCGCCAGGACCTGCAGCGCACCGGCCTGACCAGCGTCGGCGAGATCCTGCAGCAGCTGCCCCAGCACGTCTCCGACCTCAACAGCGACTACAACAACGGCGGCAATGGCGAGACTCGCGTCGACCTGCGCAACCTCGGCGCCCGGCGCACGCTGGTCCTGCTCAACGGCCACCGCTATGTCACCGCGCTCGACGGCACGGTGGACGTGGCCAGCATCCCGCTTCCGATCGTCGACCGCATCGAAGTGCTCACCGATGGCGCGTCCGCGATCTACGGCTCCGACGCCATTGCCGGCGTGGTCAACATCATCACCCGCGACGACTATGCCGGCGTGGAGGCCAGCGCCTACTACGCAAGCAACGACCATGGCGACGGTGAACGGCGCGCGGCGGACATCACCTGGGGGCGGCAAGGCGAGCGTGGCGGAATCGCGCTGAACCTGTCGTTCGCCGACCAGCAACCGATCTGGGCGGGCGACCGTGCCATTTCCGCCGTGCCGACCTTCAACCTGCCCGCCAACGACACGGACGCAGGGGCATCGCGGAACACTCCCCAGGGACGCCTGGGCTTCGGTCCCCATGGCGCTCAGTTGCCCGATGGCAGCAAAGGACAGTTGACCTGGGACCCCGCGCTGGCAGCGCATCGCCCGTTCGACTTTCGCAGCGACGGCTACAACTTCGCACCCGAGAACTACCTGCGCACGCCCTACGAGCGCACCGCCCTGTTCGGCCAGGCGGATTACCAGTTAGGCGGGCAATTGAGTTTGCGCTCCGAACTGCTGCTGCACCGGCGCCGCTCCAGCCAGCAACTCGCGCCGACACCATTGATCCAACTCGGCGCGGAGGGAGGTCCCTACAACTTCGATATCGCGACCGACAGCCTGTACAACCCCTTCGGCCAGCCAGTCACCTTCTTCAGCTTCCGTCCGCTCAACCGCCCCCGGCGCTTCACCCAGCTCGTCGACACCTGGTATCTCACGCTGGGACTGGAGGGCGCGTTCGCACTCGGTGCGCGTTCCTTCAACTGGGAACTGCACGGCATCGTGGCGCGAGCCGACAATCAGCAGCACATCTCCGGCGGCTACAACCTGCAGCGCCTGGGTCTCGGCGTTGGCCCTTCCTTCCTCGATGCTTCCGGCGCGGCACGCTGCGGTACGCCGAGCGCGCCCGTGGACGACTGCGTGCCGCTGGATTTCGCGCATGGCCTGGACGGCTTCACCGACGCGATGTACGACTACATCTCCTCCACTGAAGGCGATTCCGAAACCACGCAGCGCCTGGGCGATTTCACCTTCAACGTGAGTGGCGCGTTGCTCGACCTTCCGTCCGGCCCGCTGACGGCGGCGTTCGGGCTGGAACACCGGCGCGAGCGCGTCCGCGTTGCGCTGGATCCCCTGCTGACCGACAAGGCCTTCGACTTCGGCAGCAGCATCCCGGAGCCATTGCAAGGCGAAACCCGGATCAACGAGGCGTTCGCGGAACTCGCGGTGCCATTGCTGGCGAACCGGCGTGGGGCCGACGCACTCGACCTCACGGTGGCGGCGCGCTATTCCGATTATTCGACGTTCGGATCCACCAGCAACGCCAAGCTCGGCCTGGGCTGGAGGCCCACTGCCTCCTGGCTGCTGCGCGCGACGTGGTCGCAGGGCTTCCGGGCCCCGTCCGCGAGCGAACTGTATGCGCTCACTGGGGCCTTCCAGATTACGGGACTGGATGCGCCATTCTTCGATCCCTGCGCCCAGCAACCGACCGGCGTCGTGGCCGAGCGCTGCCTGGCCGCCGGCGTGCCGCTCGATGGTTTCGATCCTCAGGTGGGCCCGGCGATCCGCTTCGGCTCCAATCCCGACCTGCAGCCGGAACGGGCGCGCAACCGCACGCTCGGAGTGGTCTGGAGTCCGCGCACGATCGAGGGCCTGGATGCATCGCTGGATTGGTGGCACATCACCCTGCGCGACGCGATCGATGCCATCCCCGACTACCTGCTGCCGATCCTGTGCTATCGCCAGGGCGCGACCGGCGCCTGCGAGCAACTTGCCCGCGATCCGGTAACCGGCGTGCTGACCCTGATCGACGCGCGCCAGCACAATTACGGCACCTACGAGATCGAAGGCTACGACGTCAGCCTGGGCTACCGTCGCGACACCCGATTGGGTGAGTTTGCATTGCGTTGGGACAGCGTCTACCTGAGCCGTTACTTGAAGGAGGTGCCCAAAGGCGCCCTGCTATCGACGGTCGGCAACTACTTCCAGTGGGATCCGGGCTGGCGGGTGCGATCGCTGCTGTCGCTGGACTGGAATCGCGCGCCCTTCGGCGCCACCTTGCGCCTGCGCTACTACTCGCCCCTGGACGAAAGCTGCTTCCTTCCGGCTGAGTTCGGCATGCCTTCGCTCTGCGACCGCTCCGACTTCGAGAGTCCGACCTTCAACGGCGATCCCGAGCACGTCATCGACGCCCGCACCTACACCGACCTTCAGCTGCGCTGGGAGCCGTGGCCAGGCACGCAATTCGCCGTCGGCCTCGACAACGCCTTCGATCGCGATCCGCCGGTCGCGTACACGTCCGTCGCCAACTCCTACGACCCCAGCTACGACGTACCGGGCCGGTTCTGGTATCTGCGCATCCAGCACACATTCCAGTGAGTCCAGGCGCCCGCGCAGTCAGTAATTTCGACACGGACGGGTCGTAGGAAACGTCGCAGAGGACATGCCGCTGCCGGCAAGCGCCCGTTTGCGCGGCCCGGAGATCACCATGAAGCACTTCTATCCATTGCTCGCCGGACTGATTTTTCTCGGCGTTTCCGGCTATTGCGTCGCCAGCGAACGCGACCAGCTCCAACTGATCGCCCATGAAGCCGGCGTTTCGATCAACGACGTACGCATGGTGCTGGGGGGCCGCACCACGTTTTCGCAATACCGCACCGCGTACGACCGCAAGGAAGTCCGCGTCCGTGAAGCGCTGGCGCGGTTGGCGGCGGCGGATGCCCGCCAGCAGCAGGACCCCAAGCTGGTCGCGAAAGCGAAGTGAGAGTGGCAACGACGCGCTAGCGAGCGGAAGCTGCCGGATCGCCGCAAGCACGTAGCAGGGACGCTCCACGCGAGACCGACGAGTCCCCGACTCGTCGGTCTGTTGCTGCCTGTCTGCACGCCGCACTTCCGAACGAGTGCATGCAACGTTTCCGTTCCGCATTCCCAGGCCATGTCCGCGTCGGCGGATCGGCGGCGACTGGCTCCAACGCCTGGCCAAGTCAGGCGGCTTGCGGCAATACCGTCGCACGTGTCGGCGCCAGCGCCCGCGGTGGCAGCAGCGAGCGGGTCTCGCCGTTGTGTCCGAGCAGGCGCAGGGTCCCGTCGGGGTCTTCGACGAGCGCGGTCAGGCTCTCCACCCAATCGCCATCGTTCGCGTACACGCAGCCGTCGCGTTCGAACAACGCGGCACGATGGATATGGCCGCAGACGATGCCGTCCAAGCCGCGACGCCTGGCGTCGTCGACACCGGCCTCGACGAAGCGGGCGATGTAACGTTCGGCCGCGCCGCTGCGGCGCTTGAGGAATTCGGCCAGCGACCAGTAGCGCAGGCCGCAGCGCCGTCGTGCGAAGTTGAGCAGGCGGTTGCCGGTGAGGATGCGGTAATACAGCCAGTCGCCGAACCGCTCCTGCAGGCCGCCGAAGTGGGTGACCGCATCGTAATCGTCCCCGTGCACGACCAGCAGGCGGCGGCCATCGGCGGTGACGTGGATGGAGCGTCGCCGGATCGTCATCCGTGGCAGGACCAGGCCACAGAAGCGGCGAACCGGGCGATCGTGGTTGCCCGGCACGTAGATGATCTCGGTACCGTCCCGGCGCAGCGCGTGCAGCGCCTCGACCACGCGGTTATGCGCGGCGTTCCAGTTCGCACGCCGCGACGCCATCCACCACAGATCGACGATGTCGCCCACCAGGTAGAGGCGCTCGCACCGCAGCGTGGTGAGGAAGTCGGCGAATTCCGCCGCGTGGCAATGCCTGGAACCCAGATGGACGTCGGAGACGAAGACCGCGCGCCGACGTACAGCCAGCGGCGCGATCATCGACGTCATTCCACCACCTCGGCCACGATCTCAGCGACGCGCGGCCGGGCCGGCGTGAGGTAGCGGTCGCGCTTTCTTGGACGCAGGCAGTGCGTGTCGACTTCGATCAGGCCGTCGACCGAGTCGCTGAACGCCGGATCGACGCCGAAGGCGAGGAAGCGCGCCCCACCCGGTTCACACAGCTCGGTGTACTGCTTGTAGAGCATCGGCAGCGTCGCGCCTAGCGCGTCGAGGTTGTCCCTGAGCACGCGGAACGCCGTGGCAGCATCGAGTTCGTCGCCGAACCGTGGCGGCGCGGCGCGGTAGACGAACGGCTGCCGCGATTGCGCGCAGCGCTCGCGCGCGCCGTAGTAGCGCGCGTAGTAGGCGACGATCTGTTCGCGCGCATCGACCGGCAATGCCGCGCTGATCGACACCGGGCCGAACAGGTAGCGCACTTCGGGATGGGCCTGCAGGTAGGCACCGATGCCCTGCCACAGGTAGTCGATGCTGCGGCTGCCCCAGTATTCGGGGGCGACAAAGCTGCGCCCCAGCTCCATGCCCTGCTGCAACCGCGGCAGGGCATCGTCGCCGTATTCGAACAGCGAAGCCGTGTACAGGCCGGCCAACCCGCGCTCGGGCAGCACGGCCGAACCGCGCGCGAGCCGATACGCGCCGGCGATCTTCGACGCGGCGTCGTCCCACAACACGATGTGCTCGTACCAGCTGTCATAGAGATCGACATCGAGGCGGAGGCCGGTGCCCTCGCCCACCGCGCGGAACGTGAGTTCGCGCAGGCGGCCGATCTCGCGCAGCAAGGGCGAACCCGCGGCGAGGCGGCCGAGGCGGATCTGCTTGCCGTCCAAGGTCTGTCCCAGCGAGTGCAGCGCCTCGACGCCCGCACGCACCAGCGCCGGATCGATGGCGTCGATCAGCGGCTCGGAGCCGACCGGCGCGGCGCATTCACGCGGAGTGCCGATCGCATGCAGCTCGCGGCGCACCCGGCGCAGCAGTTCGGTCGGCTTGCCGCCCGCGGGCAACCGCAGCGGATGGCCGATGCGCAGCGCGATGCGCCTGGCGCGGCGGGCGAACATCTCGCGCGCCAGCAGTGCGGTGCCCGCCGGCCTGAACAGCACGGAGGCTCCATAGAACAACGCGGAATTGCGGGCCTCGATGCGCACGGGCAGCACCGGCGTGTCCGTCGTGCGCGCGAAGCGCAGGAAGCCGCGCCGCCAGCGTCCGTCGGTGACCCCGCGCAGGCCCAGCCGCGCGACTTCGCCGGCGGGGAACACGATCACACAGCACTCCTCGCGCAACGCCTGCTCGACCGCGCCGAGACTCTGCGCGCCCGCCCGGCCGCCGACGATGCGGATCGGCAGCAGCAGGCCCGACAGCGGCTCGAGTGCGCTGAGCAGGTCGTTGGCGACGATCTTCACATCGCGCCGCACCTGGCTGACGGCGTCGAGCAGCGCCAGCGCATCCAGCGCGCCGGAGGGATGGTTGGCGACGATCAGCAGGCGGCCGCTCGCGGGAATGCGCCGCAGTTCGGCCGGATCGGCGAGATAACGCGCCTGCAGGAACTCCAGCGAAGAGCGCACGAAGTCGAAGTCGCGCAGGTGGCCGTGGGCCTCCAGGTGCCCGGCGATGGCATCGAACTTCGACCAGCGCCCGATGGCCCGCAGCAATGGCCGCGCCAGCGTCGCGCGGCGACCGCGGAACCAGTGTGGAAACCGCTGCTGCAGCTGCTGCTCGAACTTGCGCATCGCCCGTCGCCCCCCTTTCGCCCGGCAGCCTGCCGGGGCGATGCGACAGTCAGGCGGCGTCAGGGCGACAGGGATGTGACAGCGGATGGAGCCCGGTTTCGCCTGACCGGGAAAACCCGGGGGTTTGGCCGTTCCCAGCCGCGCGCAGCATTACCGGTGTCGCGCTTTGAGTGCGCCGCAGGCGGGCGCACAATGCCCCCTTCATGCACTGGCCAGCTTCAGGCTGTATCATGCGCGGCCATCTTTTCATCCCCATGAAGGGATATTCACCAAGGAAGCCTCGATGTCCACCAGCTACCTCTTCACCTCCGAATCCGTTTCCGAAGGCCATCCCGACAAGATCGCCGACCAGATCTCCGACGCCGTCCTCGACGCGATCCTCGCGCAGGACAAGCGCGCCCGCGTGGCCTGCGAAACGATGGTGAAGACCGGCGCCGCGATCGTCGCCGGCGAAGTCACCACGTCGGCATGGGTCGACATCGAAGCGCTCGCGCGCAAGGTCATCAACGACATCGGCTACAACAATTCCGAAGTCGGCTTCGACGGCCACACCTGCGCGATCATCAACATGCTCGGCAAGCAGTCGCCCGACATCAACCAGGGCGTCGACCGCAAGAAGCCTGAAGAACAGGGCGCGGGCGACCAGGGCCTGATGTTCGGCTACGCCTGCAACGAAGCCCCGGAATTCATGCCGGCGCCGCTGTACTACTCGCACCGCCTGGTCGAGCAGCAGGCCAAGGTCCGCAAGAGCGGCAAGCTCAAGTGGCTGCGCCCCGACGCGAAGTCGCAGGTCACCCTGCGCTATGAAGGCAACAAGGTCCTCGGCCTCGATGCCGTCGTGCTTTCCACCCAGCACGATCCGGACATCAAGCAGAAGGACCTGATCGAGGCCGTGCGTTCGGAGATCCTCGTGCCGGTGCTGCCGAAGAAGTGGCTGGACGCGCTGTCGAAGAACAAGGTGCACATCAACCCGACCGGCAAGTTCGTCATCGGCGGCCCGGTGGGCGACTGCGGCCTGACCGGCCGCAAGATCATCGTCGACAGCTACGGCGGCATGGCCCGCCACGGCGGTGGTGCGTTCTCGGGCAAGGATCCGTCGAAGGTCGACCGTTCGGCCGCCTACGCCGCGCGTTACGTCGCCAAGAACATCGTCGCCGCGGGCCTCGCCGACAAGTGCGAAGTGCAGGTGTCGTACGCGATCGGCGTGGCCGATCCGACCTCGATCTCGGTCACCACCTTCGGCACGGGCCACATCTCCGACGACAAGATCGAGAAGCTGATCCGCAAGCACTTCGACCTGCGTCCGTACGGCATCACGAAGATGCTGGACCTGGAGCACCCGATCTACCAGGCGACCGCCAGCTACGGCCACTTCGGCCGCAAGCCGAAGGAAATCAGCTACACCGACGGCGCCGGCAAGAAGCACAAGGCCACCGCGTTCTCGTGGGAGAGGACCGATCGTGCCGAGGCGCTGCGCAAGGATGCCGGCCTGAAGAAGTAAGCACCGCCCTGCTCCCTCTCCCGCGAGCGGGAGAGGGTTGGGGTGAGGGAACGGGCCGCATCCGCGGCCCGTTGCTTTTTCCGGCCTCCCCGCGCAATCCCGCCTGTTCATCCAGCCATCGACCACCCGACGCGGTAGAATTCCGCCCCTGCCCCGCCGAGGGGCGCTGCGACCGCAATGAAGTCACTTGCGGCCAGGCTCGGCGAGGTTCCAAACGCAACAACGGCGCCCGTTAATGCAAGTCCACCGCTTCCACAGGGGCTGCGACTTCCAAACAACGGAGCAACACATGAACGCCGTACCGAAGACCTTCTCCACCGAAGGCGACTACAAGGTTGCCGACATCTCGCTGGCCGATTGGGGCCGCAAGGAAATCGACATCGCCGAGCACGAGATGCCGGGCCTGATGTCGATCCGCCACAAGTACGCACCAGTCAAGCCGCTCAAGGGCGTGCGCGTGACCGGCTCGCTGCACATGACCATCCAGACCGCGGTGCTGATCGAGACGCTGCGCGACCTCGGCGCCGACGTGCGCTGGGCCTCGTGCAACATCTTCTCGACCCAGGACCACGCCGCCGCCGCGATCGCCAAGTCGGGCACGCCGGTATTCGCATGGAAGGGCGAGTCGCTGGAGGAATACTGGGACTGCACGCTCGACGCGCTGACCTTCCCGGGTAACAAGGGTCCCGAACTCGTCGTCGACGACGGCGGCGACGTGACCCTGCTGATCCACAAGGGCTTCGAACTCGAGAACGGTTCCGACTGGGTCAACACCCCGTCGTCGAACCACGAGGAACAGGTCATCAAGAACCTGCTCAAGCGCGTCCATGCCGAACGCCCCGGCTTCTTCGCCGGTGTCGTCAAGGACTGGAAGGGCGTGTCGGAAGAGACCACCACCGGCGTGCACCGCCTCTACCAGCTCGCCGAACAGGGCAAGCTGCTGGTGCCGGCGATCAACGTCAACGACTCGGTGACGAAGTCGAAGTTCGACAACCTCTACGGCTGCCGCGAATCCCTGGCCGACGGCCTCAAGCGCGCGATGGACGTGATGCTCGCGGGCAAGGTTGCCGTGGTGTGCGGTTATGGCGACGTCGGCAAGGGCTCGGCGCACTCGCTGCGCGCCTACGGTGCGCGCGTCGTGGTCACCGAGATCGATCCGATCAACGCCCTGCAGGCCGCGATGGAAGGCTTCGAGGTCAACACCGTCGAATCGACGCTGGGCCGTGGCGACATCTATGTCACCACCACCGGCAACAAGGACGTGCTGACGCTCTCGCACATGGCCCAGATGAAGGACCAGGCCATCGTCTGCAACATCGGCCACTTCGACAACGAGATCCAGGTCGATGCGCTGGCCGCCTCCGGCGCGAAGAAGCTCAACATCAAGCCGCAGGTCGACAAGTACACCTTCGCCAGCGGCAACTCGATCTTCCTGCTGGCCGAAGGCCGCCTCGTCAACCTCGGCTGCGCCACCGGCCATCCGAGCTTCGTGATGTCGAACTCGTTCTCCAACCAGACCCTCGCGCAGATGGACTTGTGGGCGAACAAGGACAGCTACGAGAACAAGGTCTACATCCTGCCGAAGAAGCTGGACGAGGAAGTGGCGCGCCTGCACCTCGAGAAGATCGGCGTGAAGCTGACCAAGCTGACCGCCGAGCAGGCCGATTACCTCGGCGTGTCGGTGGATGGTCCGTACAAGCCGGATCATTACCGCTACTGATCGGCCGATTTTGACCGGCCGATTTGATCGGCCGATTTGATCGGCTGATTTTGATCGGCTGATTTTGATCGGCTGATTTTGATCGGCGGATTCTGATCAGCGGATTCTGATCGGCAATTGCTTCAAACAAAAACGGGCGCTTCGGCGCCCGTTTTTATTTGCCACGTTTTGCTCGTCATCCCGGCGTAAGCCGGGATGACGGCAGCGGGAGCGTCCTGCCGGCTGCCTACAACGGCAGAAGCTGGATCCCGGCTTGCGCCGGGATGACGGCAGTGAGAGCGTCCTGCCGGCGGCCAACAACAGCAGAAGCTGGATCCCGGCATGCGCCGGGATGACGGCAGTGGGAGCGTCCCGCCGGCGGCCTACAACGCCAGCCGTTCCCGCAACTCGCGCGCCTGGCGCCGCGACACCTCCACCGTGCTGCCGTCCTTCAGTGTCAGGTCGTAGCCCTCGCCCACCGCCAGGTCGATGTTCTTGACCATGCGCAGGTTGACCAGCGTATTGCGGTTGGCGCGGAAGAACAGGGCCGGATCGAGTCGCGCCTCCAGCGCGCTCAGGCTGCGCGCCAGCATCGCCTTCTCGTCGCGGAACCAGACCCGGGCGTAGTTGCCGTCCACCACGATCCGGCTGACCTCGTGCAGCGCCACGAACCAGCAACGCTCGCCGTCGCGCAGGAAGACCTGGTCGTCGAGTCCCAACAGGCCGCGCGGGTCGGTGTCGACCGGTTCCGCGGCGGCACGACGCACGCGGGCGCGGTCGATCGCCGCGCCCAGGCGTTCGGGCACCACGGGCTTGACCAGGTAGTCGAGGGCATTGGCCTCGAATGCCTGCACCGCGTAATGGTCGTAGGCCGTGGTGAACACCACCAGAGGTGCGTGATCGAGGCCTTCGAGCACGTCGAAGCCGGTGCCCGAGGGCATCTGGATGTCGAGCAGCACCAGGTCCGGCTGCAGCATCTCGATCGCGGCCTGTGCCGCCGGCACATCGTCCGCCTCGCCAACGCATTCGACATCCGGCAGCTCCGCCAGCAGCGTGCGCAGTTCCTGCCGCGCCAGCCGGGTGTCGTCGACAATCAATACTTTCATCGGCTGCATCTTCGCTGCCAGCGTCCGCAGGGGCGCGCTCATTGCGCGATCTCCAACCGCGCCAGCACGCGTGGACCGTTCTGCTGCAGGTGGAAGTCGCTTCCCGGTTCGCGCGCCAACCGGGCACGCAGGTAAGCCAGGCCAACGCCATGGCCCCTGCCGGAGTGCTCCACGCGGCCCGGGTTACTGACTTCGATCGCCAGCTTGCCCTGGTGGCGCCACGCCGAGACGCCCAGCTCGCCACCGCCCGGCGTGCGCGCAATGCCGTGCTTGATCGCGTTCTCGACCAGCAGCTGCAGCAGCATCGGCGGCAACTGCGCATCGAGCGCATCACGGGCGATGTCGCGATGCACTTTCAGGCGCTCTTCGTAGTGCACGCTCTCCACGGCGAGGTAGTCGTCCACGACGGCCAGCTCCTCGCCCAGCGACGCCGATTCGCGCTGGCTGTGTTCCAGTGCATGGCGCAGGATGTTCGACAGCCGCGTCACCACCTCGCGGGCCCGCCCCGGCTCCTCGTTGATCAGCGCACGCACGTTGTTCAGTGCGTTGAAGACGAAATGCGGGTTCAGCCGGGCCCGCAGCGCATCCAGTTCGAGCGCGTTGCTTTGCGACTCGGCGCGCAGCCGGGCCATCTCGCTCTGGCGGCGATGGCGCAGCAGGTGCCAGCCCGCCCACGCGGCGACCCAGAGCCACAGGATCAGCGCGACCTGGACCGCGTAGACGACCGCTTCGCGCACGCCGTAGGTGTCGCTCGGCGGCAGGCGGTAGAACCCGAGCATGTCCGCGGTTTCGATCACCACGCGCACGCCGAACTGCACGACGAAAGCGCCGACCACGACGCTCGCGGTCAGGCGCGCCAGCAGAGCGCCAGCGCCCAGTGCGAACCAGTTCCGGCGCAGCGCCACCGTGCGCAGGATGCCGGTCGCCAGCCACAGCCCGGCGCCCAGGCTGCAGGCCAGCCACCATGCTGCTGCGGTGGGCCCGCCCATCATGGTGAAACTCATGATGATGAAGCCGGCATAGAGCACGGCCGGAATCAGGTTCAGCAGGGCAAAGCGGACATCGGCGCGCATCATCGAATCGGTTCTCCTTCCTGGATTCGGCTCGGTGCTCTGGACAATGCGACGGCCAGCAAGCGCTGGCCGTCGCGAAGCGGTTGCATCACTTGCTGGCGGCAATGAACCCGCGCACCTGCTGCTGCAACCACTGCGGATCGTCCCACATCAGGAAATGGTAGCCGCCTTCGCTCATCTCGATGCGCACGCCGTCGAGGTTCGCGTATTGCGCCTTGTAGATGGCGGCGGTGGATTCCTTCGTGGAGCCATAAGGCGCGTAGGCGGCCCAGGCGCCGAGTACCAGGGTCGGGACGCGGACCTTGACCAGCTCACCGCGCAGGTCGGTCACCATCATTTCGTACATCGCCTGCGCGGTGATCGTGCGGTCGCTGGCATTGCCCCACGCGGCCAGGGTCTCCACGCGCCTGGGGGCGTGCACCATGCCCTGGAGGTTCGCCGACACGCCGGCCCGGTACCCCGCCTCATCCTGCGCCAGCATCTGCTTGCGCATGGCTTCGGCCATCGGCCTGACGTCGTTGGCCGTCGCAGCCGGGTTGCGGACCGCACCCAGGAAGGAAAGCGCGTCGACGATCACCACGCGGTCGAACCGCTGCGGCTGCTTGATCGCCATCTGCAGGGCGAGGAAGCCGCCCAGGCTGTGCCCCATCACTACCGGGTGCTTGAGCTTGCGTGCATCGACGTAGGCGAGCAGGCGATCGCGCATGTCGTCCAGCCACGCGTCCTTGCTGGCATCCGCGGCCGACGGCAGGCCGGCGAAGCCCGGCAGGGTGACGATGTGGCACTGCACGTGGTCCGCCTGCAGCGCCGCGCAGGTTTCGGTCCAGGTTTCGCCGGCGCTGTTGAGCCCCGGGATCATCAGCACCGGGCGGCCCTTGCCGACGACTTCGATCTTCAGGTCGTGGAAGGTCCGCGGCGCGGTGGCGGCGTTCGCGGCGTGCCAGACCGCGAACGACAGGGCGAAGCTGGCAGCGAAGATCCGGAAAGCGGTGCGGAAGATCGACCGGGCGATCAATTGCATGACGGGCTCCTTGCGTTGGGTGTGGCCACAGCGTGGCCGCACGGCCGCTGCGCCGCGCGGGATAAATGACGAGTGGCCGCACGCCGTGGCGGGCGGCAGCGCCCGGGGACGAACGGCGGAGGACGTTCCACCCGGTTTGTTATTTCCTATCATCGCGATGAAGCGATAGACTGTCGGAAATCCCGTAAACGGCCTGCCGCATGTCCAGCCCCTCGATCAGCTTCGAGTTCTATCCGCCGAAGACCGACGAACAACGCGCGCAACTGGACAAGGCCGCGGCGAAACTCAAATCGCACAACCCCGACTACGTTTCCTGCACCTTCGGCGCGGGCGGTTCCACGCTGTCGTACACGCCGGAGACGGTGGAACGCCTGCACGCCCACCACGGCCTCGACGCCGCCCCGCACCTGTCCTGCGTGGGCGGCACGCGCGCCGAACTGGGCGAACTGTTGCTGCGTTACAAGGCGATGGGTTGCCGCCGCATCGTCGCGCTGCGTGGCGACCTGCCCTCCGGCATGGGCCAGGCCGGTGATTTCCGCTATGCGTCGGACCTGGTCGAATTCATCCGCACCGAATACGACGGCTTCTTCCACATCGAAGTGGCGGCCTATCCCGAATGCCACCCGCAGGCCGACGATGCATTCGCCGACCTGCGCAACTTCAAGCGCAAGGTCGACGCCGGCGCGAACGGCGCGATCACCCAGTATTTCTACAACGCCGATGCGTACTTCCGCTTCGTCGACGACGTGCGCAAGCTCGGCGTCGAAGTGCCGATCGTGCCCGGCATCATGCCGATCTCCAACTTCACCCAGCTGCGGCGTTTCTCCGAGGCCTGCGGCGCGGAAATCCCGCGCTGGATCGGCAAGCGCATGCAGGCCTTCGGCGATGACGTCGACAGCGTGCGCGACTTCGCTTCCGACTTCGTCGCCGCACTGTGCCAGCGCCTGCTCGATGGCGGCGCGCCGGGATTGCATTTCTACACGCTCAACCTGTCCAAGCCGACCTCGAGCGTGCTCGCCCGGCTGGGATGACCAGCTGCGGTGACATTGCTGAACTACAGCCGCTCCAACAGCGGAGGTTCAGCATGAACGGGGGCGCTCACACACCACGTTGACCAAGCGAACCGGAGCATCACGCGTGTCCCGGATTCATCGGTCGCGTCGTGAAACCCCTTCGTTCCGCGCTGTTCACCGTAGTCGCAGCATTGGCCGCATTCAGCGCCGCGCCGCCGCACGTAGCACGCGCCGGCGAGAGTCCCATCCTCCAGCGATGCCAGGCGCCAGACGGCAACGCGGTCTACACCGACAAACCCTGCGCGGCATTCCGCGCGCAACCGACGCGCATCTCCGAGGAACTTGCATTCCGCCTCGCGATGGCCGACACGGGCGACGAACAGGCGACGCTCGGGAGTGTCTATCGCGACGCGTCCGAACCACTGCACGAAGCCATCCCTGGTCGTCGCTCCGCCGCCGCGGGTTGTGCGCGATCCCCCGAGCAGTTGTCGCAGGACCTCGTCGGCGCATTCGCACTGCACGACGTCAACCGCGTCGCCGAAAGCTATCACTGGGCTGGCATGAGCAACCGCAGCGCGCTGCCAGTGATGAAGCAACTCGAACGACTGTCCGCCCAGCCGCTGTCGGATGCACGCTTCCTCTCCGCCTGGATCGGATCGGGACAGCAGACCGTGATCCCGCAGGATGCCGGCCTGATGCAACTGGTGTTCGCCGGTGGCAGCAGGCGCATCGTCGATTTCGAAGTACGCCGGTACGCGGGCTGCTATTTCATCGCTTCCTGAACTCCGCCTGCCCCTCCACCCACGGCTGCGCGATCTGGGCCGGGCCTCACTTTTCGCCTCCGGACCCCGGCGCTAGGCTGCGGGACATGTTGCTTCGCCCGCTCCCGCTTCTCGTCCTGGCCTGCACGCTCGCGGCACTGTGGCCGCAGGTGGCGCGTGCCGACGTGCGTCGCTGCGTGACCGCCAGCGGCCAGACCATCTTCACCGACCGCATGTGCAGCGAAGTGGATGCGGTCGAGCGCCCGGCCCATGTCGAAGCGCCGCCCGCCGCGGCGGTGCGCCGCGTCGGCGGCTGCGCACGCACGCTGCAGGACCTGGTCTTCGAAGTGAACGGCGCCATCGAAACCCGCGACGCCAACCGTCTCGCCGGGGTGTATCACTGGCCCGGCACCTCCGCGGATGAGGGCTATCGCATCTGGACGCGACTGGATGTGGTGGCGAACCGGCCGCTGGTGGACATCGTGCCGGTGATGCCTAACCGCCCCGACGCCGGCAGTGAAGGCACCAGCAACGATGCCAGCAACGATGCCGGCACCGCCGCGCCGGCCAAACCTGTGGATGCCGAGCTGTACCCGCAGACCGCCGTGGGCCGCAACCCGGTCGCCCTGCGCGTGGAGCAGACCCTGGACCACAGCGCGACGCCGGCGCGCACGGTGTTCGGGCTGACCCATTACTTCGGCTGCTGGTGGCTGCGGTTCTGAGGCCGTACCGGAATAGGCCACGGTCGCCGGCTTCCGCTCAACGACCCACCCGTGATCCAGGGCCGCGCGGGAGACCACTCGGCCTTTTTCATACCCCCCATCCCCGGGGTTCAGTGCCGCCATGGGCGGGGCGTTAAACTACGCAGTCTTTGTCCCCACCGAGAACCCGAATGGCCATGCACTACCCCGAATGGATCTGGCACAACGGCGCGATCAAGCGCTGGGCCGAGGCCACCACGCACGTCATGGCGCACGTCGTGCATTACGGCTCGTCCGTGTTCGAGGGCATCCGCAGCTACCAGACGCCCAGCGGACCGGTGATCTTCCGCCTCACCGACCACAACAAGCGCCTGTTCGCGTCGGCCAAGATCTACGACATGGCGATTCCGTACTCGCTGGAACAGATCAATGCCGCCTGCCGCGAAGTGTTGAAGGCGAACGAGAACACCACCGATTACCTGCGTCCGGTCGCGTACCGCGGCCTGGGCGGCTTCGGCCTGTCCGCCGACACGCCGGTCGAAGTGGCGGTGGCGACGTGGAAGATGGGCCAGTATCTCGGTGCCAGCGTGGTCGACGAGGGCATCGACGCCTGCGTGTCGAGCTGGCAGCGCTTCGCCCCGAACACCATCCCGGCCGGCGCCAAGGCCGGCGGCAACTACCTGTCCGGGCAACTGGTCGCGCGCGAGGCACGCCGGCTCGGCTTCGGCGAAGGCATCGCCCTGGCCTCCACCGGCCTGCTCAGCGAAGGCGCGGGCGAAAACCTGTTCCTGGTGTTCGACGGCGTGCTGCACACCTCGCCGGTCAGCGCCGCGCTGCTCAATGGCCTGACCCGCAACACCATCATCACCCTGGCCCGCGCCAACGGCATCGAAGTGGTCGAACGCGACCTGCCGCGCGAGTACCTGTACCTGTGCGACGAACTCTTCATGTGCGGCACCGCCGCGGAGATCACCCCGATCCGCTCGGTAGATGGCCGCCAAGTCGGCACCGGCAAGCCGGGCTCGGTCACGCGCCGGATCCAGGACCTGTTCTTCGGCCTGTTCGACGGCCGGACGCCGGACAAGCACGGCTGGCTGGAGCCGCTGTAACTCTTCAGTGGCTTATGCAAGATTTTCGGTTTTGCATCGTCAAATTTGATGAGGCGGGCTTCGTTGCGACGTATGCATGATTCGAAGCGTCCGAAAACGGACTAAGCATCCATACAGTCAAGGCATAAAGGAACTATGACGATGCGTGAGCTCACCGATTCCGAAATCGAAAACGTTAATGGCGCCGGCTTCTGGTCGGACCTGTGGGATCTGTATACCGGAGGTAGTCATTGTCCCGGGCACCAGAGCACCTATAACCCGTTCTCCCAGCCACCGAAGCAGCCGATCTGAGATGCGCCTCCTGATCGTCAGATCAGGAGTCACTGCCATGGACGGCGATTTTCGCCGTCCATGCAGCAAAGTTGCTTAGCGGTCGGCAGCGATCAGAGGATCGCGCGTGGTTCGCGACCGAAGGTAAGGATAGCTACGACACCTTTCGCGCCGCCCGGCAGCACTCGTACTTCCCAATCGTACAGATCGCACAGACGCCGGACGATCGATAGGCCAATACCGCCGCCCTGCGAATGACCGGCATGTGTGCCGCGATAGCCGCGTTCGAACAATTTGGCAGCATCTTCCGCGCTCAGCCCCGGGCCGGAGTCGATCACTTCCACAGCCTTTGGATGCATGCGTACGACGACCTGGCCCTGGGGCGTGTACTTCACCGCATTGCCGATGAGGTTGCCCAGCGCCACCGACACGGCGGACTCCGGCGCATCCACCACCAGCCCGCGTGGACCTTCCAGCAGCAGTTGAAGCGGCTTGCCGCCCAACTGCGCCCGATGCGCATCCAGCAGCTGCTCGGCCACCTTGGCGACATCGGTCGCGCCGTGGCCGCGTTCGTTGCGCGAGAGCAGCAACAACGCGCTGATCAGGTCGGTGCACTGCTGCTCGGCGCGCTGGATGCGCTGCAGGCGCGCGCGGGTGCGTTCCTCCAGATCCGGCTTCGACAGCAACAGTTCCACCGCGCCGCGGATCACGGCCAAGGGCGTGCGCAGTTCATGGCTGACGTCGGCATTGAACTCCCGGTCGCGCTGGACGACGTGGGTGAGGCGTTCGGCATAGTCGTCGAGCGCCTCGGCGAGCTGGCCGACTTCGTCATCGGGGAAGTGCGAGGCCAGCGCTTCCGGTTCGGCGCTGCTGCCGGACTGCTTCAGGCGGGTGGCGAGCTCGGTGACCGGGCTCATCACGCGCGACGCGGCCCACAGCCCGACGACGAGCGACAGCAGGGTGAACACCACCACCGAGATGTAGATGGCGCGATTGAACTGTTCCTCCCCGCGCATAGTCTGGGTCATGTCGTAAGCGAGGAAGAACCACTCGTTCGGGGTCTTGCGGACCGCCAGCTTGTAGACGAATGGTGTTCCATCTCGATTGGTACCAGAGATGTTCTGGATTCCATCGGGCAGACGGCCCCACTCCGGGAAATCCCTCCGCAATCTCTCGCTTTCCGGGGAAAAGACGTAGGCTCTGATCTGCTGGATCGGCACCTCCGGATTGCGATTGGGATCCGAATAGAACCGCCGCGCGTACTCGTCGATGTTGCGGTTCATCACGTCCTCGACCAGCGCATTCTCGACGCGCGACCGCGTCCAGTTGGTCGCGTACGCAAACAGCGCGGTCAGGCCGAAGCCCAGCAACACGAAGGCCAGGATGATGCGGCTGCGCAGCTGGCGCCGGTAGCGGGTCTTGGCTTTGCGGACGGGGCCGGGTTCGATGGGCATGGTCAGGCAAGGGTCGGGAGCGCGGGGAGCGCGCGGCACGCCGGTGGCGCCACCGGCGGGATTTCAGGAATCACTGCGCTTCGCGATTACGTCCCCATTGCTCCCTCATGCCCGCGCACGGCAGCGCCGGGGTTCAAGCGTTTTCCGGCGGTGCGATGCGATAGCCAATGCCATGGCGGGTCTGGATCAGCGGAATATCGAACGGCTTGTCGACGACCGCGCGCAGGCCGTGGATATGCACGCGCAGGGAATCCGAATCCGGCAGCTCCTCGCCCCACACCCGGGTTTCCAGTTCCTGCCGCGTGACCACCGCCGGCGAGGCTTCCATCAGTGCCTGCAGGATCTTCAGCGCGGTCGGATTGAGTTGCAGGAGCTTGCCCACGCGACGCACTTCCAGCGTATCCAGGTTGTATTCGAGGTCGGCGACGTTGAGCACGCGGGTCTGCACGCCGCGACCGCGCCGCGCGAGTGCATTCAGCCGGACTTCGACTTCCTGCAGCGCGAACGGCTTGATCAGGTAATCGTCGGCGCCGCTGTCGAAGCCGGCCAGCTTGTTGTCGAGGGAATCGCGCGCGGTCAGTACCAGCACGGGCGTCTGCTTGCGCGCTTCGTTGCGCAGCTTGCGACAGACCTCGAGGCCATCGAGGCCCGGCAGGTTGAGATCGAGCACGATCGCGTCGAATTCGTGCACTACTGCCAGGTGCAGCCCGGTGATGCCGTCCGCGGCGAAGTCCACGGTGTGCCCGCGTTCCTCGAGAAAGTCGCCAAGGTTGGCGGCGATGTCCTGGTGATCTTCGATGACGAGGATGCGCATTGGGACCATCCGTTCCTTCAGGTAAGGCTTCGACCGTGCGGCCGCTGCCGGGTTCCGGAGGCGCGTGGCGCGCGACCGGAGCGTCAAGGAGTTGAAATTAACAAATCTGTTTTAACAAATCCGTTTTAACAAATTTGTTTTAACAAATCTGTTCGCGATGGTCTTGTGACCGTGCGCGACGTGTCCCCAGCCACCCAAAAGAAAGACCCGGATGCGGGGCCGCCGCATCCGGGTCAAAAAGGGTGTTGCCCCGATTACCGTCATCCTGCGACCGACTACTGACGAGGAAGCAGCGGGATTCCGGTCTGCGCAGGCTACGCCTGCCGGGACTAAAAGTCCGTTAAAAAGGGCACGTAAAATTTCGTTATTTAGCCGCGCCCGCGCCGGCGCAGAATCAGCATTTAACAATTAACTTGCTGATTTCAATAGATAACTTTCACCGGCGGTTTTTTCATGGAGCGCCCGCCCCGTGGACGCGTGGCGCGGTCCGCCCCGCTTGAACCGGGCCCCGACGTAGTCGAGCACGGCCCCGGCCACGTCCACCTCGCTGGCGGCCTCGATGCCTTCCAGGCCAGGCGAAGCATTGACCTCGAGTATCAGTGGTCCGCGCTTGGAGCGGATGAGATCGACACCTGCCACGCCCAGGCCCAATGCGTGCGCTGCGCGAATCGCCACGTCCTGTTCGGTGGCGCTCACGCGCACGCCCTTGGCGCTGCCGCCACGATGCAGGTTGGAGCGGAAGTCGCCCTTCGGCGCCTGCCGCTTCATCGCCGCGACCACCGAATTGCCGACCACGAAGCAGCGCAGGTCGGCGCCCTTGGCCTCGGCGACGAATTCCTGCACCAGGAAGTTGGCGTACAGGCCACGCAGTGCCTCGATCACGCCGCGCGATGCAGACGGCTTCTCGGTCAGCATCACGCCCGCGCCCTGCGTGCCCTCATTGAGCTTTATGACGTGCGGCGGCGGGCCCAGCATCGCCAGCAGGTCCTGGGTGTCATCGGGGTTGTCGCCGAACACGGTGATCGGCATGCCGATGCCTTCGGCCGCAAGCAACTGGTGGCAACGCAGCTTGTCGCGCGCCTTCAGGATCGCGTCGGAGGAATTGGGCGTGTAGGTGCCCATCAGTTCGAACTGGCGCAGCACGACGGAGCCATAGCGGGTGATGGAAGCGCCGACGCGCGGGATCACCGCGTCGTAATCGGTGATCTGCCGGCCCTTGTAATGCATGGAGAAACCGTCGCTGGCGATACGCATGTAGCAGCGCAGCGGATCGAGCACACGCACGCTGTGCCCGCGTTCACGCGCCGCCTCGACCAGGCGGCGGGTGGAGTACAGCTTGCTGTTGCGCGAAAGGATCGCGATTTTCATGGGAGCCTGGAATGGGAGGCGCGAATCGGTGAATGGATGGCGGAAACCCGCGACTGGGAAACGGGCCGGGCGATGGCCGGTGTACCGACTTCGCGTCGCCCATGGAGGAACGATCGCGCCGGGTCCACCGCGAACCATCCCGCCATCGCCGTGCGGCCGAGCAGCATCGGAAACAGCATGCCCTGCCGATCGGTCAGGTTTATTTCG
Source organism: Lysobacter rhizosphaerae (assembly GCF_054779795.1). Classification (NCBI taxonomy): domain Bacteria; kingdom Pseudomonadati; phylum Pseudomonadota; class Gammaproteobacteria; order Lysobacterales; family Lysobacteraceae; genus Lysobacter; species Lysobacter rhizosphaerae. The sequence goes on from NZ_BAAGXO010000007.1 coordinate 119,721, forward strand.
ATTTCGCGTTCGACGCCGGCCAGGGCCAGCGTCGTGCGCAGGAAGATGCGCCGCGTGCGATGGCCGCCGGAGTCGATGACGTCGCGTTCGTCGAACACGGGTGCCGCTGCCTGCACCGTCGCCTCGCCGTGGCCGTCGTTGCTGAGACGGAAACCGACCCACGGCCCACCGCGTTCGCTGAACCGCCAATAGCGGTCGACATGCAGCGCCGAGCTGCGCGCACCGCTGTCGATCTTGCATCGCACGGCGGGCAAGCCCAGCCGCGGCAAGCTGGCCCACTCGCGCCAGCCGAGCATGATCCGCTCGCGAGGAATATGTCGTGCCATGCCAAACACCTGCGGAAAAAAGAAAAACGGCAGTCACTGTGACGCGACTGCCGTTACGGTTTTGTTGCCGCGGTTTGCAAAGCTCCACGAGCATCGAACTGGAGCGGGTGATGGGAATCGAACCCACGCTATCGGCTTGGGAAGCCGAAGTTCTACCATTGAACTACACCCGCTGACGGACGGCAGTCTATGCCCCGGGTTACGCGCTTGGCAACGCGGCATGGCGGGCCGCCCGGCCACAAAAGCAAAGGGCCCCGAGGGGCCCTTCGCCTGGTTCATCGATCGATGTGCGTCAGAAATCCGCGCCGACCGTAGCGAACACCGTCGCATGGTCGGCGTTGCTCTGGCCCACGGTCAGGCTGGTACCGATGTTGGCTTGCAACCCGAAGACCTTGGTGCGCGCACCGAAGGTCAGCGTGCCGTAGTCCTGGTCGAACTGCACGCCGGGCACGGCGTACGGCGCGGTATCAGGCATCGACTGCAGCTGTGCCTGGGCCTCCGCGTCCGCGTCCTCGAACTCGCGGTCCACGGTCAGGCGCGCATACGGCTGGAATTGCTCGCTGATGGCGTAGGTCGCCTGCCAGCCGACGCTGCCGATCAGCGAATCGAAATTCTGGTCCGGATAGGCGAGCGAGGTGGACTGGTCGGCGTGGTTCTCCTTGAACCCGTCGATCTCGATGCGCTGCGCCAGCAGGCTCAGCACCGGGCCATGGCGCAGCGCGCCATCGCCGAAGTCCCAGCCCGCGCTGACGCCGGCGGTGAGGTTGTCACCGTCGGCCGAACTGCTGTGCTTGCGCACGGACTGGCCGAGCGTGACTTTGCGATCGATGTCGAAGTCGACCTGGCTCCAACTCAGCTGGCCATTCGCCCAGGCGCCGTTGTCGGCGTACCAGCCGATGAAGCCGCCCAGGCTCAGGTCGGTCTGGTCGAAGCTGCCGCCGTTGTGGCCGAAGTCCTCTGACTGGCGGCCGTAGCCGGCGAACGCGCCGTAGACGAGGTCACCGCTGCTCCAGTCGACGCCGAAGCTCAGCGTCGGGCCGGCGCCGTCATAGATGTCGCCGTCGTCATAGCGCTGGAAGTCGCCGCGCAGGTCGCTCCACCACTTCATGCCGTCCGCGGCCGGCTTGCCGGTGTGCGCGGCGACGCGTTCGGCGCGCGAGCGGCCCACCATCGACGCCGAATTCGGCAGCAGCGCCATCTGGCGCGGGGCCTCGAGGATCGATACTGCGTACTCCGCGATGATCTGGTGGGCTTCGGTACTGGGATGCACGCCGTCGGCGAAGGCACGGCCGCTGCCGGTGCTCACGCAGGTCAGCGAGGTACCGGCGCAGGCGGGGATGGTCGCGCTGTTGAAACCGTAAGCGCCGGGATCGGCACTGATTTCGTGCAGCAGGTGGTAGGTGTCCAGCGGAATCACGCGCAGGTTCTGCTGGGCGAGGCCACCGAACAGGGTCTGGTTGTAGCCGTTCACCAGTGCGGTGATGCCGGCCGAGCCAGCCGCACCCTGCGACAGGCCGAACGGCGTCAGGCCGACGTCGGGCATGGTCGGCACGAGGACATAGCGCGCGCCAGCATTCTCCAAGGCACCGACCAGCCCGACCTGTGCCGCCGCCGAACCGAGGAACTGTGCCGGCGTGGTGGCGCCGTTGAGGGTGAAGAACAGATCGTTGGCGCCGCCCCAGACCGTGTACAGCGCATTCGGATCAGCCGCACCGCCGCCGAGGTAGGCATTGACCTGGGTGGTCAGCGAGGGGGCGAAGCTTGTCGGCGGGCTGGGCGGAAAACCCGGACCCGGCACGACGGTGGCGCCGCCAGCGGCGTAATTGCTGCCGGTGCCCGGGATGCGCGTGCCGGTGTTGGTCAGCGACCATGCCGGTGCCGCGTTGGTGCCGTAGTAGTTGGCCAGGTACTCGGACCACACCAGGCCAGGATTGGTGGTGAAGCGGCCGACCAGGGCGTTGGACGGATTGGGCGGCGCCAGCGGCGACGGCTGGATGAGGAAGTTCCGGTAGAAACCCGAATCGGTCAGGCTGTCGCCGAAAAAGATCGTATTGGAAAAGGTTCCTGCAAACGCTGGAGCCGTGGCCAGCGCCAGGGCGGCGGCAAGCAATCGGCGGACGGGCTTCTTCATCGGTTCTCTCCCCAGAGTGGACTTTCTTATGGTTGGCTTCTGGCGGGGCGCAATACGCCCACGCATGGCGCACGCATCGAACCATGCCGTGACGCGCTCCACAAGGGGCACTGCGGCATGGCGCACAACACTGGCCCCGGCCCGCGAGTGCCGCGACAATGCCCGCATGGACATCGTTTTGAACGGCGAGCAACGCGCCCTCGCCAATCCCATTACCGTGCTCGAGCTGCTGCAGGCCGAAGGACTCGGTGAGCGCCGTGTCGCGGTCGAGGTGAACGGCGAGATCGTGCCGCGCAGCCGCCACGGCGAACGCGCGCTGCACGAGGGCGACCGCATCGAGATCGTGCACGCCCTGGGCGGCGGCTGAACCGGCGTCGCGGCGATGCGTACCCCGGAAACAAAAAACCCGGCTGGGGAGAGAGCCAGTCGGGCCAGTCAAGACGCGCGGTGAACACCGCGGTAGTGGGAACCCGGCCATCGGGGCGGAGGGAGTCGCCCGGATCCTCGGCTTTGCGGCCCCGGCTCGCACCGGGTGTGCTCTTGTACATACCGACGGTGTAAACCGCGCGTAGCAGGGACCTCTTCGCCGGGGGGAGACGCAGGGGAACGCTCGCCGTGCCGGGCCCGATGCATCCTGCTGCATGAACCCAACGCGTCCGCGCAGTCGGAACGGCCACTCTCGCTGCAGATCCCTGCTCCAATCGACGAACGGTAGGCGGAGCGGAGCGCCCGGCGCGCTCAGTCGGCGCAGCGGCATCACCAGCGCCGTTGCCAAAGCACCACTGCTAAAATCCCGGGATGACGCTTCCCGCCCTGTTCACGCCGCCCGCGGATCCATTGATCATCGCCGGCAAGGCTTATTCCTCCCGGCTGCTCACCGGCACGGGCAAGTTCAAGGACCTCGACGAGACCCGCCGCGCCAGCGATGCCGCCGGCGCGCAGATCATCACCGTGGCCATCCGCCGGACCAACATCGGCCAGAACCCCGGCGAGCCCAACCTGCTCGACGTGCTGCCGCCGGACCGCTTCACCATCCTGCCCAACACCGCCGGCTGCTACACCGCCGACGACGCGGTGCGTACCTGCCGCCTCGCCCGCGAACTGCTCGACGGCCACACCCTGGTGAAGCTCGAAGTGCTGGGCGACCAGAAGACGCTGTACCCCGACGTGGTGCAGACGCTGGCCGCCGCCGAAACGCTGGTGAAGGACGGCTTCGACGTCATGGTCTACACCAGCGACGACCCGATCCTGTGCCGGCGCCTGGAGGAGATCGGCTGCGTCGCGGTGATGCCGCTGGCCGCGCCGATCGGTTCGGGCCTGGGCGTGCAGAACCGCTACAACCTGATCGAGATCATCGAAAACGCGAAGGTGCCGATCATCGTCGACGCTGGCGTGGGTACGGCATCGGACGCGTCGATCGCGATGGAACTCGGCTGCGATGGCGTGCTGATGAACACCGCCATCGCCGGCGCCAGGGATCCGGTGCTGATGGCGCATGCGATGCGGCTCGCCGTCGAAGCCGGACGCGCGGCGTTCAAGGCCGGGCGTATCCCGCGCAAGCGCTACGCGAGCGCATCGTCGCCGTTGGACGGGCTGATCGGCTGATGTCTGAGCAGGACGCCCGCAAGGCCCCGCCCAAGCCCTTCACCATCGAGGAAGGCCATCGCAAGGTCCGCAGCTTCGTGCTGCGCCAGGGACGCTTCACGCCGGCGCAGCAACGCGCGTTCGACGAGCTGTGGCCGCGTTTCGGCCTGGACTATGCGGGCGTGCCGCGTGATTTCGACACGGCGTTCGGCCGCAGCGCGAAACGCGTGGTCGAGATCGGCTTCGGCAATGGCGAGGCCCTGCGCTACGCCGCCCGGCACGACCCGGACCGCAACTACATCGGCATCGAAGTGCATGCGCCCGGCGTGGGCCGCCTGCTCAACGCACTCGCGGAGGACAGCAGCGACCATGTCCGCCTGTACCACCACGACGCGGTCGAAGTGCTGACCCATGAGATCGCCGACGCCTCGCTCGATGAGGTCCGCATCTACTTCCCGGATCCATGGCACAAGAAGCGCCACAACAAGCGGCGCCTGGTGCAGCCCGATTTCGCGAAGCTGATCGTCGGCAAAATCGCCCCCGGGGGCCGCTTGCACCTCGCCACCGATTGGCACGACTATGCCGAGCAGATGTGGGACGTGCTCGATGCAACACCGGGCATCGTCAATCGCGCTGGGGAGCGCGGCTGCGTGCCGCGACCGGAGTGGCGGCCGCAGACGCATTTCGAAACCCGCGGCCAGAAGCTCGGCCACGGGGTGTGGGACCTGCTGTACGACAAGCCGTAGACCGGCCTGGCCACTGTTTTCCCCAAAAGGAACGCAGCGCGTCATGGCCTTGGGAACTACTAAGCAATGCGGCGGATCGAAACTCCGCTCACGAACGAGAAGTCTCAAGCGACCAGCCTGACGAATGGACACCGCCCTCCCGCTCACCACCGACATGAAGCTCGTCCTCGGGCTGGTGGGGTTCACGATGGTGATGTTCCTGTTCGAACGGATCCGCGCGGACGTGGTCGCGCTGGTCGTGCTGGTGCTGCTCGGCCTGTCCGGCCTGGTCGAACCCGAACTGCTGTTCAACGGCTTCTCCGGTAATGCCGTCATCAGCATCGTCGCGACGATGATCCTCGGTGCCGGCCTGGATCGGACCGGCGCATTGAACCGCCTGGCCGCCTGGCTGCTGCGGCGTGCCAACGGCATCGAGCAGCGCCTGCTGCTGTTCACCACGGCCGTCGCCGGCCTGAATTCGTCCTTCATGCAGAACCCGTCGGTGATGGCGCTGTACATGCCCGTCGCCTCGCGCTTGTCCTCGCGCACGGGCGTGTCGCTGCCGCGCCTGCTGCTGCCGATCGCCGCGGCCATCGTCATGGGTGGCGCACTGACGATGGTCGGCAACTCGCCCCTGATGCTGCTCAACGACCTGCTGGTCGCCGCCAATGCCAACCTGCCTTCGGGCGCGGCGACCATCGAGCCGTTGAAGATGTTCGCGCCGTTGCCGATCGGCGTGGCGTTGCTGGCGACCTCGCTGGCCTACTTCCATTTCTTCGGCGACAAGCGCCTGCGCGAGAAGGAAGAAACCGGCGGCGGCGCCACGCCTGCGCGCACGCAGAGCTACTTCGCCAAGACCTACGGCATCGAGGGCGACGTGTACGAGCTGACGGTCAGCGCCGACAGCCCGCTGGTGGGCATGTCGGTCGGCGAAGCCGAAGCCATCCGCGGCGCACCGTTGCTGCTGGCGCTCAAGACCGGCGACGAGTCCCGCCTCGCCCCGCCCGCCGATGCCCGCATCTGGGTCGGCAGCGTGCTCGGCGCGATGGGCGACAAGCAGGGCATTTCCGATTTCGCGCAGAACCATTTCCTGCGCCTCAGCACGCGCCTGCGCAACTTCGCCGACCTGTTCAATCCCAGCCGCGCCGGCATTTCCGAAGCGGTGTTGCCACCCACATCGAAGTTCCTGGGCATGAAGGCCGGCGACCTCGGCCTGCGCAAGAACCTCGGCCTCAGCCTGCTGGCGGTGAACCGCGACAAGCAGGTCCTGCGCGAAGACCTGCGCAGCATCACCCTGCGCAGTGGCGACATGCTGGTGCTGCACAGCATCTGGACCGACCTCGCCGAAGCGTCCGAGAGCAAGGACCTGGTCGTCGTCACCGACTATCCCAAGGGCGAACAACGCCCGCACAAGCTCAAGATCGCGCTGGCGATCTTCACCGTGTCGATGCTGCTGGCGCTGTCCTCGCGCCTGCCGGTGTCGATCGCGCTGATGACCGGCGTCGCCGGCATGCTGATCGCGGGCGTGCTGCACATCGACGAGGCCTACGCGGCGATCAACTGGCGCACCGTGTTCCTGATGGCCTGCCTGATCCCGCTGGGCTGGGCCATGGATTCCAGCGGCGCCGCGGCGTGGGTGGCGGGACATTCGCTCGAACAGTTGCCGCGCGGCACGCCGGTATGGCTGCTCGAACTGGTCGTGGGCCTGTTGACCACCGCGTTCTCGCTGGTGATCAGCCATGTCGGCGCGACGATCGTTGTCGTGCCGCTGGCGATCAACCTCGCGCTGGCCGCGGAAGGGAATCCCACGGCGTTCGCCCTGATCGTGGCGCTGTCGGCGTCGAACAATTTCATGACGGCATCGAATCCGGTGATCTCGATGATCATGGGACCCGCGGGCTACACCGGCAAAGAGCTGTGGCGCATCGGCGCGCCGCTCTCGCTGCTGTACACCGGCGTGATCGTGTTGATGGTGGAACTGCTGTTCCGCTGATCCGCGCCGTCGCTATGGCGCCAGCCACACCTGGCCGTCGCGCACTTCCACCGGCACCACGCGCAGGGCTTCGCCACGGCAGGGACCGCCGACGCATTCGCCCTGCACCAGTTCGAAACTCGCGCCGTGTGCCGCGCACACCAGCAGGCCTTCCTTGCTTTTGAGGAACTGCCCCGGCGCCCAGTCGAGGCGACGCCCCGCATGGGGGCAGATGTTGAGCCACGCGCGTACCGCCTCGCCCTGGCGATAAAGGATCAGGGATTCGGCATCGCCTGCGATCACGGCCTCGGTTTCGGCAAAGCCGCCATCGGCAATGCCGTCAAGTGTGATCAGCGCCACGCGCGTCGAAGGGCTGGGTGTGTCCACGGTCTCATTGTTTAACGGAGTTCTCACACTCGGTCGGGACGCCCGGTCGATACTGCGCGCCCGGTCCCCGCGACCGGGATTGTGTCACCACCGGGGATGTCCGACGAATGTTTGCCCACGCCTTCCGCTTCGACCAGTTCAACGTGCGCATGCGTAATGCGTTTTCGGCACCGCGCAAGCCGCGCCACCGCGTGCTGCGGGTGGTTCTCGGCATCGTCGGCGTGGCGTTGCTGGCGGTGCTGGTGATGTTCGGCCTGTTCGTCGGTGCGGCCATGATCGCCACCGGCCTGCTGTTCAAGCTGTGGAAGCAGCGCGGCAAGCCGGCCCTGGCTACGCGCGATGCGCGCGTGCTCGACGGCGAATTCCGCGTCGTCGATCCCGCCTCGCTGCCACGCTGACCGTGCGCGACGTCGTCGCCGCAGCGCCGCAGCCCCGCGTTCCGGTGCGTGGCACCGGCATCGACGCAGGCAGCAGCTTCCCCGTCCACCGCATCTACTGCGTCGGCCGCAACTTCGCCGACCATGCCCGCGAAATGGGCGCGACGGCGCCCGCCTCGGCCGCCGAGCGCGGCAATCCCACCTTCTTCCTCAAACCCGCCGATGCCATCGTCACCGACGGTGCGGTGAGGTATCCGCGCGGCACGCGCGAGTTGCACCACGAAGTCGAACTCGTCGCTGCGCTGGGCCAGGATGCGCGTCCAGGCGTCGTCGCTGTCGAGGATGCAATGGCGCTGGTGTACGGCTACGCGGTCGGACTGGACCTCACCCGTCGCGACCTGCAGGCCGCGGCCAAGGCCAAGAGCCTGCCATGGGACACCAGCAAGTCCTTCGAGCACGCCGCGCCGATCAGCGCGATCGTTCCCGCTGCGGACCTCGGCGCGCTCGAAGGCCATACGCTCGCCCTGCGCATCAACGGCGAACTGCGTCAGCACGGTTCGCTCAGCGACCTGATCTGGAACGTCGCAGACATCCTCCACGAGTTGTCGAAGCTGTACGACCTGCGCGCCGGCGACCTCGTCTTCATGGGTACGCCCGCCGGGGTCGGACCGTTGCAGCCGGGCGACGTGTTCGAGGCGCGGCTGGACGACGCCCGCCAGCAGGCGGCCGTGGTGCTGCAGGGCCACATCCTCGCCTAGGCACCACATCCTTCCTGGTGCGCTTGGGTATAGTCGGGCGCGGCACCTGGTGCCATCCATTCCGGGAGGGTCAAGATGGGTCTGATTGCGGAATTCAAGGAATTCGTCGCGCGCGGCAACGTGGTCGACCTCGCGGTCGGCGTGGTCATCGGCGCGGCGTTCGGCAAGATCGTCACCGCGATGGTCGACGGCATCGTGATGCCGGTCATCAGCATGGCCACCGGCGGCGTGAGCGTCGCCGACTGGAAGCACGTGATCACCCCGGCGCAACTCGACGCCACCGGCAAACAGGTGGCCGCGGAAGTCGCGATCAAGTACGGCATGTTCCTGCAGACGGTCATCGACTTCGTGATCGTCGCCTTCGTCATCTTCATGGTCCTGAAGGCCTACAACCGCCTGCGCAAGCCGGCCGAAGCCGCCCCGGCTGCCACGCCGGAAGACGTCCTGCTCCTGCGCGAAATCCGCGATTCGCTCAAGCGCTGAAGGTCATCCGCAGCCACGAGCCGTGCTCGTGGCTGCCGCCAAAAACTGTCACGCCTGCGTTGACGTGGAGCACAGCGTATCGAAGCCGCCGGCGGTTAAGCTCGCGGCTTCGTCTTTTTTCCGCCCCTTCCTATCGCACCAGGAGTCGTGATGCGCGCTGTGCCGTGGTTCCTCGCTTCCTCCCTGCTTGTTGCCGGCACGCTCCACGCCGGACCGCGCGCCACCGTCATTCCCGCCAAGGCGATTGCGGCCGCCACGCAACTGCGCGAGCAGGCGCTGGCCAGCAACCTGGGCTACGAGATCACCGAATCGCTGACCACCGAGGTCGGCCCGCGCCTGGCTGGCAGCGAGGCCGATGCGCACGCCGTGCAGTGGGCGCAGGCGAAGTTCAAGGCACTGGGCTACGACAAGGTCTGGCTGGAAGAAGTGCATTTCCCCAAGTGGGAGCGCCGTAGCGAGCACGCCGCGATCATCGGCGACCACGCGCAGCCGCTGTCGCTGATCGCGCTCGGCGGCAGCCCGGGCGGCACCGTGGAAGCCGAAGTGGTGCGCTTCGCCGACCTCGCCTCGCTGGAAGCCGCGCCCGCGGGTTCGCTCGCCGGCAAGATCGCCTTCATCGACCACCACATGGAACGCGCACGCGATGGCGCCGGCTATGGCATGGGCAGCAAGGTGCGCGGTCGCGGCCCGTCCGCGGCGGTGCGCGCCGGTGCCGCGGCCTACCTGATGCGTTCGGCAGGCACCGATTCGCATCGCAATCCGCACACCGGCATCACCCGCTTCGACGAAGGCCTGACGCCAATTCCCGCCGCGGCATTGGCGACGCCCGATGCCGAACAGCTCACACGCCTGCTCGCGCTCGGCCCGGTGCGCGTGCGCGTCGCGCTGGATTGCGGCTGGGATGGCGAGGCCACGTCGTACAACGTGGTCGGCGAGATCCGCGGCCGCAGCAAGCCGGGTGAGGTCGTGCTGATCGGCGGACACCTGGATTCCTGGGATCCGGGCACCGGCGCCATCGACGATGGCGCGGGCGTCGGCCTGACCATGGCAGCGGGCGCCCTGATCGGCGAGATGAAGCAGCGCCCGGCGCGCACCATCCGCGTCGTCGCCTTCGCGAACGAGGAGCAGGGCCTGTACGGCGGCAAGGCCTACGCGGCCAAACACATCGGCGACATCGCCAAGCACCAGATCGCGGCGGAAAGCGATTTCGGCGCCGGTCGCGTCTACGCTTTCCGTAGCGGCGCGCCGGAGTACGCGCAGGGCGCGGTGAAGCAGATCGCCGACGTGCTGGCTCCGCTGGGCATCGCGCATACGCCGGACGAAGGCGGCCCGGGCCCGGACGTCGGTCCGTCCGCAACGCAGGGCGTGGCATGGGCGTCGCTGCGACAGGACGGCACCGACTATTTCGACTACCACCACACGCCGGACGACACGCTCGACAAGATCGATCCCAAGGCGCTGGCGCAGAACGTCGCGGCGTACGCAGTGTTCGCCTACCTCGCGGCGAACGCCGACGGCGATTTCGGCAGCGAAGCGAAGAAGGTCACGCCGCCGCAGGAATGACCCGCGGCGCAAAGTAAAAAAGCCCGGGATTTCCCGGGCTTTTTTGCATCTGCGCTGCTGCTACAGACGCGCGCGCCAGGCCGCCAGCAGCACGGCGGTAGCCGCCGCGACGTTGAGGCTTTCCACCGCGCCGGTGCCGGGAATCGACACGCGCAGGTCGCAGGCCGCGGCGAGTTCGCGATCCATGCCCTCGCCTTCGCTGCCGAGTACGAATACCGCGCGCTGCGGCAACGAGACATCGAACACGTCGCTGCCGCCCTTCACCACCGTCGCGGCCAACACGAAGCCGGCGCTACGCAACTGCGCAAGCGCATTGTCCTGGCGGCCCAGCCGCACCATCGGCACCACTTCCGCACCGCCCTCGGCCACGCGCGCCGCGGCGCCCGACAGCGCGAGCGGCGAGTGCTTGGGCAGCAGGATCGCGCCGATGCCGAAATGCGCGGCCGAACGCAGGATGGCGCCGAAGTTGTGCGGATTGCCGACGCCGTCCAGCCACAAGGCGCACTGCGGCCCTTCGGGCAGGTCGCGCAGCCAGTTCGACAGCGAGTGCAGCTCCTCGCGCAGGACGTCGGCGACCACACCTTCGTGGTGGGTGCTGGCGGCGAGGCGATCGAGGTCCTCTTCTTCCACCACGCGGTAGCCGACGCGGTTGGCGACGCACCACTTCAACAGCGGCTGCAGCGCCGGAATGCGCGCCTCGATCAGGTACAGCTTGCGGATCGCCTGCGGACGGCGGGCGAACACCGCGTGCACCGCGTTGAGGCCATACAGGCGCAGTTCGACGTCGCGGCGTGCACGCGAGGGATGCTGGGCGCCGTCGTCTGGCGCCGCGTCACCCCAGGGCTCATCGCGACGCGGGGCGCGCGAGCCCGCATGCGGCACGTCGCGCGGGTGAGGCGCGCGCGGACGCTGCTCCTCGAACGCGCGCGGCGGACGCGGGCGCGCCGCTTCAGGTCCGCGCGGCGGGCGAGGACGGGAATCGTCGTGTTGTTGCGGCGTGCGCTCCCGCGCGGGTGGCGACGGCGCGGACTTCCAGGGGCCGGCGCCGGTTTCGGGCCTGCGCGGCGGACGTGATCGATGATCGGACATGGCGAAAGCTTACCCCTCAGGGCGGAGGGACGCGCGGTTTTGCCGGCGGCGCCGCCGCCGGCCCTCGCCTCAGGCGTGGCCGCCGGCCTGCGGCGTCGCGTCTTCCAGCTTCTGCAGCTCGTGTGCCACCGCGTCCGGCGATCTGGTGTACGGCGCGAGCAGCGCATAGAACGCTGGAACCACCAGCAGCGACAGCAGCGTGGAGAACGCCACGCCGAACACGATCACCACGCCGATGCTGGCCCGGCTGGCGGCGCCGGCGCCACTGGAAAGCATCAGCGGGATCGCACCACAGATCATCGCCACCGAGGTCATCAGGATCGGCCGCAGGCGCACGGTCGCCGCTTCGACGATCGCCTCGCGCACGGATCGGCCCTCGTCGCGCAACTGGTTGGCGAACTCGACGATCAGGATGCCGTTCTTCGCCGCCAGGCCGACCAGCATGACGATGCCGATCTGGCTGTAGAGATTCAGGCTGACGCCCCAGATCGTCAGGCCGAGCAGCGCACCGAGCATCGCCAGCGGCACGGTGAGCATGATCACCAGCGGATGCAGGAAGCTTTCGAACTGCGCCGCCAGCACCAGGAACACGACCAACAACGCCATGGCGAAGGTGAAGAAGATCGCGCCGCTCGACTTCATGAACTCGCGCGATTCGCCCTTGTAGTCGACCTGCGCCTCCGGCGGCAGCTCCTCGGCGGCGATGCCGCGCAGGTACTCCAGCGCCTCGCCGACGGTGTATCCCGGCGCCAGGCCAGCGCTCAGGGTGATCGCGCGCATGCGGTTGAAGCGGCTCAACGTGCCCGCCTCGGCGTTCTCGCTCAGCTTCACCAGGTTCGACAGCGGTATCAGCTTGCCGGTGGTGGTGGAGCGCACGTACAGACCGGTGATGTCGGTCGGGTCGCGGCGGCTCTCCAGCGGCGCCTGCATGATGACGTAGTACTCCTCGCCGTCCTTCTCATAGGTGCCCGCGCGCAGCGAGCCGAGCATGGTCTGCAGCGCGTTGCCGATCGCCTGCACCGGCACGCCAAGGTCGGCGGCGCGCGCCTTGTCGATGTCGACGCGGATCTGCGGCAGGGTTTCCTTGTAGTCGGAGTCGACGTTGAGCAGGCGCGGGTTTTCCTCCATCCGCAGCAGCATGCGGTTGCGCCACTGAGCCACGGTCTCGTAGGTCGGGCCGCGCAGGACGAACTGCACCGGACGACCGAAACCGCGCACCAAGCCCTGCCGGACCTCGGTGGTGATGCGTACTCCGGGGATCCCGGACATCGCCTTGCGCACGTCGTCCATCACGTCCTGCGTGGTCGCCTCGCGGTCGTCCCACGGCTCCAGGAACACAGTCGCGCGACCGGTATTGAATCCACTGCTCTGGCCGCCGAAGCCGCCCGGCACGCGCGTGATCACGCGCGACACCGGTTTGCCGCCGCCTGTGTATTCGAGCAGCCGCTTCTCGATTCCGGCCATCTGCCGGACCATGTAGTCGTAGCCTGCGCCTTCCGGTCCGGTGACAGAGACGTTGAAGTCGCCTCGATCCTCGGCCGGCGCCAGTTCCGACGGCACCAGCTTGAACAGCAGGCCGCTGGCGACGAAGGTCGTCACCATCGCCGCGGCCAGCAGCCAGCCGCGGCCGACCACTTTGCCGACGAGGGCGCGATACCAGCTCGTAAGCTTGTCGAGGCGCCCGTTCACCCAGTTGTTGAAGCCACGGCTTTTACCGGCGATGCCGTGGGTATGCGGGCGCAGCAGGATCGAGCACATCATCGGCGTCAGCGTCAGCGCGACGAAGCCCGAAATGGCGACCGCACCGGCGACCGCGACCGCCAGCTCGCGGAACAGGCGGCCGGTATTGCCCTCCATGAAGGCGATCGGCAGGAACACCGCGATCAGTACCACCGTGGTGGCGATCACCGCGAAAGCGACCTGGCGCGTGCCGCGCGTCGCGGCGAGCAGCGGCGGTTCGCCGAGGTCGGTGCGGCGCTGGCAGTTCTCCAGCACGACGATGGCATCGTCCACCACCAGGCCGATCGACAGCACCAGCGACAGCAGGGTGAGCTGGTTGATCGAGAAGCCGCAGGCGTACAGCGCCATGAACGCGGCGGTGATGCACACCGGCACGGTCACCGCCGGAATCAAAGCCGCGCGCGCGCTGCCCAGGAACACGAACACCACCAGCAGCACCAGCACGATCGCCTCGGCCAGGGTCTTGTAGACCTCGTGCACGGCTGCTTCGGTGAACACGGTGGTGTCATAGGGCACCGACAGCTGCATGCCTTTGGGCAAGGTCTTCGACACCTGGTCCACCAGCGCGCGGACCTTCTGCGCGACCTCCAGCGAATTCGCCGTGGACGTCGCGACGATGCCCAGGCCGATCTGGGGCACGCCGTTGCCATGGTAGTAGGCGCGGCGCTCTTCGGTGGCCAGCTCGACCTTCGCCACCTCGCCCAGCGTGATGACGTGACCGTCTCTGCCCTTGCCGACCACGAGGCCGGCGAAGCTCTCCTGCGTCTCGTAGCCGCGCATGACCCGCAGCGAGAACTCGCGCGTCTGCGACTCGATGCTGCCACCGGGCAACTCGATGTTCTCGCGGCGCAACGCGGTGCCGATGTCGTCGGGGGTCAGTCCGCGCGCGCTCAGTGCCTTCGCGTCCAGCCACACGCGCATTGCGTAGCGCTGGCCGCCGCCGACGTTCACCGAGGACACGCCGTCGATCGCGGAGAACTGGTCGACCAGGTTGCGTTCGGCGTAGTCGGTCAGCTCCTGCGCACTCAGCTTCGGTTCGCTGAGGTTGAGGAACATGATCGGCGCGGAGTCGCTGTCCTGCTTGGCGACCTGCGGCGGATCGACGTCTTCGGGCAGGCGGTTGCTGACGCGGCTGATCGCGTCGCGCACGTCGTTGGCGGCGCCCTCGATGTCACGCGTCAGCGTGAACTCGATGGTGATGTCGGAGCGGCCGTTGCGGCTGGCGGCGGTGATCAGGTCCACGCCCTCGATGCCGCTGATCGCGTCTTCCAGCACCTGGGTGATGCGGCTCTCCACCACCGCCGCCGACGCACCGGTGTAGGTGGTGGTCACCGACACCACCGGCGGATCGACGTCGGGCAGTTCGCGCAGCGGCAGCCGCGTGAACGACACCACGCCGAGCACGATCAGGATCAGCGACATCACTGTCGCGAAGACGGGACGCTTGATCGAGACGTCGGAGAGCAGCATGGCTCAGCCTTCCTTCGCGGGCCTGGCGCCGTCCGCGCCGTCGCCCGATCGCGCGCCGTCCTGGTCCGTGGTCGCCTTTGCGCCGACGTCCTTGATCTTCGATCCGTCGCGCAGCTTTACCGTGCCTTCGACCACGATCCGATCGCCGGGCTTGAGGCCGGAGACCACCTCGACCTCGCCGAACCGGCGCGAGCCGATCTTCACCGGTACTTCCTTGACCTGATTGCCCGGCTCGACGCGGAACACGCTGGCCACCGTGCCGTTCTGCTGCAGGGCGAGTTCGGGGATCGCGAGGGTGTCGCGCGTGGCGCGCTCGACGCCGACGTCGAGCAGCATGCCAGGCCGCAGCCGGCCATCGGCGTTGGGGATTTCCGCACGCACGGTGATCGCGCGCGAGACCGGATCCACGCGCGAATCGATCGAGGCCACTCTGCCGACGAAGGTTTCGCCCGGCCATGCCTCGCTGCGCGCATTGACGCGCTGGCCGAGGGCGAGCTGCGACAGCGCTGATTCGGGGAAGGTGAAGTCGAGCTTGATCAGGGAGACATCGTCGAGCGTGGTGATCGGCGTGCCCAGCGTGACCAGCGACCCGGCGCTGACCAGGCGCAACCCCAGCACGCCGGAGAACGGCGCGCGGATCACCCGGTCGGCAACGGTGGCGCGCTGCGTCGCCACCTGCGCACGCGCGGCTTCCAGCGCGGAACGTTGCGTGTCCAGGTCGGAGCGCGCGATCAGCTGCTGGTCGGCAAGCTTGCGGCTGCGTTCGTAGAGCTGCTCGGCGTTGCGCAGCTGCGCCTGTGCCTGGTCGACGTTGGCCGCCTGCTGCCCCTGCACCAGGGTGACCAGCGGCTGGCCCTTCTTCACGTACTGGCCGCTGTCGAACTCGACGCTGGCGATGGTCTGGCTGACGCTGGCGGTGATCGTCACCGATTCGCGCGCATTGGCCGTGCCCAGCGCCTTGAGCTCATCGCTCCAGCGCACCGGCTGCACCTGCGCGGTCGTCACGGTCGCCGGCGGCTGGCCGCCCTTGTCGCCTTCCGCCCCGCCCTTCTTGCCGCAGGCGACAACCAGGCTGACCAGGCCGAGCACAACCAGGGCGCGATACGGGCGTGAGGACAGGAAGGCGGGCATGGAGAAGGGGGGCGGCGAACGGAGGGGCCGATTCTACGGGCCGGACCCGAGCCCACGTATGGCCCGATGGTTGCCCCCCGATGCGGCAAAATCGACGCATTCAGCAGGCTCCCGCCGGCCATGGCGATCGAAGTCATCCAGGGCGACATTACGCGCTTGCGCGTGGACGCCATCGTCAACGCCGCCAACCAGGCCCTGGCCGGCGGCGGCGGGGTCGACGGCGCGATCCACCGCGCGGCCGGTCCCGGGCTGGCGCGGGAATGTCGCGATATTCCCTTCGTTCGTCCGTATGTGCGCTGTCCCACCGGCGAAGCCCGCATCACCGGCGGCCACGACCTGCCCGCCCGCCACGTCATCCATACCGTCGGCCCGGTGTGGCACGGCGGTGGCGCCGACGAGGCCTTGCTACTGGCGAGCTGCTATCGGCAGTCGCTGCTGCTCGCGGAACGTCATCTCGTCGAATCCATCGCCTTTCCCGCCATCAGCTGCGGCGTATTCGGCTACCCACCCGCACAGGCAGCACAAGTGGCGGTGGCGGCGATCCGCGCGTGGCTGGCGCGGGATGCCCGACCGCAACGGATCGTGCTGTGCTGCTTCGATGCCCGCATGGAAAGGCATTACCTGAACGCACTGGAGTGCTGATGCACAAGATCGCGCACCGCTGGCTGCAGGCGGCGCCAGCGCCGCGAAGTCGCGGCGTGTGATCAAGGCGCCTCAAAACAAAAACGCCGGCACGAGGCCGGCGTTTTCGCATCGCGCGGGGCGAAAGGCTTACGCCGCCTTCTGCCACTGGCCCAGCGCCGCCAGGCCATTGTCCTTGGCGCGCGCGTACACGGTCTGCTGCGCCTTGGCGAAGTTGCCGACCAGGTCCTGCGACCACAGCTTGAGCGCGGCGGCCTGCATGGCACGGCCGTAGGAGAACGACAGCGGCCACGGGTTCGGGCCCATCTGGTTCATGGCGTTGAGGTGCGCGGTGGCGTCCTCGTCCGACTGGCCGCCCGAGAGGAACACGATGCCCGGCAGGATCGCCGGCACGGTCGACTTCAGGCACTGCAGCGTGGCGGCGGCGACTTCCTCGACCGCGACCTTCTCGCCGCTGGTGGTGCCCGGCACGACCATCGAGGCCTTGAGGATGCAGCCTTCCAGCACGACGTTGTGCTCGACCAGCGAGGCGAACAGCGAACGCAGCATCACCTCGGTGACCTGGAAGCATTCGTCGATGTCGTGCGAGCCGTCCATGATGATTTCGGGCTCGACCATCGGCACCAGGCCCTGCTCCTGGCACAGCGCGGCGTAGCGCGCGAGCGCGTGCGCGTTGGCTTCGATGCAGGTGCCCGACGGGATGTCGTCGCCGATGTTGATGACCGCGCGCCACTTGGCGAAGCGGGCACCGAGCTTGTAGTACTCGGCCAGGCGGTCGCGCAGGCCGTCGAGGCCTTCGGTGACCACTTCGCCCGGGCAGCCAGCGAGGTTGTGCGTGCCCTTGTCGACCTTGATGCCCGGGATCATGCCGTGGTCCATCATGTACTTCGCGAACGGCACGCCGTCGCTGGTGGACTGACGGATGGTCTCGTCGAACAGGATCGCGCCGGAGATGTAGTCGCTCAGGTTCGGCGTGGTGAGCAGCAGCTCGCGGTAGCGGCGACGGTTCTCTTCCGTGTTCTCGACGCCGACGCCAGCGAAGCGCTTGGCGCAGGTGGCGGTGGATTCGTCGATCGCGATGATGCCCTTGCCTGGGGCGACCATGGCCTGGGCGATTTCAGCAAGCTGTTCGATGCTCATGTGAGGGGGTCCTGCGGCGCCTGGGGAAAGGCGGAATTATAGCCCGCGCGCCCCATTGGCCGGCACGGCCCCGTATGGACCAGGGGGACTCCAGCCCGTCCGACGCCCGTTCCCGGCCCGGGACCCTATTTCAACGCCAGCGTCTGGCGCAGCACGTCGTTGGCTTCGTCGCGGGTCACCAGCAGGGTCCCGTTGCCATCGATGCCCGGGAAGAACTCGGGATGCCGCGTATTGATCTGGCGCTTGATCCGTTCGATCTGCGCATAGCAGTTCGTCAGAGTGCGCGAATGCGGGCATCCGAGCAGGTGGTAGAACTCGTGCACGCTCACTTTCGAGGGCGGCATGAACAACTGGTTCACCGAGGCACGGTTCGCCACGATGAAGCCGCGGGTATGGGTGGAATCGTCGACGGCGCCGAGCACCTCCGGCATCAGCAGCCCCCACAGCGCGTCGCCGGCATTGCGGTCGACAAGTGCGACCAGGCGGTCGCATGGCGGCTCGAGCTCGCGCGCGACCACATCGTCCAGCAGGCTGTCATGGCCGAACCCCGGACGTTCCCACGAACGCACCCATGGCACCACGATCTCGATGCCGTAAGTCTTGAACTCCTCGTTCACCGCGGCAACGAGCTGGTCGACGCGCTGCGGACTGACGCCGCCCGCGCGCAGGAAACAAACGCGTAGTTGCGCGGTCTGGCCGTAGTCGTGGGCGTACTCGTTCTGTGTACGCACGCCGACACTGGTGCATGCGCAAAGGCAAGCCACGAACAAGGAAACCGCAACCCTCGCGGCCAAGGCCAGGGTGCTGCGCATGCGCGGCGCCGCGATCAATCCTTCGACAAGCGTGGCGAACATGGCACTCCCCTTGTTCCGTGGGTGTGCTATCGCCAACGCGCTGCAGGTCCGCGTTCGGCCAACTTCTACGGAACCGCCAGCAGATGCCAGCGGTGTTCAGGGAAAAGTAAATTCGTCATGAAGCCTGTGTTACAGAGCGCACGGCTTGATGAGTACGATCAGTCTGCAAACGCATCACCCGTTCGGGTGTGGGTCGAAAACGCCTTAAGCATGTCGACCCTTACAACTCGCCAAGCCCCTCGGCTTTCCCGCCCTCGCCCACCTGCAGCAAACGCAGGGTGTTGGTCGCGCCGTGGTGTTCCATGTGATCGCCGCTGGTGAAGATCACGCGCTCGCCCTCGGCGAGGAAACCGGCGTCGAACAGCTGCTTGATCGACAGCCGGGCGGCATCGCGCGAGGCCAGGCCGCGACTGTCGAAATCGACCGGGAACACGTCGCGCATCATCGCCATGCGCCGGCGTGCGCCGTCGTGGCGCGACAGGCCATAGATCGGCACCGATGAACGAAAGCGCGACAGGAAGCGCGCGGTGCCGCCGGATTCGGTGGCGGCGAGGATCGCGCGCACGCCGATGTGCTCCGACAGGAACATCGCCGCCATCGCGATCGCCTGGTCGGCGCGCTCGAGGTTGCGCGGTGCCTCCTCGAAGTCGGTGTCGAATTCGAACTGGCGTTCGGCGCCGAGGCAGATGCGCGCCATCGCTTCGACCGCCTTGACCGGATAACGGCCCGCGGCGGATTCCTGCGACAGCATCACCGTGTCGGTGCCATCGATGACGGCGTTGGCGACGTCGAGCACTTCCGCGCGGGTCGGGATCGGGCTGTCGACCATCGACTGCAGCATCTGCGTCGCGGTGATCACCACGCGGCCGCGCTCCAGCGATTCGCGGATGATCTTCTTCTGCAGCCCGGGCAGTTCGGCGTCGCCGATCTCCACGCCCAGGTCGCCGCGCGCGACCATCACCACGTCGCTGGCCAGGATGATCTCGTGGAGGTTCTCGATCGCCTCGGCGCGCTCGATCTTCGACACCAGCGCGGCATCGCTGCCGGCGGCGCGGGCGATGCGGCGCGCCTCTTCCATGTCCTCGGCGTTGCGGCAGAACGACACCGCGATGAAGTCCGCGCGGAGTTCGGCGGCCACCTTGATCAACTCGCGGTCGCGCTCGGTCAGCGCGCCCAGCGACAGGCCACCGCCCTGCTTGTTCAGGCCCTTGCGATCCGACAGGGCGCCATCGTTGAGCACGGTGTTGACGATGCGCTCGCCCTCGATCCGCTCCACGCGCAGTTGCAGCAGGCCGTCGTCGAGCAGCAGCACGTCGCCGGGAACCACGTCGCCGGGCAAGCCGAGGTAGCTCACGCCGATTTCGCTGGTGGTGCCGGGCGGTGCGGTGGTCGACGCGACGAGGTCGAAGCGGTCGCCGGCCTTCAGCATCACGCGGCCTTCGGCGAAGCGTTCGATGCGGATCTTGGGGCCGGGCAGGTCGGCGAGGATGCCGACTTCGCGGCCGGCGCGATGCGCCGCTTCGCGCACGGCATTGGCGCGGGCGATCTGTGCGGAAGGATCGCCGTGGGAGAAGTTGAGCCGCACCACGTCGACGCCGGCGCCGAGGATGGCGTCGAGCACGCCCGGTGCATCGGTGGCGGGACCGAGGGTGGCGAGGATCTTGGTGCGGCGGCGAGTGTTGGACATGCGGCGCGGGTTCCGGGCACGGAGTACGTGGATCGCCGAAACCTAGCACAGCCACGATTGCAGGCGACGGGGTGCCGCCCGCTGAATACGAAGTCAGGCCGCAAGCAGCCCCGGCAGCTCGTCCGGACGCGACACCAGCCGCTGCGCACCGGCGCCGCGCAGCTCGTCCACGCCGCCGAATCCCCACAGCACGCCGACGTTGCGCATGCCATGGTGCAGCGCGCCTTCGATATCCATGCGGCGGTCGCCGATCATCCAGCACTCGTCCGGCGAGGCCTCGAGGCGATGCAGCGCTTCGGCGATCAGCTCCGGCTTGTCGCTGCGGCTGCCGTCGATCGTCGCGCCGATGACGTCGACGAAGCGGTGGCCGAACGGCAGGTGCGCGGCGATCTTGCGCGCGTGCGGCTCGTTCTTCGCCGTGACCACCGCGAGACGGTGGCCGGCGGCATGCAGCATTTCTATCGTGTCGGCGATGCCGTCGTAGACCTCATGCTCGGTCCAGCCGTGCGTCTCGAAGCGGTCGCGGTAATGCAGCACCGCCTGCTCCACCTTCCCGTCGTCGCGCAGCAACGGCGCGAAGCTGGTGCGCAGCGACGGGCCGATCCAGCGCCGCAGCTCGGACTCCGGCGGCACTTCCAGCCCCATCTGCGTGAGCGCATGCGCCACGCAGCGGGTGATGCCGACCTCCGAATTGATCAGCGTGCCGTCCATGTCGAAGAACAGTGTGGCCATTTCGTGTACTGCCCGTATCGTCGTCTGCGCCTTACTCGTCCTGCTCCAGTTCCTCGTAACGCTTGCCGGCCTTGTACAAGCCAAGGCGGCGCGCGCGGCCGGACTCCTTGCCATTGCGTTCCTTCGCCACGCGCGGGGATTCGTAAGCGTTCATTTCCTTGACCGCGCGGGTCTGCAGCTCGACCGCGCGCACGAAATCGCCATTGGCAGCGTAACAGGCTGCAACCGTATCGACCCAGCCGGCAGGCATTTCCTCCATGTCTTCGCCGAGGCGCTTGCTCACCTCCAAGCCGCGCTTGGGATCGTAGACCTCCTTGAGCGGCGAGGTGCAGAGCATCCACGCATAGTTGTTGGTCCCCCCCTTGTTGCCCTCGGCGTCGGCGCGGGCAAG
Organism: Lysobacter rhizosphaerae; assembly: GCF_054779795.1. NCBI lineage: Bacteria > Pseudomonadati > Pseudomonadota > Gammaproteobacteria > Lysobacterales > Lysobacteraceae > Lysobacter > Lysobacter rhizosphaerae. The sequence continues at coordinate 140,903 of NZ_BAAGXO010000007.1, forward strand.
CATGTCCATGCCCTGGGCGCGGGACTGCGGCGTGTTCTTCTTGTAGAACAACCACGAGCCATAGTCGGCCATTGCGTCACGGTCGCCCGCCTTGATCGCGCGATCGAGCCAGCGCGCACCTTCGGCCTCGTCGCGCGCGCCGAAATCGCCCTCCAGGTAGTGGGCACCCAGCGCGATCTGGGATGCGGTATCGCCTCGCTCGGCATCCGGCTTCAACCAGGCCATGGCCTGCGCCGTGTCCCTGGGCATGCCGATTCCCTTCAAGGCCAGTTCCGCGAGCTCACGCCGCGCGGTCGCGCCCTTGTCGCCGATGTCGGAGATCATGCGGTAAATCTCGATGGCGCGCGTCGCGTCTCCTGACAACTCGGGCCATTCTTCGGCATACAGCTCCGCCAGCCGCATGGCGGCATCGAGGTCTCCAGCGGCGGCGGGGCCCAGCAGCCAGCCTTCGGCGGCCTTTCGGTCGCCGGCCAGGAAGCTTTCATGCGACAGCCACCGCGCTGCCCACGCGTCGCCGCCTTGTGCGGCTTCCGTAGCCAGCTTCTGGCCATTGGCCCGATCGACCGGCACGAACTTGTCGTGGTCGCCGAACAGCAGCGCGGACGCATACAGCGCCTGATGTCGCGCACTTCCCGCTTTGGCGGCCTTGACCGTCCAGTCCAGGTACTCGCGCTCCTGGCCAAGCTTTTCGTAGTAGTCGGCGAGCGCTCCGTAGCCCAGGCCGAGTTCGTTCTGTGCTGCTTCCTGCAGGAAGGCCACGTCGCCCGCCTCCAGGTGTGGTTTGTCAGCACGGATGCTGCGCTGGATCATCCACATCCGCAGCGCGCGATTCTCCGGCGCCCGTTCGATCCGCTCAACCAGCGCCTTCGGCAACGCTGCGTCGCCGTGCAATGATTCCCACAGGTCGGCGAAATGGATGAGCGCGCCGCCGAGGGGCCAGCGGCGTTCTGCCGCATCGAGCAGGCGCCATGCGGCCTTCGGGTCGGCCTTGGTGCCAATGCCCTCGAATTGGGCGACTGCGAGCAACGCCATCGGCAATGCCTGCTTTTTTTCCGCCTGCGGAAGCAGGGCATCGACCAGCCCTTCGCCGCAACGCTTCGAACTGCCCTGCTCGCCGCACACCATCAGCCACAGGCCGGCCGACAGGATGCCGCCGTTCGCAGCCGCCGCACGCAGCTTCGCGACCTTGTCATCCAGGCTCGCCGCTTCGCCGGCGGCCCGAACTGCGGACAGGTCCACCGAGGCCAGCGACCTGCCCTGGACGAACGCGTTCGCCAGCCACGTGCGCATGACGGGCATGCCGTGGAAATCCATGTCGCGCGTGGTCGCCAGCAGCGGATTGACGTAGTCGAACGCCAGATGCCGCTCGACTTTGGCTTCTTCATCCCATCCGACGATCACCAGCGGGAAATGCCGCTCCGGACGAAACTGCGCGTAGTACTCGTAGCGCGGCTCCCATCCGCTGCTCATCAGCAATGCATAGCCGTCGACCGGCGCGACGATCGGGATGGGCGGCGACAGGCGCGGATCGCCGGCCTGCTTGAGCGCATGGCGTGAGAGGGCGGCCAGCATTTCCAGGGCGCGTTCGGCAGCCGCGGAATCCGTGCCGGCGGCCGCGCAGAGGTAAGCGGCACGGCGCAGGGCGATACTGACCGGCGCCGCCTCGAGCGCGGCGTCGAGCGCGGCCGCCTCCGAGGTGCAGCGGACCGGATCGACCGTTTCTCCCGTGTAACCCAGGTTCGGCAGGACGTCGAAGGCCGCGATGGCCTTGGCATACTCGCCCGTGGCCAGGAACGCGCGCCACATGCCGGCCACGTCGGGCTTGGCCGCGTCAGCGGCGAAGGAAACACCAGGCGCGAGCATTCCCGCAATTCCCAGCATCAGCGGCGCGCAATAGTCGTGCATTCTCATTGGGTTCCCTCCTCCATTGCGCTCTTCAACAGCGCTTTCAAACGCGTGTCGCGTTCCTTGTTGGCTTGTCCCGCGGGCAGCTGCAGCGGCAAACGGGCGGACAGGCTGTCGCGGACCTTGCGCAGTTCGCCCAGGTGCGCGGCGACCTTGTCCGAGGCCACGTCCCGGGCCAGCACGTCCAGGTCGTAGACGATGCGGACGCTGCGGTCCTGCACCTTCACCTCGCGCTCGTAGGTGAAAGCGTCGCCTTTGTAGTGCACGGATTCGTCGCCCAGGCTGACAGCCCATCGTTCGGGCAGGCTGACCTCCACCTCATGCCGGTAATGCGTCGGCAAGCCGACGTTCAACGGCCCGGTGCGTTCGATGGAATCGGGAAGCTGCGCCACGCTGGACAGCGCCTCGCCATACACCTCCAGCGTGCGGACGCCACCGTTGGCGTCGAACGGAGCCTTCAGCAGGTAATGTTCGGCGAGCTTGAGCGTGTTGGATTGGCGGTCGTCAAGGATGGAAGGGACGCCGACGACGTCCAGGTCGCCGAATCGCTTGCGGTAGTACTCGGCGTAATGACGCGAGACCTGGTCGATGCGCGCGCCGGCAAGGGAGCGTCGCGCGTAGTCGGCGGATCTTCCCTGCCAGGTGGTCTCGACGATGAGCTTGACCTGCTGGCCATCACTCGCCGGCTCGTAACGCTCGCTGATTCGCGTCGAGGGCTTGATGCCGCCCGGCGGCACAATGGTCTCCAGCGCGCCGACACCCGGTGCGACGGGGAGGGCGACACCGTAGAAACTCAGGTCGCTCTGGCGCGGATCGCCGCCTTCACCGGTCACCGTCGGGTCCAGCCACAGCGTGTGGCCGTCGACCTGCGCGCGTACGACGACATGGTCGAACACCGAGGTAGCCGGCGGCGAATCCGCGATGGCGCGGCCCCGCGAAGTGGAAAGGAGCGCCGGCACGGCGCTGATGCCCATCCGTCCCAGCAGCGTGGTCAGCAGATAGGTCTTGTCCTTGCAGTCGCCGTAGCGGCGCGTCCAGGTTTCGCCCGGCGGCGTTGGGCGATGGGTGTTCTCGCCCATCTCCACGCCGAAATAGCGGACCTGTTCCTGGACCGCACGCAGGGCCGCATCGATCTTCGCGTAGGGATCGCCGAGCTTCGACCATTGCGCCAGCAGTGATTCGAGATCGGCCGGTAGCGTGTCGGCCTTGGGATACAGCGGCACGGCCCAGGCCACGACATCGGCCCAGCTGCGCGCCTCGGAGACCAGCACCTGCGGATACGGCTGGTACCACACCGGGTAAGTCCCTTCATCGACGTAGGCGCGAATGCGCTGGGCCTCGAACACCACCTCGGTCGCCACGTCCGTGTTGCGGATGACCGGTGCCGGCGCGTCGTTCTCACGATGGACCGTGGTCGCCTGGCCAGGCGGATACAGCACGCGCAGGCGGTTCCGCAGGATCGGGCTGTTCCAGCCGAAGCGGTTGCCGTCCAGCACCTTTCCCGCCAGGATCGGGTTGCTGCCGACGATCGAATACCGCAAACGGATCACGTCGTCGACGCGCACGTCGTCGAGCACGATCAGGGCGGTGACGTTGCCGTCCGCCATGTCCTTCTCGAAGTCCTGCTCGCGGCGCGCCAGCGAAATGCGATCGGGCGCCAGGCGGTCCTGCCACTTGCCGCCACGACGGAGCTCGACCCGATGGATCAGCAGCCGCTGGTACGCAGGGTTGAAGACGATCTGGTAGCGCCCCGCACTGCCGAGCAGCGAGGCGTCCTTCACCTCGTACACGTAGTCGAAGTACGCGTGGTTGCTACCAGCGCGCCTATCGACCTGCTCCTCGAACAACCACACGCGCCAGGGTGCGCCGGCATTGCCCGGCGCCTTCGGATCCCACTGCGCCGGCACGTCCTGCGGCGCAGCGAAGGCAGGTTCGGACACCACCGAAAAGCTGAATTCGCCGCGCTTGTACTCGACTTCCTTGGCACACGCCACGCTCGCGGCCAGCAGCGCGAGCATCCCCCAGAGCATCCGCATCGACGATCGTCCCCTTCCTTCGTGTGGGGACTACTCTACCGCCGATGCGGAAATCCGGAAGTCGCGGCGGTGGAACTCACGCACGCGCCTTGAGTGCGGCGACCGCCGGCAGTTCCTTGCCTTCCAGGAATTCCAGGAACGCGCCGCCACCGGTGGAGATGTAGGAGACATCGTCTTCGATTCCGTACTTGTCGACCGCGGCCAGGGTGTCGCCGCCGCCGGCGATCGAGAACGCCTTCGACGCGGCGATCGCGCGTGCCAGGGTTTCGGTGCCCTTGCCGAACGCGTCGAACTCGAACACGCCGACCGGACCGTTCCACACCACCGTGCCGGCGTCCTTGATCATCTGCGCGTAGCGCGCTGCGGTGTCGGGGCCGATGTCGAGGATCATGTCCTCGGCGCCGACCGCGTCGACGGCCTTGATCGTCGCCGGCGCATCCGCGGCGAACGCGGGCGCGACCACCACGTCGCTGGGCACCGGGATGTCGGCGCCGCGCGACTTGGCGTCGGCCATGATCTTCTTCGCGGTATCGAGCAGGTCCATCTCGACCAGCGACTTGCCCACGCCATGGCCCATCGCTGCGATGAAGGTGTTGGCGATGCCGCCGCCGACGATCAGCTGGTCGACCTTGCCGACCAGCGACGACAACAGTTCGAGCTTGGTGCTGACCTTGGAGCCCGCGACGATCGCGAGCAGCGGGCGCGCCGGATGTTCGAGCGCCTTGGCCAGCGCATCGAGTTCGGCCATCAGCAGCGGGCCGCCGGCGGCCACCTTCGCGAACCGGATGACACCGTGGGTCGAGGCCTGCGCGCGGTGCGCGGTGCCGAAGGCGTCCATGACGAACACGTCGCACAACGCGGCGTACTTCTTCGACAGGGCCTCGTCGTCCTTGCCCTCACCGGGATTCATGCGGCAGTTCTCGAGCAGCACCAGCTGGCCCGGCGCCACGTCGACACCGTCGACCCAGTCCTTCACCAGCGGCACGTCGCGGCCCAGCAATTCGCCCAGGCGCGCGGCGACCGGCGCCAGCGAATCCTCCTGGGTCCACACACCTTCCTTCGGCCGGCCAAGGTGCGACATCACCATCACCGCCGCGCCCTTTTCCAGCGCGAGCTTCAGGGTCGGGATCGACGCGGTCAGGCGCTGGTCGGAGGTGACCTTGCCCGCAGCGACGGGCACGTTCAGATCCTGGCGGATCAGCACGCGCTTGCCGGCGAGGTCGAGGTCGGTCATGCGGACGATGGACATGGGATTCCTGGCCGGAGCAGCAGCAAAAAAGGGCGCACATTGTCGGTCCGCGCGGCCGCGGTTTCAAACCGCGGCCGGTGCCGATCCGATGGAATCGCGCTGGCCGGCCGCATCTGCGGCATCGGAAAGACTCAGCCGGACTCGGCATCCCCGGCAGGGGCGGGCGCCTCGCGTGGCGACTCCGGCGGCCTGGATGTCCGCAACAGCGTGATCGCGAAGCCGGCGATCACCAGCGCGCCCAGGCCCAGCACGCCCCACAGCAGCCACGACTTCCAGTCACGGACCGCGCTCACCGCGGCATCACCGGCAAGGACCTGCGCCGTGCCGAGATACGCCGGCGCCGGTTGCCATTCCTCGCCCCGTTGCCGGCGCATTTCCGCCACCAGCTGGGGCAGCGGCGATTCGGCGCGGCGCGCGTGCGTGCTGCCGGCAGCGAGTGCATAGGGTGCGTCGCCCTGCGCAACGAAGACCGCGACTTCGGGCCGGTAGCCCAGCCGCAGGAGGGGTTCGCCGGTCACCGGTGCACTGGCGCGCAATCGCCAATGACGATCACGCACGATGCCGCTCAATTCGCGCGCGGGCGATTGGGCATCGCTCGCCCCGCCGGATCCGACCTGGAACGCGACCCATGGCCCGGCGCGGTGACGCCAGTCGGCGTCGTCGCTGTCGCGGCTCTCCAGCGTCCACTCGACGGCATGGTTGCCGGGCAGCACGACATTCGCCTGCTGCACGGGGAAGCGCCCATCGATGTCGAACTCGAAGGCAGTGTTCGTGCTGCTGCCACGGATCTCGACGCTGCGTCCCGTGAGCTCGATCCACTCCGGCGCCGTGGCCGTGCGTGTCGCCAGTTCGGCGAAGACGCCGGTGATGGCGATGGGCTGGTCGTTGCGATCCGGGGTAAGGCGCAGGTAACGCGCCTTCTGGTACTGCGGCAGCAATCCGTACAGCTCGATGCGCCGATGCAGCAGGCGACGGTCTTCGCGTTGCAGGTCGACCAAGCGTCCGCGCGTGGCCAGCACCTGCCAGTGCTCCAGGTCGTCGCTGGCTTCGACGCTGTAGCCGAGGTCGAGCGACTCCAGCGGCTGCCATTGCAGTTCGAGCGCCGACAACGCCTCGTGCACGCGACTCAGGTCCACCAGCAGTGCATTGCGCGGCATGGCCGCGGCGGCGGCATCGCTGGTGCGCACCTCGACACGGCGCAGGCGGCCATCGGCATCGGCCTGGCTCACGAGTTCCCAACCCTGCGCGGCGCTGCCCGCTGGCGTGGTCGGCAGGGCGAACCATGGCAACGCCACCCGCGGCGCGGATTTCGCCAACGGCGCTTCGGGTGCGAACACATCGGTCGGCACGGCGACGCCATTGCGGTCGAGGACGACGGCATCGGCCACCGCGGGATCGCGCAGCTGCCGATACACGCTTTCGTCGAGCGTGACCCGATAGGCGCCGGCACCGTCGCGCCCCAGCGTCAGCGGCCATTGCTGCGCGTATTCCTCGCGCGGCGCGGCGCACACGGCCAGCGGCACAAGCAGCATGAGCAGCAACGGGCAAGCGAAACGCTTCATTGGAATTCCTCCGCCGGATGACCGGGCGACAGCGTGCGTGGCGGCGCGGGTGCGAAATAGCCCACCGCCGTGCACAGCAGGCCGTAGGCCATGAACGAGGCAATGCCGAGCAGGTTACCGAGATGACCGCGATCGACGAGCACCAGCTTGGCCAGCACCACCGCCATCAACACCGCACCGGCCAACCACAGGCCGCGCTGGCCGCGGCGCGACCCGATGATCCAGCCCAGCACGCCCAGTACGCTCCACACGATGGTCAGGCTGGTTTGCACCAGGCTCGTGGAGAACATGCTGCCGTTCCACGGCACGCCGCCCCAATGATGGGTCGCGCGCAGCGTGATCACCGTGACCAGGGTGAAGGCCGCCGCGGCGATGATCGGAATGCGCCGCGCTTCGAGGTCGTCGGGCGCGGCGCCCGAACCCAGCCATTTCAGCGCCAGCCCGAGCACGGCCAGTTGCGCCAGGTCGAGCGGATTGAACAGCGGAATCCACTGCAGGGGCTGGCTGTCGCCTGCGGCGAACAGTGCGAACGACGCCGCCAGCACGAGCGCGGCCACGAACGAGGCCTGCACGAGCGCACCCCAGCGCTGGAAACGTTCGCCGAACGGCGCGGCTGCCACGTCTTCGCGCCATTGCAACAGCGCCGTCATCGCCAGCCATGGCAGGCCGAATGCCGCGATGTGCCAGCCTTCGCCCAGGCGTGCATCGCCGGCGGACTGCTCCAATGACAAGCCGATCGCCAGCGGCCACGACCACAGCCAGGCGAAGTGGGCGAAGCCCGCAGCGGCAGCGTGGCCGGCTTCGTCGTGACGGCTGCCGATCGCATCGCGCAGGCAACACAGGCTGCGCCAGCCCGCGACCGCATACACCGCCCACGCCGCGAGACCGAAGTCGCGGAAGGGATGCGCATGGAGTGCGTCCTGGACCATGGCCAGCGGGAAGGCCGAGGCCAGCGCCAGGGCCGCGGTCCAGGCCAACGCGCGCGCGGGTCCGCGGCGATGGAATTCCGCGGCGATCCAACCACTCGCGATCGCGAACATCAATGCTGCATCCGGTTGCACGTCGTGGACGACATGGCGCCCGATCTCGGTGAACCCGTTGCCGCCCCACCAGGCGAGGCCCCACAGGTAGTAAGGCAACGCGGGTCGCGGCATCCACTCGCTGCGCCGATAGCTCCACGCGCTGAAGAAACCGGCCAGCGCAATCAGCAGCGCTCCCATGAAGCGCGCGTTCAACACCGCTTCCGGCGACGGCACGGCGTTGCCCACGCCGATCGCGAAACTGCCCGCGGCGAGCAACTGCAACAGCAGGCCCGACAGTTGCGGCAGGCGCCGGCCCTGGCGCAGCCCCAGCCAGATCAGCGCGGCGCCTTCCAGCGCGAACACGCTGGCGGTGGCGTGCGCCGACAATGCCAACGGCACCGCCAAGGTGGCGAAGCCCACGGCGAGCACGGCGTACGACGTCGCCAATGCCGCGAAGTGCTCGCGCTTCTGCAACAGCCACGCCAGCACGGCATACAACGCGCCCAGTCCCAGCGCGCAGTACGCCAGCGGCATGCGCACGTCCTGCCAGCCGTCGCCACGCAGCAGGCCTGCCTGCAGCGAGAACGCGACCAGGGGCGTGCCGAACACCAGGCAACCATCGACCAGGTCGCGCCGGCCCGCCGCGCGGCGTCGCGCATACAGGATCGGGATCAACAGGTAGAAGGCGAAGAACAGCAGCAGGAAGGGTTCGGTGGTCGCGAACTTCTCCGGCGCGTAATCCCCCAGGCCCCACATCGTCCCGATGCCGAAGGTGAAGACGAAACCCAGCACGTTGAGCGCACGCCACGGTCGCCACCACGCGATCGCGAAGATCGCTGCGTTGAGCACGGCGTAATAACCGAACAAGGCAACGTGGTTGCCGCCGCCCGTGGACAGCCAGATCGGCGCGAGGAAACCGGCGAGCACCGCCAGCAACGCCAGTGCCAGCGCGTTCTGCACCACCGCGAGCACACCGGCGCCGGCGACGATCGCCACGCTCAGCGCAAACGCGCCACTCGCGGGAATCAGGTGATAGAGCTTGAAGGCCGCGAACACCACCAGAAGCAGCACGCCGACCGCGCCGCCCTGCAGGCTCAGCGCGAAGCCGCGCTTGTCCTCGCGCTGGCGCCAGCCGAACACCAGCCCCGCCAGCGCAGCCACGGCGATACCGGCCAGGCGCAACTCGACCGGGAACGTCATCCAGCCCTGGTCGCTGGCGTACTTGAGCAGCGCGGCCACGCCGGCGAACAGCACCAGCACGCCGACCTTCACCGGCACGTTGCCTTCGGTGAACCAGTGGCGGATCGCTCGTGCCGCCAGGGTCAGCGGATCGGGACGCGAAGGCAGCTGCGGACGCGGTGACGGCACGCGCGGCAATGGGCGTGTTGGCGTCGGAGGCGGCGTATCCGGAAGCGGTGGCGGCGTCGATCGCGCCGCTGTCGCCGGCTCGGGCGCTGGCGGCATGGGTGCCGGCGGGGGCGACGCCGGTGTCGGCGTCTCCACGCCTGGCGCCTTGGCGCCCTGCTCGCGCATCCAGTCAGCCAGCGTCGGCTCCCCGGCGATCGTGGCTTCGGGGGTGCGCGCCGTGCGCAACTGAGCGACGTCGCCTTCAAGCTGGCTCACGCGCCGCTTGAGTCCGCCGATCATCACCAGCGCCGCGATCAGCAGCACCGGCACCGCCAGCAACGCAAGCACCAACAGCACGATCCATCCTTCCATCGCCGCCCCGCTCCCCCGTTTGGTGGCAGGACTGTATCACCCTGGTTTCTGTTCGTATTTTACGAACAACAGGGCGCAAGAATTGGGGGTGGTGACCTTGCGAAAATCGGATACATCTCGAGACACGCCACTCTTTCGAGGTAACTGTCCATGGGGACTGCGAGCATCCTGTCCGCTACTGCGTTCCTGATCTCGGTCATGAATTTCATCGAACTGCAGAAGCTCAAGAAGTCGCTCAAGCAATAGCCGAGACCTGTGCTTTGGCGGGAACGTTACACCACGGCGCTGAGGGCTGCTTCGCCTTGGTCGTTGCTTTGCCTTGGCTCGTCATCCCGGCGAACGCCGGGATCCAGCTGCTGCCATTGCCTTAAATGCGAACGGCAAAATCAAAAACTGGATCCCGGCGTTCGCCGGGATGACGAGCAAAAGCAAAAACAAAAAACCCCGCGCGAGGCGGGGCTTTTTGTGAACTGGCAACAACCGTCGCTATCAAAAACTGGATCCCGGCGTTCGCCGGGATGACGAGCAAAAGTGAAAAACAAAAAACCCCGCGCGAGGCGGGGCTTTTTGTGAACTTGGTCCCGCAGACGCGCATCTATCGCGTGTGGAACGTCCAACAACCGTCGCTTACTTGCCGGCGACGACCTTGACCATTTCGAGGCACTTGTTCGAGTAGCCCCACTCGTTGTCGTACCAGCTGACCAGCTTGACGAAGGTGCCATCGAGGGCGATGCCGGCTTCGGCATCGAAGATGGAAGTGCGCACGTCGCCGCGGAAGTCGGTGGCGACGACCTTGTCTTCGGTATAGCCGAGGACGCCCTTCAGCGCGCCTTCCGACTGCGCCTTCATTTCCGCGCAGATCTCGGCATAGGTGGCCGGCTTTTCCAGTTCGACGGTGAGGTCGACCACCGACACGTCCGAGGTCGGCACGCGGAACGCCATGCCGGTGAGCTTCTTGTTGAGTTCCGGGATCACCACGCCGACGGCCTTGGCCGCGCCGGTGCTCGACGGAATGATGTTCTCGAGGATGCCGCGGCCGCCGCGCCAGTCCTTGTTGCTCGGGCCGTCGACGGTCTTCTGCGTCGCGGTGGCCGCGTGCACGGTGGTCATCAAGCCGCGCTTGATGCCCCACTTGTCGTTGATGACCTTGGCGATCGGCGCCAGGCAGTTGGTGGTGCACGAAGCGTTGGAGATGATCGCCTCGCCGTTGTACTTGGCGTGGTTCACGCCGTAGACGAACATCGGCGTGTCGTCCTTCGACGGCGCCGACAGCACGACCTTCTTCGCGCCGGCATCGAGGTGCTTCTGCGCGGTGGCCTTGTCGAGGAACAGCCCGGTGGACTCGATGACGACGTCGGCGCCGACCTCGTCCCACTTGAGGTTGGCCGGATCGCGTTCCTGGGTCAGGCGGATCTTCTTGCCGTTGACGATGAGGGTGTTGCCTTCGACCTTGACGTCGCCCTTGAAGCGGCCGTGCACGGAGTCGTAGCTCAGCATGTAGGCCAGGTAGTCCGGTTCCAGCAGATCGTTGATGGCGACGATCTCGATGTCGTTGCCGAAGTTCTGCACGGCGGAACGCAGGACGTTGCGTCCGATGCGGCCGAAGCCATTGATGCCAACCTTGATCGTCATTGCGGAAGACCTCCTGGGAGAGCGGGCCTGCGGGGGCGCGGGCGGGATAGATAGCCCGTCATTTTAGCAGGCGCCTCCCGGCCTCCGGGCTGGGCCCACTCAGGAGCGGGCCAACGCGGCCGGAACGGCAACCGGGGCCGCCATGCGGCTCCGGTAGAGTGGCGGCCATGAGCCCGAACCCCCCGACGCGCCTGCCTGGCGCCCTCCGCCCCTCCCATTTCCGCCCCCGCCGCTGGCCCCGTGCCGTGGCCGCGATTGCCCTGCTGGGCCTGCTGGTGGCCGGTCCGGTCATCGCGTGGAGCGCGCTGGGCCACAAGCTCGTGGGCGAACTGGCGCAGCGCCATCTCACCCCCGCGGCCCGGGCCGAGGTCGCCCGGCTGCTGGCCGGCGAACCGGACCCCACCCTCGCCGGTGTCGCCACCTGGGCGGACACCCTGCGCGACAGCGACCCGGAACGCTTCAAGCAGACCTCGCGCTGGCACTACGTCAACCTGTCGAGCGACAGCTGCCGCTATGCGCCCGAGCGCGACTGCAAGGACGGTCAATGCGTGATCGCCGCGATCGATGCGCAGCGCGCGATCCTCGCCGACCGCAGCCAACCCCTTGCAGCGCGCCGCGATGCGCTCAAGTTCGTCGTCCACCTGGTCGGCGACGTGCACCAGCCGCTGCACGCGAATGCGCGCAATGACCAGGGCGGCAACAAGTACCAGATCAGCCTGCGCACCGACCTCGAGCCCGAGGCCTATGCCCGCGACCGCTACGTCGGCGGGGTCATGGGCACCAACCTGCATTCGGTGTGGGATTACTACGTGCTCGCCGAACGCGGTCTCGACCTCGCGCAATACGCCGACCGCCTCGACCACGAGCCGTGGCCGCCGACCATGGACCGGAACGCACTGACGCCGGCCGCGTGGGCCGGGGAATCCTGCCGCCTCACCGAATTGCGCCAGCTCTATCCGGTGCAGAATGGCCAGGAAGTGCACAAGCTCGATCGCAGCTATTCCGAAAAGCACCGCGCGCTGGCCGAACAGCGCATCCGCATCGCCGCCTGGCGCCTGGCGACGCTGCTCAACGAATCCCTGGCTCCGCAGCAATGAACACGACCGCGACGACAGTGCAGGCGGCTGTACAGGTATTCCCGTTCCACCATGCCGACACCGGCACGTGGAGCTACGTCGTCGCGGATCCCGCCAGCCGGCAGGCGGCGATCATCGATCCGGTGCTGGATTTCGATGCCAAGTCCGCGCATATCACGCACGTCTCGGCGCAGAAGCTGCTCGATTGCGTCAACGAGCACGGGTTCCAGGTGCGCTGGCTGCTGGAGACCCATGCCCACGCCGACCACCTCACCGCGGCGCAATGGCTCGCCGCGCAATTGCCCGACGCGATGGTCGCCATCGGCCAGGGCATCCGCGAGGTGCAACGCACGTTCGCCCCCCTGTTCGAGTTGAACCCGGAAACGGCGGCCGGACATTTCGACTGCCTGTTCAGTGACGACGACGAATTCACCTTGGGTGCGGTGCGCGCCAGCGCGATCCCGGTACCCGGCCACACCCGCGACAGCCTGGCCTACCTGATCGGCGATGCCTTGTTCACCGGCGACTCGCTGTTCATGCCCGATGCCGGCACCGCGCGCTGCGATTTCCCCGGCGGCGACGCCGCGATGCTGTACCGCTCGATCGAACGCCTGTACCAGTTGCCGGATTCGACGCGCATCTTCGTCTGCCACGACTACGGCCCGGGTGGACGTCCCGTCGCCTGCGAAACCACGATCGGCGAGCAGAAGCGCAGCAACACCCACGTGCGCGAAGGCGTCAGCGAGGCCGAATTCGTCGCGCTGCGCGAAGCGCGCGATGCCACGCTTGCCACGCCCGCACTGATCATCCCGGCATTGCAGGTCAACCTGCGCGCAGGCGTGCTGCCGAGCCCTTCGGTCAACGGCATCCGTTACCTGCGGATGCCACTGGACCAGTTCTGATCACCGCCATGCCGACCGCGTTCACGCCTGTTTCCGCGTTGATTGGCGGCGCACTGATCGGACTCGCCGCGACCCTGCTCTATGCCACGCTGGGACGCATCGCCGGCATCAGCGGTATCGTCACCGCGGCGGTCGAACAGGAATCGGAACGCGGCTGGCGGATCGGATTCCTGCTCGGCCTGATCCTCGCTGGGGGGCTGTGGCTCGCCGCCAGCGGCGCCGTGCCACGCACCGGCTTTCCGTTGCCGTGGCTTATCGCCGCGGGATTGCTGGTGGGCTTCGGCACCCGGCTGGGCAGCGGCTGCACCAGTGGGCACGGAATCTGCGGGCTCTCCCGGCTATCCCGACGATCGCTCGTCGCCGTGATTGTTTTCATGGGCTTCGGCGCACTCACCGTATACGTGCTACGGCATGTCATCGGAGGCATTGCATGAAGCGGATCGCATTCGCCGTGGCTGCGGGACTGTTGTTCGGCCTGGGGCTTGCCGTATCCGGCATGACCAATCCGGACAAGGTGCTCAACTTCCTCGATCTCGCGGGTCAATGGGATCCGTCCCTAGCCCTGGTCATGGGCGGCGCGCTGACGGTTTCGGTGCCGGGCTTCGCATGGCTGCGGCGGCGCGGACGCACACTGGCAAACGAAGCGCTGCCTGCACCACCCTCCTCGCGACTCGATGCGCGCCTGCTGGTGGGCAGCGCACTGTTCGGGATCGGCTGGGGCATCGCGGGCTACTGCCCCGGGCCCGCGCTCGCCAATCTCACACACGCGGCCGAAGCCATCGTCTTCGTCATCGCGCTGCTGGCGGGATCACGACTGGCACGCCTGCTGCCGGCGCCCGCCAACCGGTAACGAACTACCGCCGCGCGGGACCCCGGAGTCATACTCCGCGCATGAGCCAACCCGCGCATCTTGACTCGGTCGACGCGGCCGTCGACCTGCTGCTGTCGCGCATCGATGGCCCGTTGCATGTCGGCGCACCGCTCGGCCTGGGCAAGCCGCACCGGCTGCTCAACGCGCTGTATGCCCGCATCGAATCCGACGCCTCGCGTCCGCTGCACCTCTATACCGCGCTGTCGCTGGATCCGCCCGGTGGCGGCAAGGGCCTGGAAGCACGCTTCCTGAAACCCTTCGCGCAACGCCACTTCGGCGATGACTTTCCGCGCCTGGCCTACGTGCAGGCGCTCAAGCGCGACGCGCTGCCCGCGCACATCGAAGTCGAGGAGTTCTACATGCAGTCGGGTGCGCTTCTGCACTCGAAGCAGGCGCAACGACGCTACGCAAGCCTCAACTACACCCACGTCGCGCGCGCGCTCGGCGACCGCGGTGTCAACGCGATCGTGCAGAAGGTGGCGCGCTCGGCCGACGGCACGCACCTGTCGCTCTCCTGCAACACCGACCTGACCTTCGATGCGATCGACGCCATCGTCGCGCGCGGCCTGCCACGACCCGTGCTGGTGGCGGAAGTCGATCCGGAATTGCCGTGGCTCGATGGCGATGCCGCGGTGGAGTCCGGCTTCTTCGACATCGTCGTCGTCCCGCCCGGCCCGTATCCGCGGCTGTTCGGACTGCCGCGCCAGCCGGTGAACGACGCCGACTACGCCATCGGCTTCCACGCCAGCACCCTGGTGCGCGACGGCGGCACGTTGCAGATCGGCATCGGTGCGCTGGCCGATGCCCTGTGCCACGCGCTGGTGCTGCGCCATACGGACAACGGCGCGTACCGCGCGGTGCTGCATGCGCTGGGCTCGCCCGCGGCGGAGAACGCCGGGCTGTCGCCGTTCACGCAGGGCCTGTACGGCTGCAGCGAAATGATCAACGAAGGCTTCCGCCGCCTCGTCGAAACCGGCGTCATCAAGCGCAGGGTGGTCGACGACATCGGCCTGATGCAGCGCCTGGCCGACGGCTTCGCGACCGCCGACGACCGTGCGCGCCTGCTGCGCGAAGGCGAGTACCTGCACGGCGCGTTCTACCTGGGTTCGCCGGACCTCTACCAGTGGTTGCGCGACCTGTCCGCCGACGAGCGCCGCGCCATAGGCATGAAGCGCGTGAGCGCGGTCAACGAACTCTACGGCGGCAACGAAGCGCTGGAACGCCTGCAACGGCGCGATGCCCGCTTCTTCAATACCTGCATGATGGCGACGGCGCTCGGCGCCGCCGTATCCGACGCGCTGTCCGACGGCCACGTGGTTTCGGGTGTCGGCGGCCAGTACAACTTCGTCGCCATGGCCCATGCCCTGCCCGATGGGCGTTCGGCACTGCTGCTGCGCGCGACCCGCGATGCCGGCGGACGCACCCGCTCCAACATCGTGTGGAACTACGGCCACACCACCATCCCGCGCCACCTGCGCGATGTCTACATCAGCGAGTACGGCATCGCCGACGTGCGCGGGCGCAGCGACGAGGACTGCATCGCGGCCATGCTCGCCATCACCGACACCCGCTTCCAGCACGAACTCCAGGCCACCGCGGTCGCCAACGGCAAGTTGCGGCGCGATGCGGCGTTGCCTGCTCGCGCCCATCGCAATACGCCGGACCACCTGCGCGAGTCCCTGTCCGCGTTCCGCCGCAATGGCGCCCTGCCCGACTACCCGTTGGGCAGCGACTTCACCCCGGTCGAGCAACGGCTGGTCAAGGCATTGGGCTGGCTCAAGGCGGCTACCGCCTCGCGCGGCGGCAAACTGCGGACGGTATTGCGTGCCTCGGTTTCGCCCGCGGCACAGGACCGTGAATCGCTGCAACGCATGGGGCTGCTGGCGCCACGCGGAATCGCGGAAAGGCTGGAAGCCCGCTTGCTCGCTCTGGCGCTGCGCGAGACTTCGGACCCGCGCAGTAGATAAGAGGACGGCGCCCGGGCGCCGTTTTCATTGCTGCCTGTTGCCGTTCTAGAGCGCCGCCGCGACCCGGCTACCCTGGTCGATCGCACGCTTGGCATCGAGTTCGACGGCGACGTCGGCGCCGCCGATGACGTGCACGGGCACGCCTGCAGCGCGTAGGTCTTCGGCGAGCGGCTTGTAGGGCTCCTGTCCCGCACAGATCACAACGTGGTCGACCGCCAGCGTCTGCTGCGCGCCGTCCACACGGATGTGGAAGCCCTCGTCGTCGATACCGACGTATTCCACGCCACCCAGCATCCGCACCTGCTTTGCCTTGAGCGTGGCGCGGTGGATCCAGCCGGTGGTCTTGCCGAGTTTCGCGCCCGGCTTGCCTGGACTGCGTTGCAGCAGCCACACCGCACGCGCCGGTGGCTCGGGGACCGCCTCGCGCAGACCGCCGCGGTTGCCCTCGTAGGCGATGTCCACGCCCCATTCGGCACGCCAGCGTTGCGCATCCAGCGCCGGCATGCCCGCATCCGGGGCGCGCCCTTCGTGCACGAGGAACTCGGCCACGTCGAAGCCGATGCCGCCTGCGCCCACGATCGCCACCTTCGCACCGGGCACGACGCGGCCGGTCAGCACGTCGATGTAACTGAGCACCTTGGGATGCGTCGAACCGGGGAAGTCGACCGCGCGCGGGCGGATGCCGCTGGCCAGCACTACCTCGTCGAACGAGGTCGCCAGCGTGGTCGCATCGGCGCGCGTGTTGAGGCGGACCTCGACCTTCGCCAGCTCGAGCTTGCGGCGGAAGTAGCGCAGCGTCTCGAAGAACTCTTCCTTGCCGGGAATCCGCTTGGCAAGGTTGAACTGGCCGCCGATTTCGCCGGCGGCATCGAACAGGGTGACGCGGTGGCCGCGTTCGGCCGCGACGGTGGCCGCGGCCAGCCCGGCGGGGCCGGCGCCGACCACGGCGATCTTCTTCGGCGACGTGGTCGGCGCATACACGAGCTCGGTTTCCGCGCATGCACGCGGATTGACCAGGCAGCTTGCGGTCTTGTTCTGGAAGACATGGTCCAGGCAGGCCTGGTTGCAGGCGATGCAGGTGTTGATCTCGTCGACGCGCCGGGCGCGCGCCTTCTCCACCCACTGCGGATCGGCCAGCAGCGGCCGCGCCATCGACACCATGTCGGCTTCGCCGGCGGCGAGGATGCGCTCGGCGACATCCGGCATGTTGATGCGGTTGGTGGTGACCAGCGGCAGGCTTACGTGCGGCTTCAGGCGCGCGGTGATGCCGGTGAAAGCGCCACGCGGCACCGAGGTGGCGATGGTGGGAATGCGCGCCTCGTGCCAGCCGATGCCGGTGTTGATGATCGTCGCGCCGGCAGCTTCCACCGCCCTGGCCTGCGCGACCACGTCGTCCCAGGCACCGCCGTCGTCGACCAGGTCGAGCATCGACAGGCGGTAGATGATGATGAAGTCCGGCCCGCAGGCCTCGCGGATGCGGCGCACGATCTCCACCGCGAAGCGCATGCGCCTGGCCGTATCGCCGCCCCAGGCGTCGTTGCGCTTGTTGGTGCGCGGCACGGTGAACTGGTTGAGCAGGTAGCCTTCCGAACCCATCACCTCGACGCCGTCGTAGCCGCCATCGCGTGCGAGCTTCGCGGTGCGCACGAACGCCCTGATCTGGCGCTCGATGCCGCCGGCCGACAGCGGGCGCGGGGTGAACGGATTGATCGGCGCCTTCAGCTTCGACGGCGCCACCTGCAGCGGTTGGTAGCCGTAGCGGCCGGCATGCAGGATCTGCAGGCAGATGCGACCGCCGTGCGCGTGCACCGCGCGCGTGACCTGGCGATGCTTGCCCACGTCCCACGGCCAGCGCAGCGTGCCGCCGAACGGTTTGAGCCAGCCTTCGATGTTCGGCGAGAAGCCGCCGGTGACCATCAGCCCGACACCGCCTGCCGCGCGCTCGGCGAAGTACGCGGCGAGCCTGGGGAAGTCGCGCGCCTTGTCCTCCAGCCCGGTATGCATCGAGCCCATCAACACGCGGTTGGGCAGCGTGCAGAAGCCGAGGTCGAGCGGTGCGAACAGATGGGGGAAGCGGGAATGTGGCGCGGGGACGGTCATGCACGCGTACGCTTGCGTATGGATCGCGCAGGGTGCCGGGAAAAACCCGGGGCCACAAGGGGGACGCGCCGCATTCCGGCCTCCCGCACCAGGCGTTGGCCGCAAACAAAAACGGCGCCCTCGGGCGCCGTTTTCATGACCGCATGGGGAGGCTCAGCCCAGCGACTGCGCCGCCGCGACCACCTTCTCCACGGTGAAGCCGAAGTGCGGCAGCAGCTGTTCGATCGGCGCGCTGGCGCCGTAGCTGTCGATGCCGACGACGGCGCCGTCCAGGCCGACGTACTGGCGCCAGAAACCGGTGACGCCGGCTTCGATGGCGATGCGCTTGCGGCAGGCCCTGGGCAGCACGCTTTCGCGATACTGCGCGTCCTGGCGCTCGAACACGTCGCTGGACGGCATCGATACAACGCGGGCCTTGTCGCCGAGTTGCTCGGCGGCCTGCATGGCGAGACCGACTTCCGAGCCCGTCGCGATCAGGATGATCTCCGGCGCGCCGACCGAATCCCTCAGCACGTAGCCACCGCGTTCGATGTCGGCGACCTGCTGCGCGGTGCGCGGCTGGTGCGGCAGGTTCTGGCGCGAGAAGACCAGGCAGCTGGGTCCGTTGTAGCGCTCGATCGCCTTCTTCCAGCACACCGCGGATTCGACCGCGTCGCACGGACGCCACACGTCGTTGCCGGGGATGTAGCGCAGCGAGGCGAGGTGTTCGATCGGCTGGTGGGTCGGGCCGTCCTCGCCCAGGCCGATCGAGTCATGCGTGTAGACGTGGATCGCGTGCGCGCCCATCAGCGCGCTCATGCGCACGGCGTTGCGTGCGTAATCGCTGAAGACGAGGAAGGTGGCGTCGTACGGGATGAAGCACTCGTGCAGGCCGAGGCCATTGCTGATCGCGGTCATCGCGAATTCGCGCACGCCGTAATAGACGTAGTTGGCGTTCGGGTCGTCGGTGGCGACCGACTTGCTGCCCTTCCACAGGGTGAGGTTGGAATGCGCGAGGTCGGCGGAGCCGCCGATCAGTTCCGGCAGCAGCGGCGCGAAGGCTTCGATCGCCATCTGCGAGGCCTTGCGCGAGGCGACGACCGGGCCCTCTGCCTGCAGCTTGGCGATGTAGGCGTCGGCGGCGGCGATGAACCCTTCCGGCAGCTCGTTGCGGTTGCGCCGCATCAACTCGTCGGCAAGCTGCGGATACCGGTTCGCGTACTTTTCGAACAGGGTGTTCCACTGCTCCTCGCGCACCAGGCCGGCGCGGTTGGCGCGCCACGCCTCACCGATCTCCCGTGGGATATCGAACGCGGCGTGCGGCCAGTTCAGCGCCTCGCGCGTGGCGGCGACTTCGTCCTTGCCCAGCGGCGCGCCGTGGCTGGATTCCTTGCCGGCCTTGCCGGGCGAACCAAAACCAATCGTGGTGCGGCAGCAGATCAGGGTCGGCTTGTCGCCGGACTTCAGCGCGGTCTCGATCGCGGTCTTGATCTCGACCGGATCATGGCCGTTGACGCCGCGCACGACGTTCCAGCCGTAGGCCTCGAAGCGTGCCGGCGTGTTGTCGGTGAACCAGCCGTCGGTGTTGCCGTCGATCGAGATCTTGTTGTCGTCCCAGAACGCGATCAGCTTGTGTAGGCCCCAGGTGCCGGCCAGCGAAGCGGCCTCGTGCGAGATGCCTTCCATCAGGCAACCGTCGCCCATGAACACGTAAGTGTGGTGATCGACGACCTCGAACTCGGGCTGGTTGAAGCGCTGCGCCAGCAGCTTCTCCGCGAGTGCCATGCCGACCGCGTTGGCGAAACCCTGGCCGAGCGGACCGGTGGTGGTTTCCACGCCCGGGGTCATGAAGTTCTCCGGATGGCCCGGGGTCTTCGACTCGAGCTGGCGGAACTTCTTCAGGTCGTCGATCGACAGGTCATAGCCGGCCAGGTGCAACAGCGCGTACTGCAGCATCGAGCCGTGGCCGTTGGAAAGCAGGAAGCGGTCGCGGTTGAACCACGTCGGGTTGTCGGGGCTGTGGCGCAGGTAGTCGTTCCACAGCACTTCGGCGATGTCGGCCATGCCCATGGGCATGCCCGGATGGCCGGAGTTGGCGGCCTGGACCGCGTCGATGGCGAGAAAACGGATGGCGTTGGCGAGGTCGCGGCGGCCAGGCTTTTCGGAGGCAGGCGTCGTCATGGGCGGTCGGGGATCGAGGCGGAAAGGGTGCGGCGGCCGGTCGTCCATGGGCCGTCGGGAGGCGCATTGTCCCACACGGCGGCGAAGCGCTCCCGGCCCGGACGGGTGCTGGGGCCTTGCGCGGGTCGAAGTCCCGCTATGCGGCCTCGACGCGCGCTTCCGCGGCCGGGACGTCGCTCTCCCCGCGCGACACCATCGCCGCAATGGCGAGGTCGCCGGTCACGTTCAGCGTCGTCCGGCACATGTCGAGGAAGTGGTTGACACCCAGGATCAGGCCGATGCCCTCGGGTTTCACGCCGACCATCGCGCAGATCAGCGCCACCACCGGCAGCGAGCCGGACGGGACGCCGGCGGTGCCGATGCCGCCGAGGATGCAGACGAACATCACCGTCACCTGCTGGGTCAGCGACAGGTCCACGCCGAAGAACTGGGCGAGGAAGATCACAGTGACGCCCTCGAACAGCGCGGTGCCGTTCTGGTTGGCGGTGGCACCGACGGTGAGCACGAAGCGCGAGATGCGCTTGGGCAGGCCAAGTTCGTCGGCGATGCGCAGCGAGGTCGGCAGGGTGGCGTTGCTCGAGGCAGTGGAGAACGCGAGCAGCATCGCTTCCTGCGCGCCGCGGAAGAACTTCAGCGGCGACCAGCCGCCGACCAGCTTCAGTGCGATCGAGTAGGTCACGAACAGGTGCAGGGCGAGCGCCAGCACGACCACGAGCACGTATTCGGCGAGCTTGCCCAGCAGGTCCCAACCGAACACCACGGTCATGTTGAACATCAGGCACGCCACGGCGTAGGGCGCGAGCCTGATCACCATGCCGATCAGCACCATCGATACGTCGAACAGCCCCTGGATGCCGCGCTTGAGCGTCTCGGTCGCCTCGTTGCGGGTAATCACCAGACCGATGCCGAGCATCAGCGCGAAGAACATGACCGACAGGATGGTGTTGTTGCTCGATGCGGCGGCGACGATGTTGTCCGGGACGATCGACACCAGCATGTCGATGCCCTTGGGCTGCTCGCCGGCGTTGCTGACGATGCTGCGCGCGCGCTCGGCGTTGTCGCTGAGCAGCTTCAACGCCTGCGCCTCGTCGACGCCGGCACCTGGCTTGAACAGGTTCACCAGCACCAGGCCCAGGACGACGGCGAGCGCCGACATCACGACCGTGTAGGCCAGCGTGCGCCAGCCGACGCGCCCGAACGCACGTATGTCGCCCATCTCCGCCACGCCGATGACCAGCGCCGCGAACAGCAGCGGGATCACCAGCATGAAGATCAGGCGCAGGAAGATCGTCGCGGCAGGCTGGGTGACATAAGTGGTGAGCACTTTCACCCAGCCGGCATCGCCGCCAACGGTGTAGTGCACGACCAGCCCCGCGACCAGGCCGACGAGGAAGCCGATCAGCATCTTCCAGTGCAGCGGCAGCTTCCGTGAAGCGGAGCGGTTGGTTTCGCTCATGGTCCCTGCTCCGGCGGCGGATGCCGGAGCTTACCAAGCCCGCGCTTTGGGGACGGTCAACGCACCGCGCGGGCGGCGCCCGGGACAACAGCCCCGCAGCCGCGGGGCGGGAATGCTCAGGCCGTGGTTTCGGTCGCCTGCAATTCGGCTTCGGCCACTTCGCCGCTGCGTGCGGAGACGACGACCGCAGTCGCCAGGTCGCCGGTGACATTGAGCGAGGTCCGGCACATGTCGAGGAAGCTGTTGACGCCCAGGATGATGCCGATGCCCGCCGGGTTGAGGCCGATGATGCCGCAGATCATCGCGATCACCGGCAGCGAACCGGAGGGGATGCCGGCGGTGCCGATGCCGCCGAGGATGCACAGCCCCAGCACCATCAGCTGCTCGGCCAAAGGCAGGTGCAGGCCGAACACCTGCGCCAGGAACAGCACGGTCACGCCTTCGAACAGCGCGGTGCCGTGATGGTTGGCCGAGGCGCCGACGGTCAGCACGAAGCGGCTGACCTTGCGCGGCAGGCGCAGGTTTTCCTCGGCCACCCGCAGGGTCACCGGCAGGGTGGCGGTGGATGACGCGGTGGCGAATGCGGTCAGCACGGCTTCCTGGCTGCCGCGGAAGAAGGTGCGCGGCGACATGCCGCCCATGAACTTCACCCACAGCGGCAACACCACGAACATGTGGATGGCCAATGCCAGCACCACCGTGACCACGAAGTACGCCAGGCCCGCGAGCACGTCAAAGCCCAGCTGCGCGCACAGGCCGAACATGAAGCAGGCCACCGCGTACGGCGCGAGGCGGATGAACAAGCCGATCAGGCGCATGCTGATCTCGAACAGGCCCTGCAGCGCGTGCTTGAACGCCTGCGTCGCCGGCGACGGCGTCAGCACCAGGCCGATGCCGATCATCAGCGCGAAGAACACGATGCCCAGCTTCTGCTTGTCGTCGCCGCCGGCCGCGAGCACGTTGTGCGGGACGATGTTGACCAGCAGGTCGAGCACCTTGAGCTGCTGGCCGCTGGCGACGATGTCGCCGACCTTGCCGGCATTGCTGCTCATCGCCTTCTGCACCAGCGCCGGATCCATGTGCAGGCCGGGCTGGATCAGGTTGACCATCAGCAGGCCGATCGCCACGGCCGCGCCGGTCACGGCAGCGGTGTAGGTCAGCGTGCGCCAGCCGAGGCGGCCGAGGCTGGCGATGTCGCCCAGTTCGGCGACGCCCAGCACCAGCGCGGAAAACATCAGCGGCAACACCAGCATGAAGAGCAGGTTGAGGAAGATCTGCCCGGCGGGACGCGTCACGTATTCGATGACGCCATTGATGAAGGGCGTATCGGCGCCCGAGGCGTGAGCGATCAATCCCAGCACCGCGCCGAGCACGAAACCGATCAGCACCTTGACGTGCAGCGGGAGGCCCTTGGACGTGACTGCGGGCAGACTGATGTGGCTCATTCGCTGGTTCTCATGGGCAAAACAGCCGCGAGAGTACAGCAAGGCCGCCCTGTTCAGTTTTTGCCTATGTCACCCTTCCGGATACAGCGGGGGCAGCAGCGATGGGGGGGGCGCGGATGCACCACGCCAGCGCGGCCCGTGGGCGAAGGCACTTTTCAGCACTTGGCGGGCACGCACGCCGTCCCCGTTGCCCCAGCGCGCGCGTTGCAGCGCATCGAGTGCATCGCGCTGCCGGGGGTCGTCCAGTCGGGCGAGCAGTTCGTCGAGGTCGCGCGCGGGCGGCGCCGCCATGGCCTGGAGGACGTCGGCGACGTCGCCAAGACTGCCGGTTTCCAGGGCGCGTTTGAGTTCGGTCGAGGTGCGTGATGGTGCCGGGGGCGATGGCGCATCGCCCGGCGCGCCGGCACGCGAACGCGGTGCGTGTTGGGCGCGCTCGTGCAGCCCCCACACCAGGGTGAACAGCCACAGCGCCGCGAACAGCAGCGTGGCCAGCACCCAGCCGCGATCTGCACCCTGGATGCCGGTCGGCGCTGGGGTCGCCGCGGTTGCCGCTGTCGCGGCGGTCGTATTCGCCACCGTGGCGGGCGCCGGCGTGCCATCGGCCGCGGCCACGGTCCACGCCAGTGGCGGCAACGCGGCTGTACGTCTCGCACCCGCGCCCACGTCCCACCAGTCGATGCGCAGGCCCGACAGGCGCGCCGCGCCTGCGCGCGAGGGCACCAGCGAGAAGCGGCGGGTGAGCTTCACGCGTGGACGGCCATCGCGGAACGTCTCGTCGGCCTGCACCGGATCGGCGAACACCTGCACGCCGTCGATCGGCGGTAGCTGCAGCTCCGGCATCTGCGCCGCGGTGACGCCGTCGGCGACGGCCTCGATGACAAGGGCGCCGGCATTGCCCGCGCGCAGGTCGCGGGGCGAGGTCGCGTAGCGCAACTGCAGGTCGCGCAACGGCAACCATGGCTGGGGGGCATTGGCGGGTATGGGCTGTACCTGCAGGACGCGGACGGGCGCCTGCGCATTGAGCGCGCCGCCGCGATCGCCAAACAGCTCATCGAAGAAGCCGCCGGTGCCACGACCTTCGAACACCGCGCCGGGGATGCGCAGTTCGCCGCTGCGTTCGGGAATGAGCTGGTAGCGGCGCTCGATCACTTCGTAGCGGCGGCCGGCGACTTCGCGCGAATAGCGCGCGTCCTCGCCCACCTGCTGCAGCGAGGCCCCGTCCGGTTCGGCCTGGTCGAGCTGGCCCGAAAGCAGCGGCGCCGCCGAGTACAGGCGCACCACCCAGCCCACTGTCTGCTGCACATAGGGACTGGTGGCGTCGGGCTCGCTTTCGATGAAGACGTCATCGCCCGCGTGCGTGGGCACAGGCGCTGCGACGGCCTCCACCTGCAGGGTGAGCGGCTGGGTACGCGCGCCGCCGACATCGAGCGAGGGAATCACGATCCGGCCGGCGCGGCGCGGCTGCAGGGCGACGGCAAACAGACTGTGCACGCCGGTGTTGTCCATTCCGGTACGGCTGCTGCGTCCGCTGATGTTGAAGTCGCGCAGCAACGGGTCGTAGTCCGGGCGCGCCATGCTGTCGCTCTGGATGTTGAGGGTGACGGTTTCATTGGCGCCGATGCGATCGCGATCGAGCCACGCGCGCGTCTGCGCGAAAGCCGGCAGCGCGGCCAGCAACAACAGCAGGAAGGCAAACGCGCGCTGCACGCGTGATGACATCGGCTTCATGGTGTGGCCCTGCCCTGCGCCACGCGGCGTTCGTACTCGAGGCGGAATTTCGCCCGCAGCAGCCCGCCCGGATCGTCCGGTACGCGCTTGAGCCAGGCTTCGTTGGCGAGCCGTCGCTCGCGTTGTTCCGGGGTTTCCTCGACGCGGGCCCGGGCCTGCGATGCCTGCTTGCCATCGTGTTCGCGCGCCTGCTGCAGCGCGCGTTGCATGCGTTCGCGCTGGGCCCGGTCGGCCTGCTGCTGGGCCTGCGCATCCTGCGGCGAAGCGGCGGAGGGTTGCGCCTGCTGCGCTTTGTCCTGTGCCTGCTCCGGCTTGCCCTGTGGCGGCGTGCCCTGCTGCTGTCGTTGCGATGGTTGCTGCTGCGAACCCGCCTTCGAGGCGGCATCCGGCTGCGCGGACGAAGGCTGGGTGGATTGGCCTTGCCCCTGCCCGCCCTGCGACTGCCCGCTCTGCGACTGCTCGCCCTGCTGCGATCCGGATTGCTGCTGGCGCTTCATCGCGGCTTCCACCGCGCGCCGGTTGGCGATGGCATCGGCCATGCCGGGCTGCTCGCGCAGTGCCCGGTCGTAGGCCTCGATCGCCTGCGGATACTGCCCCGCCTTCGCCAATGCATTGCCGCGGTTGTAGTGCGCGGTGGCGTTGTCGATGCCCTGGTATTGCCTGGCGGCGGATGGGTAATCGCCGCTGCGATACGCCTGGTTGCCGCGCTGCATCCGCGCGTATTCGGCCTGGTCGGGCCGCTTCCACAGATCCGTCGCTTGCGCCTTGCCCAGTGGCAGTGCGAAGGACAACACGAGCACCGCCACGGCGCCGCCGCCGCGACGGCGGAACGCCAGCAGTGCCAGCAGCAGCAATGGCGGCAACAGCCAATAGCCCTCGTCGCGCCACGCCCGTCCGGCCGTGCCCCTGCCGGCGGCGTCGGTCCGGCCCAGCTCGCGCAGGCCCGGCTCGAGCAGGCCCAGCGCGCGCAAATCGGCATCGTCGCTGGCAAGCGCCACATAGCGGCCATTGCCGCTTGCCGCGAGCCTGCGCAACGAAGCCGCGTCCAGGCGCGCATTCGCGATCTCACCGGCGCTACGCCGGTAAGCGGCGCCGGCTTCGCTACCCAGCCCCAGGGCGGACACGCGATAGCCCATGCCTGCCGCGTCGGCAGCGGCGCCGATGGCGGCCGTGTCGGCGTGATCGGTCAGCACGACGATGTCGCCGCGCGTGGCCCCGGCCCGCTGCAACAGTTGCGCGGACCATGCGATCGCATCGCCCGGACGTTGCCCGTCGCGTGGCATCACATCGGGCTGCAACGCATCGAGGAACAGGGCGACATTCGCGGCATCGTCCGTCAACGGCGCCACGGTAAAGGCGTCGCCGGCAAAGGCGACGAGGGCGATCGGCCCGCCGCTGCGTTCGCGCAGCAGGGTGGCGAGCTTGGCGCGCGCCTGCGCCAGCCGGGACGGCGGCATGTCGGCAGCGAGCGACGCGCTCGACAGGTCCAGCGCGACGACCACGGGAGTGCGGCTCTGCCACAGCGGTTGCGTGGACTGGCGCCAACTCGGCCCCGCCAGCGCGAGCACGGCCAGCAGATAGCCGGCCGCCGCCAACCAGATGCCATGGCGGCTGCGGCGATCGCCACGTGCATCGAGCAGATGCGGCAGCAGGTGCGGGTCGACCAGTCCACGCCAGGCACTCTGCTGCCGCTGGCGCTTTTTCCACCACCATGCGAGCAGGGGCAGTAACAGCAATGCACCCAGCCAACCCGGACGCAGGAAGTGCAGCGAGCCCAGATCCTGCAGCAGCTCCGCGTAGTTCATGCGCGCCTCCGCGGCCACGCAAACGCAAACAGGGCGCACGCGAGTGCCGCCGACAGCGGCCATGCATAGCGCTCCAGTTTCGGTCGCACGGCCTTGCCGGGGCGACGGATCGGCTCCAGGCGGTCGATCTCCGCGTAGATGCCGGCCAATTCGGCGGTGTCGCGCGCACGGAAGAAACGACCGCCGGTCTGCTTGGCCACCATGCGCAGGGTCGCTTCGTCGATCTCGTCGCCGGCACCGGGCAGCGGCAGCTTGAAGCCGAACACCGACAGCGAGCCTTCGCCGCCGAACGCGATGGCGTGCACGCGCACGTGCTCGCCCCGCGCCAGTTCGGCCGCTTTGCGTGGATCGAGCACCCCGGCGGTGTTGACGCCATCCGTCAGCATGATCAGTACGCGCTGTTCCGCCGGTTGTGTGCGCAGCCGTTTCACGGCCAGGCCGATAGCGTCGCCGATGGCGGTTTCCTGTCCCGCCAGCCCGACCACACTGTCGTCGAGCTGCTCGCGTACCGAATCGCGGTCGAGCGTGAGTGGCGTCAATGCATAGGCGCGGCGACCGAACACCAGCAGGCCGACGCGGTCGCCGGCGCGCCGGTCGAGGAAGTCGGCAAGCACCGCCTTCGCGGCGGTAAGGCGATCGACGGGACGGCCGCCGAGTTCCATGTCGGGTTCGCTCATGCTGCCGGAAAGGTCGAGGGCAAGCATCAGGTCGCGGCCAACCTGCGGTGGCTGCACCGCTTCGCCGAATTGCTGTGGGCGCGCGGCGGCGAGGCACAACAGGATCCACGCGAGTGCAATCAGCGGGTTCATGCCGCTGCCGCGCAGGGCGTGCCCGCCGAGCTGCGCGATCGCGTCGAGGCGCGCGCCGTAAGGCACCTTGAGGGCGGCACCGGTCGTACGCGATGCCGGCAATAACCATCGGGCCAGCAGCGGCAATGGCAACGCCAGCAGCAGCCATGGCCATGCAAACCAGTCCCGCAACCCATCGAGGAAGGCCAACGATGGCATGGTCACTTCACCATCCAGGCGATGAAGCGCGCGCGCGCCAACGCCCGCAGCGCGGCGACGTCCCCAGCATCGACATCGCGCCTGAAGCCACCATCCAACAGCAGGCGCCCGGCGCCCAGGCTGAAGGATTGGCGCGCGTCGCCCGTGTCGAGCCATGCGAGCCAGGCCTCGCCCTGCAGCTTGTCGGCAAGCGGATTGCCGCGGCGCCCGGCGCGACGTAGCAGTTCCGACATCGCGGCGACCTGCGCCGGCAGATCGTTCGCTGCTTCCATCGCGCTATCGAACAGGTTTGCGACGCGACGCTGTTTCCTGCGCTCGTGGTTGCGCCACGCCGCATAGGCCGCGCCGAGCGCCAGCACCAGCGCGCCAGCGATCCACCAGCCCGGCGCCGGCGGCCACCACGGCGGAGCGATGCCCTGGTGGATATCCCGCAGCACGAGCGTGGGATCCGTCATCACGCCACCATCGGCCGCGCATGGCCTAGCAGCGGCAGCCATGATTCACTGGGCGCATCGGTCGGCAAGGCCTGCACGCGTATGCCACGCGCAGGCAGCGATGCGATCGCGGCTTCGACCGGGCTCGCGAATTCGCGCAGCCAACGCTGGTGTTGCGCGGCTGCCGCCAGGTCCAGTTCAAAACGATGGCCGTTGCTGCTGAAAGGCAGCACGCACTTCGGCGGCGCCGTTTCGAGCGGATCGGTCAGCAGCAGGACGATGACTTCATGGTGCTGCGCCAGCGCGGGCCAGCGTTGCTCCGGCAGCGCGGCAACACTGCGTGGATCAGCCAGTAGGACGAGGCGCGAACCCGGCCGCAGCAGTCGTTGCGCATGGTCGAGCGCGACGGCGAGGCCCGTGTCTTCGGAGGGCGGCTGGGCATACCAGCGCACCATGGCATCCAGCACGCGCAGCGCGCCGCGCGCTCCGGATGCTGGCGTAAGGGGCGCATCCCGCAGGCTGCCGCGCAATGCGGCGATGCGGTCGCCGTCGCGCGCGGCCGCCCATGCCGCCACGGCGCCGGCGCGTGCCGCCTGGACCGACTTGAAGCGCACGCGGGTACCGAAGTAAAGGGAGGGCGCGGTATCCGCGACGATCAGGGTCAGTCGCTCGCGTTCGGCCTGGAACAACTTGGTATGCGCGCGTCCGGTCCGTGCGGTGAGGCGCCAGTCGATGTGGCGCGCGTCGTCGCCGGCGACGTAGTCCCGCGACTCAGCGTATTCCATACCCCGGCCGCGTAGCGGCGAAAGCGCGTGCCCGCTCGTACCGTGGCGTCCCAGGCGCGCATTGCGGCGGCCGCTGGTGCTGCCGCGCAGGGCCACCAGTTCCGCCAGCGTCGGCGTGATGCCGTCGCCCGCCGTGGCGGCGTCTGTCTGCAAAGGCCCCGGTTGGACGTCGTGCGCGCGCATGCTCAGGGCAGCGGCACCTGCCGCAGCAGTTCGGCGACCAGGCGATCGCCATCCCAGCCCTCGGCGGTCGCCTCATAGCTGGGCAGGATGCGATGACGCAAGACGTCGGGCGCGATCGCGCGGACGTCGTCGGGCGTTACGAAGTCACGCCCAGCCAGCCAGGCGTGCGCACGTGCGCACCGTTCAAGCGCGATCGAACCTCGCGGGCTCGCGCCCCAGGCGATGCGGCGCGCCAGCGTGGCGTCGTACCGCCGCGCATCACGCGACGCGAGGACGAGCTCGATGAGATAGCGCTCCACCGCGGGTGCGACATGCAGGTCGAGTACGGCCGCGCGGGCGGCGAAGACATCTGCCTGCGGCATGCGCGGGATCGAGGACGGCGTCGCACGCGCGCTCGCACGAGCGCGGTCGCGCGCGAGGCGCAGGATCTCGGTTTCGGTCGCCGCCTCGGGATAGCCGATGCGCACATGCATCAGGAAGCGGTCGAGCTGCGCCTCGGGCAGGGGAAAGGTTCCTTCCTGTTCGATCGGATTCTGCGTCGCCATCACCAGGAACAGCGGCGGCAATGCATACGTCTGCCTGCCCACGGTGACCTGGCGCTCGCCCATGGCCTCGAGCAGGGCCGATTGCACCTTGGCGGGTGCGCGGTTGATTTCATCGGCGAGCAGCAGCGGGTGGAAGATCGGCCCCGCCTGGAATTCGAAGCGGCCATCATGGGGACGCCATACCTCGGTGCCGGTCAGGTCCGCCGGCAGCAGGTCGGGCGTGAACTGGACGCGGGCGAAGTCGGCGTCCAGGCGTTCGGCCAGTGCACGGATCGCGCTGGTCTTCGCCAGGCCCGGGGCGCCCTCCACCAGCAGGTGCCCATCGGCGAGCAGGGCAACCAGCAGCCGTTCGATCAGGGCGGACTGCCCCACGATCTCGGCGGACAGGGCCGCGCGCAGATCGCGGAACGCGTCGTGCAGCCGGCCCACGGCGCCGCCGCGGGCACTGCCGGGAATCTGCGGGATGCTGCTGTCCATCGGTCGCTCTCTGCCGGGTTGTGGCCATTTTGACCGAAGAATCGGCACCGAGTTCGCGCGGCCGTGCCGGATTCAGGCAGGCGACAGTCGTGGCTGCGCCAAAAAACAAACGGGGGCCTTGCGGCCCCCGTTGCTGACGATTCGGATTTGCGCGCGATCAGCGCTGTGCGACCTGCAGGACCTTCGGCGTCACGAAGATGAGCAGTTCCGCCTTCTCCCGGTTCTTGCCCTTCTTCTTGAACAGATTGCCAAGGAAGGGAATGTCGCCGAGGAAAGGAACCTTCTGGATGTCGCTGCGATCGCGGAATTCGTACACGCCGCCGATCACAACGGTCTGCCCGTCTTCGATCAGCACCGCGGTGTTGACTTCGCGCTTGTTGATCAGCGGCACGCTGCCGATGGAGGCCTCGACGAAATCTTCGACCTCGTCCTTCTTCACGTTCATGTTGAGGAAGACGCGGCCGTCGTTGGTGATGGTCGGGGTGACCTTCATTTCCAGCAGGACGTCCTTGAACTGCACGGTCTGCTGCGCGACGTTGCCGCCCGCGCCCGCGCCCTGGGTCACCGTCACGTAGCCGACTTCCTGGCCTTGACGGATGACCGCTTCACGCTGGTTGCTCGTGACGACTCGCGGATTGGAGATGACCTCACCGCGGCCTTCTTCCTGCATCGCGGACAGCTCCACGTCCAGGAGATAACCCGCGTTGAGGATCGACAGGCCCAACGATCCGGCCGGATTCGAGACCGGCAGATTGACGTTCAGGTCACGCGTTGCCGTGAAGCCCGTGCCCGCCATCACCGCATTGGAGCGCGCAACCGCATTCGCCGCGGACGCCTCCGCACTGCCACCGAACCCGAGCGAGCTGCGATCGCCGTCCTTGCCGGAGGCACCGTTGATGCCGAACTTGGCACCGACTTCACGGGCGAACGTCTCGGTCGCGATCACGATGCGCGCCTCGATGATGACCTGGTCGACCGGACGGTCGATGATCTTCACCAGCTCCCTGATCTGGGCGACCTTCTTCGGAATGTCGCTCACCATCAGGGTATTGGTGCGCTCGTCTGCAACCAGACGGCCACGCTGGGACAGGAAGCCGTTGTCGTTCTGGTTGCTGTTGCCTGAGCCGCCACCCCCGCCCTGGCCACCACCCGAATTGCCGATACCCTTGGCCTCGGTCAGGGCTTTGTAGATCGCCGCTGCGTTGTGGTAGTTGACCTGGATGTATTCGGTGACGAGATCGACGCGGTTGTCGAGCGCGATGCGCGCGTCTTCCTTGTCCTGCTCGTACTTGGCGATTTCCGACTGCGGCGCGATCCACACGACATTGCCGCTACGGCGCTTGTCCAGTCCCTTGGCCTGCAGGACGATGTCCAGCGCCTGGTCCCACGGCACGTTGACCAGGCGCAGGGTGACATTGCCCTGGACCGTATCGGCCGCTACGACATTCAGGCCCGACTCTTCAGCGATCAGCTGCAGGACGGTACGCACCGGCACGTCCTGGAAGTTGAAGGTCACCGGGCGGCCGCTGTACGCGCGCGCAGGCGTGGTGGCGGCAGCGGGGGCGCCCACTGCACGCTGCTTCGCTCCGGCTGCGCGCGGAATGATCTCCACGATGTAGTCGCGGCCGGTCTGGTACGCCATCGACTCATAGGCGCCGTTGGTATTCAGTACCAGCTGCGTACCCGTGCCCGCCGAGCGCGCGTCGATCGACTGCACCGGCGTGGCGAAGTCGGTCACGTTGAGGGGCTTCTGCAGGTTTGCCGGCAATTGCGCGTTGCCGACGTTGATGGTGACGGTCGAGCCCGTGCTGCGCAGATCCGGTGCGGCGCCATCGCCGCTGAAGCGCAGGATCAGCTTGCCCGCGCCGCCGTCGCCGCGCTTGAAGTCGATGTTCGACACCGAGATCGCGCCCGGCAATTGCTTGGCCGGGTCGTTGCTGGGCATGGGTGCGGTCGCCGGCGCAAGCTGGGCGACGAAGGTCGGCGTGAAGCTGCCTTGCGGCGCCGGCGTCGCAGCGTGTACGGCACCGAACCCGGCGAGCAGCCCGATTGCGAGGCCGATGCCGGTGCGCTTGGAGCGGTTGGCGTTGAAAACGGTCATCGTGTCATCCCCCAATCATTGATCTTCTAATGCGACCGACGCTGGACGTTCCAGCCAGCCACCCGCGCCATCCGGCACCAGTTCCACCAACTCGATGCGGTCTTCAAACACACCGGTCACGCGTCCGTCGCTCTGCCCCATGTAGTCCCCGGGGCGGACGCGATACGTAACCTTGTCCGGTGCCATCACCAACGCCACGACGCCCGCGCCGTGGCCCAACGTGCCCACCATGTCCAGGCTGTCGAGCGGGAACTGTTCGAGCGTCTGCCTGCGGCGCGCGCGATCGGGTCGGGGACCCGAGCCCGAGTCGGAATCCGTGAAGGCGGTGCTGAACGGATCGCGCAGCGCATAGGCGGCGTATTCGAATGTCTCGAATTGCTGCATTACCGGCAGCGGCTCGAGCGGCGGCGCCGGACGTGCCTTGACCTCGGCCACCCACTTTTCTAGGTTCGGTGCATCGCCCGGCGTGCTGGTGATACCACGGGTGCAGCCCACGAGGGCCAGCGCCAGCGCGGCACCGAAGAGGATTCGGCGTCCCACGTTGCTCAGGCTATCAGGATGTCCAAGCATCTCAGGTCCCCCCCTGGCCGCCGGTGGTGCCGGTAGTCTTGGCAGCAGCTTCCTGTTCGGCGACTTCTTCTTCGTCCAGGTATCGATACGTTTTCACCGTACCGGCGAGCTCCAGCGGGCTGTTGGGCGTAATCGGAATGGGCTTGCCGGATTTGTCCTTGTCGCGAGGCTTCAGCGAGATGTCGTGCATGGTCATGATGACCACGCGCGGCAGCGTCGCCACGCCGCTTACGAAGCCGCCAAACTGGTGGTAGGTGCCCACCATGCGCAGTGCGATCGGCTTCTCGGCGTAGAACTCCTTGGGGATTTCCGGGCCGGGCTGGAACAGCTCGTTGGTGATGCCGGTCGCCAACGCCGTCTGCGAAATGTCGACGATCAGGTCGGGCATCTCCGTCTTGCTGGGCAACTGGCGCAACATCTGCTTGAGCTGCTCTTCCATTTGCGCGAGCTGCTGCTTGAGCGGCTCGAGGTTGGCGGCGCGGCCCTGCTTGGTTTCGAATTCCTGGCGCAGTTCGGTTTCCTTGCTTTCGAGGCCCTTCAGCTCGTCCAGCTTGTCGCGGACGAAGACCCACCAGCCCAGGAAAATGATCAGTAGGGCGACGATGACGCAGAAGCCCACCTTGGCCTGCTGCGGCCAGGAGCCCATGTTGTTGAAGTCGAGTTCCCGCAGCGAGAATTTCTTGGCGCTCACGAGGCGGCTCCTTGTTTCACTGGGGCTGCAGCCGGAGGAGTGGTGGGTGCGGGTGCCGCACCGGCAGGCGGAGCCTTCGGGGCATCCGGCACGCCATCGCCGTTCTCGTCCTTGGGCGCGTTCGGGTCGGCCAGCTTGACCGTCAGCTTGAACTCGTTCGGCAGCGCCTTGTCCTCACCCTTGGCTTCGATGATCGACAGGTCCGGCTTGGTCATCCAGCCCGAGCCTTCGAGGTTGCGCATGTAGGTACTGACGCGGGCGTTGGACTGCGCGCGGCCCTCCAGCGTCAGGGTGTCCTCGTCCTGTTTGATCGAAGTCAGGATCACGCCATCGGGAATGGTGCGGACCAGCGAATCGAACAGATGGACCATCTGCGAGCGGTTGGCCTGCAGCTTCTCGATGATTTCCTTGCGCGCAAGGAGCTTGGCCTTCTTCTCGTCGAGCAGCTTGATTTCGTCGATCTGCTTCTGCACCAGCGTGATCTGGTCGGTCAGGTACTGGTTGCGTTCGTTCTGGCCGCTGATCTGCGCCTTGTAGTAACCGACCAGGAGGAACGACAGCAGGACCGCACCCAGCGCCGACATGGCGAGCAGGATGCTGAATTCCTTCTGGCGCTGCTTGCGCCGTTCGGCGCGCCAAGGGAGGAGGTTGATCCGTGCCATCAGTCGAAGCTCCTCAGGGCGAGGCCGCAGGCAATCATCAGCGCGGGGGCATCCTGCGCCAGCGCGTGCGCCTGCACGCGGGGACCGAGCGTCATGTGCGCCAGCGGATTGGCGACGAGCGTCGGGACGCCGAGTTGCTCCTCGACCATCTGGGCGATGCCCGGTATGGCCGCATTGCCGCCGGCGAGCACGATCTGGTCGACACGATTGAATTCACTGCCCGCATAGAAGAACTGCAGCAGGCGGCTGACCTGCTGGACCATGGCTTCCTTGAAAGGCTCGAGCACTTCGGCCTGGTAGCTTTCCGGCAAGCCACCCTGGCGCTTGGCCAGGCCGGCTTCTTCGTAGCTCAGGCCATACCGGCGCATGACTTCGTCGGTGAGTTGCTTCCCGCCGAAGACCTGCTCGCGGCTGTAGAGGCTGCGGCCATTGCGAAGCACGTTGAGCGTGGTCATGGTCGCGCCGGAGTCGATCAGCGCGGTGAGGCCGTCGCGCGGCCCACTGAGCTGGTTGGCAAGCAGCGCGAATGCGTTTTCGATCGCGAACGCCTCGACGTCCATGACCTTCGGGGTCAGGCCGCCGATTTCCAGGGCAGACGAGCGCAACTCGACGTTTTCAGAACGCGAGGCGGCAAGCAGCACCTGCAGGGTTCCGGGGTTGTTCGGCATCGGGCCGAGCACCTCGAAGTCGAGGTTCACTTCCTCGATGGGGTACGGCACGTAGTTGACCGCTTCGAGTTCGACCTGGGACTCGAGGTCGTCCTCATCCAGGTCGGCCGGCATCGGGATCACCTTGGTGATGACCGATGACCCCGCGACAGCAGCGGCGGCGTATTTGATCCTGGTGCCCGAGCGGTTGACCGCGCGCTTGATCGCTTCGCCCACCGCCTCGACTTCGACGATGTTCTTCTCGACCACGGCGTTAGGCGGCAGCGGCTCGACCGCATAGTGCTCGACCCGGTAGCGGTCGCCAGCCCGGGAGAGCTGCAACAGCTTGACCGCAGTCGAACTGATATCCACGCCGACGAGGGTCGGCTGGCCTTTTGTGACAATCCCCACGATTTTTCTCCCCATGCCACAAGCGCTTACGCGCACTTCGTGTGGCCCTGCCTTAAATATCGGACTTTCCCCGGGCTGGCAACTCCCCCCTACCAGGAACTGCCAACCAGACCGCTTTTCCTCTGAACGCCGAACCGGAACCGGAACGGCCTCGACAGCCCAGCAACCCCAACAAGAACCCCCTTCCGGCCCGGGTCCACCCAACCCGTGCCATCGCGCCAGCGCCGCGATCCCGGAGCCCCGCAGGGAGCGCGGGTTTCGCCGGCAGCGGCTTCTCCCACTGCCGCTCCCCCCGATCTGCGCAACGCGGCACCGTTCACTTGCCCGTGTGCAGCCGGCGATTGCAGTCGCCGGGCAACGCACGTTGCATTCCATTCCGGGCAATCCATTCCGGTGCCCTTACTCGCCTCCTCTATACTCCTCGCCTACAACACCCGCAATCCTCGCTGCACAGGAATTTCGCTTTGATGCCCCGTTTACGTCGCTTGCTGCGCTGGTCGCTGATCGCGGCCGCCAGCGTGGTCCTGCTTGGCGCCACCGCGCTGGGCATCCTGTACTTCCTTATCGCTCCCAAGCTGCCGGACGTGGAAACCCTGCGCACGGTCGAGTTGCAGGAGCCGATGTACGTCTACTCGCGCGACGGCCGGTTGATGGCCCTCTTCGGCGAGACCCGGCGCTATCCGATCAACATCGAAGAAGTGCCCAACCATCTCAAGCAGGCCTTCCTGGCCGCCGAGGATGCCCGCTTCTATAAGCATCATGGCGTCGACTACAAGGGCATCGCCCGCGCGATGTGGCTGCTGGCGACCACCAGCGACAAGCGCGTGCCGGGCGGCTCCACCATCACCCAGCAGGTCGCACGCCAGTTCTTCCTGAGCCAGGAGTACAGCTACAAGCGCAAGCTCGCCGAGATGATGCTGGCAATGCGCATCGAGAACGAGCTGAGCAAGGACGAGATTTTCGAGCTGTATCTCAACAAGAGCTTCTTCGGCCACCGTGCCTACGGCGTGGGAGCGGCAGCCGAGTTCTATTACGGCAAGAAGTTGAACCAGCTTTCGCTGGACGAAATGGCATCGCTTGCGGCCATCCCCAAGTTCCCGTCCACCGCGAATCCGCTCAGCAACCCTGCCCGCGCCAAGGAACGCCGCGACGTATACATCCTGCAGCGGATGGCGCAGCTGAAGTACATCAGCCAGGCCGAAGCAGACGCCGCCATGGCGGTGCCGATGCATGCGTCGCCGCACGAACGCCCGGTCGAGGTCAACGCGCCGTACGTGGCCGAAATGGTGCGGCAGGAAATGGTCGCCCGGTACGGCGCCGAGGCGCTGACCAAGGGCTACCACGTCACCACCACCATCGACCCGACCCTGCAGGCCGCGGCCGACCGGGCGATCCGCGCGGGCCTGCGCATCTACGACCTGCGCCACGGCTGGCACGGTGTCGAGCAGCACTTCGACCTGGCCGACGGCGAGGATGAAGCCACGATGCTCGCCCGCTTTCGGGACGTCTCCCCCCAGGCGGACCTGCTGCCGGCGCTGGTACTCAACGTCGCCGACGGCGGCGCGCGGGTGATGCTCGCCGACGGCCGCCAGATCGAGCTGGGCGCCGACCAGGGCTGGAATGGCCAGGCACCCGCCACGCTCGTGAAGCGCGGCGATCTCGTCCGGGTGCTTCGCAGCGAAACGGCCGCCGCTGCCTCCGATGCTCCGGCGGGCACTGCAAGCAAGCCCGCCGGCCCAGCCGCCATCCGCTACTCGCTCAACCAGCTGCCGCGTGCGCAGTCGGCCCTCGTATCGCTTGAGCCTGGCAATGGCGCATTGCGCGCGCTGTCTGGCGGCTACAGCTTCGCGGGCAACAAATTCAATCGCGCCACGCAGGCGCGCCGCCAGCCCGGCTCCAGTTTCAAGCCGTTTGTATATGCGGCGGCCTTCGAGCGCGGCTTCAATCCGGCGTCGGTCGTACTCGACGCGCCCGTCGTCTTCAAGGACCGGCGCGGCCACCTGTGGCGCCCGCAGAACGACACCGGCAACTTCGCCGGCCCGATGCGCCTGCGCGAAGCGATGGTGCAGTCCCGCAACCTGGTGTCGGTGCGCCTGCTCGACGCGATCGGTGTCGACTATGCGCGCAAGTACATAAGCCACCTCGGCTTCGAGGAAAAGGAACTGCCGCCGAACCTGTCGATGTCGCTGGGCACCGCTTCATTGACGCCGCTTTCGGTGGCGCGCGGTTTCTCGGTGTTCGCCAACGGCGGCTTCCTGGTGACGCCGTGGTTCATCGATGAAGTGCGCGACAGCAACGGCGCCGTGCTTTTCAAGGAGAAGCCGGCCACCGCATGCCCCGACTGCGACTTCGGCTCTGCCGGCAAGGTGGTTGCGGCGACAGCCGCCTCGTCCACGGACGTCGATGGCTTCGACCTCGGTCCACGCGGCGGCGGCACGCCGGCCGTCAAGGAAGCCGACAAGAGCAAGCCGAAAGACATCAAGGCACCGCCGGCAGACATGGTGGTGGCGCCGCGCGCCATCGACAATCGCATCGCCTACCAGATCGTTTCGATGCTGCGCGACGTGGTGCTGCGCGGTACCGGCACGCCGGCCAAGGTGCTGGGGCGCGAGGACATCGGCGGCAAGACCGGTTCCACCAACGACCACCGCGACGCCTGGTTCTCCGGCATCGGCGGCCCGTTCGTCACCACGGTCTGGGTGGGCCGCGACGACTACAAGTCGCTGGGCTATCGTGAATATGGCGGCAAGGCCGCATTGCCGATCTGGATCGACTACATGCGCGTTGCCCTCGATGGCAAACCCATCGCGGTCAACGAGCCGCCCAATGGCATGGTCAAGGTATCGGTTGCCGCCAATGGCGCGTTGTTGCCGGAAGGCACGGGCGGCGTGCTCGAGTGGGTGAAGGCCGAGGACCTCGACCGCATGGAAACCTACGTCGACTACGGCCCACAGGACGCCGTGCCGGCCGAGGAATCCTTCGACATCTTCTGAGTCCCATCTAGTGGTTCGCCGCAGACACGCGCTGCGGCGCGTTCGGCATGCCCGCAACTGCCCTTGCCGGGGGCGCGGCACCAGACACGCGAAGCGGGCTCCGGCCCGCTTTGTTGTTTTCGCCGCAGCGATTCCTGGCAGGGCCGCAACCGGCCGTTCGGCGATTCCTGATTCACGTCTCCCATGCTAGCGTTGACCCTCGCCAGCTCCTGCTGGCCGCGGCGAAACCGCTCGCCGTCGTCGTGCCAGCCGCGGAGGGACGTCATGCGCCACGCCCGACAGCACGCCCAGCAACATGCGCAGAGCCGCACGCATGAGCGGCGCCGCAGCCTCGCCCATGAAGCCGCGCGCCTGATGGCCGAAGGTGGCATCCGTGACTACCACCAGGCCAAGCTCAAGGCGGCGCAGCGCCTGGGAATCTTCGACGATGCCTCGCTGCCTCGTAACCGCGAGATCGAGGACGCGCTGCGCGAATACCAGCGCCTGTTCCAGCGCGAGAACGTCGTCGAATTGCGGATTCGCCGCGAAGCGGCTTTGCGCGCGCTCGAGTTCTTTGCCGACTTCGATCCGCGCCTGGTCGGCCCGGTGCTCGAAGGCACCGCCGATGCGCGCAGCGCCGTTGCCCTGCACCTGCACAGCGACGATCCCGAGGCCGTGCATCGCCATCTCGAGCACAGCGGCATTCCCGCGGAGTCGCGCAACCGCCGCATCCGCCTCGACCGCGAACGCAGCGAGGACTTTCCGGTGTGGGTGTTCAGTGCCGAGGACCTGCCCATCGATCTCACCGTGCTGCCGCGCGACGTGCTGCGCCAGGCGCCGCTGTCCGGCATCGACGAGAAGCCGATGAGGCGCGCCTCGCTGGCGCAACTGCGCCAGCTGCTGGCCGATGAGGAAATTGCCGGTTACGAGCACGAGCATCGCTGAGCGGGGCTTGTGCGGGGCTTGTGCGGGGACGTCGTCGTGCCCGCCTCGGATTGTTGTGCAGCCAACCCAGGAGTGAACGCATGTACGTGAGGTTTTCCTTGCGCGGGAAGGAAATGGCCGCTGTCGCAGCCACCTTCGTCGCGAGTGCCGCATCGGTTGCCGCCCCGGTCCACGCCAGCGACAGCAGCGAGCTGTCCGCGATCCGCGCGGAGGTTGCCCGACACCATGGCGAAACGGTCAAACGCCTCCAGGACTGGATCGCGCAACCGGCGATAGCCGCGGAGGACCGGGGCTATCCCGCCGGCGCGGAATACATGGCGAAACTCGCGCGCGATGCCGGCTTCCAGCAGGTATCGATCGTGAACACCGAGGGCAAGCCGGGCGTCTTCGCCACGCTCGACGCCGGCGCCGCCAGGACGGTGGGCCTGTACTTCATGTACGACGTCAAACAATTCGATCCGGCGGAATGGACCTCGCCCCCGCTGGAGGCTCGCCTGGTCGACAAGCCGGGCCTGGGCAAGGTGCTGATCGGCCGCGGCGCGGTCAACCAGAAAGGTCCGGAGGCGGCATTCCTGGCCGCCCTGCACGCCATCCGCGCTGCCGGCGGGAAGTCGCCCGTGAACCTGGTGCTGGTGGCGGAAGGCGAAGAGGAAATCGGCTCGCCGCACATCGGCCAGATCGTGCAGCGTCCCGAAGTGCAGGCCGCACTCGCCAGGACCGTCGGCGTGTTCATGCCCTCGGCAATGCAGGGCATCGACGGCGTGGTCACCGTCAACCTGGGCTCGAAGGGCGTGGTCGAACTGGAGCTGGTGTCGAGCGGCGAGAAATGGGGACGCGGCCCCGGCAAGGACATCCACTCCTCGCTCAAGGCCATGGTGGATAGCCCGGCCTGGCACCTGGTGAAGGCACTCGACACCCTGGTGTCCGATGATGGCAACACCATCGCCGTCGATGGCTATCCCAAGCCGCTGCCGCTCAGCGAGTCCGAGCGCCGCATGATTGCCATGGCATCCCAGCGCCGCAGCGAGGCGCAGGCCAAGCAGCAGCTCGGCGTGCAACGCTGGATCGACGACCTGCCGTGGCAACAGGCCAACGAGCGGCTGGAATCGCAGCCGACCATCAACATCGAAGGTCTCGTCGGCGGCTATACCGGCGTCGGCGGCAAGACCGTGCTGCCCCACCGCGCCGTGGCCAAGATCGACATGCGCCTGGTGCCCGGCATGACCAGGGACGAAGCCGTGGCCGCGTTGAAGGCCCATCTGGCCAAGCGCGGTTTCGGCGATATCGAAGTCAACGTGTCCGGCGGCTACGACCCCACCAGCACCTCCCCCGACGCCCCGCTCATCCAGGCCCAGATCGCCACGCTCAAGAAAGCCGGCATCGATCCCTTGCTGTGGCCACGCAACGCGGGCTCATATCCTGGCTACGTGTTCACCGGTGCGCCGCTGAAGCTGGCCGCCGGCCATTTCGGCCTCGGCCATGGCAGCGGCGCACATGGCCCGGACGAGTACTACCTGATCGAATCCGCCAACCCCAAGCTGCAAGGCATCGACGGAGCGACCATGTCCTTCGTCGAATATCTGTACGAGCTCGCGAACTGACCCCGCGCCGGGCCGACTAAAAAAGAACGCCCCGACGAATCGGGGCGTTCTTGTTCGTGCGGACGCGAGGGACGCGACGCGCAATCAGCGCTGGTCCATCCCGCGATAGTCGCGCGTCGCCGAACCGGTATAGATCTGGCGCGGTCGGCCGATCTTGTTTTCCGGATCGTTCTGCTGTTCCAGCCAGTGCGAGACCCAGCCGGCGGTGCGGGCGATGGCGAACATCACCGTGAACATCTCGGTCGGGATACCCAGCGCCTTGTAGATGATGCCGGAATAGAAGTCGACGTTCGGGTAGAGCTTGCGCTGGATGAAGTACTCGTCCTTCAGCGCCGCTTCTTCCAGGCGCAGCGCGACTTCCAGCAACGGATCGTTGATGTGGAGCGCGCCGAGGACTTCGTGGGTCATCTTGCGCACCAGCGCCGCGCGCGGGTCGTAGTTCTTGTAGACGCGGTGGCCGAAGCCCATCAGGCGGAAGCCGGATTCCTTGTCCTTGGCCTTCTCCACGGCGGAACCGACGTTCTCCGGCCTGCCGATCTCGGCCAGCATCTTCAGCACGGCTTCGTTCGCACCGCCGTGCGCCGGGCCCCACAGCGCTGCGACGCCGGCGGCGACGCTCACGTACGGATTGGCGCCAGTGGAACCAACCAGGCGAACGGTCGACGTCGAGGCATTCTGCTCGTGGTCGGCGTGCAGGATGAACAGCAGGTCCATCGCCTTGGCCGCGACCGGATCGAGTTCCAGCGGCTCGCTCGGCACTTCCTTCATCATGTGCAGGAAGCGCGTGGTGTATTCGAGGTTGTTGCGCGGGTAGCGGATCGGCCAGCCGATCGAGTAGCGGTAACACGCTGCGGCAATGGTCGGGACCTTCGCGATCAGGCGGATCGCTGCCAGGCGGCGATGCTCCGGATCCTCGATGTCGAGGTCGTTGTGATAGAAGCTCGCCAGCGATCCGAGCATGCC
The DNA here is from genome assembly GCF_054779795.1 of Lysobacter rhizosphaerae. Taxonomy (NCBI): domain Bacteria; kingdom Pseudomonadati; phylum Pseudomonadota; class Gammaproteobacteria; order Lysobacterales; family Lysobacteraceae; genus Lysobacter; species Lysobacter rhizosphaerae. The sequence goes on from NZ_BAAGXO010000007.1 coordinate 182,532, forward strand.
CGTGAGCATCGCCATCGGATGCGCGTCGTGGCGGAAGCCATACAGGAACGTGCGGAAGGCCTCGTGCATCATCGTGTGATGCGTGACTTCGTGCTCGAACTTCGCGAACTCGTCCTGGGTCGGGAGTTCGCCGTTCATGAGCAGGTAGGCGACTTCGAGGAAGTTCGACTTCTCGGCGAGCTGCTCGATCGGGTAACCGCGATACAGCAGCACGCCTGCATCACCATCGATGTAGGTGATGGCCGAACGGCAACTGGCGGTAGCGGTGAATCCGTTGTCGTAGGTGAAGCAGCCGGTTTCCTTGGGCAGCTTGCCGATGTCGATGCAGGGGGCACCCAAGGTCGGATGGTGTACCGGCAGGGTGACGCTCTTGTCGCCCGCGGTCAGGGTGACCTGATCGAGGCCGGACTTGGAGGACTCGGACACGTAACGCTCCTGGTATCTGCACGCCGCAGGCATCGCCGCGGCGGTTGGAGGGAAACTAACTCTGTAGTCGTTCGCGGCCTGGCCGCGACGGCGAATTATCGCACAAGCATTCGGTGCCGCAGGGTGGTACCAAAGTCGCATGCACCGTGCGGAAATAGAGCGGATGCTCAAGAAACCAGGGCGGCCTGTGGAGGCCGTGAAAAGCGGGGCCGCCCCGCGATGGCGCCACCAATTTCCTGCGCCCTGATCGCCGCATCCAACCGACTGATCGCCACCATCCAACCGACCGGAAACGCAAAAAGCCCGCCATGGAAAGGCGGGCTTCTTGTGCGTCGGTGGCGGCGCGTGCGCCGGACCACCTGTACTCGCGCTCAGCGCGCGAGCGTCGACATCACTTCTGCGCGTAACGCTTGCGGAACTTGTCGACGCGACCGCTGATATCCATGATCTTGTGCTTGCCCGTGTAGAACGGGTGCGAGGCCGACGTGATATCCAGCTTGATCAGCGGGTATTCGTTGCCGTCTTCCCACTTGATCGTTTCCTTGCTGCCAAGGGTCGAGCGGGTCAGGAATGCGAAATCCGTGGTCACATCCTGGAAAATGACTTCACGGTATTCGGGATGGATGCCGGTCTTCATGACAACGCGCCAATAGCTTCGGGAAAGCTGGGCAGTATAGCGGCCCGCTGCGGTCCGTGGCAAGCCCGGTCTTCGGCGCGTCAACCGGCGGCCAGGGCCGCCTCGACCAGTGCCTCGAACCGCGCCTGGTCGTAGCGCAGCAGGATGCGGACGTTGTCCGCCTGCCCGCTTTCGCGGCGCCAGTCGACGATGCTGGCCCCGCGGGCATGCCGGCCTTCGGTTTCCACGGCCAGCGGGCGTTCGGCGGTTTCCAGCGCCCCTTCCGGCGCCAGGGCAAAGGCCATGGCCAGCCCATCGGCGGAATACCAGCGGTTGCCGCGGCGTTCGCCGGACCAGGCCCGGGTCTGCCGTGAAATCGCCTCGTAGAAGCGTGCGCGCGGTGACTCGGCGGCCAGCCAGCGATCGACATCCGTATCCAGCAGGCCGTGTGCCATGGTCGCCTCCCAGTCACCCAGGTCGATGTGCGGGAAGGCGCTGAAGACGATGTGCGCCGCTTCGGGGTCGAAGGCGATGTTGAATTCGGCCGCCGGGGTGATGTTGCCGTGCGCGGTGACGGCACCGCCCATGACCACGCAGCGCGCGATGCGCGACGGCAGGGTCGGGTCGAGCTTCAGTGCCAGCGCCAGGTTCGTCAGTGGTCCCAGCGCTACCAGCAGCAGGCGCCCGGCGTATTCGTGCGACAGGCGCAGGATGGCCAGTGCGGCGTGTTCGTTGCCGGGTTGGCGCTGCGCCGGCGCGTAGCCGATATCGCCGAAGCCGTCGCGGCCATGCACGTAGGCCGCGTCACGCGCCGGATGCAGCAGCGGCGCCGCGCAACCGGCGTACACCGGCACGTCGCTGCCGGCGACTTCGCACAGCTTCAGTGCGTTGGCGACGGTGTGCTGCAGGCCGACATTGCCGGCCGCGATGGTGAGGCCCACGACTTCGTGGCCCGGGGCGTTGAGGGCCATGAGTATGGCGAGGGCGTCGTCGACGCCCGGATCGGTGTCGATCAGCAGAGGGATGCGGGTCATGCCGACATTATGACCAAGGTGTGCCGTCAGGCGGACGCATAACGCGCCGCGCCACCGACCCAGCGGGCGATGATGCGCTCGGCGATGTCGGGCGCCTCGGCGAGCAGCTGCGCGCCGACCTGCTGCACCAGCGGCAACAGATCGGCATCGCGGGCCAGGTCGGCGACACGGAAGCCGGCCAGCCCGGTCTGGCGGGTGCCCAGCAGTTCGCCGGGGCCGCGCAGCTCCAGGTCTTTTTCCGCGATCACGAATCCGTCGTGCGTCTGCCGCATGGTCTCCAGGCGCTGCTTCGCCAGTTGCGACAGCGGCGACTGGTACAGGAGCACGCAGCTGGAAGCTGCGCTGCCCCGCCCCACGCGTCCACGCAACTGGTGCAGCTGGGCCAGTCCCAGTCGCTCCGCGTTCTCGATGATCATCAGCGAGGCGTTGGGAACGTCGACGCCGACTTCAATCACGGTGGTGGCGACGAGCAGGTCGATCGCACCCTCCTTGAAGGCGCGCATCGTGGATTGCTTGTCGCTGGCCTTCATGCGGCCGTGCACGAGCCCGACCCGCAGTTTCGGCAACTGCTTCGACAGATCCTCGAAGGTGCTTTGCGCGGCCTGCGCGACCACCTCGTCGCTGTCGTCGATCAACGTGCACACCCAGTACGCCTGCCGCCCTTCCGCGCAGGCCGTGCGGATGCGCTCGACCAGTTCGGGGCGACGCTCGGCATTCAGGGCGACGGTCTGCACGGGCGTGCGTCCCGGCGGCAGTTCATCGATGGCCGAGACATCGAGGTCCGCATACGCGGCCATCGCCAACGTGCGGGGGATCGGTGTTGCCGTCATCACCAGTTGATGCGGGACGATGCTGTCGCCATTGCCGGTGCCGCCCGTGCCCTTGTCGCGCAGCGCAAGGCGCTGGTGCACGCCGAAGCGATGCTGTTCGTCGACGATGGCCAGTGCGAGGTCGCGGAAGGCGACACCTTCCTGCATCAGTGCATGGGTGCCGACCACGACCTGCGCGTCGCCGGATGCGACCTCCTCCAGCACCTTGCTGCGCGCCTTGCCCGTGACCTTGCCTGCGAGCCATGCCACCCGCACGCCCAGGGGCTCCAGCCAGCCACGCAGGTTGTTGAGATGCTGTTCGGCCAGCAACTCGGTCGGCGCCATCAAGGCGGCCTGCTTGCCGACTTCCACTGCCTGCATCGCGGCGAGCGCGGCCACTACGGTCTTGCCGCTGCCGACGTCGCCCTGCACCAGCCGCAGCATGGGCGAGGGTTTGCCGAGGTCCGCCTGGATCTCGTCGAAGACGCGCTGCTGCGCACCGGTGAGTTTGAAGGGCAGGGACTTGCGCAACTTGCCGGCCAGCGTCGCCCGGCGCAGCGCGGGCGCCGCATGCGCCTGCTGCGCCAGGCGCTGGCGGCGCAGGCTCAGGTGATGGGCGAGGAGTTCCTCCAGTGCCAGACGCCGTTGCGCCGGATGGCGGCCGGCGAGCAGTGCGGCGATGTCCTCGCCGGCCTGCGGGCGATGCACGGTAAGCAGGGCCTGGCGCAGCGATGGCAGGTCCAGCGACTCGCGCAGTGCGCGCGGCAGCAACTCCAGTGATTCGTCCTGCGGCAGGCGGTCGAGCGCCAGGCCGATCAGCTTGCGCAGCGACGCCGGGCCGATACCCTCGATCGCGGGATACACCGGATCCAGCGCGCTGCCGAGTTCGACTTCGGCCGAGTCGTCGAGCATGCGGTAGCTGGGGTGGACGATTTCCAGGCCGTGTTGGCCCGCGCGCGGGGTCCCGTAACAGCGGATGCGCGCGCCAGGAGCAAATTGCGCGACCTGCGCGGCGCGGAAATGGAAGAAGCGCAACACCAGGGTGGCATGCGAGTCATCACTGAGGGCTACCCGCAGCATGGGCCGATAGCGGAAACCGCGTTCGATCGCATCGACGCGGCCTTCGACCTGCGCCGCGACACCCGCCTGCAACGCGCGGATCGGCGTCAGCGATGTACGGTCCTCGTACTGCCGTGGCAGGTGCAGCCAGAGGTCATGCACGGTGAGCAGGCCGCGGGCGGCGAGCTTCTCCGCCACGCGCGGGCCCACCCCGTGCAGGCTGCTGATCGGTGGCGACTGGAATGCGACGGTAGGCCCGCCCTTGGGGGTCTGCATCGCCACAGCCTGCCGGGATCGCGTGCAAAAAAAAACCCCGGCACGAATGCCGGGGGTGGAGAGCCTCCACACACACATGCGGTCAGAACTTCGCGCTGATCTCCATTCCATAGGTGCGCGGCGCGGTTACGCGCGCGCCGACGGTGCCGAGCACGGTGGCCCCATAGGTACCCAGCGAGTTGACGTACTGGTTGTCGAGCAGGTTGTTGCCGTACACCGCCCAGCCCCAATGTCCGTTCGGCGACGTCCAGCCGATGCGCGCATCCAGGATTTCCTGCGCCTCGCCGAGGTCGATCGCGCCGAACTGGCCGCAGCTGAGCTGGTTCACCGACTCGTCGTTGCGGCGGCAGGAACCGATGTAGGAATAACGCAGGGCCGGACGCAGGTCGCCGTTGTCGCCCAGGTGCCAGACGTAGTTGGCGCCGGCCGACATCGACCACTCCGGCGCGCCGGTCGTCTGGCCGTCCAGATCGATGCCCTGCGGGTTGGTGTAGTTCTTGTAGGTCGCGTCCAGGTACTCGGCGTTGAAGTCGAGGCCGAGCCCTTCGGTAGCCTGCCAGCGCGCATCGAAATCGACGCCCCAGGCCTCCTGGTCGGAGGTGTCGACGATGAAGCGCGGGATCTGCGTCGACATGTCCAGCGTCACGGCCTGGCGGTTGTCGTAGACGTAATAGAAGGCGGAGGCGTTGTAGGCCAGGCGGTGCTCGGGGAACGACTGCTTGATGCCGGCCTCGAAATTCCACACGTCTTCGTTCTCGAACTCGCTGCCGATCTGCAGCGCGTTGAAACCGCCGGCCTTGTAGCCCTTGGCCAGCGAGGCGAAGCCCATCAGGTCGTCATTGAAGTGATAGTCGACGACGAAGCGCGGACTGAGGTCGTCCCAGGACTTCTCCGCGCGGTTGAGCACGCCCTTGTTCAACAGCGCCGGCGGATCGATGAAGGCGACGTCGAAGATGAAGGCCTCCTTGGGAATGCCGATCGCATCGAAGAACCCGACCGCATCGAGCAGATCGAGCTGCGCGTCCAGTTCCGGCGCGCTGCGCAGGTCGTTGAACCAGGTGAAGTCCTTCTCGTCGCGGGTGTAGCGCAGGCCGGCGGTCAGGTTGAGCTTGTCATTGACGTGCCAGATCACGTCGCCGAAGGCGGCGTAGGCCTTGGTGTCGAGCGAGTTGACGAACTTCTCGTTCCACGGCAGCCCGTGCAGGTTGACCGGGATGCCGAAAGAGTTGGCGAGGTCGCTGATCGGGCCGAACAGTCCACCCGGAGGGGCAAGGCCGAGGTTCTGCGCCAGCGTATCGACCGAGTCGGTCAACACGTTGACCTCGCTGGTCTGGTCGGCTTCTTCCTGGAAGTAGCTCGCGCCGGCGATCCAGTCGAGGCGATCGGTGCTGCCGCTGAACTTGAACTCCTGGTAGAAGTTCTCGTTGCTCTCGGTATTGGTGGAATCGACGTAGAGATAGCTGAGGTTGGTGCCGTCTTCCTCGACGCGGTTCATCGAGTCGTACTGGTGCCAGGCCGTGGTCGAGGTCAGGTTGCCCCACTCGAAGCTGTGGTCGACGGTCAGGGTCACGCCGTCGAACTCGCGGGTCTCGCCATTCGCGGCGTCGGACGCGGTCGGCACCTTCAACGGATCGAGGAACGCGGTCTCGTCGACCGGCGCGGTGGGCAGCGCGGGCAGCGCCGGTATCAGCACGATGCCGGTGGTGGCCTGGCCCTGCTGGTCGAGGCTCTCGTGGTCCCAGCTGATCCAGGCGCGGGTGTTGTCGCCGAAGCGGGTCTGGAACGCGGCGCGGGTCGCCCAGTTGTTCTCCGGGTTCAGGTCCTTGCCGGTGACCGAGTCCTGCAGCCAGCCATCGCTGTGATTGAAGATGCCGTTGAAGCGGAACGCGGAATCGTCGCTTACCGCGACGTTGGCCATGCCCTCGAAGTAGGTCTTGTTGTCGTTGCCCACGCGCAGCTTGCCTGCAGCCGCGGTCTCGTTACCGGGACGGTTGGTGATGATCGAGATCGCACCGGCCGCGGTGTTGCGGCCGAACAGCGTGCCCTGCGGGCCCTTGAGCACCTCGATGCGCTGCACGTCGGTGAACGGCAGCAGCACGCCGCCGCCGCGACCGGCATAGACGCCGTCGACGTACACGCCCACGGCCGGATCGGTGCCGATGCCGAAGTCGTCGGTGCTGATGCCGCGCAGCTCGAAGCTCGGCTGCGTCGGCTGCTGGCTGTTGACCTTCAGGCCCGGCACGAAGCTGTCGATGTCGCCCAGGTCCTCGGCGGCGACATCGTCAAGCAGCTGCTCGGTCACCACCTGCAACGCGATCGGCACATCCTGCAGTTCCTGCTCGCGGCTCTGCGCGGTGACCGTGATGGCGTCCAGGTCGGTCGCCTTCTGCGCGGCCGTATCGGCCTTCGATGCCGGAGCATCCTGCGCGAAGGCCTGCGGCATCGCCGCCAGAGAAACACAACCGAACAGGGCATAGGCAAGCGAAACCGCTAGCCGGTTCTTGCGTGGCGACATCGGAATACTCTCCCCAGATATTTCCGTTGATGAAGCGTTATTGGACGGGCGTGCTGCCACCGGCGATGCCGTGCGCCGCCCGCCATGTCCTCGTCTTGCTATCGCGCGGCGGTGGCAGTGCTGCTGCAACTGCCCAGCCAAGCCGTGATCCAGTCGCGGACCAGGGCCACCCCCTCCTCGTGCACCGTGGCGCGACCGACCTCCGGCATCATCGCGCCGGGATCGAGGCTGCTCATGCGGTAGACCAGGATCGAGTCATCGGGCCGCCCCGGCACGATGTCGAAGGTGTGGTCGCCCGTCCCCTGCCCGGCTGCCACCGGCGGCTTGCATTCGCCCAGGTGGATCGGATCGTTTGTCGATGCGTCGAGCCAGAGGCCGGAGGTGTCTGCGGGTCCCTTCGGGCTGTGGCAGTGGCCGCAATTGACGTCGAGGTAGGCACGGGCGCGAGCGTCCAGCGTCGCGCTGGCATCGTCGAGCCGTGCATTGCGCGGCACGCCGGTCGCCGGCAGGCCTTCGAGCCGCCCGAGCGCCGCCATGCGCGCCAGCTGGTTCGTGCCAGGGTGCCAGGGATCGTCGCGGTTGAGATGGCGTGCCCGCGGACCGATCGGGTGGATCTCATGCGAACTGTTGTCGGTGGCATGGCAACCCGCGCACTGGTTTTCGTCGGGAACCAGATAGCCGATCTGCTTCACGCCCTCGCCGACGGGAGCGTCGGCCTTGCGCAGCTCGAGCGGGACGATCTCGCCGGCGCGCGCCAACGTGGCTTCGGTCTGTCCGGCATTCCAGACATACGCCATCGCCACCCAGCCCTGCTCGCGCCGCACCAGCAGGCGCGTCTCGATCATGCGCATCTTCGCCAGGTCCAGGCCGTCTCGGCTTTCGCCGGGCTGTTCGGCGATGCGCAGCACCGCGTTGTCGCTGCCCGCCGCGCGCGGGTAGTAGAAGGTCTTGCTGATGATGGTGCCGACCGGAAACTCGAAGGCATCGGTGGCGTGGTACTTCGCCCTGGTGCCGGGTGGCAGCCAGATCGTGCGCAGCTTGTGGGCATAGTCGCTGAACAACGCCGTGTTGAGCGCAAAGGGCTCGACGCCGTCATTCAGGCGCAGGCGCTTGCCATCCGCGATCACGACATGCCAGTCGCTGAGTTTTTCCGGACGACCCTGGGCGTGGAAGGTCACGCCCGCATCGCCGCTCCGGTTGCACGCACTGCAGGCCAGCAGCGACACCAGCGCCGCCAGGAGGAATCGCCAACATTTCATGACTTGGACGCTGCCTTGGCGGCCGGCGGCGCGCCTGCCTGCGTCGCACCCGGCAGCACGATCGCCGGCAACGCCGGCAACGTGCAGCGCACGGCATCTCCGACGAGGCCGGGATTCTTGTACTTGTGCGGACCGTCGGCATTGAGCACGCCGGACGCGCCTTCGACGCAGATCTGCGGGCCCTGGGCGCGCTGCGCGTTGACGTAACCATCCCACAGCACGTCCGGCAGGCTCCCGCCCAGGCCGAACAGCGCGACCTTCAGCGTCTTGAGGTCGAGGCCGTCGGGGGAATCACCGCCGCCCTTGAAACGGTTGCCGTGCACGTAGACCTCTTCCGGATAAGGATCGTAGTCCTTGGAAATACCGTATTTGTTCATGTAACCGGTGGACCAGTAGCTGGAGATGATCACGTTCGCGGTCTTGTTGCTGCCGATGTCGTTATCGAAGATCTCCACCTTGTCGGCGGAATTGAGCACCACGCCGGAGCCGGCCGGCACGCTCGCCACCGCCGCGCCCTTGCGCGCGAAGTTGTCGGTGTTGTTGTCGAACACCTTGTTCTTGAACACGCGCGTGCTGTGGCCGCGCCGCGGCAGGTTGGGCATGTCGAAGACGAGGATGCCGCCGGTGTTCTGCGTGGCGACGTTGTCGTGGACGTCCGCGTTCTTGCTGTTCTCGATCTCGATGCCGGCGACGTTGCGTTCCACGCGATTGCGGCGAACGACGATCGTGTCCGACTGGCCGACGTACAGGCCGGCGTCGGAGGCGCCGATCACCACGCAGTCCTCGATCAGCACGTTCTTCGTCTGCACCGGATACAGGCCATAGGCGCCGTTGTCGGTATGCGGGCCGCGCGTCCATTCCACGCGCACGCCACGGATGACGATGTTCTCGCCTTCGTTGACCTTGAGGCCATCGCCCTTGGTGTCTTCGATCGCGAGGTTCTCGATCGTGAAATTGCCGGCGTTGACCAGCAGCCCCTCGGCGCCGCTCTTTTGTCCCTTGAAGCTCAACACCGTCTTGTCCATGCCGGCGCCGCGGATCGTCACGCCGTCCGCGCGCAGGTTGAGGCTCCGGTCGAAAGCGAAGTTGCCGGCGGGAATCTCGATCACGTCGCCCGGCTTGGCGTCCAGCAGGCGCTCGATCAGAACCTTCTGGTAGTCGCGGTCGACGGCCACGGGCGCCGGCCCCTGCCTCTCACAACCCACCAGCACCGCCGCCATGGCCACGCCCAACACGATCCGCTTCATCCGTAACGCCCCCCGCGCCTGATTTCCCCGAGTCTGTGGTGCGTCGCGGCCCGCGTGGAGGGCAGGCGCGGCATACTGTGGGGGGCAAAACGGACAAGGTAAGTCTCGCCATGCAGGAACCGCACAGCCTCGACACCGGGGACCCGCGCCTCAACGTCGCCAACATCAAGAGCACGATCGTGGCCGGGCTGGTGGCGCTGGCCCACGAACAAGGGGTTGCGAGCGAGCCCTGGTTCGCCGGCCTGCGCCTGGGCCCGGCCCAGTTCTCGCTGGAGGCGCTGCCCTACTTGTCGTACCGGCAGGCGGCGCTGGTGATCCGGCGCGCCCTGCGCAGCCTGCCCGGGCGCGGCCACGGGCTCGTGCTGGGGGGAAGACAGGACATCGGCAGCTTCGGCCTGCTCGGCCTGGCGATGCTCACCGCGCCCGATTTCGCCCGGGCATTGGGGCTGGCCATCCACTACGCCCCGATCACCGGATCGATGGTCGAGCTGGAACTGGAAGAGGACCGCGACGGCGTTGCCGTCATCGCTCGCATGCGCGACGGCAGCGATCGAAGCGGCGAACTGGAACCGTTCCTGTGCGAGGAACTGTTCGTCAGCTCGCTGTGGCTCTGCCGTGGCCTGCTCGGCCCGGAATTCCGGCCGCACCGGGTCGAATTCGCCTATCCGGCACCGGGCTATGCCGACAAGTACACCGATGCGTTCGAGTGCGAGGTCCAGTTCGGCCGCGAGCGCAATCGCGTCGTGATCGATCGCGCCTGGCTGGCCCGGATGATGCCTGCGCACAACCCGGTGAGCGCACGGCAGGTGCTGGCCTTGTGTGACGCGCAACTGTCCAGCAACCGCGACAGCAGCGAGATCGTCGCGGTGGTGGAGCGCCTGCTGCAGGCTCGTGTCGCCGACAACCCGCGTCTCGTCGACATCGCCGCAGAGCTGCACATGACCGAACGCACGCTGCGCCGCCAGCTGCAGGCGGCGCAAACCAGCTTCACCTCGATCCATGACCGCGTGCGCAACGACTCCGCGCGGCGCCTGCTGGCCGAATCGCGCCTGAGCATCGCGCAGGTCGGCATGGCGGTCGGTTTCCACGACGCGCGCGAATTCCGCCGTGCCTTCAAGCGCTGGTCGGGGGTGGCGCCGCGTGCACTGCGTCCATCCGGCTGATCGGAAGGGACGCGGCGCAAGCCCTCTGAGTCAGGCAGCGACTGCTGGGCCCAACGCCACACCAGCCCCCTGAGTCAGGGGGCGATTCGCGCGCAGCGCGAATGGGGGTATGGCGGCGACTGACGGGGCCCAAAGTTTTGCGCGGCAAAAACTTTGGGGATTCCCAGGCGCAGCCTGGGAATCAGTCCAGCACCATGATCGCGTCGACTTCGAACTGCACGCCGCGCGGCAACGCGGAAACCTCGACGGTCGAACGCGCGGGAAACGGCGCACTGAAGTACTCGGCCATCACCGCATTGACCTTGCCGAAATCGCCGAGGTTGGTGAGGAACAGCCCCGCCCGCACGATGTTGTCGAGCGAGCCGCCCGCGGCTTCGCACACGGCCTTGAGGTTCTCGAAGGCCCGGCGCGCCTGCGCCTCGACGTCGCCCTCGATGACCAGGCCGGTGTTGGGATCGAGCGGAATCTGACCGGACAGGTAGACGGTGGAACCGACGCGCACGGCCTGCGAGTACGGGCCGATGGCGGCGGGGGCGCGGTCGGTGTGGATGATGTCGCGGGGCATGGGATTCTCCGGTCGAAAGCTGCGCGCAGCTTACCCGAGCACCCCTCAGATCCGCTGCACGGCCAGCACTACCTTGAGCCGGCGCACGCGCCGCATCACTTCCGCCACGTGCTTGCGGTCGCGCACCTCGATCTGGAAGCGGATCGCCGAGACGTTGGTATCGCGCTCGATGTATTCGAGGCGGTCGATGTTCGATTCGGCTTCAGCAATCGCGGCGGCCACCTGGGCCAGCGCGCCGGGGCGGTTGTCGAGTTCGATGCGCATCGCGGTGGGGAAATCGCCGCTGACTTCGCGGTCCCAGCCGATCGTGACCCAACGATCGGGCGACTTGCGGTACTCGGCGACATTGGGACAGTCGAGCCGGTGCACGACGATGCCCTTGCCGGTGGTGTGGTAACCCATGATCTCGTCGCCGGGGATCGGCAGGCAGCACTGGGCGAAGCTGATGACGCCGCGCTCGGCGCCGGTGATGAGGATCTTGTCCTCGCTGCGCGGCATCGGCTGGGGAACGACGCGGCGCTTGGTCTTGGCCGTGGCTTCCCGGGTCAGCGCCTGTGCGACGTGCTGCGGCATGCGGTTGCCCAGCGCAATGTCCGCCAGGAGCGATTCCAGGCGCGGATAACGGTGTTCGGCGAGGAAGGAGTCCACGCGCTGCGCCGGCACCCGCTCGAGCGAGGTCGCCAGCGCTTCCAGCGCGCGGTCGAGCATGCGGTGACCGAGCTGCACGGCGTCCTCGTGTTCCAGCTGCTTGAGCTGCTGGCGGATCGAGGTGCGCGCCTTGCCCGAGACCACGAACTCCAGCCACTGCGGCTTCGGCGCGGACGACTTCGCGGTGATGATCTCCACGCGTTGGCCGCTGGAAAGCTTGCTGCGCAGCGGCACCAGCTTGCCGTCGACGCGCGCGGCCACGGCGTGGTTGCCGACATCGGTGTGCACGGCGTAGGCGAAGTCGAGCGTGGTGGCGTTGCGCGGCAACGACAGGATGTCGCCCTTGGGCGTGAACAGGTAGACCTCGTCCGGGAACAGGTCGACCTTGACGTTCTCGAGGAATTCCAGCGACGAGCCGGTGGCGCGCTGCGATTCGACCAGGCTGGTGATCCAGCCCTGCGCGCGACTCTGCGCGCTGGACGGCATGTCGCGGCCGCCGTGCTTGTACGACCAGTGCGCGGCGATGCCGCGCTCGGCGATCAGGTCCATGTCCTCGGTGCGGATCTGCACCTCGATGGGCGAACCGTACGGACCGAACAGCACCGTGTGCAGCGACTGGTAGCCGTTGGCCTTCGGAATGGCGATGAAGTCGCGGAAGCGCGCGTCGAGCGGTTTGTAAGCCGCATGCACCACGCCCAGTGCGTGGTAGCAATCGGCCACGGTGCCCACCACGATGCGGAAACCGAACACATCCATCACCTGGGTGAAGTTCTTGTGCTCCGCGCGCATCTTGCCGTAGATGCTCCAGGGCGACTTCACCCGGCTGATCAGGCGGTGCTGCAGTTTTTCCTTGGCCAGCTTCTGCGCCAGTTGCGCCTCGATCTGCACCATCGACTCGCGGCGCATCACCGGCTGGGTGCGTATGCGCTTCTCCAGCACCGCGTGGCGCCAGGGATGCAGCGCGCGGAAGCCCAGGTCCTGCAGCTCCGCCTTGATCAGGTTCATGCCCAGGCGCTGGGCGATCGGGGCGAAGATCTCCAGCGTCTCCGCGGCGATGCGGCGGCGCGCCTCGACGCTCTGCGCGCCGAGCGTGCGCATGTTGTGCAGGCGGTCGGCGAGCTTGATCAGGATCACCCGCAGGTCGCGCGACATCGCCAGCAGCATCTTGCGGAAACTTTCCGCATTGGCTTCCTGGCGATCGCGGAACTGCAGCTTGTCCAGCTTGGTGACGCCGTCGACCAGTTCGGTGACGGTGGCGCCGAATTCGGTGGTGATCGCGTCCGGCGTGAGCGGCGTGTCCTCCAGGGTGTCGTGGAGGATGGCGGCGACCAGTGTTTCGATATCCAGGCCCTGGTCGGCCAGCACCTTGGCGACCGCGACCGGGTGGGTGATGTAGGGCTCGCCCGATTTGCGCGTCTGCCCCGCGTGCGCGGCGGCGCCGATGCTCCACGCCCGTCGCAGCTGTTCACGCTGCGACTTCGGCAGGTATTGGGCGGCCTGCTCCAGTTCGCGCACGTAATCGGGCAGCTCCGCCTCTTCGGAAGCGGGTGCGGCCGGGTCCAGCACGGGCGAAAGGGGACTCATGACCCGAATCTAAGGGCGCGCTGGTTGTGGCGCAACGGATTCCACCTGAACCGATGGGGCGAACTGCACGCCGGCAAAAACAAACGACCCCGCCGGAGCGGGGTCGTGCTGTAACAAAAGCGGAGAAGGTGCCCGCTGGGCTCAGTCGTCGCCCTTGGACATGTCGTCGTCGGCGACCACTTCGGCAGCGGCCCATTCCAGGGCCTCGCGCTCCTTGCGCTCGCGCTCGGACTTCTCGACGGCGTCGATGTAGCCGGTGTCGATGCGGCGTGCGGCGATTTCACGCAGCGCCAGCACGGTCGGCTTGTCCTGGGCCTCGCTGTTGTCGATCAGCGGCTCGACGCCGTTGGCCAGCTGGCGCGCGCGCTTGGCGGCCATCATGACGAGTTCGAAGCGGTTATCGACCACTTCCAGGCAATCTTCTACGGTGATGCGGGCCATGGGACTCCCGGGCGGCCGGTCGGGCCGTCCATCAGGCTTTGAGGGGGCGTGGATTGTAGGGTGCCCGCCGCGACAAAAGCAAGCCAAGCCTTATGAATCAGCCAGTTAGGCTGGATTCCGCTCAATCTGGGGGCTGTACTTGTATTTGCAGGGCGGATTGTTCACGAGATCCAGCCGCGCGCGCGGCATTCACCCTGGCCGGCCGCCACTTGGTACGGCAGGCGGGTCGTTATTCGTCCGCCAGCAGTTGCGTGATCAGGCGCGAATGGCGGGCCACCTGGGCTTCGCGGCGCAGCCGGCTGGCGGTGAAGATCGCGCACATCTCGTCGACGGCGGTATTGAAGTGTTCGTTGACGATGACGTAGTCGAACTCGGTGTAGTGCGACAACTCCTCGCGCGCGGCGTCGAGCCGCTGCCGGATCACCTCGTCGCTGTCCTGGGCGCGGACACGCATGCGGTGCTCCAGCGCCTGGCGCGAGGGCGGCAGGATGAACACGCTGACCGCATCCGGCACCTTGCTGCGCACCTGGCGCGCGCCCTGCCAGTCGATTTCCAGCAGCACGTCCTTGCCCGAAGCCAGCTGCGGCTCCACCGACTGCCGCGCCGTGCCCTTCCAGTCGCCGTGGACGAGGGCGTGCTCGAAGAAGTCGCCGGCCTCCACCATCGACTCGAACTCGGCCGCGCTGACGAAGTGGTAATGCTCGGCGTGGCGTTCGCCCGGTCGCGGCTGGCGCGAGGTGAACGAAATCGACAGGCGGATGTTCGGATCGCGCGCCAGCACTGCATTCACGATGCTGGATTTGCCGGCGCCGGAAGGCGCCGCGACGATGTAGAGGGTTCCGCGCATGATCGGTTGGCGTGCTCGTTATCGGTTATTCGATGTTCTGGATCTGCTCGCGCACCTGGTCGATCAGCACCTTCAGCTCCACCGCCGCGGCGGAGCTGCGCGCATCGACCGACTTTGAGCCGAGCGTATTGGCTTCGCGGTTGAATTCCTGCAGCAGGAAGTCGAGCCGGCGACCGACGGCCTCCTTCAGCTTGAGCACGCGTCGCGCTTCGCTGACGTGCGCATCGAGGCGGTCGAGTTCTTCCTCTACATCGAGCTTCTGCAGCCACAGCACCAGTTCCTGCTCGAGCCGGCCCGGATCCAGCGGCTGCGGCAGGTCGGCCAGGCGCGCTTCCATCTTCAGCCGCTGGCCGGTGCGGATCGCCGGCATCAGCGCGCGCACTTCGCCAGCGATGCGGGCGATGCCGTCGACGCGTTCGCCGATCACCGCCGCGAGCTTGCCGCCTTCGCGTTCGCGCGAGGCGACGAATTCGTCCAGGACCTCGTCGAGCAGGGCCAGCGCCTGCTCCTGCAGCGCCGCCGTATCCGTCGCCGCCGCCTGCAGCACGCCGGGGAACTGCAGCAGCTGGGTGAACTCGGTGTGCAGGCCGGGGAAGCGCGCGGCCATGTCGATCGCCAGCTCGCTCAACTCGCGCAGGCGGGTGGGATCCAGTTGCAGGCCATTGCCGCCCTCCGGCGCGCGCAGGCGCAGGGTCAGGTCGAGCTTGCCGCGCGTGATGCGGGTGGCGACGCGTTCACGCAACACCGGCTCCAGCGACCGCAGCTCGTCGTGCAGGCGCACGCCGACCTCGAGGAAGCGATGGTTGACCGAGCGCAGTTCGCAGCCGAGCGTGCCCCAGGGCGTGGCGCGTTCGCCACTGGCGAAGGCGGTCATGCTGCGGATCATGCGGTACTCCGGCCGGTTGCGGGCGCGCAGTATGCCACTGCGGGGGTGCAACGCCGGGAGTGCAGAGCCGGGGGTCGCGCGGCCGGGCCGGGCCGGCCGGCACCCCTCGCTGCTAGACTGCGTGCAATGAATACCTCCCCCCTCCGTCCCAGCGGCCGCGTCGCCGACCAGCTGCGCGACGTGCGCATCGAGCGTGGCTACACGCGCCACGCCGAGGGCTCGGTCCTGGTCAGCTTCGGCGACACGCGCGTGTTGTGTACCGCCAGCGTCGACGACCGCGTGCCCGCCTTCCTGCGCGGCAAGGGCGAGGGCTGGATCACCGCCGAGTACGGCATGCTCCCGCGCTCCACCAACACCCGCAACGACCGCGAGGCCGCGCGCGGCAAGCAGGGCGGGCGCACGCTGGAGATCCAGCGCCTGATCGGCCGGGCGCTGCGCGCCTGCGTCGACCGCAAGGCGCTGGGCGAACGCACCATCACCCTCGACTGCGACGTGCTGCAGGCCGACGGCGGCACCCGCACCGCGGCGATCACCGGCGCCTATGTCGCGCTGGTCGACGCCGTACGCTGGATGCAGGCGAAGCGGATGATCGCGACGAATCCGGTCGTGGGCGCGGTCGCCGCGGTCTCGGTCGGCGT
Source organism: Lysobacter rhizosphaerae (assembly GCF_054779795.1). Taxonomy (NCBI): domain Bacteria; kingdom Pseudomonadati; phylum Pseudomonadota; class Gammaproteobacteria; order Lysobacterales; family Lysobacteraceae; genus Lysobacter; species Lysobacter rhizosphaerae. The sequence goes on from NZ_BAAGXO010000007.1 coordinate 198,545, forward strand.
GTATCGGGGCGTGCCGGTCCTCGACCTCGACTATGCCGAGGACAGCGCCTGCGACACCGACATGAACGTGGTGATGAACGACGGCGGCGGCTTCATCGAGCTGCAGGGCACGGCCGAGGGCCACGCGTTCCGCCGCGACGAACTCGATGCCCTGCTCGGCCTGGCCGAGGCCGGGATCGCCGCCCTGATCGCGAAACAGCGCGAGGCGCTGGCCGCCTGACCCAAGCCACGGCGTTGACCCGGAAGGCACGAATCGCCGGGCCCGCGCCTCGAAGACTGCGATGCAACCCGCAGCGGAGGACGCCATGTCCTGCCGCCGTAGAAGGACTCCCCATGAAGCAACATCTCGCCAACATCGCGCTGCTCGTCGGCGACTACGACGAAGCCGTCGCCTGGTACACCCAGGTGCTCGGCTTCACCCTGCTGCAGGACAACGATCTGGGCGACGGCAAGCGCTGGGTCCGCATTGCGCCCCCAGGCCCCCCCGGTGGCACCGCCCTGCTGCTCGCGCAGGCCGTCACCGAGGCGCAGCGCACCCGCGTCGGCGACCAGGTCGGCGGCCGCGTCGGCTTCTTCCTGCATACCGATGACTTCGCCCGCGACTATGCGGCCATGTGCGAACGCGGCGTGCGTTTCGCCGAGGAGCCTCGCCGCGAGCCCTACGGCACGGTCGCCGTGTTCGTCGACCTGTACGGCAACCGCTGGGACCTGGTCGAACTGCACGCATGAGCCCGGTGAAATTCGTCGTCGCCAGCAGCAACGCCGGCAAGCTCGCGGAATTCCGCGACCTGCTCGGCGCCGCCGGCTACGCATTCGTCACCCAGGGCGAACTCGGCGTGGAAGACGCCGCGGAAACCGGCCTGACGTTCGTCGAGAACGCATTGCTGAAGGCGCGCCACGCCGCGCGTGCCACCGGCCTGCCGGCGCTGGCCGATGATTCCGGCCTGTGCGTGGACGCGCTCGGCGGCGCCCCCGGTTTGTATTCGGCGCGCTATGCCGGCGTACACGGCGATGCGCAAGCCAACATCGCCAAGCTGCTGGCGGCGATGAAGGACGTGCCGGCGGCGCAACGCACCGCGCATTTCCATGCCGTGATCGTACTGCTGCGCCACGCCGACGATCCGCAACCGGTCATCGCGGAAGGCCGGTGGTCGGGACTGATCCTGGAAACCCCGCGCGGCGACGGCGGCTTCGGTTACGACCCGGTGTTCCTCGATCCGGAGAACAACCTGTCCGCGGCCGAATTCGAGCCCGCGATCAAGAACCGCCTCAGCCACCGAGGCCGCGCGCTGGCGGCGTTGCGGCAGAAGCTGGCGGATACCTGGCTGTAATCCATGTTCGCGGTGATCTGGGAATTCGATGTGCGCGCCGGTTGCGAAGCCGCGTTCGCCGCGCTGTACGGCAACGAAGGCGAATGGGTCGCGCTGTTCCGCGAATACCCGGGCTTTGTCGACACCGAACTGCTGCGCGACGTGCGTCCCGCCGATGCGGATTCCACGCGCTGGTTGACCATCGACCGATGGTCGTCGCAGGACGCCTACGACGCCTTCCTCACCGCGGCGCAATCCCGCTACGCGCACATTGATGCCTCCGGCGACGCACTCACCCTCGCCGAGCGCCGCATCGGCGCATACACCACACCATGAACGGACATTCTTCCGCTCCGATCTCCGGCCCGCCGGCACAGCCGTCGGGCGTTCAGGAGCGCGCGGACCCGCGATCCGCAAGCGTGCCGCTCCACCCGCCGCCGCTCTCGCTCTACGTGCACCTGCCGTGGTGCGTGCGCAAATGCCCATACTGCGATTTCAATTCGCACGAGGGGCGTGGCGCGCTGCCGTTCGCCGCCTACATCGATGCGTTGCTCGCCGACCTCGACCATGACCTGCCGCTGGTATGGGGCCGCACCGTGCAGACGGTGTTCTTCGGCGGCGGCACGCCCAGCCTCTTTCCGCCGGAACACATCGAGCGCTTCCTGCAGGGCGCCAGCAGCCGCCTGCGTTTCGCGCCCGGCTGCGAGATCACCCTGGAGACCAATCCCGGCACCGCCGAACACGGCCGCTTCGAGCTCTACCGCGCTGCCGGCGTCAACCGCCTGAGCTTCGGCATCCAGAGCTTCGACGATGGCTGCCTGCAACGCCTTGGCCGCATCCACGACAGCAAGGAGGCGGACGCGGCGGTGAAGTTGGCGCAGGACGCTGGCTTCGACAACATCAACCTCGACCTCATGTACGCGCTGCCGCAGCAGACGCTGGCGATGGCCGAGTACGACCTGGAGCGCGCCTTCGCCCTGCAGCCGGCCCACATCAGCCACTACCAGCTGACGCTGGAGCCCAACACGATGTTCGCGGCGAAGCCGCCGCAAGGCATCCCCGACGACGATGCCAGCTGGGACATGCAGGAGCACTGCCAGGCCCTGCTCGCAGCGCGCGGCTATGCGCAGTACGAGGTCAGTGCGTATGCCCGGCCGGGGCGCCAGAGCGCGCACAACCTGAACTACTGGCGCTACGGCGACTACCTCGGCATCGGCGCGGGGGCGCACGGCAAGCTCACCCTGGGGCACGACGCCAGCATCCTGCGCCGCTGGAAGGTCAAGCATCCGGCAACGTACCTGGCGGGCGCCGGCAAGGCCGACGCCATCGGCGGTGACGACCGTATCGACCCCGAGCGCCGGCCGTTCGAATTCATGCTCAATGCGCTGCGCCTGGTCGACGGCTTCGAGCTGGACCTGTTCAGCCTGCGCACCGGGCTGGCGCAGGACGCCATCGCCGCGCCGCTGCAGCGGGCCCTCGACTACGGCTGGCTGGAGATCGAGGGCGGCCATGTCCGCCCCACCGACGCCGGTCGCCGCTTCAACAACGACCTGGTCTCGTTGTTCCTCTGAACGTCCGACCGGGGCCTCCGGACCCGGCGGCCCGGTTTTTGCATCACTGTCTGCATTAGCTGCTGGCAGCGAGGCCGCCCACGTGATTAAGATCGTCGTCAGATCGCCTCACCCAATCGGGCGACTCGGGAAGGATGCATGTCGGTGACATTCGAACACTCAGCCCTGCACCCCACCCTGGCCTCCGCGCAGCTCCCGCGCCGGGTGCGCCGTGCCCTCGAGCAGGTCTACGCGATCGCCGCCGATGAGATGGCACGCGCCCTGGAGCGGATGCTGGCCGAATTCGAGCAGCAGCAGTTCCGCCTGGCCGACCAGGCCGCCAATCCGGGCGTGCAGCAGGCCTACTTCGACACCCTGCGACTGGTGCGGCAGAACCGCGCCGACCTGATCCCCGAATTCCTCAGCGGCCTGGAAGCCGCCCTGGCCGGCATCCGCAACCCGGCGCCCGCGCCGAGCAAGACCATCAGCCACGTGCACTTTGGCGACCTGCGCCTGGTCGAGGACCACGAGCTCGACGAAGTGAGCGTGTTACGCGCCATCGCCTCGCGGCACGAGTCGCGCACCAGCCTGCCCTTGCACCTGCTGGGGCAGCGCTTTGGCGTGCTCGCCGGCGCCCCCGCCTTCGACGTCGATCGCCTGCCGGTCGGCCCCCGGCAACTGGGCAGTATCCTCGCCCAGGCCAGCCGCGTCCTCCAGATCGAGCTGCAGCCGCGCCTGGACCTGTTCCGCTGCTTCGAGCATTACGGGCTCCATGGTTACGTCCAGCTGGTGGAGACCATGAACGCCACGCTGGCGCGCGAGGGCATCCTGCCCAATCTCGCCTACGTGCCGCTGCGTGCGCGACCGGCGCTGCAGTCCGAACTCACCGGCGATGCCGTGCGGGAACGCCGCGAACAGGCCGCCCGCCAGCGCAACGCATCCGGTGGTGATCGTCCCTACACCGGCTGGTTCGGCGGCGACAACGACGAACAGGACGACCCCGAGAGCTTCACGCTGCTGCAGGAAATGTTGTCCTCGCGCCGCGACCTGCTCAACAAGCTCGTTCCCGGCAGCAATGCCGCGCCGCCGTCGAAAGCCCAGCTCAGCACCGAGGACGTCATGCAGGCGCTCGCGCGCATGCAGGGCAGCGTGCGCGAGCCGCCGTCCGGCGACGCCGCGCCGCGCCCTCCCCGCAGCGTCCAGGAAGTACGCCAGGCGCTGCTCGCGCAGAGCCGGCAGACACGAGGGCAGGCGGCCGCGCTGTCGCGCGAGGACAACGACGCCTTCGAATTGCTCGCGATCCTCATGACGGAGATCCAGCGCGAGCTGCGCCAGGATGCGCCCGGCAACCGCCTGGTGCACAAGCTGGTGGTGCCGCTGCTGCGCCTGGTGCTCAAGGACCGCGGCTTCTTCGTCCAGCAGAGCCATCCGGCGCGGCAACTGCTCAACGCCGTTGCCGAATCCGGCGCCGCCTGGGCCGCTGAAGACGAAGTCGACCCGCAATTGGGTGAACAGCTCAGCCACGCGGTCGACGACGTCGTCGCCCATTACGAAGGCGATGCCACCGTCTTCGACGCCGCCAACCAGCGCATACAGCAGCACCTGCAGACCATGGCGCGCCGCGCCGAAGTCGCCGAGCGCCGCCACGTCGACGCGGCGCGCGGCAAGGAGAAGCTGGAACTCGCCAAGCGCCGAGCCGCCGAGGTCATCGCCGATGCGTCGCGGGACCACACGCTGCCGCGCTTCGTACAGACCCTGCTCGCCAATTCCTGGACGGACGTGTTGACGCTGGTGCAACTGCGCAGCGGCGACGAGTCGGAGGAATGGCAGCAGCAGGTCGACGCAACGACGGCAATTGTCCGGGCCACCTCCCTCAACCATCCGGAGTCGCCGCCACCGGCCCTGGCCGCTCAGATCGAGCATGCGCTCATGCTCGTCGGCTACCACAGCAGCGAGGCCGGCGACATCGCCCGCCGCCTCACTGCCCACGTCGTCGACGACGAAAGCGATCCGGCCTCGCGCACCGAACTCGCGCTGCGACTCAAGGCCCGCGGTCGCCTGGGCCAGGAAGCCGCGCCCGAAAAGCCCGTGGTGGTGCCACGCACCCAACGCGAACAGGCCGCCTATGACGTGCTGCGTTCGCTGCCGTTCGGCACCTGGTTCGAATTCGTCACCAACCAGCAGGGCGACGTCATTCGCCGGCGCCTGTCCTGGTTCAGCCCCATGACCGACCACGCGCTGTTCGTAAACCAGCGCGGCCAGCGCGTCGGCGAACAGTCGCTCGACAGCCTCGCACGCGCGGTTGCCGGCGGGCAGGCGCGCATCGTCACGGTCGAGCACAGCAGCCTGGTCGATCGCGCCTGGCACAGCGCGCTGAAGGTGCTGCGTGGCTTTATCGGCAGCAAAGGTGTCGAGGCACAGCCAGGAGAATCGCAGGCATGAAGGAATTCCGCCGCAGCCGTCGACGCCAGGTGGGCGAAGCCACCCAGGTGACCGACAGCATGACCGAGGTGGTGATCGGCCACATCGGCAACGTCTCGGAAACCGGGATGCTGGTGATGTCGAATGCACCGCTGGTATCCGACGCGCTGTACCAGCTGCGCTTCGCCCTGCCCGATGGCGGTGGCAGGACCGCTTTCGAAGTCGGCGCGCACCTGCTCTGGCACGACCACGCCAGCGCGCCGGGACAGGCGTGGGTCGGCTTCCGCTTCATCACCATGAGCGACCAGCAGATGCAGCAGCTGCGCCGCTGGATCGACGCGCCGGGCAGCCAGTACGCCTGACGGCCGCCTGACGGCCCTGGCCCGCGTGCATGCGGCGTCCTCGGGTCGCTGCGTAGAATGCCGTCACCCCCACATGGCCAATCGCGCATGAGTCCGAACCAGAGCACCGTCGCTGCGCTGTACTCGCAGCATCTCGACACCCTGCAACAGCGCACCGCGGAAGCCCTGCAACGCGGCGGCTTCGACCATCTGGTCGTGCCCAGCGGCACGTCCCATTACCAGCTCTTCGACGACCGCGACTATCCCTACGCGACCAACCCCCAGTTCAAGCACTGGGCGCCGCTGACGCGCAATCCCGGCAGTTGGCTGGTGGCCACTCCGGGCCGCCGACCCAAGCTCATCTACCTGCAGCCGTTCGACTACTGGCACGTCGTGCCGGAGGCGCCGCGCGGTTATTGGACCGAGCATTTCGACATCGTCGTGATCCGCACGCCGGACGAGGCCCTGCAGCACCTGCCGGGCAACGCCGCGCGCTGCGCGATTCTCGGCGAGGGGCAGAGCGCGGTCGGTGACTTCGTCCCGAACAATCCGCCGGCCGTGCTGGCCTACCTCGACTACCAGCGCGCGTACAAGACGCCGTATGAAGTGGCGATGATGCGCGAAGCCTCGCGTGTCGGCGCCCGCGCGCATCGCGCCGCCGAGCGCGCATTCCGGGCCGGCGCCAGCGAATTCGGCATCCACCTCGTGTATTGCCAGTCCGCGATGCAGGACGCCAACGACCTGCCGTACAACAACATCGTCGCGCTCAACGAGCACGGCGCGGTGCTCCACTACACCGACCGCGACCGCCTTCCGCCGCGCCAGGCCCGCAGCTTCCTGATCGACGCCGGCGCCAGCCACCATGGTTATGCCTGCGACATCACCCGCACCTACGCGCACGACCGCAACGGCGAATTCCAGGCGCTGATCAACGCGGTCGACAATGCGCAGCAGACGATGTGCGCGCACGTCCGGGCCGGCTTCGACTACAAACAGCTGCACCTGGATGCGCACCTGTCCCTCGCCCGCATCCTGCGCGACTTCCGCCTGATCAACGTGGCGCCGGAAGTCGCGGTGGAAACCGGCGTCAGCAGCGCCTTCTTCCCGCATGGCATCGGCCATGGCATCGGCCTGCAGGTACACGATGTCGCCGGTTTCGCCGAAAGCGATCGCGGCGGCACGATTCCCAAGCCCCAGGGCCATCCCTACCTGCGCCTGACCCGCGTGCTCGAACCAGGCATGGCCGTCACCATCGAACCCGGCCTGTACTTCATCGACATGCTGCTCGAGGAACTGAAGGACAAGGGGCTTGGCCCGAGCGTGAACTGGGATCGCGTTGCCGCGTTCAAGCCCTTCGGCGGCATCCGCATCGAGGACGATGTGGTGTGCACCGATGGCGACCCGCTCAACCTGACACGCGAACAGTTCGCCGCGGCGGCCTGAGGCTCGCAAACCCGTCCCGACGTTCATCGCGTCGGGCCGGGCAGTTGCCGGGTGCCGGTCAGATCGCAGCCAGCTCAGTGCGTGGTGCGCTGATCTCCGGCCGTATCCGACGCAGGCGCCGCGCGTTCGGCCCGTTCCTGTTCGAGCAGTTGCAGGTAATCCTCCAGCGTATGCCCCAGCGCCGCGGCCTCGCGCGTCGCCGCGGTTGCCATCGCCGGCGAGTATGTCAGCTTCAATTCCTGCCCGGCCTGCTCCTTCAGCGCGACGACATGCCGCAGCATCGCCAGGGTCATCGCCGCGCTCGGCGTGCGGGCAGCCACCTTGCCGCCCAGGACCGTCAGCCACTCGCCATCGCGCCAGCCGGCGCCGCCGATGGTATTGCCGTCGTCGGTCTCCAGCTGCGCATGCGGCTGCAACGCCGCACCGAGGCGGCGGATGGGCCGCTTGGGCTCCTTCTTGATGCGTGCATCGCGCTTCACTTTCGAATTCCGGGACATCTCGCTTCTCGTTGCCACCTGACCTGCGGGGGCGTGCATCCTAAGGCGTCGGCCGGCGCGCGGCGATGATGCCCCGGCGCCGATCGCCTGACTTGGTCATCGCGCCGGCGCCCGCCCTGGGCGATCATGCGCCCTTTGCACCCGGCGCGCCGTCATGAATCCGCTTTCGATCCTGCTGATCGGCCTGGCCATGTCCACCGACGCCTTCGCCGCCGCCGTCGGCAAGGGCGCGGCGATGACGCGGCCACGCCTGCCCCAGGCCCTGCGCGCAGGCCTGATCTTCGGCGTGGTCGAAGCCATCACGCCGGTGATCGGTTGGCTGCTGGGTACCGCGGCGTCGCGCTTCATATCGGCCTGGGACCACTGGATCGCCTTCGGCCTGCTCTCCGCGCTGGGGCTGCACATGATCTGGCAGGCACTGCATCCCGCAGCCGACAACCCCGGCGACGAGGGCAAGGGCAACGGCAGCGTGATCAGCCTCGCCATCGCCGGCCTGGCCACGAGCATCGATGCAATGGCGGTGGGCGTGGGCCTGGCCTTCGCCGACGTAAAGATCGCCGTGGTGGCGGTCGTGATCGGCCTGTGCACCTTCACCATGGTCACCATCGGCATCATGCTCGGCCGTGCCCTGGGCGTGATCATCGGCCGCCGCGCCGAAATCGCGGGCGGCGTGATCCTGATCCTCGTCGGCGCGGCAATCCTGCACGAACACCTCAGCGGCGCGGCGTAAGTGCGAATCGGACAGCGCGCCCACCGGCGCCGCGCGAAGCCCATCCCGGATGGCAGCTGAACAGGCGCCGGGCGCGGCGGAAATTCTCAGAAAGGATTAAGCCCGCGAGCCGCTAACTGCACGCAGCGACATCTGGGTCGCACCGCAGGTGGGAAGAATGAATACGAACGAGACGCCGCTGTTGAGCCGCGCGATGCTGCTTGCGCTGGCGATCACCCTGGCGAGCCCCATGCTGGTCAGCCCCGTGTTCGCGCGCGAACACGGCAGCCAGGACGAGCGCCAACAGGATCAGGAACAACAGGATGAAGCACGCGGGAAGGCCCGCAAGGCGCACGAGGATGCGCAACGCGCCGCCTCCGGGCGCCAGGACCAGACCTTCGCACCATCACGTCCGGATCCGCGCGCGCTGCAGCAGCGCGAACGCGAGGACGCGCAGGCACGCAACGCCGCGCGACAGGTCGAACAGACCCGAACGCAGGACGACTACCGCCAGCGCGAAGCCGCACAGGCCCGGGGCGAGGCGCAGCGACAGGAAGCAGTGCAGCGCGCCGAGCAGCGGATGCAGCAGGACCGTATCCGCCAGGTCCGCGAAGATCGCGTGCGGGATGACGCGCGCGAGCAGCAGGCGCGCATCGAGCGCGGTCGTACGGACGAACAACGGCAGGCAGAGCAGCGCCGCGCAGCCATGCTGCAGGAAGCCACGCGACGCGACGACGCACGCCGCGACGACGCACGCCGCGACCTCGATCGCGACCGCGAGCACGATCGCGTCAGCGCCATGGAGACCGCGCAGCGCCGCGCGCTGGAACAGCAGCAGGCCAATGTCCGTCGCGAGCAGGCGCGCCGCCTCGATGAGCGCCGCGACCAGGATCGTTTCGACCAGGACCGTCGCGACCAGAACCGTCTCGACCAGGGCCGCCGCAACGAGGAGCGCCGCAACCGCCTGAGCGAACAGGAACGCCAGCGCCAGATCGCCCTCCAGCAGCAACGCGTGGCGTTGTACCAGCGCGAGGCCGTCGCGCGCCGCGCCGCGGAGCGCGATCGCACCTTCGCCTTGCAGCAGCAGCGCCGGATGCAGCAATACCGCTACCAGCAGCAGTACTGGCAGCGCCAGCGTGAATTGCAGCAGCGTTGGTACTCGCGCGACTACAGCTACTACAACGATCCCTACTACTACACGCCTGTCAGCTACCGCTACCTGCGCGGAGGCCGCTACTACGAAGTCAACCGTTACGCCGCCGACCTGTTGCAGCAGGCCATCCGTATGGGCTACGAACAGGGCTACCGGGCCGGCGAAGCGGACCGCTACGACGGCTGGCGTTACGACTTCCGCAACAACTACGCCTACATGGACGCCAACTACGGCTATTACGGCTATTACCTGGACCAGGGCGAATACAACCACTACTTCCGCCAGGGCTTCCAGCGCGGTTACGAGGACGGGTACGGACGCAGCTACCGTTATGGCCGCTACGACGACGGCAACTACACGATCCTCGGCTCGGTACTGCAGTCCATCCTCAACCTGCGGCCCTACTGATCGCAGCCGCGCATCGCGCATCGACGCCCGGCACTCGCCGGGCGTTTTTTTGTCCGTCCGCTGCACGGCCAGGCGCCGGGAGATTCGCGGCCGCTGCGCGCGACGGCTATCCTTGCCATCCACGTGGCGCCAAGCGCCATCACCCGCCTTCCCACGCAGAGATTTCGTCCCATGAACTTGCGCCTGGCTTCCCTCCTCCTTGCCGTGCTGACCATGGCCGCCTGCTCCGAGCAGAAGGCTCCCGAAACCGCGGCTCCCGCGGCTCCCACCGCCACCGCCCCGGCAGCGACCACGGCGCCTGCGCCGACCGCCGCTACGCCGGCACCGGCCGCTACACCGGTCGCTGCGGAACCCGAGGCGCCCAACACCAATCCGATCGTGCCCCCGCAGGGCCCTGAGCCGGTCGCGGGTACCGATTACGAGGAAATCGCCGGCGGCCAGCCGTACCTGCCGCTCGACGGCAAGATCGAAGTGGTCGAAGTCTTCGGCTACGTATGCCCGGCGTGCGCCAGCTTCCATCCCGTCGTGAGCGAATGGGAGAAGAAGCTGCCCGCCGACGTACGGTTCACCTATGTGCCCGCGCCGTTCGGCCCGGAATGGATTCCCTACGCCAAGGGCTTCTACGTCGCCGAGTCGATGGGCCTGGTCAAGCGTTCGCATGACGCGCTGATCAACGCCATCCACGCGCAGCACACCATGCCCGGCGAGGGCGACAAGCCCGACGAACAGAAGATCGCCAACTTCTATGCCGGTTACGGCGCCAACGCCGCCCAGTTCCTGGCGGCGATGAACAGCTTCGCAGTTTCCTCCAAGGTGAACCGTGGCAAGCAGTTCATGCTCCGCGCCGGCGTCGAGGCCACGCCCACCCTCGTCATCAATGGTAAGTACCGCGTCACTGGCGGCCGCGGCTGGGAAGACAAGCTGCGCATCGCCGATCACCTGATCGCCAGGGAACGTGCGGCGGCAGGCAACGGCGGCTGATCGCTTCATCCCGGCGCTCCGCAACGGAGCGCCGGTTCAGACTTCACGAGCAGGTTGCGGTGCGTTCGCCCGCCCGCTCGTGACCGCCGGCGGGGCATCCCTGCGTTGATCCAAGGTGCCCTGCCCGCGAACGGAACACCGTCATGACCGACCACGTCTACAAGTCGCTCGAGCTCACCGGCTCGTCGAAGACCAGCAGCGACGACGCCATCCGCACCGCCATCGAACGCGCTTCCAACTCGATGCGGAACATCCGCTGGTTCCAGGTCCTCGAGACCCGCGGCCACGTCGAGAATGGCAAGGTCGCCCACTGGCAGGTGACGCTCAAGGTGGGCTTCACGCTCGAAGAGTGAATGCCAGCACGACGGATTCCCCCATCCGCGCTGGCCTGCAGACATCCCGCAGGCGGTGGCATAAGCTCCGCCCTTGCAACGACGCTCACCACGCGACAGGGACCGTCCGACCGCCGCCCGGGGGAATCCATGGATCCCATTGATGCGACCGACGATGCAACCGACGCAGTCGTGGAAGCGCGCATGCGCGAACTCGAACAGGACATGCCTGGCATGTACCTGCGGCACGGAACGGTGTTCGCGCTCGCAAGCGCGTGGGCCGAACGCTACGACGCGATCATGGCCCTGGTACCGCCGGACAAGCGCGCTGCCATCGAAGTACGGCTCGCCCGTATCGGCATCCGCTGGGGCGTGATGCCGGGAAGCCGCGTCACGGTGGAACTGCGCGTCAGCGACATCGAGGCACTCGCCCGCGCGCGGCGCCGACCACGGCATTAGTTAGAAGGCGCGATCCCTTCCTGGAAGAACGCTCGCGATCCGGTACAGCCGCCTTTCAGCTCAGAAACCACCCCTCGCCGGCAGACAGGACTGCGAGGTTGCGTTTGCAGACGCACTGCCGCAGATCGAGGGCGCGCCATGCCATTCCTGGCCACCCTCACGGATCTGCTGGCGTTCGGCCACCGTGGCGCAGACGGTCTCGATGCGGTGCGAACCCAGGCGCTGTTCGCGCCAGCACAGCTGGCGATCGGCGTCGTTCGCCGCCAGCACCGCCTTGACCGTCTCCAGCGCATTGAACAGATCGACCTGTTGCGAAGGTCTGAGCTCGCTCACCTCGCTGACGCCGTCGAGCAGCTCGAATACGGTGTCCTGGGCCGTGCGCAGCTTGGCCAGTTCGCCCTTGTCGAAGCGGACATAGCGGCCATCGGAGTCCTCGGTCTGCCGGCGGATCTCCTCCTGCTGCAGGCGGATCTCGGCGAGCCGGCCGGCCGCAGCAAGCGCGGATGCCGAAAAAACCACGAGCAGGAAGGCAGCAGGCAGCGTGCTGGCTTTCATGACGCGCACCTCATCGGTTGCGGGGAAAGCGATGCGGTGGCCATTCGCTATCGGCCACGCGCAGGGTCGGGCGTCCGCCGCCAATATAGGCGCGTCCGGCGCCCCGCCGCCCTTCCCCGGGCGGGCGATTCCCGGGTGTCGCCGCACGTGTTACCTGCGCACCACGGCCACCGTGCCCACGTTCACGCCACCCATGCAGGGCCGGCGCTAGCGTTCCGGGTCCGGAGTCCACCATCCGGAGTCCACCAAGGAATGCCCGCTTCGGCGCGGCAGTTGGAAGGGGGGGTCAGATGTCCATGAAACTCGTATTCCCGGGCGGGGAGCACCCACACGTGATGCTGGACCAGGGCGTGAGCCGCATCGGCTCCGACCCGCAGGCCAACATCGTCCTCGACCAGCCGGGCGTGCGGCCACAGCACTGCCAGCTGCACGTGAGCGAGACCGGCGTGATGCTGGAGGTGCCGCACGGCACGACGGTGGCGGTGAATGGCCGGCGCGTGGATGGATTGATCGCGTTGCGCGCGGGCGACAGCGTCACCTTCGACCATGTCCTGGCCCGGCTGGCGGTGATCGACACCATCACTCCGGCCTCCGCTGCCCACCAGCCCGGCCCGCATCGCGCCGCCAACGACGACCCGGGCGCGACCACCGTGCGCCAGGTGATGCCGATGTACGTGCTGCGTGGCCTGTCCGGCGGCGCGTTCGGACGCAGCTATCCCTTGCACGGACCGATCACCGTGGGCCGCTCGCCCGAATGCGACGTGCACCTCGATGGCACCGGCCTGTCGCGGCTGCACGCCCGCCTGGTGCCATGCGACGACGGCGTCCTGATCGAGGATCTGAATTCGACCAACGGCAGCTTCGTCAACGACCACCGCGTGCACCGACACAAGGCGCATGTCGGTGACGAGATCGACTTCGACAAGGTTCGCTTCCGCCTAGCGGGCAGCGCCGCCAGCCCGACCGACACCGCGCGGGCCGCGCCGGCCCTCGCGCCGCGCCGGCGAAGCGGCGGCGACTGGCTGATACCGACAACGGTCGTGGCCCTGCTCGTGGCGTTGGCATTGCTGGGAGCCGGCTACTTCCTGTGACGGGCGCCGCGGCAGCGCGCGGCGTGATCGCCAGGCAGAGTGGTCGTCGATCACACATCCGGAATTGCAGGGGTGATTTCACCCTGGCTTGAGCGCGCGCCTTCGTAAGATGGCGCCAGCTGACGGGGGCTGGACATGGCAAGACTTAGTTTCGAAGAGCGCGGCCTGCTGCGGATCCTGGACAAGATCCGGGACCAGGCAGGATCCATCGGGCCGTCGGTGCGCTTTGCGCTCGTCGAGCGGGGCCTGATCGAAGCGGGCGATCCCGTGCGGCTTACGCCCATGGGCGAACAGCTCCTGGAAGAGCTGCGCCTGCGCCCCGGCCGGGCGACGGAAGAATTTCCCGCCCTCGGCGCCAACGCATCCGTTTCGGCGCGCTGAGCCCTGCGCTCACGCCAGGCGCGAGGCTTCGACCTCGAGTTCAACCGACTACGGGTTCAAACGGTTCAACCGCGCTTGTCTTCCTGTTCGTGGCGCTGCAGCGTGTGCTCGATGCGCCGGTCGGGCACCAGCCACAACAACGCGGCCGCCACGTAGATCAGCTGCGCCAGCCACGCCTGCCAGAACGTCGACACGATGGCGAGAAAGTAGAGCAGCGGCGACAGCTTGCCTTTCCAGTCGTTGCCGAGCGCCTCCTTGAGTACCGAGGACGCGCCCTCCGACGCGATGATCGTGTGCTGCAGCACCAGGTATGCGATGGCGGCCATCAGCAGCACGACGCCGTACACCGCTGTGGGCCCGGCAGCGAACTGGTTCTCGCCCATCCAGCCGGTGGCGAAGGGAAACAGCGACAGCCAGAACAGCAGATGCAGGTTGGCCCATAGCACGGCCCCGGACACCTTCACCGATGCATGCAGCATGTGGTGGTGGTTGTTCCAGTAGATGCCGACGTACACGAAGCTCAGCACATAGCTCAGGAATACCGGCAGCAGCGGCCGCAATGCATCCAGCGAGTCGCCGTGCGGCACCTTCAGCTCCAGCACCATGATGGTGATGATGATGGCGATGACACCGTCGCTGAACGCCTCGAGCCTGCTCTTGCCCATATGCCCTCCGCGGCCACCTCCTCGTTGGCGACCTGGGCCTAATGTGTCATGAAACGGCGGCGCTTCGTCTGCCCGGCACGGCTATCGCGGCCGCCTGCGGTGCTGCCGTCATCGCCACGCTTCCAGGGGGACTGTTCCGGCGGGACGGCCACGTCGCGTCCTGCATGTGCATGCCGCACAATGTCGCGCCGATGACGCTGATCAAAGCGAATGCCGGCGCGAAAGGCCTTCCCGCCGCCACCCTTACCGGGCGCTCGATCCTCAATCCGCCATGACCTCTCTCGACAACCACCCGACCTTCTCCACGGACGAGCTGTGCCGTTCGCCGGAGTGGTTCCCGGCCGATGTCGACGTCGCGGCGCGCCGGATCCAGTTCCTGCACCTCGACCCACAAATCCTCGGTCGTGCGCCCTTCCTGGACACCCGCCTGGACGTCGACTGGCGCGCAGGCCACATGTGTTCCTACGAGGCAGTGGCCCTGCCGCCTGCGACGCGACCGGCCGCCTGGCTGTGGCACACCTCGTTCTGCGGTTCGACGCTGCTGGCACGCATGCTCCACGTCGCGCCGCATGCCGTGGCGCTGAAAGAGCCATTGGTACTCCGACGCCTCGGCGACGCCGCCCATGCAGGCAGCGCGATCGACGAATCGTTGCGCATACTGCTGCCGCTGCTGTCGCGGCCCTGGCACGCGGAAGGACGCGTGCTCATCAAACCCACGCACGCGGCGTTGAACATCGCCCGTGCGGCCATGGCATGCGACGACCGCAGCCGCGGCATCGTGCTGACGTCGTCGCTGGAGGACTTCCTCATCTCCAACGTGAAGAAGCCGCCCGCGACGCTGAGCAAGGTTCCGCAGCTGGTGGAACGCGCCATGGGCGCTACCCGCCTGTTGAGGAAACTGGGTCCCGCCGCCTTCGAACCGCCCTCCACGCTCGCCGGCGTCGCCCTGCAGTGGGCCGCGCAACGTGAGCTAGCAAGCGAGTTGCTGGAGTCGACGGGGCCTGAGCGCATGCGCATGATCGACTGGGCCGACCTGCAGGACGACATCACCACGTCGACGTTGGAATGCGCACGCTGGCTCGACTTGGGCATTCCCGAAGCGGCGTTGCGCGACAGCGTGGCGATCAACGCCTCGCGTCATTCCAAGGAAACCGAACACCATTTCGACGTGGCGACGCGCCGGAGCGAAGCGTCGCGGCTGGCGGAAACATTCGAGCCGCAGATCCGGGAGGCGATGGCGTGGGCCGAACGCCATCTGTTGCCGGCGATGAGCGCCGGGGCCTTCACGATATCCGGGCGCTGATCCACGACGGGCCGCTCCGCTGCAGACCCAGCACATCACTGGCGTCGGCGATCAGGATGACCCGGTTACTTGTTCTTGTCGGTGGATAGCAGCAGCGGGATCAGGCTCACCAGCATGGCCATGGCGATGCCCAGCAGCGTCTCCACCAGGCGATGGACCGCGTAGAACCACGGCTGCGTGTGGAAATCGAGCAGGACGATGCCGCAGACATATCCGCTGACCTTGGCCGCACCACGCAGGCGCAACACATGACACAGGAACATGGCGGACAACACCCCGACCCCGATCACCACTGGACCATGCGGGAAGAACGTACTCAGCGTGGCCCCGATCGATGCGCCCAACACGGTGCCGATCACCCGCCACAAACTCAGCTTGCGCGTTTGCGAAGGCGACAGATCGGTGACGATCACCGCACCCACCAGGGCGTAGAGCGGAAATTCGAGCTGCAATGCCTGCGCGGCGGCGACGGCCAGCGCCGCCGCCACGGCGGCGCGAACAGGCAACTGCACGTCAGCCGGAGGGATTGCAGACGTCATGGAGCATGTCGCCCTGATGTGTCCTGCGCGCTTTATGCCACAAACACGGCCCTGTAGGCCCTTGGTCGCATGTTCCCGGCCAGCGTTGCGCGCGAGCATTGCTTCGAGCAACAACGGAGGCGATGCCATGCCGGCTTCTTCGACTCCGGGCCGCAATGCCCGAGTGTCGTGGCGGCACGCCGAATGCAGTCGCAGGCTAGACTCCCGCCGCGGCCCTGGCCGCCGGGAAATGGAACCAGACCTCACAACGGGAGATTGTCATGACGAAACGCATTGCCGCGGCCGCTGCCGCGATCCTGTTCGTTGCCGGTATCGGCGTGGGCTATGGCGCGCAGAAGCTGCGCCCCACGCCCGCGACCTACCACGACAAGGCGCCGCAGGACGCCGCGAAGGCGCTGCTCGTGCTGGCGCTGGAGCAGGCGGGCAAGAAGGGCAGTTGGGAGCGCATCGGCGCAGGCCGCGTGTATTACCTCGGCGGATTCAAGCCCGAGGGCCAGGCCATCTTCGACGAGATCCTCGCCGGCAAGCATGAAGGCAGCGACGAATACCGCATCGCGCGCGTGTACGCCGAGGCCGGGGATTGGGCCAAGGCGAAACCGATGTTCGACAGCTTCCTTGCCGCCAACCCCAAGGATGGCAAGGGCTTCGCTGAAGTCGGTGCGCACTACCTGCTGCAGGGCGACCGCGCCACCGCCGAACGCCTGTTCGACCAGGCACTCGCCATCGAGAATGACGACCCCTGGATGACCGAGCACATGGCCGGCGCGTACCTGGGCGTGAAGCCGCAGGAATGACGCTGCGGCGATGAAGGCGAAAGGCCGGCTTCACACCGGCCTTTCTTTTTTCCTGCGCCATCGCTTGTTGCCAAGGCCTACGGTGATTGCCTGCTTCCCCTCTCGACGCCGCGGAACGCCGCAAGCAGGACCAGGTCGTAGCCGATCTTGAGCGCGCCGCAGAGCACCAGCGGCGCCGCCATCCAACCGGCGGCGAGCAGCGCACCACCGAGTGACGGGCTCAGCGAGGCGGCGAGGCTGCGTGGCACGGCGGTGTAGCTTGCCGCGGCCACCCGCTCCGATGGCGTCACCACCGACATCACGAACGCGGAGCGGGTCGGCACGTCCATCTGCGACAGTGCTGCGCGCACCAGCAGCAGACCCAGTGCGACTTCCACGCGCGGAGCGAAAGCGGCAGCGATCAGCGCCACGCTGGACGGTATGTGCGTGAACACCATGGTGTTGAGCAGGCCGATGCGGCGCGCCACCCATGGCGCAGCCAGTTGTGAGGCCGCGGACAACAACCCGGTCCAGAAGAAGAAGGCGCCGGCCGCGGCAAGCGACATGTCGAAACGCTTGAACAACCACAGAGCCAGCAGCGACTGCACCATCAAACCGCCGGCGAAGGCATCGACCGAGAACAACGCCGCCAGCCGGGCGACGACACCACGGGACGCACCCAGCGGCGCGGGCGGAACCGGCAACGGCTCGTCCGGACGCGGCAATCGCCGGTACAGCAACCAGATCACCAGGCCCGCGAGCGCATAGACGACGAACATGCCGCGCAACGCCGGCAGCGTGCCGACGCCCAGCTTCGCCAGCTGGTCCGGGACCGCGGCTGCGAGGGAACCGATCGCCGCGCACAATGCGCCTACCAGGCTGTAGCGCGCGAAGATCGACGTACGCGCGTGTCCATCGCCGGAGTGCGCCAGGCGCGCGTGTTCCAGTGGCAGGAACACGCTGACGTCGCCCGAACTGGGATTCAGGGTTCCGACGAACGCGACCACCAGCAAGGGCCACAGATCGGACAACGCGGCGAAGCCCAGTCCCGTGAGCAGCATCAGCACGCTCGCCGCGCGCAGCAGGTGGCGATGATGGAAACGATGACCCCACACGCCGACCGCCACCGTCATCAGCGACGAACCCAGCAGCGTCGCGGTGCTCAACAACCCCACTTCCCAGGTGCCCAGGCCCAGGGCCAACAGGTAGACCGGAAGCAGCACGGCGACATAGCCGTCCACGAATGCGCGCATGCCGCGCGCAAGCAGCAGGTAGCGTGTTTCAGCAGGGACGGGAACGCTCGCCATCAACCAGCGGGCCTTTCGGTGCGGCACGCGCACAGTATCGCCACAGGGTCGGGTGCGCGGAGTCGGCGACCGATCATCGCCTGCGTCGCAAGCCCGGTCACTTCACAGGGACAGGCGCGAAACCAGGCACGCGGCGCGCCATGCCAGTGGCCGAAACAGGTAGGCCGCCACGATGGCGGCCGGGCACGCGACGCTCCATGCGAGCAGCCAGCGCACGGGAAAGCCGCCATCGATCCCGGTATTGATTGCCGTCACCACCGCGGCGACGAAGGCCGACATGCCGGTGGCGAGGAACGCCGGTAACCATAACTGCGCGCGTTGCCGGATTGGATCGGTGGCCTGCATCTGTCGTCCCGCGCCGTCATGGCGCTCCAAAAAATTTAACGGGCCGGCTCCGCGATGGTACGAACGCTTGCCGACATTTCGCATCGTAGCCCGACATGTGCGGACAACAAAAAAGGAGCCAGGCGTGAACCTGGCCCCTTTCTGGTCGCGCGGGACGAGCGTCAGGCGGGAATGCGGCGGCCGTATTCCGTGCGCAGCCGGCTCCAGCCGTCCCAGAACGGTGCCGGTTTCCCACCCGTGAGGCGCGCGACGAGGATGTCGAGGTGCATGTGCCAGCCGGCACCGACCATCAGCATGCCGTCGCGGTTGCGCAAATTGCGATGGATCAGGGTGAGCAGTACTGCATCGCCCTTCGGTTCGAGTTCGATGGAGACATCGCCGCCCGAGCTGCCATTCCAGGTGAAGGCGAGCTTGCGGGGCGGGTCGAACTCGGTGATCTTGCTCTGCATCCGATGCTCGGATTCGAAACCCGGCGGGCGCGCACCCGGCGGATCGGTGAGCTCGTCGTTGTGCCACACGAGTTCGAAGGACGTGCCCGCCTGCTGCTGCATGGCGCCCGACGCCAGCCACTTGCGGCGCAGGTCGCTATCGGTGAGGTGGGCCCAGACGCGCTCGATCGGACCTGGCAGCAGGCGTTCGATGCGAACGGTATCGGATGCGATGAGGACGGCGTAATCGGATTCTGCGACTGCAGTGTTCATGACTTTCTCCGTGGGGGGCGGGACTTGCGGGCGGGTTTCGCCGCGGGTTTGGCAGCGGCTTTGGCAGCGTCCTCGGCCCTGAGCAGGGCTTCGAGGGCGTCGAGTTTCTGGTTCCAGAAGCGTTCGTAGTGGCGGATCCATTCCGCGCCGGCGTGCAGCGGACGCGCGTCGAGCCGGCAGGTGTGCACCCGGCCCTGCACTTCGCGCTGGATCAGGCCGGCACGTTCGAGCACCTGGATGTGCTTGGAAGCGCCCGCCAGCGAGATGTCGAAGGGCGCGGCGAGCTCGCCGACGGTGCGCGGCTGCCTGGCGAGGTCGCGCAGCATCGCGCGCCGGGTCGGGTCCGCGAGGGCGTGGAAGACGTCGTCGAGCGGGATGGGGGATTTATCAACCATGCGGTTGAATATACGCCAGCCCGGGCCATTGTCAACCACTTGGTGGAATATTCTCCGCCTCCCCTGCGCCCGGCGCTGCTGCGGGGTCACAGCGGGCGTCACGGACGCGTGGAACCGAGTCGCGGACGTCCCGGGAGACGTCGGAAACGCCCGCGATCCGGCCCGGACGCCTCACAGCGCGTGCGCGATGACGACTGCCGCGATGCCCAGGAAGCAGGCCAGCTGCACGAAGAAGAAGGTGAATCGCACGGAAACAATCCGGTCCGTCTGGACGGTGGAAACATGCACGACGGATTGGGCCATTCGTGCCACGAGCACCATGCCCGCCATGGTGTCGGTGGCGTGGGTCGAGATGCCACTCGCATAAAGGGCGAACACCACGACGGCAAATATCGGCAGGTTCTCGACGCAGTTCGCATGGGCCCGCATCGCCCGCAGGTACCACGCAGCGCCCTCGGGTGCATCGGCGGGGAAAGCAGCCATGCCAGCGCGCCCGGTAAAAACCCGGCTCAAGCGATAGACACCAATGGTGCAGACCAACACGGCCACGGTCCAGATCGCGAACCCCAGCAGCATCCAAAGTGGAAATGACATGGCACGTCTCCTCGTTTCGAGTGCGTCGCCTGGCATCCAAGCGTGGCGCGTGCCGACAAGAACGTCCTTTCCGCACGCACCTGGTTATTGCTTGACGATGACGACTTCCATGTACTCCGCCGGCACCACCAGCGAGTGGCGACCGCCGACATTGCGTTGCTCGAGCAGCTCGGTGATGTCCTCAGCGAGCGTGCGTTGCCCGGCCGCGTCGAGTGCGGCGAACGCCTTGTGCGTCGGGCCATAGAACTCGCGGAAGATCTGCAGCCAGTGCGCGGCCGATTCATAGCGGAAATTGAACAGCTTCCGCTCGCAGCGGATGTCGGCGGCGTTGCGGCCGAACAGGCGCACGATGTGCGGCTCCGTGCCCCACAGCGCGGGCGATTCCAGGCCAGCCGGTGGCGGCAGTTGCCGGCCGATGATCTTGAACAGCTCACCGACGAAGCCTTCCGGTGTCCAGTTGGCCAGGCCGATCCGGCCGCCGTGGCGCACGACCCGCAGCATTTCGTCAGCGGGGCGCCGGTGATCGGGGGTGAACATCGCGCCGAACGTGGACAGGGCCGCATCGAAGCTGCCGTCGCGGTAAGGCAATGCCTCGGCGTCGGCCACTTCGAATTCGACCCGGAGTCCTTCGGCGCTGGCGCGCGCCGCGCCTTTTTCCAGTAGCGACGGCACGTAGTCGGTGGAGGTGACATGGGCAAACCGGCGCGCCGCAGCGAGGGTGGCGTTGCCGTTGCCGGCGGCGACATCGAGCACGCGTTCGCCGGCGCGGATATCGACGGCCTCGGCCAGGGTTTCACCCACGACCTGCAGGGTCGTGCCGATCACCGCAAAGTCTCCGCTCGCCCAGGTCGCCTGTTGCGTGGTCTTGATGGCGCGTAGATCGGGCATGGCCACGGCGACGTGTTTGGGAAGGTCTCGTGCCAATGACATGGAAGTTCTCCGGAGTGTGGGCGCAGGGTCATTGTCTGCAGCGCCACCGCCCGCCGCTTGATCGAAACTCCCCGCGATTCGTCCCGGCATCCGGCAATGGCCCGGGCATGCGCCGGTTGATCGCGCGTCTGCCAGAATCGGCTTGCGTGATCGATGCTGGCAGGCAGCCCCATGAGCCACGACACCCTCTCCGATGTACTACGCACGGTGCGACTGCGCAGCGCGCTCTTCTACGATCTTTCCTGCGCGGGAAAATGGCTGGCCGAGGCACCGGCTTCCGGTGACATCGCCGGCGCGGTGATGTCCGACGTCGACCAGGTGATCCCGTACCACGTGGTCACCGCGGGTGAATGCTGGATCGGCCTGCAGGGAGAACAGCCGTTGCGACTGCGGCGCGGCGACATCGTGATCCTGCCGCAGGGCGACCCGCACGTGGTGTCGAGTGCGCCGGGTATGCGACCGGAGCCGAACGTGGACTGGTACGAGGAGATGAGACTGCACAAGCGGCCATTCCGGCTCGCCCAGGATGGCGTGGCAGCAACACCGGATCGCGAGGCATGCACGCTGGCACCGGGCGTCGACCATGAGACGGACACGTCCCTGGTCTGCGGTTTCATCGGCTGCGACAAACGCCCTTTCAATCCCCTGCTCGCGACCTTGCCCCGCTTGCTGCACCTGCCAGCCGCCGCGGGCAGCGCCTGGGGCGCGCAATTCGCGCAACTGGCGGCCACTGTCTCCGGCAGCCAACGCCCTGGCAGTGAGGTGCTGCTCGAGCGCATGAGCGAAATGATGTTCGTCGACGCCGTGAGCCGCCACATCGACAGCATGCCCGAGCAGTCCACCGGCTGGCTGGCGGGATTGCGCGACCGCTTCGTCGGCCGCGCCCTCGCGTTGATGCACGAGAATCCCGCCGCCGCGTGGAGCATCGACGAGCTCAGCAACCAGGTGGGCCTTTCGCGTTCGGCCCTGCACGAACGTTTTGTCGAACTCATCGCCCAACCGCCGATGCAATACCTGACGCAGTGGCGAATGCAGCTGGCATCGCGAATGCTGCTCGACAGCCAGTCGAGCGTGCTGTCGATCGCCCTCAAGACCGGCTACGAATCCGAGGCCGCCTTCGGCCGCGCCTTCAAGCGCCTGGTGGGCATGCCACCCGCCGCGTGGCGGCGCAGGCAAGGGCAGTTGGCCGCGCCCTGATCTGAATCGGGCGCCTGAATCGGCACGTCCAGAATCGGGCGCCTGAATCGGCACGTCCTGAATCGGCGGCGTGCATCGCGGCGCCGCCAATCTACAAACGAGCGGGTTCCGCCGATGCGCCACTGGCGCGTGCGCATCAATGCCGGACTTTCGGGCAAGCGTGGAGGACGACCGGTGGAGCGCGGGTCGCAGGGGCCATCGAACAATGGCCACCCTCCCCGCCCCGCACAGGAATGACAACGTGAACGCCGTTTCCATTGATTTCCCTGACTACATCGCCGACCACAGTCGCTACGCCAAGTGCATCGAAGTATCCAAGCGCGTCCGCTGGGAGATCGATCGCGACGTCATCCGCGACCGCCAGTTCGATTTCGACAACAAGTTCCTGCCCGACGGCTTGAGCCTGCTCGACCGCTCGATCCTGAAGAACAGCGATGAGCGTCGCTTGATGAGCCAGATCCAGGGCCGCAGTTACGCCAACATCTTTGGCCTGGTGGAGCGCTTCATCAATGCCAAGGTGCTGGAGTTGAGCCGGGACCACTGGCTGGGCGACCAGGTCGCGCTGGAAGCGCTGATTCGTTTCAGCGACGAGGAGCTCAAGCACCAGGAGCTGTTCCGCCGGATCGAAACGATGATCGCCGCCGCCATGCCCGCCGGTTACAGGAGCGCGGCCGATCCGAATGCCGTTGCCCAGGTCGTGCTGGGCAAGAGCACGTGGGCGGTGCTGGGCCTGACCTGCCATATCGAGCTGTTTACCCAGGCGCACTACCGCCAGAGCATCGAGCCGGACGCATCGCTGTCGGCGCTGTACAAGGACGTGTTCCTGTTCCACTGGCGCGAGGAATCGCAGCACGCGATCCTCGACGAGCTGGAGTGGCGCCGCATCGACGCACAACTCTCGCCGGCCCAACGCGACGCGGCGGTGGACGACCTGATTGCCCTGGTCGGCGCCGTCGACGGCATCCTGCAGGCACAGGCGCGCGCCGACGCCGACTACTTTTCCCTGATCGTCCCACGCTCCACGACGGCCGCCGAACGTGACCTTCTCGCGGCCAAGACGCTGGCCGCGTATCGCTGGCAGTACATCGTGTCTGGCGTGCAGGAACCCCGCTTCCAGAAAATATTGGGCGAGCTGGTCACCCCCGCGCAGATGCAACGCATCGGCACCGCGCTCGCCCCGCTGATGGCGGTGGCGTAACACCGGCCGCGCGTCTTCGCAGCCGCGGGCGTCGCCGCCCGAGCCATGCACCGGAGTTCCACCATGCACCCGACCGTCCTCGACACCATCGGCAACACACCCATCGTTCGATTGCAGCGGCTGGCGCCGCCGGGCATCGAGCTGTACGTCAAACTCGAGTCGCGCAACCCGGGTGGCTCGATCAAGGACCGTATGGCCGTGGCCGCGATCGAGGATGCGGAACAACGCGGCGTCCTGCGCCCCGGCCAGACCGTGGTCGAGGCCACCAGCGGCAATACCGGTATTGCATTGGCGATGGTCTGTGCCGCCAAGGGCTATCCGTTGGTCGTGGTCATGGCGGAAAACTTCAGCATCGAGCGGCGACGACTCATGCGCCTGCTCGGTGCACGGGTCGTGCTCACGCCGGCCGCGCTGAAGGGTTCGGGCATGCTGGCCAAGGCGCGGGAACTGGCCGCGCACCTGGATGGCTTCCTGGTCGAACAGTTCGACAATCCCGCGAACGCACGCGCCCACGAACTGGGTACCGCGCGCGAGATCCTCGCCAGCTTCGCCGACCGGCCGCTGGATTGCTTCGTCACCGGCGCGGGTACCGGCGGCACGTTGCGCGGCGTCGGCGCGGTGCTGCGCAAGGAAAGCCCCCACACCCGCATCGTCGTGTGCGAGCCGGACAATGCACCGGTGCTGGCCAGTGGTCGCGCGCAGCCACGGGACGGTTCCAGCCATCCGGCGTTCCGCCCGCATCTGATGCAGGGCTGGACGCCGGATTTCATACCCGGGCTCACCGCGGCGGCGGTCGCGGCCGGCACGATCGACCATGTGCAGGCGGTCGATGGCGACGAAGCCATCCGCGTCACCCGCGCACTGGCCAGCGAAGAAGGGATTCTGTCGGGCATTTCCGGCGGTGCGGCCGTGGCCGGTGCGCTGCACGTCTGCGCCACGCTCGCGCCGGGCAGCCGCGTGCTGGTGATGCTGCCCGACGCGGCCGATCGCTACCTGAGCACGGCATTGTTCGAAGAGATCGACGACGCCATGAACGACGCGGAGGTGGCGCTGTCCCATGCCACCCCGTTCGCACAATTCGGCGCGGCACCGGCGGTTGCCCCGTCGCCGGCAACCGGCGTGCAACTGCAACCCGGCGATGCGGCGGCGGATGCGGAACTCGAGGCCCTGCTCACGGATCGGGAGCAACCGGTACTGCTGTTTGGTTTCGCCTGGTGCGAATACGCCCGGGCAGTACGCCGGCTGTTCGCGCATCTCGGCGTTCCCTACCAGGCGGTGATCCTGGACGCGCCCGACATGCAGGCCGGCGATCGTGGTGGGCGCCTGCGGCGCGCGCTCGCACGACGCCTCGGGAAGTCGACGATTCCGCAGGTCTTCGTCGGCAACCAGCACATCGGTGGCTGCAACGAGACCTTCGCCGCGATGGCCGATCGCAGCCTTCTGCACAAGCTCGCCGGCGCCGGCGTGGTGGTGCTGGAGCCATCGGACGACTTCGATCCCACTTCATTCTTGCCAAATTGGCAGCAGCCTGCGGGCATGGTTCAGCCAGTGGCTCCGGCCAATGCGGACACGCCGCGGACGGCCGAGGCTTGACGCGAATCCCCTTCGGACGCGCTCTACGCCATAAGCCCAAGGGCCAATATCGCGGCAGCGCGGGGCGGTGTTTGATCAACTGCCGGACCACGTTCCACAGCGCACGACCTGCATCGGGCGTGGAACCGTCGTGACGCCGACGCGACGCGACGCGGCCCACAATCGCCTCGCTCGCCAGCAGAGAACCAGCATGCCCAACCAGACCGACGACGCGGGCACCATCCAGGCGCTACTGGACCGGCTGGTGAATTTCCGCCTGCCGCGGGCCATGGAGATCAAGAAGCGGGTCGACGCCGGCGAGCGCCTGACCGACGCCGACATCGCATTCCTGAAGAACGCGCTCGAGGACGGCCACCACGCGCTGAAGTACGTGGCGCGGAATCCGGAGTTCCAGGTATTGGGCTCGCAGATCATCGGGCTCTACGACGACATCGTCCGCAAGGCCACCGAGAACGAGAAAGGGGCATGACGCAACGTGGCGTGCCAGCGGACCGGACGAATCGGGAGCGCGGCGACAGCGGCGTAGTCACCCCCACTACGCACGAACGGAGCAGGCGGCATGAAACGTGACGACCAAACCGAAGCGCCTGGCGCCGAAACCGAGCCGATGAAGCGCAAGGAGTACGAGGCGGAGCTGGAAAAGCTCCACGCCGAGCTCGTCAAGCTGCAGCAGTGGGTGGTCGCGGAAGGACTCAAGGTCTGCATCGTGTTCGAGGGGCGCGATACCGCGGGCAAGGGCGGGACGATCAAGGCGATCATGGAGAGGGTGAGCCCGCGCGTGTTCCGGGTGGTGGCGCTACCCGCCCCGACGGAGCGCGAGAAGACCCAGATGTACATGCAGCGCTACATGCGGCACCTGCCGGCGGGGGGCCAGGTCGTGATCTTCGACCGCAGCTGGTACAACCGGGCGGGTGTGGAGCGGGTAATGGGGTTCGCGTCGGAGGACAAAGTACGCAAGTTCCTCGACACCACGCCGCTGGTGGAACGGGCGATGGTCGGCTCGGGAATCATCCTGCTGAAATACTGGCTGGAGGTCAGCGAGGAGGAACAGATCCGGCGCCTTAAAGACCGGGCGGACGACGAGCGCAAGATCTGGAAGCTGACGCCGATGGACCTGGAGTCGTACAGCCGCTGGTACGACTATTCGCGGGCGCGCGATGACATGTTCGCCGCCACGGACACATCGCATGCACCGTGGTACGTGGCGCGGACCGACGACAAGCGGCGAGGACGCCTCAACATCATCCGGCACATCCTCGACCACATCCCCTACGAGGAACTTCCGCGCAAGAAGATCAAGTTTCCCAAGCGGCAGAAACGCGGCGACTACGCCGAACCGGAGCATCCGTTCCGGTACGTCGATGAGCATTACTGAGCATCCCCGACCTGCAGGCCCCGGGTGACGACGATTCGCATGAACGGCTGGAAGCGTTGGCTGCCCGGGCTGCAGATCCTCAGCCGGTACGAAGCCGCCTGGCTGCCGCGCGACCTGATGGCCGGCCTGGTGCTGACCACGATGCTGGTGCCGGTCGGAATCGCCTACGCCGTGGCCTCGGGCGTCCCCGGGATCTACGGCCTCTACGCCACCATCGTCCCGCTGCTCGCGTATGCGCTGTTCGGCCCCAGCCGCATCCTGGTGCTGGGCCCGGATTCCGCGCTGGCCCCGGTGATCCTCGCCGTGGTGCTGCCGCTCTCCGCCGGCGACCCGGCGCGCGCCGTGATCGTGGCAAGCCTGATGGCGGTGGTGTCCGGGCTGGTGTGCATCCTGATCGGCCTCATGCGCCTGGGGTTCGTCACCGAATTGCTGTCCAAGCCGATCCGCTACGGCTACATGAACGGCATCGCGCTCACCGTGCTGGTCAGCCAGCTGCCCAAACTGTTCGGCTTCTCGATCGAAAGCACCGGGCCGCTGCGCGGCCTCGTGCGGATCGCGCGGGCGATCCTGGACGGCCAGGCCAACTGGACGGCGTCCGCCGTCGGTGCCGGCACGCTGGCGCTGATCCTGCTGCTCAAGCCCTACAAGCGCATCCCCGGCCTCCTGATCGCGGTGGTGGCCGCCACGGTCGTGGTCGGTGCGTTCGGCCTCGACGACAGCGCCGGGGTGAAGGTGCTCGGTCCGCTGCCGCAGGGCCTGCCGTCCTTCGACCTGCCCTGGATCGACCCCGCCCAGCTTGCACAGGTGGTGATCGGCGGCTGTGCGGTCGCCATGGTGGCGTTCGCCGATACCAGCGTGCTGTCGCGCACGTACGCGGCCAAGACCGGCGTACCGGTCGATCCGAACCAGGAGATGATCGGCCTGGGCGCCGCGAACCTGGCGGCCGGGCTGTTCCAGGGCTTTCCGATCAGCAGCAGTTCCT
Source organism: Lysobacter rhizosphaerae (assembly GCF_054779795.1). Lineage (NCBI taxonomy): Bacteria > Pseudomonadati > Pseudomonadota > Gammaproteobacteria > Lysobacterales > Lysobacteraceae > Lysobacter > Lysobacter rhizosphaerae. The sequence goes on from NZ_BAAGXO010000007.1 coordinate 226,073, forward strand.
CGCGCACGCCCGTCGCCGGAGCCGCGGGCTCGAAGACCCAACTCACCGGCGTGGCCGGCGCGGTGGCGGTGGCCCTGCTGCTGCTGTTTGCGCCGAACCTGCTGCAGCACCTGCCCAGCAGCGCGCTGGCGGCGGTCGTGATCGCCGCGGCCATCGGGCTGTTCGAGTTCGCCGATCTCGGCCGCATCTTCCGTATCCAGCAATGGGAGTTCTGGCTCTCGATCGCCTGCTTCGTCGGTGTCGCCGTCTGGGGCGTGATCCCTGGCATCGGCATCGCGATCGCCATCGCGGTCATCGAATTCCTCTGGGACGCCTGGCGGCCGCACCACGCCGTGATGGGACGGGTCGACGGCATCCGCGGCTACCACGACATCCAGCGCTATCCCGAGGCGCGGCTGGTGCCGGGCCTGGTGCTGTTCCGCTGGGACGCGCCCCTGTTCTTCGCCAATGCCGAGCTGTTCCACCAGCGCGTGCTCGAGGCCGTGGCGCAATCGCCGACACAGGTGCGGCGCATCGTCATCGCCGCCGAGCCGGTCACCAGCATCGACGTGACCTCGGCGGACATGCTGGCCGAGCTTGAGCAATCCCTGCGCGGATCCGGCATCGAACTGCGGTTCGCGGAGATGAAGGATCCGGTGAAGGACACGCTGAAACGCTTCGAGATGCTGGACCGTTTCGGCGAGTTCCAGCCCACCATCGGCGCCGCCGTCGACGCCTACCTCGCGGAGCACGCGGTGGATTGGAAGCCCTGAAACACAAAGGGCGTCGGCAGGCGAAGGCATTCCCTCCATGAGCAGGACCTACGACACAGTGGTGATTGGCGCTGGCGTGTTCGGCGCATGGACCGCCTGGCATCTGCTGCGCGCCGGCCAGCGGGTGCTGCTGATCGACAAGTATGGGCCGGCCAGCGCGCGCGCCAGTTCCGGCGGAGAAACGCGGGTGATCCGCATGGCCTATGGGCAGGACGAGATCTACACCCGCATGTCGCGGCAGTCGTTGCCCCTGTGGAAGGAATTCTTCGCACGGATCGGGAACCCCGGGTTGTTCCGCGAAACCGGTGTGCTGTGGCTGGCAGCGGCCGAAGACGCGGCAGCCGCGCAGTCGGTTGCAGTGCTGACTCGGAACGGCATCCGGCACCAGGTGCTCGATCACGATGCGCTTGCGCGGCGCTATCCGCAGATCGTGATTGCGCCCGACGGCTGGGCGATCTTCGAACCGGATAGCGGCGGACTATTCGCGCGTCGCGCCGTCCAGGCCGCCGTCGAAGACAACCTGCGTGCCGGGGCCGAGCTTTGCATCGCTGCAGTCAATGCTCCAGACGGCGACACGCACCTTGCGGAAATCAGGACCGATGCGGGCGAAGCGATCCGCGCCGATCGTTTCGTGTTTGCATGCGGTCCATGGCTGGGCGGCGTGCTGCCGGACGTGCTCGGCGGACGCATCTTTCCCACCCGCCAGGAAGTGTTCTATTTCGATACTCAGGGCGATCGGCTTTTTTCTTCGCCCACCCTGCCGATCTGGCTCGATTTCGGGCGCGACTACTACGGATTCCCGGATCTCGATAGTCGTGGCTTCAAGCTCGCGCACGATGCGCACGGCGAAGCGTTCGATCCCGACACGCTCGAGCGTCGACCCACCCCGGCGCGGATCGCGCACGCGCGCGACTTTCTGGCCCTGCGCTTTCCTGCGTTGGCCGCGGCACCGCTGCTCAAGGCCGAAGTCTGCCAATACGAGAACACCTGGAACGGCGACTTCGTCATCGACCGCCATCCGTCCTTCGACAACGTCTGGATCGCTGGCGGCGGCTCCGGCCACGGCTTCAAGCACGGCCCGGCGGTGGGCGCGTACCTGGTCGAGCGCATGCTCAATGACGCGCCGGCCGAACCGCGCTTCAGCCTGGCCACGAAGCAGGCCATGCAGAAACGCGAGGTTCACTGAAATACCGCAAGCGCGGGAAACGAATGGCTCGACGGCTACGGCACGCGCGCCGGGTTGATCCACGTCGCCTTCATCACCGGAAAGAGTACGCTGGCACAGCACCTCTTCATGCTGCCGCGATGTCGCACAAGCCTCGATCGCAACGCGTTGGTCCGTGCATCCATTCTGCGACGGCCTGGATGCTGCTGCTCGTGAGCACAGCCGCAGTCGCGGCTCCGGACACGCAGGATTGCGCGCAATACTTCCTGCAGGAACTGGGCTGGCGCTTCCTTCCTTCCGATGGGGCGTCGGTTGAGATCCAGCCGGGCACGCCCTGCGATCGCGCCAGCCTGCCCGAAGCACAGGCCGCAGGCGACCTCGTTGTCCGCATTCCCCAACGCCTCGACGCCACGGCGCGCGCGCAACTGAGCGAAACATTGCTCCATCATCCGGCGACCCTGTGTGCGTACGGATTCGAGCTGGGCGCGGCGACGCGCCGAGCGGTCGACCGACTGGTCGAAAACCACGGCTTCCGCTTCTCCGCCATGCAGATCGGGTGGATCGGCTTCGGCCCCACGGGTTCGGCGCACGATGGCTGGGAGCCAATCGCTTGGTTCGGACGTGGCTACCAACCACGCGGCGCCAATTCGCGCGCGATCGAAGCGTTCTACACCGGGCAGGTGCGCGGTGAGTGCGGCTTGGGGCGGCAGATCGCCCAGTACGCGACGCAGGCGGAGTTGTATGGCAGCAAGGGGTTCGACACAGCGTTCGATGCAGACGAAATCGTCATCGGCACGTTCAATCGTCTGCACCCCAGTCGCAGCATCCTGCTCGGAACATCCGCGGGTCGCTTCACCAGGGACGGCCACGCCATCGCTGCTGCGGCTTCCGGTCGCCAGGCTTTCATGGGCCTGCCTGGCTTCATCTTCCCCGCGTTTGACCGCAGCACGCTGGATGACCTCAACAACCAGGCCGAGAACTTCGTTGTCTACGACGTCGGCGCCGAGGCTGCCGCGGCGTTACGAAGCCATGGCGGCTTCGAGTTCTACAACACACGCAACCAGACGATCTGGTCACTCGCCCAGTCGCTACCGGGCCGCAAACCACCGCGATACTTCCAGCGCCTGCTGATCGAGCGCGATCCCGCCCTGTGGGCGGGCCTGTCCACGGAGGCCAGAGCGACGGTCGCCCAGCTCGATGCCGAGCTCGCCGATCCCTTCTACCGCGATTTTCAGATCTACGTGCATAAGCAGGGCATCAAGCCGGTCGGCTTCCATATCGCCCGCCTGCTCGACCGGAATCCGCGCACTCCGTTCCGCATCGAACTCGCGCTGCACAACCTGCACACCACGTTGTATGACCGCTACGTGGCGTACCGCCTGGGCGCGTGCCATCAAAAGGCCATGGCGTCCTATTGAGCGAAGTCAGTACTGGCAGTCCGCTCCGGGCCCTGAAGCGGACACTCTCAGCGGCTCCCGAAGGAAGCCGCCGGCGGTTCACCTGACGACGACGTTCGTGCCCTGCGGCACGAGGTAGCACGCGGCTGCCTTCTTGCACGCTTCGGCCTGGATCTCGGCCAACTGGCGCGCAAGATACTGCTCGGGCGACAGGCCCATCTTGTTGCGGTAGGCGTTGTCGGCTTCGGCCGTGGCTTCCTGTTCCAGCTTGCGCTGCTGCTCGGCGATCGTGGCGGCCACCAGCGTCAGGTTGCGCTGCTGTTCGGCCGCCGTATTGTTCATCTGCGCCAGCACGTTGTCGTTCGGCTTGGCCTTGCCGAGATTGACCGCCATCACCTCCACCCGAATGCCGGACGCCTTGACCAGCGCACGCAACGCGTCGGTCACTTCCTGGTCGACCTTCTCGGCCGCCACGGGGTCGGACATCATCTGCGCCATCTTCTCGGACTTCACCGCCCTGCGCACGATCGAGTTGTAGGGCGACACCACATTGTTCTCCCACCAGTGCGGACCGAAGCGCTTCAGGGTGTCCGCCGCATCGACGACGCGCAGCTGCACGCTGGTGTCGAAGTCGAGCAGGATGTTGTCCATCGACGAGAGGTCCTGGAACGGTACGTGCAGGGTCTGCGGCGCGGTGGTGACGTAGATGATCGTGGTGGACGGCCAGGTCACGTCGCGACCTTCGGTCAGGACGTCGGGCCGGATGCCTTCATGGCCGACGAAGTACGGGCGATCCTGGTAGACGGCGACGTCACCCGGATCGGGCTGGGCGACGGTGCAGCCAATGGTGAGAAGGGTCATGCACGGCAGGATGGCGAGCATCATGAAACGACGGACAGAAAACTTCACTTGGTTTGCCTTTTGGAGTGTTGGTTGGTCCAGGGCGCTGGTGGATTGGCGCCCTTGAACCATCATGCGAGTCCTACTGCCTCGACGAAACCGCAATCACCTTGACCAGGGAAACAATCACCAGTACGGATGACGCGGAAAAGACCATGTTGATGTAGCTCCTTTCATTGTAGGCATGTTTGAAAACAATGAGCGCTAATACGAGCACATAGAGAATGGCTGACAAGAGTGCGGGCTTTATTGCTTTCATGACTGTCGTTCCCTCCAGTTTCGGGTGTCCCTCCTGAGACAGTGAGGGCACGGTTTCCTTACGCTCGTTCCAAAGACCTTCGAGCACGGCAACTCGCCGTGGGACTTCCATGCCACTGCGCGTGAGCGATGAAACCGTCTGAGTGCGCCGCGAATCAGGCTGGAACGCGACGGAAGCCCCTGCTTGCCGTCGTATTCAGATGTACCCGCTCTTGGCAGTGCTGCCCAGATCTGAGCCGAGAACATGCGGTTCGCGTTTTGGGAACATGTCTGCCGTGGCCTTTGCCATGTCGTCAGTCGGCCTGCAGGCCATCGCCAATCAGTCAGTGATCCCAACTCGCCGGGACACTGCGCAACGGTGGTCTCTGACCACGCCAGGACCATTCGGTGCGCTACAACACCGGTTCCACGGCGATGTCCCGTTCGCCCCGCAGTGCCTGCACGCGCTCGAGGGCATTGGCGGCCATGCCCGGATCACCCAGCGCGCGGTAAAGCGCGAGTGTCGTCCATGCCACGCGGTAGTCCGAAGCGGCGAAAGCATCCAGGTCGCCGAGCACGGCCGCGGCGGCATCGGGCTGGCCCCGATCCAGCAGCAGTCTGGCCTGCAGTAGTCCGGTCCGGACCCGGTCGTCCGGACTGCCCGTGCGTTCGGCGCCGGCCTGCGCCAGGCGTGCCATCTGCAAGGCGTGCTCGGCGCGCCCTTCGCTCTGGGCTACCAGCGCACGGGCCACATCCCACGATGTCGTGGCGCCATCCGAAGTGGTGGCGCCCTGCGTCGGCGATCGCGACAACCAGTAACGCGCCGTGCCGGCATCGCCATTGCGAAGTGCCGCCTGGACCGCGGTGAGCGCCAGGGAACCCGGTACCCGGCCCGCATTGGGGTGGTGCCGCGCCAACGCTCCCGCTTCGGTCCGTGCATTCCGGGCCAACTGCAATCGCAGCATCAATTCCTGCAGCCCCGGGCTGGTCTCTTCCACACCCAGCGCCCGGAGTCCGGCGATGCTCTGCGCGGCCGCACTGATTCGTCCGTTCGCCAGCAGGACCAGGGTCCTGACCGTAGCAATCCGGATGGTCAGCTCAGGGTCTTCCAGCGTTTTCACCAAGGCGTCGGCGCGCTGGATCGAAGCGGCGGCATCCGCCGGCTGCACGAGCTGCAGTTGCGTTGCAGCCTTGGACATCAGGGTGACGGCGAGATAGTCGCTCACGTCGAAGCGTTCGAACACCGCTATCGCGCGGTCGAATTCCTGCAAGGCCTGCGAATAGTGTCCGCGCCTGGTTTCCATCTGACCGAGGTTGCTGCCGACCGTGGCGGCTTCGATCAGGTTGCCGGAGCGCTGCATCGCGATCCGGGCACGGCCCATGTCCTGCACCGCCGCATCCATCTTGCCCTGCTGTACGCGCGCGACGCCGCGCCCGTTGTAGGCGTTTCCTAGCAATGCGGGATCGTCGACATCGCTCGCGCGCGATTCCAGCACCGTCAACGCCTCGGTGTAGCGGGATTCGGCAGCGGGGAAATTGCCGCGGCGGATCTCGACGGCGCCCTGGCCCATGAGCGCCTTGGCGCGGATTCCATCGGTCATCGCGCGCTGGCCGCCGAGCACCTTCTGGAAGATCGCGGCCGCCTCATCGATGCGTCCGGCGCGATATTCGATCTGGCCTTCGCGCACGCGCAGCGCGGGTTCGTCGCGCTCCTTCGCCGGCGCGCCCTCGATCAGGCGGCGCGCGTTGGCGATCTGTCCGGCGAGGAGCTCGGCATCGATCTGCTGCACCCGCTCGACCATCGGACTGGGCGTGGCTTCCCTGGCCTTGCTGTCCAGGCCAAGGCGTCGAAGCCATGAATCGGACACCGCGGCCGCGGCGGTCAGCGCGGTCGCGCCGCGTGCCTCGATGATTTGCGGCTGCCGCCCCGCTTCGTGCAGGTTGAGGCGCATGCGCCATCCCTGTCGATCGTGCAGCGCTTCCGGCGCGACGATCCAATGCGCAGCGCTGATCGACTGCAGCTTCTGCAAACCGTCCGCGGTGATCGGCTTCGAATCGCCGACCTGCGCACTCAGGTGCATCGCCTGGTCGCTGGGAAGCACCTTCAAACCACTGCGGCGCAGGCGGCTGGCGAGGTAATCCATGGCGCCCAGGCGAACCCAGTCGTCCTCGCCTTCGCTCGGCGTGACCACGACCGGAAGCACCAGCGCTACATTGCCGTGCGATTGCGGCGCCGATCCCGGGCGAGCGCCGGGCCAATAGCGGTGCAACGCCCAGCCCGCGACGACGACCGCAACCAGTAACAGAACCAGCCAGGACCATGGCGCGCGCGCACGTACGGCTGCTGCCGGTGTCTCATTGCCTGTGGGCATGGCCTCGTTGTCCGGCAACGCGACTGCAGCTGCCCCGGTCGCCGAGTCATCGGACACCGTGTCCACGGAAGCAGCGACTTCCTGCACCGGTGCTACCCAGCGATAACCGAAGCGTGGAACCGTGCGGATGAGCGATTGCCGGTCGCCGGTGTCGTCGAGCGCCTTGCGTGCGCGCAGCAACGTCTGCGCCACCACCGTGTCACTGACTTCGACGCGTCCCCACACGGCGCTGATGAGCTCATCGCGTCCGACCGCGCGATTGCGGTTGGCGATCAGGTGCACCAGGCATTCGAACGATTTCGGAGGCAAAGCGATGCGCTCGCCGCGCCGCAGGAGTTCGCGGGACGCCGGGTCGAGCTCAAATTCGCCAAACCGGTATCTCGGAAGGCGCATCGCGCCGGCCCTGCCTCTTGACGCCCCGACACACCATGCAACGGGCTGCGCGTCGCGCATGCTAAGCGATCTGCGCCGCCGATTCTGTGCCGCCAATGGCGGACACCCGCTACTGGCGGACGGTGATCTCGAACTGGACCACGCGCGCAGATGCGGACTCGACGCCCAGCGGTTGCTGATAGGCGAAGCGGAGCACCGCGCGTCCGGGCTGCTCGGCGCGGAAACCCCAGGTATGGATGCGCCCACCGGTTACCGGCTCTACGCCGGGATCGCTCTCCATGCGCAGCATCGAACCCACTTCGCGCTCCAGCACCCAGCGGTAGCCCGTGGCGGGACTCGCCGGAAGATGAATGCGCAGGATCTGCCCGGTCTGGATGCAGATGGGCGCAGCGGCATCGGTCGGACCGATGTCCAGTTCATTCGTTGAGGCCGCTCGCTCGCGGTGATCGGCGTCGCCTGCGCAATCCTGTTGCTGGTGCGCCGTGCGATCCGGCGCGCTCGCGACCGTTGCGGCGGCGGCATCTGTCCACGGCCCGCGAAGGTCGTCGCCGACCTGGCAGGCCGCCAGCAGGACGACCGACAGACCGAGCCAGCGTCGTCGAAAAAACATGCAACTCTCCATGGAACCCTTGGTACGGCCGGGGCGTCACCGCCCCGGCCGTCTCCCTGACCGTCCGCGGAGGTCAGTACACCTTCGCGCGCACCATCACACCCGACGCGGCGGCGGATGCGGTCACCTTGAGGTAGTAGTGGCCGGCGGCAGGCCCGCTGATGGTGATGATCTGGTTCGTACCCGGGCGCGCCGACATGCCGATGTTGGCAGCGGGCATCGGTTCGGCCTCGTAGTTGGCGTACGCCGCGAGCGTGCCGCGGCCGCCGTACATGGTGAACTCGAGCCCGGTGGCGCCGACCGGAACGTCGACCACAAACATCACGCTCAGGCCCGCACCCAACGCCGGCATCGCCTGCGCGACGTTCGGAACCAGCGGCGTACCCGTCAGCGGCTGGCCGAAGTTCTTGGCGCGATCGACGGCGGCTGCAGCGTCGAGGATGCCGGTGCCCTCGGCCACTGGCGGCTTGATCACGAACGGACGCGTCGAGGCCTTCAGCAGTCCTTCGACCACGGCCGGCGTCAGCGGTTGCGGGGCCACGCTCTGCATCAGCGCGACCACGCCGGCGACATGCGGGCTCGCCATCGAGGTACCGGTGTAACCCGCGTAGATCGGAGCGTTGGGAGCCGAGGTGCCGTTGTTGAGGGTCGACCAGATGTAGCCGTTGGGATTGCCTTCCACGCCGGCACCGCCAGGCGCGGAAAGATCGACGCCGGCGCCGTAGTTGGAATAGCCCGCGCGCTGGCCGCCATAGCCACTGGCGCCGACGGAGACGACGTTCGGGCAGCTGGCCGGCGAATGCCCCGTCACGTCGGAGTTGTCGTTGCCGGCTGCGACCACCACGGTCGTGCCAAGCGACACCGCCGTGTTGATGGCCGCCTGCGTGTCGGTATCGCAGGCATGGTTGCCACCCAGGCTCATGTTGATGACTTCGGCCGGGTAAGGATTGGCCGGCATGCCCGGGACAGTGCCGCCCGCGGCCCAGACGATGGCGTCGTTGATGTCGGAGGTGTAGCCACCGCACTTGCCCAATACACGCAACGGCACGACGCGCGCGTCGTAGGCGATGCCGGCACCACCGACGGCATTGTTGGTCACTTCGGCGATCGTGCCGGACACGTGCGTGCCGTGCCAGCTGCTGTTGCTGGCCGGCGAACCCGCGCCGCAATAGCCGGCCGGTGAGGCGTCGCCGAGATCCCAACCGCCCGGCACGCGTTCGTCGGTGGCGCGGCCGGAAATGAACGCGTCGGAGATGAAGTCATAGCCCGGCAACAGGTTCGGCTCCAGGTCCGGGTGATGGGTCGCGCCGGTATCGATCACCGCCACCACCACGCCCGCACCCGTGGCGCCCGTGTCCCACGCCGTGGTAACGCGAGCACCGCCGGTGCCGGTGCCGTAATGCCACATCTGGTGCGTGGCCAGCACGGGATCGTTGGGCATGGCGGCCGGATGCATGATGGCGTCGACCTTGATGGATTCGACGTTCGGATCGGCGGCGATCGCGCGCATCAGCGTTTCGGCTTGGCTGCGGCTGAGGCGCTGGGACGCCCTGATCACGTGCTTGCCGTTCGCGGTCTCGCGCAGGGTGCTGACGTGCAGCGCGGCGGAGCCTTTCAGGCCGGCGATCTGCGCGCCCATGCCGGGACGCGCGCGATCGGTGGCGGCATCGAGCGCGCGCTGGCGTGCGGCCGGCTGCACGCGCTCGGCGCTGCCGTTGCGGTACTTGACGATGAAGCGCGGCGACACCGTGGCGTCGTTCAACGACGACAGGTCGATGGTGGCGCTGGCGGCCAGGGCCGGCGCGCAGGCGCTGGCGAGGAGAACACTCAGAACAGTGCGACGAAGAGTCATGACTGGAATTCCTGGGTATGCGATTGATCGCGGCGCCCGGGATCGGGCGCCGCGTGTACGGATGGGTTACAGATCGATACCGAAGCCGATGCCGGCCGAGGTGTCGTCGCTGCTGAAGGCGCCGCCGAGCGAGAACGAGGCACGTTCGCCGATCTGCTTGGAGTAGCCGACCGACAACGCGCTCTCGCCGTTCTGCCAGCCGGCACCCACGCCGATGCGGCCACGCGGGCTGCGGCTGTTGGCCGCATTGATCGCCATGTTCATCATCGCGGCGTTCATTGCGCCCTCGCGGTCGATGCGCTGGTCCTGCTGGCCCAGGCGATTGCTGATATCCAGGAACTGGTCATCCATCGCCTGGAGGCGGCTATCGGTGTAGGCGTTGGCGCGGGTCAGCGTCTGCGTGGCCGTGCTGTCGGTGTAGACATTGGCCGAGGCCAGCGTCTGTACTGCGGTGGAGTCCGTGTAGGCATTGGCCGACGACAGCGTCTGCACTGCGGTGGAGTTGGTATGGGCATTGGCCGAAGCCAGCGTCTGCACTGCGGTGGAGTCGGCATGGGCATTGGCCGACGCCAGCGTCTGCACTGCGGCGGAGTCGGTATGGGCATTGGCCGAAGTCAGCGTCTGCACTGCGGCTGAGTCGGTATGGGCATTGGCCGAAGCCAGCGTCTGCACTGCGGTGGAGTCGGTATGGGTATTGGCCGAAGCCAGCGTCTGCACTGCGGTGGAGTCGGTATGGGCATTGGCCGAGGTCAGCGTGGCGGCATCCCCGGTAGCGGCCACCGCGGTAGCACTGGCCACCGCCGTGTCGAGTACGCCGGCAACCTGCTGGTCGGTGTAGGCGTTGGCCTGCGTCACGGCGGTGCCCACTGCGTTGCTGGCAGCAGACATGGCGTTGTCCGCAGTCGCTTGTGCATTGCCCGCCGCTGTCAGCGCGGTGTCCGCAGTCGATTGCGCATTGCCCGCCACTGTCAGCGCGGTGTCTGCTGTCGTTTGTGCGGTGTTCGCCGCCGTCAGCGCGGTGTCCGCTGTCGTCTGCGCGGTATTCGCCGCCGTCAACGCGGTGCCTGCGACGCTCTGTGCAGCGTCCGCCGTCGTCTGCGCACCCCCGGCCGCGGCCAGTGCGGTGTCCGCCGTCGTCTGCGCGGTGTTCGCCGCCGCCAGCGCGGTGTCCGCTGTCGTCTGTGCGGTGTTCGCCGCCGTCAACGCGGTGCCTGCGACGCTCTGTGCAGCGTCCGCCGTCGTCTGCGCACCCCCGGCCGCGGCCAGTGCGTTGTCCGCCGTCGTCTGCGCATTGTTGGCCGTCGTCTGCGCGGTGTTCGCCGCCGTCAGCGCGGTGTCCGCCGTCGCCTGCGCGGTGTTGGCCGCCGTCAATGCGGTGTCCGCCGTCGTCTGCGCGGTATCCGCCGTCGTCTGCGCCGTGTTCGCCGCCGCCAATGCGGTGTCCGCCGTCGTCTGCGCGGTGTTCGCCGCATCGCTCACCACGTCGAGCTGGCCCTTGTTGACCGCATCGGTCGCCTCAGTACCGGCCGCGACGTTGGTGACCTGACGTTCGGCCCCAATGGCGCCCACCGACACCGTGCCGACACGATCGGCCAGCGAGTTGGAGCCGATCGCGATGGCGTTGTCCGCCAGGACCATCGCGCCGTTGCCGAGCGCGGTGGCGGAGGCTGCGTCGGCCACGGCAAAGCTGCCCAGCGCGACGCTGTCATCGCCATTGGCGGCGCTGTTGTAGCCGGCGGCCACACTGTTGAGGCCGATGGCGAACGCGTTGGTGCCCATGGCGGTGGCGTAGTCGCCGCCGGCATAGGCGTAGGCGCCGAACGCCGAGGAGTACAGGTTCATCGCCTGGCTGCCGTCGCCATAGGCCGAGGCGGATGCACCCATGGCCTGTGCGACGTTGCCGAAGGCGACGGCACCGTCGGCCATGGCGGCGGCATCGGTGCCGAAGGCCATGGCGTTGTTGATGTCCGCACCACCAGCCACGCCCACGTGGGCGCCGATACCGAACGCGGTATTCGCGATGCCGAAACCGCCCCACGCCTCCGCGCCCATGCCGATGGCGATGTCCTGGTGCCAGGTGGCGATGGCGGAATCACCGAGCGCGATGCTGTCGATGCCCCAGGCCACGCTTTCCGAGCCAACGGCGATCGCCTTGACGTCGTGGGCCTCGCTCAGCAGGCCGATCGCGACGCTGGAATGGCCGTGCGCGTCCGCCTTGAAGCCCAGCGCGGCCGCGCCGTTGATGACGGTCGGATCCAGCGAGTTGTACTTGCCGGTGCCGCCCTGCGTGCTGTCGAAGTCGCTGGTGGAGGCAGCGGGGCCGACGGCCGTGTCGTAGTTGCCCCACGTGTAGGTGGCGCTGCCGAAGGATTGCGCGCCGATGCCCAGTGCCACCGCGCGGCCGTACTGGCCACTGAAGCTGGGATTGGGCCGCGCCGGACTGCCGAACGCCGTACCCCAATCGAGGTAGCTGCCGACGGCGCTCGAGCCCTGGCCAACGGAGTAGGCGTACGTACCGATGGCCTGGGACTGCCATCCGTAGGCGATCGCACCGTTGCCGAATGCCGTGCCCCACCCGCGCGCCGCGCCGGCGGAGAAGCCGACCACGGTGGAGTTCGTGTCCTTCATGATGGGCAGGTAGAGCGTGTAGCCGGTGACCGGATCCTTGAGGGGATTTCCGGAGGCATCGACCTGCCTCAGGATGGTGTCGCCCGACGTCGTAGCGCCCGCGCCGATCACGACGTTGTTGGTGCCCTGCGATGCCGCACCGGCGCCGATGACCGTCGAGTTGGTGGCCACGCCCGAGGTGTAGACCGGGCTGACATCACCGAACCCGGTGATGAGCGTGCCGACGCGCGCATCGGCGCGTGCACCGTTGCCGATGACGACGGTGCTGTTGCCGTTCGCCTTGGCCGAGGTGCCGATGGCGATGGCGTTCTGCGTGGGCGTCGAGAGCGTGGTCTGCACCATCGTGGTCACGCCGGCGGTGGTGGTCGCAGTCACCGAGTTGATGGTGTTCTCCACCGTCGCGCCGTTGCCCATCGCGATGTCGCTGTTGCCGTTCGCACGCGAAGCGTTGCCGATCGCGATGCTGTTGGCATTGCTGGCCGGACCGTTGCTGGTCGTGGTCGTCGTGGTGACCGTGTTGGGCGTGCCCTGCACGGTGGTCTTGGTGGTGGTGGTGTTCAGCGACTGGGTCTGGGCCTGGTTGCCCACCGCAATGCTGTTGTTGCCGGTGGCCACCGACTGCACGCCCACGGCCACGGTTCCGGTGCCCAGCGCCTGGGCGGCGGCGCCGACGGCGGTGGCGTTGTTGCCGTTGGCCCAGGTGATCTCGTTCGGGTCGACCAGGCCGTCACCGTCGAGGTCGATCCAGGAACCGATCGCCGTGGTGTTCTTGCCACTGGCGGTGGTCTCGTCGCCGATCGCCGTAGCGCCGGCACCGTTGGCCTTGGCGTCCGGACCGCAGGCCAGCGCCTCGGCGCCCGGGGCGGTGCTGTCGATGGGAAGCGGAACGCCGGCGTCGTCGACGAGCTGGCAGTTGGTGCCTGCATAGACCGGCGAGGCCAGGACGGACAGGAGCGCTACGGTGAGAAAACGGCGTTGCAGTTTATTGGGCGTCGCAGACATGGCGGTTCTCGGTTGAAGGGAACGGGGGCGGCTCCCGACGGCAACGCCGCCCCTGCCGAACTCCCCTGCTCCTACCGTGACCACGCCCGCCACCGGCGGCTTGAACACGCCATCACAAGCCCCCGCGGGCCATCACATTTCGATGACAGCCGCGCTACAAGGCCATGAATTCTTTGGGTTCCTGCCAGCCGGATCCGTATTCCCTGCCCGCTTTCGGCATCAGGCGGTCGCCGGTCGTAAGCTTGCACACCCGATCTACAGGGAGCCGCGATGAGCGCCATCACCTCGATGCTCGGTGTTGATTTGCCGCTCGTGCAGGCGCCCATGGCGGGCGTCCAGGACGAGGCACTGGCGCTCGCGGTGTCCGGGGCCGGGGGGCTCGGTTCCATGCCGTGCGCGCTGCTGAGTCCGGACCAGCTCCAGATCACGCTGCAGAAGTTCGCCGCGCATCCGCGGCCGATCAATCTCAACTTTTTCTGCCACGCCATGGCAGCGCCCGATCCCGTGGAAGCGCAGCGCTGGCAGCACACGCTCGCCCCGTATTACCAGGAGTTCGGCATCGAGCCCCCTGCGCCGTCACAGGCCGGCGCGCGTCTACCGATCGATGCGGCGACCGTGGATCTGCTCGCGCCGTTCCGCCCCCAGGTGGTCAGTTTCCATTTCGGTCTGCCGGAGGCGCCGCTGCTTGCGCGGATCAAGGCCTGGGGCGCGGTGGTATTGGCTTCGGCCACGACATTGGCCGAGGGTCTTTGGCTGCAGCGCCACGGTGTCGATGCCGTCATCGCCCAGGGCATCGAAGCCGGCGGCCACCGCGGGCACTTCCTCGCCGACGACCTGGTCGGGCAACCGTCGACGATCGAACTCGTTACCGCGTTGTGCCGCAACCTTACGGTGCCGGTGATCGCCGCCGGCGGCGTGGGAAGCCGAGCCGAAGTGCAAGCCCTGCTCGTGGCGGGCGCAGCCGCCGTCCAGGCCGGCTCGGCTTATCTGTTGTGTCCCGAAGCGACCACCACGGCGGTGCACCGGGCGGCGCTGCTGCAGTCCGGACGCGACACCGCGATCACCAATCTGTTCACCGGTCGACCTGCACGCGGCCTGGTCAATCGCCTCATGCGCGACCTGGGCGCGGTATCGGCCCTGCCCCCGGCATTTCCGTGGGCGGCGCAGGCGCTGGCGCCATTGCGCGCCACGGCGGAGGCACGCGGACTGGATGACTTCACCCCGCTGTGGTCAGGCACCCGGCCCGGCGGCTTTCCCGCGATGGCCGCGGCCGATGTGACCCGCCAACTGGCGGGGCTGGGCTGACGCGCCGCCATCGAGCGCCGATGACGCTGCTCCCGTAAGGCACCTGTACAACGCACCTGTACAAACGCGCCTGTATAACCGCGCTGTACGACCCGCCTGCTCAACACGCGGGCTTCTGCCGCCTCATCCATTGGAGATCGTCGTGAGCAAAGAGCTGCAAATCACGAACTCGCTGTTGTGGGCCTCCGCGATCGTTGCCTCCGCCGTGCTTCAGGCTCCGCACGCCTTGACCTTCCTGGTGCTTCCGTCCCTCGCTTTGGCGTCGTGGTTGTTTACTGCCACCCGCAACCGCTCGAAGGACTGACAAATATTCAAGCAAGCCGAAGCCGCTTCGCGGCCCGGCTTGATTCAGGCGATATCCCGGGCATCAGCGCCGTGACCGCTACGCCGCCTCCGCAGCAACTTCCCGCAGTTGCGCCCGACGATCGTAGTCATCCGCCAACGCGCGCAAAGCCGTGCCGCCGTCGCCTGAAAACGCGGGGCCGTGCATCAGCCCCAGCGTGCGCGGGGACAGTCCTGCGAGCGAGCGGATCGTCGTGCCCATGTTCGGATTGAGCGAGGAATAGCGGAACAGGTCTTCGGCAACGATGGCCGGGCCGACGATATCGCCGGATACCAGCGCCGGGCCGTCGCCCACCTGCGTGAACAGGTCGCCGCACAGCAGGGTGCCGGTCGACTCCTCGTACACCACGGCCGCTTCCCACGCGTGGGGCGTATGCGGCGTGTCGAGGTAGCGCACCCGCTTGCCGCCGCCCAGATCGATGACTTCGCCGTCCCGAAGCATGCGCGGCGCGCGGTCCGCCAGGTCGTTCAACGACACCGAGACGGCGGTTTCGCCGTGCGCCACCAGCGCGTGAGGCGCGATTGCGAGCCACTCGTTCATGGCTCCGCACTCATCGGCTTCCACATGCCCGAACGAGAGCCAGCGCAGTTTCTCCGGCGGCATGAGCCGGCCCACGGCTTCGCGCACCAGGGGAAACATCCGGCGCGGCCCGGTGTGGAACAGCAGCGGCTCGTCCCCGAGGATCAGGAACTGGTTGAAGGTGAAGCCGGCGGGCGCCGCCACTTCGGGCACGAAGGTCGACAGCCGGAAGATGCCATCAGCGATTTCATCGACGCGGGTATTCATGGGAGACCTGCCTTGGGGGAAGGGAGGGCGCCCGGCCGGAACTCGCCCGGACGCGCCCGAATATTGGGCGAACAGAACTGTGCTCCCAATATTACGGGCTGTCAATATGGATGCACACGCGTGTATAGTGAATACATGGCCCGTACCTACACCCTCAAACGGCGCGCGGAGCAGCAGGCGGAAACCCGGCAACGGATCGTCGAGGCGGCCGTGGCCCTGCATGGCGAGATCGGCCCCGCGTTCACCACATTCAGCCTGATCGCCGAGCGCGCCGGCGTGCAGCGCAACACCTTCTATTCGCATTTCCCGGACGAGCGCAGCCTGCTGCTGGCCTGCTCCGCGCGTTCCCTGGAGCGCGACCCGCTGCCCGACGCCGCCACATGGCGCGACATCGGCGACCGCGCCGAGCGCCTCACGGCTGGCCTCTCCGCGCTGTACGCCTGGTATGGCCGCAACGCCGACCTGGCCGGCTGCGTGCTGCGCGATGCCGAATCGCATCCGCTGGTGCGCGAGATCGTCGAACTGAGGTGGGGGCCGTTCCTGGCGGCGTACGACGAGGTGCTCGGCGGCGGCTTCGCCCCCGCACCGCGTGCGCTGTTGCGGCTCGCCCTCAGTTTCTTCGGTTGGCGCAGCCTCGTGCGCGACAGCGCGCTCGCGCCCGCCGACGCGGTGCGGACGCTGGTCGCGGCGATCACGGCCACGCCCCACGGGTGATCGATCCGGCTCTTATTCGCCGACCGCCTGTTCGCCTATCGCCGCGATGAAGTGCGATACCAGCTGCAGCATCCGCTCGGGCTGCTCGCGGTGGGGAACATGGCCACAAGCCTCGAGCACCACCCGCTGCGCCGGGCCCTGCACGCCGCGTGCGATGCGCTCGGGAAACGCCACCGAACCGAATTCGTCGCGGTCGCCATGGATCGCCAGCACGGGGCAGCGGACCTGCGGCAACCAACGGTCCAGGCTCCACGCGGCGAATGCCGGATCGAGCCACACCTGCGTCCACGCATCCAGCACCCACGCCGCCTTGTCGCCGTGCCATCGCGCGAGCCGCGCGAACTGTTCGTCGCGCGCGAACTGCGCCTTGGCGGCGACGATGCCATCCAGCGTGCGCTGTTCGACGAATGCCTGCGCCGACTCCGTCACCACGAACCGGCACCGGTCGCCCTGCGCCGCCGCGATCGCCAGCGCCATCGCACCACCCACGCTATGGCCGAACAACCCATAGGCCTCCAGTCCGAGCCCACGGCACAGCGCGGGAAAATGGAGGTCGGCCTCTTCCGCGATGAAATGGATCGATGGCCGTTCGCCGCGCGCGGAGGATCGGCCGAAGCCGAGCCTGTCGTACGCGATCACCGACCGGTCCAGGCGATGCACCAGCAGGGCCGGAAAGTCGCGCCATTGCTCCACGCTGCCGAGCGAGTCGTGCAGCAGCACGACCGGGAGCGACGATGCGTGCCCGCGTCCCCATCGGCGCACGAACACCTGCCCACCCGGGACTTCGACGAACAGATCTTCGACGTTGGTTTCGCTCATGCGGGAATGGGTGGCGTGGTGCGCGCGAGAGATATACCGACCAGCCCGCACACAGACTACGCGCCCGCCAGGGCAGCCTTCTTCGCCCGCTTGGTCGCGTACATGGCCTGGTCCGCCCGGTCGAGCAGGCTCGCCAGGTCTTCAGCATCGTCTGGATAGAGCGCCTGGCCGATGCTGGCGTCGAGCGGCAACGGCGTGTTCTCGAACGCGAAGCCTTCGCGCCTGATGGCTTCGGCGTAGCGCTGGACGCAAGTGGCCGCGACGTCGCGGCTTTCCACCTGCGACAGGATGACGGCGAACTCATCGCCCCCCACCCTGGCCACGGTGTCGACTGCACGTGCGCATTGGCGCAGGCGCGTGGCAAATGCCTGCAACGCCGCATCGCCCGCGCGGTGACCGAGGTTGTCGTTGATCTGCTTGAGGCCGTCCATGTCGAGGTTGAGCACGCCGAAGCGACGATTCTCGCGTCGGGCCTGTGCGAGGCACAGCTGCAACCGCTCGAAGAAGAGCGCGCGATTGGGCAGGCCCGTGAGCGCATCGTGCGTGGCCTGGATGAACAACTCGCTCGCGCCCAACCGGGTGGCATGGAACATCGCGGCGGCGATCAGTCCGGACATCAGCCCAAGCAGGTGCAGGTCGTCGTCATCGAACTTGTTGGGTCGGGAGGAAAGCACCTTGAGCACGCCGACCACGGTGTTGTGGTGATGCAACGGCACCACGATCATCGAGCGCAAGCCGATCTTGCGGCAGGCTTCGACATTCACCCTGGGATCGGTTTCGGAGTCCGTGCAGTTCAACGGCGCGCCGGCGGCGATGCACAAGCCGGACAGGCTGTTGTCGCGCGCAAGGCGCATCCCGAGGTGCGCGGTCGCCGAGCCGGTCGCCGCGCGATAGACCATGTCGGTCTCCTCGGCGAGCTCCACCACCGCGCCGTCCGCGCCGGTCAGGTGCTGGGTCCGTTCTGCCACCAGATCCATCACGCTGCCCAGGTCATGGCCGAGCTTGGCGATCTCGGTCTGGGTCCGGATCACTTCGAGCAAGCGTGGATTCGCGTCTACGGGCGGCATGTGTGTGTTCTGTTCGGGTCCTGTGCCGGCTGAATCCTTTCCGGGGACCCAACAAGCGGGACCACCACCTCGGCCATCGGAAAATACACCCGGCGTCAGTCAGGGGGAACGCCGGCGACCGGCAATGCCAGGTGGATGGCCGGAATCTCCCGGCACGCGCGTCAACGGCGCCTTCGCCCGAGCCCCCTCATTCTTCGCCTGAGCCCTCACTCCCTCCCCTCGCAACGCCGGCGCATCGCAAAGAGATCCCCATGCGCTCCATCCTCCGACCCGGACGAACCCACCCGATGCCAGTACGCCTTGCCCTGCTGCTCCTGTTCGCCAGCGTGGCCGCCGGCTGCGACACGGTCGGCAAGCAAGCGCGTGCGCCGGAGGCCGTGGCGCCGCCGGTCGAGATCGTCTTGCCGCCGCCGACCACCACGCGCGGCGAATTCACCATCGAAGCGGAGAAGCTCGACACCTGGAACGCGGTCGGTCAGATCGCGGTGCGCACGCTGGGCGTGGAGTACCAGGGCCGCGCGCAGATGCTCGACCTCTACGCCCTGCGCTACCGCGGAGAGGAGTTCCTGGTCCTCACGAAGGCATTGCCGGCGTCCGCGACGATCACGCGCTTGACGACGAAGGTCACCGCCACCTCATCGCGCGGCGCGCCGATCGACAGCGACGCGGTGGCGGAGTTCCTCGTCCTGCTGCAACGGGAGCTGCCGGCAGAAATCGAAAGCGTGCGTGCGCGGCAGGCCGCGGAGAAACGGGCCGCTGAGAAGAAGGCGAAGCACGGCAAGAAGAAAAAGAAGTCCTGAGCCGGAGCGAGTTGTTGTTCTCGGGCGGGATCCGCAGGCGGCGCAGCCGATGGCCGCGACGAGCACTGCCGCCGCCGCGGGCTGGCCGATCGCGCGCCCGCTGATCGTTGGGTATTCAAGCAACCCGCAGCCACTCTCCCGAGGAGTACACCACCATGCCCATGCTCACGCTGTTGCTTGCCGGCCAGCTGGCCGCCGCATCCGCCGTTCCGCCCCCGCCCGCTGCTCCGCCCTCGGTGCACGCGGCCAGCGAGACCCATTTCGGCATCACCCTGCAGGACCCCGACCGCTGGTTGGAAGACCTCAAGAGCAAGGATGCACAGGACTGGATCCGCGCCCAGGCGGATCGCACGCGTTCGGTCCTCGATGCGATCCCGGCCCGCGCCCAGGTGCTGGCCGACGTCGAGCGGCTCGAGAACACCACCGCCAGCAACGTCGACGCCGTCGTGCTGATGCGCGGCGAACGCCTGCTGATCCAGCGCCAGGACGCAGGACAGGACGTCGCCAAGCTGTACCTGCGCGAGGGCTGGGAAGGCAAGGATAGGCTGCTGTTGGATCCGGAAGACTGGCGCAAGCGCACTGGCAAGCCGCACGCCATGAACTACGCCGAGCCCTCGCCCGATGGTCGCCACGCCGTCGTCGGTCTGTCGGAATCGGGCTCCGAGATGGCCTCGGCCTACGTCATCGACCTGGCCACCGGCAAGGTCGTGGAGGGGCCGATCAGCCGCGTGCGTTTCGGCATTTCCTGGCTGCCCGATTCGAGCGCCTTCTTCTACAACCGCGAGAACGAAGTCGGCCCCGGCATGAACCAGGCCGAGCACCAGCTCAACAGCCAGGCCTACCTGCACACCCTGGGCCAGGACATCGCCCGCGACCGCCTCGTATTCGGTAACCGCTACGACGCGTCGCTGGGCATTGCACCGGGGCAGTTGCCCATCGTCATCGCCAGCGCCGAAAGCGACTGGCTGATCGGCATGCCCGCCTCGGTCGACAACCGGCTGACCCTGTTCGCCGCGCCGCGCTCCGAACTCGGCGGCGAGCGCATCCACTGGCGCAAGCTCGTGGGCAGCGACGAGCAGGCGCGCAGCTTCGTCATCCACGACAACGCGCTGTACCTGCTCACCGCGCGCAAACCCAACCGCGAGATCGAACGCTTCGCGCTGGCGGACGGCAAGCGCACGACCGTGGTCGCCGAAGGCGCGCTGCCGCTGGACGAGGTCTATTACAGTGGCAACGCGTTGTACTACACGGCCAAGACCGCCAGCGGCGTGGGCATGGAGCTCGACCGCCTGCCGTGGCAGGGCGGCAAGCCCAGCGTGGTCGCGCTGCCGGGGATGGACTCGGTGTTTCCCTACGCGGTGCAGGACAAGGTCGACGGGATCGTGGTTGGCGGCGTGGGCTGGGCGCACTTCGCCGACGTGATGCGCATCGACGGCGCAGGCCGCGTGCACGCCACCAACCTGCAGCCGCCACCGGCCGGCATGGACGCCAGTCAACTGGAAGCGACGATCGTGCAGGTGCCCAGCTACGACGGCGCGCTGGTGCCGCTGTCGATCGTGCATCGCCGCGACCTCAAGCGCGATGGCAACAATCCCACGTTCCTGCAGGGCTATGGCGCCTATGGCATCAGCACCAACCCGGCGCTGGTGCCGGCGCACTTCGCCTACTTCGATCGCGGCTTCGTGCGCGCGTTCTGCCACGTGCGCGGCGGCGGCGAGAAAGGAGAGGCCTGGTACCGCGCCGGCTTCCAGGCGACCAAGGCCAACACCTGGAAGGACTTCATCGCCTGCGCCGACTACCTGGTGCGCGAGAAGTACACCTCGCCCTCGCACCTGGGCATCTCCGGCGGCAGCGCCGGCGGCATCCTGATCGGTAACGCGCTGATCGAACGCCCCGACCTGTTCGGTGCAGTGATGCCGCAGGTGGGCGTGCTGGATTCGGTGGGCGCCGCGCTGCGCGATCCCAACGGGCCGGTGAACTGGCCCGAGTTCGGCGATCCCAACACCGAGGATGGCTTCAAGTCACTGGTCGGCATGAGCGCGTACCAGAAGGTGCACGACGGCACGCCGTTCCCCGCGGTGATGCTGTCGCACGGCTTCAACGATCCGCGCGTGGCGGTGTGGCACTCGGCGAAGATGGCGTCGCGGCTGCAACACGCCAGCAACAGCGGCAAACCGGTGCTGCTCAATATCGACTACGACTCCGGCCACGGCATCGGCTCGACGCAGAGCTCGGTCAACCGCGAGCGCGCCGACCTGATCAGCTTCATGCTCTGGCAGTTCGGAGTGGAAGGGTATGCGCCGGCGCCGGCGACGAATCGGCAGGCGGGAAAGTGACGTCGCGGCGTTCGCGCTTCAACACGTCTCCCGCATGACGCAATGAAGGCCCCGCAGGTGCGGGGCCTTTTGCTATCGGGACTCGCTCAATTAGTGGCCGGCAAGTTGATGATCGTGGCTTGCATCACTGCGATGATTTCCTGGCGCGAGCCCTGTTCGCCGATCACCTCGCCCTGGCAGACCGTCAGGGTCTTGCCCGCTTTCGTGACCTTGCCGACGGCCACGAACCGGTCGGCAACGGCGGGGCGGACGAAGTTGATCTTGAACTCGACGGTGAGTACGTCACAGCCTGCCGGCGCGACAGTCAAAGCGGCGTAGCCGCAGGCACTGTCCAGCACGCTGGTGATGGCTCCGGCATGGATGTAGCCGTGTTGCTGCGACAGCTCCGGGCGGGGCAGCAGCGCGATCCGCACTTCACCCGGGGCGACGTGAACCAGTTGCGCGCCCAAGGTCGTCATCAACCCCTGGGCGGAGAAACTGGTGGAGACGCGTTCGTGGAGATCGGGCACAGCGGTTCTCCGTGCTATATCCGGGATCGTAACTCCGCTGCGACAAGAACAATGCACCGGAATTCCGAGCCGCGCCGCCGCGCGTGGGAGATATGAACCCTAGGCGGTTCGCTCTGCCTGCAGCATGACGAGTACCCGGGTGCGCTGCGCTTACCCGGGGTACGCGGACTCCCATTTCTTCACCGAACACGCAGGTTCCACTCATTTCTGCTGATAATGAGCGAGCGCCCTGCGTCAGGGAGACTTCCGATGTTTTCCCAGTCTCTGTACCAGTATTGGGGAGGCGACATCCTCGCCGCCAACGCCTTCATTGGATTGAACATGGTGGGCGCCCTGCTGCTCGGGATGCTGGTCGGGTATGAGCGTTCCTATCAGGGCAGGGCGGCTGGGATGCGCACCTACGGATTGGTGTGCATGGCTTCGACGGCGTTGACCATATTCGTTGGCTTCGCGCCGCTGTGGTACGGCGGCATGAACGTACGTGCCACGGCCGACCCGACTCGCATCGTCCAGGGCATCGTCACCGGCATCGGCTTTCTGTGCGCCGGCGTCATCGTGAAGGATGGCCTGAGCATCAGGGGCCTTACGACCGCGGCATCCATCTGGGCGGTTTCTGCTGTTGGCATCCTGCTCGGCACGGGTTTTTACCCTGCCGCCCTTTTGCTGGCCCTGCTATGCGCCGCGTCCATGTCGTTCCTGCAAAAGATAGAAGCTCGGCTTCCAGGTCGAGCGTCGCTGGACATCACGGTCAAGTTCCGCGAGGGGCATCCACCCGATCTGGAAGAGGTTGTCCATAGAGGCGAAGTCCGGGGCTACCGCGTGCTCAAGGAGAGCCTGACCATTACTGTCAGCGACAAGCAAGCGGTATGGAGATTTGGAGTCGTAGCGCTTGAGCGGTCCCGCGCTTTGTCTCCAGCCCATATGGCGGAACAACTATCGAAAGACGAGAACATCCTGAGCTTCAGCATTACTCCTGTTCGCCATTAGCAAACGCAAGATCGCCCATGGGAGCCCCGCCGGCCTTACCTGGCTGGTGCTCCAGCCCTGTCAAGGAGACTCATGTGAAAGCGACTCGAATCATTGCGGTAACGACGCTGGTCGTCGCGAGCGGTTTGGCGGTGAACGCTGCGTCAGCCCAGCAGCAGGGAGTCAAACGCACCGAGCTGCAAAGGCATGACCTGAGCGCCCCCGGGCGCGAGATGATCCAGGTGCGCGTCGATCTTGACCCGGGAGTGACGTTCCCACTGCACTCGCATCCCGGCGAGGAGATCATCTATGTGCTCGAAGGCGAATGGGAGTATCAGGTCGAGGGCAAGGGAGCGATGAGGCTCAAAGCCGGCGAGGTCTTGTTCATCCCGGCTGGAGTGAAACACGGGGCGAAGAACGTCGGCAGTGGCAAAGGCTCGGAACTCGCGACGTATATCGTCGAAAAAGGGAAACCACTGGTAGTTCTGGCCAAGTGAGTGCACCAGCGCCCCGGTAACACGGGTGCTGTCGCCGGCCCGCTGGAGCGGGCCGGGCGCGGTCAACTGACGAATGAGGAAATCGACACCCATCGCGTCTACGCGATGGAGGCCAGCCAACCTCCGTCACTGGGATGGCTGTCCCTCGCGCCTCACTGCAAAGTGGCGCAGTCGCCGAACATCAATCGCTGTGCGTGCCGCGTCGCCGAGGCGAGCTCGCCGGCGGCGTCGTAATCCAGGCGCAGCAGCCAGTCGAACACGTCCTCCGGCCAGTCGTCGGGCAGCAATGACTTCGGCGCGCCCAGCGCCTTGGCCAGCTTCGGCAGGTGCTTGTGGGACCAGCACACCAGCGTGGTGGCGCCGTCGTAGCGCGCCTCCTCGCGCAGGCGTTGGGCCAGCTCCCGGGTCTGCTCTTCGCGCAGCTCGCTGTCGATCGGCAAGCCGAGCGCGGCCGCCAGCGGCTCCAGCGTCAGCACCGCGCGCCGGCTCTCCGCCTCATTGGCCTTGGCGATCAACCACGACGGCGGCGCGATCTGTTCCGAGTCGAGGGTGAGTGTCTGGAAGTAGGCGATGTAGGCATGCGCCCGCGCCTGTCCCGCGGGCGTCAGGCCGGTGTCATCGGGATCGTCGGACTTCTCGGCGTGGCGGATGACCAGCAGGGTGGCGGATTTCGGCATCGGGATCGATCCGTGTGGACGATCCATTCTTGCCGCGGGTGCGTGCTGATGGCGTCATGGCGAATGCGCAGAGCTTCGGGCCACGCTGACCGCATGCAAAAGGCCCGCGTAGCGGGCCTTGCACGCGGCTTCGCGGCGCCTACTTCGCCGACTTGGGCCAGGGCAGCTTGACGATGCGGCCATCGCGCCATTCGGCCAGCGTCGTGTTGTAGGGCGAGCTGAACATGTCATCGCCTGCGAGCAGCTTCTTGAACCATTGCTCGGTAACGTCGCGCGGGCGCTGGGCACAGGCGGTCTCGCCGGAGAAACGCTTGCCCGGTGCCAAGTCGTCGAACAGCGCCTCGGCGAAGTCGTGGTTGTTGAGCTGCTGCCCCTGTCCGGCGTCGCCGTCGAAGGGCTTCACCGCGATGTAGTAGTACTCGCCCGCTTCCGTATAACCCTTGTACCGGCACATCCAGGGCTCGCCGTCCGCGGCGGCGCACGGCAGCGCCGCGCATGCCGATACCATCGCCGTCAAAATCGCGAAACATGTCTTCACTGCCTGCCTCCTGAGTGGATTCTGGATAGGCCGCGGAGCCGCCTCGGGCAACGGGCGCGGGTGCACCTGGTCAGGGCTTCCTGCCCACATACGGATGACGCTCGCGGTATTCGCTCGAGCCGCACACGAAGTCCAGCACCATGCCCTCGACCGGCTCCTGCAAGGCATGGTCACCCCGCACTTGCTCCATCGCGAGCTTCTGGTCGTCCGGGACGTCGTCGCTGAAACCGTGGAAGTCGATGCTCTCCCCGATCTTGTCTCCATCCGAGCCGAACTGGACCGACCTGATTTCGCGGCTGCGTCGCCCGCTGCAGTCGAACTCCATCGTGTACAGCAGGGACATCTCCATATCCATGAAGTGCTTGCGTTCGAACACGTTGATCCGCACGTAGCCCTTGGGCCGGCTTTCCGAATCGACGTCGACGTAGTAGCCGTCGCGGTCGTGGTCGCCCCTGGAGGCGATCTGGTAATACGAGGCGGCAACAGCACCCTGCGGGCACGCAGCGACCAGCGCCGCTGCCAGCGCGGCGAACGAAAAACGCTTCATGATTTCCCCTGTAACGATTGATCCGGGCGCGCAACGGCCCGCGCGCCGAAATTGCGGCATGGCACAGGGGGTGTCAACGCCCTCGTCGGGGGGGGCGGCTCCCGGCTCAAGCCCGCCTTGCGCCGGTTGCCGGGTTGGTGCGCGCCTACTTCGTCGGGTTGGCGCTGTCGCGGTCGACGGCCTCGACGAAATCGCCCAGCACTTCCACCCACAGCTCGATCTGGCTGCGGATGTACGCCGCATGGTCGGTGTTCACGACCTCGAAGTCGTATTCGATGAACGGATCCATCGCATCGTCGAGATAGGCGCTGGCGTAGCGGTACTCCGAGTTGAACTCGTTGATGGCCTGCCAGGTCGTGCCGTGTTCCAGGTCGAGGGCCGTGGTGAAGCGGAGCGAGCCGCAGCGGTCGGCCTCGCAATCGTAGAAGTCGATGACGACGTCCACGTCGGCCATGATCGAGTCGATGCGGGGGCCGCCATCGCCGGCCTTGCCGATCTTCGCGCTGTAGCCGGCGTCCTGGAGGATCCTGGCCACTTCCGCCGCGGTGACGCCGCGGGCTGGTTGCGCGGCCGGCGCGGTCCAACTCGTCGCGACAAGGACAGCGAGGACAGCGGTGCGGATCTGCATCTTCATGGCGGGCCTGCACCGCAGCGGGCGGAATGCCTGCGCCCTTATGGAAGGAAAGTCGTAAAGGTCGCGTGAGTAGCGGAGCCGCCTTCGATAACAGGCAGCGAAGCCCCAACGGGTTGATGGAGCCAACCCAGCCTACGGTCCTTTCTTGTCCTTGCCCGCCAGCTGCCGCAGCTTTGCCGCGCGGTTGGCATCCAACGGGCCGAGCACGCCGCGCCGTTCCATGGGTATGTGTTCGGCGGGATCGGCGTCGTTGAACACATAGTGCTCCAGCATCGCTTTCCAGGCATCGCGTTCGGACTTCGGCAATGCCTTGTAGGCCAGGATCGCGTGCATCAGCGCTTCCAGCGCGGGTTCGGGCACGTGGCCCGCGTAGGCGCCTGGCCGCCACCAGTAATTGACCAGCGCGTTGAGCCGTTCCAGGGACTGGACGTGGTGCCACCACACCGGTGGCATGTAGATCGCGTCGCCGGGTTCCAGCTCCGCGACGAGCGCGTGGCGCAGCGCCTCCTCCAGTCGCGGATAGCGCGGATCGCCTGCCTCGTCGAGGCGGGGCAGGCTCATCGCGGCAACGGTGGGTGCGAAGTCGATGGGACCCACATAGAGATTCGCCACCTGCTCCGGCGGAAACAGCGTGAAGCGGCGGCGGCCGCAGACGACGACGGCGATGTTGTGCGAACTGTCGAAATGCGCGGGCGTGGTGACGGTGTTGCCGATCCACAGGCGCGGCTGCACGGACGGGTCGAGCAGCGGCATCGGATGCGCTTCGGCGAAGCCGGGGAGGCAGCCCTGGATCAGTGCGCTCTGCATCGCCAGGCCGGGCACGTTGTCGTGACGGCTATAGGCGGCCAGGCGCTGCAGCACGTCGGTCACCGACACCTTGAAGTGCCGGTAGTTGAATGCGTCCATCGTGGCGTTGTAGCCCACCACGCCGCGCACCTCGGGCGGCATGTGCAGCACATCGACCGGGCTGCCGTTGTCATGGGCGACCAGCGCCTGGGCGAAGGCGGTTTCGGATTCCCGTGCCTTCTGCACGATGGGCCAGTGCCGGCACACACCGCGCAGGACCTTGGGGCGCCCCCCTGCGGTCAGCGCGTCGAGGCTGATGGGTTGCCGGGTGAAGTCCAGCTCGTCGATCGCAGTGGGCATGGGCAGCGGAGCAACGGAGATGCGCGAACGATATCGCGAATGCGCGAGCGCATGGCAAAGGGGGCAGAGTGCACTTTCCCAAGTCGACTCTGCCCCCTGTTTTCACCCGGGATGGAGTAAGAAAAGGAGCCGGCGGGTTGCGTCGGTTCCCGGCACACCGCGAACGCGATCGGAGGGGCTATGAGCCATCATCACGGCGCATTGATTCGCACCATCTTCCACGACCCGGTCAGCGGCAATATCCATTGGCGTGAAGTGGAATCGTTGCTGCACCACCTGGGTGCGGAAGTCGAAACCTTGAGTGGCAATCGCATCCGCTTTCGCATCAAGCAGGTCGAGGCGGTCCTGCATCGCCCGCATCGAGGCAACGTCCTCGACCGCAATGCCGTACGCAGCCTACGCGGCTACCTGGCCAGTGCCGGCGTGACACCCTCGCTGTACGAGCAGCGCGGCGAAGAGTCCGACCAGAAAAGGGATGGGGGCAATTAGCCTCTCTTAATTAATGGAGCCAACCCGGCCTACGGTCCTTAGCGCCTTATCTGCGTCCCTACGACTTCAATGAAATCAGTGCAGCCGGTGTCGCCCACTGCGTTCGGGCGCGACTCATCCAGAGCGCATTCGAACTTGGGTTCGGCGCTGTTCCCACGCGGGAATGACGCGTTCCGGAAGATGATGGGAACAACGACCGAGATATCGCCGACTTGCGGCCCGAAATGCCAAGGCTTGCTCGCGCTGAGGACCGACTGCGTGAAGGACGGATGGCTGCTCGACACGACTGTGGTATCGCGTACGTGACCCCGTGCATCGATGTGCACCAGGAGCTCGACCGTTCCCGATGCACCGGCCCGCACCCGATCGGGCGGATAGATCGGTACCGACGCGCTACGAAAAGCAGGTCTGGTCGTAAGTCCTCGCAGCGAAATTTCGTACTCGTCCGCGTTGACAGGCACCAGCACCGCGCGTCCGTGGACCAGGGCATCAGCCACCACGGGGGCGCCGTCCTGCTTGGCCGGCGCGAACCTGGTTTCGGCGAGCCTTGCTTGGATCGCCTGCGCGAGCGCGCCCGTCGGCCCCGTCAATTCGCCGATAGTCGCGCGACCATCTGCGGCCACCGATATGTGCGCGGAAAAGGCCACGTAGCGTTCTTGCTCGTCACCCGCCGCGACTGTGGCCGATGCAAGCAGTGCCGCCACTACAGCAAACGCCTTCCACATGCCTACCTCTCCTTCGATCGCGCCCGCTGCGAGCCCGAGCGATGTTACGGCGCAGGGCCTTTGTTCGCAAAAAACGAACATCAAGTTCGTCATTTGCAGGCTAGTAGCGGCTGCGAAAGTCAGGTTAGCGTCAACCCATTGAGGAGTCTGGCAGCAATGACTGCAGCACGATCAACGCGTTCCAGAGCCTCACATTTACAAGATTCGCCGGGACTCGCTCGGCCCTACAACGCAGGGGGACTGCGTTAAACATAAGGAGATATTAGATGCGCGAGCTAACTTTCAATGAAATTGAAGCGGTTTCCGGCGCAGAAGTTACTAGAGGAGGCATCGTGGCAAGCGCGATCTCAGGCGCCGCCGTGGGTGGGGCGACTGGTGCTCTGGTTGGCGGCATTGGTGCGGGTCCCGGCGCTTTGGCAGGAGCAATCACTACTGTCGCTGGATACATGCTTTTCGAAACGATCAAAGACATGCTCGATTAATGATTTTGGTAGGGTCTACGCGCTTAACCAAGGTCACTCCCAAACGGGAGTGACCAACTAATTGAAGGAGGTAATAGATGAAATTTTTGGCAATGTTCCTGTTCCTGGCCGGCGGTTGCTTTATAACAATGGTCGTTCTTCGACAGTTCGCCGATTGGGGGCAAAGCCTCGCGGACATTGCCGGGACCTCTCTGATTTCTGGCGTTCTCGGCACAGTCCTTGTTCAGGCCTACTTGCGCTACATTCGGAAGGGTAAGAAAAACTCTTAGAATCTCATGGGTTACGAAAGGCACCCGGGTGCGCTGCGCTTATCCGGGCTACGCTGGCTGTAACGGACCGAGTGACCCGCTGGGTCCGGCTGCGTATTCCTTGATCGCACCATGAAACAGCGCATTGAGCTGATCGACAACCCGCGGGGAGCTGGATTTCTGCGGAACCTCGACGGGCTCCTTGTCCAACTCGGCCTCGATGAAATCGTTCAGCACCGGCACGGCCGGCGCCAAGCCAAGCTCGGGCGCGTGGCGCTTCTGTTCCAGCAGCTTGCGCACCGCTTCCAGCACGGTCGGCTCACCCTGCAGCAGCGTGAGCAGCTTCTCGAACTCGATAGGGGCGGCACCGCCGGTATTGGCCACCCAACGTGCCGCCAGCAGCGGCCGCAGGACGTAGAAGTATTTCTTCAGGCGCACGACCGGCTCGCGCAGATAGCCGCGATAGTTGGTCTTCGCCATGCTTCGATAGTGGTAGATGCCTTTCTCGGGCGCGTAGATATCCGATAGAACGCCCAGCGCGTCGGCCCGAAACGTACTCGGCTCCAGGTAAGTGATCGGCGACTGGATCCATTCGACAAACGCCGGATTGGATTTCCAGAACAGCCGCAGCGCCTTGCGCACATCCCAGCCATTCAAGTCGATGTCATCGACAATCGGATATTCGATGACATCCCGGCGTTCCTCCAGGTCCACGGCCTGGTACCACGCCGGTTCGCGCATGTAGACAAACCGGACGTCGTAATCGCTATTGGGCGAAGCAAAGCCCCACGCGCGGCTACCCGACTCGATGGCAAACAGAATGCGGACGCCGTGCTCGGCTTCCGCATTCTTCAAGCGACGGAGGATCTCCTCGCGCACTTCTTCCTGAATCATGAAATTACCCCGCCCTCTTTTTGGCACCGTACAACAGGGACGCTTCGCCTACCCCGGCCACGCTGGATGATAGCGAGCGCGATGAGCCGCGCGTTCAACCTCCCGGCCACCAGGCGACGCGGACGATATCGTCCAGGTCATCGGCCAGCCGCTGGAAGCAATCGGTCAGCGCCAGTGGCGACAGCCGCAGGTCCTGGTCGTCGGCGAAGTTGCGCGGTTCGCTCAGGCGGGCGAGCAGACGCAGGTGGTCGCGGGCTCGCTGCAAGGCGTGGTATTCCTCTTCGGGTAGCTGATACGCCATTGGGGCGGCTGGCCTTTTGCGCATCACGACTCCTTCAGCGGGCACGTCGCGCCGCAGATGACACCGCTGGGAGTTTGGACCTTCGCCACGGAAGTGCCACGGCCTATAGGCACGTAGCCAAACTTCTGATGACCGACGAGGCGCTCTGCTATGCCTTGACAGCTCGTAGTCCGGGTAAGGCCGCAGGCCAATAGGATGTCATCACCAGATCAGCATGCCTTTGCGCGCATGACACTCGGATCCATGCGGGGATTTGTGCTTACGCAACGCTAAGTCGTTGGTTTCGCGCTTGAACTTCCGCAAACAGTACGGACACTGAATCGTATACGTCTGCTTGAATGGGCTCCCAAATGGTGACTTTGGTGCCTTCTTCGGCTTCGTGATGGAGGACGCCCGCTGAATACCGCGGCTGGGCGCCCTATTCCGAAAATCACGCTGATCGCGCGGCCGATGCTCCCCCGCCTTCGAAAGCTCGATGGGAAACTGGGGCTCAAAGTCTTCATCGGTAACGCGAAGTGAAGTAATTCCGGTGTTGAGCAGCGTTCGAATTCCGGGCGCCGACGTGCGGCCTCCAGTGCGGTCCCAGCAGTAGAAGTACTCCTGGGCAACCCCCTTATCGTTTCGCTTGAATGCTAGCGCGTATGGCTCGACCTTTCGGGTCACTCCACTGTACGTCAGCTCAAGCAGCTTCCGATTGCCCCCGGCTTCTAGAATCGGAAAGCGCAACTCCGCTGGAAAAAAAGCATTATTGTGCGACGCACTTGTTCCAACAGGCTTGAATAGTTCTTCAAGGAATCCACGGAAGTGTGCGGCCGCGTCATCGAAATTGAAACGACTTGCTACCGGACATACGACATGCGTGCGCCACGCGTCCCGGAAACGTTCGAATGGAAGACCAAGGAGGATGCCTCGCGCCGAACTTGGGCTCGATGAGAAGATGGTTTTTTTGAGGAACGCGTTCAGCGCCTGCTGCCGATCCAGCCCAACTTCGTTCCGCACCAAATAGGTCAGCGCCATGTCGAAAAGGTCCATCACATGACGCCGTTGAAGTAGACACTTCATCTTGCCAGCGACGACTTCCTCTAGTGCGATGCAATGGATCTCAGCCTGGCAGGCTGATGAATCGGAATACGGATGGATCAGCGGGAGTCGCCTCGTTGGAAGGCGAGATCAAATCGAACTCCGCTACATCCATGTGGATGGCAATCGTCAGGACTTCTTCCACCTCGTAGAAGTCCTGGAAGTGCACGCGCGCCCTGTAAATGGTCCTAGCATCGGGAATCCGCGTCGGGCTTGGCTTGTCGACGGTGCTGCGACCCTCATCGAACTTGACTCCAGTTACTCCTTGAATGTCGTGGCAACAGCGTTTTAGAGATTCTTCAAACTTTGTTGCGTCGAGTGCGAAATTTGTCGAGAAGTCCAAGTCTGCCGAGAACCTTGCATCGCGGACGTACACCTTTCGCAGACAAGTTCCACCTTTGAGCACCAAAATTGAACCAAGGTACGGATCTTCGGAGATCGCCTTGAGCATCCAACCAAAGACATAATCGCGCTGCACATTGGCGACATGCACATCCATCGCCTGCGCGCAGTGATCAATCTCTTCGCGGGTAATCATTCCCGCGCTCCTGCGGCCGTAGAAGAATCACCGCCACCGCTCGCAGCAAGCCAATGCAGCTTGTCGAGGGCGAACGCGCGGAAGACGGCGGGGGCCATGTAGCTGTAGAACTCGTCACCGCGACGTTTAAGCACTCCCGCAACCATTAGACCGGAGATCAGGGCAATCGCGGCCTCCAGACATGTCGTAGCAGTGACGCTCGCCGCCACACCGATTGTTAGTGCAATGAACGCGCAGCTTCGGTAGAAGCCGAACCTGGACAAGAAGATCATCACCGTAGGTCCGGACTGCTTGTACTCCACGTAATCCTTACAAAGGTGGTAAGGATTCTGGATTTTGCCGGAAAGTGCTCCCAGGCAGTTTTGTGCAACAAAATCGCGAATCACCGCGTCGTCGCTCTTTAGATCGGAACTCACCCTGTTCCACGCGAAAATCTTGGAAAGAAAGTACCGATTAACGAAGTTTGCAAACGGCTCGATGAGCATCCCCAGGAGCGTGCAGGCGACGGCCAAGGCACTCAGCGACAGAGCGGCCGGCGCAGCTTTCAATGCACTAAATAGCGAGTCGTGGAAGCCAGTGATGCGTAGTGAAAGCAGCGCCGTGGCTGCAAGGATGGCCAGAAACCCCACCATGAAGAAGGTAAAGACATCCCACAGTGACAAGCGAATCTTCTCGACCATCCTGAACCCCTTTAACTGTTCTTCCGATCGTAGCCAGATTGTCAACGACGCCGGCTTTCGACCATACCCGTTGCCTTAGGCATGGAGACGAAATGGGCGTCGGTGGGGGCATTGCGTTGGGAACCGAACCCCGAGAGGGGACTTGGCGCCCTACTGGGTGTCGGGCGCCCTTTCATGATTTTTTCAGCCCACCACGCGGGAACAAATAGCGTCCGAGTGGGCTCGGGCTTTCACCTTCTCACCAAAAGTTTCGGCTTTCCACAGCGCTCACAGCGACCTGCCTTGCTCTTTCGCTCTAAGCGCTCACCCACACTTGCTATACCCACAATTCAAGCAAGTAGCGCACCCGTCCATGATCACCACGGCCTTGGTGCTGCACTTGTGGCACATGGTCGCGGACGGCGGGAAGGACGCGCCTTCGCCGGTGACTTCGATGACTTCTTCGGGGCGGTCGCTGCCCCCATCCCAGCCTTCCCCCGCTGGGGCGGGGGAAGGGGTGGTTACGTCAGGGTTTTTTTTTGAGCGGTCTTCGAAGGCCTTGCGCTTCTCGGCGATGAGGGCGCGGGTGGCGTCGCTCATCTCGGGGTCGTGCATCAGGCCGATCGACTTGAGGTGTTCCTCGACCACGGCGCCGATCTCGGCGACCAGGGAGGGCATGTACACGCCGCCGGCCTTGAAGTAGCCGCCCTTGGGGTCGAACACGGCCTTCATCTCGTCGACCAGGAAGGTGACGTCGCCGCCCTTGCGGAACACGGCGGACATGATGCGGGTCAGGGCCACGATCCACTGGAAGTGGTCCATGTTCTTGGAGTTGATGAACACCTCGAACGGGCGGCGCAGCTCGTGCTCCGTGCCGGGGTTCAGCACGATGTCGTTGATCGTCACGTACATGGCGTGTTCGACCAGCGGCGTCTTGATCTTGTAGGTGGAACCGATCAGCACTTCCGGGCGCTCGACGCGCTCGTGCATCTGGATGACGTCAGCCATCGGCTTGGCTTCGATCTCGGCGACGGCGCGCGAGACGGACTCGGCGCGGATCGCTTCCTTCGCCTTGTCGTCGGCGGAGACGACGCTGTAGCCCTTGATTTTCTTCGAGATCTTGACGGTCATCGCCTGGGTTCCTGGTGGTGCGTGGAGCGTGTTGTTTGAATTTGAAGCCGGTTCAGTGCGGTCACCGCGCCCGCGCGGGGCGCGGTGACCAATCGGGGCTTGCTGTTTTGGGTGGTGCTTGTTTGTTGCATCGCCCCAGGCAAGTGCCCGGGGACGATTGGCCCTTCAGTCTTTCAAGTGTTGCTACTTGCGTGCGGCCTTCTTAACGGCCTTCTTTACGGCAGCCTTGCGGACTGCCTTCTTTACCGCAGCCTTGCGGACTGCCTTCTTCACGGCCCTCTTCGCGGCGGCCTTCTTCACTGCGGTCTTGCGGACGGCCTTCTTCACTGCGCGCTTCGCGGCGGCCTTCTTCACGGCCTTCTTCACGGCGGTCTTGCGGGTCGCCTTCTTCGCGGCTTTCTTGGTGGCCTTCTTGGTGGCCTTCTTCGCTGCCTTCTTGCCGGCGACCTTGGCCTTCAGTGCGGTGGCTTCCTTCTTTGCCGCGGCCGATGCGGAGGCGAGCTTCTTCTTGGCCTTGGTGACGGCCTTGCTCGCCGCCTTGGTGGCCTTGCCTGCACTCTTCTTCACGGCCTTCGTCGCCGAGCTCGCGCGCTTCTTCACGGCCTTCACGGCGCCTTCGGCGGTGGTGGCGATCGCGGTGCCGACGTTGGTTGCGGTTTCCTTCACAGTTTCAGCGGCCTGCGACAAGGTCGCGGTCACTCCATTCCCGTTGCTCATGTGCCCTCCTCGCGGGCGTGTGTGCCTGGTTGGTTCTAATCGGGACAAATCAATCGGATGCGGTGTTGCGGCTTGATGCTATACCTGGGTGGAATCGAAAGCTTGGTGAAGTGGGGCGGTGGGGCTGAATCGATTTTCAGGTTGGGGTTTTCCTCGCGCCTTCGGCGCTCGGGCCCTCACCCCAACCCTCTCCCGCGAGCGGGAGAGGGAGATGAAACGCGCGGGCCCTCACCCCGGCCCTCTCACCCTTGGACACCCTTCGGGCGCCGCAAGCGGGAAAGGGAGAAGAGCGGTCAGAACTTGCCGTAATAGCCTTCCTTGAGCGCGTCGAACAGGTTGGCGGCGGTGTGCATCTCGCCGTCGTATTCGATCTGCTCGTTGCCCTTGACCTCGACCACGCTGCCGTCTTCGAGTTCGAAGCGGTAGGTGGTGTTCTCCAGGTCGGCTTCCTTCACCAGCACGCCCTGGAACGCGGCGGGGTTGAAGCGGAAGGTGGTGCAGCCCTTCAGGCCCTGCTCGTGGGCGTAGCGGTAGATGTCCTTGAAGTCCTCGTACGGGTAGTCCGTGGGGACGTTCGCGGTCTTGGAGATCGAGGAGTCCACCCACTTCTGCGCGGCGGCCTGGACGTCGACGTGCTCCTTCGGGGTGATGTCGTCGGCGGAGATGAAGTAGTCGGGCAGTCGAGCCTCGGCTTCCTCGCTGAACGGCATCGCCTTGGCGTTGACCAGCTCGCGGTAGGCGAGCAGTTCGAACGAGTAGACGTCGACCTTTTCCTTGGACTTCTTGCCTTCGCGGATCACGTTGCGGCTGTAGTGGTGCGCGAAGCTGGGCTCGATGCCGTTGGAGGCGTTGTTGGCCAGCGACAGCGAGATCGTGCCGGTCGGGGCGATCGAGCTGTGGTGGGTGAAGCGCGCGCCGACTTCGGCGAGCTCGTCCACCAGTTCCGGCGCGACCGAGGCGACGCGCTGCATGTAGCGGCTGTAGCGCGCGTGCAGGGTCTTGCCTTCGATTTCCTGGCCGATCTTCCAGCCGTCCTTCACCATTTCCGGGCGCTTGCGCAGCATCTCGGCGGTGACGTCGAAGCGCTCTTCCATGATCGGGGCGGCGCCCTTCTCCTTGGCGAGGGCCAGGCCCATTTCCCAGCCGGCCACGGCCATCTCGCGGGCGATGCGCTCGGTGAATTCGCAAGAATCCTTCGAGCCGTACTTCATCTGCAACATGGTCACGGTCGAACCCAGGCCGAGGAAGCCCATGCCGTGGCGGCGCTTGCGCATGATCTCGGCGCGCTGCTGTTCCAGCGGCAGGCCGTTCACTTCGACCACGTTGTCGAGCATGCGGGTGAACACGCGCACGACTTCCTTGTATTCCTCCCAGTCGAACGACGCTTCCGCGGTGAACGGCTGGCGCACGAACTTGGTCAGGTTGACCGAGCCCAGCAGGCAGGCGCCGTACGGCGGCAGCGGCTGCTCGCCGCAGGGATTGGTCGCGCGGATGGACTCGCACCACCAGTTGTTGTTCATCTCGTTGACGCGGTCGATCAGGATGAAGCCCGGCTCGGCGTAGTCGTACGTCGAGACCATGATCATGTCCCACAGATGACGGGCACGGATGTGGCCGTAGATCTTGCAGGCGACCAGGCCGTCGTCGCGGGTGATGTAGTTGCGGTGGGTCGGCCACTCGCGCCACACGACCTGCTCGGCGTTCTTGAGGTCGATGTCGCCGCGTTCCTTTTCGTTGACCGGGAACACCAGCGGCCAGTCGGCGTCGTTCTTGACCGCGTCCATGAAGCCGTCGGTGATCAGCAGCGACAGGTTGAACTGGCGCAGGCGGCCGTCTTCGCGCTTGGCGCGGATGAAGTCCTTCACGTCCGGATGCGACACGTCGAAGGTGCCCATCTGCGCGCCGCGGCGGCCACCGGCCGAGGACACGGTGAAACACATCTTGTCGTAGATATCCATGAAGGACATCGGACCCGAGGTGTACGCGCCGGCACCGGCGACGAACGCGCCGCGCGGACGCAGGGTCGAGAATTCGTAGCCGATGCCGCAGCCGGCCTTCAGCGTCAGGCCCGCTTCGTGGACCTTGTCGAGGATGCCGTCCATCGAGTCCTCGATGGTGCCGGACACGGTGCAGTTGATCGTCGAGGTCGCCGGCTTGTGCTCGAGCGCGCCGGCGTTGGACGTGATGCGGCCGGCCGGGATCGCCCCGCGGCGCAGCGCCCAGACGAAGCGGTCGTACCAGTAGGCCTGCTTCTCGGAATTCGGCTCGGCTTCGGCCAGGGCCTTGGCGACGCGCTGGTAGGTCGCGTCGATGTCCGCATCCACCGCCTCGCCCGACTTGGTCTTCAGCCGGTACTTCTTGTCCCAGATGTCCTGGGACGCGGGCTGCATCGGGATTTCCTGTTCGGCCATCTTCGTCTTGACCGCTTCGAGGCGTACGGTGCTCATGCCTGTCCTGTCTCCTGTGAATCGGGTGGCAGGTTCAGGCCGGCCGCCCATGCTGTTCTTATGATTGTGTGTTGCGTGTCACATTCACCGACGCCACCGACAGCGTGGCCCGCGTCGCTTTCTGACCACTCCGTTGGAGATGCCGATTGCGTCGCGTAGCCGTTGGTTTTGTTGGTCGTCCGGGCCCTTGCCGACCCGTTCCGCTCCCGCCGCAAGCCGCTCCCCCGCGCCTTGCGACCGTTGCCTTTACTACCCAGCTTACCCCTAAGCTTGGGCTCCTTCCGCCGACCAAACCACAAGATGTAGTGGCCGGACAGGAATCAAACCTAAACCTGCCCCCAAACCAAGTCAACCGTTTTTTTGCATCGTTGCGGGTGGGTGCGGCTACCCACGCGGGGGGGCCGTTTTTTCGGCCGATGCACCTGGCCTAGCCCGTTTTTTCTTTCTGACTGCGTCAATCCGCGACTCGAAGCGCACGGTCCGTGCCCGGGTCGCGAAGCCTGCGGGCCGGCGCTTCAACTCCGCACGCTTCAACTCCGCGTGTTGTGCGGCATGACTCCCCCACCGGTGGCGACCGCGCGAGTCGCCACGAGGAGACCAGCATGGACATCCGTTCACGGCATGCACTGCTTTCGCTGTGCATCGCGCCGTCGCTGCTGTTGTCGGCCTGCGGCGGGGGTGGCATGACCCGGTCCGATCCCGCGCCCGCGGCGCAGCCGCCTCCGCCTCCACCTCCGCCCCCTCCTGCACCGGCCCAGACCGGACCCTGCCAGGCTCCCGTGACCGGTCCCTGCAATGTCACCACGCCCGGCGTGCTGGCGTGGAACGAATTCGGGATGACGGGCGGTCGCCAGAGCGACTTCGAGTTGAACGTCACCGGCGGCGGTTGGCTGAACCTGCGAGGCGGTGAATACCGCTTCAGCCGCACCAGCATCAGCGGCGCAAGTCTCGTGGTCTGGGACACGCTGATCTCCGATGTATTCGTGCTGCACGACGCCTCGTACCAGGGCAAGACCTCGCTCTGGCTGACGGGCACGGTGCGCGGCAACGTGACCAACGACGACTTGCTGAGCCTGCGGCACAAGTGCGGCACGGGCCTCAACGCATGCATCGAGGACCGCCACAGCCGCATCGAAGGCAATTACACGCAGGGCGCAACCGCCGAACTCGAAGCCGTGCTCGGCTGGGACCTGCAGATCACCGGGAGCGCGGCGCTGGATGGCAAGTTGACGCTGCTGCGCGGCACATCGCAGTCCTATGTGTTGCCGACCGCGGGGGCCAGTGTGCTGGTCCTGCACGCGAACGGCGGCATTGCCGGGCAATTCGCCAGTTGGGGTAGCGAAGCCCTGTTTGTCGACGGCACCGTCCGCTACACGCCGAACGATGTGTTCTTCGATGCGACGCGCATCTCCGTGCAAGCCGCCATGGCCAGTGCCGGCCAGGATGCAGAGACCCTGGACGTCGCCTCGCGCCTGGATCGCTCGTTCGGCCGCGCCGATGGCTTTGCCGCGGGTCCGGCCAGTGCACTGAGCGAGACGCAGCGCCGGTTCGTGGCGTCGGCCGCATCGATCCAGCACATCGGCGATGTCGAACAGGCCCGCCGCAGCCTGGACAGCCTGAGCGGTCGTGCGCATGCGCTCGCGGCGGCAGCATTGGACGATCAGTTCGCTTCCAGCACGGCGCGCCTGCGCACGCGTCTGGATGCACTGGCTCCGGGAGCCGCCACTCCACGCATGTGGTCCGAAACCTTCGCGGACTCGGGACGGCTCAGCGGTGCCCATGCCACTGACGGCGTCGCGAGCGGATACGAGGCATGGCTGTCCCCCAACTGGCTGGTGGGCGGGAGCGTCGCGAGCAGCCAGTCCTCGATGCATTTCGACCGCCTCGGCGGCGAAGTGGACGGGCAGACGCCAATGGCCAATGCCTATGCGTACTACCGCGACACGCACTGGTACGCGACCGGCGTGGCAGGAGTGGCCAGCACGTCGTTGCAGACGCGGCGCCAGATCGACCTGGGCATTGCAGGCCTGCACGACGCGCAATCGCGGCGCCGGGTCGGGGAACTGCAGATCCACGGCGAAGTCGGTGGCAGGGTGAACGTCGGGCGCGGTCGGCTGTCGCCGTTCGTGGGGCTGGACTACGCATACCGTCGCGACGACGGCTTCATCGAACAGGGCGACACCGGCTTCGAATTGGCCGCGGCCCCGGCGGCCACTGGCCTGCTGTCAGGCTCGCTCGGGCTGCGCTTCGCCCAGGACTGGCGTTTCGAAGGCAACCGATGGCTGCGCCTGGACCTGGACGCGCGCTACCAGCGGCGCGTCGCCGACTACGGTGATGACCCGCAGGCCGCGTTCGTCGGCACCCCGGACGTCGCCTTCGAACTTGCCGCCTGGCAGCCCCTCGGCAGCAGTGCCATGACCCTGGGCTTCACCGGCGGATTCGACCGGCACTGGCAGTGGTCGCTGGACTACGACCGCCAGTTCGGCGCGAACATCGACGACTCCGGCTGGCTCCTCGGCGTACGCCGCGACTTCTGAGCGGCGGGGCCGCGCGCCAACGCCGGCCACCGGCCGCGCCGGGAGCCTGTGAATGCGGTCCGGCGCGCCCGCCGGGGCGCGGCCGGCAGGCGCGAGTGCGGGGCATTGCTCGTCTTCAGGATCGATTGCACGATTTCCGCCGAAACTGAACCCCTTCGGTTCACGGCGCCATGCTTGCAATGAAGACCTCCACCAAGACCCTGCTCGCCCTCACAGCCGCCGCCGCGTTCGGCGGCTTCGCCGCAACCGCGCTGCGCGATGCGTTCGAGGCGCCGGCCGAGGCCGCGCCGCTCCCCGCTGCCGCCGTGCCCACCGTTGCCGCGTTGCCGGCCGCGGTCGGCACCACGCCTGTGCCCTCGCTCGCACCGATGCTGGCCCGGGTCACGCCCGCGGTGGTCAGCGTGCACACCAAGCAGCGCGTGCAGGTGGGCGTGGGGCCGTTCGCCAACGATCCGGTGTTCCGCCGCATGTTTCCGCAGCTCACCCAGGAGCGGATCAACGAGTCGCTGGGTTCGGGCGTGATCGTCGATGCGGCGCGCGGGCTGATCCTCACCAACCACCACGTCATCGAAGGCGCGGACGAGGTCTCAGTGACGCTGTCCGACGAGCGCACCTTCAAGGCCGAATTCGTCGGCTCCGATCCCGACACCGATGTCGCGGTGATGAGGATCAAGGCCAGCAACCTCAGTGCCTTGCCGCTGGCCGATTCCAGCCAGCTCAAGGTCGGCGACTTCGTGGTCGCGGTCGGCAATCCGTTCGGCATCGGCCAGACCGTCACCTCGGGAATTGTGTCCGCGGTGGGCCGCAGCGGCCTGCGCGGGCTGGGCTACCAGAACTTCATCCAGACCGACGCCTCGATCAATCCGGGCAATTCCGGCGGCGCACTGGTCAACCTCAACGGCGAGCTGGTCGGCATCAACACCGCCAGTTTCAATCCGCGCGGTTCGATGGCCGGCAACATCGGCCTGGGCTTCGCCATTCCCACCAGCATCGCGCGCGGGGTGATGAACCAGCTGGTCGCCACCGGCGAGGTGCGCCGCGGCACGCTGGGCCTGGAAGCGCAGGACGTCGATCCGAGCCTCGCGAAGGGGCTGGGCCTGGACGAAGCGCGCGGCGCCGCGGTGACGCGCGTGTTTTCCGGTTCGGCCGCGGCGGCCGCGGGCTTGAAGCCGGGCGACGTGATCGTCGGCGCCAACGGCGAGCGCATCGACGACCGCAATGCCTTGCGCAACTTCGAAGGCCTGCAGTCGGTCGGCAGCCGCGCGACCCTGGACGTGGTGCGCGACGGCAAGCCGCTGCAGCTGAGCGCCAGCCTGCGCGAACAGCCGCGTGCGCTGGCCGGGGCCGAACTCGATCCGCGCCTGGACGGCGCGACCTTCGCCGAACTGCCGGCCTCGCTGCGCCAGTCCGGCGCCGGTGGCGTGCTGGTCGAGACGGTGACCGGCGGCAGCCGCGCCGCCCGTAACGGCCTGCAGAAGGGCGACGTGGTGGTGGCCGCGACCAGCGGCGACTTCGACGACCTGCCCGGCTTCCGCGCCAGCTTCACACGGTCACCCGCAAGGTTGGTGTTCCGTGTCATCCGTGGCGGCGGGCGCGGCGATATCGAGATGCTGTAGTAATGCCGCGCTTGTCCGCTTCGCCACCCCAGGAGAAAGAGCATGTCCCCCACGAATACCGATGGCATGAAGTCCCATCTCGGCGAAGCCGGCGGCCACCTCAAGCAGGCCGCCGCGGATACGGGTGATGCGCTGCGCAGCGCCGCCAGCGCGGCAGCCGACGAGTTGCGCCTGGGCAAGGCCAACGTCAAGGCCGACCTGGCCGACGGCGCGCTGGCCGGGCTCACCGCCGCCGAACACGCCGGCGGCGTGGCGCGCGAGCAGGTGGACGCGCTGATGGACAAGGGCCGCGACCTGATCGACAGCGCGGCGGACCTGATCCGCGAGCGGCCGCTGGCCTCGTTCGGCGTCGCCTTCGCCGCGGGCTGGATCATCGCCAAGCTCGCCCGCAGCGGCGACAAGTAAGCCTCGAATGTAGCCCGGGCGAGTCCGGGCGCCAGCCGCATGGACGTTGTCGGGAACATCCCTGCGCAGGCATCGCTCGCCCGGGCTACTCTCCACGGCGAACAGGGCCATGTCGGCCAGCGGGCAGGCGATGGACGAACCGCATAGCGACGACACCACTCCGAATCCTGGTGCGGGCAAGCCGCCTGCGCCCGACCTGGCCGATTCGCTGCGCCAGGTCGGTGACGCCGGCCGGGCCGGACTGAAGGCCGCCAACGATGCCGCCAAGGCGTTGCGCGTGCTGGTCAGCGCCGATCTGTCGCTCGCACGCAGCGCCTTGGGCCGTGCCCTCGCTTTCACCAGCGTGGCGATCGCGTTCGGCGCCTCCGCCTGGATGCTGCTGATGGCCACCGTCACAGCGGTGTTGCACGACGGGCTGGGCTGGTCGTGGACGCTGTCGCTGGCCGTGTGCGCGGCGACGAGCCTGGTGATCACGGCGCTGGGCATGTGGCGTGCGATGCACTACTTCGAGCACACGCGCATGCAGGCGACACGGCGGCAGCTGGCACGCCTGGGGATCGGCGAACTGGCCAGCTTCATGCCCGATGCGGATTCGGACGAATCCACCCGGCACGCCGCCGAACGCGTGGCCGACGCGACCAATGGCACGCCCGTGAAGAAGGGACTGGGCATCGACGTCACGCCGCCCTGATCAGCCGCACGACCGCCGTTCCGCCCCGCTTCCACTTCGAGCCACGCATGGGCTTCAAGCAACTCCTCACCAAGGTGCAACAGGCCGAAGCCGCACTCGAGGCACGCGAGCGCCGCGTCGGCGCCGAGTGGCAGCGGTTGAAGGTCACGTGGAAGGAAGGGTGGACGCCCGGGCGCGTGATCATCGCGGGACTGGTCAGCGGCTTCGTCGTGGGCCGCGCCGCGCCCGTGCGCGCCGCCGCGCGCAGCGGACAGATCATGCAACTGGTGACGATGCTGTCCGGCCTGTTCGCCGGTGGCAGCGCGCAGGCCGCGGCGACCGAGGCGGAACACGCGGCGGACACTGCCGAAGGCGTCGCCGATGCGGTCGCGCCGCAGGCGGGCACGCCGTCGGGAACCACGGCGCCGGAGTCCGCGCAGGCGCCAGCGGCGCAGACACCGCCGTCGCACACACCGTCGCAAGCTGCCGCTGCGCAAGATGTCCCACCTTCCGAGCCCTGAGCCGTGCCCCTGTCCGAAACCGTCATCAAACCTGCAGCAAAGAGCGACGCCGGCCCGGCATCCGATCCCGTTACCGATCCTGTTAACGATCCTTCCCCCTCGCGTCCACGCTCGTCCGCGGCCGCGCTCGTACTCGCCACCATCGCGGTGGGCACGGTGCTGTGGGCGGCGCAGGACCTGATCCTGCCGGTGCTGCTGGCGATGTTCTTCGCCCTGATCGGCAACCCGATCATCCGCGTGCTGCAGCGGCTGTGGATTCCGCGCTTCTTCGGCGCGCTGCTGGTGCTGGCCGGTGGCCTGTTCCTGGCGGGCGTGCTGGGCAACCAGCTGATCGAGCCCGCGGGCGAATGGGTGCGCCAGGCGCCGCGTGAACTCAAGGAGCTCGCGCCGAAGCTGCGCGAGATGGTCAAGCCGATGCAGGAGGCGAACAAGGCCGCGGAGAATTTCGCCCGCGCCGCCGGCGGCGAATCCAGGCCGGTGCAGGTGGTGCGCACCGAGGTCAACGACCCCTATCGCGCCCTCACCACCACGCCGCGCATGCTCGCCTCGGTACTCGCGGTGGTGCTGCTGACGTTCTTCTTCATGGTCTATGGCGAGGGCCTGCAACGCAACGCGATCGCGCTGCTGCAGAGCCGGCAACAGAAGAAGTTCACCGTCGAGGTGCTGCAGTCGATCGAAGCCGAGCTGTCGCGCTACGTGCTGACCATCAGCGTGATCAACGCGGTGGTCGGGTTGGCACTCGCCGCTTCGTTGTACTTCCTCGGCCTGCCGCTGCCCGAAGCACTGTTGTGGGGCACGATGGCCACGCTGCTCAACTACGCGCCCTATGTCGGCCCGCTCGTCGGGATCACGGTCATGCTGCTGATCGGCCTCGCGGCATTCGATGGCCTCGCGGCGCTGCTGCCCTCCGGCATCTATCTGCTGCTGCACACGCTGGAAGGCCAGATCGTCACCCCGATCGTGCTGGGCCGGCGCATGCGGCTGTCGCCGCTGGTACTGATCCTCGGGCTGATGGTGTTCGGCGCACTCTGGGGCCTCGTCGGCCTGTTGCTGGCGGTACCGCTGCTGGTATGCGTGAAACTGGTCCTGGAGCGCACCCAGGGCATGGATGGGTGGGCGCGGCTGCTTGAATGAATGCGCCCCGCCCATGACAAGAATGAATCGGCCGCGCGTCCCGTGCCGCGCGGGCGGCTGATGTCGGCAAACAACCGGCTGTAGTGGCCAGAACACCCGCGCAACCCGCAATTCAGGGCACCCGCCGTCCGCCGCTACAATAGGCAGGTGAGCTTCCCGATCCGCGCCATCACCCTCGACCTCGACGACACCCTCTGGCCCTTCGCGCCGATCGGGGCGCGGGTCGAACAGGTGCTGCACGACTGGCTGGTGGCGAACTGCCCGCGCACCGCCGCGCAGTTCCCGATCCTGCGCATGCGCGAGCTGCGCGACGAACTCAACGCGCAGCACCCGCACCTGGTCCACGACTTCAGCGCGATGCGGCGGATGACGCTGGAGCACGCGATGCGGCTGGCCGGCGACGACCCGGTGCACGTCGATGCCGCCTTCGAAGCCTTCTTCGCCGAACGCAATCGCGTCGAGTTCTATCCCGACACGCTCGCCGCGCTGCAGCGCCTGGCCGCGCGGGTACCGCTGGCGGCGCTGAGCAACGGCAACGCCGACCTGTCGCGCATCGGCGTGCACGTGCACTTCGCCTTCCAGCTCGGCGCGCGCGAACACGGCGC
Source organism: Lysobacter rhizosphaerae (assembly GCF_054779795.1). NCBI lineage: Bacteria > Pseudomonadati > Pseudomonadota > Gammaproteobacteria > Lysobacterales > Lysobacteraceae > Lysobacter > Lysobacter rhizosphaerae. The sequence goes on from NZ_BAAGXO010000007.1 coordinate 270,264, forward strand.
GCCAAAGCCCGTCGCCAGCATCTTCCACGCCGCCTGCGCGCGCCTCGATGCGCCGCCCGCGCAGGTGCTGCACGTGGGCGACGACATCGACATGGACGTGGTCGGTGCCCACCGCGCCGGTCTGCGCACCTGCTGGCTCAATCGTGAGAACCTCGCCTGGCCGCACGACGATGTGCGCCCGGACCTGCAATTCGCCTCCCTTGCCGCACTGGCCGACTGGCTGGATGCGCAGCATCAACAGGAAGAAGTCGCCGCATGACCTTGCCCGCTGGCCTCACCCGTGATTCCGCCGTCGCCGTCCCGTTGCATGTGGTCACCCGCGCGGATTTCGCCGAATGGCGCTCAGCGCAACCGGCCGCGGTCGGTACCTGGCTCGATGCACAGGGCTTCGATGGCAGCGCGTATACCGCGCTGGTCGTGCCCGATACCGACGGCAGCATCGCCGCCGCGGTGATCGGCGTGGGCGACCGCCTCGATCCGGCCTCCTACGGGCACGCACCGTTCGCGCTGCCGGCCTGTGCGTGGCGCCTCGCCGACCGCCTCGACCCGGCCGAGACCGCCGCCCTGCAACTGGGCTGGGGCCTGGGCAGCTATCGCTTCAACCGCTACAAGCAGCCGCTGCGCGCACCCGCGACGCTGGAAATCGAGGGCGATGCCGACGACATGCTCGCCGAACTGGCCGCCTGCCTGCGCGTGCGCGACCTGGTCAACACGCCGACCGAGCACATGGGCCCGGACCAGCTCGAGCAGGTGTGCTGCGAGATCGCCGAACGCTTCGGCGCGCATATCGACGTAGTCAGCGGCGACGACCTGCTGACCAGGAATTTTCCGGCCATCCACTCCGTCGGCCGCGCCTCCCACCGCGCGCCGCGCCTGATCTCGCTGACCTGGGGCAACGCCGCTCATCCGCATATCGCCATCTGCGGCAAGGGTGTGTGCTTCGACACCGGCGGCCTCGACCTCAAGCCTGCCGACGGCATGCGCAACATGAAGAAGGACATGGGCGGCGCCGCGCACGCGATCGCCCTGGCCGAGCTGATCATGTCGCGCGAGCTGCCGCTGCGCATCACCCTGCTGGTGCCGGCGGTCGAGAATGCCATTGGCCCCAACGCGTTTCGTCCGGGCGAAGTGGTCGCGACGCGCGCCGGCATCAACGTCGAGATCGACAACACCGATGCCGAAGGCCGCGTCGTGCTGTGCGATGCCCTCGCCTACGCCGCCGAACAGCAGCCGGAGCTGCTGCTCGACTTCGCCACCCTCACCGGCGCCGCGCGCATCGCGCTCGGCCCCGACCTGCCCGCCGTGTATTCGAACGACGAAGCCGTCGCCGCCGCCTGGCTCGATGCCGGTGCGCAGCTGCGCGACCCGCTGTGGCGCATGCCGCTGTGGCGTCCGTACTGGCGCTACCTCACCAGCACCGTCGCCGACATCGCCAACGGTGGCCCCTCGAAGATGGCCGGCAGCATCACCGCCGCGCTCTACCTGGAACGCTTCGTGCCCCTGCAGCAGAAGTGGGCGCACCTCGACGTCTATGCGTGGAACGACAGCGACCGCCCCGGCAAGCCCACGGGCGGCGAGGCGCAGGGACTGCGCGCCGCGTACGCGATGCTGAAGGCGCGCATCCCACGCATTTAGGTGCCTGGGCTGATCATGGCCTGATGATGTGCACGGCTTGCGGATCCGCCGTGCACGCCCCCGTCGCCACGCTTGGCGGCGACACGCCGACCCGCCACACTGGGCCCTCACGCCAGGGACCGGCGCTCTGTCGTGCGCGAGAAACTTACTTCCGGCAGGTTGGCGCATGACGGACGACGCGTTCACACTGGCGCCGCCTTGAAACCGGGCGGTCGAAACGGGCCTCGCCCGTTCGTCTTCCCGACATGCCGCCCGTTTGCGCCCGCCCCAGATCCAAGGATAAAGGTCCGTCCGGATGAACAATTCCGACTTGCTCAAGGAACTCCGCATCGACCGCAGCGCGCCGCCGCCTGCACCGTCGCGCACCGGCCTGTGGATCGGCCTGGGCAGCGCCGCCGCGCTGCTCGTGCTCGCAGTGGTCGGCTGGATGATCTTCGGCCGCGACGACGCTATTGAAGTGAAGACCGCGCAGGTGACCGCGCTCGACAGCGGCGGCGGCAGCGCCTCGGTGCTCGACGCCACCGGTTATGTCGTCGCCCGGCGCATGGCCACGGTGTCCGCCAAGATCACCGGCAAGGTGCGCGAAGTGCTGATCGAGGAAGGCCAGCGCGTCGAAGCCGGCCAGGTCATGGCCACGCTCGATCCGATCGATGCCGATGCCCAGCGCGACCTCGCCGCGTCGCAGCTCTCCGCTTCGCGCAGCCAGATCAACATGGTGCAAGCGCAACTGCATGAAGCCGAAGCCAATGCCGATCGCCTCAGCGGCCTGGTGCAGCAGCAGCTGGTGTCGAAGGCGCAGTACGACCAGGCCATCGCCGCCCGCGACGCCCTGCGCGCGCAGCTGCAGACCGCGCAGCGCAATTCCCAGGTCGCCGGCAGCGGCCTGCGCATCGCTTCGCAGGGCGTGGACAACACCATCGTGCGCGCGCCGTTCGCGGGCGTCGTGATCGCCAAGGCGGCGCAGCCGGGCGAAATCGTGTCGCCGCTGTCCGCGGGCGGTGGTTTCACCCGCACCGGCATCGGCACCATCGTCGACATGGATTCGCTGGAAGTCGAAGTCGACGTCAGCGAGGCCTACATCGGTCGCGTGCAGCCGAAGATGCCGGTGGAAGCGGTGCTCAACGCCTATCCGGACTGGCGCATCCCCGCCGAGGTGATCGCGATCATCCCGACCGCCGACCGCGCCAAGGCCACGGTCAAGGTGCGTATCGCGCTGAAGTCGAAGGACCCGCGCATCGTGCCGGACATGGGCGTGCGCGTCTCGTTCCTGGAGCAGGAAGACAAGAAGGTCGCAGCCGTGGCGCAGGCGGCGCCGCGCACGCAGCTGCCCGCCGCGGCGCTGCGCAAGGACGGCGAACAGGACATCGTCTTCGTCGTCCACGGCGACAAGGCCGAGCGCCGCGCCGTGCGCCTGGGCGGCAACCTCGGCGACAACCGCCAGGTATTGGCCGGCGTGAGCGCCGGCGAACAGGTGATCACCGAGGCACCGGCGACGCTGAAGGATGGCGACGCGGTGCGCATTGCCACCGACAAGAACTGATTTCCCCCGTTTCTTCCCGCCTTACCCGCATAGCCCCAAACCGCATATCCCCAAGACGTCATTCCCCTAAAACCTTCCGCGAGGCCCCGCGATGAACGACATGAGCAACCGAGACGCGATGATCCAGATCCGCAACGTCACCAAGTCGTACGAGCGCGGCAAGCAGAAGGTGGAAGTACTGCATGGCCTCAGCATCGACGTACCGCCCGGCGACTTCGTCGCCCTGATGGGTCCATCGGGCTCCGGCAAGACCACCCTGCTGAACCTGATCGGCGGCCTCGACACGCCCACCTCGGGCGAGATCAGCGTCGACGGCCAGCGCATCGACCAGCTCAAGGGCGGCCAGCTCGCACACTGGCGCAGCCACAACGTCGGCTTCGTATTCCAGTTCTACAACCTGATGCCCGTGCTTACCGCCGAGGGCAATGTCGAACTGCCGCTGCTGCTCACCAAGCTGTCCGCGGCGCAGCGCAAGAAGAGTGTGCAGGTCGCGCTGCAGGTCGTGGGCCTGGCCGATCGCGCCAAGCACAAGCCGCGCGAGCTGTCCGGTGGCCAGGAGCAACGCGTCGCGATTGCCCGCGCGATCGTCTCCGACCCCCATCTGCTGGTCTGCGACGAACCGACCGGCGATCTCGATCGCAACACCGCGGACGAGATCCTCAAGCTGCTGCAGGCACTCAACCGCGAACACGGCAAGACGATCGTCATGGTCACCCATGACCCGCTCGCCGCCGGCTTCGCCAACCGCACCCTGCACCTCGACAAGGGTCGTCTCGCCGAACAGGTAGGCGCGTGATGCGCGCCGGCCACCGGAGGATCAGTCCATGACCAAGACCGGATTCGTTTTCGCCAACCTGTTCCGCAAGAAGACGCGCACGACGCTGACACTGCTGTCGATAATCGTGGCCTTCCTGCTGTTCGGCCTGTTGCAGTCGCTGAACCACATCTTCAACGCCGGCCCCGACTTCCTCGGCGCCACCCGCCTGATCACGCAGGCGCGCGTGTCGTTCACCCAACCCATCCCGCTGTCGATGCTGCCCAAGCTGGAGAGCACGCCGGGCGTCGAGCGCGCCACGCATTCGCAGTGGTTCGGCGGCGTATGGCAGGAGAACACCCCACTGTTCGTGTTCGCGGTCGACCCGCAGCGCCAGCACGAGGTGTATCCCGAGTGGATCATGCCCGACGCGCAGTGGAAGGCCTTTGAACAGACCCGCACCGGCATGATCGTAGGGCGCAACCTCGCCAACCAGTACGGTTGGAAGATCGGCCAGAAGATCCCGATCAGCTCCAACATCTATCCGCAGAAGAGCAACGGCAGCAAGGCGTGGGCCTTCGACCTGGTCGGCATCTACGACGGCAAGGACCAGGACTTCCAGAAGCGCACGATCACCGTCTTCATCAACCACGAGTATTTCGACGAGGCCAATCAGTTCAGCCACGGGCGCACCAACTTCTACGCGCTCAAGCTGAAGCCCGGCGCGGATGCGGGCCAGGTCGCGCGGACCGTCGATGCGATGTTCGAGAACTCGCCGGACGAAACCAAGACGATGACCGAGAAGGATTTCAACATCGGCTTTGCCAAGCAGATCGGCGATATCGGCATGATCGTGCGCTGGATCCTGTTCGCGGTGTTCTTCACCCTGCTCCTGGTGGTGGGCAACACCATGGCTCAGAGCGTGCGCGAACGCATTCCGGAGCTGGCGGTGCTCAAGACCCTGGGGTTCCGCGACAGCACGGTGCTGGGCTTCGTGCTCGCCGAAGCCGGAGCGCTGTGCTTCATCGGCGGCGTGATCGGCATGGGGCTGGCGACGCTGCTCGGCGCCTTCCTGGAGCGCGCCAGCGGCGGCCAGTTCAACATCGCGCTGAGCCCACCAGTGTGGGGCATGGGCCTGCTTGCGATCGTGGTGATGAGTATTGCCGTGGGCCTGCTGCCGGCGTTGCGTGCGCAGCGGTTGAAGATCGTCGATGCGCTGGCCGGCCGCTAAGGAGACAACCCCATGTTGAGCCAAATCACTGCCATAACCGGCCTGAACCTCAAGAGCATTCCGGAGCGCTGGGCCTCGTCGCTGGTCATCGTCGTCGGCCTGGCCGGCGTGGTCGCGGTGTTCACGGCGCTGCTGGCCATGGCCGTCGGCTTCGAAAGCACGCTCAAGGCCAACGGCCGCAACGACGCGGCGATCATCCTGCGCGGCGGTTCGGACACCGAACTGAACTCCGGCCTGTCCCGCGATACGGCCACGCTGATCAAGCAGGCGCCGGGCATTCGCAAGGGCGCGGACGGCCTGCCGATGGCTTCGTCGGAAGTGATCGTGATCGCCGAGCTGGTGCGCAAGGGCGACACCACCAACGGCGCGAACATCACCGTGCGCGGCGTGCAGCCGGAAGCCTTCGCGCTGCGCCCGCAGCTGAAGATCGTCGAAGGCCGCGCGTTCAAGCCCGGCCTGCGCGAACTGATCGTCGGACGCGGCGTCACCAGGCAGTTCCAGGGCGCGGCGCTGGGCCAGACCCTGCGCATGCGCGGCTCGGACTGGAAAGTGGTGGGCGTGTTCGAGTCCGGCGATTCGCACGACAGCGAGCTGTGGGCCGATGCCGAGGTCGCGCAGACGACGTTCGGGCGGGGTGGCTTCAGCTCGCTGCTGGTGCAGCTCGATGGCGACAACGCGTTCCAGACGCTCAAGGATGCGCTCAAGGCTGATCCGCGCATGAGCGTGGACGTGCAGCGCGAACAGGACTACTACAGCGCCCAGACCAAGCAGTTCCGCCAGCAGATCGGCGTGCTCGCCGGCTTCGTGACCCTCGTCATGGCACTCGGTGCGATCTTCGCCGCGCTCAACACCATGTATGCGGCCGTCGCCGCGCGTGGCAAGGAAATCGCCACGCTGCGCGCGATCGGCTTCGGCGGCCTGCCCGTACTCGCATCGGTGATGATCGAGTCGATGGTGCTGTCGCTGGTCGGCGGCGTGCTCGGGGCGGTGATCGCCTACCTGCTGTTCAACAACTTCTCGGTGTCGACGCTGGGACAGAACTTCACCCAGGTGGTGTTCGCGTTCAAGGTGACGCCGGGGCTGGTGATGACCGGCTTGATCATCGCGCTGGTCATCGGCTTCTTCGGCGGGTTGCTGCCGGCGTGGCGTGCGGCGCGGATGCCGGTGACCACGGCGTTGCGCACGGCGTAGGCCCGGGCTCTCGTTCGCAACATCGACAGGCCGCAGCAATGCGGCCTGTTTTTTTGGTGCACGTCAGGCTTCAGTGACGTTCGCGCGGAAATGGAAGCACTCGATGCCGAGGCCTTCGCGGAAATAGAAGCGATGCGCGTCTTCCCGCTTCACGTGGGAGATCAGCTGGAGCTGGCTGCAGCCCAGCACACGAGCCTCGTCCTTCAGCCGCGCCAGCAGTCGTGCGCCATGGCCACGCGAACGCGCGCGCTCGTCCGTGACCAGGTCGTCGACGTAGAGCAGCTTCCCGCAATAAAGCATGTTCATGATGCGATAGCCGGCGACGGCGCGGACCTGGCCGGCATCGCGGAGCGCCAGCAGCCGGAATCCGTCGCTGGCCTGCATGTCGCGCACCATGGCGACGTACTGCTCGCGCTGCAGGTGAGGTCGCAGCTGGTGCATGACGTCGAAGGTCGAAGCGATTTCGTCGTCGCTTTCGGCTCGCAGGAAATCGATCATCGGGATCAAACCTCGTGGGTTCACGCCTCGCGTGCAGTCACCGGCGCGGCCACGACCGGCGCCGCCCGCCGCCGCGAACGCAGCAGCCCTTCGAGCGCGAAGATCGCCAGTCCGATCCAGATGAAGACGAAGCCGACCAGGCGCTGCTGGTCGAAGGCTTCGTGGAACACGAACACGCCGGTGAGGAACTGCAGCGTCGGCGCGATGTACTGCAACAACCCCACCACCGACAGCGGCACGCGTCGCACCGCGAAGGCGAAGCCGATCAGCGGCAGCGCGGTGAGCGCGCCGCCGAGGATCAGCAGCGCATCCATGCCCATGCCCCAACCGGGCGCGCCACCCAACGGCAGGAAGCCGCCCTGCCCGTGCGCCTCGCCCCATACCAGCATCGCCAGTGCAGGCAGGAACAGGTAGACGCTTTCGATCCCGAGACCGGTCACCGCATCGATCGCCAGCAGCTTGCGCAACAGGCCATACAGGGCGAACGACAACGCCAGGCAGATCGCGATCCACGGCGGCTGGCCGAAGTTCACGGTCAGCCAGACCACGCCCGCCGCGGCGAGCGTCACCGCGGCCCACTGCGCGCGGCTCAGGCGTTCGTGCAGGAACACCACGCCGAGCACCACGTTCAACAGCGGATTGATGAAGTAGCCCAGGCTGCTCTCGACCACGTGGCCGGCGTTCACCGCCCAGATGTACAGGCTCCAGTTGAAGCCGATCAGTGCGCCGCTCAGCGCCAGCATCCACGCCGCGCGTGGCCGCGTCAGCGCGACGCGCAGCCAGCCGCGGCCGTTCTTCCACAACAGCCACGCCACCACCAGCAGCGTGCTCCACACCACGCGATGCGCGACCACCTGCATCGACGGCACCGCCTTGAGCAGATGCCAGTACAGCGGCATCAAGCCCCACAGTACGAACGAGGCGACCGCCACCCACAGGCCGCTGCGATTTTCGGCAGCCGGATTCATGCGGCGGGCTCGCTGGCGGATGCGTCGGCGGAGGCCGCGGCAGGCACCGGTGTCGTGGCCCGCGCCTTCGCCAGCGTGATGATGACGACGCCGGCCAGGATCACGGCCATCGCACCGAGATCGTGCGTGGTGAAGCTTTCGCCACCAAGCATGAAGCCGAAGAACACCGCGATCGGCGGATTCACGTAGGCGTAGCTTGTCGCCAGCGCCGGGCGCACGTGGTGCAGCAGCCAGATATAGGCAGTGAAGCCGAAGATCGAGCCGGCAACGACGAGATACAGCATGGCCGCCGTGGCGCCCATCGAGGGCACGCCGGCAAAGCGCTCGCCGGTGACGAGCGCCGCGACCAGCATCCACACGCTACCCGTCAGCATCTGCACGGCCGCCGACATGAAGGGCTCGGGCAGGTCCTGGTCGCGGCTCCAGATCGAGCCCCAGGCCCACGAGATGGCGGCCGTCGCCAGGCAGACCACGCCCAGCACCGACGAGGACAACTCGCTGCCCGCGTTGAGCCAGATCACGCCGAGGAAGCCGATGATCGTCCCGACCCACTCGATCTTCGTCGGATGGCGCCCGCGCAGCATCGCGAACACGCCGGCGAACAGCGGCATCGAAGCGACGGCGATCGCGGCGAGGCCGGAACCCACCTGGGTCTCGGCGAGGTTCACCAGCCCGTTCGACAACAGCACCATGAAGATCGACAGCACGGCCAGCGTGCGCCACTGCTTCTTCGTGGGCGGCTTCACGCCGCGCCAGCGCAGCACCGCGAACATCAGTGCGCCGGCGATGGCCATGCGGATGGCGCCGAGCAGGAACGGCGGATAGCCCTCCAGCGCGAAGCGGATCGCCAGGTAGGTCGAGCCCCACAGCACATACACCGCGGCCAGTGCCAGGGCGATTGCAAGCGCGGAGGCGGTGCGTTCGGGAGTGGAGGCGATGGCGGTCATGGGAGAAGTAACGGAATGGAAGGCTTCAGGAAGTGGCGATGGCGACGCGCGAGGCCTCGATCTGCCCCAGCAGCCATTGCAGCCCGGCGAGATGTTGCTGGTCGTGGCTGCACAGGTAATGCGCCAGGCCACGCATCGTGACCGGGCCGTATCCATCGAACTGGGCCGTGCGGGACCAGTCGTCAGGATGCAGCGCCGCCAGCATGGCCACTGTGCGCGTCCGTGCAACGCGGAATTCCGCCAGTGCAGCCGTCGCATCCGCGGCCTGCGCATAGCGCCGTTCCGCCGCCAGGGCATAGCTGTCGATGTCGGCCAGCAGGGGATGCGTTTCGTGCAGCGTACGCTGGAAACGCACGTGGTAGCCGTCGACCTCGATGTCGCGGACGTGCAACACCTGCTGCAGGGGCGTGAACCGCTCGCTGGGCACGCCGTCCCAGGACGTCGGCGCCCACTGTACGAAGCCCGTGGGCACGGCGGCGTAGTGCGCCGCCAGTTGCTGCGGGAAGGCGGCGAGCGCCTGCAAGGTCACTTCGATCGTCATCGCCTTCTCCTCAGGCCAACCGGCGTGGTTCGAGCACCATGCGCACGGCCAAGCCGCCGAGCACGCTGCCCATGAGGTAGCGCTGCGCCGCCATCCACGCCGGCTTGCGCGCGAACCATGCCGCCAGGCCGGCCGCCGAGAGCGCAATCAGCAGGTTGAAGGTGAAGCTGATCGCGATCTGCAAGCTGCCTAGCAATACGCTCTGGGCGAACACCGAGCCGCGATGCGGATCGACGAACTGCGGCAGGATCGACAGGTACAGCACAGCCGCCTTCGGATTCAGCAGGCAGGTGAGGAAGCCCATGCGGAACAACCTGCCCGGCGAGTCCGGCGGCAATAGCGCCGGTTGCAGGGGGGATCGCGCGCCCGGCTTGACCGCCTGCCACGCCAGGTACAGCAGGTACGCGGCACCGGCGACCTTGAGCGTGTCGTAGGCCAGCGGCACCGCCACGAACAGTGCGGTGAGTCCGGCCGCGGCGGCCGTCATGTGCACCAGGAAGGCGCACACCACGCCCAACAGCGACACCACCCCCGCACGCGGCCCCTGGCTCACCGAACGCGAGACCAGGTAGATCATGTTCGGGCCCGGGGTCAGCACCATGACCAGCGCGGTGGCGGCGAACAGCAGCAATTGCTCGATCGGGACCATGAGCGAACGGGCTTCACGACGGGGGATACAAACAGCGTATCGACGCGCCAAGCATCGCGCTTGAAAATAAACCCGCGATCGCGCAAGAATTTTGCGTGACCAATTCCCTCGCCCTCGATGAATTCGACCACCGCCTGCTCGACCTGCTGCAGCGCGATGCCGGCGTCACCCTGACCGCGCTTGGCGAGGCGGTGGGGCTGTCGGCGAGCGCCGTGCAGCGGCGGATCAAGCGCTATCGCGAAAGCGGCCTGATGCGCACGGTGGCGGTGCTGAATCCATCGCAGCTGGGCAACATCACTCTCGCCACCGTGCTGGTCGCGCTGGAACGCGAATCCGCGCGCCACCACGCCGCGCTGCACGCCCGCCTGCGCGCGGCACCGGAGGTGCAGCAGTGCTACGTGCTCGCCGGCGAATGGGACTACCTGGTGATCCTGGCGACGACCGGCCTGGCGCATACGCGTGAAGTCGCCGAGCGCCTGTTCGGCGGCGACGACAACCTCAAGCGCTACGAGACGCGGATGGTGTTCGAACCGGTCAAGCAGGGGCTGGCGCTGCCGACACGGCCGCCGGGACGACGCAAGCGCTAGCGCGTCACGCCGCGCGCTCGCGCTGCAGCACTTTTTCCTTCAGCGGCAGGCCCCAGCGATAGCCGCCGAGCGAACCATCGCCACGCACCACGCGATGGCACGGCACTACTATCGCGACGCGGTTGTGCGCGCAGGCGCTCGCCACCGCGCGCGCGCCACGCGGGGCGCCCAGTTGCGCCGCGACCTCGGCATAGCTGCGGGTTTCGCCGGGCGGGATGCGCATCAGCGCGTCCCACACCTTTTTCTGGAAGGCGGTGCCGATCAGGTCGGTGTCGACGCGGGCCTGTTTGCCCGCGAGCGCGTCGGCCACCGCGCGCAGGCGCGGGGCGAGGAATTCGTCGCGGCCGGCGTCCACGCGTTCCAGCGCCGCGCGTGGGAACTCGCTGCGCAGCTTCGCTTCCAGCGCGGCGATGTCGTCGCCGAGTTCGATCATGCAGATGCCGCGTTGCGTGGTCGCCACCAGCGCGGTGCCCAGTGCGGTGTCGAGCAGGCTCCAGCGGATCTGCTCGCCTTCGCCGCCGGCTCGATAGCGGGCCGGGGTCATGCCCAGTTTCGCGGCACCGCGTTCGTACACGCGCGAGGGCGAGCCATAGCCCGCGTCGTACAGCGCGGCACTGACGTCGCGGCCCTCGCGCAGCGCCGACTTCAGGGTGCCGAGCTTGCGCTGGGCCAGGTACTCGGCCGGACTGATCCCGAAGCGCGCGGTGAAACTGCGCTGCAGATGGGACGGGCTGAGCCCGACGGCGTCCGCCAGTTCGTTCAACGAGGGTTCGCCGGCGTCGAGCAGCGCGCGCACGCGCTCGAGCTTGTCGCGGGAACCGCTGGCCGGGTTGGGAAATGTCTTGACCATGGCGTTCATGGCCCCAAGCGTAGCGGGCACCCGAAGGTGCCCGCTATCCGATTCTTGTGGTGGCGCCGCGGCCGGTTAATCCGCCCAGTGGCCTGGCGTCGCCGCCTGCGGCAACACGGTGGCGGACAACTTGCCGTCGGCGTTGAGCAGTTGCACGGCGTCGGCCAGGATCGCGGCCGATTCGCGCAGCAGCGGGTCGGGACGCTGGTCGGCGAGCTTCTCGCGGGCGGCGTCCTTGGCGATGTCGCGCTCGCTCGAAGCCAGGCCGTCGTCGGCGTTGTCGTCGGCCAGCGGGTCGATGGCGAGGCCCAGCGCTTTGCGCTGTTCCTGGCGCAGCTTGCGCTTGGCGTCGTCGCGGTCGCGTTCGGCGCGGCGCTCGGCTTCGTTCAGCGACACCGACTTCTTCGCACGCTCCTCGCGGAACTGCGCGACGTCCTCGCTCCACCACTGGAATTCCTTGTCCTTGGCGATGCGCGCGGAATGCATCGTTTCCAGCTTCGGCAGCAGCGGCGCGAAGTTGCCGTAGCGCGTGTGCTGCACGCCCGCGATGCGGGTCCACGGCAGCGCGTTGTCGTAGGTGCTCTCGCCGAATTCGCTGGCGTCGACCGACACCGGGAAGGCGATGTCCGGCACCACGCCCTTGTTCTGCGTGCTGCCGCCGCTGACGCGGAAGAACTGCGCGATGGTCAGCTTGACCTGGCCGAAGCGCGCGGTCTCATTGGCCGGCCAGCGATCGAGGTCGACGAGGTTCTGCACCGTGCCCTTGCCGAAGCTGGTCTCGCCGATGACGAGGCCGCGACCGTAATCCTGGATCGCACCGGCGAAGATTTCCGACGCCGAGGCCGAACCGCGGTTGATCAGGACCGCGAGCGGGCCTTCCCACGCGATCCCGGAATCCTCGTCGCCGTACACCTGCACGCGACCGCCGGATTCGCGCTGCTGCACGACCGGGCCGCGTTCGATGAACAGGCCGGTGAGGTCGATGGCTTCGTCGAGCGAACCACCGCCGTTGTTGCGCAGGTCGAGGACGACGCCGTCCACCTTGTCGCCGCGCAGCTTGGTGAGCAGCTTGGCTACGTCGCGCGTGGCCGACGCGTAGTCGCCGTCGTTGCGGCGGCGGCCCTCGAAGTCCTGGTAGAAACCGGGCAGCTTGACCACGCCGATGCGGCGCGCGGGCGTGCCGTTGGCGGCGGGCAGCGTGATGATTTCCGACTTCGCCGCCTGGTCTTCCAGCCGCACCTTGTCGCGCACCAGCACGAGGCGGTTGGGGTGGCTGTCCAGGCCGGCCTCGGCCGGGATCACGTCGAGGCGCACCTTGGTGCCCTTGTCGCCGCGGATCTTGCCGACGACATCATCGATGCGCCAGCCGATCACGTCTTCCATCACGCCGCTGTCGCCCTGGCCGACGGCGACGATGCGGTCGCCGGGCTTGAGCTTGTGCGACTTGCCGGCCGGACCGCCCGGCACGATCTCGCGGATCGCCACCACGTCGTCCTGCTTCTGCAGCACCGCGCCGATGCCTTCCAGCGACAGCGACATGGTCATGTTGAAGTTGTCGGCCGAGCGCGGGGTGAAGTAATCGGTGTGCGGGTCGATCGCGTTGGCGTAGCTGTTGAGGAAGGTCTGGAAGACGTCCTCGCCCTTCAGTTCGGCCACGCCCTTGGCCATGTTGAGGTAGCGCTTGTCGAGCGTCTTGCGAATGTCCTCGGGCTGCTTGCCGGCCAGCTTCAGTCGCAGCCAGTCGTTGCGCACGGTCTGCTTCCACAGCGCGTCGAGCGCGGCTTCGTCCGCGACCCACGGTGCGTCCTCGCGGTCGTACTCGAAGCGGTCGTTGCCGGTGAAAGTGAAGATGTCCTGCTTGAGCAGGTTGCGCGCATACGTGACGCGCGCATCGAAACGCTGGCGATACGTGCCGAAGATCGCGTAGGCGGGATCGAGGTTGCCCGACTTGATCGCGTCGTCGAACTTGAACTTGTAGGCATCGAACCTGGCGATGTCCTGCGCGGTGAAGAACTGCTTGCCGCCGTCGAGCGCCTCGAGATAGCGCTTGTACATGTCGGCCGACAGCGTGTCGTCCAGCGCGCGCGGGCGATAGGCGTAGCGGCTGTCGGACAGCAGCCCGTACACGAGCTTGGCCGCCGTGGTCTGGTCGGTGGTCGGCGCATTCGGCAGCGTCTTCGCATCGACCGACTTCAGCAGCGCCTTGTCGCTTTGCGGCGGCGTCGGCAGCTGTGCGGTCTTGGCACCATCCGCGGCAAGCAGCGCGAGCGGGGTGGTGAGGAGGAAAGCAACCAGTACGGTCGCGGCACGTGGGGTCTTGATATTCATCGCGTGGGCTTCGCGGGCCCATGTGGCCCGGATCAAGGATGTCGCGGAATTCGACCGGTCCACAGTGCCGGAAGTTGCATGCGCTGTCGACTGCGAAAATGGCACCAAAGCGTGCGATTTGCCGGCCTTGCGCGCCGGTCCGCAGGAAAGGTTCAGTTTCGCCGCATCGCGCGTGCGTCGACCGGGGTCGGCACGCGTATTGCGTAAGCACCATGCTTGTCGTCACGGAAGGCGGGGCGAAGCCCGGCCATCCCTGTTCACGCTTCGGCGTAACCCGCTTCGATCGCGGAACGGTCGGCGTGGTACGAGGAACGCACCAGCGGACCCGAGGCGACGTGGCTGAAGCCCAGTTCGTAGCCGTACGTTTCCAGTTGCTTGAATTCGTCCGGCGTCCAGTAACGCATCACCGGATGGTGGTGCGCGGTCGGCTGCAGGTATTGGCCGATGGTGATCATGTCGACGTCGTGCGCGCGCAGGTCGCGCAGCGTCGCCTGCACCTGCTCCATGGTTTCGCCCAGGCCCAGCATGATGCCGCTCTTGGTGGCCACATCCGGATGCTGCGCCTTGAACTTCTGCAGCAGGGTCAGCGACCACTGGTAGTCGGCGCCCGGACGCACATTGGTGTACAGGGCCGGCACCGTCTCGATGTTGTGGTTGAACACGTCCGGCGGGTCGGCCGCGAAGATCTCCAGCGCGCGCTCCATGCGGCCCTTGCCGCGGAAGTCCGGCGTCAGCGTCTCGATCTTGGTCTTCGGGCTGTGCTCGCGGATGGCGCGGATGCAGTCGACGAAGTGCTGGGCACCGCCATCGCGCAGGTCATCGCGGTCGACGCTGGTGACGACGACGTATTTCAGGCCCATGTCGGCGACGGTGGTGGCCAGGTGCATGGGTTCTTCCGCATCCGGCGGCTTCGGACGGCCATGGGCCACGTCGCAGAACGAGCAGCGGCGCGTGCACACCTCGCCGAGGATCATGAAGGTCGCGGTGCCGTGGCTGAAGCACTCGTGGATGTTCGGACAGCTGGCCTCCTCGCACACGGTCACGAGGCGGTTCTCGCGCAGCTTGGCCTTGAGCCGCGCCACCGAGTTGTCGCTGGGGATGCGCACGCGGATCCACGACGGCTTGCGCAGCACCGGCGCGTCGGCGAATTGCACCGGCGAACGGTTGATCTTGTCGCCACCGAGCTGCTTCACCCCTTCCTGGAGCCGGCCGGCCGGTTGCTGTGCAGGCGCATCGCTGCTCACCACCGCAAGCGGAATGGTCTTGGAAGCGGACTCGGTCATGGTGTCGGGATGGGAAGCGGAGGGGGTCAGGCAGGCAGTTGCGGTGCGGCGGATTCGACATCCAGCCCGAACAGGCGGGCGATGTGCGCGACCAGCGCCGGTTTCACCGCGTCCAGGCTGGACGGGCCGCCCAAGTCTAGCATCGAGGTCACTTGCAGCCCCTGGTAACCGCAGGGGTTGATGCGGCTGAACGGCTCCAGGTCCATCGCGATGTTGAAGGCGAGGCCGTGGAAAGTGCAGCCGTGGCGCACGCGGATGCCCAGCGCGCCGATCTTGGCGCCGTTGACGTAGACCCCGGGGGCGCCCTCGCGGCGTTGGGCGTGGATGTTCCAGTCGGCCAGGGTGTCGATCATCGCCTGCTCGATTTTGCAGACGTAGTCCTTCACGCCGATCTTGAGCCGGCGCAGGTCCAGCAGCGGGTAGAGCACGATCTGCCCGGGGCCGTGGTAGGTCACCTGGCCGCCGCGATCGACGTGCAGGACCGGGATGTCGCCGGGCATGAGCACGTGCTCGTCCTTGCCGGCCTGGCCCAGGGTGAAGACGGGATCGTGCTCGACCAGCCACAGCTCGTCGGGCGTGCGGTCGTCGCGCGTGTCGGTATAGCGCTGCATCGCACGCCACACCGGCTCGTACGCTTGCCGGCCGAGATCGCGCAGGAATGCTGGCGCCGCCGGGACGGCGTCGCTCGCTTGCGGGAGCGGGCAGGCCGCGGCCGTTACAGGGTCCACTTCACTTCCGGATGGTCGCGCAGCACCTGGTGGGCCAGGTCGTACTGCTCGCGGCTTTCGGCGCGGAAGCTGATGCGCACCGACACGTACTTGCCGTTGGACGAGTGCTTCCACTGCACCGTTTCGGTTTGCACCTCGATGCCGGCATCCAGCAGCCGCTGCGGCAATTCACGCTCCAGGCCGATTTCGGCCGAACCCATGGCGCTGAGCTCGAAGGAGCCGGGGAACTGGAAGCCGTGCTCGGGGTTGTCTGACTTGATTTCCATGGGCCGGAAATGGGGACAGGGGCGGAATATCCAAGGGGCGTAGGATGCGCCTAATCGCGCGGACGGACCAATGAAGATGGACACCGGCTTGTTGTTGTGGGGAGTGTTGTTCAGCTCCATCGGGCTGGGCTACTTCATCTATGGCAAGCGCCAGCAGGCGCCAATTCCGCTGGTCTGCGGGCTCGCCCTGATGGTGTTCCCCTACTTCGTGTCGAGCGCCTGGACCCTGGTGCTGGTGGGCGCGGGCCTGATGGCGATTCCCTACTTCGTGCGCCTGTAACCGCGCCTGCGCGTACCCGCTTCGCAAAGGAAAAAGGCTGCCGGAAGGCAGCCTTTTTTTGAAAGGATGTGCGCCCAGGGGGCCTTATTCGGATTCCCACCACATCCAGAATTCATCCCACAGGCGCTTGAAGAAACCGCCCTCTTCCACCGCGCTGATCGCCACCAGGGGACGCTGCGCGATCACCTTGCCGTCGAGCACGACCTTGACCGTGCCGATCTTCTGGCCCTTCTTGATCGGCGCGACCAGGCTCTTGGGCACGTCCATCGACGGCTTCAGCTGCGCATAGCGGCCGCGCGGCACGGTCACGAGCATCGGCTCGGCCACGCCGAGGTTGACCTGGTCGGCCGCGCCCTTCCACACCTTCTGCTTGGCGATCGCCTTGCCGGCGTCGTACAGCTTGTGGGTCTCGAAGAAGCGGAAACCCCAGTTGAGCAGCGCCAGCGAGTCGCTCGCACGCTGGTTCTCCGAGGTCGAACCCATCACCACGCTGATCAGGCGCTGGTCGCCGCGTTTGGCCGAGGCCATCAGGCAGTAGCCCGCGCTGGAATGGTGGCCAGTCTTGATGCCGTCGACGGTCGGATCGCGCCACAGCAGCAGGTTGCGATTGGGCTGCGTGATCGGACCGACGGTGAATTCCTTGATCTTGTTGTAGGCGTAGGTCTCGGGGTAATCGCGGATGAAGGCGCGGCCGAGCAGCGCGAGGTCGTGCGCGGTCGAGAAGTGGTCCGGCGCGGACAGGCCGGTGGCGTTGACGAAGTGCGAATTCTTCATGCCGATGCGCGCGGCATAGGCGTTCATCAGCGAGGCGAAACTATCCTCGCTGCCGGCGACGTGTTCGGCGAGCGCGATCGCGGCATCGTTGCCCGACTGGATCGCCATGCCCTTTTCCATCTGCTCCAGCGGCGCGGTCTTGTTGACCTCGAAGCCGCTATAGCTGCCATCGGTGCCGGCGCCGCCGGTGCGCCACGCGTTCTCGCTCATCATCACCTGGTCGGTGGCCTTGACCTTGCCGCCGGCGATTTCCGCGGCCACCACATAGCTGGTCATGACCTTGGTGATGCTCGCCGGCTCGAGGCGGGTGTCATAGGCGTCGCCGGCCAGCACGTTGCCGCTGGCGTAGTCGACCAGCACCCACGATGTGCCCGTCACTTTCGGCGGCGGCGGGACCGGCAGGGCGTCGCTGGCGGGCGGCAGCGCCGGCTTGGGCGCGGGTGTCTGCGCCACGGCGAGCCCGAGCGTCGAGGTGAGCAGGAAGGCGGCGGCGAGGGCGAAGCGGGATTTCATTGCGGGAGTGGCTCCGGCGGCCGGGGTCTGGCCTGTGTGCTGCGGAAGGAAAAACGTCGACGACTTGGATGAGTCGGAAAACTGGGCGAATCGTAGTGCAGTGTCGCGCCGGGCTCCACGTCCGATGTGAAGACGGCGAATTGGGGGGGGTTCTCAACAGCCCGTTGCTTGCCTTTATCAGCCGCGGGCGCGGCATCACTTTTACCGCGTCTCCAGGTCCAACGCGGGCCCGTTTGCCGCGGACCCCGGCACGCGTTGCGGCGTCCCGAAGCCCAGGCCGGCGATGCGGGCGGCGAGTTCCGGGGCCACCGTGGCCGCCAGCGGACCCACCCGCAGGCGCCAGACCTTGTGGCCGTTGGCGTCGCCGTCGGACAGGGACGCCGCGTCGATACCGGCCCCGTGCAGCATCGCCAGGGCGCGATCGGCGTTGGCGCGCGCTGCGAAGGAGGCAACCTGCAGGACCACGCCGTCTGCCTTCACGACCTCGGTGGCCAGCGGCGCGGCTGGCTGGCTCGGGGCGTCCGGGCCGGGGACGACCTCGCCCTGCGGCGCGCGTGCATCGGGCTTGCCGGGCTTGCCGGTGGCGATGCGCACCTGCCGCGCCTTCATCCACGCGTCGAATTCGGCCGCGCTCATGGCCTTGCCGTCCCCGCGCATGTCGAAGCGGTAGTCGCCTGGTGCCGGACGGTCCATGCGCGCACCCGGCTTGTCGGCGGCCGCCGCGGTCGCCACGGGCATCGCCGCGACCAGGCTGTCGATGGCGCTGGGTGCGGCAGCTTCCTGCGCTGGCGGGGCGTGTTTCGCCACGGCGCGATCGTCCTGCTCATCGCCGGGCAGCAATGCGCGCACTTCCACGCGCGCGGTGCCCTTGCTGACATAGCCGAGCTTGGTCGCGGCTGCGTAGCTGAGGTCGATGATGCGGCCGGGATGGAACGGGCCGCGGTCGTTGACGCGCACGACCACCGACTTGCCGTTGTCGAGGTTGGTCACCCGGGCAAAGCTCGGCAGGGGCAGCGTCTTGTGCGCGGCACTGAAGGCGTACATGTCGTACACCTCGAGGTTGGAGGTGCGGCGACCATGGAATTTCTTGCCATAGAACGAGGCGATGCCGGTTTCGACGTAGCCGCCCGGATGGTCGAGCACCTCGTACTTCTTTCCGAGCACGGCGTAGGTCTTGCGGTTGCCGACCGCGGAGCGCGGTTCGTTGGTGACTTCCGGTTCGGGAATCGCGTCCACGTCGGGAATCTCGTCCGGCACGCTGTCGCGCTCGCCCGGCGCGTAGAGGCCACCGGCGACGTAGTTGCCACGCTTGCCGGGATCCTCCTGCGCGGCCGCATACGGCGACTTCTTTCGCGCCGTGGGCGCAGCAGCAGCGGCGGCGCGCGCCTCGGGCTTGGCAGCCGCAGCCGCGGGGGGCGCGGATTTCTTCGGAGCACCGGCGCAGGCCGCGAGGCCCAGTACCAGCGCCACCACAACTCCGCTCATCCCGAGCCTGTCGAAGGACCTCATGCGCCCGGTTGTCCGTCGGTGGGCGGCGCGGCGACCGGCGCGACGTTTTCCGCCGGCTGCGCGATCAGCTGCGACAGCTGGTACACCGCGGTCGCATAGCGGATGGAGTTGTTGTAGCTCCAGATCGCGCGGAAATTGCGGAAGGTCAGCCAGTACTCGGCGGTTTCGCCATCGAGCAGGATCGGCGCGGCGGTGAGGCCAGCCGGCACCGGCTCCAGCGGCCTGTAGCCGGCCTGCTCGAGCGTCGCGAGGGAGTGGATCGGGTCGCCGTTGGAGTCGACCAGCGCCACCGGGCCGGGCGTGAAGCTCGCACGCACCATCACCGGCTGCCCACGCAGCCAGCCGCCCTTCTTCACGAAATAGTTGGCGACCGAAGCGAACACGTCGTCGGGGTCGGTGAACAGGTTGCGCATGCCATCGCCATCGCCGTCCACGGCGTAGGCGCGATAGCTCGACGGCATGAACTGGCCCCATCCCATCGCCCCGGCATAGCTGCCATTGAGCGTGGCGATGTCGAGCCCGGTCTCCTTGCCCAGCTTCATCAACTGCGCGAATTCATCGCGGAAGTAGGCTTCGCGCTGGTTCTCGCGCTCGATCTTGTCCGGCGCATTGGTGCGCGGATAGTTGAAGGCGAGCGTGTACAGCGCATCGAGCACCGGCGTCTTGCCGGTGTTGCCGCCCCACATGGTTTCCACGCCGAGGATGGCGACGATGACTTCGGCGGGTACGCCGTACTGCGCTTCCACTTTCGCCAGCTGGTCGCGGTGCTCGGCGAGGAAGGCGCGGCCGCCGTCGATGCGCTGCTGGGTGATGAAGATCGGGCGGTAGTCGCGCCACGGCTTGGTCTCGGCCGGGCGCGACATCGCCGTGAGCGTGCTTTCGCGGATCTGCGCGCGTGCGAGCACGGATTCGATGTAGGCGGCGTCCAGGCCGTACTTCACCGCTGTTTCCTTTACGAAGGCCGCGCGCACTTCGTCGCTGGGCGGACGCGCGACCGGCAACGGCGTGGTGATCGCATCGGACGCGGTCATGCCGGGCGCCGACGGCGGAGCCGGCGTGGGCGTTGGCGTGCTTACTGGAGGCGGTGCCTGGGTGGCGCAGGCGGCAAGTGCGAGGGCCAGTGCGCAAGTGAGCGCAGGCCGCACCTTGAGCCACGCGCGTGAAGGGGACGGGCATCGGGTCATCGCGGCCGAGGGTAGCATGCGGCCCGGCAGCGAAAAACCTTTGTTTTCCGCTGGATGAACGCGCCGGTCAGCTTCGCGTATGTAGTGCGCGCGAAGCATCAGCGCGCGTGCACCGGCCGATGCGCATGCACCGCCATCACCACGCCCAGCCCCGCGAGCAGCGAAACGGCCGAGGTGCCGCCGTAACTGAGCAGCGGCATCGGCACGCCGACTACGGGCAGCAGGCCCGCGATCATGCCGCCATTGACGATCACGTAGACGCAGAACGCCAGGCCGAGCGCGCCCGCCACCAGGCGCGAATAGCCGTCGCGCGCACCCGACGCGATCCACAGGCAACGGCCGATCACGAACAGGTACAGCGTGAGCACGAGCAGCACGCCGAACCAGCCGAATTCTTCGCTGAGCACGGCGAAGATGAAGTCCGTGGTGTGCTCGGGTATGTAGTTGAGGTGCGACTGCGAGCCCTCGCCCCAGCCCTTGCCGAAGAAACCACCGGCGCCGATCGCGATCTTCGACTGGATGATGTTCCAGCCGGTACCGAGCGGATCGGACTCGGGATTGAGGAAGGTGAGGATGCGGTCCTTCTGGTACGGCCGCAGCAGCCAGAACCACGCCACCGGCGCGACCGCCGCGATCGCGCTGAACGCCGCGCCGAACCACCACCATGGCAAACCCGCCAAGTACAGCACGAAGGCGCCGCTGATGCCCACCAGCATCGCGGTACCGAAGTCGGGTTGCAGCAGGATCAATCCGGTGGGCACGCCGATGATCACCGCCGCCACCAGCACGACGTTGAAGCGCGGCGGCAACGGCCGGCGATTGAGGTACCACGCGACCATCATCGGCAGGCTCAGCTTGAGCACTTCGGCCGGCTGGAAATAGAAGACGCCGAGGTTGATCCACAGGTTGCCGTGCTTGCCCTGCCCGATCGCCAGCACGATCAGCAGCGGGATGATCGACAGTGCGTAGACCAGCGGCGTCCAGTTGCGCAGCTGCGTCGGCGGCAGCCGCGAGAGTGCCCACATCACGCCCAGGCCCATCGCGAAGCGGGTGCCCTGCGCCACCACCAGCCGCATGGACTGGTCGCCAGCGCTGTACAGCACGGCGAGGCCGATGGCCATCAAGGCCAGCAGCGCTCCGAGCAGCGGCAGGTCGAGTGTGCGCGTGAAGCGCACCAGCATGTCGAACAGCCAGCGCAAGATGAGCCTCATCGCGTGGGCTCCGTCGACGGCGGCGGTTGCTGTGGCATCTGTTGCGGAGTCTGTTGCTGAGTCTGTTGCGGGTTCTGTTGCTGCGGTGCCTGCTGCGGTGCCTGCTGCTGCGGTGCCTGCTGCTGCGGTGCCTGCTGCTGCGGTGCCTGCTGCTGCGGTGCCTGCTGCTGCGGAGTCTGCTGCTGCGGAGTCTGCTGCTGCGGAGTCTGCTGCTGCGGTACCTGCTTTGGTGCCTGCTTTGGTGCCTGTTGCGACTGCGTGCCCGGCGCCGTGGCAACCACGTTCGTGGCGGCCGGCGCCGTGGGCGCCACAACCGCCGGCTGTACCGCCGCCGGCGGGGCCCGACCCGGCATCAGCATCCCGCCCTGCGGCGAACGCGTCACACCTTCTGCCGGCTCCGGCATCTTGCCCAGCAGCCACGCATCGAACACCTTGCGCGCGATCGGGCCCGCGGACGACGCGCCGAAGCCGCCGTGCTCCACCGATACCGCGATCGCGATGGTCGGGTTGTCCGCTGGTGCGTAACCGACGAACAGCGCCTGGTGGCGCAGGTTGTACGGCAGCGAGTGGGGATCGAAGCTGATGTTGCCCTTGCGGCTGATCTTCTGCGCGGTGCCGGTCTTGCCCGCCATCATGTATGGCGCACCGCGCGCCATCGACGCACCGGTGCCGCCACCGTGGATGGTGTCGATCATGCCCTCCTGCACCGCACGCAGGTTGCTCGCGCTGTCGGTGATGCGCACGGGCTCGGGCTGCGGCAGCGGTGTCCAGGGCCGGTCATAGCCATCGCGCCGGTCGTCGACCAGGTGCAGGCGCCGCAGGTTGCCGCCATCGGCAATAGCTGCCGTGCCGCGCACCAGCTGCAGGACGGTCGCGACCCAGTAGCCCTGGCCGATGCCGGCGTTCACCGTTTCGCCCGGATACCAGCCTTCCTTCGAACGCTTGCGCTTCCATTCCGGCGACGGCACCACGCCGATGTTCTCGCCGGAAAGGTCGATGCCCGTCTTGCCCCCGAACCCGTACTTGTACATGTACTGGTCGAAGCGATCGATGCCCATCTCGTAGGCAAGCTTGTAGTAGTAGAAGTTCACCGACTGCGAGATCGACTTGCGAAGATCGGTCCAGCCCGCGCCGCCGTGCGCGTCGCGCCAGCCGCGGCGCTGGCCGGGAATGTAGAACGTGCCGGTCGAGAAGACCTTGTATTCGGGCGTGCGCAGGCCGCTGTCGAGGCCGGCCAGGCCGATCAGCGGCTTCACCGTCGAACCCGGCGGCCCGCCGCCCAGCACGTTGCGGTTGAACAGCGGCCGCGACACGTTGTCCATCAGCGCGCGGTAATCGTTGTGCGAGATGCCGTTGACGAAGAGGTTGGTGTCGTACCCGGGCAGGCTCACCATGGCGAGGATCTCGCCGGTGCGCGGATCGATCGCGACCGCCGATCCATCCATGTCGCCGAACGCGGTGACCATCGCCTGCTGCAGGTCGAGGTCGATGCTCAGGCGCAGGTCCGCGCCGGGCTGCGCCGGAACGCGACCGGCCGAATACATCGGACGGCCATCGACGTTCGTCACGATCTTCTCGTAGCCGACCTTGCCGCGCAGGTCCTGTTCGTAGAAACGCTCCAGCCCGGTCTTGCCGACATGGCTCAGCGCGGCGTCGCTTTCGCTCATCGTCTTGAGGTCGTTGGCGTCGACGCGGCCGACGTAGCCGATCACGTGCGAAAGCAGTTCGCCGTAGAGATAGCGGCGATTGAGGTAGGCCTGCAGCTCGATGCCCGGGAACCGCCAGCGGTCGACGGCGAAGCGCGCGGTTTCCTCCTCGCTCAGGCGCAGCTTCAGCGTGACCGGCTTGTAGCCGCGCGCGACGTGGCGGCTGGCCTCGTAGCTGGCGATGTCCTCGGGCGAGAGCTCGACGATCTTCGCCAGTTCCGGCAGCCACTTCTTGCTGTCGCCAGCCTCATACGGAGTGACGTCGAGCCGGAACGCGGGCACGTTGTCGGCGAGGATGCGGCCCTTGCGGTCGTAGATCAGCCCGCGCGCCGGCACCACCGGGCGCAGCTTGATGCGGTTTTCCTCCGAGCGCGTGGCGTATTCGCTGTGCTGCCACACCTGCAGGCGGAAGTACCAGAGCGCCAGGCCGGAGAGCGCCAGCAGCACGCCGGTGAACGCGACGAACGCGCGGCGGCGGAACTGGTCGGCCTCCAGCGCGGCGTTCTTCAGTACACGGCGGCGCGGGCGCAGTGAGGACATCAGGGTATGCCCATCAGCGCCTGCGCCAGCCGCCCATGCGCAGGCCGTCCAGCAGCATGAACACCGGAATCCACAGCAGCATGCCGAGCAGCGGCGAGACCCACGCCAGCGATGCCTGTACCGGCTCGCCCAGCGTCACGCGGACCGCCATCGTCACGATGCGGTCGTTGAGCAGCAGCGCGCCGATCGCGAGGGCCTGCTGGGACATCGGGAAGAAACGCAGGCGCGCGCGGAAGCGTTGCAGGATGAAGGTGATCACGACCAGCCGCAGCGCCTGTTCGCCCAGCACGCTGCCGACGACCAGGTCAGCGGCCAGTCCAATCAGGAAGGCGAAGCCCAGGCCGACCCGGTCGGGCTCTTCCATCACCCAGTACGCGAGCACGAGGGCCAGCCAATAGGGCCGCAGGCCCTGCAGCTGCGGCGGCACCGGCAGCAGTGCCAGCAGCAGCGCGGCCAGCAGGCTCAAGGGCAGGATCCAGGGCGAACGCGCGCGCATCAGCGATGCTCCTCCGGGGTGGGCGGAGCGGGCGCGGGTTCGCGCTTGACGGCGGCGTCCGCGGGCTGGGCGGGAGTCTTCGCCGCCGATGCGGCGGGACGCGGCACCTTCGCCGCCGACGCGGATGCGGGGCCCGTGCCGGAGGACTTGGGTGCGCCAGCGGGCTGCGTTGCGTCCGTCGGCGGCGTCGCGCTCCCGGTAACGGGGGCGGAAGCCACGGTGCCCGGAGCCGCCGGACCGATGACCGGCCGCGCCGGCAGGGTGCGCAGCAGCAGCACATCGCGGCCGCGATCCAGCTGGGCCGCCGGCTTCACGTCGCCGACGAGGAACGCGCGGCTTTCGTCCGGCCGCAGCGCGGTGATGGTGCCGACCGGAAAGCCCGCGGCGAAACGTCCGCCCAGGCCCGAGGTGACCAGGATGTCGCCCACCTTCACGTCGCTCGACAGCGGCACGCTGGCGAGGGCGAGCTGGTCGGCGCGACCGGTGCCGTAGGCGACCAGGCGCACGCCGTTGCGGGCGATCGCCACCGGCATCGCATGGTCGGGATCGGTGAGCAGCAGTACCGTCGACTGCAGCGGCCCGACTTCGATGATCTGGCCGACCACGCCGCCGGCATCGATCACCGTCTGCCCGGTATGGACGCCGTTGTTGCTGCCCGCGCGCAGGACCAGGCGCTGGCGGGTGGGATCGAGGTCGATGTCCAGCACCGGCGCGAGCTGCACGTCGAGGCTGCCCTGCTCCGACGCGCCGAGCAGGCCGCGCAGGCGCGCGTTGTCGGCATTGACCGTGGCCAGCCGCGCCATGCGCGCGTGGGTCACCAGCAACTCGTTGCGCAGGCGGCGATTCTCGGCAGTGAGCTGGCTGAGCGTGCCGGCGTCGTTGGAAACGGTTTCGACCACGCGTCCGGGCAGGCCGGCCACGGCCCGCACCGGCTGGGTCAGCACCTGGGCCTGTTGCCGCACAAGGCTGAGCCAGCCTCCGCGGTGATCGAGCACGATCAGGACGACGGCCATGGCGAGGTACGCCAGCAGCCGCAGGGTGTCGGCGATGTCGCCGGAGCGGCTTGCGGAGGGACCGGCGTAGGAAGGCACGTCAGATCAACAGGAGGCAGGAGTCGGGGGAGGCGACGCGGCAGGGCGCGTCGCGGGCATTGCATCATTTTCTAAAAGCACGCAGACAGTGTGTGGCGGATGTCTTGCTTTCCGCCTGCCGTCTCCCGCATGCCGACTCATTCCGGCGCGAAGAACTCGTTGCCGTGCATGTCGACCAGCTCCAGCGCGCGGCCGCCACCGCGGGCCACGCAGGTCAGCGGATCGTCGGCGACCTGCACGTGCAGGCCGGTTTCCTCGCTGATCAGGCGGTCGAGGTCGCGCAGCAGCGCACCGCCGCCGGTGAGGACGATGCCGCGCTCGGCGACGTCGGCGCACAGTTCCGGCGGGGTCTGCTCCAGCGCCAGCCGGATTGCGGCGACGATGCCGGACAGCGGTTCGCGCAGGGCCTCGTAGACCTCGTTCGAGTTCAGCTTGACCATCTTCGGCACGCCCTCGGCGAGGTTGCGGCCGGAGACCTCCATCGAGCGCGGGTCCTTCTGCGGCGTGGCGCAGCCGATCTCGAGCTTGATCCGCTCGGCGGTGGTTTCGCCGATCAGGGTGCCGTAGGTGCGGCGCACGTAGCTGATGATGGCCTCGTCGAAGCGGTCGCCGCCGATGCGGACCGACTGCGAATAGACGATGCCGTTCAGGGCGATCACCGCGACTTCGGTGGTGCCGCCGCCGACGTCCACGACCATCGAGCCGCGGGCCTCGGTCACCGGCATGCCGGCGCCAATCGCGGCGGCCATCGGTTCCTCGATCAGGTAGACCTCGCGGGCACCGGCCTCTTCGGCCGATTCCTTGATCGCGCGGCGCTCGACCTGGGTCGAGCCGCAGGGCACGCAGACCAGCACGCGCGGGCTGGGGCGCAGGAAGCGCGACTTGTGCACCTTGCGGATGAAGTACTTGAGCATTTCCTCGGTATAGGTGAAGTCGGCGATGACGCCGTCCTTCATCGGGCGGATCGTGTTGATGTGGCCCGGGGTGCGGCCGAGCATCTGCTTGGCCTCCGAACCGACCGCCGCCACCGAGCGGTTGCCGCCCACCAGGCGGTCCTGGCGCACCGCCACCACGGACGGCTCATTCAGCACGATCCCCTGGCCGCGGACATAGATAAGGGTGTTGGCCGTGCCCAGGTCGATGGACAGGTCATTGGAGAACATGCCGCGGAACTTCTTGAACATCAGGAAATCAGCCGTTTTTTGCCGGGGGGAAAGGGGGCGCAAGGAGCCGGGTAGACTACGCCCCGCCCCTTGTCCAGACAAGGAACTTTTGCCCAAAAAGCTGTATTGAAGCTGGCCCGGCCCGGGCCCAGCGGCTACCCTACGCGCCGCGCGGCGTCCCGCCGCCCCGGACAGGTTCCGGAACTCCTCGCTCCGCCCCTCCCGGGGGCTCCCCACCCAGGACGATTTGCCGATGGCAGCCTTGATCTGCGGCTCGCTGGCCTACGACACCATCATGGTGTTCCCGGACCAGTTCAAGAACCACATCCTTCCGGACAAGGTGCACATCCTCAATGTGTCCTTCCTGGTGCCGCGCATGCGCCGCGAATTCGGCGGCTGCGCCGGCAACATCGCCTACAACCTCAAGCTGCTGGGCGGCGAGCCGATCCCGATGGCGACGGTGGGCCAGGACTTCGGCCCCTACCGCGAGCATTTCGAGCAGATGGGCGTGCGCCTGGACCGCATCAAGGTGATCGACGAGCTGTTCACCCCGCAGGCGTTCATCACCACCGACCACGACAACAACCAGATCACCGCCTTCCACCCGGGCGCGATGATGCGGTCGTACGAGAACCACGTGAAGGACGTGCCAGGCGTCACCTTCGGCATCGTCAGCCCCGATGGCCGCGAAGGCATGCTGCAGAACGCGAAGGAATTCGCCGAGTCCGGCACACCCTTCATCTTCGATCCGGGCCAGGCGATGCCGCTGTTCAACGGCGCCGAGCTGCGCGACTTCATCGAACTGGCCGACTACGTCACCGTCAACGACTACGAATCCAACCTGCTGCAGGAACGCACCGGCTGGAGCGAGCAGGACATCGTGTCGCGGGTGAAGGCCTACATCACCACGCGCGGCCCCAAGGGCGCGGAAATCCACACGAAGGAAAAGACCTTCGATATCGCACCGGCGCACGAGCGCCGCGTGACCGATCCGACCGGCTGCGGCGACGCCTTCCGCGCCGGCCTGATCTTCGGCATCGAGAAGGGCTACGACTGGATGACCATCGGCCGCATCGGCAACCTGATGGGCGCATTGAAGGTCGAGCATCCGGGAACGCAGAACCAGCGTTTCGACTACGAGGAATTTGCCGAGCAGTTCAAGCAGCAGTTTGGTTACGCGCTCTGACGGAAGGCGCCTCGCGCACCGAAGAAAAACCGCCCAACAGGGCGGTTTTTTTTGTTTCCGGATTCTGGTGCGGGCCTGTTTCCGAGGCCGGGCATGCAGTGTTTGCGCGCCAGCTCGGCACCGCCTTCTTTTGGTTGCTCACACTGCAACCAGTCGTTCGTAAATCGAGAACGCCACTTAGGGCAACTGAAGTCACTCTTGCATGGGGCGAAGAGACCCTTGCATGGAGTGCACGATGAATCCCCTAGCTCGATACGCCACCCTCGGTTGCCTGCTGTTGACATTGACCGCCTGCCATCGCTTCAGCGGCGACGCGCAGATGGCAAGCATAAAAATCCAGAAGAACCCGCAGCCAAAGCAGGCCTACAAGATCAGCCTGATGCTGGTCCATCCGCCCGGGCCGTTCGCGTACATGCGGGCCGTGGCGCAGTACAACGTGGTGAATGAAGGGTGCCTGCCGCCTTCGGACAGCAATCTTGAGGGGTACACCTATAGCCTCGATACCGATGAGCCTTTCGCGCTGACGCAGGTCTCGGCCAATCAGTACGAAGGCATCATCCACGCCGACCTGATGCGCGATGAGGATTACCTCGGGCGCGGCGTGTGCCATTGGCAGCTCACGGAGGCGCGTGTGGGGCTGCTGGCCACCGGTGCGGATGGCGAGACCGGATTCGCTCCCTACATCTCGTCGGACGCGATCCGGACAGAGCAATCGAAAACGCTCTATTTCTGGAAAGGCGGCTATCCACGCGATGACTTCGACAACTACACCGACGGGGGCGAGACGGATGTCGCCAAGTTCAAGCCTGAGCTGCGCGGCGACCTCTTCGCCATGGTCCTGACGGCTAAGAAGGTGCAGCCATGAGCCTGACCTCGCAGCAGTACGCCGGTCTGGCAAAGGATGCCTACAAGGATCGTCCGGCGGGCATTCGTCCGCCAAACAACAGCAAGGGGGTGCCGATCGAAGGCATCACCTACAAGATCCTTGAGCACTTCGACAACCCGCGCACGGGCTACCAAGGCACGATGTATCAGCGTGTGGACACCGGCGACATCGTGGTCGCGCATCGCGGCACGGAGCAGATGCTCCAGGATGGGGCATTGGCCGATGGCGGCATGGTGCTGGCGCGGGCCAACCTGCAAGCCGCGGACGCCATCGCGTTGACCCGGCGGGCAGTGGAACGTGCAGAGGCAACAGGACGGCGTACGGGCCACGCGCCCGAGGTCACCGTCACCGGCCACTCCCTTGGCGGCTGCCTGACCCAGGTCACCGCGCATTACTTCAACCTCAAGGGCGAGACCTTCAACGCCTACGGGGCCGTCAGCCTCGGGCATCTGCGCATTCCCGAAGGCGGCAATGCGGTCATAAACCACGTCATGGCAGCCGATCCGGTGAGCGCGGCCGGTGCGCACTACGGGCAGGTGCGGGTGTATGCCACGCCGCAGCAGATCGCCACGCTGGCCCGCTACGGCTACGAGAACGACCGCGACGTCCTGTTCAATGAGCGCACCGCCGTGCTGGCGGCTGGTGCGTCGGTCGGGTATCACGAGATGCACAACTTCCTCAATGATGATCATCACCGCTCGGTGCTGGCCAACCCGCATGCGCAGCAGCTGGCGCAGCTGTTCGACCCGATGATTGACCGCTACCGCGGCGACGTGGCGCTGACGCGCGGCGTCATCACGCTGTCGGCCCGCGGCCCCGCGGGATGGGTGCAGGACGGCTACGACTCGCTGCGCGGCACGCTGGTGCCCGGTGCGCCGGCCGCGCACGACGCGCATGAAGCACAGCAGCGGGCGTTTGCAGAACTCCTGGCGCGCCAGGACCACGGCATGCGGCAGGGTATGCAGCGCGATCCCATCCGGTCTGGCATCCCGTTGCCGGACTACCTGAACCCGGATGGGCTGCATGCGCCGCTACGCGAGCCAGTGCACGCCCCGCTGCTGCCTTTCAGCGATGCACGGCATCCGCAGCACGCGCTGTACGAGGACGTGCGCGAACGCCTCGCGGACCAGGGCCAGCACTTCCCGGAAGACCGCCTGACCCAGATCACCGCCGCGCTGCACAACAGTGGCACCAAGGCCGGCTGGGATGGACCGATCAAGGTCAGGGACGACAAGGTCTTAGCGCTGGACTATTGGAACTACGCCAGCTCGGGTGTGACCGTGCCGCTGGATCAGCCAGCCCCGTCGATTCAAGCCTCGATGGAGGCAGTGCAGATCAAGGACCAGCTCAAGGCGGAGAGGCACGAGGCGTTTGTGCAGCAGCAGCAACAGCAGCAAGCGCGCGGCCACGGTCGAAGCATGTAGCCTCCCGCCGGCGCTGGGAAAAGCGGCCGGCCGGGACCATCGCCCCGACCGGCCCGGTTCGCTACATCACATGCGCCAGCCACAGCAGCTCCGGCTGCGCCAGCTTCTCGAACTCGGCGTAGGGCATGCGCACGGCATCGGTGTGCGAGCCCGCGTTGAACGCGATCTCCGGTTGCTGGGCCAGGCGCGAATCGACGTAGACCGGCATCCCGTAGAGATGCCCGAACGGTGGCATCGCGCCGACTTCGCAATCGCTGAAGGCGTCCTTGAATTCGGTTTCGCCGGCCAGCTCGACCACGTCGCCACCGAGGGCGCGCGACAGCCGGGTGAGGTCGATGCGATAAGCCGCGGGCATCACCATCATCGCCAGCTTGCCGTCGACCTTGAGCATCACCGTCTTGGCGAATTGCTGCTGGCGTATGTGCGATGCAGCGGCGGTTTCGTGCGCGGTGACGGTGCGATCGTGGACGAGGGTCTGGTAGGCCGAGTGATGCTCGTCAAGCAGGTTGTGCAGGCGTGGGGACAACATGACTCCCTCCG
Organism: Lysobacter rhizosphaerae; assembly: GCF_054779795.1. Taxonomy (NCBI): domain Bacteria; kingdom Pseudomonadati; phylum Pseudomonadota; class Gammaproteobacteria; order Lysobacterales; family Lysobacteraceae; genus Lysobacter; species Lysobacter rhizosphaerae. The sequence continues at coordinate 300,763 of NZ_BAAGXO010000007.1, forward strand.
CGAGGCTTCCGCCTTTCGTCCCGTGCGGCGGCGCCGCTGGTGGACGCAGCGCGCGCTTCCTTCGCGCGCCGTCCCGGCGCCGCTCGCCCATGGCGCTGCGTCGACGCCTTCGTGGCGAGCTTACTCCCGCGGTCTTGGGATGGCGTGAAGCGGGTTTTAACTGCGGGGGCACGATCATCAAGCGCGCAGCAAAAACTGGTAGTTCTCCGCGGTCAGCCGCGGGCGCGGCTTCAGCAACACCGCAGCTTCAGGTGCGTCGCGGGCCGGCGCGGCTTCAGCAACACCGCAGCTTCAGCTGCGTCGCGGGCCCCCTCACCACTTCGGCAACTTGCCCGGATCCAGTCCACCCACTTCGAACACCGCCGTGCGCTTGCCGCCGGCCTTGACCGGGAACTCGATCGCCATCGTCTTCGCGCCATGCGCCATGCGCCACAGCGCGCGTTCGTCCTCGATGAACATGGCGATGGCTTCATCGGTTTTGGGACGCGAGGCAGCCATCGCCTTCGGCGCCTTGTCGTCCAGCATCACCTGCACCTTGCAACCGCCGTAGCAGTTGAAGTCGCCGTTCTCCAGCACGAGGTAGCTGCTGCGCCCCCACTCGGGATGGTCGCGGAAGATCAGGCGCACCGGATACGCCGTGCCGCCGCCGGTGTCGATCGGCTTCTTCGAGTAGATCGCGGCCGACAACTGCTGGCCGCCCTTCACCGCGACGCTCTGGTACTCCCACAGGCCGGCCATGCGCCGCTGCTCGCGCACCTCGTCCGCCTTGACCTTGGCTTCTTCGTACTGCGGCTTGATGCGCGCGGTGACCGGACTGTCCGGATGCATCACCACCAGTTCCTCGCCGTGCGCCCGCGCGAGCTCCCAGTTGTGCTGCGCGTACTGCGCGTCGAACTGCTTGCCGATCTCCTGCGCCTTCTGCTCCTTCGCCGCGGCCTGCGCGGTGGCGGCGGCCTGCGCGGCCGCCTGCTGCTTTTCGGCGGAATCGCACGCGGCCAGGGCAAGGGCGGCGGCGAGAACGAGGGCGAGGCGGGTCGGCTTCATGGTGGCTGGCTCTGTGGCTGGCTCTATGGGCGTGGCGCGGAGGGCCTTTCGATCAATGCGGTCACCGCGGCGGCGACGGCATCGGGGCGCTCCACGATGGACATGTGGCCGCAGTCGTCGAGCATCACCTGCGCGGCCTGCGGCATGCGCGCAGCGTACAGCGCCAGCGCACTCGGATCGATCACGGCATCCTGCCGGCACCACAGCAACAGCGCGGGCTGGTGGATGTTCGTGGCTTCGTCGCCGGGCAGGAAACGCTCGGGCCTGCGGCCGATGCGATCGAGCACGGCCTGCTCGAAGGCGGCGTCGTGGCGACGCCGCGCGATCAGGCCGCGCGACGCGGGCCACGGAATGGAGGGCTTGGCCGCCGGGTCGTGGAAAACGATGTCGAGGTAACGCTGCAGCGATGCGTCATCGGCAACGGCGAAGGGATTCCGCCCCGCGAGCACGTCGACGCCGAAACGGTTGTCATGGAAGCGCACGCCGGCCGCATCCAGCAGCCCCACGCTCGCGACATCGCGCGGATGGCGCGCCGCCACCAGCGCGGCCACGCCGCCGCCCATCGAATGCCCGAGCAGCACCACCGGCCTGCCCGGCGACAACGCGCGCACGAACGCATCCACGCGCGTGCTTTGCGCGACGAAGCCATAGTCCTCGCCCGGCCTGCGTTCGCTCTCGCCCCAGCCCGGCAGGTCCGGAATGAGCAGCCGGTAATGGCCACGCAGGCGGCGCGCGACGGGATACCAGTTCTCCTTGCTGCCGGTGAAGCCATGCAGCATCACCACGACCGGCGCATCCGCCGGTGCTTCGTCGCTGAAGGCGTATACCCAGCGGTGGCCGGCGACCTCGATGCTGCCACGCGAAAGCCCGGCGCCGAGGCGTTGGCGGCTGAATTCCAGGCGCACCAGCCGATACGGATCGAGCGCCACCGCGACGACGGCAATGCCGGCGGCCAGCGCAAGCAGAACGGCCGCCACGCGGGCGGCCGTTCGCAGGGGGCGATGCGTGCGCATCACTGCCCGTGGTTCTTACTTCGACGCCGGCTGCGTGGTCTTGGTCGCGGCCGCTTTCGCGTCCGCAATCGTGGACTCGACCGAACCGGTGGTGATCGGGTGATAACCCGGCTTCGCCTTCGCGAAGGTCTCTTCCGCCAGCGCCAGGCCGGCCGGCGTCTTCACCAGCTCCTTGTAGGTCGGCATGATCAGCTTGCGCCGGCCGACGCGCTCGAGGAACTTCGCGATCTCGGCATTGGCCTGCGTGTAACCGCTGCGCACCGCGAGCGGATACCAGCGCTGCGCGATCTCGCCGTTGGGCGTGCCGGTGAAGTGGTAGGCGGCGTCGAGCGCGGCGAGCTGTTCGGGCTTCAACGTCTCCGGCATGCCTTCGATGAAGTGCACCCACTCCTGCGTGCTCCACTGCTTCGTCGCGGCGGCGGCCGGCAGCGTGCCGGCGTCGAGGAAGCCCTTGCGGGCCGCGTCGACGGCGTCAAAGCGCGCCGAGGTGACCTGCGGCGCGGTCGCCGGGATGCCCGGCTCATGCAGCCATTCGTCGAACTCGGCCTGGGTGACCTTGCCCGGATACTTGTCGAGCAGGTTGGCCTTGGCGTAGTCGGCGAACTGCTGCGAGGAGATCGACTGGAACGCGAAGTGGTCGAAGTAGCCGCGCAGGAACGCATCGAAGTCGGCGCGGCCGATACGCTGCTCGAGGAACTGCATGAACCACGCGCCCTTGGCGTAGACCGTCGAGCCCAGGTTGTCGTCCGGATCCTTCAGCTCGCCCGGCTTGCCGGCGAGCACCTGCAGCGCCTTGTTCTCTTCGGTGAATTCCTGCTTCAGTTCGTTGCGCGCGATCACGCGCTCCATGTCGGCGCGATCCTTGCCGTACAGCTCCTCGTCGATGCGGCCCTCGACATAGGTGGTGACGCCCTCGTTGAGCCAGGCGTCCTTGGCGGTGGAGAAGGTCACCAGGTTGCCCGACCAGCTGTGCGCCAACTCATGCGCGATCAGCGACACCAGCGACTTGTCGCCGACGATCGCGGTCGGGGTGAGGAAGGTCATGCGCGGGTTTTCCATGCCGCCGTACGGGAACGACGGCGGCAGCAGCAGCATGTCGTAGCGCTCCCAGCGATAGGGGCCGTACAACTTCTCCGCCGTCTGGATCATCTTCTCGGTATCGGAGAACTCGTTCGCCGCGCGGTCGACGGAGGACGGTTCGGCCCAGATGCCGCTGCGGTTGCTGATCGGCTTGAACACCAGGTCGCCCACGCCGATCGCGAGCAGGTAGGACGGAATCGCGTTCGACATCTTGAAGCTGTAGTCGCCGTCGCGCTTGTTGCCGCTGTTGTCGGCGCCCGGCTCGAATGCCGCGCTCATCACCGCCATCGCGTCCTTCGGCGTGAGCACGTGCGCGGTGTAGGTGAAGCGCACCGACGGCGTGTCCTGCAGCGGCACCCACGAACGCGCGTGGATCTGCTGCGACTGGCTGAACATGAAGGGCGTCTTCTTGCCCTCGGTCATCGCCGCGGTGAGCCATTGCAGGCCCGAAGCGCCCGGCGACGTGGTGTAGGTGATGCGCACGCGCGGGTTACGCTTGGGCGTCTCGATGGTCAGCTTGCTGCCAAGGACCTTGTCGGCCGGCGCCAGCGCGTACTTGAGGTCTTCCCATTTGCCGTCGCTGCGCTCGCCGACGATCTTGCTGATGGTCAGGTCGCGCGTGTCCAGGTTGAGGTGCGTGGCGGTCTGGTCGAGCCAGTCCAGCGCCAGCGTGGCGCTGCCGTCGATCACCTTCCGGTCGAAGTCGACTTTGAGGTCGAGGGCGAGGTCCTTGACCTTGACCTTGTCGGGTTCGGCGTATGAGTGCTCGTCGATCATGTGCGCGGCAGCGGCAGTGGCGGACGTGGCGGTGGCGGTCGGCTGGTTGGCATCGGCCGGCGCGGCGTCGCGCTTGCAGCCGGCGGTGACGGCCAGCACGGCCGCGAGGGACAGCATCAGGATCGAATGGCGCATGGGTCGTGCCCGCGGGAAGGAAGCGCGGAGTTTAGCGCCCCGACCGTGAGCGTTTTCGCACCCGCCCCGTACTTTCGACAGGGTCGGCAAGGCACCGGGTCCGGGACAATGGGCGGATGCACCCGACTTACCTTTTTGGCGGCCTGCTCGCGCTGGCCGTCCTGCCCGCGTTTGCGTCCGAAACCCTGACCATCCCCCGCGTCGACGGCGACATCGTCGTCGACGGCAAGCTCGACGACCCCCTCTGGGCCCACGCCGCCAGCGTCGACCTAGGCTACGAGGTCACGCCTGGCGACAACCTGCCCGCCGCCGTGAAGACCACCGCGCGCATCGCCCATACCGACGATGCCCTGCTGGTGTCCTTCCACGCCGAGGATCCGGACCCGGCGAAGATCCGCGCCTTCCTGCGCGATCGCGATGCGCTGTACAGCGACGACTTCGCCGGCGTGATGCTCGACACCTTCGACGACCAGCGCCGCGCCTACGAATTCTTCGTCAATCCGCTCGGCGTGCAGGCCGACCTGATCAAGGAGGAAGCCACCGGCAACGAGGACGACTCGTGGGACGGCCTGTGGACGAGCGCGGCGCAGATCACCGCGAACGGCTATGACGTGGAGTTGCGCATCCCGTTCGCGACCCTGCGCTTCCGCGACACCGACGGCGCGCGCCGCTGGGGCGCCACCTTCCTGCGCGTCCGCCCGCGCGACTTCCGCTACCAGTACTTCAGCAACCGCGTCGAGCGCGGTTCGCGCTGCCTGACCTGCACCTTCGGCAAGGTCGAAGGCTTCGCGGGCGTCCGGCAGGGGCGCAACCTCGAGATCGTGCCGACGCTCACCATGAGCCACGACGAGGAGCGCGTGGCGCCGGATGCGCCGTGGACCAGCGACGGCACGGACATCGAGCCCGGCCTCGACGTGGCGTGGGCGCCCAGCCCCAACCTCACCCTCAACGGCACCCTCAATCCCGATTTCTCCCAGGTCGAAACCGACCAGGCGCAGCTCGACCTCAACACCAGCTTCGCGCTGTTCTTCCCGGAGAAGCGGCCGTTCTTCCTCGAAGGCGCGGACTACTTCAGCACTCCGCTGCAGGTGCTCTACACGCGCCAGATCGCCGATCCCGACTACGGCCTGCGCACGACCGGCCGCAGCGGCAAGCAGGCCTACGGCGTCATCGCCGCACGCGACGCGACGACGCAGCTGCTGGTCCCGGGCGTTCTGGGTTCCTCGTTCCGCTTCCTCGACCAGGAAGCGGACGATCTCGTCGGCCGCTACCGCTACGACGTCGATGCGCACACCAGCGTGGGTGCGATCGCCACCTACCGCGGCGGCGACGATTACCACAACGCCCTCGCCGGCGTGGATGCGCGCTGGCAGAAGGACGAGCACACGCTGCGCGGCCAATGGCTGCACAGCGATTCGCGCTACCCGGACGGACTCGCACTGCCGGACACCGCGCCGAGCGGCGATGCGCTGTTTCTCAACTACAGCTACGGCAACAAGAACTGGCGCGGCAACCTGCAGCACACCGACATCGATCCAGGCTTCCGCTCCGACCTCGGCTTCATCGCCCAGGTCGGCTACGACAAGTCGACGGTCGGCGGCGCCCACACCTGGTTCTTCAAGGAAGGGAGCGCGATCAACCGGATCGAGCTGTATGGCGACTGGGACATTACCCACCGCTTCGACGGCCAGCTGCTCGAACGCGAACTCGAGGGGTACCTCAGCGCGCGCGCCTCGCACCAGGGTTACTACGAACTCGGCGGCCTCACCCGCGTGCGTTTCTGGGACGGCCAGATGTTCGACGAGCACTGGGGCACCGGCTACGTCGAAATCACGCCCCTGGCGGGATTCAAGCTCATCGCATTCGTGCGCGCCGGCCAGCAGCTCGACCTGCTGGCGTCGCGCATGGGCCACATCATCGAGTTGCAACCGTCGGTGCAATGGGATGTCGGCCGCGGCGTGAACCTCAACATCAGCTACACGCAGCAGCGCCTCACGCGCGATGGCGGCACGGCATTCGATGCCCAGGTCGTCGACAGCCGCCTGGCCTGGCAGTTCGACCCGCGCCAGCGCCTGCGCCTGTCGGTGCAGGGCAGTCACATCGACCGCGACCAGGCGCTGTATGCCACCGCGGTCGACGAGCGCTTCCACGATGTCGCGGCACAGCTGCTGTATTCGTACAAGCTCAATCCGCGCAGCGCGCTGTATGCGGGCTATTCGCAGGGCGGATATTCCGACGACGAGTTCCAGCAGCTGTTCACCAGCAACCGCAGCCTGTTCCTCAAGCTGAGCTACGCCTGGCAGCCCCAGGCCTGACCACTGGCCCTGGCCGCCGGCGTGCCCGGCGGCAGATGCCCCTCGTTGCAGACCAGCTGCCCGCCGCCCTGGGCCTTGGCGGCATACATGGCGGCGTCCGCCTCCCGGTACAACTGCATCACATCCGTGCCGGGACGGTGCGGCGCACAACCGACGCTGACACGGATCGGGATGCCGTCGGCGCGGGGCATGGCGAGTTCGTCCAGCCATGACTGCACCCGCCTGTTGGCGCCCGTTGGCGTGTCATGGAGGCAGATCAGGAATTCATCACCGCCCCAGCGACCGATCCAGTCGCCGTCGCGCAGCCATTTGCGCGAATGCTCGACGAGATCGATCAGCATGCGGTCGCCGGCGGCGTGGCCGTATTCGTCGTTGACCGGCTTGAGGTTGTCGACGTCGAGCACGTAGAGCACGAGCGGATGGCCCTGCCCGGCACGCTCCACGCAGGCGCCCAGCTCGCGGTCGCTGCCACGCCGGCTGAGCGCGTGAGTCAGCGGATCCTCCAGCGCGACACGTTCCAGCTCGCGGATGCCGTCGTCGATCTCGCGCAAGCCGCAGTTGATGCCACGCATCAGCAGGCCCATTTCGTCGCGGCCGTCCTCGGGCAGTTCCGGCAGGCGATGTTCGCGGAAATATGCCTCGACGACATCCGCCATCATGCGCAGCGGCGTCAGCAGGTGATAGAGCAGGACCAGCGCGATCAGCACGCCGGCCAGGGTGGCGACGACAGCCACGCCCACGCCCATGGCCAGTTGCGCCGGGCTCAGGTGCCGGTAGAACAGCAGCCAGATGACGAAGACGCTGATCGGCACCAGCGTGCATCCCACCACGACTGCCATGAGCTTGGCCCGGAACGAGTGCGGGAACACCCGTGAAAGCGTGCGATAGACGCCGAGGCCAGCCATTTTTTACGCACCGCCGGGAAGGTGTTACCTGACCCGAGGATAACGACTGGTGTCACAAAGCCCAGTGACGTATGACCCCATCCCCCGATCGGGTGAGGTCAGACCTTGTAGCCGGTGTGGATGGCGACGATTCCCGCGGACAGGTTGCGATAGCCGCAACGCGCGAAGCCAGCAGCTTCCATCATGGCCTTGAGCTCGTCCTGCGGCGGATGCTTGCGGATCGATTCCGCCAGGTATTGATAGCTGTCGGCATCATTGGCGAACAGCTTGCCCAGCTTCGGCAGGATGTTGAACGAATGGAAGTCGTAGACGGGCTTGAACCACTCCGCCTTCACTTCCGAAAATTCGAGCACGCGTGCCTGTCCGCCGACCTTGAGCACGCGCTGCATCTCGCGCAGCGCGGCGTCCTTGTCGGTGACGTTGCGCAGGCCGAAGGCGATGGTGACCAGGTCGAAACTGGCATCGGGGAACGGCAGCTTCTCCGCATTGCATTCGACGAACTCGACGCCGGATACCACGCCGCGGTCGGTCATGCGGTCGCGCCCGACCTTCAGCATCTCACCGTTGATGTCGCCGAGCACGACGCTGCCGGTGGTACCGACGCGGTCGCGCAGCAGCAGGGCGATGTCGCCGGTGCCGCCGGCGAGGTCGAGCACGCGGTCGCCACGCTTCACCTGGCAGGTGCCGACGAAGTAGCGCTTCCACACGCGGTGGATGCCCAGCGACATCAGGTCGTTCATCAGGTCGTATTTGCCGGCGACCGATGAAAACACTTCGCCGACCAGCTTCTGCTTCTCGCCGACCGGAACATCGCGGAAACCGAAGTGGGTGGTGCCGGGCTGGTTGTCGTGTTCGCTCATGCCGGGATTATCGCATCCCGTCCACTGATCGGCGGTGGCCCGGAGCCGCGGCGCATGGATCGACGAATGCGGCATCATGGCGCCCGCCCCTGCCAGGACCCCGCATGATCGAGACCCCGGATTACCGCGCCCTGCTCGCCACGGCCGTGGCCGAAGCCCGCCAGGGCATCGCCGAAGGCGGCATCCCGATCGGTGCCGCGCTGTACCGCAACGATGGCCAGTTGCTCGGTTGCGGGCATAACCGCCGCATCCAGGAAGGCGATCCATCCGTGCATGGCGAAACCGACGCCTTCCGCAAGGCCGGCCGCCAGCGCCGCTACCGCGACACGATCATGGTGACCACGCTGGCGCCGTGCTGGTACTGCAGCGGGCTCGTGCGCCAGTTCAACATCGGCACCGTGGTGGTCGGTGAATCCGTCAACTTCCGCGGCGGCATCGACTGGCTGCGCGAGAACGGCGTGAACGTGGTCGACCTCGCCGACGCGGAATGCGTCGAGATGCTGGGAAGCTGGATCGCCGCCAATCCCGAGGTCTGGAACGAAGACATCGGCGAGGACTGAAACGCATGTCACTGCGATCCACGCGTATCGATCACCACGGCACGCCCTGCGTGCTCCTGCATGGCGAAGGCGGAGCCGGCGCGCTGGTCGCGTTGCACGGTGCGCACCTGCTGTCCTGGACTCCCGCCGACGGGCGCGAGCGCCTGTTCCTCGGCCAACGCGCCTGCTACGACGAAGGCGCGGCCATCCGCGGTGGCGTGCCGGTGATCTTTCCGCAGTTCGCCGGCCGCGGGCCACTGCGCAAGCACGGATTCGCGCGCACGTTGCCGTGGCGCTTCGTGGGCGCCGACGAGCGCGCGGTCTTCGAACTGGACAGCGGCCCGGCGACGGCTTCCTGGCCGCACGCCTTCACCGTCCGCCTGCACATCCGCCTGGATCCCACGGCCCTGGACCTCGAGCTCGAAGTCGACAACAACGGTTCCTCCGGGTTCGCGTTCACCGCAGCGCTGCATACCTACCTTGCGGTCGATGCACTGGACATCACGACACTGCACGGCCTGCGGGATTGTCGTTACGAGGACAGCGCCAACGCGGGCGCGATCCTGCGGCAGGAAGACGAGCTGCTGCGCTTCGACGGTGAAGTCGACCGTATCTATTCATCGCCGTCGCATTCCATCGAACTTCGCGATGGACCGCGGCGCACCACGATCAGCCAGCGCGGATTCGCCGACACCGTGGTGTGGAATCCGGGTTCGGCGCTGGCGGCCGGCATCGGCGATCTCGCGCCGGACGAACACCGGCACTTCGTCTGCGTCGAAGCCGGACAGGTATTGCAGCCGGTGCAGCTTGTGCCGGGCGGGCGCTGGTCCGGAGCACAGCTCCTGCGCTGAGCCGTAGCCCTGCGGTGATCGCATGCTGCGCGCCGATAATCGCACCGTGTTAACGGCGGCGGGGAACAATGCGCAGGCCGGGCCACGGCGCGGCTGCGGACGTCCGCCTTCCAGCGGATCGCAGGTCAACCCGAGGGATCACCCACATGGAGATCTCCAGATGAAACAGTCGATCTTCTTCAGCCTTTGCCTGTTGCCCGTCTGCGTGCTGGCGGCGGAACCGCAACCGGGATCGAGCGCCACGACTTCCCCGCACGTGATGGTGCGCGCTGCCGCCACCCAGTGGGGCGACGCACCCGCCGCCCTGCCACGCGGTGCGCAGGCGGCGGTGCTCTCGGGTGATCCCGGCAAACCCGGTGCATTCACCATCCGCTTGAAAGCGCCCGCCGGTTACCGCGTCCCGCGTCACTGGCATCCCACCGACGAACAGGTCACGGTGATCGAAGGCGGCCTCAGCCTGTCGATGGGCGATGGCAGCAACGCGCACGCGGCCGACTTCGTGGCGGGCGACTACGTGCTGCTGCCGGCGAAAATGCAGCACGAGGCGACCACCCGCGATGGCGCGATCCTGCAGATCAACAGCACCGGGCCATTCGAGGTCAATTACATCAACCCGGCGGACGACCCGCGCAAGCAGGCCGCGGCGAAAGCGGTGGAAGGCAAGCACTAGCCGTACCTCACGCGTCATCGGCGGATGAATGTCTCCGGCGGATGATCCGTAGGGCCGGTTGCGCGCTACTGCGAGGCAGATTCCGGCATGCCCTTGCCCGCACCCCGCCTGGCTCGGGTCACGCATCGCGCGTGCGACAATTCCGCCGCCACGCCAACGTGCCGTGCCGAGGACCACCTCGTCGATGAGCGCTTACGGACCACGCGAATGGCTGCCCCACGAGCGGCCGCTCTTCCCGGGCTCGCCTTCGACCCCGAGCCATCCCCTCGCCCTGCGCTGGGTCTTCGCCCTGCTCGGCACGCTCGTCGCCATCACCGGCAGCCTCGGCAATGCGATGGTCACGACCAACCAGCTCCAGCTGCAGGGGGCCCTGGGCGTGACCGCGGCCGAGATCGCCTGGCTGCCGGCCGCCTACGTGATGACCAACGTCTCGGCCAACCTCATCCTGATCAAGTTCCGCCAGCAGTTCGGGCTGCGGCTGTTCACCGAGATCAGCCTGGTGCTGTATGCACTGGTGACGTTCGGGCACCTGTTCGTGCACCAGCTCGGATCGGCGATCGCGGTGCGCGCCGCGCACGGCATCGTCGGCGCGGCGCTGACCACGCTGGGCATTTTCTACATGATCCAGGCGTTTCCGGCGCAGCACCGCCTGCGCTCCCTGGCGGTCGGCATCGGCCTGACCCAGATCGGCACGCCGCTGGCGCGGGTGATCTCGCCGAACCTGCTGGAATTCGGCGAATGGCGCGGCCTGTACCTGTTCGAACTCGGCCTGGCCCTGCTGTCGCTGGGTGGCGTGCTGCTGCTCAGGCTACCGCCGGGCGATCGCTACAAGGTCTTTGAAAAGCTGGACCTGTTGAGCATCACGCTGCTGTCCATCGGCATGGCTCTGCTGTGTGCCGTGCTGTCGCTGGGTCGCATCGAATGGTGGCTGGAAGCGCCGTGGATCGGGTGGGCGTTGGCGGGCGCCATCGTGCTGGTGGTGTCCGGCATCGCGATCGAACATTTCCGCGCCAATCCATTGATCAACACGCGTTGGCTCGGCAGCGGCCTGATGCTGCGGCTGGGCGTGGCGATCATCCTGCTGCGCATGGCGCTGTCGGAGCAGAGCGTCGGCGCCGTGGGCTTCCTGCAGGCGATGGGACTGACCAACGAGCAGATGCGCGGCCTGTTCGCCGTGGTGCTGCTCGGCTGCCTGCTCGGCATCGCCGTCAGCGCCATGACGGTGAAACCGGTGCTGACCCGGCTCCCGGCCCTGATCGCGCTGACCTGCGTCATGACCGGTGCGTTGATGGATGCGTCCTCCAACAGCCTGACCCGTCCGGCGCAGCTGATGGTCAGCCAGTTCCTGATCGGTTTTGGCAGCACGTTCTTCCTGGCGCCGGCGCTGATCGCCGGCGTCGGCAGCGTGATCGCGCAGCCACGCAACCTGATCAGTTTTTTCGTGATGTTCAACATCGCCCAGAACGTGGGCAGCCTGCTGGGCTCGGCGTTCCTGGGGACGCTCCAGGTGATCCGGGAGAAGTACCACTCCAGCCAGATCGTCGAGCACCTGACCCTGCTCGACCCCCAGGTGGCCGCGCGCATCCAGTCGGGCGCTGCGAGTTACGGACAGGCCGTCACCGACCCGGCGCTGCGCACCGCACTGGGCGTGCGCGCCTTGGGGGCGACGGCATCACGCGAAGCCAATGTCCTTGCCTATAACGATGTGTATCTCGCGATCGCCGCCATCGCCCTGATGACGATGATCTGGTTGACCTACATCGCCGTCCGGTCGCGGCTGCGCGCCCGGCGCGAGCGCCTCCTTTCCGCCCAAGCGACTCCAGCACCCGCCACATGAGCACTCCCTCACCCGCTCCGGCCGCTCCGGCCGCCCCGCCCGCACCCGCTCCGGCCGCTCCGCCGGTACTGCCGCCGCGCCCGCGGTGGCAGATCGTGGCCTTCGCGGCGGTGGCCCTGGGCGGCGCGCTGGTCGTGCTCTACGCGTGGCGGCTGCCACCGTTCCGCAGCGCCATCCAGAGCACCGAGAACGCCTATGTGCGCGGCCAGGTCACCCTGATCAGCCCGCAGGTCAGCGGCTACGTCATGCAGGTACCGGTACGCGACTTCCAACGCGTGCGCAGGGGCCAGCTGCTGGCGCAGATCGACGACCGCATCTACCACCAGCAGGTCGACCAGGCCCGCGCGCAGTTGCAGGCCGCGCAGGCCAGCCTCGCCAACTGGACGCAGCAGCTTCGCAGCGCCCAGGCCAGTACTGGGCAGGCGCGTGCGAACCTGGCCAGCAGCGACGCCCAGCATGTGCGCACCGCGGCGAGTTTGCGGCGCATCGAGCAACTGTCGGGGGAGAAACTGCTGTCGGCGCAGGATCGCGACACCGCTTTCGCCGCCAATGCGCAGGCGGTGGCCAGCGTGAACCAGGCGCGCGCCGCGCTCGATGCGGCGGAACAGGGCGTGCGCAGCGTCAGCGTCAATCACGCCGCACTGAAAGCCGCCGTGGCTGGCGCCGAGGCCGCCGTGAAGCTGGCCCAGATCAATCTCGACCACACCCGCATCGAAGCCCCGCGCGACGGCCAGCTCAGCCAGGTGTCCGTGCGCGAGGGCGCCTACGTCACCAACGGTACGCAGCTGATGGCGTTGGTGCCGGGCGCGTTCTGGGTGGTGGCCAACTTCAAGGAGACGCAGATGCGCGACGTGCGCATTGGCCAGGCCGCGCGCTTCAGCGTCGACGCCCTGGGCGGCAGCCGGCTCACCGGCCGCGTCCAGGAGATCTCCCCCGCCGCGGGCTCCGAGTTCAGCGTGCTGCCCGCGGACAATGCCACCGGCAACTTCGTGAAGATCGCCCAGCGCATCCCGGTCAAGATCGCGATCGATCCCGGGCAGGCGGCCGCGGCGCGGCTGCGCCCGGGAATGTCGGTGGTGGTCGACCTCGATACCGCCAGCCACCCGCGCGACGAAAACCGGTAAGCCGCCCCGCTGCCTGCGGCGCGGATCCGGCGTGCTCAGAGGATGTAGCGGCTCAGATCGGGGTCTTTCACCAGCTCGTTGAGATTCGCGTCGACATATTCACGGTCGATAGCCACCGATGCGCCGTCGCGATCGGGCGCCTCGAAGCTGAGCGAGTCGAGCAGGCGTTCCAGTACCGTATGCAGGCGGCGCGCGCCGATGTTTTCCTGGCGCTCGTTGACCTGCGCGGCGATCTCGGCGAGGCGGTCGATCGCATCGGGAGTGAACGACAGCGTCACCCCTTCGGTATTGAGCAACTCGACGTACTGCGTGGTCAGTGCCGCCTTGGGTTCGGTCAGGATGCGGACGAAGTCGTCCTTGCTCAGCGCGCCCAGCTCGACCCGGATCGGGAAGCGGCCCTGCAGTTCCGGGATCAGGTCGGAAGGCTTGGCGAGGTGGAACGCACCCGAGGCGATGAACAGGATGTGGTCGGTCTTCACCGAGCCGTACTTGGTACTGACGGTGGAACCTTCGACCAGCGGCAGCAGGTCGCGCTGCACGCCCTCGCGGCTGACATCGCCGCCGATCGTTCCGGCGTCGCTGCGCTTGGCGACCTTGTCGATCTCGTCGATGAAGACGATGCCGTGCTGTTCGCAGGCCTCGATCGCGGCATCGCGCACGTCGTCCTCGTTGACCAGCTTGGCCGCCTCTTCCTCGATCAGCTGCGCACGCGCGGCCTTGATCGTCGCGGTGCGCTTGTGGGTCTTGCCACCGGACACCTGCGAGAACATCTGCCGCAGCTGTTGGCCCATCTCCTCCATGCCGGGCGGAGCCATGATGTCGACGCCGACGTTCATGGCGAAGTCGAGTTCGATCTCGCGCTCATCCAGCTCGCCGGCGCGCAATTGCTTGCGCAGCTTGGTCCGGGTCTTCTCGTCGCTTTCGGACTCCTGTGGCGTCCGCTCCGGCGGCGCGGCCTGCTGCGCGCCTTCGGGATCGCCCTGGAAACCGAACAGCGTGACCGCGCGCCGCGGCAACAGGGCGTCGAGGATGCGGTCTTCCGCGCGGTCCTCGGCCTGCGTGCGCACGCGCTGCTTGGCCTGCTCGCGGTACATCTTCACCGCGGTGTCGGCGAGGTCGCGCACGATCTGCTCGACGTCCTTGCCCACGTAGCCGACTTCGGTGAAGCGCGTGGCTTCGACCTTGACGAACGGGGCGTTGGCGAGCGTGGCGAGGCGGCGTGCGATTTCAGTCTTGCCCACGCCGGTCGGGCCGATCATCAGGATGTTCTTCGGCATCACCTCGTCGCGCATTTCCGGCGCCAGCTGCATGCGGCGCCAGCGGTTGCGCAGGGCGATGGCGACGGCGCGCTTGGCGGCGTGCTGGCCGACGATGTGGCGGTCGAGTTCCTGCACGATCTCGCGCGGGGTCATGGTGGCGGAGGTATTCAGGAGCTTGCCCATCACAGTTCTTCCACCACGATGTTGCGGTTGGTATAGATGCAGATGTCACCGGCGATGTTGAGCGCTTCGGTGGCGATCGACTTCGCGTCCAGTGCGGTGTGCGCGGCGAGCGCGCGCGCGGCCGACAACGCATACGGCCCGCCGGAGCCGATCGCGACGATGCCGTCCTCCGGCTCGATCACGTCGCCGGTACCGCCGACGATCAGCGAGGTTTCCTTGTCGGCGACGATCAGCAGCGCCTCGAGCTTGCCGAGGCGGCGTTCGGTGCGCCATTCCTTGGCCAGCTCTACCGCAGCGCGCGTGAGCTGGCCGTGCTTCTCGAGCTTGGCCTCGAACAGTTCGAACAAGGTGAAGGCATCGGCCGCCGCGCCGGCGAAGCCGGCCAGCACCTGGCCATCGCGGCCGAGGCGGCGCACCTTGCGCGCGTTGGATTTCATGACGGTGTGGCCGAGCGTCACCTGGCCGTCACCGGCGACGGCGACGTGGCCGTTGCGGCGCACCGAAACGATGGTGGTGGCGTGGAAGACGTCGGGGTTGCGGCTGGGATCCATGGGTTTCTCCGTGGGGTCCCACCGAATTGGGGGCGTGGCGGCGCTGTTCAAGCGCTCCGGCCGGCGACTTCCCGGCCACCTCACCCGGATTGCCGTCGCAGCGGCGTGCCGCGCGACCGCGCGGTGCGCTTCAGCGTCGATACAGCGCCGGCTACTTCCCGCTCTTTTCCGTTTTCCGCTTCGCCCGCGGATGCGCGGCGTCGTACACCTTGGCGAGGTGCTGGTAATCCAGGTGGGTGTAGATCTGCGTGGTCGCGATGTCGGCATGGCCCAGCAGTTCCTGCACGCCGCGCAGGTCGCCGGACGACTCGAGGATGTGGCTGGCGAAGGAATGCCGCAGCAGGTGCGGATGCACGCGCTTGAACAGGCCCTGCTGCTGGGCGAGCTGGCGCACGCGCAGCTGGATCGCGCGCGGCGTGATGGTCCCGTTGCGGCCCGGGAACACCGGTGCTTCGGGCATCGCGCTGGTCGACGCGCGCCATTCGCGCAGTGCGTTGCGTGCGTGCGACCCCAAGGGCACGCTGCGCTGCTTGCGGCCCTTGCCGAGCACCGTCACCAGCGCCTCGTCGAGATCGAGGTCGCGCCAGCGCAACCCGCACAGTTCGCTCAGGCGCAGGCCGGAGGAATAGAACAGCTCCAGCAGCGCGCGGTCGCGCAGGCCCAACGGCGCGTCCGTGGGCACTTCCACCAGCGCCTTGGCTTCATCCGGATCTAGCACCTGCGGCAGCTTGCGCGGCGCCTTGGGCGCGCGGATCGCGGCCGCGGGGTTGGCGCCGATGCGGCCATGCCTGAGCAGCCAGGTGTAGAAGCTGCGGCAGGCGGAGAGGCGGCGCTGCAGCGACTTGGGCGACAGTCCACGGCGGTGTTCGGCGGCGACGAACAGGCGCAGCTGGTCTGCCTGCAGCGTGACGGGATCGGCGGCCTGCGGCTGCGCCCATGCACTCAATGCCTCGAGGTCGCGGCGATAGGCATCGAGCGTATGCGCCGACATCTGCCGTTCGACGGCGAGGTAGGCGAGGAAGTCGTCGAGGGCGGAGGGCATCATGTAACCGGACCGTCATCCCGGCGAAAGCCGGGATCCATTTGATTTTGCCGTTGTTGTTTCGATGCAAAGTCAAAAGCAACCGCAAAATGGATCCCGGCTTTCGCCGGGATGACGACAAAGATGCGGTTACACCGCGGGCGCATACCGCTTCAACGCCACCGCCAGGGCTTCGCCCATCATGCGCAGGAACAGGGTGCCCATGCCCGGGAAGAAGCGGTTGGCGTCATGGCTGCCCACGGCGACGAGGCCGATGCCGGCCACGGGCAGCAACGCCGTCGACTGCACTTCCTCCGCGCGTGCGCCGTAGAGCAGGGCGTGCTTCTCCGGCTGCAGGCGGCCGCACAGCGGCTCGCCTTCGGCGATGCAGTCGCGGAACGGTTGCAGGCGCGCGTCGTTGGCTGGAATGTGCTGCAGCCATTCGGCCTGCTCGAGGCCCGCGACCGCTTCGAACATCACGACCCGCACTAGATCGCCGTTGAAGTCCTCGGCCAGCGCCGCCGCCAGCGCGCGCAGCGTATCGGCGGCGTTGCCCTGCTTCATCAATGCCAGCGTGAACTGGTGCGTGCGTACGGCCAGGCGCTCGTTCTCCTGCGCGTTGCCGAACAGTTCCTGCAGGCGGCGCGCAAGCTCGCGGTTCTTGTCGCGCAGCACTTCGAGCTGGTAGCTGGCCAGCGATGCGGCCGGGCCCTCGTCGCGCGGCACGACCAGGCTCAGGGCGAGGTCGGGGAACTGCTTGAGGAACTGCGGATGCCGGCGCAGCCAGGCGGCGACTTCGTGCGCGCCGAGCTTTTCGGTTACGTCTGTCATGCCAGCCACTCCCCCTCGAATACGAATGCGGCCGGTCCGGCCATGGTGATCGGTGCGTCGTCGTCCGGCCAGGCGATCTGCAGCTCGCCGCCGGGCAATGCGATGGTCACGTCGCGATCGACGCGGCCGCGTTTCATCAGCACGGCGGCGGCCGCGCAGGCGCCGCTGCCGCAGGCCAGGGTCTCGCCGGCGCCGCGCTCGTATACGCGCAGGCGCACGCGCTGGCGCGATTCGACCTGGGCAAAACCGATGTTGGCGCTGTCCGGGAACACCGGCAGCGATTGCAGCATCGGACCGGCGGTCTCCACCGGTGCGCTGGCCACGTCGGCGACTTCGAGCACCGCGTGCGGATTGCCCATCGACACGGCGCCGAAGGCGAACGCCCGATCGTCGTGGCTGAGCACGTATTCGTCCTGGGCATGCTCGAAACCGCTCATCGGGACGTCCGTGGGGGCGAAACGCGGCACGCCCATGGCGATGCGGAAGCGCCCGTCGGCCAGTCGTGTGACGTGGTGCGTATCGACCGGACTGTCGACGTCGAAGGCATCGCCGCTCGCGGTGCCGTCGCGCAGCAGCCAGGCCGCCACGCAGCGGGCGCCGTTGCCGCACTGGCGCGCGAGCGAGCCGTCGGAGTTCCAGATGCGGTAGCTCGCCACCGCACTCGCGCTGCGCGGCGGCTCGATGGTCAGGATCTGGTCGCAGCCCACCCCGGTGTGGCGGTCGCCCAGGGCGCAGCACAGCATGGCGTCGAGCGAGACCAGGCCGTCGCGCAGGTCGACCACGACGAAGTCGTTGCCGGCGCCGTGCATCTTGCTGAAGCGCAGGGCACGACCGTCGCGCGCGGACGCGGCCGGCGATGCAGCCACTTCAGCCATTGCCGTCGCCGCCGGGTGCGGGCGGAGGGGGTGGGATTTCCGGTGGTTCAGGCGTTTCCGGCGCGGGCGGCGTTGCGGGCGGCGGCTGGACGCTGTCAGGCGCGGGTTCGGCCGGCGCGGCTTCCGCCGGAGGCTCCGGCAGCGTGACCGGCTCGGTCGGCGGCGGGGCGGACGGCAGCACCAGCGGGCCCTTGTTGCCGCACCCGGCCAGCGTGGCCAGTGCGGCGGCGATGAAGACGATGCGGAGTGTGCGATTCATGCGGGGAGTGTAACGCGGGGGCACGGGCGGTTCTGCAGAACCGCCCTGCCCGGCCCGGCTTACTTCACGCCGAGCTGGTCCAGCATGAACGCATACATCTCGGCGCGCTCCTTGTGGCGGCGGAAGCGGCCCGACTTGCCGCCGTGGCCCGCGTCCATGTTGGTGCGGAAGACCACGGTGCGCCCCGAGGTATCGAGGTCGCGCAGTTTGGCCACGTACTTCGCCGGTTCGTAGTACTGCACCTGCGAGTCCCACAGGCCGGTGCCGACGAACATGGCCGGATAGGCCTGCGCGCTCAGGTTGTCGTAGGGCGAGTACGACAGCATGTAGTCATAGTAGTCCTTCTTCTCCGGATTGCCCCACTCGTCGTATTCGTTGGTGGTCAGCGGAATGCTGGCATCGAGCATGGTGGTGACGACGTCCACGAACGGCACTTCGGTCAGGATCACGCGGTAGCGGTCCGGCGCCATGTTGCTGATCGCGCCCATGAGCAGGCCGCCGGCGCTGCCGCCATGCGCGGCGACGCGATCCCTGGCCGCATAGCCTTCCTTCACCAGGAAGTCGGTGACGTCGATGAAGTCGGTGAAGGTGTTCTTCTTCTTGAACAGCTTGCCATCGTCGTACCAGGCGCGGCCCATTTCCTCGCCGCCGCGGATGTGGGCGATGGCGTAGACCATGCCGCGGTCGAGCAGGCTGGTCACCGCATTGTTGAAGCCCGGGTCCATCGAGGCGCCGTAACTGCCGTAGCCGTACTGCAGGAGCGCGGCGGTGCCATCCTTCCTGAAGCCCTTCTTGTAGACCAGAGACACCGGAATCCTGGTGCCGTCGCGCGCCGTCGCCCACAGGCGTTCGGTCGTGTACTGGCTCGGGTCGTAGCCCGGCACCGGATCGCGCTTGAGCAGGCGGCGCTCGCCGGTACGCGTGTTGAGCTCGTACGTCGTGTTCGGCGTGGTCATCGAGGTGTAGCTGTAGCGCAGCCACTCGGACTCGGGCTCGGGATTCGTCGACAGGCCCATCGAATACGCCGGCTCGTCGGCCTTCACGTTTTCGGACTTGCCGTCGTTGCCGAGCACGCGCACGCGCTCCAGCCCTTCGGAGCGTTCCGCTATGGCGGTGAAGCCGTCGAACAGCTCGAAGCCGTCGATGTACACGTCGTCGCGCGCCGCGATCCAGTCCTTCCATTCCTTGCGCGAGGTCGCCGCGGTGGGCGCGGTGACGATCTTGAAGTTCTTTGCCGGCTTGCCGTCGGCGCCCGGCGCGTTGGTGCGGATCACCCAGCGGCCGCCGTGATGGTCGGCGTCGTATTCGACGTCGCGCGTGCGCGGCGCCAGCACCACGAATTCCTTCGGGTCGGCGGCCGGCGCATAGCGCAGCTCGTCGGACACGGTGCTGCTCACGCCGATGCAGATGAACTTGTCGTCGCGGCTACGCGAGACGCCCATGTAGAAACTGTCGTCGTGCTCCTCGTACACGAGCACGTCCGCTGTTGCCGGCGTGCCCAGCACATGCTTCTTCACCCGCACGGTGAGCAGGGTTTCCGGGTCGTTTTCGACGTAGAACAGCGTCTTGTTGTCGTCGGCCCAGACCAGGTTGGGCGAGACGCCCTTCACCGCATCTGCGTAGACCTCGCCGGTGTCCAGGTTCCTGAAGCGGATCGTGTACTGGCGGCGGCCCACATCGTCCTCGGCCCAGGCGAGGATGCGGTTGTCCTGGGTGACCTCGTAGTCGCCGACGCTGAAGTATTCCTTCCCCATAGCCATCGCGTTGACATCGAGCAGCACCTGCTCGGTGGCGAAGTCGGCGCCGGTGTTGGCCTGCTGGATCGAGGTGGCATCGACGCCCGCGCCGTCCTTGCGGCGCGCGTGCACCGGGTAGTCCTTGCCCTTCTCGAAACGGGAGTAGTACCACCAGCCGCGCTCGCGAGCCGGCACCGACGCGTCGTCCTGCTTGATGCGCGCGACGATCTCTTCGTACAGCTTCTCCTGCAGCGGCCGCAGCGGCTGCATCACCGTATCGGCATAGGCGTTCTCGGCATTGAGGTACGCCAGCATTTCCGGATTCTTGCGGCTGTCGTCGCGCAACCAGTAGTAGTCGTCGAAGCGCGTCGCGCCGTGCGGCGCCTTCACCGCATGCGGCTTCCTGGCGGCATCGGGCGGACTCGGAACATCGGCGGCTTGGGCGGGCATGGTGGTCATCAGAAACGTGCTCGTGAGAAGCGGGTACTCGTGAGAAGCGTGGCCAGCAGAACGGAATGCTTCATGGAATGGGGTCCGGATAGGCAGTGCGCAATGGGGCGGACGGAGGCCGGAACGACAGACGGGCGCCGTTAGCGCCCGCCTGAGGATACCGCTTCGGATCGGCCGGTCCGCGGCTTCAGGACCGTATTACTTCAGCTTTTCCCACAGGAACGTGTAGGCCAGGGCGCTCATGTGCGCCGCCTGCGCGTTGTTGGCCGAACCGCCGTGGCCGCCTTCGATGTTCTCGTAGTAGGTCACGTCCTTGCCGGCCTCGAGCATCTTCGCCGCCATCTTGCGGGCGTGGCCCGGGTGCACGCGGTCGTCCTTGGTCGAGGTCATGAAGATCACCGGCGGGTAGGTGCGCTTCGCGTCGAACAGGTGGTAGGGCGAGAAGGTCCGGATGAATTCCCAGTCGGCGGTATCCGGGTCGCCGTACTCGGCCATCCACGACGCACCCGCGAGCAGGTGGCTGTAACGCTTCATGTCGAGCAGCGGCACCTGCACCACGACGGCACCGAACAGGTCGGGATACTGCGTGAGCATGTTGCCGGTGAGCAGGCCGCCGTTGCTGCCGCCCTGCACGCCGAGGTGCTTCGTCGAGGTGATCTTGTTGGCGATCAGGTCCTGCGCGACCGCGGCGAAGTCCTCGTAGGCCTTGTGGCGGTTGGCCTTGAGCGCCGCCTGGTGCCAGCGCGGGCCGTACTCGCCGCCACCGCGGATGTTGGCGACGACGTACACGCCGCCCTTCTCCAGCCAGCCCTTGCCGACGCTGCCGGAATAGCCAGGGGTCAGCGAGATCTCGAAGCCGCCGTAGCCGTACAGCAGCGTCGGCGCCTTGCCGTCGCGCTTGAGGTTCTTCGGCTTGACCAGGAAGTAGGGCACCTTGGTGCCGTCCTTGCTGGTGGCGAAGTGCTGTTCGACCACGTTGTTGCTGCCATCGAAGAAGACCGGGTTGGTCTTCAGCACCTCAGGAGCCTTGCCGATGTCGGCAATGGCCAGCGTGGTCGGCGTGAGGTAGTCGGTCGCGGTCATCCACACCGCGTCGCTTTCGTCCGCATCGACCGGGCCGACGCTGACGGTGCCGAGGGTCGGCGCACCGACGAAGGGCTCGCGCTTCCATTCGCCCTTGCTGTCCGAAAGCGGGGCCGGCGTGAGCACGCTGATGCGGTTCTTCACGTCCTCGAGCACATTGAGGACGAGGTGGCTCTTCGTCCACGCATAGCTGGACAGCGAGGTCCGCTCGCTCGGAGCGAACAGCACGGTGAACTCGCGCTTGCCGGCCATGAAGTCGTCGAACTTCGTAGCGATCAGGCTGCCCGACGCATAGGTCTTGCCGCCGGCCTGGTAGGGATCGCGCAGCTCCAGCAGCAGCCACTCCTTGTGCACCGACTTGTTGGCCGAATTCGGCGCATCGATCTTCGCCAGCTTGCCGTCGGTGCCGCGCAGGTAGAGCTCGTCGTTGTAGAAGGCGAGCGTGCGATTGGCGAAGTCGCGTTCGAAGCCGGGCGTGTCGTCATGGAAGGCGGCGATATACATGTCGTCGGCCTGGCCTTCGTAGACGGTGGTCGCGGCGCTCATCGGGGTGCCGCGCTTCCATTCCTTGACGATGCGCGGATAGCCCGACGGCGTCATCGAGCCGGCGCCGAAGTCGGTGTAGACGTAGACGCGGTCCTGGTCGATCCAGCCCAGGCCGCCCTTGGCCTGCGCACGGTAGAAGCCGTCCTTCACCCAGGTCTTGGTGGTGAGGTCGAATTCGCGGGTGACATCGGCGTCCGAACCACCGGGCGAGAGTGCGATCAGGCAGCGCTCATAGGCCGGCTTCAGGCACGACGCGCCATGCCATACCCACTTCTCGCCGTCGGCGCGCTGCTCGGCTTCATTGAGTGCGTCGATGTCGAGCACGGTTTCCCACGTCGGCTCCGCCTTGCGGTACTCGTCGAGCGTGGTGCGGCGCCACACGCCACGCTGGTGCTGCGCGTCCTTCCAGAAGTTGTAGTAGTACGCGCCGATCTTCTCGACGCCGGGAATCTTGGCGTTGGAGTCGAGGATCCCGCGGATGTCGCCTTCCAGTTGCTTGAACTGCGGCGTGGCGGCGAGCGCCGTTTCCGTCTTCGCGTTCTGCGCGCGCACCCAATCGAGGGACTGGCGGGCGTCGACGGCTTCCAGCCAGGCAAACGGGTCGGCGGCGTCTTTCATCTGGGGGGCGTCCTCGGCGTGGGCGACGCCCATGGTCGCAACGATGCCGACGGACAGTATGGCGGTCTTGAGGAACGGGGCCTTGCGGGCCTTCGGTGCTGCAGGCATGGGCATTCGGGGTGATGGGAAAGACCCGACGCTAGCACGGGGGCACGGCGTGGCCGCCGTGCCCGAGGTCATGGTGGGCTTGCCCAATCCGGCGCCGTGCGCGAGCCGGCGAGCCCCACTATTCCGACTGTTTTCAGTGACTTAGGCCGCGCGCGAAAGGACGCGACGCACGACCCCGCGCCCACGCCGGCGGGCCTGCGGACCCGCACGGCGACGGCGGGCGGCGAACACGACGGGCGCGGCGCCCGCCGCCTTCGGCAAGGGAAACCCGCGCACGGCCCACAGCGCCACGGCCGGCATGGCCAGCAGCCACAGCGGCAGCCAGCCCAGGGTTTCGCTGAAGCCGCGCGCCGCCGGCAACAGCAGGACCAGTACCGCCCCGATCGCCAGCGCGTAGCGGAGCACATCGTCGATGCGGACATCGGATTCGTCGCGGGTGTCGTTGCGGTTCATTGCAGTCTCCGGTCGGTGTGGAGCGAGCGTGGCGCGCGCTCATCTCAGAGACTGCGACGCGACGGAGGCACTCCCGGGCGGCTTCCGATGCCGGCGTACAATCGCCCGCATGTCGGCGAATGGACCAGACGCGCTGCAGGCCGCACTCGCGGCCGTTGCGCGCGCGATCGCCACTTCGCTGGAGGTCAGGGATGTCTGGGACCGCGTCGCCGACGCGTGCCACACGGTCGTGCCATTCGACGCCATGGGCATCGTCCGCATCGAGGATGGCGGACAGGTGCGTGCCGTTGCGGCGGCGGGCGAAGGTACCGAGGATCTGGTCGACCGGGTGTTTCCACGTTCCGGTTATTCGCCGCAACTGTGGCCGGACGCCGACGAGTTCCTGGTCGTCATCGGCGATGCCGAGAACGAGCTCGACCTGTCCTACCCGCTTGATCGCACCACCGTCGAGCGCGGTTACCGCTCGGCGCTGCGCGTGCCGCTGGGCCATGCCGGCAAGTGCCTGGGCTCGGTCCTGCTGGTGTCGCGAAAGCACCATTGTTTTACCGAGTCCCACGGCCACGCCCTGAAGGTGATCGCCGAAATGGCGTCGCTAGCGCTTGCACACGAACAGCTGGCGATCACGCTCGCCGAGGAAACACGGCGTACTGCCGCGGCGCACGAGCGTGCCGAACTGCTTGAGCAGCGCGTGCAGGCCCTCTCGCAGGAACTGGACACGCTGAGTACGCACCGCGTACTGGGCATCTCGCGCCCCTGGCGCGACGTCCTCGCACAGGCGGCCAAGGT
This sequence comes from Lysobacter rhizosphaerae, assembly GCF_054779795.1. Lineage (NCBI taxonomy): Bacteria > Pseudomonadati > Pseudomonadota > Gammaproteobacteria > Lysobacterales > Lysobacteraceae > Lysobacter > Lysobacter rhizosphaerae. The sequence continues at coordinate 324,672 of NZ_BAAGXO010000007.1, forward strand.
CGCGCCCACCGACACGACCGTGCTGCTGACCGGCGAGTCGGGCACCGGCAAGGAAGTCGTGGCCCGCTTCATCCATCGCGGCTCGTTGCGCAAGAACGGGCCATTCGTGGCGCTCAATTGCGCGGCATTGCCGGAACAACTGCTCGAATCGGAACTGTTCGGCCACGAGCGCGGCGCATTCACCGGCGCACAGGCCACCCGGCCAGGCCGGATTGAGCAGGCCACGGGCGGCGCGTTGTTCCTCGACGAGGTCGCGGAAATGAGCGCGATCGTGCAGGCCAAGCTGCTGCGCGTATTGCAGGAGCGCGAATACCAGCGCCTGGGCGGGGTGCGCACGCTCAGGGCCGACATCCGCGTGCTCGCCGCGACCAACCGCGACCTCAAGGCCGCGATCGCGCGCGGCATGTTCCGCGAGGACCTGTATTACCGGCTCGCCGTCTTCGACATCGAACTGCCGCCGCTGCGCGAGCGCGCCGACGACATTCCGCTGATGGTGGATGCCTTCCTCGATGAAATCGGCCGTGGCATCGGCCGCCCGGCCGCCGGCATCACCAAGGAAGCGCGCGCGCGGCTCAACGCCTATCACTGGCCGGGCAACGTCCGCGAGCTGCGCAACGTGATCGAACGCGCCGTCATCCTGAGCGAGGGCGGCCTGATCTCGGTCGAGCACCTGCCGCTGACGCTGTCCACCAGCGTGGACGCCGGCGCCGCGACCACCGGCAAGGCCCTGTCGTTGCCCGAGACCGAACGCGAAATGATCGTGCAGGCGCTGGCCCAATGCGGCGACAACAAGTCCAAGGCCGCGCGCATGCTGGGGCTCACCCGCGCGCAGCTGCGTTCACGCATCGAAAAATATGGGCTGACGGCAAAGGTTTGAGTTCTAGCCCGCGCACATCGCTGCATCGGGTGTGGTTGCGACCATGGCGATCGCCAACATTGGCGATTTCCAGCCACCAATTCCGTGCAGTTGGCATCGCGGCCAATGCAGCGAGAGGCCTTGAACTCCAAGCACTTCAATGACTTGTGCGCGCAAGCAGCGCGAATCTTCAACTGGCACGCGATGTGCTCTGTAAGGGATACCCATCCCCGGAGCGCACCACGTGAAATCCCCCACCTCCCCAAAGCGGCTGCCATTCGCGACGCTGGCCCTGTGCCTGCTGGCGCCTGGCATCGCCGCCGCCGGATCCGATCCCGAAACCGAATTCACCGATGGCCAATGGCATTACGGCGCCAGCATTTACGCCTTCGTTCCCAGGATCACCGGCGACCTGCATGCGGCCACCCCCGCCGGCAACGACTTCGCCATCGCGGCCGATGATCTGATCAAGAACACCAAGTTCGCCGCCATGGGTCGCTTCGAAGCACAGAAGGGACGCTGGGGCCTGTTCGCGGACGTGCTCTACATGAACGTCGGCGATTCGATCTCGAACTCTCCGACCATAGGCCAGGGCAGCCTGCCGCTTCCGCCTGGCGTGACCGCCGATGCTTCGCTCGATGTCGAAGCAACGGCGTTCACCATCGCCGCCAACTACCGCGCGATCGCGACTGCGACCGACACCTTCGACGTGTTCGGCGGCGCCCGCCTGCTCGACGCAAAGACCGAGCTCAAGTGGCAGTTCAACACCCCGATGGGCCCGCTGCCGCCGCCGCTGGGACAAGGCAGGGGCGAAGCAAGCAAGGATGGCTGGGACGGCATCGTCGGCATCAAGGGCCGCCACCGTTTCGGCGCGCGCCGCCAGTGGTTCGTCCCCTACTACGTCGATGCCGGCACCGGCGCTTCGGACTTCACCTGGCAGGCGGCCACCGGCATCGGCTACTCCGCCGGCTGGGGCGACATGTTCCTGATCTGGCGCCACCTCGACTACGACTTCGGCCGCGACCGGATGATCGACAACCTGCAATTCAGCGGCCCCGCGCTCGGCGTCGCTTTCACCTGGTGAGCGGCGCTCACACACCTCCACTCCACTCGGGAGCACGCACATGACCTACCGTCCGCAACGCATCGACGTCCACCACCATTTCCAGCCGCCCGAGTACATCGCCGAACTCAAGCGCATTGGCATCCACTGGACCGGCGGCCCGCCGGTGCCCGAGTGGAACCTCGACATCGCGCGCGAAACCATGGACCGGCACGGCATCGCGCAGGCCATGGCCTCGGTGGTCCCGCAGGTCTACTGGGGCGACACCGCCTTCGCCGCGCGCTGGGCGCGGCACTGCAACGAGTTCTCCGCGAAGATGGTGCAGGAGGATCCGGTCCGCTTCGGTGCGCTCGCCACGCTGCCCCTGCCGGACACGCGCGCGGCATTGCATGAACTGGAGTACGCACTGGACACGCTCAAGCTCGACGGCGTGATCATGTTCTCCAGCTTCGGCGACCAGTACCCGGGCGATCCCGCGTTCGAGGAACTGTTCCAGGAGCTGAACCGGCGCAAGGCGGTGGTGCTCATCCATCCTTGCACTGCACCGCCAGGTGCGATCGTTCCCAAGCTCACGATTCCCTGGGGACTGACCGAGTTCGTGTTCGACACCACGCGCGCCGTCGCCAACCTGCTGTTCAGCGGCACGCTCGATCGCTATCCGGATATCCGCTTCATCGTCTCGCACGCCGGCGGCACGATCCCGTACATCTCCCTGCGCCTGCGCATCGGCGAGGAGATACCGGGCGTGGGCGACCGCATTCCGCTGGGCACGATGCACTACCTGCAGAAGCTGTACTACGACACGACGTTGTCGACGTCGGAGACGGTGCTGGCGGGGCTGCAGCAGTTCGTGCCGACCAGCCAGGTGCTGTTCGGCAGCGATTGGCCGCTGGTGAACGAGACCGTGGTGAGCATGGAAACCCACATGCTCGAAAGCAGCCGCGTGCTCGATGCCACCACGCGCCAGGCGATCGACCGCGACAACGCGCTGAAGCTGTTTCCGCGCTTCGCGGCTCCCACCGGCGCGTCCGCGCGCGATGAGAAGAGCACCGCCTGAACGATTGATCGCCGTTGATCACGCCGGACCCCGGCCCTCCCCTGACGGGGTCCGGCTTTTTTGGGCAGGCCGAAGGCGCCCCCGACCGGGGACTGCGCCAGACCGCGACCCTGCGGTATCCACGGTACTGACGCCCATGCGCACCCTGGTTCGGACCGCAGTGTTCAGGAAACGTCCGCGGCGATTCCCGGAATCCGGCGCATCCTGCGCGCCGTCATTCCGGTCGGTGCCATAACCCAACTCAATCCATTGACCCGCCTCTCCGCATTCCCGACGAGACTCCCCATGACCGCTTCACTCGCCACCATGAGAACGCTCACTCTTTTGCTCGCGCTGCTGCTGGCCCTGCCTCGCCTCAGCCACGCCGCGGAACTGGGCGTGCTCAGCCCCGTGCTCGCCGACGGCAAGGTGATGGAACGGGCCGCTCCCGACGGCGGCATGGCGCCGGTCGTGGAACGGGTTTCCAGCGGCGCGCTGTTCGACCAGCTCCAACGCGAGGCGCACGAGGGCTTCACCGCCTCGATGCTGGCGCTCGATGAACGCGCGCAGCGCGCAGCCGGCCAGACCCGGGTCCGTCCAACCTGGCTCTATCTGTCGCAGGAGGACGGCGGCTTTCCGCGCTCCGGATTCTGGCTGCAGGACGCGGGCGCGTTGCGCTACGTGGCCGAGCCCTTCGTCGACCTGATCGTCGATGCCGACAGCATCGACAAGGGCGACTTCGAGGAGATCTTCGCGCACGAACTCGGCCATGTGTTGTTGCGGCGACTGCTGGCGCGCCTGCCGGAAGGCTACTCCCGCACGCCGCACGCCAGCCTCAGCATCACCGACCGGCCGACCGCATTCGATGAGGGCTTCGCCACCCATTTCCAGGGGCTCGCGCGGCACCTGACCCGCAACGAACGCCTGCGCCTCGAGGACCATGGGCTCACCAGCAAGCCCTTCCTGTCGTACTGGGCCAGCAACCTGGACCGCACTGCACGGATCGACGGCGTGCGTCGCAATGTGTTCGTGCAATCCCAGCTGGTCCTGCCAGGCGAGGGCGATGCGATCACCCTGCGCGACCACAGCACGCTCTTCGACACCGCGCGCCTGAAATCCGGCGACCAGATGATGGCCTCGGAGGGCGTGGTCGCCACGGTCTTCTATCGCTGGCTGGTGCCGGGCGATACCGGCACCGCGGCCCTGGTCGAGCGTTATGGCCGCCTGTTCACGGCCCTGGCGGATCTCAACCGCAAGCGCCTCGAACCGGATTCGCCGGTGCTGGTCCGGGTGCTGCAGGCGTACGCGGCCGAGTATCCGCAGGAGAGCGCATCGCTCATGAAGCTCTTCCTCGAGACCACCTATGCGGCCACGGTCGACCCGGCCATCGCACGCCAGACCGAGGCGTTGGCGGCCGTCGGACGCGTCGGCGGAATGAACGTGGAGGCCTACGTAACGCAGCTGAAGGCCGCGCGCGCCGCGCTGGCCAGGAGCATCGAGACGACGACACCGGATCGCCTGGATGCGGCGCTGTCGACGCCGATCTGGCTGTTCGAAGCTGCGTCCGGCGACGCCGGCGATGCGTATCGCGATGGCCTCGCGGTGGATGTGAATACCGCCGAGCGCGAAGGCCTGTCGGCATTGCCCGGAATCGATGCGGCGACGGCCGACCGCATCATCGAAGAGCGCCGCGTGCACGGGCCGTACGCAAGCCTCGCCGCGTTGTTCGCGCGCGTCCCGATGCCGGCAGCCAGCGTTGGCGCACTCAAAACGCTCAACCAGGCGGCACCGAAGGCCGGCACGTACAGCCGGCGTTGAAAACGAGCCCGCTTTTCTCTCCGACACACGCAGGAAACCCCATGCAAGCCGCAGCCTATTCGCGCACCGGACCCGCCCGCGAGGTCCTCGAACTCCTCCAGCTGGATCGTCCCGAACCCGGCCCCGGCGAAGTCCGCGTCCATGTCGCCTGGTCGGGCGTCAATCCATCGGACGTCAAGAGCCGAGCGGGCACGCGTTCGAAGACATTGCCATTCGCGCAGATCGTTCCGCACAGCGACGGCGCCGGCATCATCGATGCGGTCGGCGACGGCGTACCCGCCCGCCGCATGGGTGAACGCGTGTGGATCTGGAACGCCGCCTGGGGCCGCGCCGACGGCACCGCCGCCGAATGGATCGTGCTGCCCTCGGCGCAGGCGGTGGTGTTGCCCGAAGGCGTGCCGCTGGACGTGGGTGCCTGCCTGGGCATTCCCGCATTGACCGCATGCCATGCGGTCGCTGTCGATGGCGGCGTGGCCGGCAAACGCGTGCTGGTCGCCGGTGGTGCGGGCGCAGTCGGGCATTACGCGGTGCAGATGGCTCGCCTGTCCGGTGCCAGCTGCGTGATCGCCACGGTGAGTTCGGAAGAGAAGGCCGCGCACGCACGCGCCGCCGGTGCCGATGTCGTCATCGACTATCGCCGCGAGGACGTCGTCGCGCGCGTGATGCAGGCCACGCAGGACCACGGCGTCGACTGCATCATCGAGGTGGATTTCGCCGCCAACGCCGCCCTGGACCTCTCCGTGCTCGCACCCGAGGGCCGCATCGTCGTCTACGGCAGCGGTGCCTCCGACATGTCGGTACCGTTCGTGCCCGCGATCGTGAAGAACGCGCGCATGTCGTTCTTCATCGTCTACAACCTGTCCATCGACGCGCGCGCCCACGCGATGCGGGAGCTGCACGCCTGGCTCGAAGCCGGGTCATTGCAGCACACCATTGCGCTGCGCCTGCCGCTGGAGCAGATCGCACACGCGCACGAGGTCGTGGAGTCCGGCGGCGTGATCGGCAACGTGGTGTTGCGCGTGGGTGGCGGCGAATAGCGGGGGGATTCCCCCGCCACGAAGGATGAAGCGACCGCTCAGCGCTCGTAGTTGCTCAACGCCAGCCCCAGCAGCGAGCGCGCCTGCTCGCGCAACGACGCGGGCTCCGCGATCTCGGCATCGCTGCCGTAATGCATCACGTCCATCAGCAGTTCGCGCCCCGCGCTGTAGGGCACCTTCAGTTCATAGCGTCCGTCGGGCAGGTAGCGGCCCTGCTGCTGCGAATGCCAGTGCTCGTCGGCGACCCAGCGCGCGGCCTTGGCGCTGAACAGGATCGTCGCCCAACCCTTGGGCGTGCCGGAGAAGATGCCGTAGCTGGAGGCGAGGTGGCGGTCGAGCTCGTCTTCGGCCACGTCGCGCGCGGCGTCATCCAACACCTTCGCCGCGGTGATGCGGTCGACGGAGAAGCTGCGCAGCGCATCGCGGTCGTGGTCCCAGGCATCCAGGTACCAGTTGTCGCGGTAATGGGTCAGCCGCTGCGGCGACACGTTGCGGCGCGTGCGCTCGTCGGTCGAGCGGGCGCGGTACTCGAAGCTGAGCTGCTTGCGGTCCAGCACCGCGGTGGCGACGGCACGGAAGGCGGTTTCGTCGAGCTTGCGGGTGCGGTGCGGCACCACGCGCACGCGCTCGACCGGCAGGCGGCGGCCGCCGGCGTGCTCATCGAGCAGCTTCTCGATGCGCTGCTGCAACGGCGCCAATGCGTTCGACAGCACGCCGCCGCCGCTGCGGACCAGCAATTGCTGCGCGGCGAGCAGCGCGTGCAGTTCCTCCGAGCTCAGCCACAGTCCCGGCAGCTCGAAGCGCTGCGCGTCGTCGTTGTGGTCGTAACGGAAGCCGGCCTCGCCATTGCCGACCACCGGTGCCATCAGGTAATCGCGCAGGTAGGCAAGGTCGCGGTAGACCGTCGCGCGCGAGCATTCCAGGTCTTCCTGAAGGCGTTGCACGGTCACCGGATAGCGCGCGGCGCTGAGGATGCGATGCAGGGCGTGGATGCGTTCGATGCGTTCCATGGCGGTCTGTTGGGCGTGGGGAGTGCGGCGGTGCGACGCCGAGCCGGCGCGCGTGGCGAGGTGCCGCAGCGCGCCCAAGTATGGCGAAAAAAACGCGGTCAGGATCAGGACTGACCGGATCGGATCCGCGTTTGGCGTTACCTGTAGCAGTCCGTGACCTAATTCCAGGCCCTTTCATGAACTCGCCGTGCTCACCCGTGCCGCTGCTGCTTGCCGCCTGCGCGCTTGCCGCCATGGGCGCCTGCCAGCGCGACAGCGCGGCCGCGCGCATCCCCTCCGCTGCCGAGGCCACCGCGCCGCTTGCCGGCGCGCCCGCAGCGCTGGCAACGGCGGCCAGCGCGACCCATCCACTCGATGCCAGGGACGAGATCGGCAGCGTGATGGAGCACTTCTTCAGCCTGAAGAGCTATCACGTCGACATGGATACCTCGACGCCGAAAGGCGGCCAGACCATGGACGTCGACTTCGTCGCTCCCGACCGCTACCGCTTGAAGACGCCGATGGGCACGCAGTACGTCATCGGCGACACCATGTACATGACGATGAACGGGGCCACCACGAAAATGCCGCTGCCCAAGGGCGAGATGACGGGCTACCGCGATCCCGTCCGGCTCGAGGAGAACAAGGCGACGATGACGGTGCGGCTGCTGGGCAACGAAGCGGTCGATGGCCAGATGGCGAAGAAGTACCGGATCCTCAATACCCGGCCGCATCCCAGCGAATCGACATTGTGGGTGGGCGCCGACGGCTATCCGCTGAAAATCGAAGTCACCGGCGACGCCAACGGCCAGGTCGCGCACACATCGATCCGCTATTCGCGCTTCAACGATCCGGCGATCCGCATCGATCCGCCGCGGTAGCGCGCGCGGCGAGCCAAAAGCCGCCCTACAATGCGGCCATGCGCACGCCCGCCGAGCCCGTAATTGATTACTCGCCTTCGCCCGGCGACGAGGTCAAGACCACCACCTGCTACATGTGCGCCTGCCGTTGCGGCATCAAGGTGTGGCTGGCCGACGGCGGGCCCCATGGCAAGATGATCCGCTACATCCAGGGCAATCCCGCGCACCCGGTCAACAAGGGCGTGCTGTGCGCCAAGGGTTCGGCCGGGATCATGCAGCACTACTCGCCGGCGCGGCTGGACAAGCCGCTGCTGCGCGTGGGCGAGCGCGGCACGGGTGAGTTCCGCGAGATCGAGTGGGATGAAGCACTGGAGCTCGCCACGTCATGGCTGGCGCCGATCCGCGAACGCAATCCGGATGAACTCGCCTTCTTCACCGGCCGCGACCAGTCGCAGGCACTGACCGGCTGGTGGGCACAGCAGTTCGGCACCATCAACTACGCCGCGCACGGCGGCTTCTGCTCGGTGAACATGGCCGCGGGCGGGCTCTATACGCTGGGCGGCTCGTTCTGGGAATTCGGCGAGCCCGACTGGGAAAACGCCAAGTACCTGATGATGTGGGGCGTGGCCGAAGACCACGACTCCAACCCGATCAAGCTCGGCCTGGGCAAGCTGAAGGCGCACGGCGCCAAGATCGTCGCGGTGAATCCGGTGCGCACCGGCTACGGCGCGATCGCGGACGAGTGGATCGGCATCCGCCCCGGCACCGACGGCCTGTTCGCCTTCGCGTTGATCCACGAACTGCTGAAGGCGGACCGCATCGACCTCGACTACCTGGTGCGCTACACGAATGCGCACTGGCTGGTGGTCCGCAATCCCCACAGCGCCGATGACGGCCTGTTCGCGCGCGATGGCGACGGCAAGCCGCAATGCTTCGACAAGCGCACGAATGCGCCGGCGGACGCGAACTCCATCGACGTCGCGCCCGCCGTGGTCGGCGAAGTCACGCTGGCCGATGGCCGCCGTGCCGTGCCGGTGTTCCACCTCGTGGTCGAGCGCTATCTCGACCCGCAATACTCGCCCGACGCGGTGAGCGAACGTTGCGGCATCCCCTCCGACACCATCCGGCGCATCGCGCGCGAACTGGCGGAAGCCGCGTTCGACAACGAAATCCGCCTGCCGGTCGCGTGGACCGACGCGTACGGCCGCGCCCATAGCGAGATGGTCGGCCGGCCCGTCGCCATGCACGCCATGCGCGGGATCAGCGCGCACAGCAACGGCTTCCACACCTGCCGCGCGCTGCATCTGTTGCAGTTGCTGCTCGGCGCGGTGGATACGCCGGGATCGTTCCGCTACCAGCCGCCGTTCCCCAAGCCGATCGCGCCGCCGAACCGGCCTGGCAAGACGCGCCAGGCCAACGGCGTGCTCGATGCCGCGCCGCTGGGCTTCGTGCATGCGCCCGAGGACCTCGTCGTCGATGCGGAGGGCAACCCGCGCCGCATCGACCACGCGTTCTCCTGGGCGTATCCGCTGTCCGCGCACGGGATGATGCACAGCGTGATCCGCAACGCCTGGGCCGGCGATCCCTACAAGATCGACACGCTGCTGATGTTCATGGCGAACATGAGCTGGAACTCGTCGATGAACACGGCGCAGACCATGGCCATGCTCACCGACAAGGACGAAGCCGGGGACTACCGGATCCCGCGGATCATCTACGCCGATGCGTATGCGTCGGAGATGGTCGCCTACGCGGACCTGGTGCTGCCCGATACGACCTACCTCGAACGCTTCGATGCGATCTCGCTGCTCGACCGGCCGATTTCCGATGCCGATGCGGCCATCGATGCGATCCGCCATCCGGTACTGGATTCCGCGGAGCAGCGCGAGGGCCGCGACGTGCGCGGCTTCCAGAGCGTGCTGATCGACCTCGGCGCACGCCTCGGCCTGCCCGGCCTGTGCAACGAGGACGGCTCGCCGAAGTACCGCGACTACGCCGACTACATCCAGCGCCATGAACGTGCGCCGGGCGTGGGCCTGCTCGCGGGCTGGCGCGGCGAGGACGGCACGCTGGAAGCCAAGGGCGCGCCGAATCCCGAACAGCTGCAACGCTACATCGAGAACGACGGCTTCTGGCGCAGCGAGATCCCCGAGGACGCGCGCTATTACAAGATGGCCAACCGCGGCTACCTCGAATGGGCGCAGCGCATGGGCTTCCTCGCCGGTACCGCGCCGATCACGCTGCAGCTGTATTCGGAGACGCTGCAGAAGTTCCGCCTGGCCGCACTCGGGTTTGGCGCCCAGCAGCCGCCGGCGCAGCACCGCGAACGCGTGGCGACCTATTTCGATCCGCTGCCGATCTGGTACGAGCCCTTCGAGGGCGACCAGATCGCGGACGTGAACCGCGACTTCCCGCTCAGCGCGATCACCCAGCGGCCGATGTTCATGTACCACGCGTGGGGTTCGCAGAACGCGTGGCTGCGGCAGATCGCCACGCGCAATTACCTGTACCTGCATCCGGCCACCGGCGTGAAGCATGGTCTCGCCGACGAGGACTGGATCACGGTGACCTCGCACCACGGCACCATCACCGTGCAGGCGAAGTTCGCCGCCAACGTGCAGCCCGACACCGTGTGGACGTGGAACGCGATCGGCAAGCGCAAGGGCGCGTGGCGGCTGGGCAAGGACGCGCCGGAAGGCAACCAGGGCTTCCTGCTCAACCACCTGATCAGCGACATCACCCCGCGCGGCGATTACTTCAACGCCGACCCGGTCACCGGACAGGCCGCGTGGTTCGACCTGCGCGTGCGCATCGCCAAGGCGGACGTCGCGACGGACCAGAGCGCGCCGCAGTTCGCATCCTTGAACCTGGGCGAAGCCGACAATCGCCCGCTACGCTACGGCGCGGATTTCCGGGCCGCGCGCAAACGGGAGGAGCAGGCATGACGCCGCGTCGGATTGCCGGTTACCTGTGCGTCGCGGCCAGCTTCGCCCTGATCCTGCTGCTGGGTTACGGCGTGATCGATCCGATCGGCGCTTCGCCGGCACAGGCCACCTCGATGCGCGATGTGCTGATCGGCCTGATGCCCAGCGTGCTGCTGGCGCTGGGCACCTTCGCCATCGGCCTGTGGCTGCTCAAGGGAAAGAAATGACCGCGCTGCCACCGCCCTCCCGGAAGAAACTTGGCCTGGTCATCGACCTCGACACCTGCGTGGGTTGCCACGCGTGCGCGGTCGGCTGCAAGGAGTGGAACGCCGGCGGCTTCGCCGCGCCGCTGACCGACGAGAAGCCCTATGGCAAGGATCCCAGCGGCGTGTGGTTCAACCGCGTGCACAGCTACGAGATCGCCGCCACCGACTTCACCACGCCGGCGCACGACCCCGGCGCCCACGACGCATTGAACCTGCAGGCGGGCCAGCCGCAGACGGCGTGCAGTTCCGGCCCGAGCCTCGCGCAGATCGCCGCGCAGCCGGCGATGACCCTGCACTTCCCGCGCTCCTGCCTGCACTGCGAGACCCCGGCCTGCGTGACCGTGTGCCCCACCGGCGCCAGTTACAAGCGCGCCGAGGATGGCATCGTGCTGGTCGACGAGGACAAGTGCATCGGCTGCAAGCTGTGCTCTTGGGCCTGTCCGTACGGTGCGCGCGAGTATTCGCACGTCGAAGGCGTGATGAAGAAATGCACGCTGTGCATCGACCGCATCTACAACGAGAACCTGCCCGAAGCCGAGCGCGAACCCGCCTGCGTGCAGGTGTGCCCGACGCGCGCGCGTCATTTCGGCGACCTCGGCGATCCCGAATCGAAGGTGTCGAAGCTGGTCGCCGAACGTGGCGGCGTGGCGCTGATGCCGGAGCTGGGCTATGCCCCGGTCAACCGCTACCTGCCGCCGCGGCCACGGCGCGCGGGCCAGGACGGACAGAAGACCCCATCCAATGAAACGCCACGCGAATCGCTCGACACCACCGCACTGCCACCGGTCCTGCGCTGGCTCGACCGAGTGTTGAGCCGCTGAAGCGCATGTCCATCTTCGTTCCATCTCATCGCCGCCATCCCTGGCGGAACACTCCGAACTCCGGATCGCCCGGTGCAGGCTTCCTGCCTGCCCGTTCATGCGATCCGCGCGGCAGTGCCGCGCAAGCGAGGATCGCATGAACCCCGCGCTTTCCGTCATCTTCTTCACTTCGCTCTCCGGCGCGGGCTATGGCCTGCTGTTCTGGAGCGCGCTCGCTGCATTGTTCAACTGGATGCGCCCGATCCCCCTGCTGGCTGCAGTAGTACTGGGGTTGTTGCTGGTGACGATCGGCCTGCTCAGTTCGGTGGGACACCTGGGCAAGCCGCAACGCGCGTGGCGCGCGTTCTCACAGTGGCGGACTTCATGGCTCTCGCGCGAAGGCGTGATGGCGGTGGCGACCTACGTCCCCGCCGTGGCGCTGTTGCTGGTATTGCTTGGCAACTTGCCCGCGCACGACGCATTGCACTTGGGCGTACCGAGAATCATCGCCTGCTCGCTGTTGCTCGTGCTGACCCCGTTGACGGTGTACTGCACCGCGATGATCTACGCATCGCTCAAGCCGATCCCTGCGTGGTGCCATTCATTCGTTACGCCGGTCTACCTGCTGTTTGCGCTGCTGACCGGCGGACTGCTGTGCGCGACGGTGGCCGGCTTGCTAGGCACGGTAGGCAACAGCGTGGCGATAGGCGGCATCCTGGTGGCGATCGTGCTGGGCGTGGTGAAGTGGCGCTACTGGCGCGACATCGACAGCACGCCATTGACGCAGACCCGCGCCGACGCCGTCGGCCTGCCGGGCCGCAACGTCAGCGTGTTCGAACGCCCGCACACCGAGTCGAATTACCTTACCCGCGAGATGGGCTTCATCGTCGCGCGCAAACATGCGCGCCGGCTGCGCCGGATCGCGCTCGTGCTGTTTGCCCTGGTGCCGGTCCTGTTGCTGCTGCCGGTGTGGCTATTCGTGCATCTGGACGCGGCACCTTGGTTCGCTGCCGCGGCGCTCAGCGCGCTGGTCGGCGCCTTCGTCGAACGCTGGCTGTTCTTCGCCGAGGCGAAGCACCTGGTGACACTGTACTACTGAGGCTGCGCCTCAGCCGGCATCCCCGATCAGCTCGCGTGCGCCCTGCGCCAACAGCGCGTCGGCCACCTCGAGCCCCAGGCATTCGGGCGCATCGCCGCGGCCCAACATCCCTGCGCGGACCGCACGGCCGTCGCTGGCGGAGCCGACCAGGCCGTGCAGCTGCAGGTGCTCGCCATCCAGTTGCGCGAACGCGGCGACCGGCACGTGGCAGCTGCCGTGCAAGGCGCGGTTCATCGCCCGCTCGGCTTCGACACACGTGCGCGTGGCGACGTGGTCGAGCGCGGCGCACAACGCGCGGGTGGCCTCGTCGTCGGCACGGGTTTCGATGGCGATCGCACCCTGCGCCGGTGCCGGCAGCCACTGCGGCGCATCCAGGCGCGAGCGGATGCGCGCATCGAAACCGAGCCGCTGCAGGCCCGCGCAGGCCAATACGATCGCGTCGTACTCACCGGCATCGAGCTTGGCCAGGCGCGTGTTGACGTTGCCGCGCAGGTCGCGCAGCTGCAGGTCGGGGCGCAGCGCGCGCAGCTGCGCCTGTCGGCGCAGCGAGGAGGTGCCGACCACGGCGCCCTGCGGCAGCGCCGCGATGTCGTCATGGCGGTTACTGACGAAGGCATCGGCATGGTCGGCGCGCTCCAGGATCGCCGGCAGGGCGAAGCCCGGCTCCAATTCCATCGGCACGTCCTTGAGCGAGTGCACGGCGCAATCGGCTTCGCCCCGCAGCATCGCCAGCTCGAGCTCCTTGAGGAACAGGCCCTTGCCACCGATCGCCGCGAGCGAGCGGTCCAGAACCTCGTCGCCGCGGGTGCTCATGGGCACCAGCTCCACCTCGAGGCCGGGATGCGCGGCGCGCAGGGCGTCGGCGACGTGTTCGCTCTGCCACAGGGCGAGCGGGCTCTTGCGGGTAGCGATGCGGAGGAGGCGGTTCATGGGCACATTATCGCCTGTCAAAGCACCCGCCAAAGCGCCATCAAAGCGCCCAGGGAGCGCCCTGCCTGCCCCACGCCGTGATTCAGAGATGCTTGAGGGTGTCGCGCAGCCCCGCCACGCAGCGGCGGCTGACTTCCAGCGGCTGTTTGCCATGGCGCAGGATCGCCTGCACGTGGCCATCGGCGCTGCGCTTGAGTTCGACGATCTCGTGGCGCGCCACCAGGCAGTTGCGGTGGATGCGGACGAAGCGCTCGCCGAACTCCTCTTCCAGCGACTTCAGCGATTCCTCGATCAGGTCCTCGCCGCGCGCGTGGTGGACGATGACGTACTTTTCCTCGGCGTGGAGGTAGTGCACGTCCTCGACCGGGATCAGGCGCAGGCTGCCGCGCAGGCGCGCGCACAGGTGGGTGCGCCGTTGCGTGGGCGCGGCGGCGGAGGCGGTCGTGCCCTGGACGCGTCCGGCGGCGAAGGTGCGCACGCGATCGATCGCGGCCGCCAGTCGCTCCGGGCGCACCGGCTTGACCAGGTAGTCGATAGCCTCGGCCTCGAACGCCGAGAGCGCGTGCGCGTCGTAGGCCGTGCAGAAGACGACGGCGGGGCGCGGTTCGAACGCGGCAAGATGGCGCGCCGCTTCCAGGCCGTCGATGCCGGGCATGGCGATGTCGAGCAGCACCAGGTCCGGATGGTAGGTGGCGCAGGCATGCAGCGCCTCGTGGCCGTCCGCGGCATCGGCCACGATTTCCACGCCCTTGATGTCGGCCAGCAGGCCGCGCAGTCGCTCGCGTGCCAAGGGCTCGTCGTCGGCGATGACTACTTTCATGCGGTCCTCTTGCTTGCCATTCCCTTGCTGCCTGATTCCGCGGGGGCGAGGCGGCCGGTGGTGACCGGCAACCTCAGGTCTACCTGATAGTAGCCCTCGTTCCACGCCGCGGCCATCCGGACACGCGGGCCGTAGGCATAGCGCAGGCGTTGCGCGATGCTGAACTGTGCGTGGCGGTTGCCGCCCTGGATGGATCCGCCGCCCAGTGTGGGCAGGATGTCGCCCTCGCGCGGCGCCGGTGCCGGGTTGCGCAGGCTGATCGCGAGCTCGTCGCCGACCTGCCCCAGTTCGATTTCGATCTCGCCGCCCCCCGGCAAGCGCGAAATGCCGTGCAGCACGGCGTTCTCGAGCAACGGCTGCAGCACCAGGCGTGGCATCGGCATCCGCCATGGCAACGGTTCACCCTTGCGCCAGACCACCCGCAGCCGGTTGCCCAGGCGCAGTTGTTCGATGGCGAAATAGCGCTCGCACAGCTCGATTTCCTCGCGCAGGGTGGAATCCGACTCGCCCGCGCCCAATGCGGCGCGGAACAGGTCGGAGAGATCAAGCACCGCGCGCTCGGCCACCGCCGGATCGCTACGGACCAGGCCGGCGATGGTGTTCATGCTGTTGAAGAGGAAATGCGGCTTGATCCGCGCCTGCAGGGCGTCGGCTTCGGCGCGCGCGCTCGCCCGCACCTGTGCCGCCCAGCCATCGTTGACGTAGAGGTAGCGCAGCACCACCGCGACGATCAGCGTGGTCACCGCGGCCGAGCCCCAGACGAAGCGCAGCATCGACACGTTGCTCGGCACCAGCCCGTAGCCGAGGCTGGCATCGATCACGTGCGCCAGCGATGCGCCCAGCGCGGCAATGGCACCGCCGCCCAGCAAGGCCAGCGTCGTGCCCACCGGTTGCGGCAGCCTCGAGAGCCGTTGCCGCGAGACGCACAACAGCACCGAGGCGGCGAGCGCGAGCCACAGCGCGAAGCCACTGGCGGTAACGAAGCGTTGCAGGTCCCAATGCGCGCCGCCCGGAGCGAGCGCCAGCACCACCACCACGAGTTCGGCCATGCCCAGCATCACGGCGAGACGCGGCAGCCGGCACAGGTCGGGCAACCAGGGTTCGCTCGGATCGCGGACACTCATGGGCGCGCGGATCAGCCGCTGCCGTCCGCGGCGGCGAAGCGACGTTCCATCCAGTCGCCGAGGTCGCGGATTTCTTCCGCGCAGACCTGGTGCGCCATCGGATATGCGTGCCAGTCGACGTTGAACCCGAGTTCGCGCAGCTTGCGGGCGCTGAAGTCGCCACCCGCATACGGCACGACCGGATCGAACTGTCCGTGGGCCATGAACAGCGGCTGCGTGTGCGCCGTCGCCGTGGCCTCCTGCATCAGCCGATCGACCATGGGCAGGTAGGTCGACAGCGCAACCACGCCGCCCAAGGGCTGCGTGCGGCGCAGCGCCGTCGCCAGCGCGATCGCGCCGCCCTGCGAGAAGCCCGCCAGCAGCACGCGTGAAGCGGGAATGCCGCGTGCCACTTCGCGCGCGATCAGCGCCTCGGTCTGCGCGACCGATTCATCCACGCCGGTTTCGTCGGCGCGGTTGGCCAGGTTCATGTCGCGGATGTCGTACCAGGCACGCATGCGCATACCGTTGTTGATGGTCACCGCGCGCACGGGTGCGTGTGGAAAGACGAAGCGCAGTGCCGGCCAGTCCTTGCGCACCAGTTCGGGCACGATCGGGGCGAAGTCGTGGCCGTCGGCGCCGAGGCCGTGGAGCCACAGCACGCTCCATTGCGGCCCTGGGCCGGTTTCGTGTTCGACGGTTTCGAGGAGGGTGGCGACTGACTCGTTCATGCAGGCATTGTGCGGGGGCGCCGCGATCGAATCCAATCGACTGCACATTCGAAGCTGCCGCAGCGGCCGATAAGGGCGAACCACCGTCCATCACCCCCGGCAAACCACCCCTTGCCGGCCGCCTGGCAGTCTCACCGACTGAGACTGCCTGCCCGCATCCTCCCTCGATGCAAGGCCAGATCCGCCTGAACTTCACCCGCACCATTCAGGCCCCGCCGCCCCCGCGGCTGGATAATGGCCCGGTGTCGCTATCCGGCTTCCATCCCGCGGTCTCCGCCTGGTTCGAACGCGCCTTCCCGGGCCCGACCGAAGCACAGGCGCTGGCGTGGCCGGCGATCCGCTCCGGCCGCAATACCCTGGTGGCCGCGCCGACCGGCTCGGGCAAGACCCTCACCGCCTTCCTGTCCGCGATCGATGCGCTGGTGCGCGAAGGCCTGGCCCAGGGCCTGGCCGACGAGACCCACGTCATCTACGTCTCGCCGTTGAAGGCGCTGTCCAACGACATCCACCTCAACCTGGAAGCGCCGCTGGAAGGCATCCGCGAGGAACTCGCGCGCCAGGGCCTGCCGGACGTGGAGATCCGCACCGCCGTGCGCACCGGCGACACGCCGCAGGGCGAGCGCGCGCAATTGCGCAAGAAGCCGCCGCACATCCTGGTCACCACGCCCGAATCGCTGTACGTGCTGCTCGGCTCCGATTCCGGCCGCGCGATGCTGGCGACCGCGCGCACGATGATCGTCGACGAAATCCATGCGGTCGCCTCGAGCAAGCGCGGCAGCCACCTCGCGCTCTCGCTGGAACGCCTGGAAGCGCTGTGCGGACGGCGCCTCACGCGCATCGGCCTGTCGGCCACGCAGAAGCCGATCGACGAAGTGGCGCGCTTCCTGGTCGGAGCCAGCAACGTAGCTCCCTCCCCCGCATGCGGGGAAGCCCCCCTCCCAACCTCCCCCCGCTGCGCGGAGGGAGGGGCAATCGCCGACTGCGAAATCATCGACATCGGCTATGCCAAGCAGCGCGACCTCGCGCTCGAAGTGCCGCCTACGCCGCTGCAGGCGGTGATGTCGAACGACCAGTGGGAACAGGTCTATACGCGCCTGGCCGAGCTCGTCGAACAGCATTCGACGACGCTGGTCTTCGTCAACACCCGGCGCATGGCCGAACGCGCGGCGCGCCATCTGGGCGAACGCCTGGGCAAGGAGCACGTCGCCGCCCACCACGGCAGCCTCGCCAAGGAACTGCGCCTGGATGCCGAGCAGCGCTTGAAGAGCGGCCAGCTCAAGGTGCTGGTCGCGACCGCGTCGCTGGAGCTCGGCATCGACATCGGCGATGTCGACCTGGTCTGCCAGCTCGGCTCGCCGCGCGCGATCGCCGCCTTCCTGCAGCGCGTCGGCCGTTCCGGCCACCACGTCGGCGGCGTGCCCAAGGGCCGACTGTTTCCGTCCTCGCGCGACGACCTCGCCGAATGCGCCGCGCTGCTCGACTGCGTGCGCCGCGGCGAACTCGACGCCCTGGTGATGCCGCGCGCACCCCTCGATGTGCTCGCGCAGCAGATCGTCGCCGAAGTCGCCGCGCGCGAGTGGGAAGAGGACGCGCTGTACGACTGGTTCCGTCGCGCCTGGCCCTATGCGCAGCTGGAACGCAAGGACTTCGACGCGGTGGTGAAGATGTTGTCGGAGGGTTTCACCACCCGCCGTGGCACGCGCGCCGGCTACCTGCACCGCGACGCCGTGCACAAGCGCCTGCGCGGCCGCGCCGGCGGACGCATGACCGCGGTGATGTCGGGCGGCACGATTCCCGATACCGCCGACTACAACGTCATCCTCGAGCCGCAGTCGCAGAACATCGGCACCATCAATGAAGACTTCGCCATCGAGAGCATCGCCGGCGACATCTTCCAGCTCGGCAATGCCAGCTACCGCATCCTGCGCGTCGAGCCCGGCCGCGTGCGCGTGGAAGATGCGCAGGGCATGCCTCCGAGCATTCCGTTCTGGCTCGGCGAGGCGCCGGGACGCAGCGATGAGCTGTCGCATGGCGTATCGCGCCTGCGCGCGGAGGTCGCCTCGCGCCTGAACTTCGCCAGTTCCGGCAGCGAGGCGGCGCAGGTCGCCGATGTCCTCAGCAACGAGGGCGCGACGGCTGCCGCCGCACGCTGGCTGGTCGATGATGTGGGTCTCACGCCTGAAGCCGCGTTGCAGCTGGCCGATTACCTCGGCCGCCAGCAGGCCGCGTTCGGGATGATGCCGACGCAGCAGACGATCGCGCTGGAGCGTTTCTTCGACGAATCCGGCGGCACCCAGCTGGTCATCCATTCGCCCTACGGCAGCCGCCTCAACCGCGCCTGGGGCCTGGCGCTGCGCAAGCGCTTCTGCCGCAAGTTCAATTTCGAACTGCAGGCGGCGGCGACCGAGGACGCGATCGTGCTGTCGCTCTCGACCAGCCACAGCTTCCCGCTGATCGAAGTCGCCAAGTACCTGCATTCGTCCTCGGCCGAGCACGTGCTGGTGCAGGCCCTGCTCGACGCGCCGCTGTTCGGCGTGCGCTGGCGCTGGAACGCGACCACCGCGCTGGCGCTGCCGCGCTTCGTCGGCGGCAAGAAGGTCGCGCCGCAACTGCAGCGGATGAAGTCGGAAGACCTGCTGGCGACGGTGTTCCCGGACCAGGTCGCCTGCCAGGAGAACATCGTCGGCGAGCGCGAGGTCCCCGACCACCCGCTCGTCGCGCAGACGATGGACGACTGCCTGCACGAGGCGATGGATACCGAAGGCTGGCTCGCGCTGCTGCAACGCATGGAAAGCGGCGAAGTCGAGGTCGTCGCGCGCGACCTCACCGCGCCCTCGCCGTTCGCTGCCGAGGCCCTGAATGCACGGCCGTACGCCTTCCTCGACGACGCGCCGCTGGAGGAGCGCCGCACGCAGGCGGTGATGGCGCGCCGCTATGCCGATGCGGATAGCGCGGATGATCTGGGTCGTCTGGATCCAGGCGCGATCGAGGAAGTACGCGAACAGGCGTGGCCACAGGTGCGCAATGCCGACGAGATGCACGATGCGCTGATGGGGCTGGGCTGCGTCACCCAGGATGAAGCCGAATCGAATGCCTGGACGGAATGGCTGCGCCGGCTGGCGAAGGACCACCGCGCCACGCGCCTGCAGATCGGCTCGGGCCTGTGGTTCGCCGCGGAGCGTTTGCCGCAGGCCGCCGTGCTGCATCCGCTGACTGTGCGCGAACCGGTGATCGAAGCCCCCGCGGAATTCGCGCAGGAAACCTGGAGCCGCGAGGACGCACTGGTCGAGCTGCTGCGCTCGCGCCTCACCGGCCTCGGCCCGACGCCGGTCGCCGCGCTGACAACAGCGCTGGCGCTGCCGCAATCCGACGTCGACTTCGCCCTGCTCAAGCTGGAAGGCGAAGGCTACGTGATGCGCGGTCGCTTCTCGCCCGACGCGATCGAGGAGGAGTGGTGCGAACGCCACCTGCTCGCGCGCATCCACCGTTACACCATCGGCAAGCTGCGTCGCGAGATCGAACCGGTCGAGCCGCGCGACTTCATGCGCTTCCTGTTCGAATGGCAACGGGTGTCGAAGGCGTCGCGGGTGAGCGGACCGGAAGCGCTGGCCGGCGTGCTCGCGCAGCTGGAAGGCTTCGAGGCGCCCGCCGCCGCGTGGGAAGGTGAACTGCTGCCGGCACGCGTCAGCGACTATTCGATTTCCTGGCTGGACGATCTGTGCACGGCGGGTCGCGTCGCCTGGACGCGCCTGCGGGGTGCCAGTCCCGAATCCAGCGGCAACGGGCGCTCGGCACCGGTGCGCGCCACGCCGATCGTGTTGTTGCCGCGCCGGCACCTGCCGCTGTGGTCGCCGCTCACCGCCCAGTCGCTCGACGACGGTCCGGAACTGTCGTCGCGTGCGCAGCGCGTGGCCGATCACCTCAAGGATCACGGCGCGTCGTTCTTCGACGAACTGGTCGTCGGCGCGCACCTGCTGCACACCGAGCTGGAAGACGCGCTGGCCGAACTCGTCGCGCGCGGCCGCGTGACCTGCGACAGCTATGCCGGTCTGCGCGCGCTGCTGGTGCCCCAGTCGAAGCGGCCGAGTGCCTTCGACGGCCGTGGTCGTCGCGGGCGGCGCACCGCATTGCTGGGTATCGAGGATGCGGGGCGCTGGACGTTGACGCGGCGCGCGCCCCCATCCCAGCCTTCCCCCGCAGGCGGGGGAAGGAGTGTTGATGCGGGCGGGGGAAGGAATGTTGGCGCAGGTGGGGGAAGCCGTATTGACCCGGACAGCATTGAGCACATCGCCCGCACCCTGCTGCGCCGCTACGGCGTGGTGAGCTGGCGCCTGCTCGACCGCGAGGCGTCGTGGCTGCCGCCTTGGCGCGAGCTGTTGCGTGTCTACCATCGCCTCGAGGCGCGTGGCGAAATCCGCGGCGGTCGTTTCATCGCCGGGCTCGCGGGCGAACAGTTCGCGCTGCCCGAGGCCATCACGTCATTGCGGCAGATACGCAAGCGCGCGCCCGACGGCGAGTGGCTCGCGTTGTCCGCGCTGGATCCGCTCAACCTGGTCGGCACCGTGGTCGCCGGCGCCAAGGTGCCGCGCCAACTGGGCGCGCGGGTGCTGTGGCGCGACGGCATGCCCGTGGCGACGCTGGTCGCCGGCGAAGTGGCCTGGCTCACCGAACTGCCTGCCGCCGAGCAACGCGGCGCGCACAAGGTATTGATGCGCGAACCGGATATGTATTCGGCTGCCCTGGATCTGTCGGCGGATGTCCGCGCCTGGATCGACGAGCGGGTCGATGCGATTGCGACCGGCCCGCAGCGGCCGGAGGTTTGATTCGCAAGCGTCCAAGGTGCTTGCCCGGTAGTGTTTCGCGCAACGTCCTGGCGGACATGCTGTCACTCGTTAAACCGACGTGACGGACAGACGGACGAAATCCTGTCATCCCGATAGCAGCGCCCGGCGCACCCTTCCCGATCAGCCCGCCATGGACATCGCAATGGACATCGAATCCGTAGCCCATCGCCTGGTCGAGTTGTGCCGCACCGGACAGTACGAACAGGCGCAGCGCGAACTGTATGCACAAGATGCCGTCAGCATCGAACCGCCTTGGGCCCCGGCGGGATCGCTCGGCAATGCCAAGGGCCTGCCGGCCATCTTCGAGAAGACCCGCAAGTTCGCAGAGGGCGTCGAGGCGGTCCACAGCGCCGGCTGCAGCGATCCGGTGATCGCGGGCGACTGGTTCAGCGTCGCGATGACCCTGGATGCGACCTTCAAGGGCGTGGGCCGCTCACAGATCGCCGAAATCTGTGTGTATCGCGTCCGCGACGGCAAGATCGTGCACGAGCAGTTCTTTTACGGCATGGAAGCGTAAGGCCGTCGAGTCACTCCAGGCGGAAGCGACTCAGATCGATCGAGACCATCAGCAGATCGCGCACCGGATGCAGATCGGGGCCGCGTAGGTACACCCGGCGCCGGCTCGGGAATTTCAGCCCATCCACGTCGACGATATCGTGGACGTATTGCACCGCGCCGAAGCCACCGGCGACGTCGACCTGGTAGTCGTGCCTGCGCAGCAGGAAGTCGGGACCGAAGTAGAAGTCCTGCTGCGTGCTGTGGCTGGCGATGTGGTCTGGAAATCTCATTCGCAGGCCGCGCCATGTTTCATCGCCCTCTTTCCAGGGGTCGATCTCTTCGGCCTCGAAACCAGGCATCGCCAAGGAGAAGGGCGCGGTCAGATAAGTCCACAGCGCGTATCCACTGAAGTAGGCACGGTGCAGCGGATCCCACGGTGTGTTCATGCCGTGGCCTTCGAACGCCCCTCTCGGGTCCAGGCGTTCCCGAACCAGCTCGGCGTCGATGGTTTCGACGGCAACGCGATCCGCCGTGAAGACGCTTCGCCACTCCGGCTTTCCAAAGGGGGCGACCGACGCACGCTCCTCATGCAGTGATACCCGGACCGTGCGGGGCGTCGGATCCTGGAGCAGTCCCTTCAGGGGCCAGAATCCGCCGCCGGTAACGACCGTGGCGGAAAGGGCGTCATGCCGCTTCCAGCGAGTCAGCCCGCCATGGGCATCGATGGCATTGGCCAGGAGGGAATTCATCGCGCGCCCCCGATGATCCGGATTGCAGGGACGCGCCGCTGCGTGCTGTCGATGTGTGCGTTGTCGATGTTCATGAGGCTTCCTCGGGGAGTGGCGGCAAGCACGCTCGTTCGGAGAGCGGCCTGCGATTCGAAGCTACTCGCGTCGGTGGAGTGCAAAAAGACCGCATGGCGAAGCACAGTCTTCCACTCGGTGGAAGAATGGTCGCTGCCAGGATCGAGTGTTTGTAGCGGTCTGTATGCGGAGCCTGTGCCGCCACACTTCCAGACAAAAACGCGACGGCTGGACACAAGCGCGATACCGCACACCGGCGGAATGCCGCCCGAGGAAGACGCATGTCGCGCCTTCCCGACCCTTCCCCACCGGAGCTACATCAATGTCACGCAATAACCGCAACTCCACCGTCGCCGCGCTCGGCGTCGCCCTCACCGGCCTGGTCTTCGCCGGTTCCTCGTTCGCAGTGCAGCCGCTCGCCCAGGGCTACGCGGCGGGCACTGCCAAGGTCGCGCCGGAAGGCAAGTGCGGCGAAGGCAAGTGTGGCGACGCGAAGTTCAATTCCATCGACACCGACCACGACGCTCGCGTCTCGCTTGCCGAGTTCCTCGTCGTCGCGCCGGGCCAGAACGCCCTGTTCGACACGAAGGATACGAACCACGACGGTTACATCTCGGAGCTCGAGTCGTACAAGTCGATCAAGGGCATCTATGAGGCCAACGGCCGCAAGGTGCCTGCAGGTCTCTTCGCGAAGCACCCGAGCAAGTAAGGCTCTGCGAGGCCCCAATGCCCCGGCATCGGGGCCTCGTTCAAACGGCGTTGAGGGTGGGCGTGCCCTGAGCCCTCTGCTACCGAATGAGGTCTGTCCAAGGGCTTGTCATGGCCCCGGGCCCGGCACTGCGGCAGAATCCCCGGACCTCCCGATGGCGCTTCCCCCATGCGCATCCTCCGTTTTCTGCTTCTGAGCGCACTGCTGCTCTGCGGTCCCCTGCAGGCCGCCGGATCCTCTGAAGCGCCTGTCCGCGTCTTCGCCGCCGCCAGCCTGACCGATGCGCTCAACGAGGTCGCGGCCCATTGGCGCCGCGCCGGCCATCCGCAACCCAGCCTCGCCTTCGGCGCGTCGTCGACGCTCGCCAAGCAGGTCGAAGCGGGCGCGCCTGCCGATGTGTTCGCATCGGCCGACCTGAAGTGGATGGACTACCTGGATCAGCGCGGCCGCATCGACACCGCGTCGCGCACCAACCTGCTCGGCAACACGCTGGTGCTGATCGCGCCGAAAGACAAGCCGTTCCAGGCGCGCATGCAGCCGGGCTTCGCCATCGCCAATGCGTTCCAGGGCCGCCTGTGCACCGGCGAACCCGGTGTCGTACCCGTCGGCATCTATGCGAAGGAAGCGCTGGAAAAACTGGGCTGGTGGCCGGCACTGCAGGGCCGCATCGTCGGCACCGACGACGTACGCACCGCGCTGGCCTTCGTCGAACGCGGCGAATGCGGCGCCGGCATTGTGTATGCGACGGATGCGCGCATCAGCGGCGCGGTCGTCACTGTCGCGGCGTTTCCGGCGCAGACGCATGCGCCTATCGTGTATCCCTTCGCCGCAGTGAAGAATGCGCGGCCCGAGACGCTCGCCTTCCTGCGTTTTCTACACACCTCGCAGGCCGCGGCGATCTTCCGCCGCCACGGCTTCACGGTGCTGAAGCCCTGATATGACGACCTGGCTTTCGGCGGAGGAATCGCAGGCGCTCTGGCTCTCGGCCAAGGTCGCGCTATGCGCCACCGTCGTCTGCCTGCCTCCCGCCATCACCCTGGCCTGGTGGCTGGAGCGACGCCGCTTTCCCGGTCGTTTCCTGGTCGATGCGCTGGTGCAGCTGCCGATGGTGTTGCCGCCGGTGGTGCCGGGCTATCTGCTGTTGTTGCTGCTCGGCACGCAGGGACCGCTCGGGCATTGGCTGGAAGCGACCTTCGGGGTCGTGGTTGCGTTCACCTGGAAGGGCGCGGTGCTCGCCTCGGCGGTGATGGCGTTTCCGTTGATGGTGCAGCCGATCCGGCTCGCCTTCCGCCTGATCGATGCACGCCTGGAACACGCCGCCGCCACGCTGGGCGCGCGGCCATGGCGCGTTTTCGCCACGATCACGCTGCCACTCGCCGCGCCGGGGCTGATCGCCGGCTGCGTGCTGTGCTTCTCGCGCAGCCTCGGCGAATTCGGCGCGACCATGGCCTTCGTCGGCAATATTCCCGGGGAAACCCGCACCCTGCCACTGGCGATCTATTCGCTCACCCACGTGCCCAATGGCGAGGCCGGCGCCCTGCGCCTCACCCTGCTCTCGATCGCGCTCGCGGTGGCCGCACTGCTGGTCAGCCATTGGATCAGCGCGCGCGCCGAGCGCCGCC
Source organism: Lysobacter rhizosphaerae (assembly GCF_054779795.1). Taxonomy (NCBI): domain Bacteria; kingdom Pseudomonadati; phylum Pseudomonadota; class Gammaproteobacteria; order Lysobacterales; family Lysobacteraceae; genus Lysobacter; species Lysobacter rhizosphaerae. The sequence continues at coordinate 349,480 of NZ_BAAGXO010000007.1, forward strand.
TGGGCTTCTCCGACCACCGGGGCGCGCATGCTGAACTTTGATCTCGCCTATGCACGCGGCGAGTTCCGGCTCGACGCGTCCGCGCAGATCGCCGGTGGCGTCACCGGCATCTGCGGGCCCTCAGGTTCAGGCAAGAGCACCTTGCTGCTGCTGATCGCGGGATTGCTGAAGCCGCAGGCCGGTTCGCTGCACTTCGGCGACGAGATGCTGGTCGATCGTGCCCGCCGCGTGTTCGTGCCCGCCTGGCGTCGCCACTTCGGCCTGGTGTTCCAGGACGGCCAGTTGTTCCCGCACATGAGCGTGCGCGACAACCTGCTCTACGGCCATGCCCGCCTCGCCGCGGAGGGGCGCCTGTTCCCGCTGGACACCGTGCTGCAGCTGCTCGAGATCGGCCACCTGCTCGATCGCCGCCCGGCCATGCTCTCCGGTGGCGAGCGCCAGCGCGTCGCCCTCGGCCGCGCCCTGCTCTATTCGCCGCGCCTGCTGTTGCTGGACGAGCCCCTGTCGTCGCTGGACGACCGCCTGAAGCAGCAGATCCTGCCCTTCCTGCGGCGCGTGAAGGACGAAACCCGGATCCCGATGCTGTACGTGACCCACGCCCGCGCCGAAGTGGAGTACCTCGGGGACCGGGTACTGGCGATGGAGAACGGGCGACTGCGCGGCTAGCTTCGCGTCGAAGCGGCTGCCACGGCCTCAGCGGTACGCACGGAACACGATCGGGAGCATGTTCCAGGGACCGGGCTTCGCGTCCGCGTAGACGAACCCATGTTCCGGTGCGTGTATCGCGCCGATCTGGGTACGGCCGAAAACCTCCTTCAACTGCTCGAAGAATTCCCAGCCGAAGTTGTAGAAGGTGTAGATGCCGCGCGAGTTCAGGCCATCGCCATGCAACTCGGTCGGCAGCAGTTCGATGAGGTTGCCCTCCTCGTCGAGGCGACCGCGGATCGTGTTTCGTGCCTGCGTGGTGAAGAACGGAACGGTGAAGACGACCGGCCGCTCCCGCTTGAGCACGCGCCGGCACTCGCGCAGCGCCATCCGCGTATCCGGCACGTGTTCGAGCACGTCGGTGTGGATTACAAAGTCCAGTGACTCGTCCCGGTAGGAGAGCGCGGTAATGGATTCGTGCCGCACCGGGGCCGCGCGCCACCAGCGGCCTGGTGGATGCCAGAGGTAGCGTCGCCCGCTCTCGTGCCGGGGCGACAGGAACTCGGAGCCGGTCATGTTCGGGTATTCCCGACGCAGCATGCGATACAGCCGCGAGAAGCGCTCCAGGACAGCACCGCCTCCCGCCGCGTTGCGCCCCAGTGTTTCCCGCACCGCCAACAGCAGCGTGCGTTGTCGCGCGGTGAGGCGGCAGCGGCTGCACAGCAGCCCTTCCCGCAGGTTGGGTCGCTCTTCGAAGCGCGCACCGGTGGTGACGATGAAGGAAGCGTCGCGTTCGCATGCGAGGCATCGCCCGGGAACGGTGTCGCGGTCGGCGAGCGCCTGCGCCGCGACGGCCGCGTCGACCAGGGAGTCTTCGAATTGCCGGAAATCCGCCGCGGAATCAAACCACCGCATTGCCGCCTTCGCCGTCACACACTTCTCCAACAGGTTTCGTCCCCGGCCGGTCCTGCCGGCACGGTAGCGAGGGGATCGACGTGCTTCGCGGGCATGCCGGAGCCTGAACGCACTCAGGCAATTATGGAGGCGAACGCGGCGCCCCGGTCGACGGTAGTTCGCACGGCCCCGGTGCGAATGCGGGATAATTGCCGGTGCCGGGCACGATCCGGCGTCCGCGCCACCCCGCCAGCCGTGGTTATCGCATGGCCGCACCATCATCCGCGCCTGCGCGCCGTCCCACTCCCAGTACAACACTCCAGTTGCCGACCATGAACATTCAATACCGCAAGCCGCTTCCGGGCACCACGCTCGATTACTTCGACGCGAGGGCCGCGGTCGACGCGATTGCGCCCGGTGCATGGGACCGGTTGCCGTACACCTCGCGCGTACACGCGGAGAACCTGGTGCGACGTGCCGATCCGGCAATGCTTGACGCGTACCTGACGCAGTTGATCGAGAATCGCCGCGACCTCGATTTCCCGTGGTTCCCGGCGCGCGTGGTGTGCCACGACATCCTCGGCCAGACCGCGCTGGTGGACCTGGCCGGCCTGCGCGACGCCATCGCCGAGCGCGGTGGCGATCCGGCGCAGATCAATCCGGTGGTGCCGACGCAGCTGATCGTCGACCACTCGCTGGCGGTGGAAGCGCCCGGCTTCGACAAGGAGTCGTTCGCGAAGAACCGCGCCATCGAGGACCGCCGCAACGAGGACCGCTTCCACTTCATCAACTGGACGAAGAAGGCATTCAAGAATGTCGACGTGATTCCGCCGGGCAACGGGATCATGCATCAGATCAACCTGGAGCGGATGTCGCCGGTCGTGCACGCGCGCGACGGCGTGGCGTTCCCCGACACCCTGGTCGGCACCGACAGCCACACGCCGCATGTCGATGCACTGGGCGTGATCGCGATAGGTGTAGGTGGCCTGGAGGCGGAGAGCGTGATGCTCGGTCGCGCCTCGTGGATGCGCCTGCCCGACATCACCGGCGTCGAACTGACCGGCAAGCCTGCGCCGGGCATCACCGCCACCGATATCGTGCTTGCTCTGACTGAATTCCTGCGCCAGTCGAAAGTGGTCGGCGCCTACCTGGAATTCCGCGGCGAAGGCGCGGCGGCGCTGACGCTGGGCGATCGCGCCACCATCTCCAACATGGCGCCCGAGTACGGCGCAACCGCGGCGATGTTCTTCATCGACGACAAGACCATCGACTACCTGCGCCTCACCGGCCGCGACGACGCGCAGGTCAGGCTGGTGGAGACCTACGCGAAGCAGACCGGCCTGTGGGCCGACGCATTGAAGAGCGCGCAGTACGAACGCACGCTGACGTTCGACCTGTCGACGGTGGTCCGCAACATGGCCGGCCCGTCCAACCCGCACAAGCGCCTGCCGACCTCGGAACTGGCCGCGCGTGGCATCGCCACGGGCCTCGACGCAGCGCGCGCGCAGGAAGCACAGGGCCTGATGCCCGATGGCGCCGTGATCATCGCCGCGATCACCAGCTGCACCAACACCAGCAACCCGCGCAACGTCATCGCGGCCGGCCTGCTCGCACGCAACGCCAACGCACGCGGGCTGACGCGCAAGCCGTGGGTGAAGACCTCGCTCGCACCGGGCTCGAAAGCGGTGCAGCTGTACCTGGAGGAAGCGAAACTGCTGCCGGAGCTCGAGCAGCTCGGTTTCGGCATCGTCGGCTTCGCCTGCACCACCTGCAATGGCATGAGCGGCGCACTGGATCCGATGATCCAGAAGGAAGTGATCGAACGCGACCTCTATGCGACCGCCGTGCTGTCGGGCAACCGCAACTTCGATGGCCGCATCCACCCGTACGCGAAGCAGGCGTTCCTCGCATCGCCGCCGCTGGTGGTGGCGTATGCCATCGCCGGCACCGTGCGCTTCGACATCGAGAAGGATGTTCTCGGCACCGATGCGCAGGGCAATGCGGTCACGCTCAAGGACATCTGGCCGAGCGACGAGGAGATCGACGCGATCGTCGCCAGCAGCGTGAAGCCGGAGCAGTTCCGCGCCGTGTACGAGCCGATGTTCAAGTTCAGCGTCGAACATGGCGAGAAGATCAGCCCGCTGTACGACTGGCGCCCGCAGAGCACCTACATCCGTCGTCCGCCGTACTGGGAAGGCGCGCTGGCCGGCGAACGCGCGCTCGCCGGCATGCGCCCGCTGGCGGTGCTCGGCGACAACATCACCACCGACCACCTGTCGCCGTCGAACGCGATCCTGCTCGACAGCGCAGCCGGCGAATACCTGGCGAAGATGGGCCTGCCGGAAGAGGACTTCAATTCGTACGCGACGCACCGTGGCGACCACCTCACCGCGCAGCGCGCGACCTTCGCCAATCCGAAGCTGCTCAACGAGATGGTGCGCGACGACGCCGGCAACGTGAAGCAGGGCTCGCTCGCTCGCGTCGAACCCGAGGGCCAGGTGACCCGCATGTGGGAAGCGATCGAGACCTACATGGAACGCCGCCAGCCGCTGATCATCATTGCCGGCGCCGACTACGGCCAGGGTTCCTCGCGCGACTGGGCCGCCAAGGGCGTGCGCCTGGCCGGCGTGGAGGCGATCGCCGCCGAAGGTTTTGAACGGATCCATCGTACCAACCTGATCGGCATGGGCGTTCTGCCGCTGGAATTCCTGCCTGGTACGAACCGCACCACGCTCGGCATCGACGGCACCGAAACCTTCGACGTGGTCGGCGCACGCACGCCGCGCGCGACGCTCACGCTGGTGATCCATCGCCGCGACGGCGAGCGCGTGGAGGTGCCGGTGACCTGCCGCCTCGACACGGCCGAAGAAGTATCGATCTACGAGGCCGGCGGCGTGCTGCAGCGGTTCGCCAACGATTTCCTCGAATCCGCCCAGGCAGCCTGATTACAGTTCGATCCCCACCCGCAAAGGAGCTTGCACCATGCCCGGAACCGTCACCCTGCACCGCGTAGTGAAGGCCCCCGCCGACCGCGTCTATCGCGCGTTCCTCGATGCCGATGCGATGGCGAAGTGGCTGCCGCCGCACGGATTCACCGGCAAGGTCCATGAGATGGACGCGCGCGTGGGCGGCGGCTATCGCATGTCGTTCACCAACTTCGGCACCGGCAGCAGCCATTCGTTCGGCGGCACCTACCTGGAACTCGTGCCGGGCGAGAAGCTCCGCTACAACGACCGCTTCGACAATCCGGGCCTGCCCGGCGAGATGGAAGTGACGGTGACGCTCAAGCCGGTGCTCTGCGGCACCGAACTGCACATCGTCCAGCAGGGCATCCCCGACGCGATCCCGGTCGAGTTCTGCTACCTGGGCTGGCAGGAATCGCTGGCCCTGCTCGCGCAGCTGGTCGAGCCGACGATCCCCGACAACGCCTGATATCACCGCCCTTCTCCCGCCTGCGGGGGAAGGTGCCCCGAAGGGGCGGATGGGGGTGCTCCTGCATTACGACCGCCTCCTACCCTCACCCCAACCCTCTCACCCTTGGACACCCTTCGGGCGCCGCAAGCGGGAGAGGGAGAACAGCACCAACACCGGAACGTAACCATGGCCCACGCACCGCAACTCCGCATCCCCGCCACCTACATGCGTGGCGGCACCAGCAAGGGCGTTTTCTTCCGCCTGCAGGACCTGCCCGAAGCCGCACGGCTCCCGGGCCCGGCGCGCGACGCGTTGCTGATGCGCGTGATCGGTTCGCCCGATCCTTACGGCAAGCACACCGACGGCATGGGCGGGGCGACGTCGAGCACCAGCAAGTGCGTGATCATCGCGAAATCCGACGTGGCCGATCACGACGTCGATTACCTGTATGGGCAGGTCTCCATCGACACCGCCTTCGTCGACTGGAGCGGCAACTGCGGCAACCTGTCGTCGGCGGTCGGCCCGTTCGCGATCGCCAACGGCCTGATCGATCCCGCGCGCGTGCCGCATGACGGCATCGCCACCGTGCGCATCTGGCAGGCCAACATCGGCAAGACCATCGTCGCGCATGTGCCGATGACGAATGGGCAGGTCCAGGAAACCGGCGATTTCGAACTCGATGGCGTGACGTTCCCGGCCGCGGAGATCCAACTGGAGTTCCTCGATCCCGCCGACGAGGGCGAAGGCGGCGGTGCGATGTTCCCGACCGGCAACCTGGTCGACGATCTCGAGGTCCCCGGCGTGGGCACGTTCAAGGCGACGCTGATCAACGCCGGCATCCCGACCATTTTCCTCAACGCCGCCGACCTCGGTTACGCCGGCACCGAGTTGCAGGGCGCGATCAACGACGACAAGGCCGCATTGGCCAAGTTCGAGGCGATCCGCGCGCACGGCGCGGTGCGCATGGGATTGATCGCGGATGTGACGCAGGCCGCCACGCGCCAGCACACACCGAAGGTCGCCTTCGTCGCACCGGCCCAGGATTACGTTTCCTCCAGCGGCAAGCACATCGCCGCGGGCGAGATCGACCTGCACGCGCGCGCGCTGTCGATGGGCAAGCTGCACCACGCGATGATGGGCACCGCCGCCGTCGCCATCGGCACGGCGGCCTCGATTCCCGGCACGCTGGTCAATCTGGCTGCAGGCGGCGGCGATCGTTCCGCGGTGCGCTTCGGCCATCCCTCCGGCGCCCTGCGCGTCGGCGCCGAAGCACGGCAAGTGAATGGTGAGTGGACCGTGACCAAGGCGGTGATGAGCCGCAGTGCACGCGTGCTGATGGAAGGCTGGGTGCGCGTCCCGGGCGATTCGTTCTAGACCCGGGCCGCGGCCTGCGCGACCCTGGTCAGGACGTGCCAGCCTGCGACGGCTGCGGCAACAAGCGCGCGTCCTTGAAGTAGGAAACCCGCAGCGGCAACCCCCTTCGCGAATAGCCGATGAAGGTCGAGTCCGCCGCCGGCTCATAGGCGCGCGCGTAGCGCGCCATGAGCTGCCGGTTCTCGAGTTCCAGCAGTATCCCGAGACTTTCGGGCTCGGCGAGCGACTCGTTGTACTCCTCCAGCAATTTGCGGGACTCGTTCAAGAACGGGACCGCCTGCTTCTGCCCGCGGAACTCCGGAGCGAAGAACTGGCGGTAGTAGTACAACGGTTGCCGCAGCCGCGGCAGGACGCGGATGACGGCCGTGCCGACGCCGCAAACCGCGCCGGACTTGTCACGGGCGATGCAGACGGCCTGGCGGGCACGCCGGACCGCCTGCTCCGGGTCGGGAATGGCCTGCGAGCGCCCCCACAGGTCGATCAACTCCGCGGAAAGTTCCGCGGTGACTTGCTTCCAGACCGGAACGGTCTCGAACGATATTTCGGTACTCAAGTGCGGCTCCTGGACAACATCGGTGCTGTGCATCTGCTACTTCTTCGCCGAGGCCTGCCCGGTGGCGAGTGTGCGTACCAGCGTTGCGTACTCGGCAAAACCGAGCTTCTTGTCGTGATCGGCATCGAAGGCGGCGAGCGATGGTGCCGCCTTGCCCTGGCTCCTGATCAGTTCGAGGTTTGCATACTCGCTGGCTTCGATCGCACCGCTGCGATTTGCGTCCAGCACGCCGAATTGTTCCCGAAGACGGACCTGCATCGCGACCAGGCGCTGCAATACGGCGAAGCCCGACTGGAATTCCTGGCGCGACAGCACCTGGTCCTTGTTGGCGTCGAGCGTGTCGAACAAACGCGGCGCCGCGGCCTGCGCTGTCGCCGCGGACGCAGCCCCTTCCGCGGCGTGGGCCGGCGTGGAGGTCCCGGTAAGCAAGAGGAGGCCCGCTACCGCAATCCCACACAACACCGTGCCCACCGCCACCGCGGTGACGAACCTGTCCATGATTCTCATGCGACTTCGGCCTCCACCGCATCCAGCGCCGATTCGAACGTGATGAGTTCGCGGATTTCCGCCGTGCGCAGGCCCACCATCATCGGGTTGCGCACGTTGGGCAGGAAGCTGATGTCGAAGATCTCGCTGATGTCGCCCTCGAAGCGGATCCAGTTCATCACGTCGCCGGTGGCCAGCGAAATGATCTGGACGCCGCACCACGGATCGGCGTCCCGCTTGCCGAGTTCTGCGTCGAGCTGCAGCCCCTCGAAGCGCTGGTTGCGCGGCTTGGACAGGCCAACCGCAGCGACGTTGCCGACGATCGACAGACCGCGCGCGAAGCCGGGCACGAAGACCAGCGGCACGAACTTCTTCGTTGCCAAGTCGACCCAGCCAAGGTGGCCGGTACCGGCGTTGAGCACCCACAGTTTTCCATTCGCCCAGCGCGGCGAATGCGGCATCGACAGGCCCTCGCACACGATCTCATTGGTGGTGACGTCGATCACGACACCGCCGTCGTGGCGACGATCGCGCCAGCCGTCGACGGTGTCGCTACGGCACACCGCGGTCACGTAGCGCGGTTCGCCATCGACCATCGCCAGGCCGTTGAGGTGGCAACGGTCCTCGGGTGCGAGCTTGCTGATGAAATCCGGTTTCCAGATCGCCTTGAAGCTGTGCGTCTGGCTGAGTTCGGCCAGGCACGAGTACTTGGTGTTGACGAACACCACCTTGCCGTTCTTGCGGATCCCCAGCTCGTGGATGTCGAGATCGCCGATGGTCTGCGCGTTGCGCGGCACGTAGCACTTGTCGAACTGCTGGCGGATCGTCTCGTTGGGACGCAGCACGTTCTCGAAGCGCCACAGCTGGTACAGGCCACCAAGATAGATGCGCTGCGCGTTGCCGACGATGCCCATCGCGCGCTCGAAGATGCGCTCGAAGAAGGACACGCGGCCCTGCTTGTCGCTTCCGACCAGGTACACGCGCCCGGTCTGGTAGGACGTGATCGCGAGCGAGATGCGGTTGCCGGCCAGCCATCCGGCCAGCCCGCGCGAGCAGCTCTTCTCTACCTTCAGCTGCGCCAGGTTCAGCGGCGGTCTGGCCGCGCGGGCCTGCGCTGCAGTGGCGGCCGGCTCAGCGCCTACCGTTTGCAGTTGCGCTTCTTCGCTTCCGTCCTTGATGTCGTTGTCCTGGACGCCCTCGGGCGGATGCTTGCTGACCACGTCTTGCCACTCCTCATGTCCGGCCAGACGACAGCGCCGGGCCTTGCCTGGAAATCACCGCACGCAGCGGTGTCGGGGGCCGGCAAACACTTCGCCGGCCCCCCTCGTTCACTTAAAAGCCGTAACGCAGCACGAGCTGCCCACCCACGACGCCCTGCTGCGCGCCGCCGTCGGTCCAACTCAGGCCACCGCTGACCGACAACCCGCCCTTGTGCGCGCCCATGCCAAGTTCGAGCATGGCGCTGGTGCCTTCGATGCGCGTCGAACCCGACAGACCGTCGTTGATCGAGTAGTCGTAATCGCCATCGAACTCGCGCACGACGTTGAGCGAGCCGTACGGAGTCATCGTGAAGCCGGAGGCCTGGAAGCTCTTGTCGAAAGCCACGCCCAACCGGCCACGCGAGGACGCCCCACCGTCACTGGTGAAGGTGGAGCCGGCGTCCTGCACCGGCCTGATGTCGTCGACGCGGGTGCGCGTGTACTGCAACTGAGGCACCACGTTGATGCCCGCCAGCGTCCAGGCGGTGAAGCCCGTCTCGACGTTGAATCCATCGGCCGTCGCCTTGGTCGTGACGGCTCCCGTCGCCGCACGCAGGCGTGCATCGACATCGATCCAGCGCTGCGACAGGTCGACGTAGAAGCCGTTGGAACCCAGCCACGTGCCATACAGACCGACGGTGCTGCCGTCGAAGCGGTCGCTGCCGGCGCCGCCGCCCACGCGCTGACTGCCATCCGACTTGCCGAGCAGCACGCCCAGGGCGATGTGCTCGGTCGGGCGGACATCCAGGCCCAGTTCCCAACCGTGGTTCGACTGGTGGAAACCGAAGGTGCCGCCGCTGCCGAAGTTGGAGCTGTGGCGAGCCTCCTCGTCGCCGCTGCTGGTGAACACGCGCATCCACGGCGCCACCACGGTGTCGCCCTTTTCCGGCACCACGCCCATGCGCTGGCGCCAGGTCCCGACCTGGGCATTGACCAGGCTCTGCGCACCCGGCGCCACGGCGGCGGCGAGCGAGCCCGTGCCGTTCAGGCCGGTCGCGTCCACGCGGAGCGCGTAGACATCGTCACGCGCGTTGGCGGAATCGATGCTGGAGCTCAGGCCGAAGCCCAGGGTCAGGAAGCCGCCCGTGTTGTAGCTGACATTGCCCAGTACGAAGTCGCCGGCCGCCGCGCTGCCGCTCACGTTCACCAGCGGGATATCGATGCTGGGCGCGTTCGGCACGTCCAGCAGGTTGACGTTGATCGTCTGCGTCATCGGCTCGATCACGCTGCCGTCGACATAGAGCCGGTCGCTGGCCTGGTTCAGCACGCTGACATCGAGGTTGAGGACACCGTCGCCGGCGAAGTCGCCGACGATGGTCAGCATGTCGTCGGGCACGCCATCGACGAAGCTGATCGTCCCGTTGTTGTAGACCGGGAAGGGATTGTCCATGTCGAGCACGTTGCTGCCCGAGACGCCGATCAGACCGAAGTTGTCGAACGTGTTGCCGTTGACGTAGCCACCCAGGCGGATCGCAGCGTTGTCCAGGAAGATCGTGCCGTTGTTGACGATGTGATCGTCACCGGCGCCGAAGTCGGAGTCGGTGTCGCCCAAAACATGCCAGGTGGCACCCGCGGCGTTGTCGAAGCTGTCGTCCAGGCCACCGGTGAGGATGGCGCCGGTGATCGAGCCGCCATTGGTGATGTTCGCGGTCGCCCCGCTGCCCGAAGCGATGGCGATCCGCATGCCATCACCGAGCGCGGCGATGGTGCCGGTGTTGGTCAGCGTGTTGTTGCCGTAGGAATCCATCGCGACTGCGGTGGCCGTCGCATCGGTGCCATAAGCAGCCGCCAGGATCGTGCCGGCGTTGTCGATCCGGATGCCGTCGCCGTTGCGGCCGGTAGCCTCCACGCCGGTCGCGGTTGCGGTCGTGCCGTCCGAGCGGGCGCGGATGTTGCGGGAGTTGGTGATCGTTGCCGCGAGGTAGCCGTTGTCGACGTCGCCGTAGGCACCCAGGATGCGCGCACCGTAGGCATTCGCGACGTCGCCATCGGCGGTGGCGACGATGTCGCCGTCGTTCTGCAATCCGGCCGATCCATAGAGGCTGTTGGCGAGGACACCGATCGCCAGGGCATCGTCAGCGTCGGTACTCGCTCTGATCTGGCCCGCGTTGGTGATGCCGGCGCTGAATGCACCGATCGCGACCGCGCCGTAGGCGTAGCCCACGCCGCCCTGCGCCGTCGCCGCCGCCGTGATCTGGTCGCTGTTGTCGATCAGCGACCTGCCGTCGTCCACCACAATGTTGGGGTTCGCATAGTCGCAGCCGTAGTAGTCGCAGTTGTAGGTAACTGTCTGGTGCAGCGAGAACGCGTAGCTGCCGACCGCGAAGGCATTGCCGCCGGTCGCTGAGGCGCCCGCCTGGATGTCGCCATCATTGGTGATGAGCGCGTCGTGGTCGGTGGCCACGAAGGCGCCGTACGCCGATGCGTAGCCGAAATCGGCGCTGGCGGCGGCCTCGATGGCGCCGACGTTGATCACCTCTCCACTGATTACCGCGGAGTTGTATCCGATGGAACTACCGAAGGCGGTGGCGATGCTGCCGATCGCTGCGCCCGTCCCGTCCGGCGTGACCACGGCATGGGAAACAATGCTGCCCGCGTTGTAGGTGACGGCATCGTCCATCCCGCGCTTGAAGATCTGGGTTCCGAACGAGACGGCACGCCCCGCGTACTGGTCGCCCGCCAGGCTGCCTACCGCAGCGGACGCCACGATGCTGGAACCGGCTTCATTGACGATGTGGCTGCTGTACTTGCCACGGGCGACCGCACCGTAAGCGGCGACGTTGCCGAACTGGGACTCCGCGATGACATTGATATCGCCTGCATTGACGATGCTCGCGTCGTACTTGGCGTAGACGTTGACGCCGGTCGCGCCGGCACCGCCCTGGGCCCAGCTGACGCTGTTCCCGGCAATCGCAATCGCATTGATGTCGCCATTGTTCTGCACCATCGCATCGCCCTGGAGGCTGGCGTTGAGATAGATGCCGGTCGCGCCGGCGGCGCCGTAGAAGCCGTAGGCGCCTTCCGAGTGCGCATTGGCGTGGCCGTAGGCGGTGATGGCGCCGTCGTTGACGAGGTCGACGCCGTACATGCCGCCCGCGTTGACGGCCGTGGCGAATGCACCACCGAAGAGTTCGGCATCGACGGTTGCTGTGATGTGCGCGCCGACGGCGTTGTGGATCGAGGTGTCCAGGCTATACGCCTCGACGCCGGTGGCGTAGCCGATGCCGCCCAGGATGGTGGTGCTCGCCCGGATATTGCCGTAGTTCTCGAGGATGGCCTCGCCGCCGCCGTACGGAACACTCATCAGCCGCACGCCGGTGGCGTCCGCGTAATCGACGGCCACACCGACGATGCCGCGCTCGGCGTCCGCGGTGGCGACGATGTCGCCGTGATTCACGATCTGCGAAGTGCCGGCCAGGCTGACCGCGTAGGCGCCGAGGGCCATGCCCACGCCGATGTCGGCATGGGCATAGCTGGCGATCAGATTGTCGTTCTCGATCGACGCGGAACCGTACATGCCCGACTGGGCGACGGCGCCCCATGCGGATGCATAGCCCTGACTGGTGACGGCCGCCGCGTGGATGTCGCCGGTATTGACGATCGACGTCTCGCCGTAGCCGTACGCGGCCAGCGCCTGCACGCCCAGCGCCTTGGCCTGGAGGAACCCGTAGGTGCCGAAGATGTCCTCCGTCGCCAGGGCCGTGGCGGAGATCGAGCCGCGGTTGTCCACCATGGAGTCGTAGTACATCGCGAAGTTGTAGACGCCGATGGCTACGGCCTCTGCTTCTCCGTAAGGCGCAATAGTGCCTTCAGCGAAGGCAGTGATGCTGCCGTCGTTGGTTGTGACCGCATCCCCGAGGTACAGGGCGGCATTGAGGACGCCCAGCACATCGGCGCTGGCGCCGCTGGCATCGGCGACGATCGTCCCCGTGTTGGTGGTGTAGGAGCTGAAGATGAGGCCCAGCGAATAGCTGCCCATCGCCGTGGCTGTGCCGCCATCCGCGTCGGCGACCGCCAGGATGTCCGCGGCGTTGTCGACGGACGAACCGAGATAGCCGAGCGAGTCGATGCCCCTGGCCATGGCGGTACCGCCGTCGGCGGTAGCGCTGGCCGTGAGTGCGTCGTAGTTGGAGACAGACGTGTACATGCCGTAGGCGCGTGCGCCGCGGGCAATGGCCGTGCCGCCAGCGCCGGCGGTGGCCGTGGCACTGCTGCTGGCGTCATTGAAGATGCTTGCGACATTCGCATACACGTACGCGCCCGTGGCGTACGCGCGACCGCCAGCACCGGCTGCCGCCTCGGCGCTGAGGTCGCCGCCGTTGATCAGCAGGCCGATGCCCGAATAGGTGCCGTTGACGACGGCTGCATACGCCTGCGCGTCACCGTTCCCGGTGGTGGCCAGGGCGGAAATGCCGCCGTAGTTGCTCAGCGTCGCCGCATCCCAGCCGGAGGCCAGGGCACCGACGGCGAGTGCGTTGCCGTCCAGGGTGCCGGCAGTGGCGTCGATGATGCCGTCGGCATCGTTGGTCAGATAGGAGAGGTGATCCGAGGAACTGATCGCGCCATAGGCCGTGACGTTGGCCGTGTTGGCGATGGCGCTGGCGTCGATGAAACCCGTGTTGTTGACGGATGCCGCGTCGTAGCCCGCGGCGCGGACGCCTGAGGCGTGACCCATGTTGTAGGTGTCGCTGCCGGTGACGACCACGGCAGCGCTGATGTCGCCCTGGTTGGTCACTGCGGCATAACCGCCGTTGTCGCTGCTGGCGTAAACACCCATGGCGATGGCGGCACCGTCGACGACGGTCGCGTGCGCACTGATGTCGTCGCTGTTCACGACGCTGGCGCCGTACTTGCTGCGGCCGCTGATGCCGGTTGCGTAGGCGATGCCGGACGCGTCGATGTCGGCCGTGCTGATCACGCTGCCGGCGTTGTCGATCGTGCTGGTTCTGCCGCTGTAGTAGCCACCCGTGGAGAGGCCGGTCGACAAGGCCCGGCCACCATGGCCCGAGGCATGCGCTTCGACGTCCCCGTCGTTGGTGATGGTCGAGTCGCCGTAGCCGATGCTGAGGTATGTCGCCTTGACGCCGATGGCCTGGGCGACGCCGTCGTCAGCGTCGTTGCGGGCAACGGCATCCACATGGCCGTGATTCGCGGCTACCGCGCTGCCGTCGCGATTGGCGGCGATGATGCCGGCGGCGTAGCTGTAGCTGGAATCCGCGAAGCCGGCATGGGCGTAGCTTGAGATCGTGCCGTCGTTCTCGAGCGTGGATGTGCCGCCCGGATTCAGCGACATCGTGTAGGCACCCCAGGCCACGGCATTGCCGTCATGTCCTTCGACGCTGGCCAAGGCGGAGATGTCGCCGGAGTTGTGCAGCAGCACGTCGTCGTACCCCGCAACGGCGCCATAAGCGGGATAGATGGCCGTGGCCCTCGCACCGGCGGCCCAGGCCCACTGGAAATCGCCGCTGCCATCGGTGGTGGCGCTCGCGGAGATCGACGCGCTGTTGTCCACCGTCGATGCATGGAAGCCCGAGGCGATGTTGTAGATACCGAACGCGAGCGCCCAGTCCTCGCCACCGGCGGCGACATCGATGCTGCCTGCGTTGTTGGTCCTGGCGTCCCCGTAATAGGACAGGCTGACGATGCCTCGGGCATATGAGTAGCCAAAGTCGGGATCATTGCTGGCGTGGGCAGTGATCGCGCTGGTGTTGGCTACTTCGACGTCGCCGTAGAAAGAGCTCGCGCGGATGCCGAACGCATGATTGCCGGGCGTGTACGGGCTACCGGCACCCGACGAATCGACATTGAGGTCGCCACTGTTGACGACGGTGACGTCGTCGTAGAAGTCGTGCTCGCGGATGCCGTATTGCCAGTCGGAGCCGCTGACATTGATGGCATTGCTGTTGTCGATCGAGAGGAGCTCGGCCGCGCTCGCGGCGCCAATGCCGCCGCCGCTGCCACCGCCGATCACCGAAACATCGTCGACCGCGCCGGCCTCCCAGATTGCGATGCTCGCGGCAGCCTCCTCGTCGAGGCTGCCCGGGTGGGGGCGCGAGACATCGCCGGCCCAACCGGCGGCCCCCACCGCCGGAATGACGCTGGCAGGAATCTCGCCTTCGCCCCGCACCCGGGTCAGATCGACCGGCGACAACAAGGCTGCATCCGGACCGACCTGGACGAAACCGCCGTCGCAAACGTAGCCGTTGCCCACAACCTCCGCGAAGCTGCAGGGACGGGCCGCCAACGCCGGCGCGGACAACACCAGCATCGTGGCCGACACGGCCAGGGCCGCGCGGATGGCGCGCGTAACGGGGGCGACCGCAGGGGTCGTGCGAGCGCGCGGCTTGCGCGCACCGGTGTGGTGCTGGCTGGATCCAGTCATTGCTTCCCCTGGGCTGAGCGTTTGAGTTCTTGTTGTGTGCCGGACATGTGCAAGCGCCACGGGGTGCCCAGTCTTCCGGGCACCCCGAAGCTCCCCCTGTCAGGGATCAGTTGACGCTGACGGCGGACCAGGCGGTCGCAACCGCGCTCGCTTCGGCCGAAGCGGCGCCGTACAGGTCGTTCGCAGCGTTGATCGTGGCCGTGCGCGCACCGGGGTAGTCGGTGCTGGAAGTGAAGTACACGGTCAGTGCGCGGTACCAGATCTTCTCGGCCTTGGCGCGGCCGATACCCGCGAATGTCGATGCGTTGCAGGTCGGTGCCGGCGTGTGGTTCACACCGCTGTAGATCTTGGCGCCGGTGCCTTCGGCCAACAGGTAGAAGAACAGGTTGGCGATGCCCGAGGAGTAGTGCACGTCCAGATTGCCGATGCCGTTGTAGTAGCAGTTGGGCGAGGCGTGGTCGGCGGACGGATTGAACATGTAGCGCAGCGCACGCTGGTTGGGACTGCCGGGCACGTTGGCTGCGAAGACTTCCTCGCCGATCAGATAGTCCGGGGTGTCCTGGGGATTGCCGGCATAGAACTCGACCATCGTGCCCATGATGTCCGAGTTCGCCTCGTTCAGGCCGCCGGATTCACCGGAGTAAATGAGGCCCGCGGTGCGGGCAGTGACGCCGTGGCTCATCTCGTGGCCGGCGATGTCGAGCGCTACGAGCGGGCCGATGTTGGCGCCGTCGCCGTCGCCATAGGTCATGCAGAAGCAGCCGTCGGACCAATAGGCGTTGCTGTAGGAAAAGCCGTAGTGCACACGGTTGTAAGCACCCTTGCCATCGTTGCCGATGCCGTTACGGCCGTGCGTGTTCTTGTAGTAGTCCCAAGTGACGTTCGAGCCGTACTGCGCATCGGTGGCGGCGGTGGCCACGTCGGAGACGGCGTGGTTCCCCCAGACGTTGTCGGCATCCTTGTAGACCTGGCCAGAGGTGCGGCTGTTGGAGGCGTCGATGGTGCGGGTGCCGCCGCGCGTCGGGTCGCGCATCTCGTAGCCGCCGAAGATGGAGTTGGTGGTCATCGGGACAGCGCCCGAGTACAGGGTCCTGGCCGTCCCGTTGGCGACAGCGGTCTCGCGGTTGCTCCAGCGATCCAGCACCCGGCCGCCGTGCGCATCGACGATATAGGTCATGTCCGCCCGCTCGTTATGCAGGTGGATCTGCCAGGCCAGCCGGGGCGCGCCACCGCGGGCGTAGACCACCAGCGTGCTCTCCGGAACGCCCGCGAAATCGGAGCCGAACTCCACGCCGGCGGCGACGACCGCAGCGTTCGAGTCGAAGCTGGGCCGGACCGACAGGGACAGCGGCGCGCCCTGGGTCATGGAAATTCCCCTGTACTGGCCGTTGCGCGAGTGCATGACCAGGTCGCCGCCGATCACCTTCAGTCCCGCGTAGGTGCGGTCGAAGCGGACGTGCTCGGTCCCGTCCCTGTCGACGGTCACATCCCGCACGACATATTGGTCATTGACGGAAGACCTGACCGCGGGCGCGTGGCTGCGCAGCAGGTCGAAGGCGCGCCCGGTGGGCGATGGCTTGGCCGCCGCCAGCGCGGTACCCACGGCAATGGCGAGTACAGCTGCTGCATACGGCTTGGTATTCAGATGCATGAAGGCTCCCCGGAGTCGAATTCCGATGCAGTGCAGTGGCGCTGCATCACGGCGTCCCGTCTGTGCGGAATCGCAAGTGGATCAACGTTCCGCCCCAGCCCGTCAGCCCCACAAGAGGGGAAAGCGGCAAGGTCATGGAAAGGAAATGGAACGGAGATGCCCCGGTCAGACCGGGTCGGGAGCGCTCACGCGTGGGTGATGCCGGGCTGGTTCAAAACCTCGGTGAGGGGCCCGGCCTTGCCCAGGCAGATACGGGATCAAGTTGACGCCTGATGTCGCCGTACGCCGGCGTACTCATTCACGGGGTTCGGGCTTTCGCCCGACCAGGGATGGACCTGTCGTTGTGGCCTTACTGGGTTGAAGCAGATCCCTCGCCGCGCTCGGATATCGGGACGTAACGGGATGTTCGACGCCGCCGTACGGCGGCGTACTCAGCCTTTACTCAATCTCTGCGGATCGATCCGGCGTCGCGCCGGCGATGCCCCTTCAAACCTCAAGTCACAGCACTGGCTCAACCGCAACATCACGATCGCCGCCAAGCGTGTTCGCGCGTTCGAGCGCCGCGGCAGCCACTTGCTGGTCTCCCAGCGCCCTATAGAGCGCCAGCATCGCCCAGGCGACGCGATAGTCCGTCTCCGCGTACTTCTCCAGCCTTCCCATGATGGCCGACGCAGCGTCGTACTGCCGCGCATCGAGCAGGACACCCACCTGCACGACACCCGTCTGTATCTCTGCTTCGGGGGACACTCCGGCCACGCCCGCGGCCCGCTCCACATGCTCGAGAGCGGTCGCCCCATGGCCTTCGCTTCGCGCAATAAGTGCGCGCGCCAGCTCGAGGGCCACTGCGTGATAACGGGCATCCTGCTCGCCAACCGACGCGTCGCCGGCCAGCCACGATTTCGCCAATGGCAGATCGCCAACGCGCAACGCGACCTGGACGGCCGCCAACATCAATCCATCGCCGGCACCCGTCGAGGACGGACCATTCCCGGCAAGCTTCCTCGCCTCGGCCAACTCGCCTCGTGCCAGGTGCAGGCGCAGCAACAACTCGAGGAGAGCGGGATCGGTGTCGCGCACGCCACGCGATCGGAGGCGGGCCAGCGTGTCGCCGGCGTCGCGCATCCGCCCTTGCGCCATCTGGATCCTGGCCGTCCTCACCAGGACTTCGACCACCAGGCGGTTGTCTTCCAGCTTGGGCAGAAGCAGCTGCGCGCGGCGAATGGTGTCCCCGGCATCGGTGGGCCGACCCAGTGCCAGCAGCAACTGCGCCTTTTCGCTCAATGAATTCACGAGATAGTCGTTGACCCGGAACCGCTCGAACGTCTCGATCGAACGGTCGAATTCGCTCAGGGCCTGCGCATAGTTCCCGCGCAGGATCTCGGCCAGGCCGATGTTGTGCCCAATCACCCCCAATAAGACGAGATCTCCGGAGCGCTGGATCCAGACACGGGACTGGCCCAGGTACTTCATGCCGCCGTCGACGTCGCCGTGCTGGGCGCGGATGATGCCCAGCCCTTGATAGACCAGCCCGGTCAGGCGCGAATTGATGCGATCGGAGGGCAACGACTGCAGCAGCGCCAACGCCTGGTTAAAGCGGAGCTCAGCGGCGCCCAGGTTGTTGCGGGCACGTTCGGCTCCGGCCAATCCTTGCAGCGCGCCGATCTTCGTGGGCGTGTCAGCGTCCGCCGCCTGATCCAGAGCCTGCCGGAACAAGGTCGCCGACGCGTCGACGTGCCCGGCGCGAAATTCGAGCTTGGCCTCGCGATAGAGAAAGCGGGGATCGCGGCGTTCGGCCGGCAACGAGGTCCTGAGAAGACGGGTCGCTTCCTGCAGCCGGCCCGCCAGGATTTCCGCGTCGAGCCGCTGCAGGCGCTCGGCCAAGGGGCCTGGCGGCGGCCCCGTTTCGCCCTGTCCGCCCAGTCGCCGCAGCCATGCGTCGGCCGCGTTGGCGACGGCCACCAGCGCCGTATTGCCTCGCGCCTGTAGCTGTTGTTCCTGGCCGTCCTCGAATACGCGCAGCACGACCAGCCAGCCGCTGCCCTCCCGCTGCATTGCCGGCACGACAATCCAGCGCGCGCCACTGAGAGAGCGCAGTTCCTTGTGAGCGGCCGCGGGCGCATCGCCTTCGATCGCCACGCTCAGACGCATGGCCTGTTCGCTGGGAAGCACATTGACGCCGCTGGCGCGCAGGCGTGCTGCCATGTAGTCCATGGCGCCCAATCGGGCCCACGCATTCTCGGAGTCCATCGGAACGACGGCGACCGGCATGACCAGCACCGCGTCATCCGCCGCCTGCGTCGGACTTTCGCCTCTGTGACGCGAATAGACAAGGAAGCCAAGGCCGACCGCTACGACGAGTGCGATCAGTAGCGGCAGGCCAACGCGCAGCAGGTGGCGTCGTTTTCCGGACGCCGGAGAACGGTCCATCGCCTCCTCGACATCCGCCCCGATCGTCTCCGGTGGCCCGACCTCCAGGCTCTCATCGACATCGAGCGTGTCGGCATCCGTGTCGGTTTCGCCGTCGGCTTCGACGTATTGCGCCGAAACAGAAGGCAGCACCGCAACGGCACCGTAGCCGCCAGCGTCAGCCGTTGCGGCCACGTCGGCATGCGACGGGATCGCCACTTCCCTGATCGGAGCAACCCAGCGATAACCGAATCGCGGCAGCGTCCGGATCATTACCTGCTGGTTGCCGGTGTCGTCCAGCGCCTTTCGCGCGCGCAACATCGTTTGGGCCACGACTGTGTCGCTGGCATCGACTCGCCCCCAGACCGCCGCAATCAGTTCGTCGCGCCCCACTGCACGATCGCGATGCTCGATCAGATAGACCAGGCACTCCAACGCCCTGGGACGCAGAGCAACCAACTCCCCGTTCCGCAGGAGTTCCCGAGATGCCGGATTAAGCTCGAATTCGCCAAACAGATACCTGGGGCGCATACGCTCGTCGCTGATCGCCTATACATGGCAGTACTCGAAGTACTTCATCCTCAGCTTACAACGAAGACCACGGCGCCCCGCCATTCCACGACAACTTCCGTGCCAGCGGGTTCCGGGCACGGTCCACGAAAGATGGGGAAGCGCCACCCGCAATCTGGGGATCCTTCCCGATGTGGGAAAAAGCGCGGACACCTAGTCTGGCGTCGCAGTCCAGCACCGGGCTGCGAGATCCAGACGAGGAACCTGTCATGTCCCGCTACATGGTCGAACTCTTCTCCAGCGCCGGCCTGGTCACCACCCTGAACAGCCCGAGCGAACTCGCGGTCCTTGCCGCCGCAGCGATCCCGTTCTCCGCTCCGATCCGCCATGTCCATCGCGACCGCAACAGTGAATTCGGCGTCGGCTACGGCAACAGCTCCGGTTACGCCGCCGACCGCCACTACGTCTCCGAATGGTCGCCGCAGCGCTTCCGCTGCTGCTGAATTGCAGCCTGGACTCCCGCCCGAGGCGCCTGCCATGCCCCGATACCTGGTCGAGCGCAGCTTCCCCGACGGGCTTGCCATACCGGCGAACGCCGACGGCGCGCAGGCATGCGCGCAGATCGTCGGCGTCAACGGCAACAGCGGTGTCACCTGGCTGCATTCCTATGTCAGCGCCGACCGCCGCAAGACGTTCTGCATCTACGACGCAGTCGCACCCGAGGCGATACGGCTGGTAGCCCGCCGCAACGGCCTGCCGGTGACCAGCATCACCGAGGTATCGGTGCTGACGCCGTATTTCTATTACTGAATGCGGCCGGCGGCCAGCGCGGGGATGCCCTCGCCACTGCCGCCCTCCGTTCCCGTCATGAGCGGATAATCGCCGTGATCCTTCGGAGCCGGTGCATTGGAACTGATCGAACGAGGCCCCGCTTTGCAGCTGCTGCAGGGCGCATTCGACGTCGCCGGCCAGGGCGCCGGTCGTACCGCGCTGGTCTCTGGCGAGGCGGGCATCGGCAAGACGTCGCTGGTGACGCAGCTGGTGGCGGAACTGCGTGACAGCCGCGTGCTGTGGGGTGGCTGCGAGGCGCTGTTCTCGCCACGCCCACTCGGCCCGCTCTACGACATGGCCGACGCACTCGGCTCGAAACTGAAAGCGATGCTCGGCCTGGAAGGACGCCGCGTCGAACTGTTCACCTCGTTTCTCGCCAACCTGCAGGAATCGCACGAGACCACCGTCATCGTGCTCGAGGACCTGCATTGGGCCGACGCAGCCACGCTCGACCTCGTCAAGTTCCTGGGCCGGCGCATACAACGCGTGCGCGCGCTGCTGGTGCTGAGCTACCGCGATGACGAACTGGGCGAGCGCCATCCGCTGCAGATGGTCCTGGGCGACTTGCCAGCGGATGCGGTAGTACGCGTGCCACTGCTGCCGCTATCGGAAGCCGGCGTGGCCGAACTGGCGCGACGGGCCCGTCATTCCGCCGACGGCGTCTACGCCGCGACCGGCGGTAATCCGTTCTTCGTCACCGAGGCACTGCGCGCGGAAGGCATGCCGGCCACGGTGCGCGACGCGGTACTCGCGCGGGCCGCGCGGCAAACGCCGGCGGTGCGCGCGCTGCTGGACCTCGCGGCGATCGTGCCGGCGCGCATCGAAGCCGACCTTGTCGACGCGATCCTCGCACCGGACCGGGCGGACATTACCGCCGCCCTCGCTTCGGGCCTGCTGACGGCCGACGGCCGTTCCTATGCGTTCCGGCATGAGCTGGCCCGCTTCGCGATCGAACAGGCCTTGCCTGCACCGCTGGCAGCGACACTGCACGGAAAAATGCTGGCGTGCCTGGAGCAGCGCGAGCCGGCGGTCGCAACATCGCGCCTGGTTCATCACGCATCCGGTGCCGGCGACTCGAGCGCCGTACTCAAGTACGCACTCCACGCCGGCGACGAGGCGGCGTCGCATGGCGCGCACCGCGAGGCGGCCTCGCTCTACGCGACCGCGCTCGCCCATGCCGATGCATTGGCGCCAGCGGAGCGCGCCGGGCTGTTCGAACGTCTCTCGTACCAGTGCTACCTCATCGACCAGAACGACAAAGCGATCGCCGCACGTGCGGCGGCGCTGCCGATCTGGCGCGAACTCGGCGACCTGCAACACGAAGGGCTCACGCTGCGCTGGCTTTCGCGCCTGCACTGGTTCGGCGGGCACAAGCAGGAAGCCGAGGAATACGCCAGCCAGGCCGTGGAGCTGCTGCAGGACCTGCCCGATGACGAGGCGTATGCCTGGGCCCTGAGCAATCGCTCGCAGCTGTACATGCTGTCCGGGCACACGGACGAGTCCGTGGAATGGGGCATGCGTGCGATCGACCTAGCCACGCGCACCGGCAGCCACGAAGTCCTGGCGCATGCGCTGAATAACGTCGGCACGGCGCGCTATTCCGCCGGTCTGTCCGACGGCAGGCCCATGATCGAACGCAGCCTGGAGATCTCGCTCGCCCACGACTACGAGGAGCACGTCGCGCGCTGCTACGCCAACTTCGTGAGCACCGCGATCAAGAACCGCGACTATGCGGAAGCCCGGCTGCAGATTGCCGCGGCGACACGCTACTTCACCGCGCGCGACCTGGATTCGTGGTCGAACTACATCGAAGTCTGGCAGGCGCGAATGGATTTCGAGCAGGGCCAGTGGGACGCCGCCGCAACGACGGCGATACGGCTGGCCAACAGCCATGGCGTCGCACCGGTCACGCGCATGTGCGCCTTGTCGGTGCTGGTGCGTCTGCGGCTGCGACGCGGCGACCCGGGGGTGAAGGAGTTGATGGAAGAGCTGAAGACGCTGGCCAGCGCGTCCGGCGAATTGCAGCGACTGGCACCCGTGGCCGCGGCCCTGGCCGAGGATGCCTGCCTGCGCGACGCCGCCGATTCGGTGGATCCGCTGGTGCTCCAGGCCTACACGATGGCGGAACAGCGACAGGACCCACGCTCACGCGGCGAGCTGCGCTACTGGTGCCAGAAGCTCGGGCTGGCCGACGCCGGCCCGGAGGGCACGGAGGCGCCGTATGCCTTGCAACTCTCGGGGCAATGGCGGGAAGCGGCGCAGGCCTGGGACCGGCTCGGCTGCCCCTACGAGCGCGCCCTGGCCCTGCTCGATGGCGACGAGGCCGCCATGCGCGAGGCATTGGCCATATTCGAATCGCTTGGCGCGACGGCAACCGTGCGGCGGTGCCGTGAACACCTGCGCTGCGCCGGTGTGCGCGGGGTCGCGCGCGGACCACGGGCAACGACCTCGGCCAATCCGGCGGGACTGACCTCACGCGAGGTCGAGATCCTCGCGTTGCTGACGGACGGCCTGAGCAACGCGCAGATCGCGGGCAAGCTCGTGCGCTCGGAGAAGACAGTCGATCACCACATCTCGGCGATCCTGCGCAAACTGGATGCGCGATCGCGTGGCGAAGCCGTTTCGATCGCCAGTCGCCTCGGCGTCGGCATCACCGGCGGAGATGAAGTCGGGCGTGCACCACCATGAAGTCGGCAGCTACCGCGTCACGTCATGCAGATTCGCCGAGATGCGCGCCGCCATGTACCCGTAGAACGGGTTGTAGCTGAGCCGGGTGAGGCTGTCCTCCGACACCACCAGCGCATTGCGCTCGCCGCGCACGGCGACCGCGCCCAGCTGCACGATCCTGCGCCCCGAAGGACGATTGCCGTAAAGGGGATCGTCGGCCGGGAACGGCAGCGCGATATGCGACAACGAATACACATCGGACGGATAGTCCAGCCCCGTGGCCTGTACCTGCACCGCATTCGTGCCGGCCCGTCGCGAGCGCGCCACCACCGACGCATCGTTGTCCGAAGCCGCACCGACCAGGGTAAGCGTGTAGGATCGTGGCGGGCCCAGCAGCGCGTTGCGCGGCCAGTCGGTCGCAGCCATGCGCAACATTGGGCCAATGACCCGGTTGCGGTTGACATCGAACAGCACCAGTTCGCTTCCGTTGGCGCCCAACTTGTCGAACAGCTGCGTCATCACGCCGTGGGCGTCGACGGTGTCGTCGACCACCGACTGGAACGCCAGGATCGGCGGCACTTCGCCCATGCGCTGCTGCTTCGCCACCGCCTCGATGGCCGCGTGCAGGTCATTGGTCACCAGGTACGATTCGCGCGCCGCGCGCACCGGGAACGAGTTGTACTTGAAGGGGTTGTACTCCGGCAGCAAGTCCAACCACGCGGCCTTGGCGTAGCGAGGGAACAAGGCGGGCCATCCCGCCACGCCTGCGTAGCGCGCGAACCCGTTGACCTCGATCATCGGCGACAGCAACACGATGCGGTCGACGTCGCGCGGCTCGCCGCGTTCGATGCGCCGCATCACGTGCAGCAGCGACAATGCACCGCCGTTCGAGTATCCGACCAGGTGCACCGGCGCGTGGCCACCTGCGCGGCGGCGGGCTTCGGCCATCGCCATCTCGACCGCCGCCTCCCATTGCTTGCGGCCTTCGTGCGTGAGCCCCGCGGGCACGGTGCCGTGGCCGGGCATGCGTGGCGCGAGCGCGACGAATCCCTGCTGCCGATACAACTCGGCCAGGCTGCGCATGCTGTACGGGGAATCGGTGAGTCCATGCAACAGCACGACCACGCCACGGACGGGGCCCGCGGGTTCGAGCACGAAAGAGCGGTTCCAATCCCGGCCGAACGCCACGGGTGAAGTCCGGCTGGGATCGTAATAGCGGTTCAACGGCGTGCGGTCGCCCGGCTCCATCTCGCGCTGCAGGCGACGATGAAGCTGATCGAACAGGGTGTTCTCTGCCGCGACATAGGCCTGCCAGTCGCCATGGGCAATGGTTTGCGCGCCCGGTTCGGCCGGCACGAAGGTGTGCCATGGACGCAGCGCGGGACCCTGGGTCGATTGATAGGCGCGAATGCCCACCACCAGCAGCACGGCCAGAATTGCCACCGCGGCGCCCTTGCGCGCCAACCTGCCGATGCCGATAGCGATTCGTCGCAGCCAACGCCGCGGCAGGGACGTTCCAGCAGTGTGAGCAGAACGTGACGCCCTGCCCTGGCCTTCGGGAGTCGTCGCCATGCGCCTGTCTCCTGCCGCGATTCGCGCCATGGTTGCACATGAGGGCCGGGGAACTCGACGCCAGACAGGCGCGGCGGGCCGATGAAGGGCGGTCGCTCCCCGGGTGGCCGCAGGCTCCCGGGAGCGACGTTGGCCTAAGCGACGGGCCTCCGTCGACGTGGTTGGAGAACCCCATGCAGCAGCGAACATTGGCGGTCGCAGTGTTGTGTGCCGTGATGGCAACTGCATTCGCGCAGCCGGCGGTCACCGAAGGCGGCAAGCAGCAGGAGACCGCGGTCGATGCCGCGACCGAGGCCGCCGAACCGAGCGCCACGCTGGAAGTCGAATCGGAGAAGACCCGCATGCTCATGGGCGGCACCTCCGGCAAGGGCGTACTGCATTTCCAGGGCACCGATTACCCGTTCACCTATAAGAGCGCCAGTGCGGGCGTGGGCGCCAAACTGGTGAACAAAGTGACGGCGAGCGGCAAGGTCTATTCCCTGAGCCGAGTGGAAGACTTCGCGGGCAAATACACCAGCCTCACCAAAACCGCGATGGCCGGGTCGAGCGAAGTGACGGCGAGCTACAAGAACGACAAGGGCGTGACCATGGTCCTTCAGGGCAAGGCCGAAGGCGTTGGACTGAGCTACGGCGGCGGCATGGTGACGGTGACGCTCGAACCCGCCAAGTGATGTCGCCCGCGGCGGCGATCGACCACCGTCATCGAAGTCATTTGCCAGTTTGGGTAGCCGCATGCGTTCTGCACGGTCGAAACGTCCCGGCGAAATCCTTGTTAAATGGCGAACCCCCTGTTCCTTGGGGAAGGCGCATCCAGCGCTACTCGTCTTGCGACTATGCCGTTGCAACTCGCAGTCCGTTGCGTCGGTAGGGGCATGCCGCCACGCGGTGAAGAGATGAGACGCGTCATGGTTTCCGACTGAGGGGCTTGAGGTGGCAGCGTGGGTCGGCACCGGACGAGGACACTTCCCGCCCACCCCGTCGCATCCGGGGCGGGGCCCACGGAAAGAGGGACAGGCAGTTGCCAAATGCTGAAGATGACGCCTACTGTGAAGTCTGACCATTGAGGGCCGGGCTCGGATCGGGGCAGAGCTGGGACCGCACTACTGCGTAGGCTCCACAGGGGGTCTGACCGTGCCGAAGCGACGCGTTGCGATAACAGGGATGGGCGTCTTGTCCCCTCTGGGCCTTTCCGTGCCCGAGCTGACCGCTGCTCTGCGGACAGGCAGGTCCGGCATCAGGTTGCTGGACGTGCCGAAACTTCCGGGAGCTTATCCCGCCGGCGTTGTCGACGGCACCTTCTCCGACCGCTTTACCAGGCTTGAGCAGCCGTTTCTCGATCGATGCCACGAGATGGCGATAGTCGCAGCGCGCCAAGCTATCGAGGATGCCGGACTGGAGTCGTTTGCGGCGCATGGACCGCGCTCAGGCTTGTACTACGGCAATGTCAACGGCGGCGCCGTCTCGGTGCAGAACTGGTGCGAAGACGTGCTGGTGCATGGCAAACACAAGTCCCGCCCGTTCACGGCCATGTCGATCATGTCGAACAGCGGCGCGGCGCAGGTCGCCATACGGCACAAGATCCTCGGTCCCGTAGTGACCCATGCGAGTGCCTGTGCATCCTCGGGCGTCGCCATCGGCGAGGCGATGCGCGCGATCGCAGATGGCTATCTCGATGTCGCCGTCGTCGGCGGAGCGGAGGCTCCCCTTACCGCGGCGCTGATCGGCGTGTTCGATGGAACCAGAGCTCTGTCCAAGGCGGACCAGGGCGATCCTTCGCGAACCTGCAAGCCGTTTTCGCGCGATCGCTCCGGGCTGGTCCTCGGAGAGGGCGCGGCTTTCCTGGTGCTCGAGGCGGAAGAAAGCGCGGAGCGGCGCGGTGCTTCGAAACACTATGGTTATGTCCGAGGGTATGGCGTCTCGTGCGATGCGCACCACATCGGCATGCCAGAGAGCCAGGGGCAGGTCCAATGCCTCGTCCAGGCTCTGGAGAATGCAGGAGTCAATGCTGGTGACGTTCAATACGTAAATGCCCATGCAACCGCCACGGATGGCGGCGACATGATCGAGGCAGCGGCGATCCGAACCGTATTCGGCGACTCCGAAGGTTCGGCCGCTGTCAGCTCGACCAAGTCGGTACACGGCCACCTTCTCGGCGCTACCAGCGCGCTGGAGTGTCTGATCACCGTTGTAGCCATCAACGAATCCCTGCTGCCGGCAAGCGGCAACATCGGCATCGCGGATGAGCGCTGTAGCCTGAACCATGTAGGAGAACATCCGCGCGCGAATAGCCAGATCGATGTGGCAGTGAGCTTCTCTTGCGGGTTTGGCGGAACCAACGCTGCACTGGTGCTGGGCAGCCGGCGCAGCCTCCTGTAACTCCACGCCTATCTCACGAGGAATTCCCATGAGCGCTTCGCCGTCATACCCCGATGCTTCATCCGTTCTCGCTCTACCGCATCCCCGTTTCAGCCGGCGCGTCGTAACCGAACTGCGCAGGATGGCATCAGAAACGTTGTGGGTCAGATTCGACCCGGACTCCGCAACGGGATTGCAGAACTTCACGTCGTCGCTGGTCGATGAGTTCCAGCACGTTTTGGATTCGCTTTATCCGGTCGGCGCCAAGGCGCCGGTGGCAAATGCACCGCGCTATACGGTCTTGCAGTCGTCGCACCCGGAGTACTTCAGCGTCGGCGGCGACCTGCGCTTCTTCCGGACGTGCATCGAGGCCCGCGATGCGAAGCGTTTGCATGACTACTCCATGAAGTGCCTCAACCTGATGTATGCCTGGGCAACCAAGCTGAAGGGGCACAACACTTCAATCGCCCTCGTGCAGGGACGCGCATTGGGTGGCGGCTTCGAGATGGTGTTGAGCACCGACTATGTGATTGCAGAGCAGCGCAGCTCGTTCGGCTTCCCCGAAATCATGTTCGGGTTGTTCCCCTGCACCGGAGCCATGGGGCTGCTGGCAAGCAGGGTGGGTGCAAGGCAGGCCGAAAGAATGATGACCAACAAGAAGATCTATTCGGCCGCTGAATTGCATGCGATGGGGTTGATCGACGAGCTCTGCGACGACGGCGACGGCGAGAGGGCCGTCGAGCGGTATATCGACGAGCACACGCGCCGGCAAAAGGCCCTATTCAAGGTGCAGCAGAGCCGCTACCGGCACACGGCCCTGGATTACAAGGAAGGCCGCACCGTGGTGGACGACTGGGTCGAGACGGCCATGAGCCTGAGCGCGGAAGAAATCCGGACGCTGGAAATGCTCATGCTCATGCAAAAGAACGAGCCCGCCTCGAACCGGCAGCTGGCCGCCTGAGCGGGCTTCAGGCGGTAAGACTCGCGTCGGCGAAGGGAGCGCGCAGCTCTTCAAGTGCGGCTAGCGTTGCCTCGCCCGTACTGGCGAGGTCAGCGCGCAGCTTTTCATTGGACGAGTTGAGCTGACTGCCGGTCAGGGACATCAGGCGCTCGCACTGGGCGCCCAGCCTCACCGCACCGATGTTGAGCCCCACGCCTCTCAGCGCATGAGCCAGGTGATGCACCGAGCGGAGATCTTTGCCGGCAGTCGCCAGCGACAGCTGCTGCAACAGAGCGTTGATGTCCGAAATGCCGTCGCCGATGATGGAATGGATGAACTTCGGATCGTCCTTGATCTCGCGCAGGGTCTCCAGGATGGCGACGTCCACGTGCTCGACGGGGACTGCCGCGAGTTTGACGGATGCGCGTTCGAACCCGACATCCAGCCGCGCGGCCTCCACGCCTGCTTCGGCGGGAAATACGGACACCAGGGCGCCGCGCAGCTTTTCGAACGTAAGCGGCTTGTAGATCACGCCCGAAGCGCCGGCCTTGTTCAACTTGGAGGCGGTGGCGCTTGACGTATCGGCGGTGACGAAAAAAGTGGGCGCCGGATTGATGCGGCCAAAGCAGTACGTCTGGAAGACGGTCAAACCGTCCAGGTCGTCCATGTTGAAGTCCAGCATGACGACGTCGAACGGAGCGGAGGCAAGCTGCTGCAGCGCCTCGTTGCCACCGTGAGCCACGGAGACGACATGGCCATCCTTCGCCAGCATCTTCTGCAGCAATTCCAGATTCAGTGCATTGTCGTCGGCAACGAGAATGCGCTTGGGCGAGAGTACCGGCGCAAAGGACTGCTCCGATGCGGGCGCCACCGCTTGGGCGATGGGCAACTCCACCTCGAACCAGAACACGGTCCCCTTGCCGACGGAACTGGACAACTGCAGCTCTCCGCCCATGCGGCGCACATACTCTCGTGCGATCGTCGTGCCCAGCCCCGTGCCGCGGTATTGCCGCCGGTCGCCGGTTTCAACGCGATAGAACGGCTCGAACAGTTTGCCCTGGTGTTCCGGCGCAATGCCTATTCCCGTATCGGTCACGCCGAACCACAATGCATAGCTTCGGTCGTCGGAAGCCGTCAGTTTGATCTCGAGCGTCACGCTGCCCTCATGCGTGAACTTGACGGCGTTGCCGGCAAGGTTCATCAGCACACTCGTCAGGTCGCGGGGTTGCCCCAGAACGGGCCGGTCGATGCGTTCGTCCACGACAACGTTGAACTTGATTTCCTTTGCCGCGGCGCTTTCCCCCAATGCCGTGAGCACATGGCCGGTAATGGCAGTCACCTCGAACGGCACAGGCGGGCCCGCAGCGGGCTGCACTCCCTGCTTGGAAAGATCGAGGAGCTGGCTGATCTCGGTATCGAGGGATCCGGAGAGCTGCAGGATGGATTGCACGAGCTTGGCCTCGGAAGCCGCGACGTGCCCTTCCAGAAGCTGGGCGGCCGACACGATGCCGGTCAGGGGAGTCCGAAGCTCGTGACTGACGTTGGCCAGGAGTTGCGTCTTCGCCTTGCTTTCGTGCTCAGCAAGGGCTTTGGCGTCGCGCAGGTCGCGCATCAGAGAGCCGGCATACATCGGAACGGCAACCAGCAGGATCAGATGCGATAGCCCGAAGAACGGGTGGTTGTTCCAGAACGGCGACACGATCAGGACCCAGGCGAATCCGAGGATCGATACGCCCTGGCACACGCGCATGATGTTCGGACCGATCCGGAAGCCGAATCCAAGGATCGTGAAGAGATAGAACCCCATGACCAGGATGGCCGACTCGCCCTCGGCGAACAACCAGGCAGAGAGGATCACCGGATCGAGGATGGCGGTGCCGATGGCGATGTCCCGCCATGAAAGCGGACCGGGGTGCCGCGATACGAAGAAAGTGACGAAGGCGTAGAGGATGTAGGCCGTCACCACGCCCACCCCGGTCGTCGACGCATGCGCGCCGCCGGGTTGCGACCAGACGTTGATCAGAATCGCGATGAGGGCGACCGGAACGCCGAGCTTGACCCTGATCCCCGACTGGATCAGTACGCTCTTGTGAATCTGTTCCGGGCTGACCTCGTCCATCCGTTTCAGGTCCCTAT
This sequence comes from Lysobacter rhizosphaerae, assembly GCF_054779795.1. Classification (NCBI taxonomy): domain Bacteria; kingdom Pseudomonadati; phylum Pseudomonadota; class Gammaproteobacteria; order Lysobacterales; family Lysobacteraceae; genus Lysobacter; species Lysobacter rhizosphaerae. The sequence goes on from NZ_BAAGXO010000007.1 coordinate 379,555, forward strand.
TGCTTGTACGATGTGGGTGCAACGGAGGCGCCTTACATGGAACGCGAAGATATCTTCGAAAGTCTGAAAGAACTGGTGGCCGAGCGGTTCGACCTCGACGGCAACGACCTGACCCTCACGACCACGCAGTCCGACCTGGGTATCGATTCGATACTGATGGTAGACCTGATGATGGATGTAGAAGAGCGCTTGGGCGTCACGTTCAAAGACCTGAACCTCGTGAAGAATCCGACCCTCGGCGATATCGTAAACCTCGTCGAAGCGAACATGGGCGCCAAGTCCTAGCTGACCAATCGGGCTGACTTTGGGGGCAACCGAGAAGGGTGCGGCCTGCTGAGGGGACGTTCTTGATCAGCGGCCCCGGCGGATGCGGACATAACGAGGGGTCGAGCACGCTGGCCACCGTCATCGCCAGCATGAGCATCAGTGCCGACAGGTGGACGCGGCCGGCACCATCGCGACGCCGAGACGCCGAGACGCCGAGACGCCGAGACGCCAATACCTAACACTGATTTTTAGCGACTTAGTGGACTTCGTCGGCAACGGCCACGCCCAGATGGATCCTGCCGGAGTGGGTCGGATGGTGCTATTCCCGCCCCAACGGGGAGGCAAGCAATTGACGGCGCGAAGCGGACGGGGCGGGCCCGATGCCCGCGCCGTTGATTTCGCGCAGGATCTTCCTGAGTTCTGCACGCGCAATACGAATCTTGGCGCCGTTTCCTAGGTCAATGTCCACCACCTCCTCGCTGGGTCCGATTTCGGCCTCAAGGCGTTCGATGCGGGTTTTTAGGCTCATGGGGTTGTTTCCTTTTTCTGTTCCAGTGCCTGGACCCGCTTCAGTAGGTCGTCGATTTCAGTGATCTTGGCCACCACGCTGATGGCGTCGAGCAGGCCGCGACCGGCATCTACCGGCACCTGCCCAGCGCCAATAGCCTTTAGAACGGCCTCTGCCTTAGTTGTGAGGCTCACGTTCTCCATGCCCGCTATCAGGATCGGCTGGCTGTGCGGCCGCAGTGGCGGCGCCACACGCTCCAGGATCAACTTGATCGCAAACTTATCCCCAGCTTTGGCCTTGGCGACCAACTGATCGATTAGAGCCGGGAGGTGCGAGGCCAGCGCCTCGCGCCACTCATTGCGACGGTCGACCACGCCTCGGGGGCGGCCCTTCGGATTGCCGCCAGTTTCGGGAAGCTGTCGCATTTCTCTAGTCCTTACCGCTCCAATGTGGGCGGTTTCGGACAAGGAGATTAGGCGCTGGGGCCCAGCGTTAGGTCCACTTTATTCTGCGGAATTATCCGCGAGCGCTTTCAACTCAGCATCGGTGAGCCATGGTTCGGACCTGACATTCTTGCGTCGACTTGGGCTTACGATGCGCGCGATATCCGGATGCTTCGTCCGTAGCGTTTTCAGTTTTAGGTCCGTAAGACTGCCTTCTTGGCTGGCGATTTGTGCACGCGCCATCCCTGCAGAGGAACTACGACGAGCGAGCTCTTCACGCGCCAATGCCGACATAACAGTCATATCATCATCCCTTGGGCGCCCTGGCTGTGCGCACAAATGCAAGCAACCGAAAGCAGAAAGGAGATCATTGCCTGTGACCCCCGCGCCCTTCGCTCTCCTTATCTGAATGAGCTCCCGGAAGAATTTTGCAAGCCACCTTTCTTCTAGCGCCCCCAAATTGAGCTTGTCGAATAGTTTTTCCACTTCCTTCCAGACAACAGAGTCATCGGGCCGTGACTTCTGGGGCCGTCCCTTAGGCCGCGTAATGCCCAGCGCAGATAGCGCAGGGGCAAGGTCTCTCATCGACACTCGGGTTTGATTTTCAGATCGAGTTGCTTCGGCTCGGCCTGAAGCCTGATTCCATATTTGCTCCAGCGCTTCAGTGAACTTCGCACTAAGCACTGAATATGGACATCCTGATCTGCATTGCTCGGCAAGACGAATATTCAAGGCGTCAATCAGCTCCCAGGACGCATCGACATCCCCAGCCTCAGACAGATCGATGGAGGCTTGAATCGAATCTTCCCCCAGCCAGTCAATTTTTGAGTCTTCATTATTTTTAATCATTGCCTTCGAACTCCTAGCTGGCCGCGCCGCTTTTCCGGCCTTTGGCGAAAGCGATCGACACAATCTTCTTACTGGTATCCGTTCGTAGGTTGTCGAGGTAATCCGCCCATGCAAGCATCATCTTGCGGCGTTCAGCTAGATGCACCGGTAGCGGTAGCGCCAGACCTTGGCGCCAGTGGGACGCCCTTCGATAACCAGCCCGTTCGTGTCGGCCGTGGATACGCAACAGCTTTCGGCTTCAGGCTACGGATGCGGGTGTCGGTCAACATGGGTGTGAGTCAGGCAAATGTGAGTCAGAGGGGCGCCGGCCGCTCCTTGACTCACAGGCTGACTCACAATCCGCTGGGCTGTCAATGAACATCCTCGAACAGCGAAAAACAAAAAACCCCGCGTTTTGCGGGGTCTTCTTCTCAGTTGGACGTCACCGAACGGTGCCGAACGCCTTTGTGGTGGGCCCACCAGGACTCGAACCTGGAACCAAAGGATTATGAGTCCTCTGCTCTAACCATTGAGCTATAGGCCCGCTGCAGGACGCAGATGATACGGGCTGGCGTCGCGGTGGAGAAACTCATCGCGCTCGGGGCGGATTGCCGGCGTCCCCTGGAAACGGTATCAGCACAAGGGCCGCCGGCGCGGCGGCACGAGCGTTGGCGAAAACGACGACGGCCGCCGAGGCGGCCGTCGCGGTCCGGAATTCCGGGCACTCATTTCCCGCGCTTGGATTCCTCGCGATCGATCACGCCATCGCCGTTGGCATCCATCACCTTGAAATCGTTGTCACTGAAGGCGGCGATCTCCCCGAGTACGAGGGACTGGTCGTGGTTGGCGTCGATGGTGTCGAACTTGCTCGGGTCGCGGGCAGTGGCGACCTCGGTGCGACTGAGCTTGCCGTCGCGGTCGGCGTCGTAGAGCAGCACCAGCTCCGTGACGAAGCCATCGTATTCGGCCCGGTCGACCTTGCCGTCGTGGTTGGTGTCGGCTTCGTCGAAACGGTCCGGCGCTGGATCGGGAGTGACTTGCGCCATGGCGGATGCCGCCAGCGCGAGCGCGGCCACGGCGAAGGTGATTCGCATGAACTTTTTCATCGTTGCTCGCTCCGGTCAGGACGCATCCCATTGGCCATTGGATTTCTTGCAGGCGGTGCCGCTGGTCTCGTCGACCTGCTCGCCGCCCACGGTCAAGCCGCGACGGAAATCGCGGCATATGCGGCCATCGGACATCTGCTTGGTGTTGAGCGCGACGAAATAGCCGGACTCGTTGGTGCGCGCATCCGTCCACGTCACTTTCTGTCCGGAGGCCGCGTTGTTGAGCGCACGCTGCGCGGCGTCCTTTTCGTACTCGGACTTGGCGTGCTTCTTGAATATGTGGTTGCCGATGAAGCCGCCGGCGACCGCGCCGGCCGCTGTCATCAGCACCTTGCCGGTGCCGCCGCCGAAAGCGCTGCCGACCAGGCCACCGACCACTGCGCCCGCCACGACGGAGCCCGTCTGCTTCTGCGTCGTGCGTGTGCCCGGATCGCTGGCGCACGCCGCCAAGGCGAGCGCAATGCACAAGGCGAGGATTCGTTTCATGGTCGTTTCCCGGGTATACGCCCCGGCCCATCCGGGGTCACTGAGGAGTGAACGCACACTGCCACACGTCTCCGGCCATCCTCCCGCCAATGCGCGTTAACAGCGCGTGAGGAGCACGGTCAGGCTGCGCTCGTCAGAAAAGCGAAGGCCCGCACATGGCGAGCCTTCGGGTGTCGCACTCGGACGCGCAGATCAGTCGATGTCGAGGAAGCTGCGCAACTGTTCGGAACGGCTCGGGTGGCGCAGCTTGCGCAGCGCCTTGGCTTCGATCTGGCGGATGCGCTCGCGGGTGACGTCGAACTGCTTGCCGACTTCTTCCAGCGTGTGGTCGGTGTTCATGTCGATGCCGAAGCGCATGCGCAGCACCTTGGCTTCCCGCGGAGTCAGGCCGGCGAGCACGTCACGCACGGTTTCCGACAGGTTGATGTTGGTGGTCGCATCCACCGGGGACTCCACGTTGGTGTCTTCGATGAAGTCGCCCAGGTGCGAATCCTCGTCGTCGCCGATCGGGGTTTCCATGGAGATCGGTTCCTTCGCGATCTTCATGACCTTGCGGATCTTGTCTTCCGGCATGTCCATTTCCTTGGCCAGCTCCTCCGGCGTGGCCTCGCGGCCGTACTGCTGAAGCATCTGGCGGGAAATGCGGTTGAGCTTGTTGATCGTCTCGATCATGTGCACCGGGATGCGGATGGTGCGCGCCTGGTCGGCGATCGAGCGGGTGATGGCCTGGCGGATCCACCAGGTCGCATAGGTCGAGAACTTGTAGCCGCGACGGTATTCGAACTTGTCGACCGCCTTCATCAGGCCGATGTTGCCTTCCTGGATCAGGTCGAGGAACTGCAGGCCGCGGTTGGTGTACTTCTTGGCGATCGAGATCACCAGGCGCAGATTGGCCTCGACCATTTCCTTCTTCGCCTTGCGCGCCTTGGCTTCGCCATAGGCCATCGCACGGCTGATTTCCTTCATGTCCGCCAGGGTCAGGAAGTTGACCTGCTCGATGGCGATGGTCGCTTCCTGCTCGGAAATGATCTGGTCCTTGACGTCGCGCAGGCCCGACGACCACTTCTGCTTGCGCTTGAGCACGTCGTCGACCCAACCGAGGTTGGTCTGGTTGCCTTCCCAGGCGCGGATGAAATCCTTGCGCGGCATGCGGGCGACGCGCGTGGACAGGTCGAGGATGCGGCGCTCGTGTTCCTTGATCTTGTTCTGCACGTCGCGCAGGTTCCGGACCAGCGTGTCGGTCAGGCCAAGCGGCAGCTTGAGGGTGACGAAGACTTCCGCCATTTCCTCGCGCGCCTTGAGCACGCTCTTGTGGCTCGGGCCGTGCTTGGCATAGGCCTTCTCGAAGCGGCCATAGGCCTCGGCGATCTTGCCCATGCGATCGGCGACTTCGACCGGATCCGGGCCGGTCGGGCCCTCTTCCGCGGCTTCTTCGTCGGCACCGGCGACTTCGACTTCTTCATCTTCCTCGTCGGCGTCGACTTCAGCGGCCACGACCGGCACGGGCTCGGGTTCGGGCTCGGCGTCGAGGAAACCGACCACGATTTCGGCCAGGCGCTTCTTGCCGGTTTTGTGGGTCTCGTAGTCGGCGAGGATGTGGGCGATCGTGGCCGGGAACGAAGCCAGCGCGGCCTGCATCTGGTTCAGGCCTTCCTCGATGCGCTTGGCGATGGCGATTTCGCCTTCGCGCGTCAGCAGCTCGACGGTGCCCATCTCGCGCATGTACATGCGCACCGGGTCGGTGGTGCGGCCACCTTCGCCATCGAGCGCGGTCAGCGCCGCGGCGGCTTCTTCGGCAGCGGTTTCATCGACCTCGCGACCACCGCCGGCGGCTTCGCCGGCGAGCAGCAGGGTTTCGGCATCAGGCGCAACTTCATGCACCTCGATGCCCATGCCGTTGATCATGCCGATGATGTCTTCGATCTGCTCCGCATCGACGAGATCGTCGGGCAGGTGATCGTTGACTTCGGCGTAGGTCAGGTAGCCCTGTTCCAGGCCCTTGCTGATGAGCTGCTTGATGTCGGACTGAGGCGCCGGACGTTCGTTGGCCATGGAGTGGACACCGGGAGGGGTACTAAGGGAACCAAGCATTATACCAGCGGAAGCGGGTACTGCCCGGTCATAAGCGCCTGGTCCCTGCAAGTCGCCGCGCGCCGTCCGGCTCGCAGCATCAGGGGTAGCGGCGGTGCTCCGGACCCATCGGCTTCGGCTTACGCCTTGAGCAGGAAAGTCACGGGGCCGTCGTTGACCAGGCTGATCACCATATGGGCGCCGAACCGCCCGGTTTCCACCCCGGACGCGTGCTTTTGCCGACACGTTGACAGCAGCCGGTTGAACACGGGTTCAGCCAGCCCGGGCTCCGCCGCGGTGGAGAAGCCCGGACGCATGCCGCTGGCGGTATCGGCGGCGAGGGTGAACTGGCTGACCAGCAGCAGGCCGCCACCGGTCTGTGCCAGGCCGAGGTTCATCCGCCCCTCGGCGTCGGCGAAGACGCGGTAGCCGAGCAGGCGGTCGGCCATGCGCGCGACCTGCGCGTCGCCGTCGCCAGGCTCGACCCCCACCAGGGCCAGCAGGCCAGGACCGATGGCGCCGACGATTTCGCCGTCGACGGTGACACGGGCTTCGGTGACGCGCTGGATCAGGGCAAGCATGGGCGGCGATCGCGAATGGGATCCGGGAATCGTACGGGCTAAGCGCTGGCTTCCCGAATGCAGCGTGGTGGGATCGCCGCGAGTGGATCGCAAGGGTCGGCGGCTACACTGAATGCGATGCCCGACTTCCTCGCCCGCTTCCTCTACTTCTGCGCCGCCCTCCTCGCCCGCCTGCCCTGGCCCTGGCTGATGCGCCTGGGCGACGGCGTCGCGACGCTCATGCTGCGCCGGGATTCGCGCGAGGCGCGGGTGGCACGCCGCAACCTCGAACTCATCGAGCCGGGCCTGCTTCCGGCGCAACGCGAGGAACTGCAGCAGCGCATCGTGCGCACCACCGCACGCCAGGCGATCGAGACGCTGCGGTTCTGGACGCGGCCGCACACCGAGAATCTCGGGCTGATCCGGGAGCACCACGGCATCGAACAGTTCAATGCGGCGATCAATGCCGGCCGCGGCGTGATCGTCGCCGCGCCGCATTACGGCAACTGGGAACTGCTGAACCAGTGGCTCGCCTCCCACACGCCGCTCGCGATCCTGTACGCACCGCCGGAATCGGAGATCGGAGACGCCTTCCTGCGCCGCGTCCGCGCCGACGACGCCAACGCGCACCGCGTGACGCAGGTGCGCGCGGAAGGTCCGGGCGTGCGCCAGCTGTTCAAGATCCTCAAGGACGGCGGCGTGGTCGGCATCCTGCCCGACCAGCAGCCCAAGCAGGGCGACGGCGAGTTCGCCCCGTTCTTCGACGTGCCCGCGCTGACGATGACGCTGCTGGGACGCTTGGCAAATCGCACGGGCGCCGCGGTGATGTTCGCCTACTGCGAGCGCATCGACGGCGGCCGCGAGGGTCGCCCCGCGTTTGCCCTGCATATCGATGCCGCGCCGGAAGCCGTTGCCGACGCCGACCCTGTGCTCGCGGTGACCGCGCTCAACAGCGCACTCGAACGCATTGCGCGGCGCGATCCGAGCCAGTACCAATGGACCTACAAGCGCTACACGCTGCGGCCGTCCGGGCGCGGTGAGGACAATCCGTACCGCGGAATCCGATGACCATGGAAGCAGCCCCGATGGAGCTCGACACCGCCACCCGGGACAACACGGATTGGCAGCCACTGCCCGCGCGTGCACGCCTGCTGTTTGCCGTTTCGCGCACCGGCGTGGCGCTGCCGGTGGCGGTGGCCGGATTCGTCGTGTTCCGCCTGGTGGGGCTGCCGGCCATCGCCGGCGGGATCGCCGCCGCGGTAATGGCGGGCGCGCTCGCGCTATGGCTGGGCGTCCGCCAGTTCCGCCACGTCGCATGGCGGCTCGATTCGACGGGCCTTGCGATACGGCGCGGCCGCCTGTTCCAGCGCGAGACCCGCGTGCCGGCTACCCGCGTGCAACACCTCGACCTCAAGCGCGGGCCGTGGCAGCGCAGGCGCCGGCTCGCCACGCTCGTGGTCCACACCGCGGGCACGCGACACAGCGCGGTGACGCTGGCGCACCTGGACGAAGCCGATGCCGAACGCCTGCGCGACACCCTCGGCCGGCAGATCGACCGCGACGACGACGACGGCCCGCAGGGCGCCTGAATTCCGCCAACGCGGCCCATGACCGTGCCCATGACCGACGTCGCCCACGCCAGCCATCGCCTGCACCCGATGTCCTGGCTGTTCGCGTTGCTGCAGCAGCTCAGGCAATTCGTCGTGCCACTGGTCGCGGCATTCTTCTTCGGCGGGGACCGCAATGAACTGTGGCCGCTGATCGGCGTCGGCGTGCTCGCCCTGGTATCGGTGTGGCGATACTTCACGTATCGCTATGGCTTCAGCGACGAGGCGCTGATCGTGCGCAGCGGTGTGCTCGAACGCAGCGTACGGGTCATTCCGTTCGCGCGCATCCACAACGTCGCCCTGCAGCAGTCGCTGCTGCACCGCATGTTCGGTGTCGCCGAGGTGCGGCTGGAATCCGCGGGTGGGCAGAAGCCGGAAGCGGAAATGCGCGTGCTCAAGCTGGCCGATGCACTGGCGCTGGAGACCCTCGTGCGCCGGCGCGGTGTCCATGCCGGGCCGGCCACCCAGGCGCCTGCAACGGCCGCGCCGCTGCTTGCGCTGCCGCCTGGCGAAGTCATCCGCCTCGGCATGATCTCGAACCGTGGCCTGATCGTCGTCGGCGCCGCGATCGGCGGCCTCTCGCAATACAGCCCGCGGATGCTGCCCAACCTGCTGGAGCGTTGGGGCCAGTGGCTCCTGGGCTGGGCTTCGCAAAATGGCATGCAGGGATCCGTGCACGTCGCCGTGGCCGGCATCAGCCTCGCCCTGGTCGCGATCGTGCTGCTGCGCCTGTTCTCGATCCTGCTCGCGCTGTTGCAATACCACGGCTTCACCCTGAGCGAGAGCGGCCGCCGCCTCACGGTGGAACGCGGCCTGCTTGCACGCTGGCGCACCAGCGCCTCGCGTCGGCGCATCCAGGCATGGACGTTGCGCGAGAACGTCATGCACCGCCTGCTCGGCCCCCGCAGCCTCGACATCGATACGGCCGTGGCCGAACAGCACAACCAGCAGCGCGCGCTGCGCGAACTCGCGCCGGTGGCGACGCCGGCCGCATGCGACTCGCTCATCGAACACCTGCTGCCGCATTCGGCGTGGACGCGGCTCGAATGGCGGCCGCAGCCGCGCAACGCGTGGTGGCGGCTCGCGCTTCCCGGCCTGCCCATCGCGTTGCTGTTGATGGCGCTGGCCGCGTGGGGCCTGGGATGGTGGGGATTGCTGGCCCTGCTGTGGCTGCCCTGGTCCGGGTATGTCGCCCGCCGGCATGTCCGCGCCGCCGGCTACGCCGTCAACGACGAGCTGGTTGCCGTGCGCGAAGGCTGGTGGAGCCGCCACTGGCGCTTCGCCGAACTCGACAAACTGCAGGCGCTGCAGCTCACGCGCAATCCCCTCGACCGGCGCTGCGGCACGGCCACGCTGTGGCTGGACACGGCCGGTGCGGGCACGACGTCTCCGCCGCTGCGCATCCGGTTCCTGCCGGACGCCGAAGCGCGCGCACTGTGCGAGCAGCTGTCACGCACCCTGGCGCAACGTCCGCTGCGCTGGTAACGACGGTTCAGCGTCCCCAGTACCCCAGCTCGCGACGGATCTGCAGACGGCGCCACACAGACGACAGCGGCTTGTTTCGCAGCGTGCCCAGTTGCCCTGCCAGCAGCGCGTCGGTCGCGGCGATCACCCGCTCCGACGAGCGACCGTCGCGCCAGGGGTGGATCGCATCGGCGTAGTCAGCCAATGCCGCCTGCAGGCGCGCATCCGGGGCGAAGGCCTGCGCGAGCATCTCCGGCAAGCGCGAAGGCTCGGCGAAGTCGAGCATGTGCGGTTTCGGTGCGCGGTTGCGGAAGGTCACCACGGGTTTGCGTTGCACGACGAACTCCGACACCACCGACGTCGTGTCCGCCAGCAGCACGTCGGCGGCGCGCTCCGCGGCGACCAGCTGCTCGGTTTCGATGAAGGCCGCGTTCGCGCCGGCGAGAGCGCGATAGCGCGCGAACAGTTCCGGCGGGCACTTCGGATGCAGGGTCAGCAGCCAATAGCGATCGCCGCGTGCGACCTCGGCCGCGATCGCGTCGAGCAGGTGCGGCGCGGCGCTGAGCCGTTCGGTGAACGTGGAGGCGAACATCACCAGCGGACGCCCACCCGCCAGCGCGCGCAGGGCCGCCGCACTTCCGTCATCGTCGCGGAACAGCGGATCGAGCTTGGGCCAGCCGGTTTCGACGACCGCGAAATGCCGTTCGCGCGCGGCCAGCGCGCTGAACGGTCCGGTCGTCGCCGGTCCCTGCGTGCAGTACAGGTCGAACAGACCGCGCACGCGGAAGTGGCCGCGCTCGTCGGAACGCTTCTCCACATTGAACCCATGGAAGAGCTGTACCTTGGCGCCATCCACGAACGTCGGCACCCAGTTGGCGGCGCTGAACACCGCCCGCGGCCTGAGCGCGACGGCTTCCCGCATTCCCACCATCCGCACCGGTGCCGGCAGCGTCGACCCGGCGGCGCCGTCCACGAACCACGCGTGCACGCCGTGCCCCAAGGCTTGCAGCGCATCCGCCAGCGGCTGCAGGATGGGCAGTGCATAGCGCTCGGTCGCGAACAACAGGTAATCCGCCATCACTACTTCCCAGACCCGTTCGGCGCGCGTGCCGATTTCCGCGTGCATTATCACGTTCAACGAGGCCGACCGCATTGGCGACTGCCTCGCCTCGCTCGCGTTCTGCGATGAGGTCGTGGTGGTCGACTCGCATTCGACCGATGCCACGCGCGCGATCGCCGAGTCGCTGGGTGCACGCGTGATTGCGCGGCCGTTCGATGGTTTCCGCAGCCAGAAACAGTTCGCGATCGAACAGGCCACCCACGACTGGGTCCTGTGCCTGGACGCCGACGAGCGCGTCAGCCCGGAGTTGCGTGCGGCGATCGAGGCGGAACGCGAGCGCGGCTTCACCACCGCGGCCGGCTACCGTTTCGCCCGGCTGAGCGAGTATTTCGGCAAGTTCCTGCGCCACGGCAACGCCTATCCGGACCGCGTCCTGCGCCTGTTCGACCGCCGCCGCGGCGGCTGGCGCGGCACGCGCGAAGTGCATGAGGCGGCGAGCGTGGAAGGCGAAGTCCGCACGCTCAGGGGCGACCTGATCCATTACCCCTATCGCTCACTCGAGCAGCAACTGGCGAAGACGCAGCGCTACGCGAGGATGATGGCCGAGCACGACTTCGCCCGTGGCAAGCGCGCCACGCTGGGCAAGCTGGTACTCGCGCCGGCGTGGCGGTTCTGGCGCGGCTACGTGCTGCGCGGCGGTTTCCTCGACGGCTGGCACGGGCTGGTCTACGCCTATGTACGCGCCAACTACGTGCGGCAGAAGACCGTCATGCTGTGGCTGCTGCAGAACGGCCGGCCGCTGTAGCGCGCAGCTTGCGGCGCGGCACGGTCGCCCGCCGATCCCCGCTCAATCCCCGTCGGTGTCCTGCAGCTCGTCCGTGACCACGCAACCGGGCACCACGGCCGTGGCCGGCACCAGCCACCAGATCCGGCGGTTGGAGCGACCGCCGAGCGTGACCTTGCCGCGATCGATGCATTTCGACATCGCCGGTTCCTGCACCAGCAGCCAGCGCTGCCGCGGGGCCTGTTCCTGCCAGGCCAGGCCGCGCCGGAGCTGCTCAGCGATCGGCACCTTGAAGCCGAACGTCATCGCCGGCCGCCGCGACATCAGCAGGATCTGCTCCTTCCAGGCAACGAGACCAAGCTGCGCATCCGGGGCGAGCCGGCCGTCGATCTCGGCCATCAGGCCACTCGCGGAGCTGGACGGATTCAACAGCGGATAGGCGACCAGGCCATACAGCACCCAGATGAAGGTGAGCGTCGACAGCAGCACCGCGATCGGCCGGCGCAGGCCGAACCACAGCAGGCTGCCCAACCCGCCCACCCCCATCGCCAGCAGCATCCAGCCAAACGGCGCCGCATCGCGCTGCAGGCCGCGCTCGCCGACCAGTTTGTCCACGAAGCCGGTATGGCCCAGCAGCATGGCCAGCCCGGCACCCGTCATCGCCAGGGTGAACGCAAGTGCGAATCCGAGTGCCAGTCGTCGCGCCCACAACTTGCGCACGATGCCCGGCAGCAACGGCGCGAGCGCGAGGCAGGCCATCGGCAGCGCCGGCATGATGTAGACGTCGCGCTTGCCGTGGGGAACCGAGAAGAACAGGACGACCAATACCCACCACGCCAATGGCAGCAGATAGCGCGCATCGCGTCGCTGCAGGCGCCGCTTCCAGGCCGGCAGCGCCCACGGCAATGCCAGCAGGGGAGGCAGCCACATCGTCAGCATCACGCCGATGAAGTACCAGGGCGGATGCGGATGGTCCCAGGATCGCGTGTAACGCCCCGCGGTCTGGCGGAACAGGATGTCTTCCAGGTAGGCGCGGTAGGCCGGGTCGTGATGGTGCAACGCCATGGTCACCATTGGCACCAGCCATAGCGACATCGCGACCACCAGCGCCAACGGGCCGAGCAGCAGGCGCCAGTCGCGCCGATGCACGTGGGCCCCCGCCCAGCCGCGGCTCGCCGCGAAAATCGCCGGCGCCAGCATCAGCAGCGCGAGCACCCCGACGCCCTTCGTGATGGTTCCCACGCCCGCCGCGAACCAGGCCAGCGTCCACATGCGCCAGTCCGGCCCGCGCAGGAAGTGGCGGATCAGGCCGTAGTTGGCGAGGGTGATCCAGAACATCACCGTCGGATCGATCTGCGCCTTCTTCGCCTGGTAGGTGAACTGCAACGCGAACAGCAGCGCATAGCCGGCATACAGGCCGACGCGGCGCGTCCACAGCCGCTTGCCCAGGTCGACCACGCACCACAGGGTGCCCAGCGCGGCGAGCAGCGAGGGCAGCAGGAACGCCACGCGCCAGTTGCCGAACAGCGAGTAGGCCAGCGCCTGCAGCCACATGAACGTCGGCGGCTTGTCCGAATACAGCTCGGCACCGCGGTGCGGGAACAACCACTCGCCGCTCTCGATCATGTGCTTGGCGACGAGCGCGAAGCGCGGTTCGTCGGCGGGCCACGGATCGCGCAGGCCAAGGCCGGCGCCGAGCACCAGCACGGCGAGGATCCAGAACATCCAGGTTTCGCGGGATCGGTTCGTTTTCAGCATGCGCGGATCATAGTCGGGGGATGTCGGGTTCTTGTCGGTTGCGCCTGCGCCGGTCCGTACTGCGCAGACCCGGGAGCGTCACGCCGCCTTGCGCAGGCGGGCGTAGTAGAAGCCATCGCCGCCCTGCTCGCCCGGCAGGCGCTGCCGGCCCGCGCCGCCACGTTCGAACGGGCTGGCGTGGTCGCCGAACCCCTCATCCAGTGCATCGGCGGTGGCATCCGGCGTGCGCGCCAGGAACGCCGCTACCTGCTGTTCGTTCTCCGCCTTGAGTACCGAACAGGTGGCATACACCAGCACTCCACCCGGCGCGAGCGTCGTCCACAACGCATCCAGCAGCCGCGCCTGGGTGGCAAGCAACGGCGCCAGGTCGGTTTCGCGCCGGTGCAACAGCACGTCGGGTTGGCGCCGCACGATGCCCGTCGCCGAGCACGGCGCGTCGATCAGCACGGCGTCGAGCGGCGTGCCATCCCACCAGGTTTCCAGGCGGGTCGCGTCGGCGGCGATCAGGCGCGCATCGGCGCCGACCCGCACCCGCGCAAAGGTGCTGCGCACACGCTCCAGCCGGGAGGCATCCACGTCCAGCGCGATCAGGCGCAGCGCGGGGTCCCGTTCCAGCAGATGCGCCGACTTGCCTCCCGGCGCGGCGCAGGCGTCGAGCACGCGCGTACCGGGCACGAGCGGCAACGCATCGGCGACACGCTGTGCGGACAGGTCCTGCACCGATACCGCGCCCTCGCCGAAGCCCGGCAACTGGGCGACGGCGAGGCTGGCATCGAGGCGCAGCGCATCGGCGGCGCTGTCATCGACGTGCGATGCAATGCCGGCTTCGAGCAGGCACTGGCGGTAGGCATCGCGCGATTGCTGCAGCCGGTTGACACGCAACCACAAGGGCGGCATCTGCGCGCTGGCTTCGAGGATGCGCGCGTGCTCCTGCGGCCAGTCCTGCTGCAGGCGCTTTCGCAGCCATTGCGGCCAATGCGCGGCGGGATCGCCGGACGGCAGGCCATCGCGTTGCGCGCGGCGCAGCAGCGCGTTGACCATGCCTGCCTGGTGGGCGCGGCCGAGCGATCGCGCGGCTTCCACCGTCGAGGCGACCGCGGCGTGCGCAGGCAATGCGAGCGGATCGAGCTGGGCGAAGCCGACGTACAGCAGCGCGCGCAGTTCGTCGTCGCGCCGGCCGAGCGGACGCGGAATCCATGCCTTCAATGCGCCTTCGAAACGCGATGGATGGCGCAGCACCGCGAAGCAGATCGCCTCGACCAGGGCGCGATCACGCGTGTCGCCCAGCGTCGACAAGTGCGCGGACAGCTCGGCCTTGAGCGAACGGCCGCGATGCAGCACCGCGTCGAGCACACGCGCCGCCACGACCCGCGACGCGGCACCGCTGCTCACGCGCCCCTCAGGTCAGGGCGGCCGTTGAGGTAATCGGCGGCGCTGATCGCCTTGCCGCCTTCCCGCTGCAGCACGCGGATGCGCAGGACACCTTCGCCGCAGGCGACATCGAGTCCATCGCGGCCCGCGCGCAGCAGGGTGCCGGGCGCGGCGTCGTGACGTTCCGCCAGCGCCACCGCGCCGTGCAGGCGCAGGCGCTCGCCGGCGACGATCGCCTCGGCCATCGGCCAGGGATTGAACGCCCGCACTTTATTGGCGAGCACGCCCGACGCTTGCGACCAGTCGAGCCTGGCTTCGGCCTTGTCGAGCTTGTGCGCGTAGGTGACGCCCACGTCGGGCTGCGGCCGCGGTTGCGGACGGACGCCGGCGCGGAGCAGTCCAAGGCCATCGGCGAGGACCTGCGCGCCCAGCGCGGCGAGGCGCTCGTGCAACTGGCCACCGCCCTCGTCCGCGCCGATCTCCAGCGCCTGCGACAGCAGCACCGGCCCGGTGTCGAGGCCCTTCTCCATCTGCATCAGGCACACGCCCGATTCGCGGTCGCCCGCTTCGATCGCACGCTGGATCGGCGCGGCGCCGCGCCAGCGCGGCAGCAGCGAGGCGTGCACGTTCCAGCAACCGTAGGTCGGAATGTCGAGCACCGACTGCGGCAGGATCAGGCCGTAGGCGACAACGATCATCAGGTCCGGCTGCAATGCCCGCAGCGCGTCCTTCGACACGACCGGCTTGAAGTTCTCCGGCTGCACCACCTCGATGCCGCGCAGCAGCGCCTCGCGCTTGACCGGCGAGGGCGTCAGTTCGCGGCCGCGGCCCGCGGGGCGGTCGGGCTGGGTGTAGACCGCGACCACTTCATTGCGTTGCGCGGCGGCGCGCAGGCTGGGCACGGCGAAATCCGGCGTGCCGGCGAAGACGATTCTCAGAGTCATGGGTAACCCGTAGGGTGCGATAAGCGAAGCGCCTTGCACCTTCGCCCGACAACACGAACTTCATCTGCGGTGTGCCGCAGCGGCAATTCCGGCCGCACGCCCCGGGGGACGTGCGCCATCATCCGGGCCCGGCGTTCCACCGGCCCCGGACAGTCAGGCGGCCGCCTGGCGGCGAGCCTTGGCCAGCTTCTTGCGCACCATCTCGCGCTTGAGCGGCGAGAGGTAGTCGACGAACAGCTTGCCGATCAGATGGTCCATCTCATGCTGGATGCACACCGCGAGCAGGCCGTCGACGTGCATCTCGAACGGCTGGCCTTCGCGGTCCAGGGCCTGCACGGTGATCTCGTTGGCGCGGGTGACATCGGCAAAGATGCCCGGCACCGACAGGCAGCCTTCCTGGTAGACCTGGTCGCCGGCGCGCGCGGTGATCACCGGGTTGATGAAGACCAGCGGCCGGGTTTTATCGTCGCTCACGTCTATGACCATGAAGGTCTGGTGGACGTCGACCTGGCTCGCCGCCAGACCGATGCCGGGGGCTTCGTACATGGTTTCGAACATGTCGTCGAGCAGGCGCTGGAAGGCGCCGTCGCCGATCATGGCCGGGTCGACCGGACCGGCCTTGGTACGCAGCCGCGGGTCGGGAAATTCAAGTATGGGGAGCAGGGCCATGGTACGAAGTCTCTGGACCCTTCGCGTCGAAGGGATGCCGGGTTGTCGCGGGACAACACGGCGGTTGGGGAAACATGCAGCCGGTCACTGAAGCGCTGTGCGCTGCGGCGGATGGCATCCCGGAAAAATGGGGGCCACGGTCACATCGTCAATGACAGGTCGAATTGTAACCCTGCGAAGGCCGTGGAAAGCTTGCAAAGGCGCGCATCTTCTGGGCTATAGTGCCCGGGCCCGTGGGGAAACTGGCAAGGGGAATCAGATACATGGCCGCCATGCTTAAACCAATCCGCACGGTTCTTACCGCTGCGCTCCTGACCATCGCTACCGTCGGCGTCGCCGCCGAGATGAACGGTGATCATCCCGATACCTACACCGTGCGCCGAGGCGACACGCTGTGGGACATTGCCGGCAAGTTCCTCAAGCGACCGTGGCTGTGGCCGGAGATCTGGCAGGCCAACCCGCAGATCAAGAATCCGCACCTGATCTACCCCGGCGACGTCATCTCGCTGGCCTACCTCGACCGCGTCGCGGTGACCCCCGGCCCGCGCGAGGAAGCGCCGGCCACCGGCGTCCCGCTCTCGCAGGTGGAGCCGTTCCTGAAGAACCTGCGCGTGGTCGACGAGTTCGAGGACCTGCCCTACGTGGTCGGCCTGGAAGAAGACCGCCTGCGCGCTTCGCTGGACCAGGTCGCCTACGTGCGTGGCCTGTCCGGCGCCGAAGCCGGCCAGCGCTACGCGATCGTGCGCCCGACCCAGCGCTACACCGGCATCAATCCGAAGCGCTGCTGCGATGTCACCGTGCAGAAGGCGGACGATCTCGATTTCCGCGGCGACATGACCAAGGGCACCGAGCAGCTGTGGAATCACCAGATGCCGGCGACGCGCGGCGAATTCCTCGGCTATGAACTGATGCAGATCACGACGGCCACGGTCAGCCGCGGCGAAGTCGGCCAGGCCGAGGCCAGCACGCTGGTGGTGGACCAGAGCGGCCGCGAAGTACGCGTCGGCGACCGCCTGATCCCGGTCGAAGCGCAGCCTTACGACCTGCAGTTCTTCCCGCATGCACCGAAGCAGGAATTCGCCTACGGCAAGGCCAAGGTGCTTGCCGTCGCCGACATGCTCCGCACCGGCGGCCCGCGTGATGTGGTGGCGCTGTCGGTCGGCTCGCGCGATGGCGTCGACAACGGCACCGTGTTCTCCAGCTGGCGCGTGGGCACCGACAAGGTCGATCGCGTGGCAGTGGGCGATGACCGCAGCTACGACACCGTCGGCCATGGCAATACCGTGCGCCTGCCGGACGAATATGCCGGCCACATGGTGGTGTTCCGCACCTTCGACAAGGTCAGCTACGCGCTGGTGATGGACAGTGTCCGCCCGACCCGGGTGGGCTACGAACTGAAGCATCCCGACGCGCCGTACTGACCGACGCTCACTCCGCGACATGCAACGGCGCCGAAAGGCGCCGTTGTTTTTTCTCCTGGCGCACTTCGTCGCTGGTGACAGCGAGGCAGCCGGTGCGTCGCGAGGTGCCGCGTAGATTTCAGGCAATTCCTACCGCGGATTGCGGACCCGGCCGGATTCGCCGGCGTCGCGCGCCACGTAGCCTGTAGCGATGCACAACGATGACATCGACGCGTTATTGCGCCTGGTCGTGGCCGGTGGCGCTGCGGCGCCGCGCAAGAGCCTGCTCGACCACGCCGGCGCCGCCGGAGCGCTCACGGCAGGAGTCTCGTTCTGGCGCGCCTGCGGGCTCTCGGATGCGCAGACAAGCGCGCTGCGGAATCCGGACCCTGCGGCGCTCGAACGCGCCCGGCAATGGCTCGCGCATTCCAACCACCACCTGCTTGGCTGGAACGACCCCGACTATCCCTCCCTGCTCCGCCGCACTGCGAACGCACCGCTTGCCCTGTTCGTTGCCGGCGAGCCGTCGCTGCTGTGGCATCCCTCGCTCGCCATCGTCGGCAGCCGCGCCGCCACGCCGGGCGGTCGTGACAATGCCGCCGCGTTCGCCCGCGCCCTCGCGGTGGCCGGCTTCGGGGTGGCCAGCGGGCTCGCTGCCGGTATCGATGCCGCCGCGCATGAAGCGGTCCTCGACGCCGGCGGCCTCACCCTCGCCGTCCTCGGTACCGGCCCCGACGTGCCCTATCCCCGCAGCCATGCCGGCCTGCACGCGCGCATCGCCGCGACCGGCACCATCGTCAGCGAGCATCTGCCCGGCACCGGCGCGCGCGCCGAGCACTTCCCCAGCCGCAACCGCATCCTGGCCGGGCTCTCGCTCGGCACGCTGGTGGTGGAAGCCGCCGACCGTTCGGGCGCGCTGATCACCGCCCGGCAGGCCGCCGACGCCGGGCGCGAGGTGTTCGCGGTTCCCGGCTCGATCCACAACCCGCTCGCGCGCGGCTGCCACCGCCTGATCCGGGAAGGCGCCACCCTGGTCGAGACCGCCACCGAGGTGATCGCGGCCCTGGCACCTGTCGCGCAGGAGTTGGCCAGCGACTTGCGGCTACGCCTTGGCGGCCCCACATCTGCCGCGGATCCGAGCGACCATAGCGCGGTCACGCGCCCCGCCTTCACGGGTGCCGGCGCAACTTCCGGCGATCCACCAAGCCATAACGCCGACTACCAGAAGTTGTGGAAGGCGCTCGGCCATGACCCAACAGGTATGGAGCAACTGGTTCAACGAACCGGATTGACGCCCGCCGAACTGTCCTCCATGCTCCTGATCATGGAGCTTGACGGCCAGGTAACAACGCAACACGGCCGGTACCACCGGAGTCGATGAATCCGCCTGTGAGGCATGGTTCTTGCGGCACCCCCAAGTAAGCCCCAACCCGCCCATCGCGCCGCTTGCGGCGCAGGCCGAGGGAAATGAAAGAGAGCATCCTGGACGTCCTGCTGTACCTGTTCGAGCACTACTTCACCGAGGACGCCGATCTCGTCCGCGACCACGATTCGCTCCGCAGCGGCCCCCTCTTCGAGGAACTCGGCCAGGCCGGCTTCAGTCCGGCCGAAATCAACAAGGCCTTCGAATGGCTGGACGCGCTCGCCTCGCAGCGCCCCAGCACGTCGACGCCCCGCGCAGGCGGTCCCACCCGCGTCTATTTCGGACCCGAACTGGACAAACTGGACGTGGAGTGCCGCGGCTTCCTGCTGTTCCTGGAGCAGCACGGCATCCTCGACGCCGACCAGCGCGAACTCGTGCTCGACCGCGCGATGGCGCTGGACCAGGACGAACTCGACCTCGACGACCTCAAGTGGGTCGTGCTGATGGTGCTGTTCAACCAGCCCGGCAGCGAGGCCGCGTACGCCTGGATGGAAACGCAGATGTTCGCGGACGAACCCGAGCCGGTACATTAGCCGCATCGCTGCCGGCGTACCTGCGACCGGCAGACGTAACCAGGACTCCGGCTGCAGGGATGGCCTCGGGGGAGAGGCGATGATCGACTGCTATCACGATGACCCGAATGAGGGCCGCGCAGTGCCGCTGCCTGCACGGAATCCGTGGCCATGACCCGCTGGCATTACGTCGACGGTGCGCGCAACCGCGTCGGACCACTGACCGCGGACGAGCTGCGCGAACACTATCGCCAGCGCCGCCTGAGCCGTGACAGCCTGGTCTGGTGCGACGGCATGGTGCAGTGGGTAGCGCTCGAACGCGTGGCCGTCGAACTCGACATCGACTCGATCACGCCCGTCGCCGCGATGCCACCGCCCCTGCCTGCACGCGTCACAGCGCATGCATCGCGTCCGCCCACGCGATCGCAGCAGAAAGGCATGTCCGGCTGCCTCATCGCACTGATTGTCTGCGGCGCCGCCGCGGTGCCGTTGGCAGGCATCCTCGCGGCCATCGCGATCCCGGCGTACCGCGATTACGTCGAACGCGCACGCCATGCATCCGCCGCGGCGCCCGCCTACGACAAGGACGCGATGGCCCAATCCGATGCGCAGGTGCGCACCCTGGTCGCACGAGCCATGACGACCTACTACCCGCAGCGGCGCGAGTGCCCCGATACCTTCGAATTCGAGAGCCTGCAGGTCCGCGATCCCGGTCTCGCCGGCAATTACACCGTCGACCTGGACAGCAACGCCGGACAGCACTGCGGATACCGGGTCACCTTCCTGCACCAGGGTCCCATGATCGAGGGCAAGGCACTGCGTTATGACGCGATTCCGTCGGGGGAAAGCGTCGAAGTGCGCTGCTCGACTACGGATATCGCGGCTGAATTCCGGCCACCGAACTGTGGCTAGTCCACGCCTACTCACCAGGGTTTCATGACATGAGCGATTGGTATTACAGCGATTACGAACGCAACCGCCACGGGCCCGTTGCCGCGCGCGATCTGGCCGACCTGCACCACGCCGGCCAGCTGCAGCCCGACACCCTGGTGTGGCGCGAAGGCATGCCGCAGTGGCGCCCATGGAACGAGGTGATGACCCAGGCGCTGAACGAAGCCGAAGGTCGCACACTACCGGCCGCGGACGCCGTGCCCTTGTCGGCAGGCGTCAATCCCTACGCGATGGCTGAACCCCTGCCATCGAGCGGGGTCGCATCGAGCGGAACCGGTCAGTCGCCGGGCACGGCGGGAACACTGTCCGCGGGTATGAATCCATATGCATCGGCCCAACCGCATTCGCCCTATGCCCCGCCGCGCGCAGCGCTGCGCAGCGGCAGCGACTTCGTCGCCGGCGGCGACATCGTCTACGCCGGCTTCTGGAAGCGCGTCGCCGCCTCGATCATCGATTCGCTGGTGCTGATGGTGGTCATCTTCATCCTCGCCGCTTCCCTCGGCGTGCTCGGTGCCGCCAGCCAACTGGGCAGCGGGATCTCGAGTGGAAGCATGATTTCGCTGGGCGTGTTCTATCTGCTCGAGATCTTCGGGCTCGCCCTGTATTACGCCCTGATGCACGCATCCAGTCTGCAGGCCACGCTCGGCAAGCTGGCCGTGGGCATCAAGGTCACCGACGACGACGGGCAGCGCATCACCTTCTGGCGTGGCTTCGGTCGCTACTTCGCCTACCTGCTGAGCAGCCTGGTGCTTCTCATCGGCTACCTCATGGCGGCCTTCACCGATCGCAAGCGCGCGCTGCACGACATGATCTGCGGCACCCTTGTCGTCGACAAATGGGCCTATACCGCCCACCCTGAGCGCCAGCGCCAGGAGCTGGGCACCGTCACCGTGGTCACCCTGGTCATCGGGGCGGTGGGGGTCCTGGCCTACATCGCCCTGATCGCGGTGATCATCGCGGGCCTGGCCTCGATGGCTCACTGACGGCCCTCGGGGCGCCGAGCCTCCCAATTGCGGGTCGGAGCGGCCTCGGCTTGACAGCCGCGGCCGCCTCGTGATTCCACTAAAAAAGGAAAAGCCCCCTTCGACGCCCGTGGCCCAGCCCCGGGCGTTGCCTTCTCTACTGTCGTTTGGCGTTCTCCCCGTTGCCCCCGGGGAACGCCCGGAACCGGACTCCCCCATGGCCAAGAACCTCCTCATCGTCGAGTCGCCTGCCAAGGCCAAGACGATCAACAAGTACCTGGGCAAGGACTTCACCGTCCTGGCCTCGTACGGCCATGTGCGCGACCTGGTGCCCAAGGAGGGGGCGGTGGACCCGGACAACGGCTTCGCCATGCGTTACGACCTGATCGACAAGAACGAGAAACACGTCGACGCCATCGCCAAGGCCGCCAAGGGCGCCGACGCCCTGTTCCTGGCGACCGACCCGGACCGCGAAGGCGAGGCGATCAGCTGGCACATCGCCGAGATCCTCAAGGAGCGTGGGCTGCTCAAGGGCAAGACGCTGCAGCGCGTGGTGTTCACCGAAATCACGCCGCGCGCGATCAAGGAAGCGATGACCCAGCCGCGCGACATCGCCAGCGACCTGGTCGATGCGCAGCAGGCGCGGCGCGCGCTGGACTACCTGGTCGGCTTCAACCTCTCGCCGGTGCTGTGGCGCAAGGTGCAGCGCGGCCTCTCCGCCGGCCGCGTGCAGTCGCCGGCGCTGCGCATGATCGTCGAGCGCGAAGAAGAGATCGAAGCCTTCATCGCCCGCGAGTACTGGTCGATCGAGGCCGAGTGCACGCATCCGTCGCAGGCGTTCACCGCCAAGCTCACCAAGCTCGACGGCAAGAAGTTCGAGCAGTTCACCGTAACCGATGGCGACACCGCCGAAGCCGCGCGCCAGCGCATCGTCAAGGCGGCCGCCGGCGCGCTGCACGTCACCGACGTCACCAGCAAGGAACGCAAGCGCCGCCCCGCACCGCCGTTCACCACCTCGACGCTGCAGCAGGAAGCCGCGCGCAAGCTCGGCTTCACCACGCGCAAGACCATGCAGGTAGCGCAGAAACTGTACGAAGGCGTGGCGATCGGCGAGGAAGGCACCGTCGGCCTGATCAGCTACATGCGTACCGACTCTGTCGCCCTGTCCCAGGACGCGCTCGGCGAGATCCGCGACGTCATCGCCCGCGACTACGGCACCCGCGCGCTGCCGGACAAGCCCAACGTCTACACCACCAAGTCGAAGAACGCACAGGAAGCGCACGAAGCGGTGCGCCCGACCTCCGCGCTGCGCACGCCGCAACAGGTGTCGCGCCACCTCACCGACGACGAGCGCAAGCTCTACGACCTGATCTGGAAGCGCGCCGTCGCCTCGCAGATGGTTCCGGCCACGCTCAACACCGTCAGCGTCGATCTCGCCGCCGGCAACGAGCACAGCTTCCGCGCGTCCGGCACCACGGTCGTGGATCCGGGCTTCCTCGCCGTGTACGAGGAAGGCAAGGACACCAAGTCCTCGGAGGACGAGGACGAAGGCCGCAAGCTGCCGGCGATGAAGACCGGCGACCGCGTGCCGCTCGAGCGCATCCATGCGGACCAGCATTTCACCCAGCCGCCGCCGCGCTTCACCGAAGCGGCGCTGGTCAAGGCGCTCGAGGAATACGGCATCGGCCGGCCCTCCACCTACGCCTCGATCATCCAGACCCTGCTGTTCCGCAAGTACGCCGAAATGGAAGGCCGCAGCTTCCGCCCGTCCGACGTCGGCCGCGCGGTGTCGAATTTCCTCAGCAGCCACTTCACCCAGTACGTCGATTACGACTTCACCGCCAAGCTCGAGGACGAGCTCGATGCCGTCTCGCGCGGCGAAGAGGAATGGATTCCGCTGATGGAGAAGTTCTGGGGTCCGTTCAAGGAACTGGTGACCGAGAAGACCGAGTCGGTGGATCGCAGCGAAGCCACCGGTGCGCGCGAGCTCGGCACCGATCCCAAGTCGGGCAAGCCGGTGAGCGTGCGCCTGGGCCGATACGGGCCCTATGCGCAGATCGGCAACAAGGACACCGACGAGAAGCTGGAGTTCGCCTCGCTGCGTCCGGGCCAGTCGATGCACACCATCGAACTCGCCGACGCGCTGGAGCTGTTCAAGCTGCCGCGCAAGCTCGGCGAGAGCGGCGGCCATGAGGTCAGCGTCGGCGTCGGCCGCTTCGGCCCGTTCGCCAAGCGTGGCAGTGTGTATGCGTCGCTGAAGAAAGAGGACGACCCGTACACGATCGACCTCGCCCGCGCCGTTTTCCTGATCGATGAGAAGGAAGAGATCGCGCGCAACCGCATCATCAAGGAATTCGAGGGCAGCGACATCCAGGTGCTCAACGGCCGCTTCGGTCCGTACCTGTCCGATGGCAAGCTCAACGGCCGCATCCCCAAGGACCGCGAGCCGGCATCGCTGACGCTGGCGGAAGCGCAGGAACTCATGGAGACGACCGGCAAGCCGATGCGCGGCCGCTTCGGCAAGAAAGCCGCGGCCAAGAAGGAACCGGCAGCGAAGAAGGCGGCGGCGACAAAGGCCCCCGCGAAGAAGGCGCCAGCGAAGAAGGCCGCAAAGAAGGCGACCAAGAAGGCGGCCAAGAAAGCGGTGAAGAAGGCCACCAAGGTGGCGACGAAGAAAGTGGCCAAGAAGGTCACGAAGAAAGCCGTCAAGAAGGCGGCGGCCGACAAGCCGCCGTTCTGAAGGGTGTCCGGGCAAGGATGAGCACGGCCGCACTTTCGATCAGCGAATCCGTCGTCGCGTTGCAACGCGGCGGCGTCCTCGCCTATCCGACCGAGGCGGTGTGGGGACTGGGCTGCGATCCCTTCAACGAAGCCGCGGTGATGCGCCTGCTCGCCATCAAGCAGCGCGAAGTCGGCAAGGGCCTGATCCTCATTGCCGGCGATCGTGCCCACTTCGACGGCCTGCTGGACTGGGACGCGCTGCCCGCCGACCGCATCGCTGCCGTCGAGGCGAGCTGGCCAGGTCCGCACACCTGGATCGTGCCCGCCACGGCGCGCGTGCCGCGCTGGATCACAGGTGCGCATGCCGGTGTCGCCGTGCGCATCAGCGCCCATCCGATCGTGGCCGCATTGTGTGGAAAGTTTGGCGCCGCGCTGGTATCCACCAGCGCCAACCGCACCGGCGAAGCGCCCGCGTTCCATCGCGACGCGCTCGATCCCGTCCTGCTCGCGCTGCTCGATGGCGCCAGCGAAGGCGAAACCGGCGGCCTGGCCGCGCCCACTGCGATCCGCGATGCGCGCACGGGTGCCGTGCTGCGCCTCTGAAACGGGCGCACAGCCCACGCCGCGTTAACGGAGCCGCGCGTAGGGTGCGCCCGCTGGCCGCGGCCGCGGCCCTTCCAACGGAGAGGATCAATGAAAATTCGCCACCTGGCCGCGCTGTCGCTCGGCCTCCTCATCGCCATGCCGGCTTTCGCCCAGGACAAGGCGAAGGCAACTGCCCCGCCCCAGATGAGCCCCGAACAGAAGGCGATGATGGAAGCCTGGCAGAAGGCGGCGACGCCCGGCGAGCGGCACAAGCAGCTGATCTCCGAGTTCGAAGGCACCTGGGACACGAAGATGTCGTCGTGGATGGATCCGTCCGCACCTCCCTCGATGGAAACCGGCAAGTCGGTCAACACCGCCGTGCTCGGCGGTCGCCAGCTGCGCATGGACTACAGCGGCCAGTACATGGGGCAGCCGTTCCAAGGCCTGGGCTACCTCGGTTTCGACAATGTCACCGGCAAGTACTTCAGCACCTGGTCGGACAACATGTCGACCGGCCTGTTCGTGTCCGAAGGCGAGTACGACCCGGCCAGCAAGAGCTACAGCTACCGCGCGCAGATGCACGATCCGATGAAGCCGGGCACCGTCGTTCCGGTACGCCAGACTATGCGCATCGTGGACAAGGACCACGCCGTGTTCGAGATGTACGAAACGCGCGATGGCAAGGAAAACAAGTCCATGCAGATCGAGTACACGCGGGCGAAGTAGCCGCGCCGCGGCTTACCGCGTTTGAAAAGGCCGGCTTTTGCCGGTCTTTTCCATTGCCGCCGCGATGCCTGCGTCATAGCGGCGTCCTGCAGGCCTGAATCCGCACCAACACCGGCGGCGTCCGCCTTCCCTGCACCCGCCGCGGGGCGCAAGATGCCGCCATGATCCGGCCGTGCCGCCTTCTGCTGTCCGCCCTGGCCCTGCTGGCCACCGCGTCCGTGCACGCCGGCGAAGTCACCATCTACCGCTGCACCGATGCCAAGGGCCAGCTCGCCCTGCGCGACACGCCCTGCCGCGCCGGCGAGAAGCAGGAAGCGCGCACCATGGTGCGACCGACGGACCCGCCGCCGCGCGCCACCCCGGCACCGGCCCCCGCGGCGAAGGAGTCCTACGGGCCCGCGCCGCGCTATGTCGTTGTCACCCCACCGCAACCGCTGTACGAATGCATCACTCCCGACGGCGAGCGCTATACCAGCGACACCAGCGAGGGCCATGTCCGCTGGGAGGAATCGTGGATGTTCGGCTATCCCGCGCTGCCACGCCGCGACGGTGGCGGCGTCAGCGCCACCATGGACGCACGCAGTGGCAACGTCAGCGGCAGCGTGCGCATCGGCGATTCCCACCAGTTCCGGCGGCCGGTCCTGGTACCGGCCATTCCCTATGGGCAATACCTGTATGACGAATGCCATCGCCTGCCGCAGGCCGAGGTATGCGGCCGCCTGCGCGATGAGCGCCACGAATTGAACCGGCGCTGGAACATCGCGCAACCCAGCGAGCGCGCGGACATCGATCGCGAGACCCGCGGCATCGATGCGCGCCTCGCCAACGACTGTGGAGAGAGTTGATGCCCGTTGCCCATCGCGTTTCCCTGCGCTCGCAGCATGGCATCGCAACGAGACTCTGGAAGCCGGCCATCGTGCTGCTCGCGTTCGCCCTGTCCGCACCGCAGGCAACGCTCGCGCAGGGCGTCGTCATCTACCGCTGCACGGACGCGAACGGCGCCCTCACCATCCAGAACGACGTGCCCTGTCCGAAAGGCAGCAAGCAGGTGCGCAGGGTGATGACCGCGACACCAGCCGTGTCCGCGCCGGCCTCCGCCCCGTCGGCACCGGCGCGGGCGCCGGCCGCACCACCCGTGGCAGCGCGGCCTGCACGCCCGGCCCCTGCCGAGCCGCCCGCCGAGGCGGAACCCGTCATCGCCGACTCCGATCGCCTGCCGCCGCCGTGGCTGTTCGAGTGCCGCACCTACAACGACGACACCTACCTGAGCGAGAACGGGGCACCGGCGCCGCGCTGCGTGACGCTCAACCCCACCGGACTCAGCGGCTACATCGAGAGCACCAATGTGTCCGCCTGCGAGATGAAAACAGACCAGTGCCAACGCGTCCCCGACGGTGTCCTGTGCGATGGCTGGCGCCAGCGCCTGCGCGAGGCCCAGTCGGCGCTCAAGTTCGGTGTGACCGACGACCGCGAGCGCGACCAGGCCGAGGTGCAACGCCTCGAGCGCATCGTGCGGGAAAGCACCTGCGGGAAGCAGTAGCCGCATACGGACACCTACATCGGCCGTGTTAGCGTGATGCGCTGCACGCCACGGGAGCACGGGATGCGCAAGGTCAACACGGCTACGGTGGTGTCCACCGACACGCATTACCTGCATCGCATCCATGTCGGCCATTTCGACCTGGACGCCGATGAAGGCCGCTCGCTGGGCGGGCAGGGGCAGGCACCCGCACCCTTCGACTACTACCTCGCCTCGTTATCGGCCTGCACCGCGATCACGTTGCGCATGTATGCCGAGCGCAAGGGCTGGAACCTGGGCGAATTCCGCGCCGAACTCGCCTTGAGCTTCGACGACGACGGCAAGCCGCACGTGCATCGCACCCTGCATTCCGACCAGCCACTCAGCAACGAACAATGGAACCGGCTGCTGGAGATCGTAGCCAACACCCCCGTCACCAAGGCCATGCGCGACGGCGCCGTCATTACCAGCGAGCGCGGGGCCTGAACATGCGAAGGCACCCTTCATGAGCATTTCCACCGTCCACGCCCGCAGCGGCGCGGTTCCCTTCACCGTCACGCTCAGCGACGACCTGGCGCACACCTGGCTGGGCGACGAGCCGGCGGACCGGGGCGGCGCCAACCAGGGGCCCGATCCGACCCGCCTGCTGCTGTCCAGCCTGGGCGCCTGCACCGTGATCACCTTGCAGATGTATGCGGCCCGCAAGCAGTGGCCGCTGACGGGCGTCGAGGCCGAACTGCAGTTCAATCCGGCCGGCAAGCCGAAGAGCGGCACCGACATCACCCGCCGCATCACGCTGCGGGGCGAGCTGAGCGAAGAACAACGCACGCGCCTGCTGCAGATCGCCAACGCCTGCCCGATCCACAACGTGCTGGTGGGCGAAGTGCGCATCGATACCAGCCTCACCGGCTGATCCAGATCCAAGCAAATTCGTCCAGATTCAGCGCGTCCAACTCCAGCGAGGAACCACCATGGCCAGGATTCTCGGCATTTCCGGCAGTCTGCGTGCCCGCTCCTTCAACACGGCGCTGTTGCGCGCGGCGCAATCGCTTGCCGGTCCCGATGTGCAGTTCGATGCCGCCACCCTGCACGGCATCCCCCTCTACGACGGCGACGCCGAGCAGCGCGACGGCCTGCCCGCCGCGGTGCTCGCACTCAAGGAGCGCGTCGTCGCCAGCGACGGTGTACTGCTGTGCACGCCCGAGTACAACAACGGCATCCCCGGCGTGTTCAAGAACGCGATCGACTGGCTGTCGCGCCCGGCCGACGACATTCCCCGCGTGTTCGGTGATCGTCCCTTCGCCGTGATCGGCGCCTCTCCCGGCGGCTTCGGCACCATCCTCGCGCAGAACGCATGGCTGCCGGTGCTGCGCACGCTGCGCGTGCGCTACTGGGCGGGCGGGCGCCTGCAGGTATCGCGCGCGGCCACGCTGATGGATGCCGATGGCGAACTCGCCGACGAAGCCACGCGCAAGCTGCTGAGCGAGTTCGTGCAGGGATTCGCGCGCTTCGTTCGCGCCTGACGCACCCTCATGCGTCCCCGGCCCGGCGCAGCGCGCCGGGCGTTCGGATGGCCTGCGCGGCATGCCGCGCAAGCAGGCCATCCTCACCCTTGCAATTCGCGCAAGGTCACGCTGGGCGGTGCGTCCAGCACGCGCCGTGTCGCGAACAGGCCCGCGGCGAGGGCGGCGAGCATGCCCAGGCCACCGCCGGCGACGGCAAGCATCCAGTCCGGCTCCCACGGCAGGTCGAACACGCGCTCCGCGATGACGCCGGACAGCACCGACGCCGCGATCGCCGCGACCAGTCCCGCGAGCAGGCCGATCGCCGCGAATTCGGACGCCTGCGCCAGGCGCAGTTGCAAGCGGCTGCCGCCCAGCACGCGCATCACGCCGCCCTCGAGCAGGCGCTCGTCCTGGCTGGCGCTGATCGCCGCCATCAGCACCAGCACGCCGGCCGCGAGCGATAGCCAGAACACCACCTGCACCACCCGCGAGACCTGGTCGCCGGTGGCGCGTACCTGCGCAAGCACGGCGGCGACATCGATCACCGAAACATTGGGAAAGCGTGCCACCAGGTCGGCAGTGAAGCGGGTCTTCGCCTCCGGCACGCTGACCGCGGTGATGTGGCTCGCGGGGAAGCCGTCGAGCGTGCCCGGCGCGGCGACGACGAAGAAGTTGGGACGGAAGCTTTCCCATTCCACGCTGCGCACGCTGGTGATCGGCGCTTCCAGGCGTTGTCCGGCGATGTCGAAGGCGATGCGGTCACCGACCTTCCAGCCCAGCGACGCGGCGAAATCCTCCTCGACCGAGAACTGCGGCGCGACACGCGTACCCTCCTTCCAGAACGTGCCTGCAACCACCTTGTTGTCGTCACGCAGGACATCCGTCGTGGACAGATTGAATTCGCGCTCGCTGCGGCGTCGCGCGCGCGCTTCATCGGCATCCGTGTCGCCGCGGGCGGTTTGCGCCTGGGCTGCGGCATTCGCGACCGGCGCGCCGTTATGCGCGACCAGGCGCGCGCGCACCATCGGGAACAGCGTCGGCGTGGCCAGGCCCTGGGCGGCGATGAAGTCGCGCACCGGCTGCACCTGGTCGTCCTGCACGTTGATGATGAAACGGTTGGGCGCGTCCTGCGCGAGCGAGAGCTGCCAGCGGTCGAGCAGGTCGGTGCGCACGAACGTGAGCAGCAGCAGCGCCATCAGCCCGAGTCCCAGCGCGGTCACCTGCGCGACGCTGGTGGCCGCGCGGCGGCTGACGTTGGCCAGCCCATAGCGCAGGCTGCCGCGCAGGCGCGGACGCAAGCGGCGCACGACGACGATCAGCAGCCACGCCAGCAAGGCGAGCACGGCGAAGGTGGCGCCGATGCCGACCAGCATCGCGCCGCCCAGCGTCGCCGAGCCCGCCTTCCACCACAGCAGTGCGGCCAGCCCGGTGATGCCGGCGAGGGCGACGAACCATGCGCTGGGCTCGGTCGCGTCGAGGTCGTGGCGCAGCACGCGCAGCGCCGACACGCGTCGCAGCGCCAGCACCGGCGGTGCGCCGAAGGCGAGCAGCACCACCAGACCGACGCCAAAACCCTGCATCGCCGGCAGCCAACCGCTGGGAGGGATCGACAGCGACAGCACGCGCCCCAGCCAGTCGCTCAGCGCCCATTGCGCGGCGAATGCGAGCGCCACGCCGAGCACACTCGCCATCACGCCAAGCAGGAGCAGCTCACCGACATGGATGCCCACCAGGGTGCGTTGGCTCGCACCGAGGCACCGCATCACCGCAGCGCCGGACAGGTGGCGCGCACTGTGCCGGCGTGCGGCCATCGCCACCGCGATCGCGGCGAGCACCACCGACACCAGTGCGGCCAGGCCAAGGAAACGCGAGGCGCGTTCGAGCGCGGAGCGGATTTCCGGGCGCACCTGGCCGATGGTTTCCAGGCGTTGGCCCCGCCCGAGCGAAGCGCGCGCGGTGGCGACGAAGCGCTCGACCGCACCGGCATCACCGGCGACGACCAGCCGATAGCCGACCCGGCTGCCTTCCTGCACCAGCCCGGTCGCCGGCAGGTCGGCAAGGTTGAGAAACACCTTGGGCGCGACGTTGAAGTAATCCAGCGCGGCATCGGGCTCCTGCGCCACCAGCGCGGCCAGGCGCAGCGACGCATCGCCCAGGCGCACCGTGTCGCCGATCGCGGCGCCGAGCGTGTCGGCGCCCGCGCGGCTCATCCACACCGTGCCGCGTGCGGGAATATCGTCGGCATTGCGCTCCGCGCCGCGTCCGTCGAGCACGCGAAACGTCCCGCGCAGCGGGAAGCCGGGAGCGAGGGCGCGCAGGTCGCCCAGGCGCAGGCTGTCCGCATCGGCCTGCGCATCGTGCCCGGCACGGGCAACGCGGATCATCGAATTGAGTTCGACGGTCTCGGTCGAACGCAGGCCACGCATGGTCGCCGCCTTGCGCACCTCGCCGGTGATCGGCGCATCGCCGCGCACTACGGCATCGCCGCCCATCAGGCGATTGGCTTCGATCGCGAGCGCGCGCTCGGCGCGATCGGTGACGAAGCCGACCGCGGTCACCGCGAACACGGCGAGCGCCAGCGCTGCCAGCAGGATGCGGATGTCGCCGGACTTCAGGTCGCGCCGCAGCTGGCGCCAGGCAAGCGCGAGCGCGGAGCCCTTCACGCCGGCACCAGCCGGCCGCAGTCCAGCCGCAGCATGCGATTGCAGCGCTGCGCCAGGTGTTCGTCATGCGTCACCAGCACCAGCGTGGTGCCGGCCGCGGCATTGAGGTCGAACAGCAGTTCGATGATCGCCTGCCCGGTGCGCGTGTCGAGGTTACCGGTGGGTTCGTCCGCGAACAGCAGCGCCGGCCGCGTCACGAACGCACGCGCCAGCGCCACGCGCTGCTGCTCGCCACCGGAGAGCTGGCGCGGGTAATGGCCCAGCCGTTCGCCCAGCCCGACCTGCGCGAGGATCGCGCGCGCCGGTGTCTCCACGTCGGCATCGCCGCGCAGTTCCAGCGGCAGCATCACGTTCTCCAGTGCGGTCAGCGAGGGCAGCAGCTGGAAACTCTGAAACACGAAGCCAACCTTCTCGCCGCGCACGCGCGCGCGGCCATCCTCGTCGAGCTCGGACATCGGCTCGCCCTCGAGCACGACGCGACCGCTGCTGGGCACGTCGAGTCCCGCCATCAAGGCCAGCAGCGTGCTCTTGCCGGAGCCGGAGGCGCCCACTATCGCGACCGCATCACCGCGCTCGATGGTGAAGCCGACGCCCTCGAGGATGGTCAGTTCGCCGGCAGGCAGCGGCACGTGCTTGCCAAGACCGCTCACTTCCAGCGCGTGTCCCGCGTGCGCGGCGATCGCCGAGGCGGCATCGGCTTGAACGGACAGCGGATCGGCTCTATTCATCGCGGGTGTCCATCATGGCGGGCGACCCCGGTGTCGGGGTCGCGCCACCGCGGGTTCGACGGGAGAAGTGGATGAAATCAAGAGATAAGGCGCCGCTGCGCTGGCTTCAATGGCCGAAAGTCCGGGTGCAACTCGTCCTGCTGGCCTTGGCCCTCGCTCTGTTCGCCACCGCGCATGCCGCGGCCCCGCACAAGCTGGAGCCGCTGCCGCCGCCCACGGTGATGGTGTTCGGCGATTCACTGTCGGCCGCGTACGGGCTGGACGCCAGCGAGGGCTGGGTCGCGCTGACCGCACAGCGCCTGGCCCGGGCGAAACCGGGATGGCGCATGGTCAACGCCAGCATCAGTGGCGAGACCAGCGCGGGTGGCGCCGCCCGCGTAGTGAACGAAGTGGCGCGCGTGCGGCCGACGGTCGTGGTGATCGCGCTGGGTGCCAACGACGGGTTGCGCGGACTGCCGCCACGGGAAACGCGCCGCAACCTCGCGCGCATGATCGGTGCGGCACAGGGTGTCGGCGCGAAGGTGCTGCTGGTGGGCATGCGCCTGCCGCCGAACTACGGCAGCGAGTACACCCACGCCTTCGAGCAGAACTATCGCGACCTGGCGAAGCTGTTCGATACCGCCCTGCTGCCCTTCCTGCTCGAACCGATCGCGCGCGACCGCAGCTACTTCCAGGCCGACAACATGCACCCGGTGGCGGCAGCGCAGCCGCTGCTGCGCGACCATGTCTGGCGCGCGCTCGATCCGCTGCTGAAGTGAACGCCGCAGCGCCGCCCGGACCGCGCGACTAGAAGCCGTAACGCAGGAAACCGCCGTCCACGGCGATGCATTCGCCGGTGACGTAGCTCGACGCCGGCAGGCACAGGAAGGCAACGGCCCCCGCGACTTCCTCGGGTTCGCCGATGCGGCCCAGCGGCGTGCGCAGCAACACCTCGTCGAGGTAATCCGGATCGGCGAGCTTGTCGGAGGTGCGGCGCGTGCGGATGTACCACGGCGCCACGCAGTTGACGCGCACGCCGTCCTCCGCCCATTCCACCGCGAGGTTGCGCGTCATCTGGTGCATCGCCGCCTTGCTCATGCCATAGGGTGCGCCGCTGCGTACGTGGGTCACGCCGGACACGCTGCCGACGTTGACGATGCTCGACGCCGCATGGCGGGCAAGCAGCGGATGGGCGTAGCGCGAGAGTTCAAAGGCGGAGAACAGGTTGATCTCGAAGATCTGCCGCCATTCGTCCTCGGTGTAGTCGGTCGCCGGCTTGGTGACGTTGCCGCCGGCGTTGTTGACGAGGATGTGCAGGCCTTCGCCGAAATCCTCGACCCAGTCGAGCAGTTCGCGCCGCTGTTCGTCATCGGCGACGTCGGCAACGAAGGTGCTGACGTCGCGTTCGGGGAAGTCTTCCAGCAGCTCCGCGCGCGCGGTTTCCAGGCCGGTCGCATCGCGCGCGGCCAGCAGCACGTCGGCACCGAAACCGAGCAGTTCGCGTGCGATCGCGCGGCCGATGCCCGCGCTGCCACCGGTGACCAGGGCCAGCTGCCCGTCCAACCGCCAACGCTTGGGATCCATGAGCTCTCCGTTCTTGTCTTGGACGGCGCGGGCTGCCCGGCCTGCGCGACCGGCGTAGCATAGCCGCAGCCCCGACCGGAGAAGTGCCAATGGTTCGACCGTTGCTGTGTTGCGTGTTGCTCTTGCTGGCTGCGTGCTCCAAGCCGGAGCCCCCGGAAAAGGAGCGTCCGCCCAAGCCGCGGGCCGAGGGTCCGCAGAGCGACCTGGGCAAGTCGATCCAGGCGCCGCTCGACAAGGCCAAGGCCGTCGACGACGAAATGCAGAAAGCGGCGGACGAGCAGCGCAAGGCGATCGACGAAGCCACTGGCGGCTGAGCCGCGGGCGGCGCTGCCAGCCGTAAACAAGAACGCCCGGCGATGCCGGGCGTTTTGCTTGCTGCGATGCGCGCCTACAGCCCGGCGCCTACAGGCCGCAGAAGCAGTACGCGAGCGACTTCACCGGCACGCCGCGGGTCGGCTCGATCGCGCTTTCGAGGAAGCGCAGGTCCTTGGCGGTCTGTGGCAGGGCACGCGGCAGCAGCGTCTGCGCCATGCCCTGCGCGAACGACGAGTGCTGCAACCACTGCGCGCCGAGGCGGCTGCCGACGAAGCTGGAGAACAGCTGCGCGAACGGCGGCACTTCCTTCTCGAGATAGCGGACGCGGTAGCTGTCCGCCTTGCCGAGCTTGGCGCGCTTCGCGACATCGTCGATCGCGACCTGCAAGCCGCCGAAATCATCGACCAGGCCGCGCTCCTTCGCCTGCGCGCCACTCCACACGCGGCCGCGCGCGACTTCGTCGATCTGCTCGACGCTGCGCTTGCGCGCACTGGCGACGCGACCGGTGAAGTCCCGGTAGCCCTTGTCGATCACGGTCTGGATGACCTGGCCGACTTCCGGCTGCAGCGACCGGGTGATGTCGAACGCACCGGCGTACTTGGTGGTGCCCACGCCGTCGCTGTGCACGCCGATCTTGTCGAGCGAGCGCTGGAAGGTCGGAATCAGGCCGAAGATGCCGATCGAGCCGGTGATGGTCGATTCGTCGGCGTAGATCTTGTCGGCATTCATCGAGATCCAGTAACCGCCCGACGCGGCGAGGTCGCCCATCGACACCACCACCGGCTTGCCCGCCTTCTTGAGGCCGGCGATCTCGCGGCGGATCTGTTCGCTGGCGAAGACTTCGCCACCGGGCGAATTCACCCGCAGCACCAGTGCCTTGACGTGGTCGTCGTCGCGCGCGTCGCGCAGCAGTTCCGCGGTGGACACGCCACCGATGCGGCCGGGCGGCTGCTCGCCACTGCTGATTTCGCCCTCGGCCACCACCACGGCCACCTGCGGACGCTCGTCGATCGGATTCATGCGGGCGTTGAGGTGGCCGAGGTAGTCGTCGAGCGAGACCTGGCGGTACCCGTCCTCGGCATCGGCGTCGCTCGCGCCGCGTTCGGCCAGCAGGTCGCCGACTTCCTCGGCCGTCTTCAGCCCGTCGACGAGCTTCTGCTGCATCGCGTACCTGGCGATGTCGCCCTGTACCGCGGTGATGCCGGCCGGCAACTGGTCGATGCCCTCGGCGAGTTTTTTGGCGTCGAGCTTGCGCGCCTTGGCGATGTCGGCAAGGTAGCGCTGCCACACGTCGTTCATCCAGTACAGGTCCGCTTCCTTCGCCTGTGGCGAAGCGGCATCGAGCACGTAGGGTTCGGCCGCGGACTTGTATTCGCCGACCTTGAACAGGTGCACGTCGACGCCGAGCTTGTCCTGCAGGCCCTGGCGGTAGTACTGGCGATAACGGCCCAGGCCCTCGAGCAGCATGCCGCCCATCGGATCCAGATAGATCTCGTTCGCCTGCGCGGCGAGCAGGTACTGCTTCTGGTCCATCGTCTCGCTGTAGGCGACGACTTCCTTGCCACTGGCCTTGACCTTGGCGATGGCGCTGGCGACTTCGCGCAGCGAAGCCATGCCGCCGCCCTGCAGGCGATCGAGTTTGAGCACGACGCGGTCGATGCGCTTGTCGTCCTTGGCCGCGTCCAGCGCGCGCAGCACGTCGCGCAACTGGATCTCGTCGCCATCGCGATCACCGACGGCGCGCTTGAACGCGCGTTCGGCCGGATCGGATGTGAACTGCTCCACCAGCGGGCCGGTGGGTTCGATCACCAGCGCGGTCTCGTCGAGCAGCGGTTTTGTACCTCCGGCGCCCGCAATGATCAGCACGATGGCCAACAACAGCAGCAGCAGGCCGAAGAAGAGGATGTTGAGGACCAGCTTTCGGGTGAAGTTCATCACGTTCCACAGGCCGACGAAGAATTCGGCGATGGGGCCGCGACGGGCGCTGGGTCCTGTTGGGGTATTCATGCACTTGACTCCGGAACGATAGGAGCAGGTTACCCGCCTGCTGCCGGGGTTTCACCCGCCACACGTCATCGTGACCTCATGCCGGTAAAGCCGGCGTTGGCTACAGGCGGCGGCTCGAGCGCCAGAATCGCCCCGCCAGCAGCACCGCGGCCACGGTCAGGCCGCAGATCAGCCCCACCCACATGCCGCGCGGGCCCCATCCCAGGCCCAATCCCAGCCCCGCGCCCACCGGCATGCCGATGCCCCAGTAAGCCAGGGCGGCCAGCACCATCGGCACGCGCGTGTCCTTCAGTCCGCGCAGCGCACCCGCTGAAAGCACCTGCACGCCGTCGGGGAACTGGAACGCCGCCGCGTACAGCAGCAGCGACGCCGCCAGCGCCGCCACCGTGCCATCGGCGGTGTAGAAGCCGACCACGTATTCGTTGCCGGTGAGCAGCAGCAGCGCCGACATCGCCTGCGTGGCCAGGACGATGACGTAGCCCGCCAGCGCCGCGCGGCGCAGGCCGGAGCCATCGTCGCGACCCAGCGCATGGCCGATGCGCACGGTCGTGGCTTCGGCGATGCCCATCGGCACCATGAAACACAGCGCGGACACGTTGATCGCGATCTGGTGGGCGGCGGCGGGGATCTCGCCCAGGCGCCCGATCAGCAGGGCGGTGGCGATGAACAGGCCGCCCTCCATCGTCACCGTCACGCCGATCGGCAGGCCCGTGCGCAGCAGCGTGCGCAGCGTGGGACCGTGCGGAGGATCGAAGTGATCGAACAGTTCGAGGTCGGCAAAGCGCTTCGCCCGCCACAGGTACAGCGCGAAGGTCAGCGCCTGCGCCCACATCATCAGCGCGGACGCGATGCCCAGGCCGCCCGCGCCAAGCTCTGGAAACGGGCCGACACCGTAGGTCAGCGCGTACCCCAGCGGCACCAGCACCAGCAGGCCACCGAAGCCCAGCAGCATCGTCGGCAACGTGAAATGCAGGCCATCGCTGAGGTAACGCATGGTCAGGTACAGCGTGAGACCCGGCACGCCCCAGCGGATGCCGTGCAGGAACGCGATCGCGCCCGGACGGATCTCCGCCGCGATCCCCATCGGCTCCAGCGCGTGCACGCTGACGGTGAGGAAGGCGAACAGCGGCACGCCGAGCATCGCCGCCAGCCACAGTCCCTGGCGGAACAGCGCGCCGATTTCGGGTCGCCGTGACGCGCCATCGAGTTGCGATACCGCCGGTGGCAACGACATCAGCGTGCCCATCGCAATCATCATCGGCAGCCAGAACAACGCAGTGCCGACCGCGACCGACGCCAGCGTCGCCGTGCCGTGGTGGCCGGCGATGACGCTGTCGACGAAGCCGATCAGGCCGGTGGAGACGTGCCCGCCCACCAGCGGAGCGGCGAGCACGGCCGTGGTGCGCACTTCGCTGGCGAAGCGCGGCGCTGCCGGCAGGGTGGATTCAATGCTCATGCGGGGGATGGAACCGGAACTCCATGCAACGTGGCAACGCGCCGTTCCGACACGCTCCATTCCAACAGGCCAGCGGCTTGCGGATCATCGGCCGTAGGGTTGAACCGGGGGCCGCTGGCGCCGGGTCACGAGGGATCGCTATCTTAGCCGCCTGATGACGATGCCATATGACGGCACGGGGACACGGGGCATGGCTGGTACGGACGCGCAACACACGCCAACACACTGCGAGAACTGCGGCACGCCGTTGCAGGGCCACTATTGCCACGAGTGCGGGCAGTCGGTGCACAGCCCGACGCGACACTTCGGCCACGCGCTGGAAGAGATACTCGAGTCCTTCTGGCACCTCGATGGCCGCGTGTTCCGCACGCTGCGCGACCTGCTCGTCCCCGGTCGCATCGCCCTGAACTACCTCGCCGGGCAGCGCATGCGTTACATCGCGCCGTTGCGCCTGTTCGTGATCGTCAGCCTGCTGACGTTCTTCGTGGGCAAGCTCGTCGTGCACATGGACGAGCCCGCGATCCAGTTCGGCGGCGAAGGCGGGGCCGCCATGGCCCAGGCGAAGACCGCGGAGGAAGTCCGCCAGGTCGAGGACCGGTTGCTCAAGAAGCTCGCGGTCGAGGAAGCCAAGGCCGCGAAGGTGCCGGGCGTCAACGCCGCCCTGATCGCAACGCGCGCGCGCATCCAGGGCGAAGCGGCCTCGCGCATCGCCGAACTTGAAGCCAAGGCGGCCAAAGACGGAAAGACCGGCGGCAAGACCGGCAACGCGCCAAAGGCGGCGGCAAACACACCGGCCCCGGCAAAGGCGGCCGCCAGTGGCCCACCCGCCCCGGCTAGCGCCGCGACAACCACTGCCGCGGCAAAACCGGCGCCGGCCAAGGCCGACCGCGACGACCAATGGAGTTTCAACAACCGCCCGTGGGACGAGAAGACCAATCCGGTCAACGTGCCGCTGATGCCGGCCTTCGTGGATCGCTGGGTCAACCACAAGATCGCGCGCGCCCAGGAAAACCTGGAGCACATGGACGACAACCCGGACCAGTTCGTGCAGGCCTCGCTCGGCGCCGTCCCCACGGCGCTGTTCCTCCTGATGCCGGTGTTCGCGCTGCTGCTCAAACTGGCCTATCTCGGATCAGGACGGCACTACCTCGAGCACTTCGTCGTCGCCCTGTACAGCCATGCGTGGCTGCTGCTGGTGGGGCTCGTGATGTTCCTGATGAACGCCATCGACGATGCCTTCGCCGCCACCTGGGTCTCGGTCGTCACCGCCCTGGTCGATGCCGCGCTGTGGATCTGGATTCCGGTCTACCTGTTCCTCATGCAGCACCGGGTATACGGCGACCACTGGGGGGTGACTGCCATCCGTTACCTGGTGATCGGATCCATCTACATGGTCCTGGTGCTGTTCGTGGTCATGTTCGCGGTGCTGGCGGGGATCGTGGCGTGAGCCCAGCCGCCGGCGTGATCTACGAGGTGAACCTGGACATCGATGCCACGATCCGCGCGGAGTACCTCGACTGGCTCGCGGCCCACGTCGAGGAGATCCGTGCGCTGCCGGGCTTCCTGGGCGCGCAGGTGATGGAGATCGCCGATCCTCCCGCCGCGCAGGGCCGGATTGGCCTGTGCGTGCAGTACCGGCTGAGCGGGCAACCCGCGCTCGATGCCTATCTGGCCGAACACGCCCCGCGTCTGCGCGCCGACGGCATGGCCCGGTTCGGCGGGCGTTTCACCGCGTCACGACGGGTGCTGGCAACGCTGTCCTGACCCTCGCCAAAGGTGTCCGTGAAGGCATCCTGTCGTCACGGCGCTGACTCGGGGAAATCGAGGCTTGACAGCGCGCGATTTCGTGCTCCTCCAAGCGTGGCGCGGGCTGCGGGCAAATCAGTTGTGCACAGCAGTAACAATTTCGTCACCCGCCCCCGAAGGCCCACTTGCCAGGCTTCGGCTGCAACCGTGTTTCACGGTCAAGTTGTTGATTTTAAAGAACATAGCGGCATTGGCACTTTTTTAGCCAACCCATATGGGGGGCCTACGTTTCCTGCATTCCGTGCGCGTGAAGGGATTCACTCCACAGACTTATCCACAACTGGTGTGGATAAGCCCGAATCCCCTTTCATATCCGTCAGTTACGTGATGTACGTCATATTTGAGGGAAGAATGATGCGCAACTGCCATGCCGTTTGCCCGGGGTCGCGCGCCCTTTCCTGAATCCGCTTCCGGACGGGTAATTTTCACCAACATGACTCGGCGCGAGGCGCCGCGCACACTGTCCCTGATGACCGCTCCGTCCCTTGCTCCCACCCTGGTCTGGCACGTGGCCCTGCCCGTGCCGGTGCCGCGCCTGTTCGACTACCGGCCCGCCGATGGTGGGGTGACGGCGGCCGACGTGGGGTGTCGGGTGCGGGTCCCGTTCGGTCCGCGCGAACTGGTCGGGGTCGTGGCCGGGATCGGCAGTCCCGATGCCGATGCGCCCGCCGCCAAGGCCGGCCACCGTCTGGACGATGCGCCGCTGTTCCGCGGCGAGCTGCTCGAGTCGCTGCGCTGGCTGGCCCGCTACACCCACGCTCCGCTCGGCGAGGTCTTCGCCACCGCGATGCCGGCGCCGCTGCGCCATGGCGAGCCGCTCGCCGATACCCTCGCCTGGGGCTGGCGCCTCACGGAAGCCGGCCAGACCGCACTGCCGCGCCTGCGCGGCAAGCCGCGACGGCTGGCGGACCTGCTCGCCGACACCGCGCGCGACGAGGACGCGCTGGCCGACCTGCTCGACGACTGGCGCGCAGCCGCCCGCGCGCTGGCCGGGCGCGGACTGCTGGAACGCTTCGCGCTGCCGCGCCGCGCCGGCGAGCCCGGCTCCGTACGCAGCGCGCCGGTACTCAACCCCGAACAGCAATCCGCCGTCGACGCGCTGCTCGCCGCGCGCGACGGCTTCGCGCCGTTCCTGCTCGACGGCGTCACCGGCAGCGGCAAGACCGAGGTGTACCTGCAGGCGATCAGCGACTGCGTCGCGCGCGGGCGTCAGGCGCTGGTGCTGGTGCCCGAGATCGGCCTGACCCCGCAGACGCTCAAGCGCTTCCGCGAACGCCTGGGCGTGCCGGTACACGCGTTGCACTCCGGCCTCGGCGACGGCGAGCGCGCGCGTACCTGGGCTGCGTGCCTGCGCGGCGAGGCGCGGGTCGTGGTCGGCACGCGCTCGGCGGTGTTCCTGCCGCTGCCCGACGCGGGCCTGATCGTCATCGACGAGGAACACGACGGCAGCTTCAAGCAGCTCGACGGCATCCGCTACCACGCCCGCGATTTCGCCCTGGTGCGGGCGAAGGCGCTGGACGTGCCGATCGTGCTCGGCAGCGCGACGCCGTCGCTGGAGTCGTTGCGCAACGCACAAACGGGTCGCTACG
Organism: Lysobacter rhizosphaerae; assembly: GCF_054779795.1. NCBI lineage: Bacteria > Pseudomonadati > Pseudomonadota > Gammaproteobacteria > Lysobacterales > Lysobacteraceae > Lysobacter > Lysobacter rhizosphaerae. The sequence goes on from NZ_BAAGXO010000007.1 coordinate 419,911, forward strand.
CGCACCTGCGCCTGCGCACGCGCGCCGGTGTCGCGCAGCCACCGCGCGTCCGCGTGTGCGACGTGCGCAAGCGCCCGCTCGATGCGGGCATGTCGCCGGAGCTGTTCGAGGCGATCGCGGCCACGCTGCGCAACGGCTCGCAGGCGCTGGTGTTCAAGAACCGCCGCGGCTACGCGCCGGTGCTGCTGTGCCACGACTGCGGCTGGAGCGCGCAGTGCTCTCGCTGTGATGCCCCAATGACCGTGCACGCGGGCGGCCGCCGCCTGCAGTGCCATCACTGCGGCGCGCGTCGCCCCGCGCCGGATGCCTGCCCGGATTGCGGCGGCCTCGCGCTGCAGTCGCAGGGCGCGGGCACCGAGCGCATCGAGGAAGCGCTGGCCAAGCGGTTTCCCGACGTGCCCGTGCTGCGCATCGATCGCGGCAGCACCCAGCGCCGCGACGCGCTGGAGAAACTGCTGCACGATTTCGGCGAGGCCCCCGGCATCCTCGTCGGCACGCAGATGCTGGCCAAGGGCCACGATCTGCCCAACCTCACCCTGGTGGCCGTGGTCGGCGTAGACGAAGGCTTGTTCAGTGCCGACTTCCGCGCGCCGGAAAAGCTCGCGCAGCTGCTGATCCAGGTCGCCGGCCGCGCAGGCCGCGCCGCGCGCGCGGGCGAGGTGCTGCTGCAGACGCACCATCCACAGCATCCGCTGCTGGAGACGCTGCTCAATGGCGGTTACCACGCCTTCGCCGATGCCGAGCTCGCGCAGCGCGAGGCCGCCGCCTTTCCGCCCTTCGCGCATCTCGCCCTGATGCGCGCCGAAGCCAAGCAACTCGAGGTCACCCACGCCTTCCTGCAGGCGGCGAAGGTGGCGCTGCGCGATGCTGGCGGATCGCTGGAACTTCACGGTCCCTTGCCCGCGCCGATGCCGCGCCGCGCGGGCTACCAGCGCGCGCAACTGCTGTTGTCGGCCACGGAGCGACGAACACTGCATGCCGCGCTCGATGCGGCGCTGCCGGCGATTCATGCCCTGCCGGAGGCTCGCAAGGTGCGCTGGTCGCTGGATGTGGATCCCGTCGATCTGTATTAACGAAGCCGTTCGCCGTCATCAGCCGCGCGCGCGGCTCCAATTCCGCCGCGCTTCAAGTTGATCGCAGGCGGGTCGCTGGATGTGGATCCTGTCGATCTGTATTAACGAAGCCGTTCGCCGTCAGCCGCGCGCGCGGCTTCAATTCCGCCGCGCCTCAAGTTGATCGCAGGCGGGTCGCTGAATGTGGATCCGGTGGATTTGTATTAGCGGTCGCTTGGTCTTACAAAGCGGGCCTTACAAAGCGCGGGCTATTCGTTGCTATCACCCGCGCGCGCGGCCCGTGGTCTGTCGCTTTGGAAGATTTACGGCGGGCGGGGCGGGCCATTCCCATGCCGCGAACAGATACAACCCCAGCGCGATCAGCAGCGTCGCGCGCAGTCCGCACGCCATCGCCAGCAGCACCGCGACGATCGCCGCGATCACCGAAGCGCAGCCGTTGAGTCCCCACGCCCAGGGCACGAACGCAGGCGCGGTGCGCGCGAGCCGCGACAGGCCAAGCGCGAATGGCATGCCCATGGCGAAGGCGAGCGGCGCGATGCCGGCCACGCCCAGCGCCGCGCGCATCCCGGCCGGCCACGCGGCGCCGTAGTCGTATGCAACAAAGAACAGCGCGAACTGCCACGCCAGCCCGAGCGCGATGGCGCCCACGGCCCAGCGGATGCGCGCGACCAGCACCACCTCGTCCACCACGGCGCGCCGCGACAACCACCGTTGCGTGTACACGCTGCCCGCGCCCGCGCACAACAGGAACGCCGCCAGTCCCACGCCTGCCGCCAGCAGCGGATGCCCGACCAGCAGGGTCAGGCGCGACAGCGTGGCGATTTCGATCAGCAGGAACGCCAGTCCCAGGGCGAGGAAATAACCGCCCGCGCGCAGGCGCGACAAAGACCCCGCTCGCACGTCATGCGAACGCGGCAGGAAGCGCAGCGGCAGCAGCACCAGCAGTATCGCCAGCGGCACCGCCTGTACCAGTGCGGCGACCAGCAGCAGATAACCCGCGTCCAGCAGCACGGCGCTGCCCTGCCCGCGCAGCCGCCACAGTTCCGGCAGGCTGCGCCAGCGGAAATAGTCGCCGAAGTAGGGGCGGTCGTCGCGCGCGGGCACGATCGCGAAGCGATAGTCGCGCTCGTAATCGCGCGCCCGCGGCGGCAACAGCGCCTGCGTGCCGTCGAACAGGTACGGCGGTTCGAGCACGTGGAAACGCTGCGTCGGATCGAGGGGCATTCCCGCCGCGTAGACCGGATCGAAGCCGTACGCCGAGGCGAAGTCGCGCAATGCCCCAAGCTGCGCCGCCGTGAACGGCCGACGCGCGATCAACCACGTGCTGGCGTCCCAGTTGCGGATCGCCGCCAGTTGCGGCGCCGGATCGGCCACGCCGCGCTCACGCAACGCCGCGATCGCGGTGGCGAAAAGCTTGAGCTCGTCGCGCGGCGGCTGCTTGCTCCAGCGCGTGACGGCGAGCATGCCATCCGGCGACAGGCGCGCCAGGTAATCGCGCACCGCCTCGACCGTCAGCGCGTACTGCTCCGACGCCGCCTGCACGCCGGCGCCGCTGCTGGCGAAAGAATCGCCACCGGCCAGCACGATCAGGTCGTAGCGCGCGGCGCTGGCGCGCACGAAGGCGCGCGGCTCGGCGGCCGTGACGTGCACGCGCGGATCGCGATACAGGCCGCCGGCATAGCGGGTGAAATCCCGCCGCACCCAACGCAGCCGCTGCGGATCGAGTTCCACCGCATCCACCCGCTGCGCTCCGAGCGCCAGTGCCTGCAATACCTCGAGGCCGCCACCGGCGCCGAGTACCAGCACGGATCGCGGCGCGACCAGGCGATAAGGCAGCGCCGACGTCATCGCACCCAGCCATGCACGCGAATGCCGCGAGCCGTCGTCGTGCACGATCACCGACAGCGCGTCGCCGTCGGTGTAGAGGCCCAACTGCGGAGGCGGTTCGTCGGCGAACTGCAGGCTCAGGCCCGGCGCCTGGCGCAGCGGCACGCGCGGACTGTCGAGCACCGCCAACCAGCCATAAGGACCCGAGCGCTGCACCAGGATCCGCGCGCCGGGCAGCAGCAGGGTCCTGCTCAGGCCCTTGAATTCGTTCGGTCGCGGCGTCAGCGCATGGCTTGGCAACAAGGCGAGCAGCAGCGCCGCACCGACCACCGCCGCAGCCACCACTGCCGCGAAGGCAGCGCCACGACGCCTCATCACCAGCACCGCCGCGCCCGGACCACACAACGCGGCGAGCACCAGGCCGCGTTCGACCGGCAGGTATGCCAGCGCCAGCGCCGCCAGCGCTCCCACCCCGGCACCGAGGAGGTCGGCGCCGTACAACAAAGGGATGCGCTGGCCATGCCGGGCGAACGCCAGGCCGAAACAGCTGGCGGCAAAGAAGAACGGCACCGCCAACGCCAGGAACAGCGCGCCCAGCCACAGCAACTGGCGTGGATTCCACACCAGTTCCAGGCCGTTGAAGGGAATGCGGGCGGCGAGCGCCAGGGCCAGCGCCGCAGTCAACGCATACAACAGCGCGCAGCCGGCAAACGTCGCCTCGAACCGCGCGACCAGCCACGCGTGCGGACGCGCCCGCAGCCACATGCTCAGCCAGGTGCCGCTGGCTCCGTGCCCGAGCAGGGCGAGACTGATGATCATCGCGGCGAACGGGTACCAGTGCGCGATGGCGAGCCAGCGCATCAGCAACAACTGGTAGGCCAGCGCCGCGGCGGAAATCAGCGCGACGGCCAGCGCCAGTCGCCACGGCGTGCGGGCATCGCCGGCGGCGTCGATCAACTCGCATTCGCGTGCGGCAGGCATCGCAAGGGGTCGCGGCTCAATGCTCGCCGGTCAGCGGCACGAAGCGCACGGGCAGGACCTGGCGCGTGCGCACGCGCCCGCCGGCGTCCTTCTGCACCAGCAACAGCGTCTGGGTGAAGAAACTGCTGCCGACCGGAATCACCATGCGTCCGCCCGGCTTGAGCTGCGCCAACAGCGGCGGCGGAATCGACGATGCCGCCGCCGTCACCACGATCGCATCGAACGGCGCCTGCTCCTTCCAGCCGTAATAGCCGTCGCCGGTGCGCGTGGTGATGTTGCGCTGGCCGCGCAGCCGTTGCCGCGCCTGCGCGGCGAGCGGCGCCACGATCTCGATCGTGTAGACCTGCACGCCGAACCCGGCCAGCACTGCCGCCTGGTAGCCCGAGCCGGTACCGACTTCCAGGACCTTCTGTCCGGCGCGCGGCTGCGCCAGCGTGGTCATCAGCGCCACGACGTACGGCTGCGAGATGGTCTGGCCATAACCAATCCCCAGCGGGCGGTTTTCGTAGGCATAGTCGCGTCCGGCCACCGGCACGTAGTCATGCCGTGGCACGCGCCCCATCACCGCCAGCACGTCGCGATCGATCCGGGTGAAGCTGCCCGGTTCCGTATCGCTCTGCGCGCGCAACTCGGCAATGAGTGCACCACGCGGCGCCGCATAGGGATCCTGCGCGTGCACACCCGGGCTGCACACCAGCCATGCCAGCAGCAAGTACTGGCCGATGCCGGCGATGGAAGATCCGCCTCGCATGGCGCGACTGTAGGCGCCTGTCCGTTAGCGTCCCGGCAACGGTGCATGCGCCGATGACGGCATCCCGCGCTTCACGCACAATCCACGCATGACCACCCAACTCGAACAACTGCGCACCCTGTCGTCCGTAGTCGCCGACACCGGCGACATCGACGCCATTGCCCGCTTCCGACCGCTCGACGCCACCACCAATCCCTCGCTGCTGTTGAAGGCCGCGATGTTGCCGGCGTACGCCCCGCTGATCGATGCCGCGCTCGCCAGCGCCCAGGGCGCCGACGCCCCCGCGCGCCTTGCCGATGCCGGCGATCGCCTTGCAGTCGCCATCGGCGCGGAAATCCTCAGGTTCATTCCCGGACGCGTCTCCACCGAATGCGACGCACGCCACAGCTTCGATGCCAATGCCACGCTCGCGCAGGCGCGCAAGCTCGTCGCGCTCTACCAGGCCCGGGGCATCGGCCGCGAACGCCTGCTGATCAAGATCGCGGCGACGTGGGAAGGCATCCAGGCCGCGCGGCAACTCGAACGCGAAGGCATCCACTGCAATCTCACCCTGCTGTTCTCGTTCGCGCAGGCGGTCGCGTGCGCGGAAGCGGGCGTGTTCCTGATCTCGCCATTCGTCGGCCGCATCCTCGACTGGCACCTTGCCCAGGGCCTGCCAGCGCCGGCCACGCCACAGGACGATCCGGGCGTCGCGTCGGTCACGCGCATCTGGCGCTACTACAGGCGCCACCGCTACGACACCGTGGTGATGGGCGCGAGCTTCCGCAACACCAGCCAGGTGCTGGCGCTCGCCGGCTGCGACCGGCTGACGATTGCGCCGGAGTTGCTGGCGCAGCTCGAAGCCAGCGACTCCGCGGTGCCGCGCGCGCTCAGCGACGACGGCGCCCGCGGCGATGCGCCAGGACAACTCGATGAAGCCGGCTTCCGCTGGCGGCACAACGAGGACGCGATGGCCACGGAAAAACTCGCCGACGGCATCCGTCGCTTCGCGGCCGACCAGGTGAAGCTCGAACAGTTGCTCGCGCAGCGGCAGTGACGCGCGTGGCGACTACCCGCGATTCGACTGCCGGCGATTCGACTGCCGGCGATACGCCGCTCACCCCCGCGCGCCGGCTGCGCAGCATCTTCTCCGGCTCGGTCGGCAACCTGGTCGAGTGGTACGACTGGTACGTCTACAGCGCGTTCTCGCTGTATTTCGCGCAGGCGTTCTTCCCCAAGGGCGACCGCACCTCGCAGCTGCTCAACACCGCCGCGATCTTCGCCGTCGGCTTCCTGATGCGGCCGCTGGGCGGCTGGCTGCTGGGGCGCTATGCCGACCGCCACGGCCGCCGCCGTGCGCTGATGCTGTCGGTGCTGATGATGTGCGCCGGTTCCCTGCTCATCACCTTCACCCCCGGCTACGCATCGATCGGCGTCGCCGCCCCGGTGCTGCTGGTGATCGCGCGATTGCTGCAGGGGCTCAGCGTCGGCGGTGAATACGGCACCTCGGCGACATACCTGAGCGAGATGGCCACGCGCGAACACCGCGGCTTCTGGTCCAGCTTCCAGTACGTGACACTGGTGATGGGCCAGCTGCTGGCCCTGATGGTGCTGATCGCGCTGCAACAGCTGTTCCTCACCGAAGCGCAGTTGCACGCGTGGGGCTGGCGCATTCCCTTCGCCATCGGCGCGCTGGCGGCGGTCACCGCACTGTGGTTGCGGCGCGCCATGCAGGAAACGACGGTCTTCGATCGCGGCGAATACGATGGCGCAGCAATCCGGCAATGCCAGGGCTCCGTGCGCACGCTGATGCAGCATCCGCGCGCCGTCGCCACCGTGATCGGCCTGACCATGGGCGGCACGCTCGCGTTCTATACGTACACGACCTACATGCAGAAGTTCCTCGTGAACAGCGCCGGGCTCGACACGCGTTCCGCCTCGTCGTTGAACGCCGCGACGCTGTTCGTGTTCATGCTCATGCAGCCCGTGGTCGGCGCGCTGTCCGACCGTATCGGCCGGCGTCCGTTGCTGATCGCATTCGGCGTGCTGGGCACGGCACTGACCGTGCCGATCCTGAGCGCGCTGCAGGATGTGCGGACCACGACACAGGCGTTCTGGCTGATCCTGGCCGCGCTTGCCATCGTCAGCTTCTACACCGCGATCAATGCGGTGGTGAAGGCGGAGCTGTTCCCGGTCGAGGTGCGCGCGCTCGGTGTCGGCTTGCCGTACGCCCTGACCGTCGCCGTCTTCGGCGGCACCGCCGAATACGTGGCGCTGTGGTTCAAGAACGCCGGCGTCGAAAGCGGCTTCTACTGGTACGTCACCGCCTGCATCGGCGTGTCGTTGCTGGTCTACCTGTGGATGCCGGAGACGCAGCGCACTTCGCGCATCGATCGCGACGCGCCCCGATAGGCGCCCTGCCTCCGGTGCATGGCATCGCCCTGCCGCACAGACGCCGGTGTTTTGAAACAATGCCCCCATGGACAATGCGCCCGGCCATCCAACTCCCCATGTCGTAATCGTCGGCGGCGGCTTCGCCGGCCTGTGGACCACGCGCGCGCTGGCGCGCGACCAGGTTCGCATCACCCTGGTCGACCGCCGCAACCACCACCTGTTCCAGCCATTGCTGTACCAGGTCGCGACCGCGGGGCTTTCGGCACCGGACATTGCCGCGCCGCTGCGCCATATCCTGCGCGCGCAGCGCAACGTGGAAGTGCGCCTGGGTGAAGTCGTCGGCATCGATGCCGGCGCGAAGTCGGTGACGCTCGGCGATGGCGATGTCCTCACCTGCGACTACCTGGTGCTGGCGAGCGGCGCCACCCATGCCTACTTCGGCCACGCGGACTGGGCCGCGCATGCGCCGGGGCTGAAGACGCTCGATGATGCGCTCGCGATCCGGCGCCGCCTGCTGCTCGCGTTCGAGCGCGCCGAAGCCGCGCAGTCCGCCGAGGAACGCACCGCCTGGCTCAACTTCGCCGTGGTCGGCGGCGGTCCCACCGGCGTGGAACTGGCCGGCACGCTGGCGGAGATCGCGCGCCACACCCTGCGCAATGAATTCCGCCACATCGATCCGGCTGAGGCGAAGGTGCGCCTGCTCGAAGCCGGGCCACGCGTGCTGTCGTCGTTCCCCGAGTCGTTGTCGGCGAAGGCGCGCGCGCAACTCGATCGTCTCGGAGTCGAGGTCGTGACCGGCGTGCCAGTGGAGGCCATCGACGCGGACGGCTACGTATTGGGCGGGCAACGCGTGCCTGCACGCACCGTGCTGTGGGCGGCGGGCGTGGCAGCCTCACCGCTGGGCGCACTGCTCGACGCACCGCGCGACCGCGCCGGCCGCGTGCAGGTCGGCGCCGACCTCAGCGTGCCGGATCATCCGGGGATCTTCGTCGCCGGCGACCTCGCCAGCGTGCAGCAGGACGGCAAGCCGGTGCCCGGCGTCGCGCCCGCGGCCAAGCAGATGGGCGCGCATGTCGCGCGCGTCATCCGTGCGCACCTGCGCAACGAGGCCGCGCCGCCCTTCCGTTACCGCGACTTCGGCAACCTCGCCACCATCGGCCGCATGGCGGCGGTCGTGCACTTCGGCAGGCTCAGGCTCTCCGGCCTGCTGGCATGGTGGTTCTGGCTCTTCATCCACATCTTCTTCCTCATCGGCTTCCGCAACCGCGTGATCGTGCTGGTCAACTGGGCGTGGGCGTACTGGAGCTACCAGCGGCACGCGCGGATCATCCTGGGCGGCGACGCGCCGCGTGAATGATGCGGGCAAAAGAAAACGGCCCGGTTGCCCGGGCCGTTCGTCTTTTCATGCTGCATGCGTTGCTTACGCCGCGAACAACGCCTTCATCTTCTTCAGCGCGTTGGCTTCGATCTGGCGGATGCGTTCGGCGGACACGCCGTATTCGTCGGCCAGTTCCTGCAGCGTGATCTTGCTGTCGGCATCGAGCCAGCGACGCTTGACGATGTCGCGCGAGCGGGCGTCGAGGCCGGCCAGGCCCTCGCGCAACAGCTCGAGCTGGTTGTCCTCGCTGTCCGCGCGCTCGTAGGCCTGAGACGGATCCTCGGCATCGGTGCGCAGGTAGGCGGCCGGCGACGGCGGGGCGTGGTCGTCGTCCTCGTCGGTGGGCGCGTCGAAGCCGATGTCGCGGCCGGACAGGCGCGATTCCATCTCCAGCACTTCGCGTTCGGACACGTTGAGGTCGGCGGCCACGGCGCGCACTTCCTCGGCATTCATCCAGCCCAGGCGGGTCTTGGACTTGCGCAGGTTGAAGAACAGCTTGCGCTGCGCCTTGGTCGTGGCGACCTTGACGATGCGCCAGTTCTTGAGGATGAACTCGTGCATCTCGGCGCGGATCCAGTGCACCGCGAAGGACACCAGGCGCACGCCCTGCTCCGGGTCGAAGCGCTTGACCGCCTTCATCAGGCCGATGTTGCCTTCCTGGATCAGGTCGCCCATCTGCAGGCCGTAGCCGTTGTAGCCACGGGCGACATGGACCACGAAGCGCAGGTGTGAGTGCACCAGGTCGCGCGCGGCGTCGAGGTCTTCTCCGTCGCGGAAGCGGCGCGCAAGCGCCTGCTCGTCTTCGGCGGTGAGCACCGGGATCTGGTGCACCGCGCCGATGTAGGCATCCAGCGAGCCGATTGCGGTCAGGCCATTGAAGGCCGGAACCGGGAGGTTATTGGCGATAAGGGCGGTGTTCTGGGTCATGGCAGGCATCTTAGCAGTCGGGTTATGGGACTGCTAAACCCCTCGGAAGTTCCGGTGCGTTGCATTCATGGAACGCGGTTTGGGCCGTCCCCGGCCCCGGTAGCGGCCGATTTCCGGGCTCAGCCACCGCCGGAACCGCCCGCGCTACCGCTTTCCGGCGCTCCCGGCGCCGGGGAGGCCGGCGGCACCCATTCCGGGGCCGTGGCCATCGGCCGGACATCGTGCCGGGCCGGCTTGCGGCCATTGAACAGATAACCCAGCACGGCGTAGCGGCGGACCAGGAAGTGGTGGAGCGTCAGCGACACCATCGATGCGACTGCCAGGACGATCAGGAACTTGATCCCGGCCGCCAGCGGCACCGACAGCAGCACCGTCGCCATGGCAATGACCGTCACGTGGTGGAACAGATAGATCGAGTAGCTGGCGGAAGACAGGTACGCGAAGGTGCGTGACGGCCGGTTCGCCCATTCGCGGAACAGGGAGAACAGAACCCGCACCACCATCCACCGCAACAAGCCTTCGCCCAGGAAGTACGCGACGCGGAAGACGGAGTCCGCGCGCCCGTAGGTCAGCAGCATCACCGCCGCTCCGCCCACGGCCAGTGCGATCACCAGCCAATCGCGCCGGGCGAACCGGTCGAGCAGCTCCGGACTGGCGCACAGCAACAGCCCCGTCAGGAAGGCGGGAAAGTAGACCAGCAGCTCCGCCGGACTGGCGCTCCCCAGCAGGGGCTCATTCCAACCGGGACCGGCAAACCGGCCCAACATCCCTACCGTCATCGGGGTTGCGACCAGGGCGAGCAGCACCAGGGGCAGGCCCCAGCGTCCACGCAGCCAGGAGGCGACGATCCCATCGGGGTCAGCCAGGCGGCGCAGAAACGGCGTCAACATGGCGACAAGAGCGAAATAGAAAACCAGGGAAACCAGGAACCACAGGTGGGAAACCCAGTGCCCGCCGACCCAGGCGGGCAGCAGCGCGCCCTGCAGAAACCCGGCATCGCCTCCGTCGCCGATCACCAGCCGCACCTGGACCAGGTTGAAGGTCAGCAGCGTCGCCAGCAGCGGGACCAGCACCCGGCGCATGCGGTCGCGCAGGAAGTCCCGCACCGGCCACCGGACCAGCAGGTACATCGCGAAGTAGCCGGCGACGACGAAGAACGCCGGCATCCGGAACAGATGGATGCCGGCCACCAGCCAATCCAGCGCTGGCAGGCGGGCCTGGTCCTTGACCTGCCAGGCGTCCGAGTCGTACGGCCGCGCCGAATGGAGCACCACCCCCAGCAGCATCAAAACGCTGCGCAGCGCATCCATGTAATGAAGCCGTGAGGCCCCATTGCTCATTCGCGTGCCTTTTTGCTTACCGGGGGATATCCAAGCAAACGCGATGCCTAGGCGCATGCGGCCTGATGCGGCGTGATGCGGCCTGAATATGGGACGCCCGCCGCGGCGACCCGCTTAAACGCCTGGGGACGCCCATGCATCTGTATGGCTATGCTCGCCGCCGTGATGCCCATCGAAACCGACCACCCCGACACCGGGGCCGACGACGACCGCGCCCTGGTCGGCGCGGCCGCCCGGGGCGAAGTGGCGGCCTTCGAGGCGCTCTACCGGCGCCACGCCGGCCGCATCCATGGCGTGATCGCCCGGCTGGTCGGCGGTCATGGCGCCCGCGCCGAAGACCTGACCCAGGACGCGTTCGTCCGCGCCTGGCAGGCGCTGCCGGCCTTCCGTTTCGAATCGGCCTTCGCGACCTGGCTGCACCGGCTCGCGGTCAACACGGCGCTGATGGACCTGCGCAGCCGCAAGAGCCGTCCGCAGGACGACGGCAGCGAGGACGCCTTCGACGGACTGGGCGTCCCCGATTCCGCCGGCTACGGCACCGCGCTGTCGATGGACCTGGAGCGCGCCGTCGCCAGCCTGCCGCCGCGCGCCCGCGCGGTACTCGTGCTGTACGACGTGGAAGGCTGGCAGCACGAGGAAATCGCCGCCGAACTCGGCATGGCGGTCGGCAGCTCGAAAGCGCAATTGCACCGCGCCCGCCATCTGTTGCGGACGCGGCTGGAGGCACACGCATGAATACCGGTCACGACAACTCCCACGACAGCAACGACTTCCCCGACGCCCTGCGCTGGCAACTGCGCGCTCTGCGCCAGGACACCACTCCGTCGCACGATCTGTGGCCCGGCATCGCAGCGCGCCTGGCCACGCAGCAGGCGCCGGTGCGCCGGTCGCCACGGTGGCTGGGACCGGTCGCACTCGCCGCCAGCCTGGTCCTGGCCGTGGGCAGCGTGGGCTGGTTCGCCCGCACCGCCGGCGTCACCGCGCCGTCGCAGGCGCAGTCGCCGACCCTGGTGCAACGCGAAGCCGACGGCCTTTCGCGCCAGTACCAGGCCGCATTGCAGGAAGTGCAGGTGCCGATGCCGCCGAGCCTGCAGCCCACGGCCGAGGCGCTGGACCGCGATGTCGCCCTGATCCGCGCCGCACTCACCCGCGACCCCGATTCGGTCCGCCTGCTCGAACAGCTGCGCCGCACCTACGCCCATCGCCTCGCGCTCGCCCAGCGCGTCGCCTACACCTGATCCTTTCGCCTACCTGCTGTTCCGGAGAAGTCCCATGTCCCGCGCCCTCGCCCTGATGACCGTCGGCCTGTTCGCCATCCCAGCGCTGTTCCACGACGCACTCGCCGCGACGCCCATCAACGAAACCCGCGCGTTCGATGCCCGCGGCCACCTCAGCATCGAGAACGTCAAGGGCAGCATCGAAGTGCGGGCCTGGGACCGCCGCGAGGTGAAGATCGAAGGCAGCCTCGGCCAGGGCGTGGAGAAGCTGGAGATCCTCGGCGACGCCCAGCACCTGTCGGTGAAGGTGAAGTACCCCAAGAACGGCGGCCTGGGCTTCTTCTCCGGCAGCGACAAGAGCGAACCCTCGGAGCTGCGGCTGATGGTGCCCTTGCAGGCCGACCTCGACATCGACGCCGTATCGGCCGACATCGACGTCAGCGGCATGGCCTCGGACGAACTCTCCATCGACAGCGTCAGCGGCGACATCAGCGTCGTCGGCGCACCACGCGAAGCGACGATCGACAGCGTCAGCGGCGATCTCAAGCTGATCCTCAACAGCCCGAAGGTCAGCACCGAGAGCGTGAGCGGTGACATCGACCTGCGCGGCCGCCTCAGCGACGAGGTGCACGTGGAAACCGTGTCGGGCGACATCGACGTCTCCGGCCACCAGAGCAGCGTGCGCAAGTTCAGCGGCAACACGGTGTCCGGCGACATGCGTATCGACACCGCATTGACCGCCGGCGGACGCATCGGCCTGGAAAGCGTGAGCGGCAATCTCACCCTGCGCGTGCCCGCGAACCTTTCCGCGCAGGTGCGCGGGGACAGCTTCAGCGGCGACCTCTCCGCACCCGACGTGGAGATCAGCCGGCCCAAGCATGGCCCGGGTTCGAACTTCGAGCACCGCTACGGCAGCGGCGACGGCGAGATATCGCTGAAGTCGTTCTCCGGCGATGCGCGCCTGCAGTTCGACTGAAGTAGTTCGACTGAAGCAGCGCGACGACGCATCCGAAGATGCCGGGCCCCGCCCGGCATCTTCGTTGGCAGCTCCGCTACGCGATCCGCTCGCGCGGCGGCAGCGACCAGTCGATCGGCGCCATGCCGTGTTGCGCGAGGTAGCGATTGGCAGCGGAGAAATGTCCGCAGCCGATGAACCCGCGATGCGCCGACAGCGGCGAAGGATGCGGCGCCTTCAACACCAGGTGCCGGCGTGGATCGATGACCTTGCCCTTGGCCTGCGCATAGGCGCCCCAGAGCATGAACACCAGGTGCTCGCGTTCGCGGTTGAGCGTTTCCACGATGCGGTCGGTGAAGCCTTCCCAACCCTTGCCCTGGTGCGCGCCGGCGCGCCCCTCCTCGACGGTGAGTACGGCGTTGAGCAGGAGCACGCCCTGTTCCGCCCAGTGCCCGAGGCACCCGTGGCCGGGCCGCGCGATGCCCAGGTCGCGCTGGATTTCCTTGTAGATGTTGTCCAGCGACGGCGGTACCGCGACGCCGGGTTGTACGGAAAAGCACAGGCCATGCGCCTGGCCGAAGCCGTGGTACGGATCCTGGCCGAGGATCACCACCTTCACCGCGTCGAAAGGCGTCGCATCCAGCGCGGCGAAGATCTGCGGTCCCGGCGGGAAGATGCGCGCGCCGCTCGCCCTGCGCTCGCGCAGGAACGTCGACAACGCCTGCATGTCGTCGCGCTGCAGGTAGTCGCCCATGCGCGATTTCCAGGAAGGGTCGAGCCGGATGCGTTCGCCGATGTCGTTCATGCGCACAGGATACCGCTGCGCCGCGCGCCGATTACGCGTTACGCGTTACGCGTTACGCGTTACGCGTTACGCGTCGAGCGTGCGCTGCTCCGGCATCTTCGCCACGCGCAGCTGGAACAGCGTCTTGGTCACCAGCAGGCGCTCCTCGATCGGCTTGAGCACGAGATCGTTCGCACCCATGCGCAGCAGCTCGCTCTGGTTGTCCGGATTGGCGTCGCCGGTCATCACCAGCACCGGCAGGCGGCGCTTGCCGTAGCCGAAGTCATTGCGGATCCGGTGGAGCAGGTCGCTGCCTTCGAGTTCGCCCTTGAGGTAGACGTCGGTGAGAACCAGGTCGGCGCCCGGATCGTCGTTGCCGCGGTGCTGCTCGAGGTACTCCAGCGCCTCTTCGACGCCGACGAAGTGCACGACGACCAGGCCGTTGCGTTCCAGCATGCGCTTGGTCGCGAGTGCGACCACCTTGCTGTCTTCCACGTACAGCACCCGGGCGCCCGGGATCGATTCGGGCTGCACGTAGCCGCGGATGAAGGCCGCGAGCGCGCTGTAGCCCAGGCCCTTGTCGAAGTAGTCGGTGACGTCCTCGGTGAAACGTCGCGCTTCCAGTGCGTCCTGGGCATTGCCGGAGACGACGATGATCGGCACATACGCCTGGCCCGACGCTTCACGCACCGTGCGCGCGAGTGCGATGCCATCGCCATCGGGCAGCACCAGCGAAGTGGTGACCAGATTGACCGCGCCCCGCGCCAGCGCGTCGCGCGCTTCCCCGATGCTGCCGCATGCCACGAGTTCGGCATCGGCGACTTCGCGCACCAGCACATCGCCGATCATCTTGCGCACCAGCTTGCTGCCGTCCACCACCATCACGCGTGGCGCGGCCTTGTCGAGGTGGCGCAGATCCTGCGAAGACATGAGATTGCGAGGACGGCGGAGTGGGCGAGTCGCGAGTGTACGCGCTGCCTGCTGCGATTACGCGGCGATGTTGCGACGCCGGTCGGCTTTTCGATCAAGGAATCGCTGAACGAAGTTCGGCGATTCCTGCGGCACCGGGATGTGCCGCACGCGGGCAAGCACGCAAGTGCTTGATCCGCGTAAGCCGGGGTCGAGCTTGGCTCGAGCCCGGCGTGTCTGGAAGATGTCCCGGAGGGACTCTTTCAGACTACTCAAATGTCCGTCGGACGGGTCTGGCGCAGGTAATGACCGGTCACGAAACCGGCGCCGAGCCAGCCCAGGAGACCGGCCACGAGCACGATCGCGGCTGCCTGCGACGGGTCGAACCCGCGCAGGGCGAAGCTGCTGCCGTAGCTGCGCGCGAGTTCGGCGAGCGGCGCGCGCAGGGCGATATCGGTGGCGGTGAGCAGGGCGAGCGCGAACGCGCCCGCCAGCAGCCCGTAGCACGCGCCCAGGTACAGGAAAGGCCGGCGGATGAATCCATCGCTCGCGCCCAGCAGTTGCAGCACGCCGATCTCGTCGCGACGCGACTGGATGTCGAGCCGCACCGTGTTGCCCACGACCAGCAGCGCGCCCAGGCCCAGCAGGCCGGCAAGCACCCACGCCAGGCGCGCGCCGAAACGCAGCCACTGGTCGAGGCGATGGCGCCAGCCAGCGTCGTGCCGGACGACGTCGGCTTCGGGCAGTGCCTGCAGCGATTCCGCGAGCGCGCCTTCATCGCCCGCACCGTTGTCACTGCCTTTGGGCGTCACGATCAACAGGCTCGGCAACGGATTGCCTTCGAGCGCGGCGAGCGCATCGCCGAGGCCGCGCTGGCGCAGCTCTTCGAGACCCTGCTCCGGCGTACGCAGTTCGACCTGCGCGACGTCGCCGCGTGCCTTCAACTCCCCGGCCAGCGCCCTGGCGCGGTCCACGCTGACATCCGTCTTGAGGAACAGGCTGACCTGGCGCGACTGCTGCATGTCGCCGGCAAAACGTTCGACGTTCCGCAGCGTGGCCCACAACCCCAACGGCAGGGCCAGCGCCACCGCCATCACGCCGATGGTGAGTGCGGTCGCCCATGGCTTGCGCAACATGCGACCGAGGCTGGCCACCAGGCTGTAGACGTGGTGGTCGAACCACATGCCGATGCGCGACTGCGCCTTCATGGCGTCGACTTCGATGTTCATTCGGCCAGGTCCTGCGGCGAGATGTCGTCGACGAGGCGGCCCTGGTTGAGCACCAGCACGCGCTTCTTCATGCGCTTGAGCAGGTTGAGGTCGTGGCTGGCGATGAGCACGCTGGTGCCGCGCTCGGGCAGCGAGGCGAACAGGTCGAGGATCTCCGCGGACAGGGTCGGATCCAGGTTGCCGGTGGGCTCGTCGGCCACCAGCAGCTTCGGCTCGCCGATGATCGCGCGGGCGATGCCCACGCGCTGCTGCTCGCCTGCGGAGAGCTGGCCCGGCAGGGCATTCGCGCGCGCGCCGAGGCCGACCTTTTCGAGCACGCTGCGCACGCGCTTGGCGATGTCGCCACGCCGCATGCCACGCAGCACCAGCGGCAAACCGACATTGTCGGCAACGCTGCGGTCGGTGAGCAGGCGGTGGTCCTGGTAGACCACGCCGACATCGCGCCGGTGCAGGGCAATACGACCACCGCGCACCTTGGCCAGGTTGCGCTCGCCGAACAGCACCGCGCCACGGCTGGCGCGTTCACTGAGATGGATGAGCTTGAGCAGCGTGCTCTTGCCGGCGCCGGAATGGCCGGTGATGAAGAGCATCTCGCCCGTGGCGACTTCGAAACTCACGTCGGTCAACGCGTGGTGACCGCTGTCGTAGCGTTTGCTGACGTTGTCGAAGCGCAGGACGGCCATTCGGTCCGGAAGTGCAGCCAGTTCAGCGGCAAGTATCGGGGCCGGACGCGGCGATGGCTAGTCGTTGGCGGGGATAGGCGATAGGCGATCGCCGCCGCCGCATCCCGGCCTGGCCGGGATGCGTGCCGGAGAGTGGCGCGGATCGCGTGCGACCCGCGGCCCCTCAATGCTGCGAACTGGGCGCGCGCGTGACCAGCTTCTTCAGGCCGTGGCCGATGCGGGCAATCAGACCCGGCTTCGCCCCCGCCGCAGCCGGCTTGGCGGCCGGCTTGGCGGCCGGGACGTTCGCCGGTGACTTCGCCACCTGCACGGCACCCTCGGCGCCTTCGATCTTGCGTCCGCCACGACGGCGACGGCGCTTGCGCGGCGCGTGCCCGGCCTCGTTCGCGGCGACATTGGCCGCAGCAGCCGGTGCGGCGTGCGGCGCGGCGGGCGCTTCGGCGCGCGGCGGACGCGGCGCGTGGGCTTCGCCGGGCGCGCGCTCACTGCGCGCACGCGGGGCGCCAGTGCGGGAACCGCCTTCGCGGCGACCGCCGCTGCGGGCACCGTCCTTGCCACCACGGCTGCGGCCACCGCCACGACGTTCTTCATCGGCGGCGCGCTGTTCGCGCGCTTCCTTGAAGATCGCGCCGATGCTTTCGCCGGCCTCGTCGCCCTCGCCACCGGCCGGGACCTCGCGCGGCGCGCGCGGCACGGCGATCAGCAGGTCGGGGTCGACCGCCACGACCGGCAACTTCTGCTCGATGTAGGCCTCGATGTCCGGCAGCGACATCGCATAGCGCTCGCAGGCGAAGCTGATCGCGTCGCCTTCCGCACCCAGTCGCGCCGTGCGGCCGATGCGGTGCACGTAGTCCTCGGCATCGAACGGCAGGTCGTAGTTGTAGACGTGGGAGACGCCATCGATGTGCAGGCCGCGCGCGGCCACGTCGGTGGCGACCAGGATCTCCAGCTGCCCGGCCTGGAATTTTTTCAACAGCGACTCGCGCTTCTTCTGCGGTACGTCGCCGCTGAGCACGCCGACGCGGTAGCCGGCCCTTTCCAGCGCGCGCGCCACACGCTCGACGAACGCCTTGGTGTTGACGAACACCATCGTGCGCGCGCCCTCGGAGCGTGAGAGCAGGCCGATCAACAGCGGCAGTTTTTCCTCGTCGGCCGGGAAGTAGACCTTCTGGCGAACCTTGGCCGCGGTGATGAATTCGGTTTCGACCACGAGCTTTTCCGGCTCGTTCATGTGCTCGTAGGCGAGTTCCAGCACGCGGTGCGACAGCGTCGCCGAGAACAGCAGGGTCTGGCGCGTGGTGCGCTCGGGCATGCGCCGCAGCAGGAAGCGGATGTCCTTGATGAAGCCGAGGTCGAACATGCGGTCGGCCTCGTCGAGCACGCACATCTCGCAGGCGTGCAGGGAGACGACGCGATGCTGCTTGACGTAGTCGATCAGGCGCCCGGGCGTGGCGATGATGATGTCGGCGCCCTTCTGCAGGATTTCGCGCTGCTTGTCGTAGTCGACGCCGCCGTAGACCAGGGCGAACTTGAGGCCCAGGTCGCTGCCGAACTTGACCGCGTCCTTATGGATCTGGATCGCCAGTTCCCGGGTCGGGGCCAGGATCAGCGCGCGCGGGTCTTCCGGCTTGCGCTCGGCCAGGGCGGGACGGGTCAGCAGGCGGTTCATCACCGCCACCAGGAAGGCGAGGGTCTTGCCGGTGCCGGTCTGGGCCTGGCCAGCGACGTCGCGGCCATTCAGGGCCAGCGGCAGGGTCAGCGCCTGGATCGGGGTGCAGCGGGTGAAGCCGGCGGCTTCGAGGCCGGCCAGCAGGGACGGGTGCAGTTCGAACGAGTCGAACGTGATGTCGGTTAGCGGTTTGTCGCTCATGGATTTCTGTGTTTCATCGCGAAGGCCGCGCTGCGTTGGGCAGCGCTTGCATGGGGGCGGCCTGCCATCGCAGACTGCCAGGGCCGGGCTTGCCGGCTCGGTTTGACGTAGGCGCCAGGACTTGAAGCCGGCGCGAAACGCCCCAGTTTAACCCAGCCTGCGGTCCCACCGGTCCGGTCACCCGGTCCGTGGTCCCATTACTTACCCGCCCCGCGCCCCTGCTGGGGCCCCAAGCTCCAGGAGATACGCGTGAGCGACAAAGTGATGCATGTCGGCGATGCCGATTTCGATGCCGTCGTGCTGGGCTCGTCGGAGCCGGTCCTCGTCGATTTCTGGGCTGAATGGTGCGGCCCCTGCAAGATGATCGCCCCGGCCCTCGACGAGCTGGCCGACACCTACGCCGGCAAGGCCAGGATCGTGAAGGTCAACGTCGACCACAACCGCGCCAGCGCGATGAAGTACCACGTGCGCTCGATCCCGATGCTGCTGCTGTTCAAGAACGGCCAGATCCACTCCCAGCAGATCGGCGCGGTGGGCAAGGCCCAGCTGAGCCAGATGCTGGACAAGGCGCTGTAAGGCCTGCGCAGCTGAACCGGTCCGTGGCAACCCTTGCCGCGAACCCGCTGGAACAGGTCCGTGGCTACCCTGCCGCGGACCGCTGAAACAACCCGTAGCCGGCTTTTACCCCTCGCTGCGGCTCGTTCATCATCATCAGGGCTGAACTTGTGCCGCGGCGCGCTTGCCGCGACGCGGCCACGGTGCTAGTTTCGCCCTGCAGGCATGCCGATATGTACTCGGCGCCGCGCCCCTCTTCTCAATGACCCACGTCCCTGACGTCCCGCTCGCAGACCGCGAGCGCTCGCCGCTTAGCGAGGATTCCCTGCTTGTCCGATAACACCCCCGATTCCGGCGAAACCGCCGAGAAGCGCGTGCGCAAGGCACGCGTCGTGAAGGCCGATGCGCCGGCCGCCGCCGAACAGTCCGCCCTGCCCATCCCGCCGCCCGCACCGCGCGAGTCGGCACCGCGAGAATCCGCGCCGCCGCCGGTCGCGTCCTCGGGCGAAGCCGCCCCGGCCGCCGCTGCCAACGATTCCGCGCCTGCCCAGGGCGGCGGTGGCGAGCACGGCCAGCAAGGCCGTGACTTCGACAAGGGCGGTGGTGGCAACCGCCGCGACCGCTTCCGCAACCGCCGCGACCGCCAGCGCGACCGCTACCGCGACGGCGGCATGCAGGACGACGCCGGCGGCAACGAGACTTTCGTCCCGCGCCCGCACCCGCAGGTGCCCGAGGGCTTCCCGGTCTACTCGCTGGGCGACCTCAAGCGCATGCCCGCGAACCGCCTGCTGGACATCGCCGAGCAGCTGCAGATCCAGGAAGGCGTGGCCCGCGCCCGCAAGCAGGACGTCATCTTCGCCGTCCTCAAGGTCCTGACCCGTCACGCTGAAGGCGTCGCCGCCGACGGTGTGCTGGAAATCCTGCCCGACGGCTTCGGCTTCCTGCGTTCGCACGAGGCCAGCTACCTGGCCGGCCCGGACGACACCTACATCTCGCCCAGCCAGATCCGCCGCTTCAACCTGCGCACTGGCGACCACCTGTCCGGCCGCATCCGCTGGCCGAAGGACGGCGAGCGCTACTTCGCCCTGGCCGTGGTCGACACGATCAACGGCGAGCCGCTGGAAGCGTCGAAGAACAAGGTCCTCTTCGAGAACCTGACCCCGCTGTTCCCGCGCCGCAAGTTCAAGCTCGAGCGCGCCGACGGTTCGACCGAGGACATCACCGGCCGCATCCTCGACCTGATGGCACCGCAGGGCAAAGGCCAGCGCGCGCTGATCGTCTCCCCGCCCAAGGCCGGCAAGACGATGATGATGCAGCAGGTGGCCACGGCCATCACGCACAACCACCCGGACGTGCACCTGATCGTGCTGCTGGTGGACGAGCGCCCGGAAGAAGTGACCGAAATGCAGCGCACCGTGCGCGGCGAAGTGGTGTCGTCGACCTTCGACGAGCCCGCCGCCCGCCACGTGCAGGTCGCCGAAATGGTGATCGAGCGTGCCAAGCGCCTGGTCGAGCACAAGAAGGACGTCGTCATCCTGCTCGACTCCATCACCCGCCTCGCCCGCGCCTACAACAACGTCGTGCCCTCCTCGGGCAAGGTCCTGTCCGGCGGCGTCGACGCGAATGCACTGCACCGTCCGAAGCGCTTCTTCGGTGCCGCGCGTAACGTCGAGGAAGGCGGTTCGCTCACCATTATTGCTACTGCGCTGATCGACACCGGCAGCAAGATGGACGAGGTGATCTACGAGGAGTTCAAGGGCACCGGCAACTCCGAAGTCCACCTCAACCGCCGTATTGCCGAGAAGCGCGTCTACCCGGCCATCGACATCAACCGCTCGGGCACCCGCCGCGAGGACCTGCTGATC
This sequence comes from Lysobacter rhizosphaerae, assembly GCF_054779795.1. Taxonomy (NCBI): domain Bacteria; kingdom Pseudomonadati; phylum Pseudomonadota; class Gammaproteobacteria; order Lysobacterales; family Lysobacteraceae; genus Lysobacter; species Lysobacter rhizosphaerae. The sequence continues at coordinate 440,628 of NZ_BAAGXO010000007.1, forward strand.
GAACCCGAACTGCTGCAGAAGATCTGGATCCTGCGCAAGCTGCTGCACGGCATGGACGAGATCGGCGCGATGGAGTTCCTGCTCGACAAGATGAAGACCACCAAGTCGAACGACGAGTTCTTCAGCTCGATGAAGCGCTGAGCCGCCACACCCGGTTCCGCGGCACGCGGTTCCAACAACGACGACGCCGGCTTCGCGCCGGCGTCGTCGTTTTTGCCACCCCCCCGCCACGGGTTTCGGCGATCCGCCGCTTTCCGACTACACTCGGGGCGTTTCCACGCTTCCCGGTCCGCATGCGCAGCAAGAAATCCCGGTCCACCTCCGTCGACATCGCCCATCGTGCCGGCGTTTCGCAGGCGACCGTATCGCGCGTCCTCCGCGGCAGTCCGCTGGTCAATCCGGAAACCCGCGCGCGGGTGCTCGAAGCGGTGCGCGAACTCAACTACAAGGTCGACCATCGCGCCTCGAGTCTGCGCACGCAGCGTTCGGGCACGCTGGCCCTGTTGCTGTTCGAGGACCCGACCCCGGACGAGTCGCACATCAACCCGTTCTTCCTGTCGATGCTCGGTTCGATCACGCGCGCCTGCGCGCGCCACCGGCATGACCTGCTGGTCTCGTTCCAGCAGCTCTCCGACGACTGGCACGCCGATTACGAAGACAGCATGAAGGCCGACGGCCTGATCCTGCTCGGCTACGGCGACTACATGGCCTATCGCTGCAAGCTCGAGCAGCTGGTCGAACATGGCACGCACTTCGTGCGCTGGGGCGCGGTGCTGCCGGACCAGCCGGGCATCTCGATCGGTTGCGACAACTTCCAGGGCGGCCAGCTCGTGGGCGAACACCTGCTCGGCCTGGGACGCAAGCGCGTCGCCTTCCTCGGCCACGCCTCCAACCACTATCCCGAATTCTTCGACCGCTACCGCGGTTGCGACGCGGCGCTGCAGAAGGGCGGCGCATCGATGCACGCCGACCTGCAGGTCGACGCCGAGAGTTCGGAGGAAGCCGGCTATGCCGCGGCGCTGGCGTTGATGGAACGCGGACGCCCGTTCGATGCGCTGTTCGCCGCCAGCGACCTCATCGCGATCGGCGCGATGCGCGCCCTGGTCGAGCACGGCCGCCACGTGCCGTGGGACGTCGCGGTGGTCGGCTTCGACGACATCCCGATGGCGCGCGTCGCCAGCCCGCCGCTGACTTCGGTGATCCAGGACACCTCGCGCGCCGGCGAACTGCTGGTGGAGACGCTGCTCAAGCGGGTCCGTTCGGAGCCCGTCGACAGCGTGATGCTGCCGCCGTCGCTGGTGGTCCGAAGGTCGAGCACCGTCGGCTGACCGCCTGCTCCCTCCGCGACGCGAAGGGAGCCGCCATGCCTCAACCGCGCGGGTGTGCGCCGTCGCGTGCGCGCGCCAGTGCCGCACGCAACGCCGGCTGGGTCACCGTCGCATCGAGGACGTAGACCTCGACGCCGTGCGCCGGCACGGTCGCCTGCAACGCGCCGCCCTCGGCGACATCGACGTCGCCACCGCCTAGCGCCACATGCCAGCGCCCCGCCTGCAGCAGGTCCGTGACCGCGAACGCCGCCGGCGCCGTGCCCTTGTTGAGCAGCACCAGTGCGATCTGGTGCGTGTCGCCCTGCTGCAGTACGCGATAGAACGCGGCGCGTTCGCCCTGCATCAGCACGTTGACCTGCAATCCGCGCTGCAATGCCGGCGTGGCCGCGCGCAGGGAGCCGATGCGCTTGAGCGACTGGTAGATCGCGCTGCGCGGTGCGGCGTCGATGCGTTCCTGGCCGAAGTAGTTGCGGTTGCCCATGTGCTCGGCGGTGCCACGCTCGAAGCCGGTCTCCGAACCGTAGTAGATGACCGGGATGCCGCGCGTGGTGAACAGGAAGTTGTTGGCGTCGATGAAGCCGTCATCGCTGGCGTCGAGCCGCGCCATGTCGTGGTTGTCGTAGAAGGTCATCAGCTCGTACGGGTTCTGGTACGGGCCGTCCTCCAGGTACAGGCGCTCGGCGATGCGTTCGAAGCCGCCGCCTTTGCGCCCGAAGACTTCCGCCACGCGCTCCTTCAGTGGGAAGTCGAGCACGCTCACGCCGGCGTTGCGCGGCAGAGTGTGCGCGGCGATGGTCGCGGCGTCGTAGTCGAAGGCCTCGCCGAACATGAAGAAGCCCGGGTGCTTCGCGCGGATCCGCGTGGTGAAGGCATGCCAGTACGCATGCGGCATCCACGGGATCGTGTCGATGCGGAACGCGTCCGCGCCCTGGTCGATCCACTGCGAGTACGCGCCGACGAAATATTCCAGTACCTGCGGGTTGTTCTCGTTGATGTCCGACAGCTGCGCCAGCCCCGGATGCGTGTTGTAGAACGCATGCAGCGGGTTGTGCGCGGGATCGAGCTTGTCCGGAGCCAGGTTCTGGTGGTCGGCGAGCAGCTTGCCGTCCTTGCCGTAAATCTCGCCGAACTTCGGCTGGTCCGCCGGCATCGTGTAGGACGGCGAGCCGTGGTTGCAGACGATGTCGAGCACCGTCTTCAGGCCGTGCTGCTTCAGGCCCTTGGTGAGGCCGGCGAAATCGAGGTTGGCGCTGGGCAGGTGTTCGTCGAGCTTGTAGAAATTCACGCCCCAGTAGCCATGGAAGCCGGTCTTGCCGCGGTCGGTGAACATGCTGCCCCAGGTCACCGGATCGCCGCCGGTAAAGGCCTCGTCAGGTTGGTCCACGATCGGCGTTACCCACACCGCTCCGAAACCCATGCCGCGGATGTAGTCGGCGTTGTCGAGCAGGCCTTTGAAGTCGCCGCCGAGGTAGCCGATGTTGTCGCTGTGCCCCGCCGGTGCGCCGGGTACCGGACGGTCGAACGTGTGGTTCGGCCCTGCCGCCTGCTCGCGCTGGTCGTTGCCCGGATCGCCGTTGACGAAGCGGTCGGTGAGGACGAAGTACACCGCGTTGGCCGCCAGCGGTTCGGCGGTGCCGATGTAGTCGTTCGCGCTCGCCGCCTGCTCCGCCCGCGGCTTCGACGCATCGGTGGCCGGCGACGGCGCAGCGGCTTCACGCGCACATCCGGCGAGCAGCAGGGCACAGACCACCGTGAGCAGGCGACGTTCCATGTGCGGATTCCTCACGGATTGGCCGCCGCGACGGCTGCATGGGGCGCGGGCTCGCGCACGCGCAGCACGCACAACCCGGCCACCAGCAGGCTGATGCCACCGATCACCAGCGCGTAGATCGGCTGGCTGCCGAAGAACACTTTCAGCAGCACGCCGAGCAGGCTCGCCGCGACCAGCTGCGGGATCACGATGAAGAAATTGAAGATGCCCATGTACACGCCCATCTTCTGCGCCGGCACGCTGTCGGACAGCAACGCATACGGCAACGACAGGATCGAGGCCCAGGCAAAACCGACGCCGACCATCGACAGCAGCAGCCATTGCGGATCGCGGATGACCGCGAACGACAGCAGGCCCAGGCCGCCGAGCGTGGCGTTGATCAGGTGGCTGATGCGCAGGCCCCAGCGCTTCACCATCCACGGAATCAGTACCGCCGCCAGTGCGGCGAAGCCGTTGTAGGCGGCAAACAGCACGCCGACCCAGTTCGCGCCTTCGTTGTATGCGGCCGTGGTCGTGTCGGCGCTGCCGTAATGCACGCTTGTCACCGCGCCGGTGGTGTAGATCCACATCGCGAACAGCGCGAACCAGGAGAAGAACTGGACCACGGCGAGCTGCCGCATCGTCGGCGGCATGTCGTAGAGGTCGTCCATGATGTGGCTGAAGGCGCCCTCGCCCTGCCGCAGCGAACGCAGCAGCAAGGCGACTCCGTAGGCGGTGAGCAGGCCGGCGAAGATGTACAGCTGCCGATCCCAGCCGCCCAGCGCCACGGCGATGACGCCGATGCTGCCGGCCAGGAGCCAGGCCAGGGCATTGCGGCGCACGCGCGTGGCATCACGCGGCCGGCGCGCCAGCGGTGGCGCCTCGTCCCACGCATGCAGTTTGTCGGGCGGATATTCGCGGGTGCGCAGCACCGTCCATGCGATCGCGAGCAGCAGCACGGCGCCGCCGGCATAGAAGGCATAACGCACGGTGTCGGGCACTTCGCCCGGGCCTGCGGTATTCGACACGCCGTACTTCGCCAGCAACCACGGCAGCAGGCTCGCCACCACCGCGCCCACGCCGATGAAGAAGCTCTGCATCGCATAACCGCTGGCGCGCTGCCGGACCGGCAACTGGTCGCCAACGAAGGCGCGGAACGGCTCCATCGAGATGTTGATCGACGCGTCCAGCATCCACAGCAGGCCCGCCGCCATCCACAACGCCGACACGTTCGGGAACAGCAACAGCGCGATCGAAGCGAGCACCGCGCCGACCATGAAATACGGTCGCCGGCGTCCCAGTCCCGTCCACGTCCGGTCGGACAGATAGCCCACGATCGGCTGCACGATCAGTCCGGTCAGTGGCGCGGCGATCCACAGGCCCGGCAGGGTGTCCATGTCGGCGCCGAGCGTCTGGAAGATGCGGCTGACGTTCGCGTTCTGCAGTGCAAACCCGAACTGGATGCCGAGGAAGCCGAAACACATGTTCCAGATCTGCCAGAACGACAACTGCGGCTTCCCGTGGGCGATGCCCCCACCCTGCTGCGCGGCGCTTTGCTTCATCTGGTTTCCTTGAACTTTGGTGGCACGCATCGTAGTCAGTGCCCGCACTGCACAATGAAATGTAATCGTATTCAAGCGTCGCCGTGACCATGCGCCCACACGCCGGGTACCGCGGCGTGGAATAGTCGCGGCTCTGACGGAATTGGGGCCGAGGGCCGATGGCGACGAACCGCTGGTGGCGTGGCGCGGTGATCTACCAGATCTACCCGCGCAGCTTCCTGGACACCAACGGTGACGGCGTCGGCGACCTGCCGGGGATCGTCGACAGGCTCGATCATGTCGCCAGCCTCGGCGTGGACGCGATCTGGATCTCGCCGTTCTTCAAATCGCCGATGGCCGACTTCGGCTACGACATCGCCGACTACCGCGATGTCGACCCGCTGTTCGGCACCCTGGCCGACTTCGAGCGCCTGCTGGCGAAGGCGCATGCGCTGGGCCTGCGCGTGATGATCGACCAGGTACTCAGCCATACCTCGATGGAACATGACTGGTTCAGGCAGAGCCGCGAGAGCCGCGACAATGCGCGTTCCGACTGGTACGTGTGGGCGGACGCGAAGCCCGACGGCACGCCGCCCAACAACTGGCTGTCGCTGTTCGGCGGGATGGCGTGGACGTGGGAACCGCGACGCGGTCAGTACTACCTGCACAACTTCCTGTCCTCGCAGCCCGACCTGAACTTCCATAACCCGTACGTGCGCGCCGCCACGCTCGACAACGTGCGCTTCTGGCTCGACAAGGGCGTCGACGGCCTGCGCCTGGACGCGATCAACTTCTGCTTCCACGACGCGCAACTGCGCGACAACCCGCCCAAGCCGGCGGAACTGCGCACCGGGCGTGGCTTCAGCCCCGACAACCCGTACGCATTCCAGTACCACCACTACAACAACACGCAGCCGGAAAACCTGCAGTTCCTCGGCGAGCTGCGCGCGCTGCTGGACCGCTATCCCGATGCGACCACGCTCGGCGAGATCTCCTCGGAGGACTCGCTGGCGACCATGGCCGAGTACTGCAACGACCAGCGCCTGCACATGGGCTACAGCTTCGAGCTGCTGACCGACGACTTCAGCGTCGCCTACATCCGCGGCACGGTCGAACGGCTCGAAGCGACGATGACGGAAGGCTGGCCGTGCTGGGCGATCTCCAACCACGACGTGCGGCGCGCGGTGACGCGCTGGGGCGGCGCCGGCGCCAGCGGGACGTTTGCCGCCCAACTGGTGGCGATGGTGTGCTCGCTGCGCGGCTCGGTGTGCCTGTACCAGGGCGAGGAACTCGGCCTGCCCGAGGCCGACGTGCCGTACGAGGCGCTGCAGGATCCCTACGGCAAGACGTTCTGGCCCAACTTCAAGGGCCGCGACGGCTGCCGCACGCCGATGCCGTGGAACGACTTGGCGCAGGCGGGCTTCAGCGACGGCAAGCCGTGGCTGCCGATTCCCGCCGACCACATCGCGCGCAACGTCGCCGCACAGGATGCCGATCCGCACTCGGTGCTCAACGCCGCACGCGCCTTCCTGCGTTGGCGCCGGACACAACCGGCGCTGCGCGAGGGCGCGATCCATTTCCTCGATACATCCGAGCCCGTGCTGGCCTTCGTGCGCGAATGCGATTCGCAACGGCTGCTGGTCGCCTTCAACCTGTCGGGTGCCGCGATCGATATGCCCTCGCCGGTCGACGTGCGCGTGCAGGCGATCACCGCGCCAGGCGTCGCCAACGGCCGTACCGCAAGCGACGTGCTGCAGCTACCCGCGCATGGCGCGTTCTACGCCACGCTCGATTGAGGCGCCGCGCATGCGATCAGGCCGGCACCGCCACGGCGCCGGCCGCGCAATGCTTGGCGATGAATTCGGCATGCGATGGCATGGCCGCGACGCAGGCCTCATGCACGCCGCGCACGCCAGTGACCATGCGACTGACTTCGTCGTGCGGCAGCGTGTCAACCATCGGGTGATAGCTGCGCGGCATCACGCCTTGTCCCAGCAGCACCTGGACCCAGCTCGACTCGGTGAAGAGTTCTTCGTGCTCGCGGAACAGGCGGCCGTGGCTGCGGAAGAGCTCGATCTTGGCTGCCAACGTATCGGGGATGGCCATCTCCCTGCACTGGCGCCAGAACGGCCCGGGGCGTTCGTTGGCGATGTAGTGCAGCACGATGAAATCGCGGCTGCGCTCGTATTCGAACTGCACCTGCCGGTTGAATTCGTCGATGTCGACCTGGTCGAACCCGGCCGACGGGAAGAAGGCAACCAGCTTGGAAATGCTCTGCTGGATGAAGTGGATGCTGGTCGACTCCAGCGGCTCCATGAAACCGCTGGCCAAGCCCATCGCCACGCAGTTGCGGTTCCAGAAGCGTTTGCGCATGCCGGTAACGAAGCGCAGCGGTCGTGGATCGGCCAGCGGTGCGCCGTCGAGGCTGCCGAGCAGGATCGACGCGGCTTCATCGTCGCTGATGTGGTCGGCGGAATAGACCATGCCGTTGCCGATCCGGTGCTGCAGCGGAATGCGCCACTGCCAGCCGGCCTTGCGCGCGGTCGAGCGCGTGAATGGGGTCAGCGGGCTGACCGATTCGCAGGGCACGGCCATGGCGCGATTGCACAGCAACCAGTGGGTCCAGTCTTCGTAACCGGTATGCAGCGCCTGCTCGATCAGCAGGCCGCGGAAGCCGGAGCAATCGATAAACAGATCGCCGCCCACGACTTCGCCGCTTTCCAGCACTACTGCTTCGATGAAGCCGTTCTCGCCGCGCAGGCGGGTCTGCGTCACCTTGCCCTCGGTGCGGCGCACTCCCCGCGCCTCGGCATGGCCGCGCAGGTACTTGGCATAGAGGCCGGCATCGAAATGGAAAGCGTGGGCGATGGTGGAGAGCGGCGAGTTCGGAATCGCCACCGCGCGCATGAACTTGTTCTGCCGCGCGGCGATGCTGTTGAAGGTGTAGTCGCCCAGTTCGCCCGCTGCGCCAGCCTGGTGCAGCTTGAGCCAGTACTGGTAGAACGGCACCACGCCGAGGGGACGCCCGCCGATCCCGCCGAACGCGTGGTGGTAGGAGTGGCCCGGGCGAAACCAGTCCACGAACTCGATTCCGAGCTTGAACGTGCCCTGGGTCTTGCGGATGAAGTCGTCTTCGTCGAGGCCGAGCGCCTGGTTGAACAGCTGGATCTGCGGAATCGTGGCCTCGCCGACGCCGACGATGCCGATCTCGTCGGATTCGATCAGGCGGATGTCGACCTGACCCTGCAGCAACTTGGACAGCGCGGCCGCGGCCATCCAGCCGGCGGTGCCGCCACCGACGATGACGATGTTGCGGATGCGTGGCTCGGTCATCGCCTGTTTTTCCATTGCAGTGTCGTGGACGGCCAGCATGCCGTCGACGGGCGCCGCTACCAAGAGATCTGCATCCCATGAACGCTGATTACGATTTCAGAGCCGTATTCAGGGACCTCCGGGCGAAACCTGGTCGCGGGCCCTGCGGGCTTGCCGTGGCGTTTTTTCTGGCCCTGGTGCCTGCCGCGGCGTTGGCCACGCCGGCCGCATGCGACGCCCCCGGATACGCCACCGTGCTGCATCCCGCCGCGCGTGCCGCCACCGATGCGCGCGCGTACTGGCTCGATGCGCAATTCCTGAAGTGGCCGGGGTCGAGCGGCCCGGGGAACTACCGGATCTACCACTCCGCGCAGGCGCGGTTGCGCGCGGAACGCGGCCAGCCGGTGCGCGGCGCAGACGACAGCATCGAGGTCGGTGTTCCCGATACCTTGCCGGCATCGCTGTTCGAGCGCTTCGGCTTCGTTGCGGACGGCGTCGAACTGGCAGTCACCCGCAAGGACCTCGCCAAGGTTCCGCGGTTCCTGACGGGTCAGATGCTGCTGGTGCAGGAAGACGAGGCCGGCCGTGTACTGGACGCGACCCACGTGCAGGCGCCGGGCGCGCTCGACAGCCTGTACGCCCGCGCAGCCGACGACATCGCGCTCGGTGTGTCGGCGAACGCGGCCCGCACCAGCTTCCGTTTGTGGGCACCGACGGCGCAGGCAGTGGCGCTCTGTGTCTACGGCGACGGCACGGGCCCGGCTACCCGCGCCGCGCCATTGCAGCGCGATGCGACGACGGGCATATGGTCCGCGACCATCGAGGCCGACTTGCGGACGCAGTACTACACCTACCTGGTCGATGTGTTCGTTCCAGGGACCGGCATGGTGCGCAACCGCGTCACCGATCCGTATTCGATCGGCCTCACCACCGATTCGAAGCGCAGCTACATCGCCGACCTCGACGATGCCGCACTAAAGCCGCCGGGCTGGGACGACGCGCCACGCCCCGCGCCGCTGGCCGTGCAGACCGACATGTCGATCTACGAGTTGCACGTGCGCGACTTCTCCATCGGCGATGCCAGCGTTCCGCAGCGGCATCGCGGCAAGTATCTCGCCTTCACCGACACCGCCTCCAACGGCATGCGTCATTTGCACGCGTTGCGCGAAGCCGGGCTCAGCGATATCCACCTGCTGCCGGTGTTCGACATCGCGACCATTCCCGAGTCCGGCTGTGTCACGCCCACGGTGCCTGCGGCGGCGTCCGACGGCGAGGAGCAGCAGGCGACGGTGATGGCGCAGGCCGCGCGCGACTGCTTCAACTGGGGCTACGACCCGTACCACTACAGCGTGCCCGAGGGCAGCTACGCGAGCGATGCCGGCGACGCGGCGGTGCGCATCCGCGAGTTCCGCGCGATGGTGATGGCGTTGCATGCGGCGGGGCTGCGCGTGGGCATGGACGTGGTCTACAACCACACCACGGTGGCGGGGCAGCAGGAGCGTTCGGTGCTCGGTCGCATCGTGCCCGGCTACTACCAGCGCCTGGATGCCGAGGGCAAGGTTGAGCGCTCGACCTGCTGCGCCAACACCGCCACCGAGCACCTGATGATGGCCAAATTGATGGCAGATTCAGTCGCGCTGTGGGCCCGGCAGTACCGCATCGACTCGTTCCGTTTCGACCTGATGGGCCACCAGCCGCGCGCGGCGATGGAACAGGTGCAGCAACGCGCCGATGCCGCCGCCGGCCGCCACATCAACCTGATCGGCGAAGGCTGGAACTTCGGCGAGATCGCCGACGGCAAGCGCTTCGCCCAGGCCTCGCAGTTGTCGCTGCAGGACTCGGGCATCGGCACCTTCAGCGACCGCGCCCGCGATGCACTGCGCGGTGGCGGTTGCTGCGACAGCGGCACCGACCTGGTCACTGCGCAGGGCTATCTCAACGGCCTGTTCTACGCTCCCAATTCCCTGAGTGCAGGCAAGCACACGCGCGCCGACCTGCTGCGCGCGGCTGACTTCGCCCGCATCGGCCTCGCCGGCACGCTGCGCGACTATCGCCTGCAGACCGCTGACGGCGCCGAGAAGCCGCTGCGTGAGATCAACTACAAGGGCCAGCCCGCCGGCTACGCGGCGCAGCCCGCGGAAGTGGTCAACTACGTGGAGAACCACGACAACCAGACCCTGTTCGACATCGACGCGATGAAGCTGCCGCGCGATACGTCCCCGGCGGATCGCGCCCGCGTGCAGCTGCTCGGCGCGGCCTTCGTCGCCTTCAGCCAGGGCGTGGCCTACTTCCATGCCGGCATGGACGTGCTGCGGTCCAAGTCGCTGGACCGCAACAGCTTCGATTCGGGCGACTGGTTCAACCGCCTCGACTGGAGCTACCGCGACAACTTCTTCGGTAGTGGCTTGCCGCCCGCCAGCGACAACGGCAAGGACTGGGACCTGCTGCGGCCGGTGCTGACCGATATCGTCAAGCCGACACCCGGCGACATCGCGTTCATGCGGGACGGCTTCCGCGACCTGCTGCGCATCCGCGCCAGCTCCACCTTGTTCCGGCTGCGCAATGCGGATGACGTGAAACAACGGCTGCGTTTCGGTAACACCGGACCCACGCAGAACCCACTGGTGATCACCGGTCACCTGGACGGCGGCGACTGCGACGGTGCGAACTTCCGCGAGGTGCTGTACCTGCTGAATGTCTCTCCCGAGCAACAAGCGCTGGTGCTGCCGGAAGAAGCCGGCAAGCGCTACGTGCTGCATCCGGTGCAGCGCGCCGCAAGTGCGGCCGACAGACGCGCCGCGGATGCACGCTTCGATGCGCGCCAGGGCCGCTTCGTGGTGCCGCCGCGGACGGCCGTGGTGTTCGTGGTCGAGTAAAGCGTTTCAACTCCGATAAATCTGCCAAGGAATCCCGATGCGCGTTGGTTTGCCCGCTCTCCTGCTGATGGCACTGGTCGTTCCGGCCCATGCCGAAACCGTCGCCGCAGTCGCCTCGCCCGACGGCACGCTGAAGGTGGAACTGGACCTCAACGGCGAAGGCCGGCTCGCCTATCGCGTGGCACACAAGGGCACGCCGCTGATCGGCGATTCCCGGCTCGGCTTCCTCCTGCGCAACGGCCGCGAACTGCTGCGCAACCTCAAGCTCGAGCAGCAATCGGCGCGCGCCTTCGACGAGACCTGGGAGCAGCCGTGGGGCGAGCGCCGTTTCGTCCGCAACCACTACAACGAACTGCGCGCCAGTTTCATCGAGAGCGATCGCGACCACCGCCAGTTCGACGTGGTGTTCCGTGTGTTCGACGACGGCGTCGGTTTCCGCTACGAACTGCCGAAGCAGCCGGCGCTGGACGAGGTCCAGATCCAGGAGGAGCTGACCGAGTTCGCCATCGCGCAGCCGGCCACCGCGTGGTGGCTGCCCGCGTTCGAATGGAACCGCGAGGAATATCTGTACAACCATACGCCGCTGGCGGAAGTGGGCGTGGCGCAGACCCCGATCACCCTGCGCACCGCCGACGGCACCCACCTCACCGTGCACGAGGCCGCGCTGGTGGACTACGCCGGCATGAACCTGGCGAAGGGCGAAGGCGGCCGGCTGCGCGCGGTGCTGACGCCCGGAACCGACGGGGCCAAGGTCGTGCGCCGCACGCCGTTCGCGACGCCATGGCGCACCATCCAGGTCGCCGACCGCGCCGGCGGGCTGGTCGAGTCGAACCTGATCCTCAACCTCAACGAACCCAACAAGCTCGGCGACGTCAGCTGGTTCAAGCCGTCCAAGTACGTCGGCGTGTGGTGGTCGCTGCACCTGGACGAGCAGACCTGGGGCACCGGGCCCAGGCACGGAGCCACCACGCAGAACACGAAGCGCTACATCGACTTCGCCGCCAAGTACGGTTTCCGCGGCGTGCTGGTGGAAGGCTGGAACGTGGGCTGGGACGGCGACTGGTTCGCCAACGGCTGGAACTTCGACTTCAGCAAACCCACGCCGGATTACGACATCGCAGCGCTCGCGGCGTATGCGAAGGCGAAGGGCGTGCACCTGATCGGCCACCACGAGACCGCCTGCGCGGTCAGCCATTACGAGCGGCAGATGGGCGCGGCGTTCGCGCTGTTCCAGCGCCTGGGCATCGACGCGGTGAAGACCGGCTATGTCTGCGACGCCGGCCAGATCGAGCGGCAGGACGCCGACGGCGGCCCGGTGGTGCGCGAATGGCACGAGGGCCAGTGGATGAGCAACCACCACCTGCGCGTGGTGCAGGAGGCGGCTAAGCACCACATCGCCATCGACTCGCACGAGCCGATCAAGGACACCGGCCTGCGCCGCACGTATCCGAACTGGGTCTCGCGCGAAGGCGCGCGCGGCCAGGAATTCAACGCCTGGGGCACTCCGCCCAATCCGCCCGAACATGAGCCCAACCTGATCTTCACCCGCATGCTCGCCGGGCCGATGGATTTCACCCCGGGCGTGCTCAGCCTTAAGGGCCGCAATGGCCAGGCCATCCAGAACACTATGGCGCGCCAGCTCGCCGATTACGTGGTGCTGTACAGCCCGATCCACATGGTCGCGGACCTGCCCGAGCACTACGAGCAGCACATGGACGCGTTCCAGTTCATCCGCGACGTGCCCGTGGACTGGCAGGAGACGCACGTGCTCAACGGCGAAGTCGGCGACTACGCGACCATCGTGCGCAAGGATCGCAACAGCGCCGACTGGTACCTGGGCAGCGTGACCGACGAGAACGCGCGCACGCTGCAGGTGCCGCTGGACTTCCTCGATGCAGGGCGCAGTTACGTCGCACAGATCTACCGCGATGGCGACGGCGCGGACTGGAAGACCAATCCCTTCGCCTTCGTGCGCGAGACCCGCAAGGTCACGCGCGGCGACACGCTGACGCTGAAGCTGGGCGCGGGCGGTGGCGCGGCGATCCGTTTCCTGCCCAGTAAGAAGTGATGGCGCGAGCGATGTTGAATCCGGATCTGTGCTGTTCCACCTGTCGAAGGAAACCCGCGTGAACCCTGCCCGCGTCGGCTCCACCATTTTTCTCATTGCCGCACTGCTGGGCAGCGGCTGTGCCCATGTCGCACCGGCAGCCATGGTGACGCCAGAGGACATCGCACAACGCTCGAAGGTCGACACGTTGCAGCTCGATGCCCCGGGCGTCGCGCCTGCGCCCTTGCGCGTGCGCGTGTACCTGCCGCCGGATTACGAGCCACACGCTGCGATCGGTTATCCCGTGCTGTACGTCAACGACGGCCAGGACATGGAAGCGGTCGGCCTGCAGGCCACGTTCGCCGCGCTGTATGCGCAGAAGGTGATCCGCCCGGTCATCGTCGTTGCCATCGACATGCCGCCCGACCGCATGGGCGCCTACGGCCTGTCCGACCGCGGGCAGGCGCGCAGCCTGCCCGCGGTGACGAAGTACGGACCGGTGGGCACGCAGGCACACGCGTATTCGGAGTGGGTGGCGAAGACGCTGGTGCCGACGATCGACGCGCGCTACCGCACACGCACCACGCCGGACGCGCGCGCGGTGCTGGGCTGGTCGCTGGGCGCGCTCAATGCGTTCAACCTGGGCTGGCAATACCCGGAACTGTTTGGCCGCGTGCCAGGCCGTGCAGCGCACACGGCTGGCGCAACAGATGGTCGCAGGCAGCGCGCCCCATTGGGGACTGCAGCAGTATTTCGCCGTCGGCACCAACGAGGAAACCGACGACCGCGATGGCGACGGCATCAACGACGCGCTCGACGACACCCGCGACCTGATCGACGGCTGGCGCGTGGGCGATGAGGTGAAGGCCAAGGGCCTGCGCCAGCTCGGCCACAGCGTGAACCTCGACTACGTCGCGCATCCCGCGCGCAGCGAGGTCGCCCTTGCCGTGCTCGACGGCGGCCAGCACAACCAGGCGTCGTGGGCCAGGATGCTGCCCGGCTTCCTGCGCTGGGCCTACGCGGTGCGGGCGCCAGGCATCATGGCCACCGGCACGGTCGAGGGTTACCAGGACTTCCCGTCCGCGCATGTCGCCGCCCGCTCTGTCGACGTGTGGCTGCCACCGGGTTACGCCGCACATCCGCACAAGCGCTATCCGGTGCTGTACATGCAGGACGGCCAGAACCTGTTCGATCCCGCGTTTTCGTTCTACTCGCACACCGACTGGGGCGTGGACGAGGCGATGACGAAGCTGATCGCCGAAGGCCGCGCGCGCGAGGCCATTGTCGTCGGCGTCTGGAGCACGCCGCTGCGCCTGCAGGAGTACATGCCGCGCAAGCCGGTCACCGGCGCGTCGCTCGCGATCGGCGTCGAAGGCATGGGCGACCTGCCCGCGTCCAGCATCGTGTCCGACCAGTACCTCGACTTCGTCGTCCATGAGCTCAAGCCGTTCATCGATGCGACCTACCGCACGCGCCGTGGCCGCGACGACACCTTCGTCATGGGCTCGAGCATGGGGGGACTGATCTCGCTGTATGCAGCCGCGGAATATCCGGACGTATTCGGCGGCGTCGGCGCGGTGTCGACGCACTGGCCGATCGGCAACGGCGTGATGATCGACTGGCTGGGCACACACCTGCCCGATCCGCGCACGCACCGGCTGTATTTCGACCACGGCACCGCCACGCTCGACGCGCAGTACGCGCCCTTCCAGCAACGCGTCGACGCGATCGTGCGCGCGCACGGCTACGTCGAAGGCCGCAACTTCAGCACGCGCGTGTTCGAAGGCGCGGAGCACTCTGAGCGGGCATGGAGCGCCCGCGTCGAGGTGCCGCTGGAATTCCTGCTCGGCAAGTGAATGATCCCCGGGGAAGCGTGCCTGCCCGGGTGGTGGCGCACCTTCAGTCGCGCATCGCTTCCAGTTCCATGCCCCTGGTCTCGCGCACCGCGCGGAGCACGAATACCAGCGACAACACCGCGAAGGTGGCGTACAGGCCGTAGGCGAAGGTCAGGCCGATTTCGGCCAGCGACGGGAACGTCGCGGTGATCAGGAAGTTGGCCAGCCACTGCGCCGATGCAGCCACCGCCAGCGCGATCGCGCGGATGCGGTTGGGGAACATCTCGCCCAGCAGCACCCACACCATCGGTCCCCAGCTCAGGCCGAAGAACACGACGTAGGCGTTCGCCGCGACCAGGGCGGTCATGCCCCACGCGCCCGGCAGGATCAACTGCGCGCCGGTACCGGTCGCGTGGGCGAAGCACACGGCCATCAGTGCGAGCGTCAGCGCCATGCCGGCCGAACCGACCACCAGCAACGGCTTGCGCCCGAGCCTGTCGACCAGCGCGATCGCGACCAGCGTGACCAGCACGTTGACGATCGAGGTGGCGACGGTGATCGAGAACGAATCCGCTTCGCTGAACCCCACCGAGTGCCACAGCGTCGAGGAGTAATAGAAGATGACGTTGATGCCTACGAACTGCTGGAACACCGACAGCAGGATGCCGATCCACACCACCGGCAGCAGGCCGGCGCGCGGACCGCGCAGGTCGCGCAGCGTCGGCCGGTATTCCCGACGCAGGCTGTGCTCGATGTCGTGGAGCTTGCTGTCCAGGCTGGCCGGATCGCGCAACCCGAGCACCTGCTGCAGCACGCCGCGCGCTTCGGCCAGGCGGCCCTTCGCCACCAGGTGGCGCGGCGATTCGGGCACGCCGAACACCAGCGCCCCGTAGACCAGCGCGGGCACCAGCGCCACCAGGAACATCCAGCGCCAGGCCTCCAACCCGAACCACAGCGACTGCGACGCGCCACCCGCAGCACCCGCCAGCCACGCATCGCTGAGCAGCGAGGCGAAGATGCCCAGCACGATCGCCAGCTGCTGCAGCGAACCGAGACGGCCGCGAACGTGCGCCGGCGAGACCTCGGCGATATAGGTCGGCGCGATTACCGAAGCGACGCCCACACCGATGCCGCCCACGACGCGCCACAGGATCAGGTCCCACACGCCGAAAGCGAAGCCGGCGCCCACCGCGCTGATCGCCAGCAGCGCAGCGGCCACGCGCATGGTCTGCACGCGGCCATGGCGGTCGGCCAGCGGGCCGGCGTACCAGGCGCCCAGCGCCGAGCCGAGCAACGCGCAGGAAACTGCAAACCCCGTGGCCGCCGCACTCAGACCGAAGCTGCCGCGGATCGCGTCCACCGCGCCGTTGATGACCGCGGTGTCGTAACCAAAGAGGAAGCCGCCCAGCGCCGCCGCCGCCGAAATCAGCAGGACGCGTAGCGTCGCGTGCTGTTCCTGACCACCCACCATCGTCTCGATGCTGCTCATCACCCCTCCCAAGGTTCCGTGCCAGCTGGCATGCCGCGAAGCGCGGCCATCCGGCGATCATGCGCACGCGCATCGCGGCGCGTCCGAGTGAATACGTATGCAGCGGTTGTCGGCGGCGAAGTGTGATCGGGTTCCGGATCTGCCTGCACGATGGCACCCGCGGCCTGCCCAGCAAACCGCCGACACGGTCGTCGCTCCGTTTAAGCGCCACGTCAGGCTCTTTCCGCGCTGCCAGATGAATACGTATGCAAGGGAAATTGTGCAGCTGCGCCCCGGACTACCATCGGTCTGCGTTCGCGGCAACCACTTGGGGCCGTACGTAAGACTCGTGGACCCGTGGTGACACGTGTACCGCAGCGACTATTAGAAAGTTTCATTCCGGAGGGGGAGTGATGGTGCAGTTGAAACGTAATTTGCTCAGCATGGCGCTGGCATCGGCAACGATGATGCTTGCGGCCAATGCGTATGCGCAGTCTGCCGACCAGCAGACGCCGGCGCCGGCGCAACAGGACCAGACAAAGGACAAGACGCAAGACGCGAAGACACTGGATACGGTGACGGTTACCGGCATCCGAGCCGGTATCGAGCGCGCGATCGACACCAAGCGCGCTTCGACCGAGATCGTTGAAGCGATTTCCTCCGAGGACATCGGCAAGCTGCCTGACGTCAGCATCGCCGAGTCGATCGCGCGCCTGCCTGGCCTGGCCATGCAGCGCGTCGCCGGTCGCTCCTCTACGGTCAGCATCCGTGGCCTGTCCGACGACTTCAGCACCACGCTGCTCAACGGCCGCGAGCAGGTCAGCGTCGGCCACAACCGTGGCGTCGAGTTCGACCAGTATCCGTCGGAGCTGATCAGCGGCGTCGTGGTCTATAAGACCCCGAGCGCGGAACTGGTGGGCCAGGGCCTGTCCGGCACCGTCGACCTGCACACCGTGCGGCCGCTGGACTACACCGACCGCCAGGTCGTGTTCAACGCCCGTGGCGAGCACAACTCGAACGGCGACCTCAACTCGGACGTCAGCGCGTACGGCAACCGCTTCAGCGTCTCCTACATCGACCAGTTCCTGGACAACACCCTGGGCGTGGCGATCGGTTACGCGCACCTGGACACCCCGGGCCAGGCCAACCAGTGGGAGGCCTGGGGCTACCCGACCATCACCGTCAACGGCGAGACCGCCAATCTGCTCGGCGGCAGCAAGTCGCAAGCCTTCTCCAGCACGAACAAGCGCGATGGCCTGATGGGCGTGGTCCAGTACAAGCCGAGTGAGTCCTACGAGACCACGCTCGACCTGTATTACTCCAAGTTCAAGATCGACGAGACCCTGCGCTTCATGGAGACCGGCCTGGGCTGGTCGGGCGCGACCCTGAGCAATCCCGTGGTCAAGAACGGCAACGTCGTCTCCGGCACGTTCACCGGCGTGCGCCCGGTGCTGCGCAACGACAACAACACCAAGGACGACAAGCTGTTCGCCGCCGGCTGGAACAACCGCTTCCAGTTCAACGACGACTGGGCCGGCGTGTTCGACCTGAGCTACTCCAAGGGCGAGCGCGACGAGATGCTGCTGGAGACCTACTCCGGCCTGGGTCCGGCGACCGATCCGAACGCCTTCGACACCGTCGATTTCGTGATGGGCAGCGACCACCCGAAGTTCACCTACGGCCGCGACTACACCGATCCGAGCCAGGTCAAGCTGACCGATCCGGGCGGCTGGGGCCAGGAAGGCTTCGTCAAGTTCCCGCACGTCAAGGACGAGCTGTGGGCGGTGCGTGCGGACTTCGAGCGCTCCTTCGACGAGAGCATGTTCAGCAGCGTGGAGTTTGGCCTGAACTACACCAGCCGCGAGAAGACCCGCGCCAGCGGCCTGGAAGCGTTCCTGTGCCTGGCACCGAATCCGGACGGCGGCGGCTGCCGCGACGCCAACGGCAACCTGAGCGGCGCCACGGCCACCGTGCCCTCGTCGGCGCTCGTGCATCCTGGAGTCGACCTGAGCTTCACCGGCATCCCGGGCACCCTCAGCTATGACATCGACGACATCTTCGGGCTGTACAACATCTCCCCGCTGGTCCACCAGGACGTCACCAACAAGAACTGGACGGTCAACGAGGACGTCACCACGGCCTATGCGCAGCTGAACATCAATACCGACCTGGGTTCGGTGCCGGTGCACGGCAACATCGGCATCCAGGCCGTGCACACCGACCAGAGTTCGGATGGCTTCCTGGTGCCGCTGAGCGCGGTCGATTCGCCCACGCCGATCTCGGGCGGGGCGACCTACGACGACTACCTGCCCAGCCTGAACCTGTCCTTCGAGTTCCCGGCGGAGCAGGTGCTGCGCGTGGCCGCCGGTCGCCAGCTGGCACGGCCGCGCCTGGACTGGATGCGCGCCAACCAGAACCTCGACCTCCCACAAAGCGGCCAGAACGCGGGCTTGTGGGTCGCCACCGGCGGCAATCCGGAACTGAAGCCCTGGGAAGCCAACGCCTACGACGTGTCCTACGAGAAGTACTTCGGCGGCACCAAGGGCTACGTGAGCGTGGCCGGCTTCTACAAGGACCTGCGCACCTGGGTCACCGAAACGACCGTTCCGTATGACTTCACCGGCTACGACCCGGGCGATGCGCCGCCGCCGGCCTCCCCGATCGGTCTGATCACCACGCCCGTCAACGGCGAGGGCGGCACGATCTACGGCTGGGAGTTCGCGGCGTCCGTGCCGTTCGACCTGGCGTGGGACGCACTCGACGGCTTCGGCCTGCAGGGCTCCTACTCGGACACGACCAGCAACATCAAGGACCCGGTCACCGGCGAGGATCGCACCATCGCAGGCCTGTCCGAGAAGGTCTGGAATATCACGATGTACTACGAGAAGAACGGCTACCAGGCCCGCGTGAGCCAGCGCCATCGCTCACCGTTCCTGGGAGAGATCCAGGGCTTCGGCGCCGATCGTTCGCAGCGCTTCATCAACGAGGAGGACATCGTCGACCTGCAGTTCGGCTATTCCTTCGCGGAAAGCTCCGCACTCAACGGCGTCTCGCTGCTGTTCCAGGTGCTCAATGCCACCGACGAACCGTACCGCGAGTACTTCGATGGCAGCGGCCTGGCGCAGAAGCACTCCGAATATGGCCGCACCTATATGTTCGGCGTGACGTACAAGTTCTAAGCCAAGGGCCTCCGTTAGACACAACCCTTGCCGGGTCTCTCCACCGGCAAGGGTTTTTCTTTTTTGGGGCCTGCCACCTGCGCATGAGATCTAGCTCGTTTAGGAGCGGCCACATTTGGTCGTTGGCCGTCCCTTCTGAAACACATTCTTCTTTCCAACTACGAAGCGAAAGTCACAGCAGAGGAACTGCAATCCATCGGGACCATGCGAGAAGCGTTGCCGCAGCTGCCGGTGCCGGTGCCGACGGTGCCGCATCGCGACAATCCGCACGAGCACCTGTTCTTTGGGCGAGCGGTGATCGCTTGTTCCTGTTAACGCAACGGCGTGTTCGTCCCACGCGAACGCGCTCTGCGGCAAGCTGAGGTTAAAAACCAGAACCTAACCCAGCGGAGCCACGGATGAATCTGCCTTTTCGATATTCGGCCCTCAGCGGCGCATTCGCGCTCGTGCTCGCCGCATGCCTGCATGCGCCCGCTGCCGCGCCCACTTCCCAGAAGGAACCCGCCATGACGACTTCAAGCACGGGCACCGGCCCGACTCACCGCATGCCGGTCGAATGGCCGTTGCGATTCAAGAGCCATGACTTCAGTGCCCGCTGTTACGACACCCTGGGCTGCAAGGTGATCTATGACAATTTCGAACATGGCGACGATGACCCTACGCCTCCTTCCGCGAGCTATGGGCCGGACTATCTGAAGGGATGGACCGGAAGTTTCGGCGGAATACGCAACTTCCCGGAGCCGGCCAAGGTGATCTGGCGTTCCAAGGACGGCGTGGCACATGAAGCCTCGATCGACATGGGCGAGATATTCAAGGATGAACTGATCCGGCATAACGTGCCGCGCGAGGAAGTCCTCGACTTGACGGACGGAAAATATGACGACCCGCCGTCCATTCTGCTGGAGGTCAACGACCGCACGATCCGTGTGTACATGAGCGCATTTATCCCTACCAAGCATTTGCAACGTCCGGAAAGCAAACAAAGCGATTACCGCGATGACGTGATCCTGGTCAAAACCTACAACTACTAAGCACAAGGAGCAGTGCAATGGGACAGGTGCTTTCCGGCGGCAGCAGCCGGCCCGCCACGGCAGAGGAACTGCAATCCATCGGAACCATGCGACAAGCGTTGTCGCAGCTACCGGTGCCTACGTTGCAGCATCGCGACAATCCGCACGAGTACCTGTTCTTTGCCTTGCTCGACGGCACCGGCCAGGATCTCGACAATCCTAAGCTGGGCCCGCCGACGAATATTGGTGTGCTGGCGAAGCAGGCCGACAAATTGCGTAGCGACCCAGCCAATCGGATCGCTACACATTACGCCAAAGGCATCGGCTCCCAGAGCAATGGCCTGATCCGGGCAATCGATGGCATGGCGGCAGCTACTTGGGCCGATGGCATCGAGGAGACGTACCGGAAGTTCGCCAATCAGGCGAAGAAGTGGATTGATGTCGATCCACAAGCCCAGATCCGCGTCGCCGGCGTGGGTTACAGCCGCGGTGCGGTGCAGACGGCCGGTTTTCTCCGCCTCGTGGATCAATATGGCGTTGCACAACCGGCCGACCTGAAATTCGGACGCGACCCGCACGACAACATCACCGTCATCAGTCCCTATCCACCGCTGGTGCCACCCGGCCAGGTGGCGCAGGTGGCGGCGCTGTTTGATCCGGTCGCCACCAACATGCCGCACAACTACGACGCGCGCCTTCCGCCATCGGTGATCTCGTCGGTGTCGTTCCTGGCCGCCAACGAACAGCGCGAGTTGTTTCCGCATCAGGCCATCAACGACGCCGGGATGACGCCCGATGGCCGCGCGCTCAGCGTGGCGGCGCCGGGTGGGCACTCCAATATCGGCGGCGGCAACCAGGAGCCGGGGCTGGAAATCCTGGTCGGCAACGCCATGGTGGATTACCTCAATCGCCTGCGTGACGAACCGCTGTTCGAGAAGCGCGCCGCTCCCGACGATCCCTCCATGATGAGCATCTACCAGGCACAGGGGGCGACCGCTGCCTTCGGCTTGCGGATGGACCACGATGGCCATCGTGACCTGCGCGACGAACTGGCGAACTGCAAGATCGTCGATCCGTGCCGGGATTCCGAGCCCATGAATCGCGCGCTGGCCGGGCAGTTCGAATACCAACGCAGCCCAGTCGACCCCAAGGAAGAGGCGCAGCTCCAAGGGCTGGTCGAGCGGGTGTCCCACCGCGCGCACGCACTCACCGTCGAGCCCGCGCGCGACCCCGCGCGAGTGCAGGCCGATGCGCTGGTCGCGCAGTACCTGGCCGCCGTGAAGGCCGGAGACGAGCAGGGGATGCGAGCTGCCACCATGGCGTTCGCGAAATCCGAGCGCGGCGAGCAACTGTTCAACGATGCGCAGGAGCGAACGCTGGCACGTCTGCAACAACTCCCGGGGCGCGACCATCCGCTGTTCGAGCAGGCCATGCAACACCTGGAACGGCTCGGGCCGGCAACGGCGGGTTACCTGGACCGTGCCGAGATGGAGGGCATGGCGGGCGCGATCGCGTACCAGGCCAAGCGCAGCCAGATGCCTGCCATCGACGACCTTGTTCCGACCCACGACGGCCGGGGGCTGGTGGCGACATGGACACATCCGATCCACGACGTTTTCTGGCAACAGGCCACGGTCGACAAGCTGCAGGCGGCAACACAGCCGCTGGATCAAAGCCTGCAGCAGCTGGCGGACGAGACGCAGCGGCAGGCGCAGATGGAAATGCAGCGGACGCAGGAACGCGCGCAGCAACAGCACGTTGGCCGGTCGCGCTGAAAAGGAGAGTGACCTTGAATTACACACAGGATTGGCTCGAAGGGATCATGGCGGCATCCGGCCGGCTGGAAACGTTGAGTGTCGATCTGCGCGAGCAAACGCAGGAGACACAGGCCGCGATCCGTGCGACGCGGGAGCAGGAAGAGGCACGATTCAAACAGTCGATGGTGGCGCTGTTTCAGGAGCAGCAGCAGCGGACCGAGGCTGCGCTACGTCCGAAGATCACCCGAGCCTGGCAGGTGCTCGCGGCGCTGACCGGTGTCGGTGTGCTGGTGTTCGGAGGCTTCCTGATGTTGTTGGGTCATGCCAACGAACGGCTGAAGGCCGCACAGACACGTGTCGATGCGACGGAAGTCCGGGCGGAAGTACAGGAGGCCTCCCGGCACGTCGAGATCACGTCCTGCGGCGGTCGGCCGTGCATCCGGGTCGACAAGGACACGCCGATGTGGAAAGGCGCCGGCAGCGAGTATGTGCTCGTCGATGGGAAGCGCGGCCGGACGAGCGACAGGCGGCGGTGAGTCGGCGCCACAGCCGGGCAATGGGACCATGAGCCGCAGGGGCCGGTTAGCGGTAACTGGATCGGGGATGCGCCAGGACGCGTGCCGATCACTTCTGCTGTACGCACAGGGCCGAAAGCCCTGCCGCGCCCGCATTGGGCATCCACCGGCAGGGCTTTTTTGTGCACATGCAAAATTCCGCCATGGCGGGGCTTTTCTTTTTTAGGGTGGCGCTAACGCCGCCGCTCAGCGCCCCCGCAGCACCGCCGCTTCGCGCGCGAGGTTGGCGATGCGCTGCCAGTCGCCCGCAGCCAATGCATCCGCCGGCACCATCCACGAACCACCCACGGTGATCACGTTAGGCAGCGCCAGGTACGCCGGGGCCTTGGCCGCGTCGATGCCGCCGGTGGGGCAGAACCTGGCCTGCGCGAATGGCCCGGCGAACGATTTCAGCGCGGCGATGCCGCCGCTGGATTCGGCGGGGAAGAACTTGAAGCGCTGGTAGCCCAGCTCCATTCCGTGCATCAGTTCGCTGGCGGTGGCGATGCCGGGTAGCAGCGGGATGCGCGCATCGCTGGCTGCGGCGTACAGGGCATCGGTGGCGCCGGGCGAGATCGCGAACAGCGCACCGGCGGCTTCGACCGCGGAGAGGTCGCGCGCACTCAGCACGGTGCCGGCGCCGACGCTCGCGCCGGGCACTTGCTCGCGGATCGCGCGGATCGCACCGATCGCGGCGTCGGTGCGCAGTGTCACTTCCAGCACGGGCAGGCCGCCGTCGACGAGCGCGCGGGCGAGCGGCACCGCATCCTCGACGCGGGCGATGCTCAGCACCGGCACGACCGGCGCGCGTGCCAGCACCTGGTCGATGCGCTGGGCATGCAGCTCCATGGGGGGGTTCATCGCGACGCCTCCGCCTGCAGGGCCGCACGCGCGGCGACGGCCGCTCCGAGCAGGCCGGGATTGGGGTGGGTGATGACGCGGATCGTCACCGATTCGAGATACGGAGCGAAGCGGCCCTTGGCGAGGAAGCGTTCGCGGAACGCGCTGCTGCGCAGGAACGGGATGAAGCGCGGCACCATGCCGCCGGCGATCATCACCGTGCGCGCGCCATGGATCAGCGCGGTGTCGCCGCAGACGCTGCCGAGCACCGCGCAGAACCGCGCCAGCGCCCGGCGCGCGACCACGTCATGACCCTCGAGCGCGGCCTTGACGATGTCGGCAGGTTCACGCATCTCGAAACCGCGCAGTGCCACATCGTGCGGCGCATTGCCGTTGCTGCGCAGGACGGCATCGACATGCGACAGGCCCGCGCCGCACAGCACGCGCTCGGTCGAGGTGCGGCCGAAACGCGCGGTGAGCCAGCGCGCGATGGTCTGCTCCTCGTCGCCGAGCGGGGCGAAGCTGACGTGGCCGCCTTCGGTTTCCACCACGTCCCAACCGCGTTGCGCGTCGCCGACCAGCAACGCGACGCCGAGACCGGTGCCCGGGCCGATCACGCTCACCGGTCCACGCAGCGGCGCGTCGTCGCGGCCGTGCAGGGTGACGTATTCGGTCGACTGCAACGCCGGGATCGCCCATGACACCGCGCCGAAATCGTTGATCACCGAGAGTTGTTGCAGGCCCAGCGCCTGCTTCAGTTCGCTGCGGGTGAACGACCAGGCCCGGTTGGTCAGGCGGATTTCCTCCCCGTGCACGGGCGAGGCCACGGCGATCGCCGCGCTGCGCGGGTGCGCACCGACCTCGGCGAGGTAGTGTTCGGCCGCGTGCTGCAGGCTGGCGAATTCGGCGTTGATCAGCGCGCGTGGCTCGATGATGTCGGCCTTGGCTGAGGCCGGATCGGTCAGGGCGAAGCGAGCATTGGTGCCGCCGACATCGGCGATCAGCGCGAGCGGGCGGGAATTGGCCTTCATGGCGCCTCCGCCACGAACAGGCTGCAGGCGCCCTGCTCCGCCGTGCCGACCTGCGTGCGCATCAGCGCGAACAGTTCGCGACCGAGTCCGGTGCGGTTGCCCTGCAGCGATGCGAGTTCCGGCGTGCGCGCGTTCCATTCGGACGCGTCGACCAGCGCATCCATCGTGCCCGCTTCGGCGTCGATGCGAAGCATGTCGCCGTCGCGGATGCGCGCGATCGCACCGGCATCGGCGGCTTCAGGCGAAACATGGATCGCCGCGAGCACCTTGCCCGATGCGCCCGACATGCGCCCGTCGGTGAGCAGCGCGATGCGTTGGCCGCGGTCCTGCAGCACCGCCAGCGGCGGCGTGAGCTTGTGCAGTTCCGGCATGCCATTGGCGCGCGGGCCCTGGCCACGGATCACGGCGACGAAATCGCCCTCGAGCTGGCCATGCTTGAACGCATCGAGCAGTGCGTCCTGGGTGTCGAACACTTTCGCCGGCGCGGTGATGACGCGGAACTCCGGCGCCACCGCGGAAATCTTGGCGATGGCGCGGCCGAGGTTGCCCTGCAGGCGCCGCAGGCCACCCTCGCTGTCGAACGGTTCCGCCGCCGGCCGCACCACCGTGGCGTCGCGCGATTGTGGCGGCGGATCGCGCCAGCGCAGCTGGGTGCCATCGAGCCAGGGTTCCATCATCTGCTGGCGCAGGTCGCCGCCGTGCACGCAGCGCAGGTCGCCGTGCATCAGGCCGGCATCGAGCAGCTCGCGGATGACGAAGCCCATGCCGCCGGCCGCGTGGAAGTGGTTCACGTCGGCACTGCCGTTGGGATACACGCGTGCCAGCAACGGGGTGACGCGCGAGAGTTCGTCGAGATCGTCCCAGTCGATGATCAGGCCCGCCGCACGCGCCATCGCCACCAGGTGCAGGGCATGGTTGGTCGAGCCGCCGGTGGCGGCGAGGCCGACCATCGCATTCGCGATCGCCTTCTCGTCGATGGTGCGCGCGAGCGGGCGGTAGTTATCGGAGACGCCGTCCTCGCCCAGCGCGGTGATGCGCAGGGCCTGCTCGGTCGCCGCGACGGTCAGTGCATCGCGGAGCGGCGTGTGCGGATTGACGAAGGCGCTGCCGGGCATGTGCAGGCCCATCACCTCCATCAGCATCTGGTTGGAATTGGCGGTGCCGTAGAAGGTGCAGGTGCCGGGCGAATGGTAGGACGCGGACTCGGCTTCGAGCAGTTCCTCGCGCGTCGCCTTGCCTTCGGCGTAGCGCTGGCGCACCGCCGCCTTTTCCTTGTTCGGCAGGCCCGATGGCATCGGCCCGCCGGGCACGAAGATCACCGGCAGGTGGCCGAAGCTCAACGCGCCGATCAGCAGGCCCGGCACGATCTTGTCGCAGATGCCCAGGCAGAGCACCGCGTCGAACATGTCGTGCGAGAGCGATACCGCGGTGGCAAGCGAGATGGTGTCGCGCGAGAACAGCGACAGCTCCATGCCGGTGCGGCCCTGGGTCACGCCGTCGCACATCGCCGGCACGCCGCCGGCGACCTGCGCGCTGCCGCCAGCATTGCGCGCCGCCATGCGGATCAGGCTCGGATACGGTTCGTAGGGCTGGTGCGCCGACAGCATGTCGTTGTACGCGGTGACGATGCCGATGTTGCCGCCGCGCGCGCCGCGCAACCGGGGTTTGTCTTCGCCCGCGGCGGCGAAGCCATGGGCGAGGTTGCCGCAGCCCAGGCGCGCGCGTGCGGGCGAGGACTCGCGCGCGGCGTCCATGCGCGCCAGGTAGTCCGCGCGGGTTGCGTGGCTGCGCTCGGCGATGCGGCGGGTGACACGTTCGAGTACGGGATGCAGCGACATCATTCGCTCCAATGGATGAGCACGGTCACGGGCGCATGCAGGATCGCGGCGACCGGATGCCGCAGCGGGTCGTTCGTCGCTTGCGCCTCGCGCAGCACGGCGTGCTTGCCCTCGCCGGTGATGGCCAGGTGGATGCTACGCGCGTGCAGCAGGCGTGCGGCCGACAGGGTGATGCGTGGAAATGGCGCTTCCGCCGGCAGGGGTCGTGGATCGATCCGGCACGCATCGACCGGCTTGGCCATGTCGAGCGCTTCCGCCAGCCGTTCCGCGCCGGGGAACAGCGACGCCGTATGCGCATCGTTGCCCATGCCCAGCACGACCGCATCTAAGGCACCGGCATGCTGCGACAGCAGCGTGTGTGCCTGCGCCAGCGAGCGCTCCGGATCGCCGTCGTCGACGGTCAGCGAAGCGAAGCGCACGCCCTCGGCTGGCGCGAACGCGGCACGCATCTCGCGCAGGTTGCAGGCGGGATGGTCGTGCGGAACGCAGCGCTCGTCGGTGGGCATCAGCACGACCTTGTGCCAGTCCAGCGCGCACGCCGCGAGTGTGCGGTAAGCGGGCAACGGCGTGCGCCCGCCGGCGAGCGCAAGCATCGCGTGGCCGCGCGCGGCAATCGCTTCGCGCACGATGTCCTCCAGCCGCGCCGCGAGTGACGCGGCCAGCGCGTCGGCATCGACGTACAGATGTTCGATCCAGGCCATCACCGCACTCCGCGCGCGCCAGCGTTCATTCGCGCCAGCTGTGGCCGTGGCGCTCGGCCATCGCCACCGCGGCAGCCGGGCCCCAGGTGCCCGCAGGGTACGGCCGGGGCGTTACGTCGGCGTGGCGCCAGCCGTCGAAGATGGCGTCGATCCATTCCCATGCCGCTTCAGTCTCGTCGCGGCGCACGAACAGCGTGCTGTTGCCCTCGATCGCGTCCAGGTACAGCCGCTCGTAGGCGGGACGGCGCGGGAAGGTGGCGAATTCCTCGTGCATGTCGAGGTCGAGCGCGACCTGCGACAGGCGCAGCCCGGAACGGTCGAGGCCTGGCGTCTTGCTCATCAGCTTGAGTTCGATGCGCTCGTCGGGTTGCAGGCGGATGGTCAGCGCGTTGGGCTCGACCTGCGCGCCGGGGAAGATCGAATGCGGCACCGCGCGGAACTGCAGGTGGATCTCGGTGCTGCGACGGGGCATGCGCTTGCCCGTGCGCAGGTAGAACGGCACGCCCGACCAGCGCCAGTTGTCGACGTGCGCGCGCAGGGCGACGAAGGTCTCGGTGCGGCTGGGGCGGCCGAGTTCCTCGAGGTAGCCCGGCGCGACTTTCCCATCGACCGCGCCGGCGGTGTACTGGCCGGCGACGGTCTCGGTCAGCACCTCGTTGCGGCCGATCGGACGCAGCGAGCGCAGCACCTTGATCTTCTCGTTGCGCACCGCGGACGGCTCGAAGCGCGCCGGTGGTTCCATCGCGGTCAGGCACAGCAGCTGCAGCATGTGGTTCTGCAGCATGTCGCGCATCGCGCCGGAATGGTCGTAGTAGTCGCCGCGACCTTCGACGCCGACGGTCTCGGCCACCGTGATCTGCACCTGCTGGATGTGACGCGCGTTCCACAGCGGTTCGAACATGGCGTTGCCGAAGCGCAGCGCGAGCAGGTTCTGCACGCCTTCCTTGCCCAGGTAATGGTCGACGCGGAACACGCGTTCCTCGTCGAAGACGCGGGTGACGCCATCGTTGATTGCGATCGCGCTGGCGAGGTCGTGGCCGATCGGCTTCTCCAGCATCACGCGGGTGCCGGGGCCGGCGAGGCCACTGCGCCCGAGCGACTCGCAGATCGGCGCGTAGAAGCGCGGCGCGGTGCTGAGGTGGTAGACGACATCGCCGCTCGCCGTGGCGCGCAGTTCGTGGATGCGTTGGCCCAGCGCCTGCAGCGAGGCGTCATTGGAGACATCAGCGGCGTGGTAGTCGATGCGTTCCAGCAGTGCCTGCAGGGCGCCTTCGTGGCACTCGCCGGCTGGCGTGTTGCGACGGACCGCATCGGCGACCAGCGCACGAAAGGCCGTCGTGTCCATCTCGCTGCGGCCGGTGCCGAGGATGCGCAGCGCCTGCGGGCACAGCACGTCTTCCTGTAAGCCGTAAAGCGAGGGAAACAGCATCCGCTGCGCCAGATCGCCGGTGGCGCCGAATATGACCAGCAGGGAAGCGGGGCTGCGCATCGCGGGATTCCATAAAGGATCACGACAGCCTAATACTGCGGTCGTCCACGGCGCGGGTGCAAACGATTACACGGCGCCGCGACGATCTTCACGCCGCGACGCCGTCAAACGCGCCGCCGCGCGCCATAAGCCCTGTCTTCCCGAGGCCGCTCAGCCCGCCAACGCGTCCTGGATCTCTTCCAGCCGGTGCCCGCGGGTCTCGATTCCGCTGCGCAGCAGCAGCACGCCCGACACCGCCATCGGCACCGCGATCAGCAATGCGGACCATGCGAAGTGGCTGAAGAAACCGAGCACGCCCAGGCCCGCACCGAGGATGCCGCCGAACTTGGAGCTCGCGGCGATCACGCCCGAGCCGGTGCCGCGCAGATGCACGGGGTAGATCTCGGCCGCATACGGAATCAGCATCGCGATGACACCGCTGATGCTGATCAGCAGCGAGGCGGTGGCGACGATGGTCAGCGCCTCCGAGCGGATCTGCAGGACTCCCATCGCGAAGAAGGCGAGCAGCGACAGCGTGGTCAGGGCGATGAACACCACCAGCGACTTGAAACTGCTCCAGCGGTGGTACAGCCAGATCACCACTGCGATCCCCG
Source organism: Lysobacter rhizosphaerae (assembly GCF_054779795.1). Classification (NCBI taxonomy): domain Bacteria; kingdom Pseudomonadati; phylum Pseudomonadota; class Gammaproteobacteria; order Lysobacterales; family Lysobacteraceae; genus Lysobacter; species Lysobacter rhizosphaerae. The sequence goes on from NZ_BAAGXO010000007.1 coordinate 469,777, forward strand.
GCAGCGCGTAGAGCGCCGATTTCGCCAGCAGGCGGCTGGCGGCCTTCGGATCGACGCCGAGTTCGGTGAGGTTGACCGGCAGCCACAGCAGGAAGCCGAAGTTCGCCAGGCCCCATGCCAGCCCGCACACCACCAGCCCCCAGGTGATCGGCGCATGGCGTCCGCGCAGCAATTGGCGCATGCCGGTGACCGGATGCTGGTCATCGATCCTCGGTGCACCCGGGTGCTGGGCGTCATCGATTTCGAGCGCATCGGCGGCCTGGCCGGAGAACTTGCGCAGCACCGCGCGCGCCTGGTGGGCGAGACCCGCGTTGGAGAGGAAGCGCGGCGATTCGGGGATGAAGCGGTAGAGCACCAGGATGATCGCGCCGGTCGGCAGTCCGAGCAGCCACAGCACGCGCCAGCTGAACATCGGTTCCAGCGTCGCCGCCGCGCCTGCCGCGAGCAGGTAGCCCGCGGACGTACCAATGCCGCCCAGCGCGACCAGCAGCCAGCCGCGGTGCGCGGCGGGTACGGTTTCGGCCATCAGGGTGAAAGTGATCGGCAGCAGGCCGCCGGCGGATGCGCCCATCAGGAAGCACATCGCCAGGTTCCAGCCGAACGAGGGCATCGCGCCGCAGATCGCGGTGCCCATGAACATCAGGGCGCCGAGCAGGATCGCGGCGCGGCGGCCGAAGGCGTCGGCGACGCGACCCCACAACACCGAACCGACCGTGGTGCCGGTGAGCGCCACCAGCGCGAGCAGGCTCGCGGTCGGCTTGGTGATCGCGTATTCCGCGCTCATGCCCGGCATGACGAAGCCGAGCGTCGCCGGCTTCATCACATCCACCGCCAGCGCGACGACGAGCACGCCGACGAGCTTCCAGTGTTCGATGTTGAGCGGCACGCCGTCGGCGATGTGGAAGTGCAGGTGCCGCGCGTCGCCGTGCAGCGCCTGCTGCATCAATGCCAGCCGCGGCATCAGGCCGTAGGCGGCGAAACCCAGGCCCACCGGAATCGCGGCCATGCCGGCCAGCATCCAGCTGTCCATCGGCATGCCCACCATCTGCCAGTGCGTGTACTGCCCCATCAGGAACATCGGTGCATGCGAGAACACGCCGGCGATGATCAGCGTGCAGCCGAACCAGAAGGCGATGGGATGGTGGAACGACAGACCGCTGGACTGCATTGTGTTTCTCGTGGCAACGGATGATGGATGGGTACGTCGATGATGCACCGCTCGGGCATTGCAGCGAAGCGGCTGTAATCGATCAGCTCTCGGAAAGCTGGGTCAGCAGCTTCAGGCCCGATCCCGCGAGATAGGCCCCGCCCGGCGCCAGCGTGTCGGGGCTGAACGCCGCGCCTTCCTTGTCTTCTTTCCAGGGGTTGGCTTGGCGCGGACCGGGGACGTAGGCTTCCCAGCGACCGTAAGCCGCCTTCGCGCTGCGCGGATCATCCAAAGAGAACACCACTGGTACGCGCAGCACCCAGAAGTCGGATCGCGCATCGTCGCCTTCGGTGGGCGGGGCGAAGGCCCAGCGTTTGGCCTGCGACACCGAGGCGACCTCGAACATGCGGCGCCATCTCGCCATCGTCGTCTCGTCCGCGACCGCCTTCAGATTCACCTGTTCGACAAACACGTCACTGACCTTGCCATCGCGCCCTGCGCGGACCACGAGGTAGACGGTGCCGGACACGCCATTCAGCGCCGCGCTCTCCGGATAGCTCGGCGGCTCCATGCTGACCGGGCGCGTGCTCTCTTCCGGCTTGCCCGTCCTGTTGCCAAAGCCGGCGCTGCGGATGGTGATCGTGAAGCTGTCCTTGTCGACCTTCTTGGCCACGACACGGATGTTCATGTCGGTCGTTACGTTCGCCGCCTTGCCATCGATCAGCACGGGCTCGAACTTCCACGTCGGCACCGCTGTGCCGATGAGGCTCACTACGCCCGCGGGCAGCTTGTCCTTTTCGTCCAGCGAGAAACCGGCCACTTTGCCGTCGGTGTCGACCTGGATCTTGCCGGTGACCAGCATGCTGGCTTCGATCTGCTTGCGCACCGCTCCGGGGCCGGCGGCGAAGGCCGGGGCGCTGGCGAGCAATGACATTGCGACGAATACCGCTCCTGCGCCAATGCGGATGTTCATTGCTTCTCCTTGTCCCTGTTAAGTGGCAACCGGCGCAGCATAACCTCGTCGCGGCGGCATAATCGCGGCAACGGAGGTATCCCCCATGCACGCCGGTCTTGAGCTCGCCCTGGTATTCCTGCTCGCCGCGGTGATCGCGGTACCGGTGTTCCGGCGTTTCGGCCTGGGTGCGGTGCTGGGTTACCTCGTCGCGGGCGTGGTGCTGGGCCCCCACGGCATCCGCATCATCCGCGACGCCGATCCGGTGCTGACCGCGTCCGAGATCGGCGTGGTGATGATGCTGTTCGTGATCGGGCTGGAATTGTCGCCCTCGCGCCTGCGGGTGATGCGCAAGCCGGTCTTCGCCGCGGGCGGCGCGCAGGTGCTGATGACCGGGATCGTGCTCGCCGCGGCCTCCATGGGCATGGCGACACTGCTGGGCGATGCGACGCTCGCCAGCATCTTCGACTGGAAGGTGGCGCTGGTCGCCGGTGCGGGCCTCGCCCTGTCGTCCACCGCGGTGGGCCTGCAGCTGCTGTCCGAGCGCAAGGCACTGGCCAGCGAACATGGCCGCCTCGCCTTCGCGATCCTGCTGTTCCAGGATCTCGCCGCAATCCCGCTGCTCGCGGCGATTCCGTTGCTGGGCCATGCGCACTCGCAGACCAGCGAGCCGATCGGGATCGCCATCCTCAAAGCGGTGGCGGCGATCGCCGCGGTGGTGATCGGCGGTCGCATCGTGCTGCGGCATTTCCTCCGCTTCGTCGCGCGCACGCGGACGCCGGAGGTGTTCACCGGTGCGACGCTGCTGACGGTCCTCAGCGCGGCCTGGGTGATGGAGCTGGCGGGATTGTCGGCGGGCCTGGGCGCGTTCCTCGCCGGCGTGCTGCTGGCCGATTCGGAATACCGGCACGAGCTCGAATCGCAGATCGACCCCTTCAAGGGCCTGCTGCTGGGCCTGTTCTTCATGGCCGTGGGCATGAGCATCGACCTGCGTCGCGTGCTGCAGGAGCCGCTGCTGATCGCCACGGTCGTCATGGGCTTCATGGCGATCAAGTTCGCGTTGCTGTTCGCCGTGGGCCTGCGCCCCGGCGGCCTGAGCAAGCGCGGCGCGCTGCAACTCGCGGCGGTACTCGCGCTGGGCGGCGAATTCGCTTTCGTGGTCTTTGGCGAAGCGAAGAAGGCCGGCCTGTTCGACGATGTCCTGCGCGATCGCCTGGTAGCCGCGGTCGGCGTGTCGATGGCACTGACCCCGTTGCTGGTGGTGGCGGTATCGCGCGCGCTGGCCGCGCATCCCGTGCCAAAAGCCAAGCGCGCATTCGACAAGATTCCCGATGACCACCCGCAGGTGCTGATCGCGGGCTTCGGCCGTTTCGGCCAGATCGTCGCACGCCTGCTCGCGGCGCATCGCACACCATTCCTCGTGATCGAGGACGACATCGACCAGGTCGATTTCTCGCGCCGCTTCGGCAACCAGATCTATTACGGCGACCCGACCAAGCCCGAGTTGCTGCGCTCGGCGGGCGCGGCGGGCGTGAAGGTGTTCGTGGTCGCGATCGCCAACCAGGAGCGCAACCTGCGCACCGTGGAAGTCATCCGCCGCCTGTATCCCGATGCGATCGTGCATGCGCGTGCACGCGACCGCCGCCACGCGTGGGAGCTGATGGACCTGGGCGCGGAACCGATGCGCGAGACCTTCCATTCCAGCCTCCTCCTCGGCGAGCAGGTACTGGCGGAGCTGGGCATCGCACCGGAAATCGCGAGCCAGCACGCGCAGCGTTTCCGCGAGCTCGACGAACGCCTGCTGCACGCGCAGTACCACGTGCGCGACGACGAAGACGCACTGAAGCAGTCGGTGCAGGATGCCCGGCGCGAGCTCGAGGAGCTGCTCAACGCCGACATGGGCGAAGGCGTGCTCGGCGAGATCGCCAGCGAGGAAGAAGAGGAGTAGGACTTGCGCGGCGAGCCGGGTTACCGGCTTCGCCGCCGGCTCGTCACGGCTCGCGCAGGAACCGCGCCATCGACACGTCCGAACCCGGGGACGGCACCGGCGCCAGTTCCGCGGCGATGTCGACGAAGCCGCGCATCACCGCGATCTCGCGCGGAGTGCGGTTGAGCGTGTCGCGCAACGCGGGATCGGCACCCGCACGCAGCAGCTTCTGCACCACGCGCATCAAGCCGTGCAGCGCGGCCAGGTGCAACGGACCGAAACCGCGCGGGTCCTGCACATCGAGCTGGGCGTCGTGGTCGAGGAGCTGGTCGAGGCCGGCCATCAGCACGTCCTCGTCGGCGGCCGAGCCCGGTTCAGCGCGCGCCCCGAGCACCAGCAGCAACGGCGTCGCGCCGGCGGCGGGCAGGTCGGCTTCGGCGCCGGCGAGCAGCAGGGTGTCGAGCAGTGCGACCAGGCGTGCGCGCTCGCGCGCGGTGAAGCCGAACATCGCCGCGCAATGCAGCGCGGTGCGGCCCTGGGCATCGGTGGCATGCACGTCGGCACCGGCCGCCAGCAGGCGCGCGGCCATGTCGGGCAGGCCGAGCGCGCACGCGACCATCAACACGGTGAGGTCGCCGGGCAGGCGCTGTTCCAGGGAGACGCCCGCGGCGATCAGGCGGTCGACCACTTCGGCATGGCGCATGCTCACCGCGGCGGACAGCGGCGTGGCCCCGGAATGCGCGGCGAGTTGCGGATCGGCGCCGCGCGCCAGCAGCAGGTCGACCACGGCACGATGGCCACCACCGGCCGCGCGCAGCAACGCGCTGCAACCCTGGCTGTCGGCGGCATCGACGGGCAGGCCGAGGTCGAGCAGGCGGCGCACCGCATCGGCGTCCCCCACGATCGCCGCGGCCGGTACGTCCTGCGCGCGCAGCGGCCGCTTCGGCAACGGCCAGCCGCGCCAGTCGAGCCAGTCGGCGAGATCGCGGCGTCCGGACGACAGCGCGACACCCAGCGGCGTCTGTCCATCGGCGGCGAGCAGGTCGGGGGCGGCGCCCTGCGCCACCAGTTTCCTCAGCATCGCCTCGCGGCCGAGTGCGGCGGCGAGGTGCAGCGCGCTCATGCCGTGGCTGTCGCGGCCGTCGAGGCTGACGCCGATGGCGAGCAGGCGATCGACCAGGCGCGACCAGCCCAGGCGCACGGCGAGGGCCAGCGGCGGATCGCCGGCGGGCGATGCCGCGAACGGGTCGGCACCGCGCTCGATCAGGTCGAGGGCGAAATATTCGAGGCCGCGCGCGGCCTGTTCACTGGCCGAGCATGCGGCGAGGAAGCGTGCGAGGCCACCGCCGCCGGCTGGCGAAACGCCGCGGCGCACCAGCGCCTGCAGGGCCGGGAGCGCCGCGGGGCCACGGGTGAGCAGCGCGAACAGCGGCGTGTCGCCCTGTCCATCGCGCACGCCCGGATCCGCACCCCAGTGCAGCAGGCGCTCGACCTGTTCCGCGCTGGGTGCGGGCGCCTCGTCGTGCAGCAGGGCGCCGAGTTCGCTGGCGCTGAGCAGTTGCGCCAGGCCGGTGAGCTCGGCGCCACGGCGTTCGTGCAGGCCCTCGCGCAGCAGCGCGGCGGGGGCGCGGTCGGGCAGGGGCGCGTCCGGCGTTTCCGCGGCGTCGCTGACCGCGGACGGCAACGGGTAGGCGCGGTCGAGCGCGGCGACCAGCGCCCAACGGCCGGCTTCGGCGGCGCGGTCGATCGCACGCTTGTCGTCGAAGTCGCGCGCGTCGGCATCGAGGCCGAGCGCGAGCAGGCGTTCGATCAGGGCGGGCGTGGCGTTCTCCGACATCGCCGCGAGCATCAGCGCACCGCGGCCATGCGCATCGACGGCGGCGGCTTCGCTCATGCCGCCACCGGTCCTGGACGAGTCGCGCAGCTGGGCGAGCAGGCGGTCGAGCACGGCGACGCGGCCGCCTCGCGCTGCTTCGAGCAGCGGCGTGCGGGCGAGGCGGTCGGCGGCGGCGGCATCGGCACCGGCGGCGAGCAGGACCTCGACGATCTCGGCGTGACCGGCGAAGGCCGCTTCGTGGAGGGCGCTGCGGCCGTGCGCGTCGCGCGCGTCGACCTTGGCCTTCTGCTTGAGCAGCAGCTGCACGCCCGCGGCGTCGTCTTCCTCGGTGCCGGCGGCGGCGAGCAGCGCCGGCTGGCCACCGGCTGGCTCGGGTTTCGCGCCGCGCTCGAGCAGGAATTTCGCCAGGCGCCAGTTGCCCGCGGCGCAGGCAACGCCGAGCGGCGACAGGCCCTCGGCATTGAGCGCGTCGACTTCCGCCGCGGCATCGCGCAGCAGCGCGGCGACGCCGGGATCGGAGCTGCGCGCGGCGTGGTGCAGGGCGGTGTTGCCGTCGTGGTCGACGGCGCGCGGATCGGCGCCGTTGGCGAGCAGCGTCATCACCGCATCGGGACGGCCGTGCCAGCTGTCGCGGGTGGCGGCGAGCAGGGGCGTCATGCCGGCGTGGGTGGCGTTGAGGTCGACGCCGTGCGCGATCAGTGTGCGCAGCAGGCGCAGGTCGGGCAGTACCGCCGCGAGTACGGCGAGGTTGCGCTGGTCGCGCTCCTCGTGCGGCGGCGGCGCGTGCAGGTTGGCACCCGCATCGATCAGTTGCAGCGCCTGTTCGACGCGGCCGGCGCGGGCGGCGGCATAGAGTTCGGTTTCCAGCGGCAGCGCGCCGAGCGGCAACTCGGCGGCGCTGTCGTTGTCGGTTTCGACGACAGCGTCGGCCTCGGGCAACGCATCGGCGGGCGCCGTGCGCTGCAGCAGCCAGTGCAGCAGCGGCGAAGCGACGACCAGCGACACGCCCAGGCCCCAGCGCGCGCTGGCGCCGAGCAGGCCCGGCCACGCCAGCACCAGGATCGCGCCGAGCAGCGCCACCACGATCCCGGCCACGCCCAGGCCGCGCCAGGCACCGGCGTCGAGTTCGCCCAGCTCACTCCAATGCTGCGCCAGCGTGCCGCCTTCGGTTTCCATGCCGTGCCACAGCGGCCACAGGCGCCACGCGCCCAGCAGCAACACCCCGGCCATCAGGCTCAGGCCGAGCGCCGACGACAGCGAACCGCCTTCGATCAGGGCCGACAGGGGCCAGGTGACGACGGCCACCGCCAGCGCGAATGCCCCGCCCCACAGCAGCGCGAGCCAGCCGCTTTCGCCCAGCAGCGCGCGCGGCGTGGCGAAGCGGCGTCCGCGGAACTGGGCGACGGCCAGCGCGAAGGCGGGCTGCGCCAGCAAGGCGGCAATGGCGGCGATGCCACCGAACCCGGCCACCGCCGCCAGGGCGACAGCGACCGCCAGCGTCGCCCATGGCAGCCGCCGCGGGCCGACACGGCGTGCTGGCGTAGCCGCTGGCATGGCCGCAGGCGTATCTGGCGTCGCCGCGATGGCGTCAGGCATCGGTGCCCCAGTCCTCCGTCATCGGGTCTTCGACCGTCGGCGGGTATTGCAGGTGGAAGCCGCGCAGGGCGAGGTTCTCGCGCACCACGGCCGCATCCCCGCGGGCGAGCTTGCGCTCCGGCGTCAGCGCCAGTTCCAGCACGAACTGCAGGTTGCCCAGCTGCGAGCGCAGCGGTGCGGGCAGGCGCTCGAAATCGTCGCGGGCGCCGAGGTAGACGTAGGTGTCGGCTTTGCGGAGGCTTTTGTAAACGTAGGCTTGCATGCTTCGGGGGACGGCTCGCCGCGTGACAACGCACACAGCATAACCGCCCCGCCGCTGCGCGACACGCGCGTTCAGGCTTTTTTTGCGGGGTTTTCAGCGCCCCGCAATGGGAGCCTTCAGTGGTAGCCGGCGTCCGCCGCGACCTTGCCCTTGAACACGCTGTACGACCACCACGTGTACCCGAGGATCGCCGGCAGCAGCACGATCAGGCCGACGCCGACGAAACCCTGCGACGACGCCGGCGACGCCGCATCCCAGATCGTCAGCGACGGCGGCACGATGTTCGGCCAGATCCCCAGCACCAGCCCGGCAAATCCGAGCACGAAGAAGCTGAGCGTCAGCAGGAACGGCGCTGCGTCGCGCCCCTGCTTCATCGTCGCCTGCCACAGCGCGAAAGCGTTGATGAGCGCGAGCACCGGCACCGGCGCCAGCCACCAGAAATTCCCGCTTTCGAACCAGCGCGCCATGATCCGCGAGTCGAGGAACGGCAGCCACGCGCTCACCAGCCCCATGAAGGCGACGACCACCAGCACCAGCGGACGCGTCAGCGTGCGCGCGATCAGCTGCATGCGGCCCTCGGTCTTGAGGATCAGCCAGGTGGATCCCAACAGCGCGTAGCCGAACACCACCGCCACGCCGGTGAGCATCGAGAACGGGCTGAACCAGCCGAACGCACCGCCCATGTACTTGCCGCCCTGCAGCGGCATGCCCTCGACCAGCGCGCCCAGGATCACGCCCTGCGCGAATGCGGCGAACATCGAGCCCAGCGCGAACGCCGCGCCCCATGCCGGCTTCGACCGGTGCGCCTTGAAACGGAATTCGAAGGCGACGCCGCGGAACACCAGCGCGATCAGCATCAGCAGCACCGGCAGGTACAGCGCCGACAGCACCACTGCGTACGCCTTGGGGAAGGCCGCGAGCAGGCCCGTGCCACCGAGTACCAGCCAGGTCTCGTTGCCGTCCCAGATCGGCGCGGCGGTATTCATCATGTGGTCGAGCTGGTGCTCGTCCTCGGCGAATGGGGCGAGGATGCCGAGTCCGAGCACGAAGCCGTCGAGCAGCACGTACATCAGCACGCCGAAGCCGATCACGCCGAACCACAGCACGGGTAGCCAGTACGCCATCACGCGCCCTCCCCTTCGGCACCGCCCACCGACAGCGGCCGTGCCGGCGTCTTGTCGCCGCCTTCGGTCCGCGGCGCCGGCTCGTGCGGCTGCGGTCCCTTGCGGATGAGCTTGAGCAGGTACCAGATGCCGGCGCCGAACACGGTGAAGTAGACCGCGGCAAAGACGATCAGCGACGTCAGCACGCTGCCAGTGGCCAGCGTCGGCGTCACCGCGTCCGCGGTGCGCAGCAGGCCGTAGATCACGTACGGCTGGCGGCCGATCTCGACCACCCACCAGCCGGCGAGGATCGCGGCGAAACCAGCCAAGGTCATCGCGCGCCAGCCGTTCAACAGCCACGCCGATTCGAACAGCCGGCGCCGCCGCCACATCCACAGCGAGGCCAGCACGAGCAGCAGCATCGCCGTGCCGAGGCCGACCATCGCCCGGAAGGCGAAGAACACCGGCGCCACCGGCGGGCGGTCGTCGGCGGGCACCGATTTCAGCGGCTGGATTTCGCCGTCGAGTGAATGGGTCAGGATCAGGCTGCCGAGTTTCGGCACGGCGATCTCGTAGTCGTTGCGCTCGGCCTTCTGGTTGGGCAGCGCGAACAGGACCAGCGGCACGCCGGCGCCCTTTTCACCCTGTTCCCAATGTCCTTCCATCGCCGCGAGCTTGATCGGCTGGTGCTCGCCGACGTTGAGGCCATGCTGGTCGCCGACGAAGACCTGCAGCGGCACCGCGATCGCCGCGAATACCACGGCGAGCCGGAGCATGCGCTTGCCCGCTTCGACGTGCACGCCGCGGCGCAGATAGCCCGCACTGACGCCGCCGATCACGAAGCAGGTGGTGATGAACGCCGCCAGCACCATGTGCGTGAGCCGGTACGGGAACGACGGGTTGAACACGATCGCCCACCAGCTCGCCGGCTCGAACACGCCGTTGGCGGTGAGCGTGTAGCCCTGCGGGGTCTGCATCCAGCTGTTGGCGGAGATGATCCAGAACGTCGAGATCAGGGTGCCCAGCGCGACCATGCAGGTGGCGAAGAAATGCAGCTTGTCGGATACGCGCCTGGCACCGAACAGCATCACGCCTAGGAATGTCGCTTCGAGGAAGAACGCGGTCAGCACCTCGTACGACAGCAGCGGCCCGAGGATGTTGCCGGCCTTCTCGCTCAGCACGGCCCAGTTGGTGCCGAACTGGAAGCTCATGACGATGCCGCTGACCACGCCCATGCCGAACGACACGGCGAAGATCTTCAGCCAGAAGAAGTAGAGGTCGCGCCACAGGGCATCGCGCGTGCGCAGCCAGCGGAATTCGAGGAACGCCAGCCAGCTGGCGAGGCCGATGGTGAAGGCCGGGAACAGGATGTGGCAGGAAATGACGAACCCGAACTGGATCCGCGACAGCAACAGCGGCGAGAACAGTGCATCCACGCAGCGACTCCGCGACGCGCGGGGGTGCGTCGCGGCGCGTATTGTGCGCCGCGCCATTGGCCACGAACAGGATCAGTTCCGGCTGGCCGGACCGGCGCAGCCGGCGCGGGCCCGCGGGGCTTGCAGGCCCGGGCCGCCGGCACGGCCAGGGCATGACCGACGGCCCGATTGCGCAAAGCGCCGGACTGTTACCCTGCGGCCCCGGTTTCCTACAGTCCGCTGCCCGATGCGTATTGCCGTCCTGCCCTTCGCCCTGCTCCTCCTGCTGCCCGCCGCGGTCGCGGCCCAGACCACCCCGCCGCTCACGCTCGAACAGGTCATGGCCGATCCGGACTGGATCGGGCCGCCGGTCGAGCAGGCCTGGTGGTCGTGGGACGGCAAGCAGGTGCAATACCAGGTCAAGCGCGAGGGCGCGACGATCAAGGACACCTGGCGCCAGCCCGTCGGCGGCGGTCCGGCGCAGAGGGTCGATGGTGCCGCGCGCGCAGAACTCGATGCGGCGAACCCGGCCTATGACGCGGCGCGCACGCGCATGGCCTTCGTCCGCAATGGCGACGTGTTCGTGCGCGACCTGCGCAGCGGTGCGCTGACGCAGGTGACGCGCACCGATGCCGCCGAAGCGCTGCCGCAGTGGAGCCGCGATGGCAACCTCGTATTCCGCGTCGGCAACGACTGGTTCCGCTGGCGCGCCGGCGCCGGGGTCAGCCAGGCCGCGGTCGTCAAGGCCGAGAAGGATCCCGCCGCCGCGCCCAAGGCCGACGACCTGCGCGATCGCCAGATGCACATGATCCGCACGCTGCAGGACGACAAGGCGCGGCGCGACGCCGCACGCGTGCAGGACGAACAATGGCGGCGCGACGATGCCACGCGGGCGCCGCTGCCGGCCTATCTCGGCAATGACGTCGCCATCGTCGACAGCCTGCTGTCGCCGGATGCGCGCTGGCTGCTGGTCGTCACCACCGCCAAGGACGCCGATGCCGGACAGGCCGGCAAGATGCCCAAGTACGTGACCGAGTCGGGTTACGAGGAATTCGAGGAAGTGCGTACCCGCGTCGGCCGCAATGCGTCGCTGCCGCAGCGGGCGTGGCTGGTGGACGTGAACGCCGCCAAGGTCAGTGAACTCAAGTTCGACACGCTCCCCGGCATCAAGGACGACCCGCTGGCGGCGCTGCGCAAGGCGGCCAAGCAGGACGCGCTCAAGGGCAACCGCACCGTGCAGGTGCTCACCAGTGGCGACAACAGCGGCGCGCCGTCGATCCGTTGGAGCGACGACGGCCACAGCGTCGCGATGATGGTGCGCGCGATCGACAACAAGGACCGCTGGATCGCCAGCGTCGATCTCGCCACCGCCAAGCTGCAGCCGCGCCACCGCCTCACCGATCCGGCCTGGATCAACTGGGGCTTCAACGATTTCGGCTGGACCCCTGACGGGCAGCTCTGGCTGCTGTCGGAACAGAGCGGCTATTCGCACATCTACCTCAGCGATGGCGGCACGCCGCGCGCGCTGACCACGGGCAAGTGGGAGGCCTCGGCGCCGCAGTTGTCGCCGGACGGCAGCACCTTCTATTTCCTGTGCAACCGCAAGTGGCCTGGCGATTACGAGGTGTGCGCCGCCGACCGCAAGGGCGGTGCCGTGCGCGAGCTCACCGACCTCGGCGGCGTCGAGGACTTCGCACTGTCGCCCGATGGCACCCAGGTGCTCGTGCGCCATTCGCGCGCCTACATGCCGGCGCAGGTCTCGGTGGTCCCGGCGAATGGCGGTGAAGCCCGGCAGCTCACCGACACGCGCAAGGACGCCTTCAAGTCCCGCGACTGGATGCAGCCCGAATACGTGCAGGTGCCCAGCAAGCACGGCGCCGGTACCGTCTGGGGCAAGTACTACGGTCCCAGGCAGCCCGAAGCCGGCAAGAAGTATCCGATCGTGATGTTCGTGCACGGCGCGGGCTACCTGCAGAACGTCGACGACCGCTGGCCGGAATACTTCCGCGAGCAGATGTTCCACAACCTGCTGGTCGAACACGGCTACGTCGTGCTCGACCTCGACTACCGCGGTTCGGAAGGCTACGGCCGCGACTGGCGCACCGCGATCTACCGCAACATGGGCCATCCGGAGCTCGAGGACTATCTCGACGGCCTCGACTGGCTGGTCGCGAACAAGCAGGGCGACAAGGATCGCGCCGGCATCTACGGCGGCTCCTACGGCGGCTTCATGACCTTCATGGCGCTGTTCCGCGCGCCCGGCACGTTCAAGGCCGGCGCCGCGCTGCGCCCGGTCAGCGACTGGTCGCAGTACAACCACGAATACACCAGCAACATCCTCAATACGCCCGAACTCGACCCCGAGGCCTACCGCGTCTCGTCGCCGATCGAATACGCCGACAAACTGCAGGACCACCTGCTGATCGCGCACGGCATGATCGACGACAACGTGTTCTTCAAGGACTCGGTGATGCTGTCGCAGCGCCTGATCGAGCTGCACAAGGACAAGTGGGAAATCGCGCCGTACCCGATGGAGCGGCACACCTTCGCGCATCCGGATGCGTGGTACGACGAGTACCGCCGCATCTACGAACTGTTCGAGCGCACGCTGAAGTAAGCGCGCCGGCGCCGCAACCCCGAAGTCGCGGCGCTTATTTCGGCGCGCCGGCGGCGGTGGCCGTGTCCGGCACTTCCTGCCAGCTGCTGTCCGGATCGAAGGTGGTCATCGCCTTCGCCACGCGTTCGCTGTCGGGGCCGAGGTCCTTCTCGAACAGCTCGCCTTCGTGGCTGATCATGAAGCTCATCACGCCGCTGTCGCCGTACTTCGTCGGCCATGCCACCAAGGCGAAGCCGCGGCTCATGTTGTTGCCGAGCATGTAGTCGTAGGCGCCGCCCGGCGCCGACGGCCCCTGCGCGGCGAGGATGCGGTAGTGGTAGCCGTGCCAGTCACCGCCCGGAGTGTCATCGCCGAACAGCGGTCCCAGCGGGCTTTCCTCCTCACCGGGCTGGTCGGGCCAATACAGGCCGTCATGCATGCCGTCGCTGCTGAGGAATTTCTGCGCGTACTCGAGTACGCCGTCGCCATCGCGGTCGACCTTGGCGTAGTCGTCCTGCGCATCCTCGTAGGCGCGCGCGGCCTGCTCCGCCGCCAACTCGTTGCGGCCGATGCGGCGAACGCGGATTTCCTGCGCTCCTGCCTTCATGTCGAAGGCCCAGCCGCCGCCCTTGCGCTTCTCCAGCGGTACCGGCAGGGTCCACGCATCCTTGCCGACCGAGAGCATCTCGCGGCCAACGGCATCGGTCTTGAACTCGTGGTGCGCGCGATAGCGCGCGACGAAGGCGTCGACGTCGTCGCTGCCGACGCTGCCGACCGGTACGTAATCGCGCCAGTCCGCGCCCAACAGCGCGGCGAGGCGGAGTTCATCAGGCTTCTCCGCGCGTTGCGACGAGCCCAAGGCCCTGACCAGCGCTTCGGCCGCGGCATCCGGCGACGGATAGGCCTGCTGCGCCCAGACCACCGGCGCCAGCAATGCCAGGACGGCGAACGAAATCAAGCGAGTGGTAGCGGTCATGCTCGATCTCCTGTTCAACGGCGTCGTCCGCCGCCGCCGCGTGAGGGACGTGACATCTGGTGGCCACCGCCGCGCGAGCCGGAACGCTGCGACGCGCCATAGCTGCTGCGGCCGCGGTTCGACGAGGCGCGCGAGGCATTGGGATTGCTCGCTCCGGAGAACGCGTTGTTGCGTTGCGCTCCCTGGGAGCCGTTGAACGAGTCGCGCGAGGACTGGCGCGCCTGCGCATTGCGTTGCTGGCTCAGCTGCTGCTGGCCGCGATCGAAGTCGCTGACGCGCCCCTGGCCCTGGCCCATCTGCTGCGAGGCCTGGCCGGCGCGATCGCGCGCCTCCCGGTTGCTCGCCGCCGGCGCCTCGAAACCACTCTTCGACATCGATTGGCGGGCGCGATCGCGCTCTGCATTGCGCGCCGGATCGCGACCGCGATAGGAATCGCGCGACGCGACGCCTTCGCGGCTCTTGCCGAACTGGTCGCGGCTGCGCTGGTCGCGGTAGGGCACGCCGTCGCGGTTGGCGGCGTTGTGCTGCCACTTGCCGCCCTCGCCGCGGTTGGTGGTGCGATTGGTGTTGCGCTCGCGGTTGGTGTTGCGGTTGAAGTTGTTGTTGACGTCGATGTCGATGTCGCCGCCGCCCCAGTTGCAGTTGCCCCACAGCGCGCCGCCCACGACCATGCCGACGCCGAAACTGAAGAGCGCCGCGCCGGGGTAGTAGCCGTAGTAGTACGGCGGATAGGCCGGGTAGGCCCAGGGGCCGTACACGCTGGAGCTGTAGCTGGGTACGTAGACGACTTCCGGGTCGGCCGATTCGATGATGATGGTCTGCGGTACCGATTCCGCCGCGACGGCGCCGGTCGCCGGTTCGGTCTTGACCACCTGCTGCTCGGTGGTCTTGAGGTTGCCGGCTTGCTGCGCCTTGTTGCGCAGGCGTTGCACGGATCCCATCACGTCATCGGGCTGGGCGAGGAAGGCGTCGCCCAGCTTCTGCACCCAGGCCGCATCCTGGCTGAGCGTCTCCAGTACCGGCGGGAAGGCGACCAGCGCTTGCACGCTCGGATCCCAGGCCTGGTTCTCGACCTGTTTCACGGCCTCCTCGCCCTTGACGTCCTTGTGCTGCTTGGACCACTTGGCCGCGTCGGCGACATCACCCGGGTAGGTCGACGCCATCAGCACCTGCGCGAGCAGCGCGTCGGGATACAGGGCGATGGGCGCCGTCATCTGGTCGAGTTCCTCGACGCCGAATACTTTTTCGGACGCGGTCGTCGACGCGGGCGCGGCGGCCGCCTGCGCGGCCGCGAGGGGAATGGGTGCCGGCGGCGCGGCATGCGCGGCGGTCGCGGCGAAAATCAATGCAAATGCGGTGAGATACGGCCCTGGAATGCGCATTGGGAATCTCCAGTCGCAGATGGCGCCACACACACCGGAAGGCGGATTCGCGGGCGGCACTTTGCGGGCCGGACCCGATCGTCCGGCGTGATGGAAACCTTAGTGCGGGGCAGGCATGCGGGGATATTGGACTTTGATCCCACGCGCGAAGGTCTGGTCCCTGCCGGTCAAGCTGTCGTTCACGATCGGCCAACGATCAGCCAGCGATCCGCCGACGCGCATGACGCGTCGGTGCGGGGAGACGCAGGGTCGTGCAGCTAGGGCGCGGCGGCGGCCGCAGTGTCCGTGTCCTTCACTTCTTGCCAGCTGCTGTCGGGATCGAAGCGGGTCATCGCCTTCGCCAGCTTCTCGCTGCCGGGGCCGAGGTCCTTCTCGAAGACCTCGCCGTCGTGGCTGATCATGAAGCTCATCACGCCGCTGTCGCCGTACCTCGCCGGCCACGCGATCAGGGCGAAGCCGCGGCTCATGTTCTTGCCCAGCATGTAGTTATAGGCGCCGCCCGGCGCCGATGGTCCCTGCGCGGTGAGGATGCGGTAGTGGTAGCCGTGCCAGTCGCTGCCGGGCGAGGCGTCCGCGAACAGCGGACCGAGCGGGCTGATCTCACCGCTGTCGTCGTCGGCCCAGAACAGGCCGTCGTGCTGGCCATCGGTGCTGAGGATCTTCTGCGCGTACTCCAGCACGCCATCGCCGTCGCGATCGACTTCGGCGTATTCCATCTGCGCGTCGTCATAGGCGCGCGCCGCTTCCACCGCGGCCAGCTCGTCGCGGCCGATGCGACGCTCGCGGATCTCCGTGGCGCCGGCGCGGAGATCGAAACGCCAGCCGTCCTTTCCCTTGGTCAACGGGATCGGCAGGCTCCAGTCGTTCTTGCCGACGACCAGGTTGGCGTGGCCGTCGGCAGCGGTCTTGATCGAATGCCGCTCGCGATAGCCGCTGAGAAACGCGTCCACGTCGGCGCGCTGGCCGCCTGCAGGCGGGATGTAGTCGCGCCAGTCCTTGCCGAGCAGGGCCGCCAGCTTGTCGGCGTCGGCATGGTCTGTCCCCAGCGC
Source organism: Lysobacter rhizosphaerae (assembly GCF_054779795.1). NCBI lineage: Bacteria > Pseudomonadati > Pseudomonadota > Gammaproteobacteria > Lysobacterales > Lysobacteraceae > Lysobacter > Lysobacter rhizosphaerae. The sequence continues at coordinate 486,019 of NZ_BAAGXO010000007.1, forward strand.
GGCGACCAGGGCATCGGCGGCGGCATCGGGGCTGGGGTAGGCCTGCTGGGCGCGGACCAGCGCGGGCAACGCCAGGCCCAGCAACGCCAGTGCAGCAACAGGAAGAGTGCGCAGAGTCGTATTCATAAGGCCCCTATCAACGATGACGCCCGCCGCCACCTTGGCGTTGCGGAGCTTGGCGCTGGACCTGGTGGCCACCACCACCGCCGCCGCGGGATCCGGACGAACGTTGCGCGGAGGCGCTGCTGGAGCGGCCGCGGTTGGCCTGGGCACGCGACTGCGACGGGTTGCGCGACCCTTCGAATGCGTTGTTGCGCGAACCCTGGCTTCGTGCCTGCTGCTGGCGCGCCGTGTTGCGCGCCTGCGTGTTGTTTTGGCCGCGCTGCTGGCGAGCCTGCGATGTCGACCGCGACTGCTGCTGTGCGCGTGCGCGGTCGCCGCCCTGACGGCTGGCCTGGGCGGCCTGCGCGCGCTGACTGTCGCGCGCGCCTGCCTGCTGCCGGTCGCGCGCCCCGGCTTGCTGGCGGTCGCGCGTGGTCTGCGCAGCCCGCTCCCGCTGCTGGTCCCGCGCCTGCCCTTGCGGCCGCTCGCGCATGTCCCGCGACGCCGTCTGCGCACGGTCGCGCGCTTCGCGGTTGCTCCTGGCCGGCTCGATGCCGCGTTGCTGCATCGAGCTGCGCGCCTGTTCGCGCTGGCGCGCGCGGCCGGGGTCGTCGCCACGGAATGAGTCGCGGCGCCCGCTGTCCGCCAGCTGCCGGCCGTTGCGCTCGCGGTTGGCGCGGTCGCGATAGGGGACGCCGTCGCGGTTGGCGGCGTTGTGGCGGAAGGTGTTCTCGGTGCGGTTGATCTGGCGGTTGCTGTTGATGTTGTTGTAGCGGTCGACATCGATGTCGATATCGCCGCCGCCCCAGTCGCAATCACCCCACAGCGAGTCGGCGATCGCGATACCGGTACCGAAGGCGAGCCCGGTCATCAGCGCGCTGCCCGGGTACCAGTACGGCGTCGGCGGGTAGTACGGCGGCGGATACGACGGATAGGCCCAGGTGCCGTAGACCTGGGTGGGGTTGTAGCTGGGCACGTACACGACCTCGGGGTCGGTCGGCTCGATGACGATGGTCTGCGGCGGCGCCTGCTCGACCACGGTGCCCATGGCCGGTTCCGCGGCGGGAGCGGGTGCCGGCGCTGGCGCCGGTTCCATCGACACCTTCTGGTACTGGTTGGATTCGAGGTTGCCGGCGGCCTGGGCCTGGTGGCGCAGGCGCTGCACGGCATCCATCACGTCACTGGGCTGGGCCAGGAACGCGTCGCCCAGGCGCTGCACCCATCCCGGGTCCTGCCCGAGGGTGGCCAGCGCCTGCGGGAAGGCCACGAGTGCCTGCACGCTCGGATCCCAGGGCTCATTGGCGACCAGCTTCACCGCCGCGTCGCCTTCCTCCTTTGGATGCGCCTTCGACCAGGCGACCGCGTCGGCCACGTCGCCCGGATAGGTCGAGGCCATCAGCACCTGGGCCAGCAGCGAGTCCGGATACAACGCGAGGGGCGCCACCATCTGATCGAGCTCGGCGCGGCTGAACACCTCCTCGCTCGGCGTCGGCGCCGCGGGAGCGGCAGGCGCGGCTGGTGCGGGCGCCGTCGCCGGTGGCGGCGGCGTCGCGGTAGGCGCCGATGCCGCTGGGGTCGAAGCGGGTTCCTTCGAACAAGCGGCCACCACCAACAGCGCGGCTAGCAGGACATGACGAGCCGGGATGCGCATTGGGAACTCCCATCGCAGAGGCGTCAGCAGTAGCGGGATCGAGCTCGAACAGGCTTCGATTTGCCGCCGGATCATAGTCCCCGCGTCGTTAAATCCCGATTCACATGGACATGAACGACTGCGCGCCGCGGGCGCGCGCGTGCACGCAATCAACGCGTCCGGGCACGACCTTGCATCGATTGAATGGCACGCGTTTCGTGGCTCCCGCCTAGAATGCGGGCCCATGACCGCCAAGCCACCTGCCTCCACCCCGGAATTCGAACGCGTCCGCGATTACCTCACCGGGTTGCAGGACCGCATCTGCAACGCCATCGAAACCGCCGACGGCGGCGCCCGCTTCATCGAAGACCCGTGGAAGCGCGAGGAAGGCGGCGGTGGCCGCACCCGCATCCTGCGCGACGGCGCGGTGTTCGAGCAGGCAGGCATCGGATTTTCCGACGTATCGGGCACCAAGCTGCCGCCCTCCGCGAGCGCGGCGCGGCCGGAGCTCGCCGGTGCGTCATGGCGCGCGGTCGGCGTGTCGCTGGTGTTCCATCCGCGCAATCCGTTCCTTCCGACCACCCACGCCAACGTGCGCCACTTCCGCGCCGAGCGCGACGGCGAGACCGTGGCGTGGTGGTTCGGCGGCGGCTTCGACCTGACCCCGTTCTATCCCTTCGACGAGGACGTGCTGCACTGGCACCGCACCGCGCGCGACCTGTGCGAGCCCTTCGGCGGCGACGCGCGCTACGCCGCGCACAAGCGCTGGTGCGACGACTACTTCCTGCTCAAGCATCGCGGCGAGACGCGCGGCGTCGGCGGGCTGTTCTTCGACGACCTGCACACGGACTTCGATCGCGACTTCGCCTACCTGCGTGCGGTCGGCGACGGTTTCCTCGACGCCTACCTGCCGATCGTCGATCGCCGCCGCGATACGCCTTACGGCGAGCGCGAACGCCAGTTCCAGTTGTACCGGCGCGGCCGCTACGTGGAATTCAACCTGGTGTTCGATCGCGGCACGCTGTTCGGCCTGCAATCGGGCGGGCGCACCGAATCGATCCTGATGAGCCTGCCTCCGCTGGTGCGCTGGGAATACGGCTTCGCGCCCGAAGCCGGCAGCGAAGAGGCGCGCCTGGCCGATTACCTGCGGCCGCGCGACTGGATCGCGGAGCTGGGCTGAACCGTGCTCAATGCGCGCCCGGACCTTCCGGGCGAGGCGCTTCCCGCGGAACGATCGTGATGTGTCCGTTGGTCTCGAGTTCGGCCAGTTGGATCTCGTCCACCTCGGAGATACCCGCTTCGCGCATCGCCTTGTCGAAATCCGCCCGGCTGACCAGTTCGCGCTTGAGCACGTTGCGGAATACGTGCCCGTCGCGCACCAGCACCACGGATTCGCCCTCGACAAACTTGCGCACCGCCGGGACGCGCGCCGAGAAGAAGGCGACGCCGTAGTTCAGCGCAATAAGGGTCACTGAAAGGATCAGGGCGGCCGTCAGCGAGTTGTCGCCGCCGTTCATCCCGTTCTGCACGGCGTTGCCGATCAGGATCAGCAGCACGAGGTCGAACGGCGTGAACTGCCCCACCGCACGTTTGCCCGACAGGCGCACGAGCACCATTACCGCGAAGTACACGAGCACGGCCCGCAGCACGAACTGATACCAGGGCAAACTCAGTTGCAAAAGGCTGGCAGCGCCATCGCTCATACGATTCTCCCCGTTTGTCCGCGAAGGTAACGCAGCGGCGATGGAAGCACAGCCGGCGGTGGGACAGGAGCAACAGCAAGAGCACGCTCGCTGCGCTCGCTCCCCCTCACCCGCCCTTCGGGCGCCCTCTCCCCGCAAGCGGGGGAGAGGGGACATGCTCTCTCGCGGGAAATTCTCTCTCTCGCGGGAAATTCCCTGAAGGAGAGCCCCCTTTCTGGAGGAGAGCCCCCTTTCTGGAGGGGAGCCCCCTTAGTAAGGGGGCGCGGCGACAGCCGCGGGGATTGGAAGCGCATAGCGGGGCCCAAAGTTTTGCAACGCGAAACTTTGGGTTTTTATTGCCTGCGCAAAAAGCGCAGGCAATAAAAAGCCCCGCAGGCAGGGGGGGCCGGCGGGGCTGGAGAAGCGGGGCCTGGGGAGGGGCCGTCGCTCCTGGGATCACTCCAGGGGAGGGAGAGATCAGCGACAGGCGTTGCACCTGTCGCGAGTAATAAGACCATCCTCCACATGGATAGTTCGTGAAGAGGATAGTTAACAATTTGTTGGGTTCAGGACTGATTCATTCCGCCAACTTCTACAAACGTCGCGCAACCGGCAGCCTTCGGCGCATTGCGGCCGGCAAAAGCCGCCAATGCCCGCGCCCGACCCTTCTCTCACCCGGTCAGGTGCCATTTTTTGGCGGCCGTGTCCGCACCGGGACCGCGTTTGGCGGTCTTAATGGGCTTGCCCCCAGTTGTCGCCGACCCCGCTGTCGACCACCAGCGGGACCCGCAATTGCGCCGCCGCCGCCATCCGCTGTGGCACCTCCGCCAGCAGCGTGTCCAGGAAGGCGGCGTCGACCTCGAACACCAGTTCGTCGTGTACCTGAAGCACCATCAAGGCACGGTCACGATGCGCCGCCAGCCAGCCGTCGATGTCGACCATCGCGCGCTTGATGATGTCGGCGGCGGTGCCCTGCATTGGCGCGTTGATCGCCGCGCGTTCGGCACCGGCGCGCAGGCCCTGGTTGCGCGCGGTGATGTTGTCAAGGTACAGGCGCCGCCCGAACACGGTTTCGACGTAGCCGCGCTCGCGCGCCTGTTCGCGCGTGCGCTCCATGAATTCGCGCACGCCGGGATAGCGCGAGAAGTACAGCGCGATGTAATCCTGCGCCTCGCCCCGGGCGATGCCGAGGTTGCGCGCCAGGCCGAACGCGCTCATGCCATACATGAGGCCGAAGTTGATTGCCTTGGCCGCGCGGCGTTCGTTGCCGCTCACCTCGTCCAGGGTCTTGCCGAATACTTCCGCCGCGGTGGCGCGGTGGATGTCGGCGCCGGATTCGAACGCGCGCAGCAGGCCCGCGTCCTGCGACAGGTGGGCCATGATCCGCAGTTCGATCTGCGAGTAGTCGCAGGACACGATTTTGCGCCCCGCCGGCGCCACGAAGGCATTGCGGATGCGGCGGCCATCGTCGGTGCGGATCGGGATGTTCTGCAGGTTGGGGTCGTTGGAGGCAAGGCGGCCGGTCGCCGCACCAGCCTGGTGGTAGCTGGTGTGCACGCGCCCGGTATCGGCATTGACCATTTCCGGCAATTTGTCGGTGTAGGTGCTGCGCAGCTTGGCCAGGCCGCGGTAGTCGAGGATCACGCGCGGCAATTCGTGCAGCTCGGCGATGGCCTCCAGTGCTTCTTCGTTCGTCGACGGCTGGCCGCTGGGGGTCTTCACCAGGGCGGGCAACTTGAGCTCTTCGAACAGCAACTGGCCCAGTTGCTTGGGCGAATCCAGGCTGAAACTGCGGCCGGCCAGTTCGGTCGCCTTCTGCTGCGCGGCCAGCATGCGCTTGCCGAGGTCGTTGGATTGCCGGCGCAGTTCGTCGGCGTCGATCAGCACGCCGTTCGCCTCGACCCGCTCGAGCACAGGCACCAGCGGCATCTCGATCTCGCGGTAGACGCGCTCCAGTGCGGGTTCTGCGGCCAGCTTGGTCGCGAGCGCATGGTGCAGGCGCAGGGTGACGTCGGCGTCCTCGCCCGCATAGCGGGTGGCGTCGTCCAGCGCGACCTGGGCGAAGGAGATCGCCTTGGCGCCCTTGCCCGCGACCTGTTCGTACGTGATGGTGTCGTAGCCGAGATAGCGCCTGGCCAGCGAATCCATGTCATGGCGGGTGGCCGTGGCGTTGAGGACGAAGCTCTCGAGCATCGTGTCCTGCGCATAACCGGCGACTTCGATGCCATGACGGCGCAGTACGTGCAGGTCGTACTTGCCGTGGTGGCCGATCTTCCTTTTCGCCGGATCGGCGAACAGCGGCTTCAAGGCCGCCAGCACGGTATCGCCCGGCAATTGCGCCGGCGCGCCGGGATAGGTGTGGCCCAGCGGCACGTAGGCAGCGTGGCCGGTCTCGACCGCGAGGCTGATCCCGACCAGTCGTGCACGCATCGGGTCGAGCGAATCGGTTTCGGTGTCGAAGGCGAACGCATCGGCCGCCTGCAGCTTCGCGATCCACGCCGCGAGTTGCGCGTCGGTGAGCACGCATTCGTATTCGCCCTGCGTGGCCAGCGCCGGATCGAGCGGTTCGGCGGAAGCCGGCGCAGGCGCGCGCGCATAGCCCGCCGCGGTACCACGCACGCTGATCCTGCCCGCGTCGGCATCCGCCCCCGCAGCGCTTCCTTCCAGCTCGCGCAGGGCCTGCTTGAAGCCGTAGCGGGCGTACAGCGTGCGCAGCGCGTCGGTGGCGCGTGGCTGCAGCACCAGGTCCTGCGGCCGGTACTCGAGGGCCACGTCGGTCTTGATCGTGGTCAGTTCGCGATTGAGCGGCAGGCGTGGCAATGCGGCGCGCAGGTTGTCGCCGATCTTGCCCTTGATGGCGTCCGCGTGGGCGATGACGCCATCGAGCGTGCCGTATTCGCCCAGCCACTTGGCCGCGGTCTTGGGGCCGCACTTGTCGACGCCGGGAATGTTGTCGACGGCATCCCCCATCAGGGCGAGGAAGTCGATGATCTGTTCCGGGCGCACGCCGAACTTGTCCACCACGCTGGCTTCGGAGTCGTAGCGGCTGCCGCTCATGGTGTTGACCAGGGCGATGCCCGGGCGCACCAGCTGGGCGAAGTCCTTGTCGCCGGTGGAGATCGTTACCTCGAGGCCCTCGCCCGCGCCCTGCATGGCCAGCGTGCCGATCACGTCGTCGGCCTCGACGCCACCCACGCGCAGGATGCGGAAGCCCAGCGCCTGCACGATCTCGCACATCGGCTCGACCTGCGCGCGCAGGTCGTCGGGCATGGCCTTGCGGTTGGCCTTGTACTGCGGGTAGAGGTCGTCGCGGAAGGTCGGCCCGGGCGCATCGACCACGAAGGCGATGTAATCGGGTTGCTCCTTCAGGTGCGCACGCAGCATGTTGACCACCCCGAACAGGGCGCCGGTCGGTTCGCCCGCCTCGTTGTTCAGTGGTGGCAGCGCGTGGAAGGCGCGGTAGAGGTAGCTGGAACCATCGATCAGGACGAGTCGTTTCATCCTTCGAATTCTACGCGGGCGGGCATGGCGCCACGTCGCGTCCGGATGCCCGGCGGCACATGCGGCCGCATTACACCCGGACGCGTATGCTTCGCTCTGCCCTCTTCCGGAGAACTGCCATGCGTGCGCTAGCCCCCTTGCTGCTCGTTCTGTGCCTGGGCGGTTGCGCCACGATGGACAGCGATCCCACCGCCGGACTGGAAGGCGCCGATGTCACCAGCCGCATGATCGACGGCGACCGGGTCGAGGAATACCGCGTGCAGGGCCAGCTGCAGGTGGTCAAGGTGACGCCGAAGCGCGGCGCGCCCTATTACCTCATCGACCGCAACGGCGACGGCCGCCTCGACAGCAGCAAGGGCGAAGGCCCGGTGTCGCCGGTGATGTGGAAGCTGTTCCAGTGGGATTGAAGGCCTGGCGGGACTGACCGCACCGCTTCAAAACCACTGCGAATCCCGCAAAAAACAAGGCCCGCCGAAGCGGGCCTTGTTACTGGAGCAGGTGTTGCAACCGGAGATCAGGCTGCGGCGTCCTTGAGCTTCTTCAGCGCGCGGACCTTGATCTTGACGGTGGCCGGCTTGGCGGCGAACCACTGCTCTTCCTTGGTGAACGGGTTGACGCCCTTGCGCTTCGGCTTGGCCGGCACGTTCACGACGTTGATCTTCAGCAGGCCCGGCAGGGTGAATGCACCCGCGCCCTTCTTGCTGACCGAAGCGTGCACCGCGCCTTCGAGCGCGCCAAGCACTGCACGGACGTCCTTCGCGACCACGCCGGTCGTTTCGGACAGGTGAGCGACCAGGCCGGACTTGCCCAGCACTTCCTTGATCGGCTTGACGGCTGCCGGCTTGGCAGCGGCTTTCTTCGGAGCAGCTTTCTTCTTCGCCATTTTTCTAAATCCCCCGGATGGAGAGTTGGTTTGAGGTATGCCTGGAAAAACCCCTCGGCAAGCGGAATGTAGGGCACAAAAGCCGCGACGCCAAGCGTCTTTTCGCATTTTTCGGGTTTTTTTTCGCGCCACGGCGACGGATGGCGGCGATTGGCCGCCCATCAATACCGTTTTTCAGGCCGGCTGCAGGTTCGACGACGCCAGCTTCAACCACTTGCTGCCGGCGCTCTCGAAGTTCACCTGCACGTTGGCGTAGGCGCCGCTGCCGACGAAGTCGGTGACCACGCCATGTCCGTAGCTGGGGTGCACCACGTCCTGGCCGAGGCGGAAGGCGGGCAGGTCGATGGCCGCATGGCCGAGGTCGCGCCGCGGCTGCGGCGCATACATGGGCCGCGACACCTGCACCTTCGGCCGCACCTCGTGCAGCAGCGCCGCCGGGATCTCGCGCAGGAACCGCGACGGCGTGCCGTACATGTCCATGCCGTGGATGCGCCGCGTTTCGGCGTAGCTGAGCACCAGCTTCTGCCGCGCACGGGTGATGCCCACGTACGCGAGACGGCGTTCCTCTTCCACGCGCCCGGATTCCTCGGTCGACTTCAGGCTCGGGAACAAGCCCTCTTCCAGCCCGCCGAGGAACACCAGCGGAAACTCCAGTCCCTTCGCGCTGTGCAGCGTCATCAGCTGCACGCTGTTCTCGCCGGCCTGGGCCTGGCCCTCGCCCGCCTCGAGCGCGGCGTAGCTGAGGAAGGCCACGAGTTCGGGCATCGCCGCCGCCTCGTCCTCGTCCTCCCTGCCGCTGAAGCGCGAGGCCACGGACACCAGCTCGTCGAGGTTGTCGGTGCGCGAATCCAGCTGCCCGCGCGACTCGTTGGCGTAATGCTCGCGCAGGCCCGAGCGGCCGAGCACATGGTCGATCTTGTCCGGCAGCGGACGCGCTTCGACCTCGTTGGCGAGGTCGTCGACCAGCAACAGGAACCCGGCCAGCGCATTGCGAGAGCGCGCCGCCAGGGTGTTGTCGCGGGTGATGCGCAGCGCGGCTTCCCACAATGCGACGCCGTCGGCGCGGGCGCGCTTGCGCACCTCCTCCAGCGTGCGGTCGCCGATGCCGCGCGCGGGCGTGTTGACCGAGCGTTCGAACGCGGCATCGTCCAGGCGCGAGGCGATCAGGCGCATGTAGGCCAGCGAATCCTTGATTTCCGCGCGCTCGAAGAAGCGCATGCCGCCGTAGACGCGGAACGGGATTTTCGGCTCTTCCTGCAGCACCTCTTCGTAGGCGCGCGACTGCGCGTTGCTGCGGTAGAGGATGGCGACATCGCCGTGGTCACCGCCGTCGCGGACCCACTGGCGGATGCGCTCGACCACGAAGCGGGCCTCGTCCATCTCGTTGTAGGCGGCATACACGTCGATCGGATCGCCATGGCCGATGTCGGTCCACAGCTTCTTGCCCAGGCGGTCCGGGTTGTGCGCGATCACCGCGTTGGCGGCGTCCAGGATGGTGGCGCTGGAGCGGTAGTTCTGTTCCAGCCGGATCGTCTGCGCATCGTGGAAGTCGCGCAGGAAGCGCTGCATGTTCTCGACCTTGGCGCCGCGCCAGCCATAGATCGACTGGTCGTCGTCGCCGACCACGAACACATGGCCGGTATCTCCGGCCAGCACGCGCACGAAGGCGTACTGGATGGCGTTGGTGTCCTGGAACTCGTCGACCAGGATCTCGCGGAAGCGATGGCGGTAATGGGCCAGCAGCGCCGGGTTGTCGCGCAGCAGCTCGTGCGCGCGCAGCAGCAGCTCGGCGAAGTCGACCAGGCCGGCGCGGTCGCAGCGCTCCTGGTACAGCGCGTAGCAGCGCTGCATCACGTCCAGCCATTCGTCGTTGCGTTCGGACTGGATGTTGTGCGGGCGCCGGCCCTCGTCCTTCTGCGCATTGATCCACCACACGATCTGCCGTGGCGGGAAGCGCGCATCGTCCAGCTCCAGCTGCTGCACCACGCGCTTGACCAGGCGCAGCTGGTCGTCGCTGTCGAGCACCTGGAAGCCTTCGGGCAGCTTGGCTTCCTGCCAGTGCAGGCGGAGCAGGCGATGGGCGATGCCGTGGAAGGTGCCGATCCACATGCCGCGCGCGCCATGGCGCAGCAGGTGCTCGGCGCGCGCGCGCATCTCGCCCGAGGCTTTGTTGGTGAAGGTCACCGCGAGAATGCCGTGCGCCGGCACGCCAAAGGCCTCGTTGAGCCAGGCGATGCGGTGGGTGAGCACGCGGGTCTTGCCGGAACCGGCGCCGGCGAGCACGAGATAGTGGCCCGGCGGTGCGCTGACGGCCTCGCGCTGGGCGGGGTTCAGCGCGTCGAGCAAATGCGAAACATCCATGCGCGCATTCTACCGGCCATGGAGTATCGCAGGCTGAGAAAGCCCGGCTTCACGCATGCGCAGGCACAGTGTGGCCGTCGTTCCCCGGAGCGCGGATCCGTCCATGGCTCGACCGGCTCTAACCCTGCGACTTCTCACGCTGCGACCTTCCATCCCGTGCCTGATCGCGCTGCTGCTGGCCTGCGCCGGGCAGGTCGCCGCCGCGGACACGACCGCCGCGCGGCTGCGGATCGACCAGGATGAACTGCGCAGCGGCGATCACGTCCTGCATATTCAGATCGCGCCGGACATCAAACCTGAGCGCGCCCGCATGCTGCGCGCCTGGCTGGCGGAAACGGCGCAGGCCACGCTGGCCGCCTACGGCCGCTTCCCGCTTGCCGATGCGACGATCCGCGTGAGCGAAGTCGACGATCGCGGCAGCAGCCCGGTGCCTTGGGGGCAGACCTCGCGGCGCAACTCCGTCGCCGTGCTGCTGTACGTGCGCAAGGGCGCCAGCCTCGCGGAATTGCGCGCGGACTGGACCGCGGTGCACGAGCTCTCGCACCTGTTCCATCCCTACTTGGGCGACGACGGCCGCTGGCTGGCGGAGGGTCTGGCGAGCTATTACCAGAATGTGTTGCGCGCGCGCAGCGGCCTGCTGGACGAAGCCGAGGCCTGGCGACGGCTGGATGCCGGTTTCGGCCGCGGCCGTCGCGAGGACAGTGGGATGCGCCTGGACGAACTGTCCGGCACGCGCCACGGCACCATGCGCGTGTATTGGGCCGGCGCCGCCTATTGGCTGGAAACGGACCTGGCGCTGCGCGAACGCGGCAGCAGCCTCGATGCCGTGCTTTCGCGCTACGCCGATTGCTGCCTGAGCGGCAGCGGCGAAGTCGCGCCGGCGGACTTCGTCGCGCAGCTGGACCGGCTCGCCGGCGGTGACATCTTCTCGCGGACCTACCGGCGCTACGCCGCGTCGCGGGAGTTCCCGTCGCTCGACGCGGCCTACGCGAAGCTCGGCCTCAGCGGCACCGCCGGTGAATTGCACTTTTCCGACCAGAAAGACGCCGTGCGCCTGCGGCGCGCCGTGATGGGCCGGCGCTGACGCCCTCAGTGGGCGTGCGCGTGCTCGCGCTTGCTGGTGGTCCCGGTCATGAGTTTGTCGGTGTAGGCGATGCCGATCGCGGACACGATGAACAGGCCATGGATGATCGTCTGCCACATCACGCCATCGGCGGTGACCGAGGTGCAGGCCTTGAAGTTCTGCGCGCTCGCGGCCATCGCCTGCAGCGCCGCCAGGCCTTCGACCGACTGGCACAGCGGCAGGCCATTGACCATGCCCACTTCGATGAAGCTCTTGAGCAGGTGGATCGAGGAGATGCCGATGATCGCCATCGCGAGCTTTACCTTCAGCACGCTGGCGTTGACATGGCTCAACCACTCCGGCTGGTCCGGATGGCCTTCCAGGCGCAGGCGCGAGACGAAGGTTTCGTAGCCCCCAACTATCACCATCATCAGCAGGTTGGAGATCATCACCACGTCGATCAGGCCCAGCACGATCAGCATGATGTCCTGCTCGTTGAGCCTGGGCGTCTCGTGGATGAGGTGCCACAGCTCCTTGCCGAACAGGAACACGTACACGCCCTGCGCGACGATCAGGCCCAGGTACAAGGGCAACTGCAGCCAGCGCGAGGAGAAGATCAGCGCGGGCAGCGGATTGAGGCGGGCATCGGAGCGGACATCGGACATGGGCGGCACGCAAAGCGGGGGAATCCGCAGGGTAGCGCGACCACGCATGCCACTGCCGAGTCGAGGCGTTTGCAGCACAAACGGCAAAGCCCGCAGGCCAGTGCGTCGACGCGCTGCGGCGCGTTCTATGCCGTCGCCACGTGTGGACCGTCGTTGCGCGGCGCGTCAATCGCCACGCCCGGCAACTCCAGCACGTAATCCGGGCCCATCAGTTGCGAGGGCGTGTAGTAGCCGCCGTCGGGCGCCGGGTTGTCGAGGAAACACTGCACGATGCCCAGCGATGCGCTCACCGTCAGCGCGTAGCCGTTCGGCGTGACCATGCGCCGCACCTGCGCGCGGCCGCCGCCACGCACCTCGCCCCAGAAGTAGGCCTGCGTGCTGTCGCGCGTCTGCGCATCCGGCCCCTTGACGCTGCGTTCGACCCGCGCCTTGAGCCAACGCTGTACGAACCGCATGCGCAGCAATGGCCCGAGCAGGCGCAGGCGGCGGACACGGGCGATCGCCTTCGGCGAGGCCGTGGTGTAGACCTCGATATCGGGAATGCCGGTACTGACGAAGGCGGTGTAGACATCGCCCCACGGAATCGTCATCGCCATGCGATCGGCGCCGTCGCGGGTGAACGTGCGCGTCTTCCACGCCAGTGGCACGCGCTTCAGCTCGCCCTTCTCGCGGACGCGGCCGCCGTTGCCCAGGCCTTCGACACTGGTTTTCGCGGTGCCGGGACTGAAACCGCCGCCGCCCTCGAACCCGAGCACCAGCGACGTCGCCCACGGGCAATCGCGATGCAGCTGCGCGGCGAGGCAATCGCTGGGCACGACGTCGAAGCCGACGCCCGGCGTGACCACGATGCTCGCCTCCTGCGCGCGCGCGTGTTGCGCGTGGCAATGGGCGAAGACGTCGATCTCGCCGGTGATATCGAGGTAATGGGTGCGCGTGGCCAGGCAGCCTTCCAGCATCGGTGCACTGGTCGCGGAAAACGGGCCGGCGCAATGCAACACCAGGTCGATGCCGCGCAGGCCTTCCACCACGGCACTGGGAAGGTCGAGGGTGAATTGGCGCCAGCGCAGGCCCAGCTCATCGGCCAGCGCGCGCACAGCGGCTTCGTCGCGACCCGCGAGGATCGGCTGCAGGCCGCGCTTGGCGGCTTCGGCGGCGATCAGGCGGCCGGTGTAGCCGTTGGCACCGTAGATCAACCATTGCATGGCGCATTACTCCCGTGGCCGCAATGGGAAAGAAAGCGCGCAGCCACTCCAGGACCGCCATCCTACCCATCCACCGGAATCGCATCGCATGCGCTGGCCGCTTTCCTTGCCGCCGTCACATTCGCCGTGAGCGCGCACGCCCAAACCGGGCCCAACGCAGTGGCGCCGATCAACCTGACACTGGAAGCCATCGCCGGCGATGCGTCGCTCCGAGCTGGTCGGGTCCCACCCCACCGAGGCATGCCGCCCAATACGCGGCGGCATGCCTCACCCCCAACCCCAACCACCCTGGATCATGAGAACAGCGGGAGTGGCGCGCCCCCTGGCATCAACGCCCAGAGCACGCCGGCGATCAGCGCAACGCCCAGGACCCACCGCTCTGCTGGTTCGACGTGATCTTTGCGATGGCGTACTGGGATGCCGGCGGTCATTGGCGCGTTCTCCTGCTGCGGGACCAATGAAACGCCTCAATGCCACGACGATCTGGGATTCGCATCACGCGCTGCTGGAAATCAGACTTTTCCCTGGGTAGTGCTTGCAGAGCGCCCCCAACCCGGCCTTCCCCCGCGCGCGGGGGAAGGAGCAAGCCGCAAGCGCGAAGGAAAGATTGCTCCCTCCTCCAAGGAGCAAGCCGCAAGCGTTGCTCCCTCCCCCGCTTGCGGGGGAGGGTTGGGGTGGGGGTGTGTTGCGAAGGAGATTGGCCGCCAACGAAAGTCGCTTCGGCTCTTCGAAGATCGCGTTGTGCGGAACGTCCGCTGCAGGTGCGTGCAGCAAGGCAAACGACGCTCCGGCGCGTCGCCGCCAAGCCGCGTAACGGCAATGGGCGTGCTTCGCGTGCGCCGGCGGGCGAGGCAGTGAAAGGTTTGCTACGGCGAAACGTGATCGCGGTGGCAGCCAAGCCTGCCGCCGAAACAGGACCTCATGACCTTCGGCGCATGGCGGCCTTCGACCCGCAGGCCCATGCTGCGGCGTCTTCCACTGGGGTGTCCCATGACCAAGCCGCTCGTTCTCGCGCCGCTCTTCTTCGCTGTCTCCCTGGCGCTCGCGCCGTCCGTCGTGCTGGCGCAGAAGGCGCCGGCGGCCAAGTCCACACCGGCCAAGCCGGCCGCCAAATCCGCGCCGGCCTGGGTGGCCAGGAGCAACGAATACACCCAGATCCTGATCCTCGCGCAGGCGCCGTTCCAGCCGGAGCAGGTGTCGTTCTTCGGCGTGCCGGGCTTCGACGACCAGGTATTCGATTTCGGTCCTGGCTATGCCAAGCGCTTCCGCGACGCCACGGCCAAGGCCAAGGCCGAACTCGTCGCGAAGTCGGCGAAGGAAACCGACGCCAACGTGAAGCAGGACATCGCCATCCTGCTGCAGGCCGCCGACGACCAGATCAAGGCGAGCGAGGTCAACGAGCGCCTGACGCGGCCGTGGCTCGACGCCGGCCAGACCATCTTCTCGGGCATCCAGTCGCTGCTTTCCGACCAGACCCCGCAGGACCGCCGCGCCAAGGCCGTGCAGCGCCTGCAGCGCTACGTCGGCATGGTGCCCGGCACCACGCCGCTGACCACGCTGGCGCAGCAGCGCTACGACGAGCGCAACGACAAGGGCCTGGTGCAGCCGACCCAGATCGAAGTGCAGCAGTCGCTCGACAACGTGAAGACCTACCAGCAGGGCATCCGCGACCTCTTCGCCAAGTACAAGCTCGACGGCGAAGCGGCCGCCGCGCTCGACGCGCTGGACAAGCAGCTCACCGAATACGCGGCGTGGTCGAAGTCGACCGTGCTGCCGACCGCACGCACCACCTACAAGCTGCCCGATGAGCTGTACGCCCTGCAGCTGAAGGGCTTCGGCATCGACATCGATCCGCGCATCCTGATCGAACGCGCGCAGCTGGAGTTCATGGAAACCCGCAACGCCATGCAGCAGCTGGCACCGCTGGTGGCCAAGGCGAAGGGCCTGAAGTCGACCGATTACATCGGCGTCATCAACGAGCTCAAGCACCCGCAGTTCAAGGACGACCAGGTCGAACCGCATTACCGCAACGTGGTGATGCCGGAACTCGATCGCCTGATCGCCGCGAACAAAGTGGTGTCGCTGCCGCAGCGCCCGATGCAGATGCGCCTGGGCTCGGCGGCGGAGAACGCCGCGCAGCCCGCGCCGCACTTCCTGCCCGCGCCACTGGTGGGCAACACCGGCCAGCAGGGCACGTTCGTGCTGCCGCTGGGCAATCCCAACGCGGGCGCGGACGGTCCGTACGACGACTTCAACTACCCGGCCGGCGCGTGGACGCTGACCGCGCATGAAGGCCGCCCCGGCCACGAGCTGCAGTTCACCGCGATGGTCGAGCGCGGCGTGTCGCTGGCGCGCACGATGTATGCGTTCAACTCGGTCAACGTCGAAGGCTGGGCGCTGTACGCCGAAGCCGAGATGGTTCCGTACGAGCCGCTCGAAGGCCAGCTGATCGCGCTGCAGTTCCGCCTGCTGCGCGCCGCGCGCGCGATGCTCGACCCGATGATCAACCTCGGCCTCACCGACCGCGACACCGTGGTCCGCGTGCTGACCGAAGAAGCCGGCTACTCGAAGGCGATGGCGCGCCAGGAAGTGGACCGTTACTCGGTGCAGTCGCCGGGCCAGGCAGGCAGCTACTTCTACGGCTACTCGCGGATCATGCAGCTGCGCGCGGAGACCGAAGTGGCGCTGGGCGACAAGTTCGACCGCAAGGCCTTCAACGACTTCCTGCTCGACCAGGGCCTGCTGCCGCCGGCGTTGCTGGCGAAGGCGGTGCGCGAACAATTCGTGCCGGCGCAGAAGGCTAAGTAACGCATCACGGCAACACACGACGGGATGGCGGCCATGCGTCGCCATCCCGTTTTTTTCGGTGATCAGCGCGATGGGTCAGGTCACCCTCTCCAACATCCGCCGATGGCCGATCAATCGCGCCCAGCGCGTGCCGAGATCCGCCCAGCACAGGTACGCCGCTTCGCCCGCCAGCCGCCACAGCGTGCGGGGGCCGAAGCGCAACTCCGGTTCGGCCGCGCACAGTTCCCAGTCGAAGCCCAGTTGGCGCGCGAACAGCGCACATCGCGCCAGGTGGTAGCGGTTGCTGAGCAGGGTGACGCGCGTGCGCATGCCGTCGCCCAGCAGCTGGCGCGCGTTGCGCAGGTTCTGCAGCGTGTCGCGCGAGCGCGACTCCAGTTGCAGCGGAATATCACGGGCGAAGCCGCGCGCGTGCAGGCCATTGCGGGCCACTTCGGCTTCGCTGGCTTCGCCCTGCGCGCCGCCGCCCAGGAGCACCAGGCTGCGTCGCGGCATGTGCTGCCATAGCGACACCGCGCGATCCAGGCGCGCGGCGAAGTCGCGGTCGATGCGGCCGCCGGGCGCATCCTTGCCGAACAGCAGCACGCACTCGCCGCCCACGGGTTCGCACGGCGCGCGCCGGGCCACGCGCACGACATGGACGAGGTAGCCGACGTACACCAGGCCCGCGCTCAGCACGCACGCCGACAAGGCCACCGCGCCGGCATGCAGCACGTCGCGGTCGATCGCGAGGGAGATTCGATGGGAGGTGCGGCTGCTCATGGCGGGTACGGTGCTGGTCGGAACGGCGTTCGCGCGTCCCTGCCACAGGATAAATCCACGCACCCGTTCGCGGTGCCTCCGGTGAGCGCTGGCTATACTCCCGCGCCTGTCATTGAGGAGTTTCGCGTGTCGCCGATGTCGTCGCATGTCCGCCCGCCGCCGATGGCGCCGCTGGCGATCCGCGCGTACACCGCCACCACGGCGCTGGGCCGTGGCCGCGACGCCCAGCTCCAGGCCCTGCGGGAACGCCGCGGTGGCCTGCGCCGCAACGACCTGCCCGTGCTGGCCCCGGGACACACCGCGCTGGACTGCTGGATCGGCCGCGTCGACGGCCTCGAAGCCGCCGCGTTGCCACCTGAATGGGCTGAATGGGAATGCCGCAACAACCGCCTCGCCTGGCTGGCGCTGCAGCAGGACGGCATGCGCGAAGCGGTCGCGGCCGCCGCCGCGCGCCACGGTGCCGAACGCGTGGCGGTGGTGATCGGGACGTCCACCGCCAGCATCGGCGCCACCGAGGAGGGCTACGCCCGGCTCGAGAACGCCGCCATGCCCGCGGACCTGCAGTTGCCGATGGTGCACATGCCGCACTCGCCCGGCGCCTTCGTGCAGGCCATGACCGGGCTGCGCGGTCCGTGCGTGACCGTGGCGACCGCGTGCTCATCCAGCGCCAAGGTGTTCGCGCAGGCCTCGCGGCTGATGGCGGCCGACCTGTGCGATGCCGCGCTGGTCGGCGGCATCGACACGCTGTGCGGCAGCGTGCTGTTCGGCTTCAACTCGTTGCAGCTGGTGTCCGCGGATCCATGCCGGCCGTTCGATGCGGCGCGCGACGGCCTGTCGCTGGGTGAAGCCGGCGGCTACGCCCTGCTGGAACGCACGCACGACGGCGACACCGCGCTGCAGTTGCACGGCTACGGCGAGTCCAGCGACGCGCACCACATGTCCACGCCGCATCCGCAGGGCCTGGGCGCACAGCTGGCCATGCGCGATGCGCTGGCGCGCGCGGGCGTCGAGCCGGCCGACATCGACTACCTCAACCTGCACGGTACCGCGACGCCGGCCAACGACAGCGTGGAGGCGCTGGCGGTCGCGGCGTTGTTCCCCGACTCGCTGCACGCCAGTTCCACCAAGGGCTGGACCGGCCACACCCTGGGCGCGGCGGGCATCGTCGAATCGGTGATCGCCCTGCTCGCGCTCGAGCACGGCGAACTGCCCGGCATCCTCAACAGCGACACGCCCGACCCCGCCTGTGGCCCGCAGATCCGTTTCGCCAACGCGCGCCGCGACATCGCGCTCGCGATGAACAACTCCTTCGGCTTCGGCGGCAACAACTGCTCGCTGGTCTTCGGCCGGCCGCGCGCATGAAGCCACTGCGCGCAACGATCGAAGGCATCGGTTTCTGGGCCGGCGGCTTGCCGTCATGGACGGCGGCGCGCGCGTATGCGAACGGCGGCGTCCTCGTCGCCGATGCCCCCGTGCGGCCCGCACCGCAACTGCTCGCCGCCAACGAACGCCGCCGCGCCCCGGAAACCGTCGCCGTCGCCCTCGATGTCGCGCTCGCCGCCTGCACCGCGGCGGGACGCGAACCGGCCGCGCTGCCATCGGTGTTCGCGTCGGCGCACGGCGACCTCGCCATCACCGACTACATGTGCACGACGCTGGCCAGCGATCCGCGCAGCGTGTCGCCCACGCGCTTCCACAACAGCGTGCACAACGCGGCCGCGGGTTACTGGACCATCGGCGCCGGCGCCATGCAGCCGGCCACCGCGATCAGCGCCGGCGATGCCAGCTTCGCCCAGGCCCTGATCGAGGCTCTGGCGCAGCTCGAGAGCGGCAGCGACGCGGTGCTGCTGGTCGCCTACGACAGCGCTTCCGTGGGTCCGCTCAGGCAGGTCACGCCCAGCCAGGGCCTGCTCGGCGCTGCGCTGGTGCTGTCGCAGCACGAGCGCGCGGGCGCCCCGGTACTGTCGGTCGAACTGGGCGCCGGCGGCACGACGCGCGGCACCGGGCCGTTGGCGCGACATGCCGAAGGCAATGCGATGGCGCCGATGCTGCCGCTGTTCGATGCACTCGCCCTCGACGGCATCCGTGATATTCCAGATACCGCGATACTCCCGGCCGGCCCCGGCCGCGCCCTCACCGTCAGGATCCACTGGTGATCGATCGAAGCAATATCCATATCGTGATTCCCGCCCTCAACGAGGCGTTGCGCATCCGTGGCGTGGTCGAAGCCGCGTTGCGCGAATGCCCCAACGTCATCGTGGTCGACGACGGCTCCGACGACGGCACCGGCGAGCGGGTCGCCGACCTGCCGGTGACCGTGTTGCGCCATGCGCAGCGCATGGGCAAGGGCGCCGCATTGCGCGACGGTTTCGCCGAGGCATTGCGGCGCGGCGCACGCGGCGTCATCACCATGGACGGCGACGGCCAGCACGATGCCGCCGACATTCCGCGCCTGATCGCGGCGGCGAATGCCTATCCCGACCACATCGTCATCGGCGCACGCCTGCGCAAGCGCGCCTCGCAGCCGGCCTATCGCCGCCTCGCCAATGAATTCGGCGACTGGGGCATCTCCTGGGGCTGCGGCTTCCTCGTTGCCGACACCCAGAGCGGCCAGCGCTTCTATCCGGCCAGCGTGGCGGCGCTGCGCGACGTGCCGGGCGAGGATTTCGTGTACGAAGCGCAGATCCTGATCACCGCGTCACGCCGCCTCGGCGTGCGCTGCGTGTCGGTACCGATCGAATCGCGCTACCAGGGCGCGGAACCCGAGGGCCCGCAGTTCCGCAAAAGCCACTTCCGCCCGCTGCGCGACCTGTACCGGATCACTTCGCACGTGGTGAAGCAGGTGTGGAACTACGGCAACGTGGTCCGCGAGTACCGCATCACGCGCGCGCACCCGCCGGTGATCCACGATCCCAGCGGGGAGTTCGCCAAGCTGCCGCTGGAGCGCGCTTCGCGTAGCGCTTGACTGGGGCCGCGCCGCGACGGCTTCGGCTGCAAGCTCCTACGCATCCAGCCCCATCAACAGCAGACCGCATGCGATCAGGTTGCTGGTCGCATGCGCGACCACCGGCGCCCACAAGGTGCCGGTGCGACGATAGAGCCAAGCGAAGGCAGCGCCCATCAGGGTGTAGATGAGCAACAGCAACGCCAGCGCCCCGCCCCGATTGCCGCTCAAACCCGGCGGCTCGTGCGTGAGCGCAAAGGCGATCGAGCTCAACAGCAGCCCCAGCCATGGCCGGCCCGCGGCCCACAGGCGGCCAAAAAGCACGCGCCGGAACAGCAGTTCTTCATAGGCTGGCGCCAACAGCACCGCGAACACGAACAAGAGCAACGGGCGGCTGGCGATCTCCTTGATCATCGCGATATTGCTCGCCTCCATCCGCAAACCACTGCGCTGGGCGAGCCAGGCGACCAATGCGCCACCGAGGGCCGTCGCAAGGCCGACGATCACTGCCCACAGCAAAGTGCGCGCACGCCGCGCTGCGATCGCCGATGCGATACGTTCGGCTGCACTGGCACGGCGACGCCAGAAGTAGAGCAGCACAGCCGTCGGCGGGTACGCCAACAGAACTATCCATAGCATGGCCATGCCGCCTGGCATGCCCAGCTGCGATGCCACTTTCGAAGGATCCACCGCGCCTTGGTGCTCGATACTCAACTGCACCGTGCGAGCCGCCGCCCACCCCACCAGCCCTACCAGGCTGAGCCCCTGCGACAACACGATGGCCAGCAGCGCGTCCAGCCCGAAGTGCGCTAGCGGCTTCCAACCTTGTTCACGTGTGTCGACGGGCAAAAGCGGGGGCGTTGCATGAGTGGAAGCGTCGATGGTCATCGGCAGGTCGTTGCGGATTGAGCGACGACGTTCCCATGCCATCCAGCGTCCGTCCAGAGCAATTCGAGCAACGCCGGGGTCGCAATTTACGAACAACCCTTACGACCATAGTGAGCACCCCTGAGTCACCGCTCCGTGGCTGCAGCCATTTCGCGGCTCGTGTGGCGCATCACCTCGCACGTGATGAAGCAGGTGTGGGATTACGGCAACGTCGTGCATGAGTACCGCATCACGCGCGCGCATCCGCCGGTGATCCACGATCCCGGCGGTGGGTTCGGCACGGTATTCGACGCGACGCGGATGCCGCGCGCCGGTTGAGCCGCGTCAGGGCTTATGCGGGGGCGGGGGTGGCGGCGGAGGCGTTGTCGGCGGCGCGGGCGTGGCCGGCAAGGTCGGCACATCGGCCGGATCGACCCAGATCGCCATCGCACTCGCGTGCTTGGGCGACGGGCTGATGTTGAAGCCGACGCCGACGCCCGTGCTGCTGCTGTGTCCGTAGTTGGAGCTGCCGACACCGACGCCGACACTGCTGCCGCTGTACACGTTGCCGTGGCCTTCCAGCAGCACGCCGTTGGCGCCGAGCTCGGCCGCGGACTTGCGCAGGTTGGCGAGCACCTCGTCCATCTTTTTCTGCTCGCCATAGGTGAACCCGCCGCTCTGCGTCTCCAGCATCGCGATCTCCTGGTAGTGCGGCGGCGGCTGGGAATAGATGCGGACCTGGTCGGGCGTGATCGGCGCGCGGGTCTGGCCGACCATGACCTTGGACGTGCTGGCACAACCGGTGAGTGCGGCCAGCAGGAGGAGCAGGGACAGGATGCGCATGGCGGGATTCTCGTGGCTCCGGATCCCTGAAGCCTGCACCCATTGGCGTGAATGGTCCAGCACGCGGCCGCTGGCCCGGTCGTGGCTAGCCCATGCCGCCGTTGATGCCGATCACCTGGCCGTTGATGTAGCCGGCGGCATCTGAACAGATGAAGGCCACCAGGTGCGCCACTTCCTCAGGGGTGCCGGCGCGGCCGGCGGGCACCATCTGGCGGATCGTTTCGGCCGGGAACAGCTCCGACGTCATCCGCCCCGCGATCACGCCGGGCGCGACGACATTGGCGGTGATGCCGCGCGACGCCATCTCGCGCGCCAGCGATTTGGTCGCCCCGTGCAATGCCGACTTGGCGGCGGCGTAGTTGGCCTGGCCGCGGTTGCCGAGCACGGCGGCCACGCTCGACACGCTCACGATGCGGCCCCAGCGGGTGCGCGCCATCGGCAACAGCAGTGGCTGGGTGACATGGAAGAAGCCGTGCAGCGACACGTCGATCACGCGCTTCCATTGCTGCGCGGTCATGCCCGCCAGGGGCGCGTCGTCGTGGATGCCTGCATTGTTGACGATGATCTGGACCGGCCCGGTTTCGAGCAGCGCATCGATCGCCGCACGGCTGGCGTCGGCGTCGGTGACGTCGAAGGCCACGGCGTCGGCAGTGCCACCGGCGGCGCGGATCGCGGCGGCAACCTCTTCCGCGCGGGCGAGATTGCCGTGCGCATGCACGATCACGTGGATGCCCGCGGCCGCGAGTTGCATGCAGATCGCCGACCCCAGGTCGCCGCTGCCCCCGGTGACCAGCGCGCGCTTGCGGATCTCATTCATGCCGTGTCTCCGTGCAGCATCACCGCGGCCCGCCCCTCTGCGATCAGGGCGCCGGCATGGGTGATGCGGAATGCGTACTGCTGGCTGTGCTCGCTCTCCGCGAGCGGCTGCGCCTCGCACTCGATGGCCCCGGCGAGGTCATCGATGCGCGCCACGTGCAGGTGGATCCCGCGCAATGCGACCAGCATGCCCGCCCTGGCAACGCCAGCGCCCGCGCGGGCACGCAATCCGCCGTGCACCGCCATCGCCTGCGCGCCGTATTCGCACAGATGCACGGCATGCAGCCGGCCACCGCTGCGCAACGGGTGCGCGGGGTCGCGATGACCGTGCGCACGCAGGTGGACGCGTGCGTCATCCCAGGCGACGACTTCGTCCCACAGGCACATCGCGCCCTGGTGCGGAATCAGCGCCTGGATGTCCGCGCGGCCGATCATGTGTTGAACGCTTTCCGCGTCGCCGGCTGCCGCACCAGCAGCAGGGCCAGGACGAAGTTGCAGACCACGCCCAGCGCCACCGTGCTGCCGATCGCGCGCAGCACGGGAATCGAGGAAAGCGCCAGCAACGCGAACACCAGCAGCGTGGTGAGGCTGCAGACGATGATCGCGTGCAGGGTGCGCAGCTGCTCGGCGTGGTCGTCGCCGGCGTGGTCGAAGAACAGCGCGTAATCGAGGCCGAGGCCGGCCGCGAGGATCAACGCGACCAGGTGGAACAGGTTGAGCTCGACACCAAAACCGCGCAGCACGGCGAGGATGAGCAGCGTGGTCAGCACCATCGGCGAGAGCACCCGCAGCACGCGCTGCGGCTGGCCCAGTGCGATCCAGACCGTGATGATCAGCAGCACCCACGCCAGCGCCAACGCCAGCAGCACGCGTTCGCGGTAAGCGGCGACCAGCGATTCGGAGGCCTGCTTGAGATCGAGCAGCGCCGCGCCGTGCTCTTTGGCCACCCGCGCCACGGCGGCCGGATCTTTCAATCCATTCAGTGATACGAGTGCCGTGGCGTGGTCGGTGTGTTCGAGCAGCAGCCCGCCGATGGCGGCCGCCAGCGGTGTGCCATCGAGATCATGGGGCGCCAGCGGCGGCGCCGTGCGCGCGGTCTCGACATCGTCGACGAAGCCGTCGAACGCGTCGGCCGTGAACGCACTGCCGGCGACCGCGCCGTTGAAGGCGCGCTGCAGCTCGCTGCGTTCGGGCAGCCTGGCCTGGCGCGCACGCTGCATCGCCTGGCTGGGCAGGTAGCGCGCGGCGGAATCGAAGCCGGCGATCGCGCCGTCCGCGCGCAACTTGGCCAGCGCAGGCTGCAGGCGTTCCAGCACCTGCAGTGCCACTTCGGCATTGCGTGCTTCCACCGCGACGAGGTAACGCACGTCGGGTGCGCCGAGTTCGCCGCGCAACTGCGCATCGCGCGCGAGCGCGGGCGCCGGCACGGGCGTGAGGCGCGACAGGTCGTTCTGCCAGAACGGGCCCGGCGCCCACCAGGCGATCGCGATCGCGGCGGCGGCGAGCAGGTAATACGCGGGGCCGCTAAGGCGCGGCCAGCGCGCGAAGCGCTCCCACAACCCGGCCAGGCGCACGGAGTCGGCGGCGTCGCGCGGCGTGGGGTCGATCAGGCCCGGCAACAGGAAGCGCGTGGTCAGCGCGGCCACGCCGAGGCCGGCGATGGTGAACACAGCCAGCTGCTTCAAGCCGTCGACCCCCGACACCAGGAAGGTGAAGTAGGCGATGCAGGTCGATGCCACGCCGGTGCCCAGCGTCGGCCACAGCGCGCGCGCGCTCGCCCACGGCGACAGGCCGGCGCGCTGGTGCGAGAACAGGTGGATCGGATAGTCCTGGGCGACGCCGATCAGGGTGAAGCCGAAGGCGATGGTGATGCCGTGCACGCCATCGAAGAAAAAGGTGACTGCGGCCAGTCCCGCCAGGCCACCGCTCGCCAGCGGCAGGCCGCCGAGCAGTGGCGCCTTCCAGCTGCGGTACGCCAGCCACAGCAGCAAGGCGAAAATCACGCTGTCGATGGTGCCGATCCAACCGGCCTCCTTCGCGGTGCGGCCGCCGATCTCCACCGAGAACGCACCCGGGCCGCTGAGGGTGAGGCGGCTGCCGCTGTTGCCGGCCACCTCGGCGAAAGCGGCGCGGATCGCATCGACCGCGGCCTGCTGGCCCTTGGGGTCGAAACCGGCGGCGCGCGTTTCGATCGCCAGCAGCGCTTCGCGCCCGGCCCGGTCGAACCAGACCCCGTGCAGGCGCTGGGGCGCGTTCGCGGGTTGCCAGGCTTCCGCGAGCTTGATCGTTTCCAGGGTGGGATCGCGCGGCAGCAACGGCTCGACCAGTGCCGCCGCGGGCGACCCCAGGTCCTGCACGCGCTGGCCGAGTTCGGCGCTAAGGAAAGAGCGGTCGAAGCGATGCGTGTCGACGGTATCGGAGAGCAGGTAGCGGTACGGACGCAGGCCCTCGGGAATTGCTTCAAGGCCGGAATCGCCGCCGTTGGCGACCAGCTTGAACTGCGGTTGCGGCAGGAGCCGTTCGCGCAGCGCCGAAGACTGCATCGCGAGCGTCTGCGCATCGCTGCCGGACAACGCCACCAGCAGCAGGCGCGAACCCGGGCCCTCGCCCAGCTCGTCGATCAACAGCTTCTGCGCGCGGGTTTCCGCGGCCGGCATGAACTTGCGCAGGTCGCCACTGAGCTCGACGCGGCTGCCGAGCCACCAGCCGGCGAGCGCCAGCACCACCAGCCACAGCAATGCCAGCGTCAGGCGCGAACGCGGCGTCATCGGCGGCAGTTTCATTGCGCTTTGGCGCCGCCGTAGCACAACGTCGCCAGCGCACCGGGCGCGAAGACGGTTCCGGCCGCGCGCGCGGCGCCGGCGAGGAGGGTGCGCTGGGATTCGCCATTGACCGGCTGGGTTTCGATGCAGCGCAATTCGGAGCCGCTGCCATACAGCGTGACCGCCTCGAGCTTCTGCAGCACCAGAGGATCCTTGGGCGTAAGCGTCAACGTCCAGCGCTGGCGCGTGCCCTGGGTGTCGAGGCGGTAGTGCTGTTCGAGCAGGTGGCGATCGCCGGAGAGCAGCGCGCCGAAGCTGGCCTGCAGCGCCGCCATCTCCGGCACGCGCGCCAGCGAGAAGCGGCGCGGCGTCTTGCCTTCGCGGGCGATCTCGACCTCACCGGCGCGGATAGTGGTGGTTTCCGCATAGGGCACGGCGACCTTGCGCACCAGCGTGTCGGCGTCCGGACGCAGGTATTCGCCCTGCAGGCGCAGGGGCTTTTTCAGCAGTTTCGACCCGCGCAGTTCGACGAAGGACGTGTGCGCCGGCGGCGGCTGCACGAGCCGGGCGAGGATCCAGTCGCTGTCGGCGGCTGCCGGCTCAGGAGAGGCGGCGTACAGCGGCGCCATCATCGCCTGCAGGAGCACGACCATGCCCAGGGTTTTCATCGTGGACGGTAGTCGCGTCATGGGTCTGCCAGAAGTCGTAGAAATTGAACCAGTTGTACGGCGCGCGCCGCGCATGATGCTGCAGCCGCGTCGCGTAAGTCTGCACGAGGCCGGACAGGGCCTGGGGGCGTTCATGGCGGGGCAGGGAAAGCCCGTCGCTGAGCGGCTCGAAGACCAGCTCGTAGCGGTTGCCGCCCCGGTACAGGCCGAAGGCCAGCGTGACGGGCACGTGCAGGACGCCGGCGATCAGCCATGGCGCGGCGGGAAAGCGCACCGTGTCGCCGAGGAATTCCGCGCTGACCGTGGCCTCGTTCGCGACCGCGCGATCGGCCAGCATCGCCACCAGCGCGCCCTGGTCGAGCGCTTCCTTCATCGCCAGCACGATCGCGGGACCGGGTTGGCCCGCGTCGATGATGTCGCGCGCCAGCTCGGGATTCAGCGTGTCCAGCAGCTGTTGCATCGCCGGGTTGTGGCCCTTGTCGAGCAGCACGCGCACGCGCACGTCCGGCCGCCGCGTGGCGAGCGCGCGCAGCGCGTCGAAGCTGCCAAGGTGCGAACCCAGCACCAGCACGCCCTGGCCGCGTTCGAGTTGCGCCTCCAGCCCGGCCAGGCCCGTCACCGTGAAATCGAAGCGCTGCAACTGGCCGCTGAGCAGGAACACGCGGTCGAGGATGGTCGAAGCGAAGGTATGGATGTGCCGCGCGACATGCAGCAGGTTCGGCCGCACCGCCAGGACGCGGCGCAGGTAGGCGCGCGAGGCGCGGCGTTCGGGTCCCCGCAGCATCAGGAAGTACGCCGTGATCGGCCACAGCAGGCTGCGCGCGACCAGACGGCCGCCGCCGCGCGCGATGGCGCGGATCAGCCAGATGGCGGCAAAACCACCGCCTTCGGGACGCTGCTTCCAGTCCGCCGCGTTCATGCGTCCACCACCACGTCTACCACCACATCCCCGGTCGCCAACAGCAGGTCGCCGCGCAGGATGCGGAAACGCCAGCGCGGCGCTGTCCCTTCGAGTTCGATGCGCGCTTCCTCCCCAGGCAGCAGCGGTTGCAGGAACTTTACCTGCGGCAGGCGCAACGGGCCGAGTGGTCCGTGCGCGGTTTCTATGGCGCTCACCACGCGATCGAGCAGCAGCACGCCCGGCACCAGCGGGCGGCCGGGGAAATGGCCGGGCAGGCTCGGATGGTCGTGGGGAATGGTGAAGCGCATGCGCGAATTATGGCGGTTGCCGGCGGACCGCACCGGGTCACCCGCTCCGCAGGCGCGCTAACGCAGGAATCCCTGCCAGAACTCCGGTCCCAGCCGCGCCATCTTGTGCATGAAATCGGCAAAGTTGCGGTAGGGCCGTTCCTCCTTGAAGAAACGACCACGCAGCAGGTATTCGCCGACGAAGAAGGTCCCGACCACGCCGTAGTTGATGAGGTTGGCGAGCATCAAACCCTGCTCGCGCGCGATGCCCCATGCCGGCGCATGGCTCAGCCGTGCCAGCACGCCGCCGGGCACCTCGGCAAAGGCGAGCACGCCATTGACCACCGCCAGCATGCCCAGCAAAAGCGCCCACGCCGCGGTGAGCCGGCGCGTATAGCGCAGCAGGTCGGCCGGAAGGTCCTGCGCGGGCCGCTCGTGTATCGCAGCCACTATCCGGGTGATCAGCGCCTCGCGCGGCAGGCGCAGGCTGCGGCCAAACAGCCACGCCAGCGTCGCCAGGATCAGGACCGGCGGCGCCAGCAGCAGCAACTGCGGGATTTCCGTGCGGGCCAGGGCATGCAGGCCCGCCGCGAGCAACGCGGCCAGTCCCCATGCCCAAGCGCGCGGGCGTAGCAAGGGCCCGACCAGGAAAACCAGGATCAGGTCGCCCAGGGCCAGCGCCGCCGCGTCGCCGCTGCCGGCGCGCGTCGCCCAGAAGGCCAGCGGCGGGTAGGCGAGCGCGAACACCGTCCGCGCCACGACTGAACGGTTCATGCGTTGGGCCGGGTTGTGATGGGCAGGCCCGGTCAGGCCGCCTTGTTGTGCTCGATATGCGCCGACAGCGCGCGCAGCGACCCGAAGATGCGGCGATTCTCGTCGTTGTCCGAACGCAGCTGGAAGCCGTATTTCTTCGAGACCGCCAGCGCCAGTTCCAGGGCGTCGATCGAATCCAGCCCCAGGCCCTCACCGAACAAGCGCGCCTCCGGATCGATCCCGGCGGGATCGGTGCCTTCGAGATTCAGGCTCTCGACCAGCAACTGGGCCAGTTCGGCTTCGGCAGCGGTCTGGGCGGAGGTGAGCATTTCAGACATCGGTAAATCCGGGCAATACAGGTACGGGGGCGCAACGATCCAGCATCGCGCCCCGTGGTGCAAGCCTCGCCTTGACGGGCACCGACTATCATGACCGGATGACCGATCCCCATTCGCCCGACGCCCGCTCCGCGGCCCCCCGCCAACAGGCCACGGACGCCGCCAGCGATGCCCACGTGCTGGGTCACGTAGTGGAAACCGACGTCCTGGTGATCGGCGGCGGACCCGCCGGCACCACCGCCGCTACGTTCCTCGCCCGCCAGGGCTGGAAGGTGCTGCTGCTGGAAAAGGACCACCACCCCCGCTTCCATATCGGCGAATCGCTGCTGCCGATGAACCTGCCCATCCTCGAGCGCCTGGGCGTGCTGGAGCAGGTCCACGCGATCGGCACCTTCAAGGCCGGCGCGGATTTCCCGCTGGCGTGCCGCAATCCCGACGGGACGGACTACAACACCTTCCGCTTCGACCGCGCGCTCAATCCGGTCTTCCCGCACGCCTACCAGGTGCACCGCGAGGAATTCGACCAGTTGCTGTTTGCCCATGCCGGGCGCTGCGGCGTCGACGCCCGCGAGGGAGTGAAGGTCGAGCGCATCGAATTCGGCGCGGACGACCGCCCCGAGCGCGTGCATGCGCGCAGCGAGGATGGCGCCGCCCTGGAAGTGCGGCCGCGCTATGTGATCGACGCCAGCGGCCGCGACACCTTCCTCGGCAACCGCTTCAAGCTCAAGCGCAAGAACGAGAGGCACCAGTCGGCCGCGATATTCAGCCACTTCGACGGCGTGCAGCGTCGCCCCGGCGGCGATGACGGCAACATCACCGTGCAGCGCTTCGCCCACGGCTGGATGTGGCTGATCCCGCTGCCGCGCGGCGTGATGAGCATCGGCGCGGTGTGCTTCCCGTCCTATCTCAAGCAGCGCCGCGGCGAGAGCGAACGCTTTCTCATGGACACCCTGCTGGGCGAACCGCAGGTCGCGGCACGCATGCAGGGCGCGACGCGCGTCGCCCCGGTGCACGTGACCGGCAACTACGCCTACAGCTGCACGCGCATGGCGGGGCCCGGCTGGCTGATGGCCGGCGATGCCTATGCGTTCGTCGATCCGATCTTCTCCTCCGGCGTGTACCTGGCGATGGACAGCGCCGAGCAGGCGGCGAAGGTCGTCGACGGCGCGCTGCGCGAACCGGCGCGCGAAGCCGCGCTGCAGGCGGCGATGGCCCGGCGCATGGTCCGCGGCCTGCGCTGGTTCCAGTGGTTCATCTATCGCTTCAACACGCCAGTGATGAAGCACCTGTTCAACAACCCCCGCAACGCCTGGCAGGTGGAACAGGCGGTGATCTCGATGCTGGCGGGCGATGTCTTCGACAACCCCGCGGTGGTGCGACGACTGCGCCTGTTCCGGGTGATCTATGCCCTGACCGCGTTGCAACAGATGCCCAGCGCATTGCGCGGCTGGCTGCGGCGCCGGCGCGCGGCGCGCGAAGCTTTCAGCGGCGACACCCTGCAGCAGGGCAATCCATGAGCGCAGTGGAACCGCTGGTGCTGCCTTCGCACCTCCACATCGGCTACACCGATGCGACCGCTGAAGCCTTGCTGGCCGCGCCGGACACGCTCGCCGTGATCGGCTTTGGCGACGGCGCCCCCGCCCATGACGACCCGCGTTACCTGCGCGTCGCGTTGCAGCCGCACGGCGCGGCGCCGCTGGAGCACTGGCGTGCGCACGGCCCGGTCGCGCGCGGCCGCGACGCCGGCGTGGCGTGGGCGGAAGACGGCGCGCTGCAGTTCGGTGCCATCGAACTGGACGAGGACGAAGGCGACATCGAGGCCGCCGCGAGCGCCGCCTACGCCAGGCTGGGCGCGTTCACGCAGGCGCGCGGTTACCCGCACCTGCTGCGCGTGTGGAACTACCTCGACGGCATCACCCATGGCGACGGCGACGCCGAGCGCTACCGCATCTTCTGTGTTGGCCGCGCGCGCGGGCTGGGCGAATTCGATCCGCAGGCGCTGCCGGCGGCCACCGCGATCGGCCACTCGAGCGCGGCCGGCGCGCAACGCCTGCAGGTCTACTGGCTGGCAGCGCGCACGCCGGGCACGCCCCTGGAGAATCCGCGCCAGATCAGCGCCTACCGTTACCCGCGCCAGTACGGCCCGCAGCCGCCGAGCTTTGCCCGCGCGATGCTGCCGCCCGGCACGGTGATGCCGCTGCTGATCTCCGGTACCGCGGCAATCGTCGGCCATGAATCGCGCCACGCCGACGATATCGGCGCGCAGCTGGATGAAACGCTGGCCAACCTCGACAGCCTCATCGCCGCCGCACATGCGCGCCGTCCCGAGCTGCCGGCGCGCATGGGCGCGGGCACGCAGTTGAAGGCCTATGTGCGTGATCGCGCCGACCTCGACATCGTGTCGGCATTGCTGCGCGAGCGAGTCGATCCAGGCGTGCGCTTCGTGGTCCTGCACGCGGCGATCTGCCGCCGCGAGTTGCGGGTGGAGATCGACGGCGTCCACGACACCGTCGGCTGAGCACGCGCCGCTGAGCACGCGCCGGCGCGAGCTACGCGTCGCGATACACGCATGGAGCAGCCGGATGGGCCATCGGTTTACTTGAAGCGGCGCCGCGGCAGCGCCATCTTGTGCGTATCGGCCGCGCCGCGGCCCGGGAGCAGGCAACCATGGGGCTGATCAGTGTGTTGTGGGGCATCCTCGCCCTGTGCTGGATGGTGCTGGCCCTGATACCGGTCATCGGCCTCACCAACTGGCTGCTGATTCCGTTTGCCGCGGTGGGCGCCATGATCGCGGCGATCGGCATCCTGTTCACCCGCAGCGAGAACCGCGGGCGCGCGAAGACGGGCCTGATCCTCAATGGCATCGTGATCGTGGTCGCCGCGATCCGCCTGAGCCTGGGCGGCGGGCTGATCTGATTGCTCCCTCCCCCGCGCGCGGGAGGGTGCCCCCATCCCGGCCTTCCCCCGCAAGCGGGGGAAGGAGCAAGCCACAAGTGCGCGAAGGAAAGACCACGGCCTGAGTGTGCGTCCCGCCTACGTCGCGGGACGCGCCGCCAGCAGTGCGCGCGTGTGCGCGTGCTGCGGTTGGCGCAGCACCTCGATGGTCGCGCCGGTTTCGACGATGCAGCCGGCATCGAGCACGGCGATGCGCTCGGCCACCGCGGCCGCGGCCGCGAGGTCGTGGGTGACGAACAGCAGCGCCAGCCCGCGCTCGCGCTTGAGCCGTGCCAGCAAGGCGAGGATGGCGGCGCGGTGGTGCGCATCCAGGGCGGAGACCGCTTCGTCGCAGACCAGCAGTTCGGGCGCGGTCGCCAGTGCGCGCGCGATCGCGATGCGCTGGCGCTGGCCGCCGCTGAACTGGTGCGGGTGGCGGTCGAGCATGTCCGCCTCAAGGCCCACCGCGACCAGCAGTTCCGCCGCCTTGGCGCGACGCGATGCGGCATCGCCACGACCGTGGATACGCAGCGGCTCGGCGATGATGTCGGCCACGCGCAGGCGCGGATCGAGCGAAGCGTAGGGATCCTGGAACACCACGCCCATGCGCGCCCGCAGCCTGCGCAGTTGCGCGCGGCCGAGCGTGGTCAGTTCGACGCCATCGAAACGCACGCTGCCGTGCGCGCCGCGCAGCAGGCGCAGCAGTACGCGGCCAAGCGTGCTCTTGCCGCTGCCGCTTTCGCCCACCAGGGCGAGGCCTTCACCGCGGCGCAACTCGATGGAGACGTCATGCAGGGCATCGCGCGGCGCGCGCGGATAGCGCAGGCGCAGGCGTTCGCCGCGCAACAGCACCGGCGCGGGAGTGTCCATCGCCGGCAACGGATCGAGGCGGTCGGCCGCCAGCAGTTCGCGCGTGTACGCGTGCCGCGGGTTGGCGAACACCGCACGCGTATCGCCCTGCTCGACCACCGTGCCGCGCTGCAGTACCAGCAGGCGCTGCGCGTACGCGCCCACCAGTGGCAGGTCGTGGCTGATCAGCAGCAGCGACAAACCTTCCTCGCGCCGCAGCGTGTCGAGCAGGTTGAGGATGTCGCGGGCGATGCGCGCGTCCAGCGCCGACGTCGGCTCATCCGCGACCAGTACGCGCGGTTGCGCCGCCAGCGCCAAGGCAATAGCGATGCGCTGGCGTTGGCCGCCGGAGAATTCGTGTGCGTACCGGCGCAGGGCCGCCGCGGGTTCGGGCAGCTGCACGCGAGCGAACAAGGCTTCGGCCTCGCGCCGCGCCGCGGCCCGCGACAGCCCCCGCAACACGCGCAACGTCTCGACCAGCTGGGCACCGACGCTGCGCAAGGGGTGCAGGCTGGCGAGCGGATCCTGCGGGACCCAGCCGAGCACGCGCCCGCGCAGCGCCGCGTGCTCAGGCGAGCCCAAGGCAATCGCGCGGTCTTCGTGCCGCAACTGCCCCCGTGCGCGTAGTCCGACGGGCAGCAACCCGAGCAGCGCCAGCGCGGTGAGGCTCTTGCCGCTGCCGCTTTCACCCACCAGGCCGAGGCATTCGCCGGCGTGCAACTGCAGTGCCAGCGCGTCGAGCAGCGACCGCCCGCCGGCCGCGATGGACAACCCGTCGATGGCGAGCACCGGCCTGCTCATGCCAGCCTGCTCATGCTCATGCCGCCGCACTCTCGCGTTCGACGCGCGCGGCGCCGCCGCTGTCACCGCGGCCGCTGTCACCGCGGATGTCCAGCCAGTCACGCAGGCCGTCGCCGAGGAACTGGAAGGCCGCCAGCGTCGCCACCAGGAACACCGCCGGAAACAACAGTGTCCACGGCGCGCTGTCGAGTTCCTGCACGCCTTCGCTCAACAGCGTGCCCCAACTCGCCGATGGCTCATCGACCGAGAGCCCGAGGAAGCCGAGGAAGCTCTCCACCAGGATCGCCTGCGGCAGGATCAGGCCGAGGTACACGAACGCCAGGGGCAACAGGTTCGGCAGCACGTGCCAGCGCAGGCGCTGGCCGAAATCCGCGCCGGCCGCCTGTGCGGCGAGCACGAATGGCGCCTCGCGCAGGCGCGCGGCTTCGGCGCGCATCACCCGCGCGAGGTCGATCCATACGTAACCGCCGATCGCCGCCAGCAGCAGTCCCAGCGAGCGCTCGAACAGCGTCAACAGCAGGATCACCACCAGCAGGAAGGGCAGCGCGCTGAAGACGTCGAGCACGCGCAGCAAGGCGCGCTCGACGCGGCCGCCGGCCAGTCCGGCGATCGCGCCGTAACCCAGGCCGATCACCAGTGCGACGATGCTGGAGAGCAGGCCGACGGTCAGCGACAAGCGTCCGCCGGCCAGCGTGCGGGCGAAGACATCGCGGCCGATCGCGTCGGTGCCGAACCAGTGCCCACCCACGCCGGGCCGCACCGACATCGCACCCCAGTCCGGCGTGTGCGGATCGAAGCGGGTCGCCAACGGTCCCAGCCAGCACAGCAGCGCCAGCACGGCCAGCGCGATCAGGCAGGTGCGCGCCAGCGGCGGCAGGGGACGGTAGCGGACGGGCATCGACGCCATCTTACGGTCTGCGCGTGGCCTGCCTGCCCGCGACGGCGCCGTCCCGCTTGATCGCGGTCATTGCCGGCGGGCCGTTACATCGGCACCCTGCCTCGTCCAGATGCGCAACCGGCATATGCAGATGAGGCATGACCGTTTCCGCCCAGCCGCGCGCATCGCCACTGTGTCCTTCCAACCCTGGTGATCTCCATGCCCGCACGTCCCACCACGTCCCTGCGCCGCACCCCGATGTTCGCCGCGCTCGCGTTCGTGCTGCTGCCCCTGCACGCCCACGCGGCCGAAGTCACGGTCGAAGAACTGGCTAAGCGCCTGCAGGTACTCGAGCAGCGCCTCGGCGTGACGGCGACCACCGCCGACAGCGCCGCCCTGGCCGACCTCGACCAGCGCCTGCGCGTGATCGAACGCAAGCTGGAACTGCAGGCCGAGGAGTCCGCCGCGAAGGCCGCCAAGGAACCGGTCGTGAGCCTCAGTCCCAAGGGCCTGTCGGTCAAGTCGCCGGCGAGCGATGGCATCGAGGTGAAGTTCAAGGCACTGGTGCAGGCCGACGGTCGCCTCTACCTGGATGACGAGCAGCTTCCGCAGAACGATACCCTTCTGCTGCGTCGCGTCGAGCCCACCATCGAAGGCACCTGGGGCCCGCTGCTTGGCTTCCGCCTGCAGGCGCAGCTGGCGGGCGACAGCGCCACGCTCAACGATGCCTACCTCGACCTGAAGTTCGATCCGCGCGCGACGCTGCGCGTGGGCAAGTACAAGCAGCCCTTCGGCCTGGAGCAGTTGCAGTCCGCCGGCAGCCTCGCCGCCATCGAGCGTGGCCTGCCCACCGAACTCACGCCGGGCCGCGATCTTGGCGTGCAGCTGCAGGGTGAATTCGCCGGCAGCACGCTGAACTACGCCGTCGGTGTGTTCAACGGCGTCGTCGATGGCCGCGACGCAGTCGCCTCCAACCCGGACAACGAATTCGAAGCCACCGCGCGCGTGTTCTGGGAGCCCTACAAGAACGCCGCCAATGCCTGGTCGGGCCTGGGCGTCGGCATCGCCACCAGCGTCAGCGACAACTTCGGCGCGGGCCCCAATTTCCTGCCGCGCTACCGCACGCCGGGGCAGGTGCAGTTCTTCGGTTATCGCGCCGAAGCCGCCGCCGACGGCCTGCACCGGCGCTGGTCGCCGCAGGCGTACTACTACAACGGCCCGCTCGGCCTGCTCGGCGAATACGTCACCTCCGAACAGGAAGTGCGCCTGATAGCCGGCGCCAGCGCCGGCCGTGTGGAGCACCTGGAGAACAACGCGTGGCAACTCAGCGGCAGCTGGGTCCTGACCGGCGAGGACGCCTCCTACCGCGGCGTCGCCCGGCCTAACCAACCGTTTACGACCGGTGCGGCAGGCTGGGGCGCGCTGGAACTGGTCGCGCGCTACGGAGAACTCGATGTCGACGACGACGCCTTCCCGCTGTTCGCCAATCCCGCCACGTCCGCGAGCCGCGCGCAGGCGTGGACCGTCGGCCTCAACTGGTACCTCACCCAGAACCTGAAGCTGGTCGCCAACTACAGCCAGACCACGTTCGAGGGCGGCGCCGCGGCCGGCGCCGACCGCGAGGACGAGAAAGCCTTCTTCACCCGCGCGCAGCTTTCGTTCTAGACACCCAAGGCCCCCCATGACCTCCCCCACGCTCCGCATGGCCCTTCGTTCCGCGCTGCTTGCCGCCGTCCTCATCGGCGGCAACGCGGTGGCGAAGGATGTCGAACTGCTCAACGTCTCCTACGACCCGACACGCGAGCTCTATTCGGAAGTCGACCGCGCCTTCGCCGCGCAGTGGAAGCAGGAAACGGGCGAAACCATCAACGTGCGCGCCTCGCACGGCGGTTCCGGCAAGCAGGCGCGCGCGGTGATCGACGGCCTCGAAGCCGACGTGGTCACGCTGGCGCTCGCCGCCGACATCGACGCGATCGCGGACAAGGGCAAGCTGCTGCCGGCGAACTGGCAATCGCGCCTGCCGCACAACAGCGCGCCTTATACCTCGACGATCGTTTTCCTCGTCCGCAAGGGCAATCCGAAGGGCATCAAGGACTGGAACGACCTGGCCAGGCCGGGCGTCGCCGTGATCACGCCGAATCCGAAGACCTCCGGCGGCGCGCGCTGGAACTATCTCGCCGCGTGGGCGTGGGCGTCGCGCGAGTACCGCGACGGCGGCAAGGTCGTCGACTACCTCACCCGCGTGTTCAAGAACGTGCCGGTGCTGGATACCGGGGCGCGCGGCGCGACCACGACCTTCGTCGAACGCGGCATCGGTGACGTGCTGGTCGCGTGGGAGAGCGAAGCGCTGCTGACGGTTTCGCAACCGGACACGCGCGGCAAGTTCGAAGTGGTCGTGCCATCGATCAGCATCCGCGCCGAACCGCCGGTGGCCTGGGTCGACAAGAACGTGGCCAAGCACGGCACGCGCAAGCAGGCCGAGGCCTACCTGCGCTTCCTGTATTCGCCGGAAGGCCAGCGCCTGGCCGCCAGGCATTTCTACCGACCGGCCGAACCCGACAAGGTCGACGCCGCCGAACTGGCGCGCTTTCCGAAGCTGCCGCAGGTGACGATCGACGAGGCCTTCGGCGGCTGGAAGAAGGCGCAGGCGGAGCATTTCGCGGACGGCGGTTTCTTCGACCGGATCTACCAGCCGAAGTGAGCCCCGTGCTCGCCCGCTGGACACTGCCATGACCGCCCCGCCATGACCGCCGCCGTCCTGTCCCCGCTGATTCCGTTCCGCAGCCGCCGCCCGCTGCCCGGGTTCGGGCTGAGCCTCGGACTGGGCATGGCCTGGCTCGGCGTGGTGGTGTTGCTGCCGCTGCTCGCGCTCGCCGTGCGTGCGGCCGGGCTCGGCGGCGATGGCTGGCTGCGCGCGATCCACGACCCGCGCGTGCAGGCGGCGCTGAAGCTCAGCTTCGGCGCCGCACTGGCAGCGGCGCTGCTCGCCCTCGTCGCCGGCGCGATCGTCGCCTGGGTGCTGGTGCGCTATCGCTTTCCCGGTCGCCGCGTGCTCGATGCGCTGGTCGACCTGCCGTTCGCCTTGCCCACCGCCGTCGCCGGCATCGCCCTGACCGCGATCTATTCCGGCAACGGCTGGGTGGGACGGTTCACCGAGCAGGCGGGACTGAAGATCGCCTACACACCGATCGGCATCGTCATCGCGCTGGTGTTCATCGGCCTGCCCTTCGCCGTGCGCACGGTGCAGCCGGTACTGGAAGCGCTGGGCCACGAACAGGAGGAAGCCGCGGCATCGCTGGGTGCCTCGCGCTTCACCACGTTGCGCCGGGTGATCCTGCCGGAACTGCTGCCGGCCCTGCTCACCGGTTTCTCGCTGGCCTTCGCGCGCGCGCTGGGCGAGTACGGCTCGGTGATCTTCATCGCCGGCAACAAG
This sequence comes from Lysobacter rhizosphaerae, assembly GCF_054779795.1. NCBI lineage: Bacteria > Pseudomonadati > Pseudomonadota > Gammaproteobacteria > Lysobacterales > Lysobacteraceae > Lysobacter > Lysobacter rhizosphaerae. The sequence continues at coordinate 522,748 of NZ_BAAGXO010000007.1, forward strand.
CCGTACGCGACCGAGATCGCGCCGCTGCTGATCACCATCCGCCTGGAGGAGTACGACTACAACGGCGCGATCGCCATCGCCGCGCTGCTGCTCGCGGCATCGTTCGTCTGCCTGCTGGCGATCAATGCGATCCCGTCGCTGTTCGCGCACGAGCGCCGGGAGAAACCACATGGCTGACGCGAACGTCGACGGCGCCCTGCACTCACCGACGTGGCTGCGCACGGCGCTAATAGTGCTTGCCGTGCTGATCATGCTCGGCCTGGTCGTGCTGCCGCTGCTGATGGTGCTCGGCGCCGCGTTCGGCGAAGGCTTCAAGGCGTGGTGGACGGCCCTGCGCGAACCCGATGCGCGCGCGGCGCTGCGACTGACCTTGTTCACCGCGGCGATCGTGATTCCGGTGAACGCGGTCTTCGGCACGCTTATGGCGTGGGCGGTGACGCGCTTCGACTTCCGCTTCAAGAAACTGCTGCTGTCGCTGATCGACCTGCCGTTCGCGGTATCGCCGGTCGTCGCTGGCCTGTGCCTGGTGCTGTTGTTCAGCACGACCCATGGCTGGTTCGCGTCGCTGCTCGAACACTTCGACGTCAAGATCCTGTTCGCGCGACCGGGCATCGTACTGGCCACCTTGTTCATCACGTTCCCGTTCGTGGTGCGCGAGCTGATCCCGCTCATGCAGCAGCAGGGCAGCGACGAGGAACTCGCGGCGCGTTCGCTCGGCGCGGGGGCATGGACCATGTTCCGCCGCGTCACCCTGCCCAACATCAAGTGGGGTCTGCTCTACGGCGTGCTCCTGTGCGGCGCGCGCTCGATGGGCGAGTTCGGCGCGGTATCGGTGGTGTCCGGGCACATCCGCGGCCTGACCAACACGCTGCCGCTGCACATCGAGATCCTCTACAACGAGTTCGACAGCACGGCGGCGTTCGCGGCGGCGTCGTTGTTGAGCGGCTTGGCGCTGGTGACTTTGATCATCAAGTTCTGGCTGGAGGCCAGGCATGGCGATGCGCTGGCTAAGACGCATCGGAGGCATTGAATGAACGTTGTTCGGGTAGATTTCGAGAAGGCCAAAGCGCCACGCACCGGGAATTTTCCACCCGGGGCGCCGGTGCTGGTACAACATGACCCCACCCTTCCAGCAGCGCGGCGCGGAATGGACCTGCACATTCGCCAGCTCAGCAAGCGCTACACCGATGTCGCCGCGCTGGACGCGGTCGACCTCGACATCGCTTCGGGTGAACTGGTCGCGCTGCTCGGCCCCTCGGGCTCGGGCAAGACCACGCTGCTGCGCGTGATCGCCGGCCTGCTGCACGCCGACAGCGGCCAGGTGCTGTTTGGCGACACCGATGCCACGCGCCTGAGCCTGCGCGAACGCAACGTCGGTTTCGTGTTCCAGCATTACGCGCTGTTCAAGCACATGACCGTGGCCGAGAACGTCGCCTTCGGCCTGCGCAGCCGGCCGCGCTCGAAGCGTCCGGACAAGGCGACGATCGCGGGCCGCGTCGAGGAACTGCTGACACTGATCCAGCTGGCGGAACTGGGCGAACGCTATCCGGAGCAGTTGTCCGGTGGCCAGCGCCAGCGCGTCGCCCTGGCGCGCGCACTCGCGATCGACCCCACCGTGCTGCTGCTCGACGAACCCTTCGGCGCGCTGGATGCCAAAGTCCGTGTCGACCTGCGCCGCTGGCTGCGGCGCCTGCACGAGCAGACTGGACAGACCACGCTGTTCGTCACCCACGACCAGGAGGAAGCGCTCGAACTCGCCGACCGCGTGGTGGTGCTGCGCGAAGGCCGCATCGAGCAGGTCGGCACGCCGCACGAGATCTACAGCGCGCCGGCGTCGGAATACGTGTTCGATTTCATCGGCCGCGCCAATGCCGTCGAGGGCCGGTTCGACGGCGGCAACTTCGTCGCCATCGGACACGAGCTGCGGCTGCCGATCGAAGGCGGCGCACCCTTGGCCGGGTCGACGCAACCCGCGCGCCTGTACGTGCGCCCGCACGACCTCGCCATCGTCCCCACGGACGAAGGCTGGTCCGCGAGGGTCGCGGCCGCGCACCGCCTCGCCGATCGCATCACCCTGGAGCTCGATGTCGAGCACCAGCCGCGCCCGCTGGAACTCGACTTCGCAGCCACCCCGGACGTCGAAATCCCCGCCGTGGGCCAGACCATCGCCGTCGCACCACTGCGCTACCGGGTCTATCCGTCCGCGCCGGCAACCACCCCAGGCGCGCCGCGGGGGCGGTAGCGGCATGCGGTCGGTTTCGCCGCAACAACCCCGGGCGCGGCCCTCGGTCCTGCCCGGCCTTGGAACCGCTGTGTCCTGTTCGCGCAAGGCCCGCACCGCGGGCGCAGCGTAGAATTGCCGCATGAGCTATCCCTACACCCGCCCGCGGCGGATGCGCCGCGACGACTTCTCGCGCCGGCTGATGCGCGAGACCGTGCTCACCGCGAACGACCTGATCTACCCGGTCTTCGTCCACGAACTCAAGGGCCGCGAAGCCATCGCTTCGATGCCCGGCATCGAGCGCGTCTCCATCGACGAGCTGCTGAAGGTCGCCGAGCAGGCCAGCGAACTGCGCGTGCCCGCGCTCGCTCTGTTCCCGGTCACCGCGCCGGAAGCCAAGTCGCTGACCGCCGAAGCCGCGTGGGCCGACGACGGCCTGGTGCAGCGCGCGGTGCAGGCGCTCAAGCAGCGCTTCCCGGAACTGGGCGTGATTACCGACGTCGCCCTGGATCCTTACACCACGCACGGCCAGGACGGCCTGATCGACGAGAGCGGCTACGTGCTCAACGATGAGACCGTCGAGGCACTGGTGCAGCAGGCGCTGTCGCACGCGCGCGCCGGCGCCGACATCGTCGCGCCCAGCGACATGATGGACGGCCGCATCGGCGCCATCCGCGGCGAACTGGAAGGCGAAGGCCACGTCCATACGCGCATCCTCGCCTACAGCGCGAAGTACGCGAGTGCGTTCTACGGGCCGTTCCGCGATGCAGTGGGTTCCGCCGCCGCGCTCGGCAAGGGCAACAAGTACACCTACCAGATGGACCCGGCGAATTCCGACGAGGCCCTGCAGGAAGTCGCGCAGGACCTGCAGGAAGGCGCGGACATGGTGATGGTGAAGCCGGGCCTGCCCTATCTCGACATCGTGCGGCGGGTGAAGGACGAATTCGGCGTTCCGACCTTCGTCTACCAGGTCAGCGGCGAGTACGCGATGCTCAAGGCGGCCGCGCTCAACGGCTGGATCAACGAACGCGCGTGCGCGCTCGAGGCGCTGACCTCGATCAAACGCGCCGGTGCCGATGGCGTGCTCAGCTATTTCGCGCTGGATGCGGCGCGCTGGTTGCGCGAAGACTGACCGGCCCTGCTTTAACGCCGGCCCGCTGCTGCACGCCCGTTACTGCACGCCCGTTACTGCACGCCCGTTACTGCACGCAGCCGGGCTTGCCGCTGACCGTCGGCGCCTTCATCCGGTAGATGTCGAGCTTGCCGGCACTGGGCGCGCGGGCCTTGCCGGTGACCAGCAGTTCGCCCGGCTTGTTCCAGTCGATGCCCGGACCCAGCGTCCACGCCTCGGCGCTGTTGAACGACAACGGCAGCGCTGCCGCGTCGGCATAACGCTGGCCGTCGCATTGCGCGAGGAACAATTGCATCGGCTTGTCGTCGGCATTGTCCGAACGGGTGAATACGATCGCCTTGCCGCCGTCCAGCCACGCCGCATCGAACTCATCGCCGCGCGTGTTCACGCCCGGCAGCGGCTTGCGGTCGCCGAACGCGCTGCCGTCCCAGCGCGCGACGAACAGGTCGTGGCGTCCCGCACCACCGAAACCGTTGCTGGCGAACAGCAGCGACTTGCCGTCGCGACTGGGCGCCGGCGCCCATTCGTCGCCCTTGCTGTTGACCCCGGGACCGAGGTTCTCCGCGTTGCCGAAGCCGCCGTCCGCGCGCACCGCGACCCGGTACAGGTCGTCGCCGCCCACACCGCCATCGCGATTGGAGAAGAAATACAGCCAGCGCCCGTCGGCGCTGAAGGCCGGATCGAAATCGTTCGCCGTCGTGTTGATCGGCAAGGGTTGCGGGTCCTGCCAGCGCCCCTGCTTGAGGGTCGCCTGCCACAGGTCCCAGCCACCCTTGCCACCGGCGCGATCGGTACTGCCCCAGACGATGCGCTGGCCGTCGGCGGTGACCGTCGCGCGGACTTCCGATGCCGGCGTCGACACCACGTGCATGCCCTCGATGCCGAATTCGGCCAGGTAGGCGTGGGCGCCGAACGAGAGCAGGCCGGCGAGCAGGACCAATCCGGTCAAGGAAGATCCGGTCAAGGAGGCGGAGTGGCGGCGCATCGTGGCGTCCCTCGTGAACGAGGCGTCAATGTGCCGGACTTGCTGACTCCCCGCCATCGCAAAACCTGTCGCTGGCGCACAGTTCGCGATGGCAGGCGTAGACTCGCAGCCGACGCGGCCGGCCCGCCATTCGCTTCGCGTTCCGTCCAGTACGCACGGCTGCGCAGCGCACCCCGACCGGTACGCGGCCGGCCCAACCGTTCATCCATTCGCGCGAGGCTTTCATGTCCGTCCAGCGCTACGCCGTCATCGGCCATCCCGTCGCCCACTCGCTGTCGCCGCGCATCCATGCCGCCTTCGCGCGCCAGACCGGCATCGGACTGGAATACGCCGCGATCGATGCCGCGCCGGAAGACTTCGATGCCGCGCTGGCCGCATTCGCCGCCGAAGGTGGCGTCGGCGCCAACATCACCCTGCCGCACAAGCTTCGTGCCGCGCAGATCTGCACCTATCTCAGCGAAGCGGCGCAACGCGCCGGCGCGGTGAACACGCTGACTCGCGCAGCGACGGGCTGGCAGGGCGACAACACCGACGGCGTCGGCCTGGTGCGTGACCTCACCGAGCGCCACGGCCTCGACCTGCGCGCGCGCCGCACCCTGTTGATCGGCGCCGGTGGCGCGGCGCGCGGCGTCGCGCCAGCCCTGCTCGATGCCGGGATCGGCGGTCTCTACATCGTCAACCGCACTCCCGAACGCGCCGACGCGCTCGCCGACATGCTCGCCCTGCCCGGCCGCGTGCATCCGCGCTACCTCAAGGACGTGGGCACGCTGGGCAATTTCGATCTCGTCATCAATGCGACGTCGGCCTCGCGCGGCGACCCGCTGCAATCGTTGCCGACGCTGCCGGTCAACCTCATCGCGCCGCGTGGCGCCGCGGTCGACCTGAGTTACGGCGAAGCGGCGATCCCCTTCCTCGCCTGGGCGCGCTCGGCCCGCGCGCACGACTGCATCGATGGCCTGGGCATGCTGGTCGAACAGGCCGCGGAGAGCTTCCAGCGCTGGCACAAGGTCCGTCCGGAAACCGATGCGGTCTACGCGAAGTTGCGGGATCGCGAACCGATCCTCGTGACCGCCGACTGAGGCGACGCCGTTCGATGGACTGCCGCGACCGCTGCGGCGCGTGCTGCATCGCGCCTTCGATCACCTCGCCGATCCCGGGCATGCCGCATGGCAAGCCGGCGGGCATTCCGTGCGTGCAGCTGGACGATGCGTTGCGCTGCCGGCTGTTCGGCAAACCCGAGCGACCTGCGTTTTGTGCCTCGCTGCAACCGCACGCGTCCATGTGCGGTGCATCGCGCGACGAGGCCATGACGACGCTGACCGAGCTCGAGTACGCCACGCGTCCGGACTGAGGACGCGACGCGGCACGGTTGGCCTACGGCACAGTCCCGGCCGCCGGCGTCGAGTGCTGCAGGTCGGCCGCATCGTCGTTGTGTACTTCGACCGGGGGCATTCCCGCCGCTGCCACGATCGGCACGACCCCGGCAGGCGCATGCGGCGAAGCTGGAGTTGCCGCCCCGGTGGCGCCGCCGTCGCGGGCCAGCACAGTCTCGGTTTCGAAGTAGTTCGCCATGTCCAGCCCGATCCTGGTGGCAACGCCGAGCACGATGGCCGCGATGATCCCGGCGAAGGTCAAGGCGAGCTTTGCCCAGCGGGCGGTGGCAATGGTGGTATCCATGGGTCTTCCTGCGGGGGACCCATTGCACGTCGCCGGCTGTGCCGACGACGTGAAGTGCAGGCGAGTCGCGCAAGGAGCTTCAGTGCGGCTTCACCGCCGTGACCGGCATGCATGCAGCGTCAGCGCATAAAAACCCGCGCGTGCGTATTCGCTCGTTGCAGGCCGCCCTGCGATGTGGCCGCCTTTCGCGCTGCGCGCATCGACACCCTGAAATCGCAGGCGCGCTGCTACCCCGTCTTCAACCCAGCGTGAAAGTGAAGCCCGCCTTGCACTTTGCCGGCACGGCCTCGTCACCGGCCCGCGCGGGCGTGAAGCGCCACGAGCGCACCGCTAAAGTCATGTGCTCGCCAAACGACACGGGCGTAGTAACCGTGGACTGGATGGCATCCGTACTGCCATCGGCACCTACCGTGAAGGTCGATGTCACCGGCCATTCCATCGGCAGATGACGGACCTTGCGATCCTCGATCAGCGCCGGGTTCAACATGCTGATCGGATATACCGGCGCCTTGCCCGAGGCCAGCTGCGGCGGTTCCTCGTATTCGCCCTCACAGACCACGCGATAGCGCGCTGGATTGATACTGGTGTTGGCACGGAAGGTGGTGGGCTGTGACACGCAGCCCGCCATGGAAACAGACAGCAGGAGCAGGGAAATTCCGGTGATGTTTGGATTCATAGCAGTCCGTCCCGTTTGATTGCGAGATATTTCTCCACCAGCGCCGCGGCTAGCTGCCCGCAGGCCACATCCAGCACCATCACTCCGTGGCTGCGCAACGCATCGTGCGCGGCGTTGCGCTGGGCGAGGTACTGCGCCGTGGCCCCGGCGCGGATGGCGGACGGCAGGTCGTGCACGTCCTGCGCCAGCGTGGCATCGAGCGAGCCCTCGCGCAGGCTGGCGACGCAGACCAGGTGGCGCTTGCGCAGCATCTGCACCGCCGCGAGCAGGTCGTCCATGTCCTCGTCGCGCAGGTTGGTCACCAGCATCACCAGCGCGCGGCGGCGCTGGCGCAACGACAACTCGGTCGCGGCCTGCAGGAAATCGGTGGCGACGGGCTTGGGCTGCAGCGCGTAAGTCGCGCGCAACAGATTGTCGATCGCGCCGACGCCGCGTTGCGGCGGCACCCAGGCACTGTCGCCGCCGCTGGCCAGCAGGCCGACGCCATCGCCCTGGCGCAGCGCGAGGTACGACACCACCAGCGACGCATCCAGCACGTGGTCGAAGTGGGCGAGTTCGCCGTCGCGCGCGAGCAGGCGCCGGCCGGTATCGAGCATCAGCACCAGCTGCTGGTTCTTTTCGTCCTGGTATTCGCGCGAGATCAGGCGCCGCGCGCGCGCCGTCGCCTTCCAGTCGATCTGGCGCAGGCTGTCGCCGACGCGGTATTCGCGCATCTGATGGAAGTCGGTGCCTTCGCCGCGGCGCCGCTTCACGTGCGCGCCGACCAGGCGCGAGGCCTGTTCCGCGCTGAACATCGCGAAGCGCGCGAGCGGTGCGAAGTTGGGGAACACCCGCACCCGTTGCGCCGCACCAGCGACGCGCGATTGCCACCACAACCGCCACGGCGAATGCAGGCGCAGCTGCACGCCGTCGAAGACGAAGTCGCCGCGCGCGGTGGCACGCAGGGTGTAGTCGAGGCTCGCGGCTTCGCCACGCCGCAGGCTCAGGCGGCGCGGCAGGCCCTGCATGGCCCAGCTCCCCGGATGCAGGTCGAATACGTCGACCTGCTGCGCGCGGCTGGCCTGCAGCTTCAGTGCCACCGGCCGCTCGACGCCGATCGGCCAGGTGTCCGGAACACGCCGCTGCACATCGGGCGTGGCGCTCTGCGTCACGCGGAGTGCGTCGAACGCCGCCACCAGCAGCAAGGCCACGCCGGCGGCCTGCCATGCCGACACCGGTGCGTACTCGATGCTGGCGGCGAGCCCCAGCGCCGCCCACAGCGCGAGCAGCACCAGCAGCGCCGGCGCGGGACGGGGCAGGCTGCGTATGCGCGATGGAAGCATCGGGCGTTCCATTCAATTCCGGTCCGCTACACCCTCCCCCGCTTGCGGGGGAGGGTTGGGCCCCTTCCCCCGCAAGCGGGGGAAGGGGCGGAAGGCGTGTGCGGTGCTCGTGCGCGTCATTGCCGTGGAGCTTCCACCTTCGACAGCAACGCATGCAGCACGTCGTCGGGTTCCTGGCCTTCGATCTGCAATTCCGGTGCCAGGGCGATGCGATGGCGCAGCGCCGGCTTGGCGATTTCGCGCACGTCGTCGGGAGTGACGAAGTCGCGGCCGGAGAGCACCGCCTGCGCGCGCGCCGCGCGCACCAGGGCGAGGCTGCCGCGCGGACCCGCGCCGAGCGCGATCCCGGCCCAGTCGCGTGTCGCGGCGGTGATCCGCACGGCGTAGTCGATCACCGCGTCGTCGACCGTCACCAGCGCGGTGCCGAGCTGCATCGCCACGATTTCCCCGGGCCCGACCACGCGCCGCACCTGCGACAGATCGAAGTCCGAGGCCATGCGGCCCTGGCTCACCGCCACCACCATCTTCTTCTCGTCGGCGCGCGAGGGATAACCGATCAGCACCTTGAGCAGGAAGCGGTCGAGCTGCGCTTCCGGCAGCGGATAGGTGCCTTCCTGCTCGACCGGGTTCTGCGTGGCCAGGGTCAGGAACGGCGGCGCCAGCTCGAAGCTGTGGCCCTCGATCGTGACCTGCATTTCCTGCATCGCCTCGAGCAGCGCCGACTGCGTCTTCGCCGGTGCGCGGTTGATCTCGTCGGCGAGCAGCAGGTTGGTGAAGACCGGGCCGCGGCGGATGTTGAAGGTCTCCGTCTTCGGGTCGTACACCGCGTGGCCGCTGATGTCGGAGGGCATCAGGTCCGGGGTGAACTGCACGCGGGCGTAGCCGCAGTCGAGCGTCTTCGCCAGCGCGCGCACCAGCAGGGTCTTGCCCAGGCCAGGCACGCCTTCGATCAGTGCATGGCCGCCGGCGAGCAGCGCGATCAGCACATGGTCGAGCGCATCGGCCTGGCCGATGAAGGCCTTGCCGACCTCGTCGCGGATCGCGGCGGCGCGTTGCGCCAGCGCTTCGCCCGTGATCGGCGTGATCGTGCGCGGCGCGGCCACGTGATCCGGAGCCAGGGGAGGAATCAGCGTGTCGCTCATAGTCGGTTTCTCAGTCGGATCAGGGTGGCGATGCGGGTACGGAAGGCGGTGTGGTCATTGGCGAACGGCGGCAGCAGGGCGTCGCGGATCTCCGCCGCCGGCACGTCGTTGAAGCGTTCGGTGAGCAGCATCAGCTGCGGCTCGCCCTGCAAGGCGGCGGCCTGCGGATCGCGGCGGCGCAGGCGCGCGAGGAAGGCGTTGCGCGCCGCGTCGTAGAGCAGGTGCGCGTAACCGTAGCGGTATGCGAGTTCGCCGCTGGCGACGATGTGCTCGAGCAGCGAACGCCGTTCGGTCGATGGCGCCGGCAGCCGCGGCCCGAAACGCTGCATGCGCCGCCACAGCCACAACAGCAGCGCGAGCAGCAGCGGCCCCCATGCCATCCAGCTGTGGCGGATGATCGTCGCCCACAGCGACGGCATCTGCGCGGCGTAGACCAGGTGTACGGTGCCGGCGCGATAGTTGGGCTGCAGCAGCTGGCGCGCCAGCAGGAAGCTGGCGGGGTCTTCGAGGTCGTCGCTGTCGAGGAAATCGAGGTCGGCCAGCACATCGACGCTGCCGTTGCCGCGGCGGATGCGCGCGAACACGTAGCCCGCCTTCAGGTCGCCCCAGCTGTACACCGGATTGGCGCCGGTGAGGGTGAACCGGCGCGCCCCGCAGAACAGCAGGCCCAGGTCTTCTACGCGCTCCGCCGGCGCCGCCGCGTCCGTCTGCACCGTCACGGCCTCGTCCGCCGCCGCGTCCGTGGCGGCGCGGTTTCCCTTCATCTCCGCGCACTCGCTGTTGTCGCGGCCCATCGGCATCAGCTGCAGGTCGGCAAACAACGGTACGGGCGTGTTCGTCGCCAGCAGCCCCAGCGGTGGCGTGCGCACGATCAGGTGGCCGCCGGCGTCCACCCAGCGCAGCAGTCCGGCGACTTCCGGCGCCGTCAGCGTGCGCGGGTCGTTGTAGATCACGACGGTGTCGCGCGTGGCCAGCGGCACGCTGGCTTCCTCCTTGCCGGCGCCGGGCAACAGTTGCAGGCGCCGGCGCGACCGCACGGCCACGCCGTCCTTCTGCAGCGACAGCTGCAGCGCGTACAGCGGATTGCGCCGCGCCTCGCCGGTACGCGGCATCTGGATGCGGCGCTCGACACGTTCGTGCGTATGCAGCCACCACGCTGCCAGTCCGCCGAGGACGACGATGCCCAGCAGGGTCAGCAGCGCGATGCGCATCGAGCCGGGACGCAGGGAGGACGTTGCGTTCATGCCGCCGCTCCCGCCCAGAACCGCTGCGCCAACTGTGTCAGCAGTTCCTCGAATTCCTCGCCGGCGGGCAGGCCGTGCGCATAGGCGGCGGTCTGCCACACGCGCACGACCCGCGCGAATGCCTCGCGATCGGCCGCGGCCGGCAACTGGCGCGACGCGCGCAGCGTGTGCGCCTCGGTCGCACCGGGCACGAGCACGACCTGCGCGCGCCGCGTCATCGCCTCGACGCTGGCGCGGTACACCAGGGCCAGCGCGTCGCGTTCGCGGCCCGCCCGCCACAGGCGGCGCGCGGCGGCCGGCACATCCTCCGGCAGCGGCGATTCCTCCACCACGGCTTCGCGTTGCACTTCGTCGGGGTCACGCGCGCGCCGGCGCTCCGGATCGCGGATCCAGCCCAGCCACTTCGGCGCAGTAACCAACAGCGCCAACACCAGGGCACCGACCACGATCCACAGACCGTACTCGCCGATGGACGCCAGCCATTCACCGAAGCGGCCAAAGTCGGCCGGTGGGCGCGGGCTGTCGGGATTCTTCGGCACCCACTGCGTCACGGTGCGCCGGGGGCTGACGGCCGGATCTTCGTACGTACGTTTGATCGCCTGGCGCCAGCCATCGTCGTCGACGACCTGCGGGCCAAAGACTTCGCGCAGGGTCGATTCGGCGCGTGGTGTCTGCCGCGCCGCAACCTCCGTGGCCGGCGGCGCGGGTGTCTCCTGGACGAAGGGTTCTTCCTGCTGCGCATGCGCGGGCAGCACGCCCAGCCCCAGTGCACACAACAGCAGCAGCGGCGCGACCGCATGGCTCAGGCGCGCGCGCAGGCGCCGCAGCACCATCTCGATGTCCCAGGCCTCGATCTCGGTGCGCCGGTTGAGGTAGAGGCCGAAGCCGGCGCCGACATAGAACGGCTCCAGCACGCTCGTCGATGCCCACATCAGCGCGTTGCTGGTGAACTGCACCCAGTCCTGCTGCGACTCGAACACGTTCCACATCCGCGCCGCGGTTTCCTGCACCAGGTCGTTGGGCGCGAACAGCATCACCGTGGACACCGCGCCCAGCAGCAGCGCGACCTCGAAATGCGCGAACACCAGCAGCACCAGCGAGGCCACGCCGTACACCGGCGAACCCAGGGCCCGGCGCCGCGCCCGCGCTTCCTCGCCGACGCCGCCTTCGAGCAGGTCCACCGGCAGGTACACCGCGCGCACCGGCCCCAGCCGGCGCCACAGGAGATAGGCTGGCATCCAGCGCCGGCCGAAACTCCATTGCGCGCGCACGGTTTCGCGCGGCGTCGGCACGTGGCCGAACACCGCGCGCGACAACACGTACAGCGGGATGCGGTCGAACAGCGGCTTCAGCCACCACATCACCAGACCGGCCAGCCAGACCACGCCGAGCCACCAGCACAATGCATTGACCAGCACCAGCATCGGCAGCGACACCAGCAGCCACGGCTTCCACACCGCGCCGGCATGGCGACGCACGAGCGCGGTGCCGAGTTCGACGGCTTCCCACGCAGTGCGTGGCCGCAGGGCGACGGTCAGATCCTCGATCCTCATGCGCGCCGCGTTCCCGTGCACAGGCGATGCCACGGCGTCATGGCGACAACTCCGCATGGCGACGGTTGCGCCCGCCGGCCAGCAGCCACACGAACACGGCGCTCCACAGCACCGCTGCCACCGAGTACTTCACCGTGGCCGGCATCCATCCGATCGAGGACCAGAACGCCTCGATGAAGGCGGCGACGAGCAACATCACCAGCACGCCCACGCTCAGCAGCGCGCCGCGGCGTCCGCCTTCGACCAGGGCATCGATGCGTCGCCGTTGTCCCGGCGCGATCAGGTTGAGGCCCAGGCGCAGTCCCGCGCCGCCGGCAATCACTATGGCGGTCAGCTCGAACGCCGCATGGCCGCAGACGAAGCGCCAGAACGGATCGCCATGGCCGACCGCCTGCAGGTGGCCGGCCACGGCGCCGGCGCGGATGCCTTCGTTCGCCAGCGCGAGCACCGGACCTAGCCCGACCAGCAATCCGCTGGCGAATACCTTGAAGCCGATGCTGATGTTGTTCCAGATATAGAAGCCGAACATCGCCACGTCGGTGCCGTTATCGCGGCCGAGCGCGCGCTGCGGGTCGTTCGGGTCGTACATGTCCTCGAAACCGGCGAGCTGCACCGGGTCGTACATCGCACTCGACAGATCGGGCTGGATCTGGATCGCGGTGTACATCGCCACCAGCGGCAGCACGAACAGCAGCATCGCCGCCAGCATCACGCCCTTCTCCGCGCGCACCAGGCGCGGGAACCCGGCCAGCACGAATTCCACCGCACGCCGCCAGCGCGGCGCGGGCGTGCGGTACAGCACGCCGTGGCCGCGTTGCATCAGCTGCTGCAGGCGCTCGGTCACCACCGCGCTGTAGCCGCGGCGGCGCGCCAGCGCAAGCTGCTGGCACAGGCGGCGGTACCGCGCGGGCATTTCGTGGTCGGCGAGGCCGTGCCAATCGCGCCGGTGCGCACGCGCCTTGCGCGCGCTGTCGCCACGCGCGTCCAGCCATTGCTCGAGCGCGACCCATTCGGCCTGGTGGCGACGGACGAATATTTCCTGCCTCATCTAGGGCCTGTTAATGCTTATGGCGCATGCCGCACCGGGCCTGAGGCCGTGCGGAGCAAGGAAGAGCGAGGGAGCGTATGTCGATACGCGACCGAGCGATGACGCCGCGCCGCGCGGCCTCAGGCCCGGCCCTTCGGGTTGCCCCTCAGTGGCCGCCATGCGGCGCCGCACAGCTTGACCTTGCAGGCAGCAAGGCGCTGCGCTGCGCAACGCCACCTGACGGCCACCGAGGGGCAATGCGACATGTGCCATAAGCATTAGCAGGCCCTAGCCCCGCCTTCCCAGCAGCCAGTTCGCGATGCCGTACAGGCGTGCCACAGCGAGCGGGCCACGGGCCTGCACCAGCGGCTCGGCGATATCGGCGAGCTCGACCTGGCGTTCCTGCGTGAGCTGCGGCCCGCGTTCGGCGAAGGCGACCAGCGCCGCCTGTTCGTGCGGTCGCAACGGTACGGCGGGCGCGAGCGCTGCGCCCACCGGCGCCGCCTGCGGTTCGTGCGGGCGCGCGTCGTGCACCACCAGCGTGCCCGCGACCATGTCGCCCAGGCGCCGGCCCCAGGGATCGGTGAGGCTGGCGACCAGTCCGGTCGCGTAACCGAACGGCAGCATGTCCACCGTGCGCAGCAGGTTGCGGGTGAAGGCGGCGAGCCAGCCCACCGGCGCGCCGTTGGCCGCGATGACACGCAGGCCCAATGCGCGCTTGCCCGGCGTGCGGCCGCGATCCAGGACTTCAAACAGCACGGGGTAAAACCAGAACACGACGAACATCAGCACGGCATACGGCCCGAAGCCCGCGGTGCCCAGCATCGCCAGCACCATGCTCGCGACCATCAGCACCCCTATGCGGATGGCCAGGTCGATCGCCCACGCCAGCGCACGCGGCACCGGCCCGGCCGCAGGCAGGTGCAGAGCCACGCCTTCGGGCGTGACTACTTCGCGGTAGGTGTCGAGCATCAGGCGTCGAGGGGATCAGTCGTTCGAAATCAGGCGTCGACGACGATCGTGTCCGCGATCATGTCGTGCAGGCAGCGCTTGTCGGCGCCGAAGATGAACAACGGATCGAGCAGGCCGAAGACCGCTCCGAGCAGCGGGATTGCACCGATCAGGCCCGGCACCAGCGAGCGCAGCAGGAAGATGCGGCCCAGGCCGGCGCGACTCCCGTCCGAGCGCACGATGCGGATGCCGACCAGCTTCTTGCCCATGGTCTGCCCATGGCGATGCAGCAGCACCAACTGGATGGCTATGAAGGCAATGAAGCCCATTCCGAGCAGGCTGAACAGCACGAACGCAGCGGCCGACGACCGCCCGCTGGACCCGCTACCCAGCGCCGGGAGGATCATCGCCACGAGCATGGCGGGCACGGCCACGATCAGCCCGTCGAGCATGACCGCACCGAGACGCGCACCGCGCGACGATGTGACGAAATCAACGTCGCCGTACGCCTCGGCGAGACGCGCGGCCGGCGCCGCATAGGGATTGGCCGGCGGGATCGCTGGTGGAATCGCCGGCGGCTGGGCAGGCACGTGCGCACCCGCGGTGTTGTACGGATCCATGTTTCCCCTTGGTGAGTGTTCCCTGGACGGACTTTAGCCGCAGAGACTGGCCGAGAGGAACCCGTGCGCGCGACGCGCCGTCAGGCAGCGCCGGTGAGGTACTGGTTCTTCAGGCGTACGTAGTGCTGCGCGGAGTAATACAGCGCCTGGATTTCCTCGTCGCTGAGCATGCGTACCTTTTTCGCCGGGTTGCCCAGCCACAGCTCGCCCTCGCCAACCACCTTGCCGGGCGCGATGAGGGCACCGGCCCCGACGAAACCGTGCTTCTTCACCACTGCGCCGTCGAGCAGGATCGCGCCCATGCCGATCAACACCGCATCCTCGATGCGGCAGGCGTGGATGATCGCCTTGTGGCCGATGGTCACGTCCTCGCCGATCACGGTGGCGAAGCCGCCGAGCTTGGCGTGCGGGCCGTCGTGGCTGACATGCACCACGGTGCCATCCTGGATGTTGGTGCGCGCGCCAACGCGGATGAAGTTGACGTCGCCGCGGACGATGGTGCCGGGCCAGATCGAGACATCCTCGCCGAGGATCACGTCGCCGATCACGGTGGCGGCGGGGTCGACGTAGCTGCGCTCGCCGAGAACCGGCATCTTGTCGAGGTAGGGTCGGACGTTCATGGGCACGATGTTCATGCGCCAATTGTACGACTCGCGCCGGAAGCGAAAACCGCCGCGTTACACTGCCGGCCATGAAAATCGCCAGCTGGAACGTCAATTCGCTAAACGTGCGCCTGCCGCACCTGCAGCAATGGCTGCAGGACTTCGCGCCGGACGTGGTCGCCCTGCAGGAAACCAAGCTCGAGGACAGCAGGTTCCCCGACGCCGCACTGGCCGAACTGGGCTATCGCAGCGTGTTCTGCGGGCAGAAGACCTACAACGGCGTGGCCCTGGTCAGCCGCCTGCCTTTCACCAGCGAATGCGTCACCGCGATTCCCGGTTTCGACGATCCGCAGAAGCGCGTGCTCGCCGCCACGATCGGCGCTCCCGGATCCACGGATCCGGCCCAGGCCATCCGCATCGTCGATCTGTATGTGGTCAACGGCGAGGCCGTGGGCAGCGAGAAGTTCGAGTACAAGCTGCGCTGGCTCGCCGCGGTGCGCGAGTGGCTGCGCGAGGAAATGCGCCAGCATCCGAACCTGGTCGTGCTCGGCGACTTCAACATCGCACCCGACGACCGCGACGTACACGATCCCAAGCGCTGGCGCGAAAAGATCCTGTGCTCCACGCCGGAACGCGAGTCGCTGCGCAGCCTGCTCGACCTCGGCCTGCACGACAGCTTCCGCCTGCATAACGAGGACGGCGGCCACTTCAGCTGGTGGGATTACCGCCTGGCGGCGTTCCAGCGCGGCTGGGGCCTGCGCATCGACCTCGTGCTGGTCAGCGAGGCGTTGCGCGCGCGTTGCGTCGCCGCCGGCATCGATACCGCGCCGCGCGAGCGCGAGCGCCCCAGCGACCACACGCCGGTGTGGGTCGAGCTGGCCTGACGCAACACGCCGGAGCGCGCCGGCAAACCCGATACAAAAACAAAGGCCCGGGGATACCGGGCCTTTGCATACCGCGCGAGCGTGCGATCAGCGCACGCGACCGCGCCGGAACAGATTGATGATGGCCAGCAACACGATCGCACCCACCAGTGCCAGCAACAGGCTGGTCAGGTTGAAGGCGCCGTTGTTGATGTCGCCGCCGCCGATGCCGAGCATGCTGCCGATCCAGCCGCCGAGGAAGGCGCCGACGATACCGACCACGATGTTGAGGAACAGGCCCTGCTGGGCGTCCGTCTTCATGACCAGGCTCGCAAGCCAGCCAATGACGCCGCCGACGATCAGCCAAATAATGAAACCCATCATGTGCGTTCTCCTTCCAGCTGCGAGTGTGGGGGATCCGACGAGGAAACCCCGATGAGAGGGAATCCGATGAGGAAACCGGTGCCTTTGTATCGTGGGCAAAGCGAGTCTGTGCGCCGCAACGTGATGGCAGCGTCAGTGGTGTGAACCGGCTTTGCAGGGGTTTGCGCGTAATGAAAAAAACGTAAAAAGCGCAGCGCAACAACCAGTACAACGGCCGCCCGACGCCAATCAATCCTCGTGGCGCAGCAGGACCGCTAGCGCAGCGCGCGGAAGCTTGCCGGTTTCGTTGCGCGGCAACGCATCCACCAGCCGCAACGGACGCGGCAGGAACACCGGGTCGGCGTGTTCGCGCAGCGCGGCCAACACCTGCGCTTCACGCAACCCGGGCGCGACCGCCAGGGCGGCGATGCGCGCCACCCCCGTTCGGGGGCAGGGATCGAGCTGGAACACCACGCCATCGCGCACGCCCGGCACGGCCAGCAGGCGCCGGGTGAGATCGCCGAGCGAAGCACGCTTGCCGGCGATCTCGATCAGGTCGGCATTGCGTCCACGCAGTTCGAAGCGCCCGTCGTCGTGCACTTCCACCAGGTCGGCCAACACCACCGCATGGGCCAGGTGGTCGCCCTGCACCGCCGTGCCGTCGGGCTGTGGCGTGAGCTGCACGCCGGGCAACAGCGTCCAGGCCGACTCGTGCGCGGTGCGGCGGCGCGCGATCACGCAGGTCTCGGTGGAACCGAACACTTCGCGCACCTCGCAAGCGAAGCGCTGCTCCGCCGCGAGCGCGAGTTCGCGCGACAGCGGCGCGGTGGCCGAGACGATGCCGCGCAGCGGCGGCAACGAGGCATCGGATTCCACCAGCGCGCGCAGGTGCACCGGCGTGGTGACCAGCAGCGGCGCGGAGGGCGCGTCGCGCAGCGCGCGTGCGATGTCGCCGGGAAAGAAAGGACGTGCGCCATGCACCGCGACGGGTCCGAGCAGCGGCAACAGCACCGACATCTCCATGCCGTACATGTGCTGTGGCGGAACCGTGGCAACCAGCGGGGTGACGGCGGCGGGGTCGAGCAGGTCGTCGAGCGCCGCCAGGTTCTGTGCGGTGCTGGCGCGGAACGACGTCCAGCTCTTGGGGTTCGGCTTCGGCCGTCCCGTGCTGCCCGAGGTGTAGCCGATCACCAGCTGCAAGTCCTCGGGAATCTCCAGCGCTTCGCCGTCGCGCCATGGCAGCGTGGGTGGCAGCTGCCAATGCCGGTGGCTCGCCGCCATCGCGGCGTCGCCCTGCATCAGAGCGTCGCCGAGCACATAGCTGTCGCGATGCTGGGCCAGCACATCCTCCACCACCGCCGCCGCGCGCGACGGCGGCAACAGGGTGGTCTGTCCACGCAGCGCCGCGGCGCACAACGCGACCATGAAGCGGTAGCGGTCCTCGCACAGGTTCATGGCGAAGCGGGCGTCGGGCAGCAGGTCGGCGACCGCGCGCACCTCGCCTGCGAAACGACCCAGGTCGATCGCTCCCGCCGCGTCGAACGCGAACAGGCGCGCCGCCGCCCCCCTGGTCAGGGCGGTGGCTTCATGGCGATGCAACAACCCCGTGATGCTCTGTACAACTGCCGACATGCGTTTCCCGGACAATGCGTGTTCGAACCGCGCCCCCTGGAGCGCGTAACCCGTCCTGGGTCGCTTTCCCCTGCGCTATGGTACCGGCACCCGCGTCAATGCCCGTCGAAATGCCTTCATCGGCCGTCACCACCGAGTTCCCGGCCCAGGGCCCCCTGCGCTGGAGCTGGCATGCGCATGCGCACGGCACGCCCACGGATCCGGTGGCCAAGGCCTGGCTGGCCGCGGCGCTGGACGTGGCCCCGGATGCGCTCAACCTCGGCCGCGAACCGCGCGGCCGCCCGCGCCTGGGACCGCCGCAGGAGGGCTTCGACTGCAGCTGGAGCCACAGCGGCGACGGCCTGCTGATCGCGCTGGGCGAAGGCGTGCAGCTGGGCGTGGACTGCGAACGCGTTCGCCCGCGACCGCGCGCACTCGAGCTGGCGCAGCGCTTCTTCACCGCGCCCGAGCACGACTGGCTGGCGTCGTTCGCCGCCGGTGCGGTGCGCGACCTCGCCTTCCTGCGCCTGTGGTGCGCGAAGGAGGCGGTACTGAAGGCGCATGGGCATGGCCTGTCGTTCGGCCTGGAAAAACTGCGCTTCGCCGAAGCCGGCGCCGCGTTGGTGCTGGTCGAATGCGACGCCGGCCTCGGCGCCGCGCGCGACTGGTCGCTGCACGAATTCACCCCTGCACCGGATTACGTCGCCGCCCTCGCCTGGCGCTGAGCCGGCGCCGCGCCAGTCATACTTTCGCGATGAACCTGCCCGCCACCCTGCGCCCCACCCTCGAGGCCGGCCTGCGCGAGCTCGGCCTCGCGCCGACGCTGGCCGAACCGCTGCTGGCCTATCTCGCCCTGCTTGCGCGCTGGAACCAGACCTACAACCTCACCGCCGTACGCGATCCGCAGGAGATGGTCGGCAAGCACCTGCTCGATTCGCTGGCGATGCATCCCTTCGTCGACGACCTCGCCCGCCGTGGCGGCCACCTCGCCGACCTCGGCACCGGCCCCGGCCTGCCCGGCATCCCGCTGGCTATCGTCAAGCCGGGCCTGCACGTGACCCTGGTCGAGAGCAACGGCAAGAAGGCGCGCTTCCTGCGCGAGGCCGTGCGCCAGCTCGGCCTGAAGGATGTGCGCGTGGCCGAAGCTCGGATCGAAGCCGTGGATGAACCCGGCACCTTCGATGCGATCACCGCGCGCGCGCTGGCGACCTTGCCGCTGATCCTGGAACTCGGCGGCCACCTGCTGAAGCCGGAAGGCACCCTGCTGGCGATGAAGGGCGTGTATCCCGCCGACGAGATCGCCGCGCTGCCCGCCGGTTGGGGACTGGCGGCGTCGCACCCGCTGCGCGTGCCTGGCGTCGATGCCGAACGCCATCTGATCGTCGTCCAGCGCAGCAGCGCCGGCTGATCTGTGACCGGCTTCTCATAATTCGAAGCGTTGATGCGCGCCCAGCGCCTGAACACGCGCCCGCGCCGCCGGCGTTTTACCGACCGGCAGGGCGGTTGCACCGGCGGCGGTTATCGCGGCGCGTTCCGCGCCTGTGATAACGCATAATCCCGGTCCGGCCGTCCTTGCGGCCAACCACCGTATTTCCGAGGCAACGAGCCGCATGGCCCGCATCATCGCTGTCGCCAACCAGAAAGGCGGAGTCGGCAAGACCACTACCGCCGTGAACCTGGCCGCTGCCCTGGCCAAGACGCCCAAGCGCGTCCTGCTGGTCGACCTCGACCCGCAGGGCAACGCGACCATGGGCAGCGGCATCGACAAGCGCGAGATCGATGAGACGATCTGCGACGTGCTGCTGGGCGAGGCCGATGCCTCCAAGATCCTCAAGCGCACCGCCGAGGACTTCGACCTGCTGCCGGCCAACATCGAGCTCACCGCGGCCGAAATCAGCCTGATGGGCGAGCCCGATCGCGAGCAGCGCCTCAAGGCCGCGCTCGCGCCGCTGCGCGTGCATTACGACTACATCCTGATCGACTGTCCGCCGGCGCTGTCGCTGCTCACGCTCAATGCGCTGACCGCCGCCGATTCGATCGTCGTGCCGATGCAGTGCGAGTACTACGCGCTGGAAGGCATCAGCGCCCTGCTCGACACCATCGACGCGCTCAAGGCGCGGCTCAACCCGCAACTGGAGATCGAAGGCGTGCTGCGCACCATGTTCGACGTGCGCAACAACCTCGCCAATGCGGTCTCCGCGGAACTGACCAAGCACTTCGGCGACCGCGTGTTCCGCACCATCGTGCCGCGCAACGTGCG
Source organism: Lysobacter rhizosphaerae (assembly GCF_054779795.1). Taxonomy (NCBI): domain Bacteria; kingdom Pseudomonadati; phylum Pseudomonadota; class Gammaproteobacteria; order Lysobacterales; family Lysobacteraceae; genus Lysobacter; species Lysobacter rhizosphaerae. The sequence goes on from NZ_BAAGXO010000007.1 coordinate 542,997, forward strand.
CCTGGCCGAAGCGCCCAGCCACGGCCAGAGCATCGTCGGCTACGACAGGGCCAGCCGCGGCGGTATCGCCTATCTGGGCCTCGCCGGTGAAGTGCTGCGCCGCCAGCGCGAGCGCGACCAGGCCGCGAAGGCGGCCGTGCCGGAGACGGCGGCATGAGCACGGCCAAGAAGCGCGGCCTCGGCCGCGGGCTGGAAGCCTTGCTCGGCCCCAAGGCCGCGGCCGAAGTGCCGCCGCTGGAAGCCCAGCCCGGTGACATGCTGCGCACGCTGCCGGTCGACTCGCTCACGCCCGGCAAGTACCAGCCGCGCCGCACGATGGACCAGGGCAAGCTCGGCGAGCTGGCCGAATCGATCAAGGCGCAGGGCGTGATCCAGCCCATCGTCGTGCGCGACCTCGGCGGCAAGAGCTACGAGATCATCGCCGGCGAACGCCGCTGGCGCGCCTCGCAACTGGCCGGCCTCACCGAAATCCCGGTAGTGATCCGCGAAGTCGACGACCGCACCGTGGTCGCGATGGCGCTGATCGAGAACATCCAGCGCGAGGACCTCAACCCGCTGGAAGAAGCGATCGCGCTGCAGCGCCTGATCGACGAATTCGACCTCACCCATGCGCAGGCCGCCGACGCGGTCGGCCGTTCGCGCGCGGCGGTATCGAACCTGCTGCGCCTGCTGGAACTGCCGGTCGAGATCCGCGTGCTGCTGGAAACCAAGTCGCTGGAAATGGGCCACGCCCGCGCCCTGCTCACGCTGGCACCGCAGGCCGCGATCGCGCTCGCCCGCCAGGCCGCGGACAACGGCTGGTCGGTGCGCGAAGTCGAGCACCGCGCGCAGTTGCTCGCCGCCGGCAAGGTGATGGGCGCAGGCAACGCCAAGGCCAAGCCGGTCAAGCCCAAGCCGCAGGCCGACATCGCCGCGCTCGAACGCGAACTGTCCGAATCGCTCAGCACCCAGGTCAACGTGCTGCACGGCCGCGGCGGCAAGGGCCGCCTGGTGATCCATTACAGCGACCTGGACTCGCTCGACGGCGTGCTGGAACGCCTGCGCGCCAAGACCGACTAAAGCGACGCGAGTTAAAACCGTTTTAAGAGGCGCCGCCTTCCAGCGCCTCGCGCAGCTGCCGCAGTGCCGGCGCGATGGCCTCCTCGTCGATCACTCCGTAACCGAACACCAGCGCCGGCTGCTCCGGCGTTGCCGCGGCGTATTCGGCGATCGACTGCACGCCGGGCATGTGTTGCCGCGCCTTGGCGATGATGCGACTGGCCTGCTTCGGATCGCGGATGCGCGCCGCAAGGTGCAGGCCGGCTTCCGACGGAATCGGCTCCAGCCACGGCGCCAGTTCGGTGCGCAGGCCTGCCAGCAACGCCTCGCGCCGGGCCGCATACACCGGCCGCATCCGCCGCACGTGCCGCGCCAGGTGGCCGTCGCGGATGAAGGCGGCGAGCACCGACTGGGTGATGGTGTCGCAGTGCGAATCGGCGATGTGCTTCACCGCGATGAAGGCCTCGCGCGCCCACGCCGGCACGACCACGAAACCCTTGCGCAGCGACGGGAACAGGCTCTTGGAAAACGTGCCGACGTAGAACACGCGCGCCTCGCGGTCCAGCATCTGCAGCGCGTCGAGCGGACGGCCACCGTAGCGGAACTCGCCGTCGTAGTCGTCCTCGATGATCACCGCGTCGTGCTCGCGCGCGTAGTCGAGCAGCGCGGCGCGGCGGCGCAGCGATAAGGCCACCCCGGTCGGCGACTGGTGCGACGGCGTCACGCTGATGACGCGCACGCCCGGCGGCAGGCGCTCGACGCACAAGCCTTCGTCGTCCACGGCCACCGGCAGCACTTTCGCGCCCGCGGCGGCGAACGCGGCGCGGACCGGTGGATAGCCGGGCTCCTCCACCGCCACCACGGTTTCCCCGGGCGTTACCAGCAGGCGCGCGAGCAGGTCGAAGGCCTGCTGCGCGCCGGAGGTGACGACGATGTCTTCCGCCGTGCACGCGACGGCGCGCGCGAACGCGACGTGCTTGGCGATCGCCTCCCGCAACACCGGAATGCCCTCCGATGGCGGATAGCCGAACGCGGTCTTCGACCATGCGCGCAGCGATTGCGCCATCAGCCGGCGCCAGATCGCGTGGGGGAAGTGGCGATGGTCGGGCACGCCGAGGCGGAAGTTGCGCGGTGGCAGCGAACGCGACGGCGACGCCAGTCCCACGGGCTGGCGCCACTGCGGATTGAGCCGGGCATCGGCGCCGGCGTCGGCCCGCGATTGCGCGCGCGTGTGCATGCGCATGGCGACGTCGGCGACCACGGCCTTCGCTCCCGGGCGCGGCAGCACATAGCCCTCGGCGATGAGCAGGTCGTAGGCGGCGATCACCGTGTTGCGGGCGATGCCCAGGCCCGCCGCCACCTGCCGCGTCGACGGCAGGGACGCGTCGGCGGCAAGGCGTCCGTCGAGGATCGCGGCGCGCAGCTGCTCGTGCAGGCGACGGGTGCGCTGGTGCTGGCCGCCGCTGCCGCCACCCTCGTCGAAGTGGATGGGGAACTCGAAGACTGGTTCCTGCGCACTCATCGTTACTGGCCTGCTTCCAGAGCCAGTCCAAGCCTACGGTAAGCCCATCGCGGCACCAAGCCCCGCCTTTCGTGACACGTACGGAGACCCCGCCATGACCTGCTTTCTCTGTGAGACCTGCGGCACCCAGTACGCGGAATCACCCTCGCGACCGGCCGCGCCGCCGGCACGCTGCGTCGTGTGCGAGGACGAACGCCAGTACGTCGGATGGAACGGACAGCGCTGGACCACCCACGCCGCGCTCGCCGGGAAGTACCGCCTGCGCCTCGAGGACGACGACGGCCTGCTCGGCATCGGCCTGCCGGGCGACTTCGCCATCCCGCAACGCGCGCTGCTGCTGCCGACCGATGCCGGCAACGTGCTGTGGGAATGCGTCAGCCTGGTCACCGCCGAAGCCGTGGACGCGTTGCGCGCGCGCGGCGGCATCGACCGTATCGTCATCTCGCATCCGCACTTCTACACGTCGATGGTGGAATGGAGCGAAGCGCTCGGTGGAATCCCCATCCTGCTGCATGAAGCCGACCAGGCCTGGGTACAGCGGCCGTCGAAGCACATCCGCTTCTGGCGCGGCGACGAACTCAGGCTGTCGGGCGATGTCACCCTGCTGCGCGTCGGCGGCCACTTCGAGGGCAGCACCGCGCTGCACTGGAAGCGCGGACCGCGCGGCGCGACCTTGCTGCCGGGCGATGCGCTGCAGGTCGCGTCCGATCGCCGCCACGTCGCCTTCATGTACAGCTATCCCAACTACATGCCGATGAAGCCGTCCGACGTGCACCACATGCAGGCGCTGCTCGCCGGCTACGACTTCGACGACGTGTTCGGCTACACCTGGCAGCGCAACATCATCGGCGGCGCCCGTGCCGCCGTGGATGCATCGTTTGCGCGTTACCTGCGGGCCATCGCGGCGTGAGGGGCACGACCTGGCAGCGCTGACCGGACCTTCGCGCCGGCCGGACGAAAATGCCGCTTGCCGGGGCAAACCACGTTTACCCGGATAAACCCGGCGAGTCCGCATCTGGTGCGGCTCGCCGGTTCTGCCGCGTATGTTTCGCTGCGTATGAGGAGCAGCCGTCATGGCCTACCGGCTTGCTGCAATCGGACTGGCCCCTGTGCTGCTCGCGCAGGCTGCATACACACGCCGGGTGACCCCGCGACTGCCGGAGCCCCCGGGGCCACGCCAGGGCTCGACCGGCGCAGGCCGGCCGCTGCGCCTGCTGATCGCCGGCGACTCCGCCGCCGCCGGCGTGGGCGCCGCGACCCAGGCGGCCGCGCTTTCCGGCCGGCTCGTCTCGGGGCTCGCCCACCACTTCTGCGTGTCCTGGCAGCTGATGGCGCGCACCGGCATCGCCATCGCCGACCTGGTGCAACAGCTCGACGCCGCGCCGCGCCAGGCCTTCGATGTCGCCGTGCTCTCGGTCGGCGTCAACGACGTCACCGGCGGCACCAGCGCGCGCCGCTGGCTGCAAATGCAAAGCCAGCTGGTGGAGCTGCTGACGATGGAGTTCGAAGTGCGGCACCTGCTGTTCGCCTGCATCCCCCCGATGCAGTACTTCCCGGCGCTGCCGCATCCGCTGGGCTGGTACCTGGGCAAGCGCAGCGCGCACCTCAACCAGCTCACGCTCGACCGAGTGCAACGCAACCCGCGCTGCGAGTTCGTCGACCCCGGCTACGTGCCGGAAGGTCGCTTCATCGCTTCCGACGGCTTCCATCCCGCCCCCGACGCCTACGCGTGGTGGGCGCAGCACCTGTCCTGGCGAATCGTGAACCGCTGGTGCTAGCGCGATGCGTACCCGGAAAAAAGAAACGGCCGCAATGCGGCCGTTTCTGTTGAAGCAGTGACGCGGTGGCTTACCAGATCTTCACCCGGTCCGCCGGCGCCAGGTACAGCTGCTCGCCCGGCTTCGCGCCGTAGGCGTCGTACCACGCATCGATGTTGCGCACGGTCTGCGCGCGCCAGCGGCCCGGCGAGTGGCCGTCGGTGAGCACGCGCTGGCGCAGCGCGGCGTCGCGCATCTTCGAACGCCACGACTGCGCAAAGGCGAGGAAGAAGCGCTGGTCGCCGGTGAGGCCGTCGATCACCGGCGCTTCCTTGCCGCCGAGCGACTTCTTGTAGGCCTCGTGGGCGATGGTCAGGCCGGAGACATCGGCGATGTTTTCGCCCAGCGTCTGCTCGCCGTTGATGTGCAGGCCCGGCAGGGCCTCGTAGGCGTCGTACTGCGCCGCCAGCTTGGCCGTGGCTGCCTTGAAGTGCTTGGCATCCTCCGGCGTCCACCAGTTGGCGAGGCGGCCCTGCGCGTCGAACTCCGCGCCGGTGTCGTCGAAGCCATGGCTGATCTCGTGGCCGATCACCGCGCCGATCGAACCGTAGTTGGCGGCGGCATCGGCGTTGGGATCGAAGTACGGCGCTTCGAGAATCGCGGCGGGGAAGTTCATCGCGTTCTGCAGCGGCAGGTTCACCGCGTTCACCGTCTGCGGCGTCATCCACCACTCGCCGCGGTCGACCGGCGCGCCGAGCTTGGCGACCTGGTGCTTGTATTCCTGCGCTTCGGCGCGCAGGCGGTTGCCGAGCGGATCGTCGGCGCGGATCTCCAGCGCCGCGTAATCGCGCCACGTCTCCGGATAACCCACGCCCACGCGCATGGTCTCCGCCTTCGCCTTGGCCTTGGCCTTGGTTTCCGGCGTCATCCATTCCAGCGTGTCCACGCGTTCGCCGAAGGCGGCGAGGATGTTCTTCACCATGCCCTCGACCTGCGCCTTCGAAGACGCCGGGAAATACTTCTCGGCGTAGAGCTTGCCGACCGCGTCACCCAGGGCGTTGTTGGTCGAATCCAGCGCGCGCTTCCAACGCTCCTTCTGCTTCGGCGTGCCCTGCAGCGTGGTGCCGTAGAAGCCGAAGCCCAGGTCGGCGTAGGCCTTGGGCAGCAGACCGGCACTGTGGTTGAGCGCGTGGAAGGTGAGGTAATCCTTCCATGCCTGCAGCGGTTCGCTGCCGACCAGCGCGGACAGGTGCGTGATCGCGGCCGGCTGCCACGCCACGATCGTCTTCTGCGAGGACAGGCCCGCGGCGGTGAAATACGCGGTCCAATCCAGGCCCGGCGCCTTCTTCGCGAACGCGGACATCTCCCACGGATTGTTGGCCTTGTGCACGTCCTGCGTGTCGACGATGGAGGCGTGCGCCTTGGCGATCTTGGTCTCGAGCGCGACGACCGACTTGGCCTTGGCGTCGGCATCCTCGACGGCGGCGAGCTTGAGCAGCGCGGTCACGTACTCGAGGTACTTCTGCCGCGTCTCCACCATCTCCTTGTCGTTCGACAGGTAGTACTCGCGATCCGGCATCGCCAGGCCGCCCTGCATCAGCGTGGCGACGTTGTGCTCGGGATCCTGCAGTCCCTGGGCGACAAACAGACCGAACAGGTTCTCGGTGTGGTAGTTGGTCGCGTTGAGCGGATCGACGTCGGCGCGCAGGCCGCTGCCGAGCACGCGCGCGAGGTCGGTCTTGGACGCGATCGCATCGATCTTCGCCAGTTCCGGCTTCAGCGGTTCCAGCCCGCGCGCCTCGATGCCGGCTTCGTCCATGTACGCGGCGTAGTAATCGGCGATGCGGCGCGCGTCGGTGCCGGCGGCCGGGTTGGTCGCGGCCAGCCCCTTGATCAGGTCGGCATTGCGCTGCTCGGCCTTCTTCTGCACCTCGTAGCCGGTGCCGATGCTGGAGCGGTCGTCGGGAATCTGCGCCGCGTTGCGCCACGCACCGTTGGCGTAGGCGTCGAAGTCGTCGCCCGGCTTCACGTTCTTGTCGATGCCGGCGAGGTCGACGCCCATCGCCGGTGCCACGGCGGCCGTGGCCGCGGGGGTGGCCGGGGTCGCGGTTTCGTTGGAGGCGGGTTTGCACGCGGCGAGGCTGCAGGCGAGCGCGAGGAACAACAGGTTGCGGTTCAACAGGTTGCGGTTCAGGTGCATGGCCGTCTGGAGTCACTGGAGAAGTCGCGATGGTGCCCGGATGGCGCGCCATTGCATGTGCAGGAAGGCACGAAACCGCGACACCGTTCAGATTTCCACCGGAGCGCCCAGTTCGACCAGGCGCGTGGTCGGGATGCGGAAGAAATCCGTGGCCGGCGCGGCATTGCGGTGGAGGAAGGCGAACAGCCAGTCGCGCCAGATCGGCATGCCGCGGCGCGGGCGCGCGACGATGCTTTCGCGGCTGGCGAAATAGGTCGTATCCATCGGGTCGAAGCACAGCGCGCCGCAGTCGCCGGAGCGCATCAGCGCCAGCGGCACGTCCGGTGTCTCCATGAAGCCGAAGCGGACGATGGCCCGGTAGAAGTCGTCGCCGATGGCGTCGATGCTGAGGCGCTCGCCCGCCGGCACGTACGGAACGGCGCGCGTCTCCACCGTCAACAGCACGTTGCGTTCGTGCAGGACCTTGTTGTGCTTGAGGTTGTGCAGCAGCGCCCTGGGCACGATGTTCCGCTGCGCGGTGAGGAACACCGCCGTACCCGGCACGCGCGTCGGCGGCGCCAGCATCAGTCCCGGCAGGAAGGTGTCGAGGCGGATGCCGTCCTTGAGGATTTCCGCCTGCAGCAGCTTGCGGCCGCGGCCCCAGGTGCGCAGCACGATGAACACCAGCACGCCCAGCGCGATCGGGAACCACGCGCCATCGAAGAACTTCACCAGGTTGGCCGACAGGAATGCCACGTCGACCAGGACGAACAGCGTGGCCAGCGGCCAGAACAGCCACGCCGGCAGCGCCGAGCGCGCGCGCATCGCCACGATCAGCATGATGCTGGTGATCAGCATGGTGCCCGTCACCGAGACGCCGTACGCCGTGGCCAGCGCGGTCGAACTGCCGAAACCGACGACCGTGGCGATCACCGCCAGCATCAGCAGCCAGTTGATCGACGGAACGTAGATCTGCCCGATCGTGGCTTGCGAGGTGTGGCGGATCGCCATGCGCGGCAGGTAGCCCAACTGGATGGCCTGGCGCGTCGCCGAATACGCGCCGCTGATCACCGCCTGCGAGGCGATCACGGTCGCGGCGGTGGCCAGTGCCACCATCGGATACAGCGCCCACGCCGGCACGCCGAGATAGAACGGATTCTCCACCGCGTGGGGATCGGCCAGCAGCAGGGCGCCCTGTCCGAGATAGTTGATGGTCAAAGCAGGCAGCACGATGAAGTTCCATGCGTACTGGATCGGCCGGCGGCCGAAGTGACCCATGTCCGCATACAGGGCTTCGCCGCCGGTGACCGCGAGCACCACCGCGCCGAGGATGAACAGGCCGTGCCAGCCGTGGGCGAGGAAGAAGCGCAGGCCCCACCACGGGTTCAATGCGTGCAGCACCGTGGTATTCGCGCTGATGTTGTGCACGCCGATCGCCGCGAGTGCGAGGAACCACACCACGATCACCGGCCCGAAGGCCTTGCCGACGAAGTCGCTGCCGAAGCGCTGGGTGGCGAACAGCACCAGCAGCACGCCGATCGTGATCGGCAGCACCCAGCTCTGCAGCGCCGGCGCCGCCACCTGCAGGCCCTCCACCGCCGACAGCACCGAGATCGCGGGCGTCAGCACGCCGTCGCCGAAGAACAGCGCGGCGCCGAAAACGCCGAGGATGCCGATCACGTATGCCGCCTTCGGCGACAGCGTGCGCTGGGCCAGCGCGGTCAGCGCCATGATCCCGCCTTCGCCCTCGTTGTCGGCACGCATGATCACCGCGACGTACTTCACCGTGATCACGATGACCAGCGACCAGAACACCAGCGAGAGGATGCCGAGCACGGTGGCGGAGTCGGGCGACAGGCCGTAGTGCGGCGAAAACGCTTCCTTGATCGTGTACAGCGGGCTGGTGCCGATGTCGCCGAAGACGACACCGATGGCGCCCAGCATCATCGCGCGGAAGCTCGCCTGGCGCTCGCTGCCATGCTCGAAGACGGAGTGGGTGATGGCGGTGTTCACGTATGTTCCCGACGCCACGAGGCGTGGCGATTGCAGGGCGCCAGTGTTTTCCTGCAGGGCATAAAGGCAGAAGCCGCTGGCGCCGCCGGGCGCGTAAATTCCGCGTAAATTCTTCGCGCCTGCGGCGCTCATCCCTGCAACAGGCGGGTGGCGTTTCATCAATAGCGCGCACAATGCGCACATGCCGATGACCGCGCCCGCCGCATCGCCCGAGCCCTCCCAGCCCGCCGGCGGCTATGTACTGGCGATCGCCGGCGCGGTGGCCGCCGTCCTCGTGGCGGTCGCCACGGAGCGCTGGCTGGGCCTGCGCGATGTGTCCCTGGTGTTCATGCTGGCCGTGCTCGTGGTCGCGTCGCGCACGCATACCGGCCCCGCGCTGTTGACGGCGGTGCTGTGCTTCCTCGCCTACAACTTCTTCTTCATCGCCCCGCGCTACACGCTGTACATCACCGCGTGGGAGGGCGTGGCCACGGTCGCGTTGTTCCTGGCGGCGGCGTTGCTCGCGGGGCGCATGGCGTCGCAGCTGGCGATGCAGGTGCAGGCGCTGCGTGTCGCCAACCGCCACGCGCATGCACGCCAGGACCTCGCCCAGCGCCTCGCCGTCGCCGCGGACGAGAGCGCCGTGGTCGAGGCCGCGCACGCGGTGTTCCGCCACAGCCTGGATGCCGACGTATGGTTGCGGCTGGATCAGCGCAGCCTGCACACCGCGGGCACGCAGCCACCCGATGCGGCCGCATTGCGTCTTGCCGATGCCATGAATGCCGCCACCGCACCGCGTGAATCGGTGGAGGAGCACGGCTGGTGGTTCCTGCCGCTGCGCGCGCCCGAGGCCTCGCTGGGCGTTACATCACTCGGTGTGATCGGCCTCAAGCGCGCCACGCACGCGCCGCGCCTCGACGAAACGCAGCGGCAACTCGCGCGCGCGATGGCCGACGACATCTCGCAGGCCCTGCTGCGCACGCGCCTGGTCGCCGACCTGGAAGCCGAGCGCATGGCCAACGAGACCGAACGCCTGCGCTCGGCGCTGCTGTCCTCGGTATCGCACGACCTGCGCTCACCGCTCGCCGCGATCATCGGGGCGGCCGGCAGTCTCGACAGTTACGGCGAGGCGATGACCGCCGACGACCGCCGCAGCCTGCTCGAAACGATCCACGCCGAGGGCGAACGCCTCGACCGCTACATCCAGAACCTGCTCGACATGACCCGCCTGGGCCACGGTGGGCTCACCCTGCATCGCGACTGGATCGGCGTCGATGAGCTGATCGGCTCGGCCATCGGCCGCCTGCAACGTTACCAGGCGGGCGCACGCTTCCACGTCGAGGTCGCGCGCGATGCCGGATTGATCTGGGTGCACCCGGCGCTGGTGGAGCAGGCCCTGTTCAACGTGATCGAAAACGCCGCGCGTTTCTCGCCGGCGGGCGAGGCGATCGTGATCGAAGCCATGCGCCTGCCCGACAACCGCCTGCGCATCGACGTGCGCGACCGCGGCCCCGGGATCCCCGATGCCGAGCGCCAGCGCATCTTCGACATGTTCTACAGCGTCAGCCGCGGCGACCGCGGCGGCGAGGGCACCGGCCTCGGCCTGGCGATCTGCCGCGGCATGATCGGCGCGCATGGCGGCGACGTGGAGGCGTTGCCCAACCGCGATGGCATCGGCACCACGTTGCGCATCACCCTGCCGGTGATCGAACCGGCCCGGGACGCGCCATGAGCCCGCTGCCCGCCGACGTCGCGACATCGACCCCGGCACGCCTGCTGGTGATCGACGACGAGCCGCAGATCCGCCGTTTCCTCGAGATCAGCCTGCGCGCGCAGGGCTATGCGGTGACGCTCGCGGAGAGCGGACAGGCCGGACTCGACGCGCTCGCCACGCATGGCGCCGACCTCGTCATCCTCGACCTGGGCCTGCCCGACCTCGACGGCCACGCCGTGCTGCAGACGCTGCGGCAGTGGTCGCAGGCCCCCGTAATCGTGCTTACCGTGCGCTCGAACGAAGCCGAAAAGGTCGCCGCACTGGATGCCGGCGCCAACGACTACGTCACCAAACCCTTCGGCGTGCCCGAGTTGATGGCAAGGGTGCGCGCACTGCTGCGTACCAACGCGCAACCGCTCGATGCGCCGCCGCTGTACGACGATGGCCATCTGCATGTCGACCTGGCGCGGCGCGAAGTCCGCCTCGCCGGCGCAACGCTTGCGTTGTCGCGCAAGGAATACGCCCTGCTGGCCCTGCTCGTGCGCCACGCCGGGCGCGTCGTCACCCAGCCGCAACTGCTGCGCGAACTGTGGGGCCCCACGCACCAGCAGGACACGCACTACCTGCGCATCCTGGTGGCGAAACTGCGGCAGAAGCTCGGCGACGATGCGGCGGCGCCGCGCTGGATCGTGACCGAGCCGGGCGTGGGCCTGCGTTTCGTGCGCTTCGACGGCGCCGACTGACGGCGCCGACTGACGGCGCCGACTGACGGCGCCAACTGAAAGCGCCGCCGCGGCATCCGCCTACTCGCGGATGTCCACGTCCCTGGTCTCGCGCAGGAACAGCGAGCCGATCACGAAGGTCACCAGCGCGACGATGATCGGATACCACAGGCCCTGGTACATGTTGCCGCTGGCGGCGACCAGCGCGAACGCGATGGTCGGCAGGAAGCCACCGAACCAGCCGTTGCCGATGTGGTACGGCAGCGACATCGAGGTGTAGCGGATGCGGGTGGGGAACAGCTCCACCAGCCACGCGGCGATCGGGCCGTAGACCATCGTCACGTACACGACGAGAAGGGTGAGCAGCAGCAACAGCATCGGCTTGTCGATGCGTGCCGGGTCCGCCTTTTCCGGATAACCGGCGGTGCCCAACGCCGACTTCAATGCGGCGGTGAACGCTTCGCCGTGAGCCTTGCCTTCGTCCTTGCCCAGGCCCGCGCCTTCGTAGCCCGGCACGCTGATGCCACCGATCGCCACGCTGGCGACGCTGCCGGCCGGTGCCGCCGCGATCGTGTAGGGCACGCCCGCCTTGGCCAGCGCGGCCGTGGCGATGTCGCAGGAATTGCTGAAGACCTTCTTGCCGACCGGATCGAACTGGAACGAGCAGGTATGGGGATCGGCATGCACCACCGCCGGGCGGGTCGCGCTCGCTTCCTCGATCGCCGGATTGGCGTAGTGGGTGATCGCCTTGAACAGCGGGAAGTAGGTGAGCGCGGCGAGCAGGCAGCCGGCCATGACGATCTTCTTGCGGCCGACCTTGTCCGACAGCCAGCCGAACAGGATGAAGAACGGCGTACCCAGCGCGAGCGCGCCGGCGATCAGCAGGTTGGCCGTGGTCGCATCCACCTTCAACGACTGGGTCAGGAAGTACAGCGCGTAGAACTGGCCGCAGTACCACACCACCGCCTGGCCCGCGGTCGCCCCGAACAGTGCCAGCAGCACGATCCTGCCGTTGCGGGAGAAGAAGCTCTCGGTGATCGGTGCCTTCGAGGTCCGGCCCTCGTCCTTCATCTGCTGGAACAGCGGCGATTCGCTCAGCTGCAGGCGGATCCACACCGACACGCCAAGCAGCACGATCGACAGCAGGAACGGCACGCGCCAGTACGTCGCCTCGAACGCCTCGGTGCCGACATGGCTGCGCACGCCCAGGATCACCAGCAGCGACAGGAACAGGCCGAGCGTGGCGGTAGTCTGGATGAAGCTGGTGTACAGGCCGCGCTTGCCGTGCGGCGCATGCTCGGCGACGTAGGTCGCCGCACCGCCGTATTCGCCGCCGAGCGCGAGCCCCTGCAGCAGTCGCAGCGCGATCAGGATCACCGGCGCGGCGACGCCAATGCTCGCGTAACTCGGCAGCAGGCCGACCAGGAAGGTCGACGCGCCCATGATCACGATGGTGATCAGGAAGGTGTACTTGCGCCCGACCAGGTCGCCGAGGCGGCCGAACACCAGCGCGCCGAATGGCCGCACCGCAAAACCGGCGGCGAAGGCGAGCAGGGCGAAGATGAAGGCGCTGGTTTCATCGAGGCCACTGAAGAACTGCTTGGCGATGATCGAGGCGAGCGACCCGTACAGGTAGAAGTCGTACCACTCGAACACGGTGCCCAGCGACGAGGCGAAGATCACTTTCTTGTGGTCTTGCGTGAGCGCGCGTGCGGGCGCGACGGCGGACGCGGTGGACATCGGCGGTTTCCCCTGGCCTGGACCGGGCCCAAGAGTGCCATGGCTCCGGAATGATTGCCGCCGCAACGATCCCCGATCCCCCGATCGCGCTGGCCGATGCGGCACAATCGGAAGGACCTTCCCGATGCCCCACGCCGGAGCCGTACTCCCATGACGCAAGCCGTCTACCCCGTCCGCGCCGAATTCGCCGCCGGGGCCCGCATCACCCGCGCGCAATACGAGCAGTCGTACACCGCATCGGTGGCGCAGCCGGATGCGTTCTGGGGCCGGGTGGCGGAACGGATCGACTGGTTCCGGCCGCCGACGCAGGTCAAGGACGTGAGCTACCAGCTCGACGATTTCCACATCCACTGGTACGCCGACGGCGAACTCAACGCCAGCGTCAACTGCCTCGACCGCCACCTCGCCACGCGTGGCGACAAGACCGCGCTGATCTTCGAGCGCGACGACCCGACCCAGCCCGCGCAGCACGTCACCTACCGCGACCTGCATGCGCGCGTGTGCCGCCTTGCCAATGCCCTGCGTGCGCTCGGCGTGGCCAAGGGCGACGTCGTCACGATCTACCTGCCGATGATTCCCGAAGCCGCGGTGGCGATGCTCGCCTGCGCACGCATCGGCGCGGTGCATTCGGTGGTGTTCGGCGGCTTCGCACCGCACTCCATCGCCGATCGCGTCCACGACTGCCGCTCCAAGCTGATCATCACCGCCGACGAGGGCCTGCGCGGCGGCAAGAAGGTGCCGCTCAAGGCCAATGTCGACGCCGCATTGAAGCTGCCCGGCACCAACTCGGTCGAAACGGTGCTGGTCGTGCGCCACACGCACGCCGCGGTCGACATGCAGATGCCACGCGACCGCTGGTACGACGCCGTCGTCCACGACCAGCCGGCCACCTGCGAGCCCGAGCGCATGAACGCGGAAGACCCGCTGTTCATCCTCTACACCTCCGGTTCCACTGGCAAACCCAAGGGCGTGCTGCATACCACCGGCGGTTATCTCGTGTGGGCCGCCTACACGCACGAGAGCGTGTTCGACCTGCGCGAGGACGACATCTACTGGTGCACCGCCGATGTCGGCTGGGTCACCGGCCACAGCTACATCGTGTACGGGCCGCTCGCCAACGGCGCCACCTCGCTGGTGTTCGAGGGCGTGCCCAACTACCCGACGGTCTCGCGCTTCTGGGAAGTGATCGACCGCCACAAGGTCACCATCTTCTACACCGCTCCCACCGCGATCCGCGCGCTGATGCGCGAGGGCGAGGCGCCTGTGCAGAAGACCTCGCGCGCATCGCTGCGCCTGCTCGGCACCGTCGGCGAACCGATCAATCCGGAAGCGTGGCGCTGGTATTACGAAGTCGTCGGTGATTCGCGTTGCCCGGTCGTCGATACCTGGTGGCAGACCGAAACCGGCGGCATCCTGATTTCGCCGCTGCCGGGCGCGACCGACCTCAAGCCGGGTTCGGCGACGCTGCCGTTCTTCGGCGTGCAGCCGGCCCTGGTCGACGCCAACGGCGTGCTGCTCGAAGGCGAGGCCGAAGGCAACCTGGTGCTGCTGGATTCCTGGCCCGGGCAGATGCGCACGGTCTTCGGCGACCACCAGCGATTCATCGACACCTACTTCAAGACCTATCCGGGCATGTACTTCACCGGCGACGGCTGCCGCCGCGATGCCGATGGCTATTACTGGATCACCGGCCGCGTCGACGACGTCATCAACGTCAGCGGCCACCGCATCGGCACTGCCGAAGTCGAGAGCGCACTGGTCTCGCATCCGAAGGTGGCCGAAGCCGCGGTCGTCGGCTTCCCGCACGACATCAAGGGCCAGGGCATCTACGCCTACGTCACCCTGATCGCGGGCGAGCGCGAGAGCGAAGAGCTGCGCAAGGAACTGATCGTCCACGTGCGCAACGAGATCGGCCCGATCGCCGCGCCCGATCATCTGCAATGGGCGCCGGGCCTGCCGAAGACCCGCAGCGGCAAGATCATGCGCCGCATCCTGCGCAAGATCGCCGAGAACGCACCGGAGCAGCTTGGCGACACGAGCACGCTCGCGGATCCGTCGGTGGTGGAATCGCTGGTGCAGCAGCGCAGAGTGCCGTAGCGCGATGACTCCTTCCCCCGCTCGCGGGGGAAGGCCGGGATGGGGGCGCTTTGCATACCTCCACCGCCACATACCCCCTCCCCAACCCTCCCCCGCAGGCGGGGGAGGGAGCAAGGCGTAGTGCCGTTACCCCTGCGCTCGGGGGAGGGAGCAATCTTTTCCTTCGCGCGCTCGCGGCTTTTCTCCTTCCCCCGAGCGCGGGGGAAGGCCGGGATGCGGGCTGCAATTCTCCCTCCCCCGCTCGCGGGGGAGGCTGGGATGGGGGCTGCCGCGCCCGCGCACCATCTGCTCCAATCGACCCATGACCCGCGCCCTGCACCTGCCCATCACCCTCGCCCATGCCAAGGGCGCCTACACCGTTCGCCTGTCGATCGGCAGCGGCCAACGCCCCGGCAACTTCGTCCTCGATACCGGCAGCAGCACGCTGGTGGTGTTGCCGCACGCCTACGATCCCGACCAGGACGCCAGCCACACGCCGACCACCTGGGCGCAGGAAGTGCGCTACGGCGGGGGCGTGTGGGCCGGGCCGGTGCTGCGCGCGGACGTGCACTTCGATGGCCTGCACGAAAGCGTGCACCTCGAGGCCGCGCAGTTCTCGCGCGCCCAGGCCCAGGCGCAGGACATGCACGACGCCGACGGCCTGTTTGGCCTCGCCTACAGCGAGCTGGACATCGCACACGACGTGCGCGACTACCTCAGCGAACGCGGTGTCGAGCCACCGCTGACCTGGCCATGGCCGTTCGACCGCGAAGACGAGAACCTCAGCGACTTCGCCACCCTGTTGAAGCAGCAGCCGCGGGTGACATTGACGCCACTGTTCACCGCGCTGGCGGACGCCCATCGCATCGACAACCGCTTCGCGCTGCTGCTGCGCCGGCCGCTGGTGCACGTCGAGGACGACAGCGCCGACGCCACATTGCTCGCCGCCGACCCGCTCAACCAGGGCGTGATGGTGCTCGGCGGCTCCGCCGATCACGACGCGGACCAGCCGCACCGGCTGCACGAGGGCGAATTCGGCAACATCCAGATCGTCCACGACCTCTACTACAACGCGCATCTGGTCGCGGTGCAGGTCGGCGACGGCCCACGCATCGACGCGCCGGCGCTGGATCCGAAGTACGAACACCGCGCCGCCAGCAACGCCTTCTTCGATACCGGCTGCAGCTTCCTGATCCTCGAAGCCACGCTCTATCGCGCCGTGCTCGCCGCCTTCGCGCAACGCGATGCGCGCCTGCCGGCGCTGGTCGAACGCTTCCAGCAGACGTTCGCGCAGCAGCAACAAGGCCTGCCGAACGCCGACGTCGACGCGCTCGACTGGCCCGAGCTGCATTTCTTCCTGCGCGCCCCCGATGGCAGCGAGACCAGGCTCACCTGCACGCAGGAACACTACTGGCCGCGCAACGCGATGCGCGCCGGGCAGGCGTACTGCCTGCTGTCGAGCCAGCTGAAGAACTGGCCGAACCAGACCATCCTCGGCCTGCCGCTGATGGCGGAACGCTATTGCGTGTTCGACCGCAGCGCGCCCAACGGCGGCTGCGTGCGCGTCGCGAAGGCGCGCGGTGCCGATGCGGCGTGGTCGAACTGAGATGGCCGTGCTCGATACACCGCGCCTGCGACTGCGCCCGATGGAAGCGCGCGACGAAGCGATGTTCTGCCACCTCTACACCGATCCCGATGTCATGCGCCGCATCGTCGCGCCGCTGTCGGCCGAAGCGGCATTGGCAAGCTTCCAGCGCGCGTGCGGGCACAACGCGAAGGACACGCCCGGCCACCGCTTCTGGGCCATCGACGACAAAGAGTCGGACACCGCCATCGGCATGGCCGCCCTGCTGCGCACGGGCGACAGCGCCGAACTCGGCGTGATGCTGCGCAATGGCTGGTGGAACCGCGGCGTGTCGAGCGAAGCCTTCGCGCCGCTGCTCGAGCACGCCTTCAACGACCACGCTGGCAACGGCATGGGCCTGGCGTTGGTGTATGCGCAGCGCCCGGACGATGACCACGCCCTGCTCATCGACAAGCTGCTCGCCAGGTTCGGCTTCGTGCGCACGCCGGACAAGGTGACCGACAAGACCCTGTGCCGCTGGGAACTGCCGCGCGCCCACTGGCAGGCGCGCCAGGCGAACTGAGACCGATTTTGCAGAATCAGGCCGGTCGGTTATCGTCCTGACTCTTCCGGGGGGATGGACGAAACGTGTCAACGACTGCTGAAAAGCCGGGCAGCCTGGTCTGCGTCGGCCTGGGGATGATGCTTGGGGCCCATATAGGCCCGCGTGCGCGCAGCCAGATCGAACAGGCCGACGTGGTCTTCGTCGCCGTGTCCGATCCGGTGGTCGAGCTGTGGCTGCAGCAGATGCACCCGGACGTGCGCAGCCTCCAGCCGCATTACGCCGAGGGCAAGCCGCGCCACCAGACCTACCGCGACATGGTCGAGTCCATGCTGGTGGAAGTCCGCGCCGGCCGCACCGTCGTCGGCGCCTTCTACGGCCACCCCGGCGTGTTCGCCAAGGCCCCGCACGACGCCATCGCCCAGGCCCGCCGCGAAGGCTTCGCCGCGCACATGGAGCCTGGCGTCTCCGCCGAGGACTGCCTGTACGCCGACCTCGGCATCGACCCGGGCCGCCTGGGCTGCCAGCACTACGAGGCCAGCCAGCTGATGTTCTACCGGCGCCGGATCGACCCGTCCGCCTACCTGATCCTGTGGCAGGTCGGCATCGCCGGCGACCGCACCTATCGCCGTTTCGCCACCGGCTCCGAATACCGCCGCCTGCTGGTCGAGCGCCTGCGCGAGGACTACCCGGCCGACCATCCGGTCACCGTTTACGAAGCAGCGACGCTGCCGATCACCCAGCCGCGCATGGAGACCGTCGCCCTGCGCGACCTGCCCGACACGCCGCTGTACATGCATTCCACCCTGGTCGTGCCGCCGTGCGAGCCGCTGCAACGCGACGAAGCGATGCTGGCCAGGATCGAAGCGCTGGAGCGAGCGGAAACCGCGGCCACCGAACAGGCCTGACTTTCAACCACCGCAACACCACAAGGAGAGTAGTGATGTCCATCGTGCAGTTCCTCGAAACCCTCGGCGCCGCGCCGAACCAGATGTCCGCCGCCAACTACGCCCATGCCGTGGAAGCGCTGGGGCTGGATGATGCCGCGCGTGATGCCTTGCTGGCGCGGGATGCCAACGCGGTCAATCGAGTGATCGGTGGTCGTACCGAAACCCGTTGCTTCGTTTTTGTTCCCGATTGATTTGAATAGAGCCGAAGCGGCCGAGCGCCGCTTCGGCGTTAACACCCGCGGTCCAACCAACGAGTAGTAGGAGTCGAAGATGTCGAATGTCGTGCAGTTCCTGGAAGCTCTCGCCCGCAACCCCAAGCCGCTGTCGCACGAAGAGTTCATAGCAGCCGTCGTGGGCGCCAACCTCGATCCCGTCATCCGAAAGGCATTGCTGGAACGTGACGTCCAAGGCCTGAGCCGGGAGCTTGGCGGTCGTAGCGCCATGTTCTGCGCGATTTTTCCCGCCGACAACGAAGAACCCAACGAAGGCGAGGAACAGGAAGACGGCGGAGAAGCGCCGGAGCAGGAAACGACTTCCCGCGCAGCCTGAAATCACGCGGACCAGCTTCTGCCACGACGGCGGACGAGATCACCAATAGAGATGCATTGGCCAGCAAGGGAAAGCGCTCATGACGATCGTGTCGATGAAGAAATTGCTGATGGGTTTTTGTTTGGCGATGCTGTTGCCGCTGTCGGCACACGCCAGCGAGGACATTGGCAGCTTGTTGAAACAAGCCGAGTCGGCACGCAGCACTGATCCCAAGGCCTTTGCATCGGCGCTGGACGAAATCGAAAAGGTAAAGGCCGCTGCTAGCCCCAGCCAGCAGTGGCAGTTCCGTCTGCTTAGGGCCTATCAGTCTGCGATGAGGGGCAGGTATGACGCCGCCATCCAGCAAGCGCTCGAGGTGCACAAGGAGACGTCGGACGTAGCAATCAAGTTCAGGGCTGGCCTGCTGGTCGCCAATACCGCCGCGATCACCCGGGACTTTTCCCTGGGTTTGCGCCACCTTGAGTCGGCGCTGGCCATGCAGGATCTTATACAGGACAGCGAACTCCGCCAGACCGGATTCGGCGTCGCCGCGCTTCTGTACAACCAGCATGGCCAATACGCCCTCGCCCAGCACTACGCAGACCAGGTCTTATCGCAAGACCCGGCACCAAGGAACCGCTGTTTCGCCAGGCAGATTCGCGTGGAGGCACTCCACGGCCTGGGCTCTGAACTGGACGAGGATGAAATCAACGCGGGCATCGCCGATTGCGAGGCGCAACGGGAATTCATCATCTCCAATCTCCTCCGCGGATACCTGGCGCGTCGCTGGGCTGCAAAGGGACAGACTGATCGCGCGATTGAACTGCTCGAATCGCACCTCGCAGAGGTGGAGGCCTCCCATTACCCGCGCCTTGTCGGCGAAATTCATGGGTTGCTCGCCGAATATCGCCTGATCCTGGGTGATGTCCAAGGCGCCGAAAGGCATGCGCGCTCCGCACTGGCAGGCGGTGGCAACGATGCCTACTCGCTGCCGCTGGTGACGGCACATAAGGTGCTTTATGAGGTTGCGCTTCGCCGTAAAGACCTGGCTACGGCATTGGACCAGTACCGTCGCTATGCCGAAGCGGACAAGGCCCGCCTGGATGAGATCAAGGCGCGTGAGTTTGCCTTCCAGCTCAGCCGCAACGAACTGCAGCAGAAGAACCAGGCGATCGAATTGCTGCAGCGTCAGAACGACGTGCTGCGCCTGCAGCAGGAAGTCGCCAAGAAGTCGGCGATCAACAACCGCCTGCTGGTGCTGATGCTGCTGCTGGTGCTCGGCGTGGGCACCTACTGGGCCTACAAGATCAAGCGCGTGCAGGTGATGTTCCGCAAGCAGGCGCAGGTGGACAGCCTCACCGGAATCTTCAACCGCGGCCACTTCCGCGCGCAGGCCGAGGCGCAACTGGCGCGTTGCGAGGCCGCCGAGCGCGAGGCCGCACTGGTGCTGCTCGACCTCGACAACTTCAAGCGCATCAACGACCGCCACGGCCACGCCACCGGCGACTGGGTGCTGCGCCAGGTGGCCGCGGCGTGCCACGCCTCGTGCCGCGAGGGCGACCTGTTCGGCCGCCTGGGTGGCGAGGAATTCGCCATCCTCTCCTGCGGCGGCGACCTGCACACGGCCGAACGCATCGCGCAGAAGTGCCGCGAGTACCTCGCCGCGATCGATGCGTCGGCGATCGACGGCGGCATTCCCGCGATCACCGCCAGCTTCGGCTGCGCCAGCACGAACCTGTGCGGCCACAGCTTCGAGCAACTCTTCATGCACGCCGACCGCGCCATGTATCGCGCCAAGGCGGAAGGCCGCGACCGCATCTGCATGCACGAGGACAACCGCCCGGTGCCGCTGCGCCTGCACGTGCCGGCGTAACCGCGCGACCCGCCCGGGCGGGAGGTTCCGACAACAGCGAAGCGATGGCTTCGCTGTTGTTTTTTGGGCGACAGGAAATCGCGCCGCGAGGTTGGCGGCGCCGTGGGCTTATGGACGCACGCGCGCCGCGTAGCCGGCCTGCATTTCGGCCAGGTCCAGGTTGCCGTCGTTGTTGCGGTCGAGCCAGCCGAAGCGCAGTTCGGTGGAGCGGCGGAGTTCGGCATCGTCGAGTTCGCCATCGGCATCCAGGTCGGCGATCACGATGCGGTCGGCGGCGGAAGTCGAACCGGGCTCCACTGCCCCCAGGCCCGCCTGCAGCTCGGCGGCCGACAGGCGGTGGTTGTGGTCAGCGTCCATCGTCTCGAATGCGACATCGCTGTCGTATTCGTACTTGCTCAGGACGCCGTCCTGGTTGACGTCGAGGAAGGTGAAGCGGGCCTGCGCCCCGGCGGGCAGCGTGCTGCGGGGCTTGGACCCGGTGCCCGGGTCGCCGGCGAGCGCGGGCATCGCGAGGGCAAGTGCGAACGTCAGCACGGCGAGGCGCGGAAGGGCGGCAGGCATGGCGGGCTCCGGGAGCAGGTAGGTGTTGCAGGGAGCAACGCCGTAGCCGTCGCGAACCGGCCGTGAGCGGCCGCGCACGGCCTTAACGAGCCGCGGTGCAGCATGGCGCGACCTTTCCCCGGGAGACCTGCATGAGCCAGTACGCCATTGCCGTGTTCGTCGGCAGCCTGCGCCGCGATTCCTTCAACCGGAAGCTCGCCACCGCGCTGGCCCGGCTCGCGCCCGCGGAATTCCGCTTCAACCAGCTCGAGATCGGCGACCTGCCGCTGTACAACCAGGACGACGACGCGCACCAGGCGCCGCAGGTGTTGCGCCTCAAGACGGAGGTCAAGGCCGCCAACGGCCTGATCTTCGTCACCCCCGAGTACAACCGCTCGATGCCGGGCGTGCTGAAGAACGCGATCGACCACGCCTCGCGCCCGTACGGACAGAGCGCGTTCGCGGGCAAGGCCGCGGGCGTGATCGGCATTTCGGTCGGCTCGATCGGTACCGCGCTGGCGCAGCAGCACCTGCGCAACACGCTCGCCTATCTGGACGTGGCCACGCTCGGCCAGCCGGAGGCGTTCCTCCAGGCCACGGAGGGCTTCTTCGACAACGACGGCAACATCGGCGCGGCCAGCCGCGGTTTCGTGCAGGGCTGGATGGACAAGTACGTCGCCTTCATCCGCGCACGCGCGGGCTGAGGGAATCCCGATCCGCGCGCGGATCGGGATTTGTTGCGATGCGGCGTGCACCCGCGGGAGCGGGTGGGCACGATGCGCGCGCCGCATGGGCCGCGGCAGGAGTGGAGACCGGGGCCGGTCGTCCACTCGCCGTCACCTTCCGTACCGACTCTTCGGCGCTGTGCAGGCCGATGCGCTGGTGTGCTGCCGCCTGGCAGGCATCGCGGGGCCGGCACGCAGAGGACGCGAAAGCACAAGGATGTCCGACCCTCGCCACGCCTGCCGTCGCGAAGGAAGGCCCGCGCTCTCGCCCCGGGGTGATGACACCTGTCGTCCCTCAGCCCCGGAATCACGCATGCAGCCCGCCCACTCCCCGCCCGCCCCGCGCCGTTGCCACGGTGCGTCCGTGCCGTTCGCGTCCATGCCGTTCGCGCGCATGCCGTTAGAGCCCATGCCGTCCTGACGAAATCCGTTTGCCCGCAGGCCCAGGCCCGCGGGTGGATCTCCGTTGAACGCGCGCCGGCAGCGCTCACGGTGTGCAGTAGCTGCAGTTTCTTGAAGCGATGGCCTCCCTTTGGCCGTCCATGGCAATCCGATTCCGCCCGGTGTCCCGCCCATCCGAGTCCGCCATGCCTGTTGGGTCCAGGCAACCGACGCCGCGCAAAGACAAGACGCGACGCGCCGGCGGCGGTCTCGACATCCCATCGTTACCCAAGTTCGTTACCCAAGGAGAGAGTTGTGGAACGCAGCAAGTTGAACCTACTCGCGCTGTCGCCGTTGGCGCTCGCGCTCGTGTGCGGTACCGCGCTGGCGGCATCGCACGTCGACCTGCACAAGCAGGACGCCAAGCAGATGGAGGCCCAGTACAAGGCCGCCACCGCGCATGCAGGCGCCGCCGCCGATGCCGCCGACCGCCACGCCGAAATGCTGGGCCTGGACGCCGAGTCCAGCCTCAAGCTGCTCGGCACCGACACCAGCAACGGCACCGTCCGCCGCTACCAGCAGACCTTCCGCGGCCTGCCGGTGTTCGGCGAACAGGTGATCGTCGCCGAAGACCGCAACGGCAACGTGCGCACCATGTTCGGCCAGCGCGTCGATGGCCTCGCACGTGAGATCCCGGCGGCCGCCGCCAAGCTCGACAAGGGCCAGGCGCTGGCGATCGGCAAGCAGGCCGGCCTGGGCAACCGCCTCGCCACGCTGCGCACCGAGAACGAGAAGTCGGAACAGATGGTCTGGGTCGACGGCAACGACCGCGCGCACCTGGTCTACGTCGTGTCCTACTTCGCCGACTCCTCGCAGGGCGGCGCGCCGACGCGTCCGTTCGTGATCGTCGATGCCAACAACGGCAAGGTGCTCAAGCAGTGGGAAGGCCTCACCCACGCCGACATCGGCACCGGCCCCGGCGGCAACGCCAAGACCGGCCAGTACGAGTGGGGTTCGGGCGGCATCTACGGCTTCCTCGACGTGGTCCAGAGCGGCACCACCTGCACGATGAGCAACACCAACGTGAAGTCGGTGAACCTCAACGGCAGCACCGGCACCAGCACCACGGCGTGGACCTACACCTGCCCGCGCAACACCACCAAGGCCATCAACGGCGCCTACGCACCGATCAACGACGCGCACTTCTTCGGCGGCGTGATCACCAAGATGTACCCGGCCTACACCGGCTACAACGCACTGAACTTCCAGCTGATCATGCGCGTGCATTACGGCACGAGCTATGAGAACGCGTTCTGGAACGGCTCCAACATGAGCTTCGGCGACGGTGCCACCACGTTCTATCCGCTGGTCAGCGTCGACGTGGCCGGCCACGAGGTCTCGCACGGCTTCACCGAGCAGCACTCCAACCTGACCTACTCGGGCATGTCGGGCGGCATGAACGAAGCCTTCTCCGACATGGGCGGCGAAGCCACCGAGTTCTACTGGAAGGGCAGCAACGACTTCGACGTGGGCCGCGACATCTTCAAGTCGGGCTCGGGCGCGCTGCGTTACATGTGCAACCCGACCGCCGACGGCGGCTCGATCGACAATGCCGCCAACTACACCTCCAGCCTGGACGTGCATTACTCCTCGGGCGTGTACAACAAGGCGTTCTGCAACCTCGCCAAGACCGCCGGCTGGGATACGCCGAAGGCGTTCAAGGTGATGGCGCGCGCCAACGCGCTGTACTGGACCGCGAGCTCCACCTTCAACCAGGGTGCGTGCGGTGTTGAAACCGCGGCGACCGACCTGGGCCTCAACAAGGCCGACGTGACCGCGGCGTTCACTGCCGTGGGCGTGAGCTGCACGGGTGGTGGCGGTGGCGGCACGGTGACAGCGCTGAGCAATGGCGTCGCGGCGACCGGCATCGGTGCCTCGGCAGGTGCGGACAAGTTCTACAAGCTGGACGTGCCGGCCGGTGCGACCAACCTGAAGTTCGTCACCGCCGGCGGCACCGGCGACGCCGACCTGTACGTCAAGTTCGGCGCGCAGCCGACCACCACGTCGTACGACTGCAAGTCCGAAGGCAGCACCACCGCCGAGACCTGCAACATCACCACCGCGCAGGCCGGCACGTACTACGTGACGGTCCACGGCTACAGCACCTACTCGGGCATGAGCCTGACCGGCAGCTACAGCACTGGCGGTGGCGGTAGCACGCAGACCTACAGCAATACGACCGACTACGCGATCAACGACAACGCCACGGTGGATTCGCCGATCACGGTCTCCGGCCGTACCGGCAACGCCCCGAGCAATGCGTCGGTGACGGTGGCGATCGTGCACACCTACATCGGTGACCTGAAGGTCGACCTCGTGGCCCCGGATGGCACGCTCTACAACATCCACAACCACACCGGGTCGAGCACCGACAACATCAACAAGACGGTGACGCTGAACCTGTCGACCGAGGCGCTCAACGGCACCTGGAAGTTGCGCGTCAACGACAACGCCGCCGGCGACACCGGCAAGATCGACAGCTGGAGCGTCACGTTCTGATGGGACGGGTTCCATCTTCCGTGTGATGCAGAGCCCCGGCCTTTGGCCGGGGCTTTTTTTGCGGCTGCTCAGCCGCGCTCGCTGCGACAGCCTTACTGTTCCGACCCGGCCATCAGGTACTGCTCGACCAGCGTCTGGGAGAGGGACACTTCCCGCATCGCTGTCGTCACCAGTCCCTCGAATGCGGCATCGTCGGCCTTCGGCGACAGTGCGGCCCTTTCGATCTCTTCCAGCGCATGGCCCGCGGCCTGCTGTCCAAGTTGCGAGCAGGCGGACTTGAGCCTGTGGGCCATCTCGCCTGCCAGCCGGCGATCGCCGCGTTGCGCTGCGTTCTCCAGCGCCTGCATGTCCGTGCGCGTCGTATCGATGAACATCTCCAGTATCCGCCGGAAGTTATTGCGGTTGCCCTGGAGCAGATCCAGCAGGTCCGTGAGTGCCGCCTCCGCGGTCGCGGACGGCGGCTCCACCGCTTTCGTGGTTCCGTCCGGTTCGGCGGCAGGCAGCAGCTCGGTCAGTTTGTCGTTCAGTGCGTCCAGCGACAGGGGCTTGGACAGAAAGCCATCCATGCCCATCGCGAGACAGCGATCCCGTTCGCCTGCCAGCACGCCGGCGGTGATCATCACGATCTTGAGGCGCGCTCCTCCCTGGCGCGCTCCCTCTTGGCGCTCCTGTTCGCGAATGCGTGCGGCCAACTGATAGCCGTCCAGCCGCGGCATCTGTGCGTCCGTAAGCAGCAGGCCGTAACGCCCTGGGTGGTGTTGCAACAGAGCCCAGGCTTCCTCGCCGTCCTCGGCGATGTCGCAGGCATGACCCAATCGTTCGAGCTGCCGCGAGAACACTTCGCGATTTATGGGATTGTCTTCGGCCAGCAGTATTCGTGCGCTCGCAGGCGCCTCGCCACGACTTGCCGCTGGCGGCGCGACTACCATGCGTTCGGGTGGGATGGCAGTGCGGATCGTTCTGCGTCCCAGCGCCCGTTCGATGCCACCGACCAGCGTCTGCGACGTCAGCGGACTCCCTTCGACGAACACGACGTGTACCCGGGACTCGGGCGGAAGGACCTGTTCCGTCGCAATCGCGACGACGGGAACGCGCGTGGCCGACAACCGTTCGCATAGCGACGGGAGATCATCCCCATCGATCGCTTGCGGTTCGATCAACACGACGTCGATGCGAGGTTCCTGTGCGTTTGTAATCCGCAGCAGGGCGGCATCGGCGTCCCCGACAAACTCGACCTCGGCCCCGAGCCAGCGCAAGGGTTCGCGCAGGTACTTGTTCCGCTCCGGAGCGACGATCGCCAGCGCGCGCAGCCCCTGCAGGAAAAGCACCTCGGCACGCGCAGCGACAACGGCCTGGACCGGAAGCAGGAAACTGAAACAGGTGCCTTTACCGACCTCGCTCCGGCATTCGACGCGGCCGCCCATGACTTCGGCCAGATGCTTGACGATGCTCAGGCCCAGCCCGCTGCCGCCGAAGCGGCGTGCCGTGGCGGCGGACGCCTGCTGGAACGGCTGGAACAGGTTCCGCACCGTCTCCTCGTCCATGCCGATGCCGGTATCGGTCACGGTGAATCGCAATTCACCCGGCGCATCCATGTGCACGGCCATCTCCACCCGGCCCCGCTCGGTGAACTTGATGGCGTTGCTCAACAGGTTGCCGAGAATCTGGCGCAGGCGCACCCAGTCGCCCACGATGCTGGCAGGAACATCGGGGGCCACATGGAGATCGAGGCGAAGGCCGCGATCTACAGCTTGCAGCCTGAGGCTGCCTGCGGCCGCATCGACCAGGTCGCGGACTGGAACGTCCGCGTGTTCCAGTTCCAGCTTGCCCGCTTCGATCTTGGACAGATCGAGGAAGTCGTTGACGATCGACAACAGGATGAAGGCCGAGTCGCGGCACATCGCCAGCATCCTGCGCTGCTCGTCGTTCAACGAAGTGCCGTCCAACAGCTCGATCATGCCCACGACGCCGTTCAAAGGCGTGCGGATCTCATGGCTGATGACGGCCAGGAATTGCCCTCGTACTTCCGCCTGCATGCGCAGTTGCTCGGTCTTGAGCCGCATCTCCTGGTCGGCGCGTTCCTGGGTGATGTCGTGCAGCATCCCCGTGAACCTGTCGGGTGCTTCGGCGGCGTCCTGCACGATGAATTGACCGCGAAGCCGGACCCACCTCCAACCGTTGGCGGCGCTACGGCGCCGGCATTCGATCTGCAGATCCGGTGTGTGCTCTTGTTGCAACGCCTCGAGGTAGTGCCTCACCGGCTCGATGTCATCGGGGTGAATCAGGTCGAGATAGGCGGGAATGCTGTGCGACTCGCTGGAATGACGGGACGCCTCCTCGCCTCCCGTCTCGGTGACCTGGTTCTTCTGGAAATCGATTTCGAACATGACGTCGCCGGACGCGGCCATGGCCAGGCTCAGGCGCTCGTCCTTTGCACGCAGTAGGCGGACGTATTCGCGACGGCGACGGCGCCTGACGACATAGGAGCGCACTAGCCATCCAAGCGCTGCGGCGATCGCCAGCAGATACGCGAAGTAGGCCCAGGGGGTGCGCCAGATCGGTGGCGCAATGCCTACAGGGAGCGATAGCTCCGTGGTTCGATGCTCCGCTTCATCCAGCCGGCTGACTTCCAGCCGGTAATCACCCGGAGGCAACTGGTGATAACCGATGGTCAGGTTCGCCGGCATGCTTTGCCAGTGATCGTCCAGACCTGCCAGGCGATAGAACAGGTTGCGCGGGTCGCCCAGCGTCGCAAACGTGAAGGTCAGGCGTCGATCGAGGTACCGGGCGTGGATCCCCGGCAGGTCGCGTCCACGCAGGTTGATGATCGTGGAGTCGCCCACCTGGTAAGCGCTGAGCACAGTGGAATGAGGCCTGGCCACTTGCAGCCGGTCCAGGTCGATACGCCACAAGCCTTCGTTGGTACCGAAGTACAGCTTGCCGTCGCTACCCAGGATCCCCGCATCGCCGCTGGTGGCGATATCCGGTAGGCCATCCACGGGCAGATAGGGCTGGAATCGATCATGACGCGAATCCCAGCGTGCGATTCCTCGATCGGTGGTCACCCACAACGCGCCCGTCCGGTCACTCAGCATCGAAGTGATGCCGGAGGCCGGCAGACCGTCCGCGCGATCGTATCGGCGGAAATGGATGGCGCCATCGCGGCCGACGATCATCCGGTCGAGGCCGGACAGGGTCGCCACCCATACGCGGCCGGCGGGATCGGTATACGCCTCCGTGACAGTGGTGTCGGACAGGCTCTGCGGATTGCCTCGCTCCGACACGAACTGTCGCACCACCTCTCCCGAGTCGGGCCGGTATTGGAACAACCCGTTCGTCGAAGCTACCCAAAGCGTGCCATCGGGTCCCTCCTCCACGCTGTAGGTGCCAACGAACACAAACGGCTGGCCTTCCCTATGCGCAGTCACTTCACGCAACACCTGGGATCCGGGAAGCAGCACGGCCAGTCCATCCGCGTGGGGTGCCCAGACACGGCCCCGACTGTCGAGAGTGGTTCCGAGCATGTCGTGCGGAGAGGGAATCAGGGTCGGGTTGCCGGGCCTCCAGTGCAGCACACCTCCCACTATTGCCATCCAGATCCCGTCCGCTCCATCACCGATGGGTCGGCGCACGAAAAACTTGGACGTAAGTTTGAGACGATCGAATTGAGGGCTGAGGTCCGATAGCTGTCCGGTGGCCAGGTCGAGTCGGCCCATTCCGCCCTCGCAAGGCGTGACGAACAACTGGCGTCCTGCGTTTTCATACAAGCCGCAGATGGCGTCGGGAAGCTTGCCCAACTCCATGCGGGTCACCCCGCTGCGCAGCCGTACCCGGCTCACGCCGCCGAAAATGCCTCCGATCCAGAGGTCGCCATCGGGGCTGATCCTCATGGCCCTGATGATTTTGACTTGCAGCCCTAGTGGATCGCCGGGGCGGTAGCGATACCGATGCAGCTCCCCACGGGTCGTGTCGAGGCGGTACAGCCCTTCCGCAGTCCCTATCCACAGCGTGCCGTTGCGCTCGGCGGCGAGGCGCCAGATGGGGGCCACGGGACTATCGATGCGACGCAGCGTGGAACTGGCGATGTCGAGCCTCCATAGCTGCACTCCGGTCCACCGCGACACCCACAGGCCCTTGTCATCCGACGCCATGACGAGGCTGCCGGTCGTGTTCGGGACCGGTAGACGGGCGACGAAGCGGAGTGACCCCGGGGCATTGGTTTCCATCATCCCGATCTGAAAATCGTCGGTAATCACGAACACGCGCCGTCCATCGGGACTCATGTTCATCCGGAAGACCTTGGCCATGGGGCGCAACACCTGGCCAGTGGCAGGGTCGTACCTGAGCAGGCCAATATCGGTAGCCAGCCAGAGACGACCGTAGGCATCGCCGTGCATCCGCTCAATTTTTTGTGGAGCGCCAACACCCGCCACGTCGATCGGCGCCACGGTGAGACGGCCTGTCACCATGCTCAGGCGCTGTATCGTTGCGTTCTCGAAGGCGAGCCACAACGCGTCGGGAGTCTCTGCAAGTCGAATCACCCTTTGACTCGCCAGAGAATCGGGCCGATTCGCATCGCGTTCGATGCTGTACAAGTTGCGGCCATCGAAGCGGTGAAGTCCTGTGTCGTTGGCGATCCAGACGAAGCCGTGCCGGTCCACCAGGATGTCGTTGGTCGACGGGCTCATCAGGCCACGCGCACGATCAAGCGTTTCGAACAACGGCGATTCGTTTTCGACCAGCCGGATCGATGTGGGTGCGGGCGCGGGTGCAGGTGCAGGTGCAGGTGTGGTGGCCGGGGGAGGCGCCGCGTTGGCCAGCCCGTGCGCCGCAAGGATTCCGCCCGACAGCAACGCTAGAAACCACCAGCGGCATGGCGCGAATCGCATGAGAGCCTACCTACCTGGAAGGCGCTTGGCTGTCGGCTCAGGGCAGCTTGTGGACGGGCGACCCCCCTGTCAAGCCGCTGTCTGGAACGGCTTCGGCGCCTGCCTGCGCCGCGATGGCGGCGCGCTTTTCGGGCACGCAAAAAGAAAGCCCGCCTTGCGGCGGGCTTCGGTACTGCTTCGAACAA
Organism: Lysobacter rhizosphaerae; assembly: GCF_054779795.1. Classification (NCBI taxonomy): domain Bacteria; kingdom Pseudomonadati; phylum Pseudomonadota; class Gammaproteobacteria; order Lysobacterales; family Lysobacteraceae; genus Lysobacter; species Lysobacter rhizosphaerae. The sequence continues at coordinate 572,493 of NZ_BAAGXO010000007.1, forward strand.
GCCGGTCGGAAACCGGCCAGAAGACTTACTTGATCTTGCCTTCCTTGTAGATCACATGCTTGCGAACGACGGGGTCGTACTTCTTGACCTCCATCTTGTTCGGCGTGTTCTTCTTGTTCTTGTCCGTGGTGTAGAAGTGGCCGGTGTTGGCCGAGGAGATCAGGCGGATCTTGTCGCGCTTGGAAGCCATGATTCAGATCCTCCTCAGATCTTCTCGCCGCGTGCACGCAGCTGGGCAAGGACGGAGTCGATGCCGTTCTTGTCGATGGTGCGCAGGGCAGCGGTGGAAAGACGCAGCTTCACCCAGCGGTTTTCGCTGGCAACCCAGAACCGGCGTTCATGCAGGTTCGGGAGGAAACGGCGGCGGGTCTTGTTGTTGGCGTGCGAGACGTTGTTACCCGCCTGCACGCGCTTGCCGGTTACTTGGCATACGCGGGACATACGCACCTCGAGAGGTAATTGATTGCTTCCCTTGGCCAGGGAGGCGGCGGCCCCTCCGCCCGCGGTGGATTGCGGCGGCACACGATGAGGGTGGGTGGCTCCAGAACGGAGTTCCCGCTGCCGGCGGCGGGTCGGAATCGTGCTTCCGGGTCCCGCCCGGGCGAGGTCCAGCTCCATGGGAGCAGGCCGACCGGACGCAGCGAGCCGCGCATTATGCAGCGCCAAGGGGGATCGCGCCAGCCCGGATGCCGGGCGCGCCGCAGCGCTGCGTACCTGAACGCCCTGGCTTTTGACGGGCCGGGCCGTCCGGGACGTGTGGACTACCCGCCCCCGGGGAGGGTCAGTGGGACGCCTTGTCCCGGTGCCAGCCGCGGTGCTGGATGTCCAGGTACAGGCTGTAGGCGGCGGTGAAGGCCGGGAACAGGTTCTGGATCACGCCCACCGAGTCCTGCTTGGCCGAGAACACGAAGTAGCCCAGGGTCATTACGCTCCCCACCAGGCTCATGTACCAGAACAGACGCGGGATCACCGGCTTGCCATGCTTGCGCGAGGCCAGGAACTGCACCAGCCAGCGCCCGCCGAACATCAGCGCGCCGGTCAGCCCGATCAGCTTCCAGGGCGACATGTGCAGCCCGGTCCAGGCCAGCCAGGCGATCGGGGCATTCATGATGTCGGCGCCACCGGCAGCGGTGGCGGCAGCAGTGGCGGTGGCGGCAGCGGTCAACAGCATTTCAGACCTCCTCGACCGCGGTGCGCTTGCTGCGCGTGATCAGCCACGCCACTCCGCGCAGGTCGCGGATGCCGACCAGGGCGCGATTGAAGTTGTTGTACTTGGACACGCCGGCGGTGCGGGCGCGGTGGTTCACCGGCACGCTCACCGTCTTCCAGCCCGCACGCTGCATCAACGCCGGCAGGTAGCGGTGCATGTGGTCGAAGTAGGGCAGGTCGAGGAAGGCGGCGCGCTCGAACAGCTTGATACCGCAGCCGGTGTCGGGCGTGTCGTCGTGCAACATGCGCACGCGGATCGCATTGGCCCACTTCGACGCCCAGCGCTTGCTGCCGGTGTCCTGGCGGTGGACGCGCCAGCCGGCGATCATTTTCACGTCGCGGCCGCCCTTGGCGCGCTCGGCGATCAGCTTGGGGATGTCGGCCGGATCGTTCTGGCCATCGCCGTCGAGCGTGGCGATCCATTCGCCGCGCGCGGCCCTCACCCCGGTGCGGATCGCCGTGCTCTGGCCACTCTGGCTGACGTGGTGGAGCACGCGCAGTTCCGGCACCTGCGCCTTGAGTCCGCGCAGCGTCGCCAGAGTGTTGTCGCGCGAGTGGTCGTCGACGTAGACGATCTCGAAGGGAACCACGCCGCGCAGTGCGGCCACGGTTTCCTGGATGAGCGAGGCGACGTTGTCCTGCTCGTTGAACACGGGCACGACGACGGAGATCTGGGGCACGGATGGAGTCATGTCGGCATTGTCATGCCGCACCAGCACGCGGTGCGGCCGAACGGGGGGCGTTGGGCGTGCATCGTACCCGCCCGCGGGTTACGGCGTCAGCGCGGGGCCGCGAACGGGTCAGGCGCGGTCACCGAAATAATCGCGGCACCAGGCCACGACCTGCGGCAGGCCGGCCTCGATCGCGGTCGCCGGCTCGAAGCCGAAAACGGCCTTGGCGCGGGCGGTATCGGCCATGGTTTCGACCATGTCGCCCGGCTGCATCTCCTTGTAGACCTTCAGCGCGGGCTTGCCGGCCGCCTGCTCGATCACGGCGATGAAGCGCTCGAGCTCCACCGGGGTGTGGTTGCCGAGGTTGAAGACGCGGTGCGGCGGATCGTCACCCGATGGCGCGTCGAGCGAGCCCAGCACGCCGGCGACGATGTCGGCGACGAAGGTGAAATCGCGACGCATGCGGCCATGGTTGAACACGTCGATCGGACGCCCGGCCAGTACCGCGCGCGAGAACAGCAGCGGCGCCATGTCGGGCCGTCCCCAGGGGCCGTACACGGTGAAGAAGCGCAGGCCGGTCGCGCGCAGGCCGTAGAGGTGCGCGTAGGTGTGCGCCATCAGTTCGTTGGCGGCCTTGGTCGCCGCGTACAGCGAACGCGGCTGGTCGACGCGCTGGTCTTCCGAGAACGGCGGTGTCGCCGAATCGCCGTACACCGACGAGGAACTCGCATACACCAGATGCTGCACGCCGCGATGGCGGCACAGCTCCAGCACGTTGACGAAGCCCACCAGGTTGCTGTCGACGTAGGCGTGCGGATGGGTCAGCGAATAGCGCACCCCGGCCTGCGCGGCGAGGTGGACGACGCGCGTCGGCTTCACCTCGTCGAACAGCGCGGCGAGGCCGTCGCGGTCGCCGAGATCGAGCGTGCGCAGGTCGACGTCGGGACACAGCGCCGCGACGCGGTCGCGCTTGAGCTGCGGGTCGTAGTAGTCGTTGTAGTTGTCGAGCCCGACCACGGTATCGCCGCGATCGCGCAGGGAACGGCACACGTAGGCGCCGATGAAGCCGGCCGCGCCGGTCACGAGGATGGTCATGCGCGCATTCTAGGGAGCGAAGCCGGATGCGTCGCCTGCAGCTCGCGTCAGCGCGGCGGCGCCGACAGTTCCTGCGTGCTGAGGAAGCCGTCGTGGTCCGCATCCTGCCGCTGGAACATCGCGGCCAATGCTTCGCGGTGCTCGGCCAGGCTCACCGTCCTGCCACGTCCGCCGGGCAGCTCCTCCGCGCTGAGCACGCCGTCGCCATTGGCATCCATGTGCTCGAAGGCGTAACCCATCCACGCCTGGTATTCGGTGAGCGAGATACGGCTGTCGCCGTCGCCGTCCATGCGCGCCAGGTAGTCGTCACTGGCGGTGACCTGGGCGGCGGCGAGTGCGGGCCACAGCAGGCCAATCACGATGAGGACGGTGAGGACGTTACGCATGCCGCGCAATCTGCCGCAGCGCGGCTGAACCGCAAAAGACGGAAGGAGCGTCGCCGCTCCTTCCCGATTCGAACCTGTCGCGCGGCGACGCATCACGCGCCGATGCGCGACGGCGCCAGTGCATACCCCTTCAGGCGCATCGAGAACGCCTGCAGGGCCGCGTTGCCGGAGGCTTCGGCTTCGGCACACCACGCCTGCAGCTTGGCCAGCGTGGCCTGGGCGTCCTGCGAGCGTTCGTCCAGAACCTGCGAGAGCTTGGCGCGGAACTCGGCCAGCTGCGCCATGCGCGGACGCTCGGCCACCCACGCCTGCAGGCGCGCGCGCTTGTCGTCATCGAGCCAGCGACCACCGTCGGCCAGGCCCTTGCGCAGCTTGCGCGGCAACTTGACCTTGGCTTCGCGCAGGGCGGGCAGGGTGACGTTGCGGTAGTAGTCGGTCATCGCCTGGAAGCGGATGGCCAGCAGCGCCTTCATCGTCTCGCCGTCGGGCATGGCGATGTTCGGGCGCACGTCAAGCGTGGGCGCCACGCGCAGCACCTTCGCCAGGCCGACCTTTTCGAACAGGCGGATCGCGACCCAGCCGATGTCCAATTCGAACTTGCGCAGCGCGAATTTCGCCGACGACGGGAACGCGTGGTGGTTGTTGTGCAGCTCCTCGCCGCCGATCCACACGCCCCACGGACTCAGGTTGGTCGAGGTGTCGGCGCTTTCGAAATTGCGATAGCCCCACCAGTGGCCGAGGCCGTTGACCACGCCCGCGGCCCAGAACGGAATCCACGCCATCTGGATCGCCCACAACGCGACGCCGACGAAGCCGAACAACGCGAAGCTGAGGAACAGATACAGCGTCGGACCCAGCGTGGCGTACGGCGTGTAAAGGTGGCGCTCGATCCAGTCGTCCGGGCAGCCCTTGCCGTACTTCTCGATCGACTCGCGATCGGCGCGCGCTTCCTTGTAGAGCTCGACGCCCTGCCAGAACACGGTCTTGATGCCCTTGATCTGCGGACTGTGCGGATCTTCCTCGGTCTCGACCTTGGCGTGGTGCTTGCGGTGGATCGCCGCCCATTCCTTGGTGATCATCGAGGTCGAAAACCACGACCAGAAACGGAAGGCGTGCGCCAGCACCGGATGGAAGTCCACCGCGCGATGCGCCTGCGAACGATGCAGGTACAAGGTCACGGAGAAGATGGTGAGCTGCGTGGCGACCAGGAAATAGATCGCGAGGGAAACCCAGCCGGCCTGCAACAGGCCACCGGCGAGGAAATCGAGCAATGCGGACATGACAACTCCGGAGCGGGCGCGCCACTCCTCGCTGGGCGAAGAGGGTGGGTGGAAGACGCAGTCCCACGCGGGATTCTGCCACTCCCACTGGACGTTCGCGCTGGTATGGAACCCCTATTTGATGGGGACCGGGACGCGCTTCGGCAAGGGCCAAAGCTGAACAGGCGGGCCGGCGGGCATCTTCGTAAGCTAGGGGGCATGCCCGAACTTCCCGAAGTCGAAACCACCCGTCGCGGCCTGGCGCCGCACCTCGAGGGCCGCACGATCACCGGCGTCGTCCTGCGCCGGCCGGACCTGCGCTGGCCCATCCCGGACGAGGTGCGCGACCTCCTGCCCGGCCAGCGCATCGCCGCCGTGCGCCGGCGGGCCAAGTACCTGCTGCTCGACACGTCCGCCGGCAGCGCGCTGCTGCACCTGGGCATGTCCGGCAGCCTGCGCGTGCTGCCGGCGGCGACGCCGGTCAAGGCGCACGACCACGTCGACCTGGCCCTGGATTCCCGGCGCGTACTGCGCTTCACCGATCCGCGCCGCTTCGGCTGCCTGCTGTGGCAGCCGCCAGGGACCACCCACGAACTGCTGCGCGACCTGGGCCCGGAGCCCTTGTCGGACGCCTTCGACGGCGACTACCTGTTCGCGCTCAGCCGCGGTCGCAAGGCACCGGTGAAGACCTTCCTGATGGACCAGAAGATCGTGGTCGGCGTCGGCAACATCTACGTGGCCGAAGCCCTGTTCGAAGCCGGCATCTCACCGCTGCGTGTCGCGGGCAAGGTCTCGCGCGAGCGTTACGCCCTGCTCGCGGCGGCGGTGAAGCGCATCCTCGCCTACGCGATCGAGCGCGGCGGCACCACCTTGCGCGATTTCATCAGCCCCGATGGCGAACCCGGCTATTTCGAGCTTGAACTGTCGGCCTACGGCCGGGGCGGCGAGCCCTGCCCGCGCTGCGGGCGGGCGTTGAAGCAGGCCACGATCGGGCAACGCACGACCGTATGGTGCGGGCACTGCCAGAAATAGCCCTCGCCTCATCTGCACACCACCTATGCGGATATTGGGTTTATATTCGACGCAACTCCGGGGGATCGGATGGTCATGGCGGATAGTGCCGACATCACATTGCTGCTGGATGCAGCCCGAGAAGGGGATCGTGGCGCGCTCGACAACGTGCTCGCGCGGCTCTACTCCGAACTGCATTCCATGGCCCGGCGCCAGCTCGCCGGCCAGCATGGCCAGACCCTCGATGCCACCGCGCTGGTGCACGAGGCCTACCTCAAGCTCATCGGTCGCCGCGAAGCCCGTTTCGACGACCGCGCCCATTTCTTCGCCTATGCGGCCTCGGCCATGCGCAGCGTGGTGGTCGACTACGCGCGCCAGCGCCTGGCGCAGAAGCGCGGCGGCGACCTGCACCGCGTTACCGACCTGCCCGAGGACGTCGAGGGCGGCCTGCGCCTGGACGAGGAAACCCTCGGCCTCGACGTGGCGCTGACCAAGCTCGCCGCCGTCGACCAGAAGCTCGCGCAGGTGGTGGAACTGCGCTACTTCGCCGGCCTCTCGGAACTGGAGATCGCTGCCCTGCTCGAGCGCTCCGAGCGCAGCATCCGGCGCGACTGGCAGAAGGCGCGGCTGTTCCTGCTGGCTTCGCTCAAGGACTCCTGAGTTACGCCGCCGCCCCGACCGGGTAGGGAGCACAGGCACAACGATGGATCCCGCGCGCTGGCAACTCCTCTCTCCGCTGATCGACTCGCTCTTCGAGCTGCCGCCGGAAGCACGCGATGAACGGTTGCGCGAACTGCGCGAGGAAGACCCCGGACTCACCGATGAACTGGAAGCGCTGATCGCGCTGGAAGAGGAACGCGGCGACTTCCTCGCCGAACCGCTGGTCGCGCCGCGCCCGGGCGTACAGCCGGGCACCGTGGTCGGACCGTACCGCCTCGATCGGCTGCTTGGCGAAGGCGGGATGGGCCAGGTGTGGCTGGCCTCGCGCGCCGACGGCCTGTACCAGCGCCGCGTCGCCCTGAAGCTGCTGCGCCCGGGCCTGACCGACACCAACCTGCGCGTGCGCTTCACCCGCGAACGCCAGATCCTCGCGCGCCTGGGCCACCCGCACATCGCACGCCTGCTCGATGCCGGCGTCACCGTCGAGGGCCTGCCCTACCTCGCGCTGGAATACGTCGACGGCGAACCCATCACCGACTACTGCCGCACCCAGGACACACCGGTCGCGCAACGACTGCACATGTTCCAGCAGGTGTGCGATGCGGTGAGCCACGCGCACGCCAACCTGATCGTGCACCGCGACCTCAAGCCCTCGAACATCCTCGTCACGCCGGCGGGCGAAGTGCGGCTGCTCGACTTCGGTATCGCCAAGCTGCTCGACAGCGAAGCGGCGGTGGTCGAACAGACCCGCACCGGCATGCGTGCATTCACCCTGCACTACGCGGCGCCCGAGCAGATCCGCGGCGAGCCGGTCACCACCATGACCGATGTGTATTCGCTCGGCGTGGTGCTGTACGAACTGCTGACCGACCGCAAGCCGTACAAGCTCAAGCGCGACAGCGACGCGGCGTGGGAAGAGGCGATCCTGCTCAATGACCCGCTCCGGCCTTCGCAAACCATGCTTCGCCGGGTTGAGAGCGACACGGTGGAGGAATACGGGCATGTCGCCGCACTGCGTCGCCGCGCGCGCGTGCTGTCGGGTGACCTCGACAACATCGTGCTGAAGACGCTGTCGAAGCAGCCCGAGCAGCGTTACCCCTCGGTGGAAGCCGTCGCCCTCGACCTGCGCCGCTATGAAGAGGGTCGCCCGGTGTTGGCGCGGCCACAGGGTGTCGGTTACCGCATTCGCAAATACTTCGCCCGGCATCGCTGGACACTGGCGACCGCCTCCATGGTGATCGTGGTGCTGGGGATCTCCGTCGGCCTGGTCGCCTGGCAGGCGCGGCAGGCGCTGGCCGAAGCCGCGCGCGCGCAGGCCATGCAGGATTTCATGGTGGGCCTGTTCGAACAGGCGGGTGGCGCGCCCGGCAAGGCCATGGACCTGCGCAGCCTGCTCACCGCCGCCGAGACGCGCGACCGCACCGAGCCCGGCCACCAGCCGCGCGCGCGCGCCGAATTGCTGGGCCTGCTCGCGCGCCTGCGCCTGGGCCTGGGCGACTATGCGGAAGCGGGACAACTGCTGCGGCGGCAGTCCGCCATCGTCGACAACACCCGCGACATCCCCGACAGCCTGCAACTGGAATCACTGACCCTGCGCGGACAGCTGCTCGCCGTGCAGGGCAACGCTCCGGCGTGCCTCGCCCTGATGCAGCCCGCACTGGACGTGGCGCGCGGCGAGGAAGCGCAACTTCCACCGCAAAGCAGCCAGTTCTACTCGCAGCTCGGGCGCTGCCGCCGCGCCGCGGGCGAACGGCAGGGCGCGCGCCAGATGTTCGAGCGCTCGCTCGCCATACGACGCGAATCGCCAGCCGATGAGGTCGGCATCGTCGAGAACCTCGTCGACCTCGCGTCGCTCAAGGGCGATGCCGGCGACAACGCGTCCGCCATGCGCGGCTTCAACGAAGCGTTGTCCTACCTGGGCAGTCATGTCAGCGCGCGCCATCCCCTGGCCGTCACCATCCTGCGCAACCGCTGTGCATTGCGTCGCGCGCAGGGCGACCTCGCGCTCGCCGAGCACGATTGCCAGGAGGCACTGACACTCGCCGTGCAGCTGCACGGCGGCGACAGCCGGGCCGGCATCGAAGCGCGCCGCCAGCTGGCCGCGCTGCACATGGACCTGGGCCGTTACGCATTGGCCCAGCGCGAATTCACCGAGACCCAGGCGTGGCTGGTCGCCAGGCTGGGGGCCGGCGACGCCGAGATCGCCCGCAACTCCAGCAACCTCGGGCTGGCCGCCTGGGAACGTGGCGACCTGGCGGCCGCCCTGCCCGCCCTGGCGCACGCCGTGGAGATCTGGCGCACGGGCCCGGATCCCGGCCTGCTCGCCACGGGGCTATTCAACCAGGCGGCGGCGCTGCACGACGCCGGACTCGATGCCAACGCGATGCCGTTGTTGCAGGAGGCGCGCCGGCTGCGCGTCGGGCAGTTCGGCGCTGAGCATGGCCTCGTCGGCGACACCGACCGCCTGATCGGCGTGGTCGCCGCGGCGCTCGGGGATCCGGCGCAGGCCCGCAGCGCCCTCCAGCAGGCGGTCGCGCTGACGCGTGGTCATTACGGCCCGGGGGATCCGCACACCCTGCGCGCCGAGCTCGCGCAGGCGCGCCTGCTCGCCGCCGAAGGCGATACCGCGGCCATGCAGCGCCTGGCCGAAATCGGGACAACCGGGCCCGCCGACAACAACGACCAGCGCAGGGACCGCTGGTTGGCGCGCGCCTACCTCACCGAGACGCGCTGCCAACGCGAACCGGCGCTCGCCCGCGCCCAGCTCGACGCGATCACGCAGGAGATGCAGGCGGCCATGCCCGAGGGCAGCGCGGCCCTGGGCGACGTGCAACGGATCCGGCAAGGCTGCCTGTAATCGGGTTCAGAGCAACGACTTCACCGCAACGATTTCCGCGCAACGACTTCACAGCAACGGCGGCTGCTGCGGCTCCGGCACGCCCTCGATCGTGGCTTCGCCGCGCATGACCTTCTTGAATTCCGCGCGCGACACCGAGACGTAGCGTTCATTGCCGCCGATCTCGACCTGCGGTCCCTGCTGCACCGCGCGCCCGGCATCGTCCACGCGCACCGTCATCGTCGCCTTCTTGCCGCTGTGGCAGATGGTCTTGATCTCATTGAGCTCGTCCGCCCACGCCAGCAGGTACTGGCTGCCCTCGAACAGCTCGCCCCGGAAGTCGGTGCGCAGCCCATAACACAGCACCGGCACCCGCAAGGCATCCACGACCTCGCTCAACTGCCACACCTGCGACTTGGCGAGGAACTGCGCCTCGTCGACCAGCACGCAATCGAGCCGTCCGTGCGCATCGATGTCGGCACGGATCAGCGTGTCGAGGTCGTCGCTGCGCTCGAAGGCATGACCGCTGGCCTTCAGGCCGATGCGCGACGCCACCGTGCCGCGGCCGGCGCGATCATCCAGTCGCGGCGTGAGGATCAGCACGCGCATGCCGCGTTCGCGGTAGTTGTGCGCGGATTGCAGGAGCGTGGTGGTCTTTCCGGCGTTCATCGCCGAGTAGTAGAAGTAGAGTTTCGCCATGCGCCCAGTTTAGTGATTCGCTGTGCGGACTGGCATGGCGCCGTGCACATCGTTGGCCCGGGTGCGCCGGAATCCGCTGAGCAACGCGCGCGCTGCGTGGCAACGCGACGTCGCCATGACCCGTACGGGATTGCAGCCCCGATTGCAGACCCGCCGGCAGGTTTGCCGCCTGCCGGCATCTGCGCGCCACATGGACGCCGCTCGCTAGTCGGTGTGCTTCGGCCTCGGCGTCGCCTTGGCCGGGCCGACTTCGACGCGGCCGCCGGTTTCAAGCTCGAGGTCCTGCTGCTGCCAGTACGGGCCCGACTCCACCCGGTCGTCGGCATAGGCTTCGAGGCTGGTGGGGCCGCCGGCGGCAACGGCGCTGGAGGCCAGCATGCCGGCGGTGGCATTGCCGAACGAGCCGTGGATCGGGGGCCCGTTCTGTTGCTCGAGCATCTGGTTGCGGTAGCCGATGTGACTGCCGGTCATGCTGCGGGCGAAGCGGCGGATTTCCGCTTCCGCACGCGGCCGCGCCACCGAGTCACCGTAACGGCCGTAGTAGTCGGCGCCCTGGGCCTGCGCGTCCTGCTGCTGTTGCGGCGTCAGCTGCTCCCACATCTTTTCGCGGATCGCCAGCAGCTTGTGGCTGCCGCGCTCGGCGGCGAGGTCACTCCAGATATAGGCGCGGACGTGGTCCGCGGGCACTCCCTGGCCGTACCAGTAGATCAGGCTCAGGTAGTGCTGCGAGTACTTGTCGGCGTACCACGCCGCCCGCTCGAAGCGCCCGATTGCCTCCTCGTAGCGGCCGTCCTGGTAGGACATCAGTCCGTACAGGCGCCACTCCTCGTTGGGGTGGCCCTTGGCCCAGGGCATCTGGGCATCGACTTTCATGAAATTGGCCGTGACCAGCTGGAGGGGCTCTTCGGCAGGCACCGCCGCGCTGCCGAAGAGACAGACCATGCAGAGTCCGGCAAGACGAACGTTTCGTGCGTTCATGTCCGCATCCTCCGTTGGGATAAACGAAAGCCGCTGCCAGCACGCTACTCCCCTGGCCTGGCGCCGGCAATTGCATTTATTGCCGTTTGACCGCCCCATCGGCGACGTTCGTGGAACATCGGCGCCCCTGTTTGTCGATGCCCTGTCTCGACGCCCTGTTTGTCGACGCCATGTTTGTCGACCCGCTTCGCATAACCCGCAGCGCGCGGCCGGCGCCGGTTCCACGCCGGGTAGACTGACGCCCTACCCGGAAGTCTCCATGCACGGTCTCAACCCTCCCCAACGCGCCGCAGTCACGCACTGCGACGGCCCCCTCCTTGTGCTCGCCGGTGCCGGCAGCGGCAAGACACGCGTCATCGTCGAGAAGATCGCGCACCTGATCGCCTCGGGGCGCATGCCCGCGCGCCGCATCGCGGCCATCACCTTCACCAACAAGTCGGCGCGCGAAATGAAGGAGCGCATCGCCAAGCGCATCAGGGGCGACGCGGGCGAAGGCCTGACCATCTGCACCTTCCATGCGCTGGGGCTGAAGTTCCTGCAGATCGAACACGCCAAGGCCGGGCTCCGCCGCGGCTTCTCGGTGTTCGACAGCGACGACACCGGGGCGCAGCTCAAGGACCTGCTGCCGCCGGGCAGCAAGCCCGACGTGCTCGACAACGCGCGCAACCTGATCTCGCGCGCCAAGAACGCCGGGCTGTCGCCGGAGGAGGCGCTCGCGGTCGCGCAGAGCCCGCGTGAGATGGACGCGGCCATCCTCTACCAGAAGTACCAGGCGCGCCTGACCACCTTCAACGCGGTCGACTTCGACGACCTGATCCGCTTGCCGGTGCAACTGCTCGAAGCCGACGAGGAGCTGCGCCTGGCCTGGCGCGAACGCATCGGCTACCTGCTGGTCGACGAATGCCAGGACACCAACGACGCGCAGTACCGCCTGCTCAAGGCGCTGGCCGGGCCGAAGGGCCTGTTCACCTGCGTGGGCGACGACGACCAGTCGATCTACGCCTGGCGCGGCGCCAATCCGGACAACCTGCTGCAACTGGGCAAGGACTACCCGGCGCTGGAGATCGTCAAGCTCGAGCAGAACTACCGCTGCAGCAACCGCGTGCTGCGCGCGGCCAATGCCCTGATCGCGCACAACTTCCACGAACATCCCAAGACCTTGTGGAGCGACCAGCCCGACGGTGAGCGCATCCGTGTGTGGGAATGCCGCGACAACGGGCACGAAGCGGAAAAAGTGGCCAGCGAGATCCACTTCATCGCGCAGAAGAACGCCGCGCCGTGGAGCGATTTCTGCATCCTGTTCCGTGGCAACCACCAGTCGCGGCCTCTGGAAAAGGCGATGCAGCTGCTGCGCGTGCCCTATCACCTCAGCGGCGGCACCGCGTTCCTGGAACGCCAGGAAGTGAAGGACACCCTCGCCTGGCTGCGCCTGGTCGCCAATCCCGATGACGACGCGGCGTTCCTGCGCGCGGTGCAGGCACCCAAGCGCGAGGTCGGCGCGACCACGCTGGCGAAGCTGGCCGAACTCGCGCATGGCGCGCACATGCCGATGTCGCGCGCTGCCGAATCGGTCGGCGCGCTCAAGCAGCTCGCGCCGCGCGCGGCCAATGCGCTCGATGGTTTCACCGGCATCGTGCGCTCGCTGCGCACCGACGCGCAGCGCCTGAGCCCGGCGGAACTGGTGCGCGTACTCGGCGAGAAGTCGGGGATGCTCGCGTCGATCCGCGCGCAGTGCAAGGACGAAGCCAGCTTCCAGCGACGCAAGGAAAACCTCGAGGAACTCGCGGGCTGGTTCGACGGCGGCAAGGGCTCGGGCCCGGGCGAACTCGCCGCCCAACTCGCGCTGCTCTCGCACGCCGACAAGGGCGATGCCGGCAACCAGGTGCGCTTGATGTCGATGCACGGCGCCAAGGGCCTGGAGTTCCGCTACGTCTTCATCGTCGGTTGCGAGGACGGCACGCTGCCGCACGAGATGGCGCTCGAAGAAGGCAGCCTCGACGAGGAGCGGCGCTTGCTCTACGTCGGCATCACCCGCGCGAAGGAACAACTGTGGCTGTCGCACTCGCGCGAGGCCTCGCGCTGGGGCGACAAGCTGCGGCTGAAACCGAGCCGCTTCCTGGACGAACTGCCGGCGGCCGAACTGCAACGCGACGGCGCCGACCCGGTCGCCGATGCGGTACGCAAGCAGGAACGCGCGAGCGCCGGCTTTGCCGCGATCAAGGCGCTGCTGGAAGGCTGATCGGTAAAGCCGCCAGCCGCGCGCGCGTTGCAACAGCGCTGCCGCGCGGCTTGGGTACACTCGGCCGCCTCTTTCATCGACTCTGCACGCTGATGCGCCTTTCGACTCCCGTCCTGACCCTGCTCGCAGCCGCCCTCGTCGGTGGCTGCGCCACGCACGCCGCCACCGTGACTGCCGAAGCGCCGGCACCCACGCCGGTTGCCGCCGTGGTCGCGCAGGAGCCGCCCGCCGACGACAGCCTCAACGCCACGGTGTGGTTCCAGACGTCGGTCGAACGCGACCTTGTCTACACCGCGATCTATCGCGCGGCCGGCCAGCGCCTCGATGCCGCCCTGCGCGACAAGCATTGGGATGCGCTGCCCAAGGACGAGCGCAACAACGACTACACCAAGCTGCAGCCGGCGATCATCGTCGACGTTGACGAAACCGTGCTCGATAACTCGCCCAGCACCGTTCGGCAGATCCGCGACCACCACGGCTTCAACGAGGCCGATTGGGGCCAGTGGGTGAGCGAGCGCAAGGCCAAGCCGCTGCCGGGCGCGGTCGAGTTCCTTTCCTCGGCGGCGAAGAAGGGCGTCACCGTCTTCTACATCAGCAACCGCGACGCCAGCCTCGCCGAGGCCACGCTCGCGAACCTGCGCCAGGCCGGCTTTCCGGTGAAGGACGACAGCCAGTTCCTCGGGCTGGGCACGGTGGTCGACGATTGCGAGCAGAACGGATCGGAAAAGACCTGCCGGCGCCAGCTGGTCGCCCGCCGCTACCGCGTGCTGATGCAGTTCGGCGACCAGGTCGGCGACTTCGTGCAGATCCTGGCCAATACCCGCGACGGCCGCCGCGAGGCCATCGCGCCCTACCTGGCCTGGATCGGCGAACGCTGGTGGCCGCTGCCGAACCCGCTGTATGGCAGCTGGGAGCCCGCGCTGTTCGACAACGAATGGGCGCAACCCGAACCCGAGCGCCGCGCAGCCAAGGAAGCCGCACTGGACGACGCGCGCCCCTGAGGCGCCTCTTCCTCGCGACAAGCGGTCTGCGCTCAAATAAAATCAATAAGTTATGAGGAAAACAAAAAGTATTGCCTAAGAATGATCGGTTGCACTAACCTGCTCCCGTCCGGTTGCGGCCGGAAACGTGCCACAACCAAGTCCTCCGGCCTCGGCCGGATTGCGGGAGGCCCCAATGGCCTCCCTTTCTTTTTGTCCGCCGCCCGCCCCGGGCTTTCGAACCGCGACCGGTTCGGCTTGTCCATCCCGACCCTGCCCGCGACACTGCCGGGCCACGGGGAAGCCGCCGCAGCCATGTCCAAGCCATCGATCCGACCCGCCTGCGCGCGCGCCGCCCTCCTGCTGGGGCTGCTCGTCCTCGCCGGCGGCTGCGACCGCGGCAGCCGGACGCAGGCGACCTCGGCCGCGCCCGCCCAGGCCATGCAGCAACTGGTCGACGACCTGCGCCGGGACGATCTGGCGGCGTATGCCGAACACGCGGTGCCACCGGCGCTGCATGGTCGGCTTGTCACCGCGTGGGGCGAGGGCCGCACCTTGTGGCCGTTGACCGAGCTACCGCTGGATCACAAGGCCCAGGGCTTTCTCATCGCCCTGGCCGAACCGCGCTCGGAGGAAAAGCTGCTGGCCGCGTACCGCCGCCAGTTCGCCGGCGCCAATGCCGAGATCCGCACCGCGGCCTCCACGCTGGGACTGTTCACCACCCAATACGTGACCAAGGAAGCGAGCTACAGCGAGACCGAACGCGACCATTACCGCCAGCTCGTCGCCGCGCTCGCGCGCTGGGGCCAGCGCGCACCGCTGGGCGATGCCGCGCGGGCACGACGCAGCATCCCGCAGGTCACGCTCGCCGCGCGCAACACCGGCCTGGGCACGCCCGATGGCCTGCGAAAGGCGGGGATGGAGCGCAGCCTGCGCCGGCTGGGACCGTTCTTCGTGCGCCTGGAGCGCGTGCTGGCCACGTACGGGTTGGACTTCGAGGCCGCGCTGGCGGGCGCGCGCATCAGCCTCGCCGAACAGACCGGCGACACCGCCCGGGTGCGCTTGCAATACACCCTGGCCGGCCAACCCATCGACGCCATGGTGTTGATGGAGCGCCGCGACGGCCGCTGGTATCTCAGCGACCTGCTGCGCCGCGCCGAGGCCGAAGCCACCATTGCCAACGCCACCTCCGCCGCGCCGTAGCACCACTGATACATCCCCGTTCGCGTCCCGTTTTACGACGCTGCGGGCATAATCCCGACGATGCCAAACCAGACCTCCCTCTTCCCGGACGCCCCGACGCCGCCGCCGGGGCAGCCGAACGACGGCCAGCCCGAAGCCGGCGCGCAGGCGCAATCGCCCGCGCCAGGCGCCGACACCGGCGCTGGTGTCGCGGTGGACCCGGCCACGGATCCTGCCGGGGCCGATGCGAAGCCCCCGGCGACCGAGGCCGCCACTCCGGTTGCGCCGGACGCGGCCCCCGCCCAGCCCGAGCTTCCCATCCCGGCCGCCCCGGCCGCCGGCGCGGCCACCTTTGCCGCCGACCCGCGCCCGCACCCGGCGCCGCGCCGCCCGCTGTGGGCGAAGCTGCTCGGGTCGCTCCTGGAGCCGTGGGTCGAACTCAAGGTCGAACCCGCCAATCCGCTCGAGCACGTTGCCGCGCTGGACGGCCGCCCGGTCTGCTACGTGCTGGAGGACTACGGCCTGTCCAACGCGCTGATCCTCGAGCGCGCCTGCCGCGAAGCCGGCCTGCCGACCCCGCTGCAGCCGCTGCCTGGCGACCCGCTCGGTCGCAAGCGCGCCTACCTCGCGCTGTCGCGCCGCAACGTCAGCACGCTGGCACCGCTCGCGGACAGCATCACCGGCACGATCACCGGCGCCCCGGCGGCGGCGCCGCCGTCGGCCAAGACCCATTCGGGTTCGCTGGCACGCCTGCTCGAGGCCCATCGCGCGCATCCGGAACTCGACGTGCAGCTCGTGCCCGTGTCGATCTTCGTCGGCCGCGCGCCGGACAAGAGCAGCGGCTGGTTCTCGGTGTTGTTCTCGGAAAACTGGACCCTGGTCGGCCGCTTCCGCCGCCTGCTCGCGCTCGCCCTCAACGGCCGCGACACGCTGGTGCAGTTCGCGCCGCCGGTGTCGTTGCGGGGCGTGATCGACGAAGGCCTCCCGGCCGAGCGCACGGTGCGCAAGCTGTCGCGCGTGCTGCGCACCCACTTCCACCGCCTG
The DNA here is from genome assembly GCF_054779795.1 of Lysobacter rhizosphaerae. Lineage (NCBI taxonomy): Bacteria > Pseudomonadati > Pseudomonadota > Gammaproteobacteria > Lysobacterales > Lysobacteraceae > Lysobacter > Lysobacter rhizosphaerae. The sequence continues at coordinate 588,742 of NZ_BAAGXO010000007.1, forward strand.
CGCGCCGCGGTCATCGGCCCCGACCTGTCCACGCGGCGCCTGCTGATCGACCAGGTGCTGGCCGCCGACTCGGTTAAGGAAGCCATCGCCGACCAGGCCGCGCGCGACAAGAGCTCGCTGACCGACGCCTGGAAGAAGGCGCACGGCTACGCCTACGAAATCGCCGCCGACTACTCGCACCCGGTGGTGCGTTCGGTCAGCTTCCTGCTGACGACGGTGTGGAACCGCATCTACCGCGGCGTGCTGGTGCACCACCTGGACAATCTCAAGCAGGCCGCGCCGGGCCACGAAGTGGTGTACGTGCCCAGCCACCGCAGCCACATGGATTACCTGCTGCTGAGCTACCTGCTCTACACCAAGGGTGTCGTGCCGCCGCACATCGTGGCTGGCATCAACCTCAACCTGCCGGTGATCGGCACCCTGCTGCGCAAGGGTGGCGCCTTCTTCATCCGCCGCAGCATCCGCGGCAGCGCGCTGTACTCGGCGGTGCTAAGCGAATACGTGGCGCAACTCGTCGCCGGTGGTTACTCGATCGAATACTTCACCGAAGGCGGCCGTTCGCGAACGGGCCGGCTGCTGCAGCCCAAGGGCGGCATGATTTCGATGACGGTGCGCGGTTTCCTGCGCCAGCCGACGCGCCCGGTGCTGTTCCAGCCGGTGTACATCGGCTACGAGAAGCTGATGGAAGGCAACAGCTACCTCGACGAACTCACCGGCAAGCCGAAGGAAAAGGAATCGATCTGGGCGCTACTGTGGGGCATCCCCAAGGTGCTGCGCAGCAACTACGGCCAGGTGGTGGTGAACTTCGGCGAGCCCATCAGGCTGGGCGACGTGCTCGCCGAACACGCGCCCGAATGGGACGGCAAGCCCGTGCCCGAGGACGAGAAACCCAAGTGGCTGGCGGAGACCGTCGACACGCTGGCCGAGCGCATCAACATCAACATCAACCGCGCCGCAGACGTGAACCCGATCAACCTGCTGGCGCTGGCGCTGCTGTCCACGCCCAAGCACGCAATGGGCGAGGGCGACCTGCGCGCGCAGATCGCGTTGTCGCAGAAGCTGCTCGCGGACCTGCCGTATTCCGACCGCGTCACCGTCACGCCGCACACGCCCGAGCAGATCATCGCCCACGGCGAGGAGATCAACGTGCTCGAGCGGACCCGGCATCCGCTCGGCGACGTGCTCGGCGTCGACGACGAAAAGGCGGTGCTGCTCAGCTATTTCCGCAACAACGTGCTGCACCTGTACACCGCGGCGGCATGGATCGCGTGCTGCTTCCAGCACAACCGGCGCATGAGCCTGGCGCGGGTGCTGGAGCTGGGCCGCAACGTGTATCCGTTCCTGCAGGCGGAGCTGTTCCTGCCGTGGAGCGAGGACGAATTCGGCGAGCGCCTGGCGCGTACCGTCGACCTGTTCGTGCGCGAAGGCCTGCTCGAACGCGTCAGCGAAGAGGATGGTGGCATCCTCGCGCGCAACGCCGGCCAGACCGACGAGGTGTTCCGCCTGCGCGCGATCGGCCACTCGTTGCAGCAGGCGTTCGAGCGCTACTACATCGCGATTTCGGTGCTGGCCAAGAACGGCGCGGGCACGTTGTCCTCGGGCGAACTGGAAAGCATGTGCCACCTCGCCGCACAGCGCCTGTCGTTGTTGTACGCGCCGGCGGCGCCCGAGTTCTTCGACAAGTCGCTGTTCCGCGGCTTCATCCTGAAGCTGCGCGAATTGAAGCTGGTGTGGCCGAACGAGAACGGCAAGCTCACCTTCGACCAGCGCCTGGCGGCGTGGGCGAAGGATGCCAAGGTGATCCTGGGCCGCGAACTGCGCCACACGATCGAGAAGATCAGCCCGGAGACCGCCAAGCCCGCCGGCGACGCGGGCTGAGCCGCGACGCGGCGGCGCACAGCGGTGAAGGCCAGAGGCGGTGCCACGCGCACCGCCGCGCTCTACTGGCTCAAGCCGGTTCGTCGGGGATCAGCGCGCTTTCGAGCCGCGCGATGCAGTCCTTCAGCCACAGCTTGCGCTTCTTCAGGCGCTTGACCGTCAATTCGTCGGCGGCCGCATCGTCGGACAGGCGTTCGATCGCGAGATCGAGGTCGCGATGCTCGGTCCGCAATTCGGCGAGCTGGCGCGCGATGGCTACGGGATCTTCGGCTTCGACCATGTTGCGAGCTTAACCCCGCCCCGCTGCGGCGTCATGACGGATCCTGCGGCACATTCCGGCGAGCCCGGCGGGGCCGCCGGGCGGACGGTAGAATGGCCGTCCGCCGTCGCTGTGCCCCGCTGTCCGCCGTGAACATCCCCCTCCTGCCCCTCGCCGAACCGCTGCCACGCGCCCACGCCCGTGCCGATAAACGCGGCACGCACGAGGCCAACAAGCTCGCCAAGCGCCTGCGCCACCAGGTCGGCCGCGCGATCGCCGACTTCGGCATGATCGAGGACGGCGACAAGGTGATGGTGTGCCTGTCGGGCGGCAAGGACAGCTACGCCATGCTCGACATCCTGCTGCAACTGCAGCAGAAGGCGCCGGTGAAGTTCGAGCTGGTCGCGGTCAACCTCGACCAGAAGCAACCGGACTTCCCCGCGCACGTCCTGCCGGCGTACCTCGAATCGCTCGGCGTCGCCTACAAGATCCTCGAGCAGGACACCTACTCGGTGGTGAAGCGCGTGGTGCCGGAAGGCAAGACCCTGTGCTCGCTGTGCTCGCGCCTGCGCCGCGGCGCGCTGTATAAGCATGCCGAGGAGCAGGGCTTCACCAAGATCGCGCTGGGCCACCACCGTGACGACCTCGTCGCCACCTTCTTCCTCAACCTGTTCTTCCACGCCAAGCTCGGCAGCATGCCGCCGAAACTGTTGTCGGACGACGGCAAGCACGTGGTGATCCGACCGCTCGCCTACGTGCGCGAGGACGACATCGCCGCCTACGCCGTGGCGAAGCAGTTCCCGATCATTCCGTGCAACCTGTGCGGCTCGCAGGAAAACCTGCAGCGCAAGCAGGTGAAGCGGATGATGGACGCATGGGAAAAAGACACGCCGGGCCGCATCGAGTCGATCGCGCGCGCGCTCGGTGACGTCCGGCCCGCGCAGTTGAGCGATCCCCGGCTGTTCGACTTCCTCGCGCTCGGTGCGCGCGGCGGCGAGGTGCCGGATGCACATGCGTGGCTGGCCGGCGAAGCGCATACCCACGATTGATTGCACCGCATAGCCCCTTCCCCCGTGTGCGGGGGAAGGCCGATTGATTGCGTAGCCCCTTCCCCCGCGTGCGGGGGAAGGCCGGGATGGGGGCCTGCGTCCGCGGCGCACCCCCACCCCAACCCTCCCCCGCATGCGGGGGAGGGAGAATGTTCCCCTTTCGCAGGACCCTAAATGTTCTTTCGCAACCTGACGCTGTTCCGCTTCCCCACCACCGCCAAACTCGATGACCTCGACCGCGGCCTCGATGAATGCCAGCTCAAGCCGGTCGGCCCGCTGGAACTGTCCAGCCGTGGCTTCATCTCCCCGTTCGGACGCGACAGCGACGTGCTCGCCGCGCGCCAGCGCGATGCGATCTGGCTGACCGTCGGCGGTGAGGACCGCCTGCTGCCGGGCGCCGTGGTCAACGACATGCTCGCGAAGAAGCTCGAGGAGATCGAACAGAAGGAAGGTCGTAAACCCGGCGGACGCACGCGCAAGCGGATCAAGGATGAACTGATTACCGACCTGCTGCCGCGCGCGTTCGTGAAGCCCAGCCGCACCGATGCGCTGCTCGACCTCGAGCACGGCGTGGTCGTGGTCGACACTTCCAGCCGCAAGAGCGGCGAGAACGTGGTCAGCGAGATCCGCCGCGCGCTGGGCAGCTTCCCCGCCTTGCCGCTGAACGCGGAAGTCGCGCCGCGCAGCGTGCTGACCGGCTGGATCGCGGGCGAACCGCTGCCCGATGGCCTGTCGCTCGGTGACGAGTGCGAACTGCGCGATCCGGTCGACCAGGGCGCGGTGGTGAAGTGCCAGCGCCAGGAGCTGCAGGGCGACGAGATCGGCAAGCACCTGGAAGCCGGCAAGCAGGTCACGCGCCTCGCGCTCACGCTCGACGACCACGTGTCGTTCGTGCTCGGCGAAGACCTGGTCGTGCGCAAGTTCAAGCTGCTCGACGGCGCCGTCGACCAGCTCGAATCCACGGATCGCGACGACCTGCGCGCCGAACTCGACGCACGTTTCGCGTTGATGAGCGGCGAAGCGAAGCGCTTGTTCGCCGTGCTCGAGAAGGCGCTGAAGCTGTCGAAGGCCGAGGCGTAACACCGCCACGAGCACAACCGGCGCGGACGCGAGTCCGCCCGGTGCACGCCTCGCGCGGCCGCCATGCATCGCGACTCCCGCGGCCTGCCGTGCATCCCTTTTCCGCAAGGCCGCGCAGATGAATGCGCGGCTGCGCCGTGCCGGCATCGCGATATGCTTTGGCCCATGACGAGCGTCACCGCATGAATCCACTCCGCCTGTTCGCAGGCAAACCCGGCGCGCAGGCGCGCGGGACGGCGCGCGAAACCCTCAGCCTTACCCTGGACAACGGCGAGACCGTCGCCGTACTGCGCGTGCGCGATCCGCGCGCGCGCCGGATCAAGCTCAGCGTGAGCGAACGCGGCGCGCGCTTGACCCTGCCGCTGCGCGCGAGCGAGGTCGCTGGCGAGCGTTTCGTGCTCGAACACGGCGACTGGCTGATGGCGCAGCTGGCGCACAACGGCAACGCCGCGCCGGCGCTGCAGCCGCACGTCACGGCTTCGATCCCGTTGCGCGGCGGCGACCTGCCGGTGACGTGGCACGAAGGCCGCGCCTTGCGCCTGACCATGAGCGACGGCGGCTTGCAGGCCACCGTGCCGGCCAACCTGCGCATCGCCTCGCTGCGCAGGGCGTTACGAGATTTCTATGAAGCCGAAGCGCGCGCGGACATCGGTCGCTGGTTGCCGCCCCTGCTGCCGACGCTGCCACGCCCGCCCGCGCGCATCACCCTGAAGGTGATGAGCTCGCAATGGGGTTCGCTGGCGCCCAATGGCGCGGTCGCGCTCGATCTCGCCCTGGTGCTCGCCCGCCCGAGTGCATTCGAATACGTCCTGGTCCACGAGCTGTGCCATCTGATCCGCGCCGACCATTCGCGCGCGTTCTGGCGCGAGGTCGAACAACGCTTCCCGACGTGGCGGGACGAGCGCGACTACTTCAAGAACGAAGGCCGCCGTGCCAAGGCCGCGATGCGCGCGTTGCTGGCCGCCTGAGGGCTAAGGACAAGGGCGTGCAGCTGGGCTACCAGCTCGCCACCGAACGCCAGTGAGCGCGTGCCACGGCACGCCGGCACTCAGGATGCGTTGAAGAAATCACCGATCGCCGCGGCCACGCCGGGCGCATCGTCCATGTGCAGGTGGTGGCTGCCCGGCATGACGATCAGCTCGCCATGGCGCAGCAATCCGGCGCGTTCGCGCCGCAGCGCCTCCGGAAAGTAGGTCTGCGCGGGTTCGGCGTAGATCACCCGCGTCGGACACTCGATATGGGCGACCAGGTCGCGGCTCTGCGCCTCGCTCATGCGCACGGCGGTGGGCATGGTCAGGCGCGGGTCGCTGCGCCAGACGAAACCGCCATCGACCGGACGCAGGCCGCGTTCGACCAGCAGCGTCGCTGCCGCCTCGCCGAGGTCGCCGGTACCGGCGCGCAGGCGCGCCTTGATCGCGGTGGCGACATCGGGGAACACGCGCAGCTGCTTGCCCGGCAGCGCGGTGTAGGCGGTGAGCGCGTCACGCAGGCGCTGCGTGGTGCGCCCCTCGGCTTCGGTCAGCGCACCCAGGGCTTCGATGGTCAGCAGGCGCTCGATCCGGTGTGGCTGCGCGGACGCCATCAGGCTGGCGATCACGCCACCGAGGGAATGGCCGAGCAGCGAAAACCGCTCCCAGCCCAGCGCATCGGCGGCGGCGAACGCCGCACGCAGGAACGCGATCAGCAGGTAATCCGCCGCGGCCGGCAGGTGCGCGCTCGCGCCGTGGCCCGGCATGTCGATCGCCACCAGGTCGATATCGCGCAGGTGCGCGGACAGCGGCACGAAACTGGCCGCATTGTCGAGCCAGCCATGCAGCGCGAGCACGCGCGGCGCACCCGCGCGGCCCGCGCGCAGCCCGGCCAGCGTGCCGAAGGCGGTTTCCAGCGCGAAGGCACGCATCGCGCTCATGCGGGCTGCGCCGCCGTGGCGGCCAGCGCATCGCGCGCGATCGCGGCGAGCACGCGCGCGTGCGCGTCGCTGTCGTTGAGGCAGGGGATGTAGCGCAGCTCGCCGCCGCGCGCCTGGAAGTCCTGCTTCAGCATCTGCGCGACTTCCTCCAGCGTCTCCAGGCAGTCGACCGCGAAGCCCGGCGCGACCACGTCGACGCTGCGGATGCCGCGTTCGGCCAAGGCGTCGAGCGTAGCGGCGGTGGCCGGCTCCAGCCATTTCTCGCGCCCGAAACGCGACTGGTAGCTCAACGTCCACGACTCTTCGCGCAAGCCCAGCGCGGCAGCGATCGCGCGCGCGCCGGCCTCGCACTGGCGCGGATACGGATCGCCGTTGTCGGCCAGGCGCTGCGGCAAACCGTGGAAGGAAAACACCAGGTGCGCGGCGTTGCCATGGTGGGCGCGGTGGGCACGGATCGATTCGCTGAGCGCGGCGATCCAGCCCGGATCGAGGTGGTAGTCGCCGATGAAATGGGCCATCGGGACGACGCCGGCATCGGTGTCGGCGCCGGAGCCCACCTTGCCGGCCTCGACGAAGCCGCTGTCGCGGATCGCGAAGCGCGCGGCTTCGACCATGTCGCGCACGGACGCGGTGGTCGTCGTCGAATACTGCGGATACAGCGGCAGCACCAGCACGCGGCGCACGCCATCCGCGCGCAACTGCTCCAGCACGTGGGCGAACGACGGCGTGCCATAGCGCATCGCATGCAGCACGCGCCATTGCGGGCATTCGCGCTGCACCGCCTGGGCCAGTTGGCGCGTGTACACCGCCAGCGGCGAACCGTCGCGCAGCCACACGCTGGCGTATTTGTGGGCCACGCGCGTCGCGCGCAGCGGCAGGATGACGAGGTTCAGCAGCGGCCACCACAGCCAGCGCGGCAGGTCGACCACGCGGCGGTCGGACAGGAATTCGCGCAGGTAGCGGCGCACGGCGCCGGGCGTGGGCGCATCGGGCGTGCCGAGGTTCACCAGCACCATCGCGGTGGCACGGTCGATGGCGGCTGCGGTCTCGCCTGCCGTGGGGGTGGGCGCGGTCATCGGCATAGGATGACAGTCGAGGGGAGGGGGAGTCACGGTGTGGCGGGAGAGAACGCTGTGGTTTGCCATCTCCAGCCGCTGCGGCGGCTTTGTTTGCGCCGTCGCCTCGCTTTGCTGGGGCGCGGCGCGCTGCGGCGGCCTCGTTTGCGCCGTCGCTTCAACTTTTCCGCGGCGCGGTTCGTGACTGTTCATTTCCGCGCACTTACGCTGCCGGAACCCCTGCCTCCGGAGCTGTCATGTCGAGCCACGCTTTGTCGAAGTCGTCCCTGCTGTCGCTGTCGCTCGCCCTCTCGCTCGCTCTCGCCGGCACCGCCGTCGCCGCGCCCGAGCAGGACCAGCGCTCCATCGACGCGGTGCGTGTGCTCAGCGAAGTGCAGCGCATCCCGGAATCCGCGATCCCGGACAAGCTGTTCGATGAAGCCAGGGCGATCGTGGTGGTTCCGGACGCGCTCAAGGTCGGCCTCGTGCTCGGCGGCCGCCGCGGCCACGGCGTGGTCTCGATCAAGAATCCCGACGGCAGCTGGTCCAACCCCAGCTTCGTCAAGCTCACCGGCGGCAGCATCGGCCTGCAGGCCGGCGTGCAGTCCTCCGACATCGTGCTGGTGTTCCGTGGCGAGCGCGGCCTGGACTCCATCGTCAACGGCAAGGTCACCATCGGCGCCGATGCCGGGGCGGCCGCAGGCCCGGTCGGCCGCAACGCCGCCACCCTTACCGACGGCCAGCTGAAGGCGGAAATCTGGTCGTGGTCCCGCGCGCGCGGGCTGTTCGCCGGCATCGCGCTCGATGGCGCGGTGCTATCGATCGACGACGCCTCCAACCAGCTCGCTTACGGCCAGGGCACCACGCCGCGGATGATCTTCGAGGGCCGTACGCCCGGGCAGCCGGACGACAAGGTGATCGACTTCCGCGACGCGCTGGAGGAAGCCAGCGCGCTGGCCCGCGAGCGCCGTGGCGGACATGCGAGCACGGCCTCGCGCGGTGCGGCTTCACCTGCGCCGGTGGCGCAGGCCCAGGCCATGGCCCCGGCCGCCGCCGAGACCCGGCCCGCGCCGTTCGAGGACGTTCCCGCCGACGCTGGCGTCCGCAGCGAACCGCTGCCGCCTGAACCCGCGCGCACCACCCCGTCCGGCCGTCGCTGAGCCACGGCCGCCGATCACGGGATGCCGCGGTCGCCCCCGCCGCTGCGGTATCCTTAGCCTCCACTTCGCAGGGCAATATCATGGGCGGTTTGAGCATTTGGCACTGGCTGATCGTGCTGGTGATCGTGGTGCTGGTGTTCGGCACCAAGCGCCTGGGCAACGTCGGCAAGGACCTCGGTGAGGCCGTGAAGGGCTTCAAGAAGGGCCTGCAGGACGACGACGACAAGAAGCCGTCGGGGCAGCTGCCCGACGAGCGCCGCGACAGCGGCTCCACCACGTCGCAGCGCGACGACGAGCACACCCCGCGCTGACGCGCACGGGCCCGCCGCAAGGGCGGGTTGACGCATGTTCGATGTCGGATTCGGCGAGATCCTCCTGATCGCGGTCGTGGCCCTGCTCGTGCTGGGCCCCGAACGCCTGCCCAAGGCCGCGCGTTTTGCCGGCCTGTGGGTGCGGCGCGCGCGCGCGCAGTGGTATTCGGTCAAGGCCGAGCTCGAGAACGAACTCGCCGACGAGGAGCTCAAGCGCAGCCTGAAGCAGGCCCAGGCCGACCTGATGGAAGCGCGGGCTTCGTTGGCACAGGGCGGCATGGCGCTGCAGCGCCAGATCGAAGATGCGCAGGCCGAGGTCCACAATGCCCTGCGCTCCGGCACGACCTCCGATGCCGGCGACAGCGCCGGGACATCGCCACATGCCGCTGGCGCACCGGAACCCACCACGCCGACGCTCCCCGGACGCGATACCGCCCCCGGCATGGAATCCGACGCCGACGCGGCCGGGCCCGGACACGATGAACGACGCTGACGCCGCTCCCCCGCAGGGCGAAAGCCGCCTGATCGATCACCTGATCGAACTGCGCGCGCGCCTGCTGCGCGCGGTGCTGGGCCTGGTCATCGTGTTCGTCGCATTGCTGCCGTTCGCCAACAGGCTTTATGCCTGGCTGGCGAAACCGCTATTGGCAAAACTGCCGGCCGGCGGACAGCTGATCGCCACCGGCGTCGTGTCGCCCTTCTTCGCGCCGGTGAAGCTGGCGTTCTTCGCCGCGCTGTTCGTGTCGGTGCCGTGGCTGCTGTACCAGGCCTGGGCCTTCGTCGCGCCGGGCCTGTACCAACGCGAGAAAAAGCTGGCGCTGCCGCTGCTGGTGTCGGCGGTATCGCTGTTCTACGCGGGCTGCGCGTTTGCGTATTTCCTGGTGTTGCCGGCCGTGTTCGCCTTCCTCACCCGCGTCACGCCCGAGGGCGTGGCGATGATGACCGACATCCAGGCCTACCTGGATTTCGTACTGGTGATCTTCCTCGCGTTCGGCGCGAGCTTCGAGGTGCCGGTGGCGCTGGTGATCCTGGCACTGCTCGGCTGGGTCACGCCGAAGCAGCTCAAGGAATCGCGCGGCTACGCCGTCGTCGGCGTCTTCGTCGTCGCCGCGATCATCACGCCGCCAGACGTGGTCTCCCAGCTGATGCTCGCGATCCCGATGTGCATCCTGTACGAGGTCGGCATCATCGCCGCCGGGTGGGTGGCTCCCAAGCGCGAAGCGGAGCCTCGCTGAGTGGTCGTTGCGATCGCAACCTGAGCGCCGCCGGTTCGCGGATATCGGCCGCGGGCGCGGCATCAGCCCTGTCGCAGTTTGGGTCAGCCGTGGGCCGGCATCACCGGCGGCACATACTCCAGCGTCATCCCCAGCAGCCACAGCAACCCCAGCACCAGGGGTACATGCACCAGCAGCTGCATGAAGGTGAAACCGACGATGTCGCGCGCCTTCAATCCGAGCACGCCCAGCAGCGGCAGCATCCAGAACGGATTGACCAGGTTCGGCAATGCCTCCGCGGCGTTGTAGACCTGCACCGCCCAGCCCAGGTGCATCTGCAGCTCGTTGGCGGCGTGCATCACGTACGGCGCCTCGATGATCCACTTGCCGCCGCCCGACGGCACGAAAAAACCGAGCACCGCCGAATACGCGCCCATCACCAGCGCGAAGCTGTCGCGCGAGGCGACCTGCACGAACAACGCCGACAGGCGCTGCGCCAGGGTGACGCCGTTGGCGCCGGCGACGTCGGTCAACAGCAGCGCGATGCCGCCGTAGAGCGGGAACTGCAGCAGCACGCCGGTAGTGCTGGGCACGGCCTTCGCGACGGCGTCGAGGAAGCTGCGCGGCCGCCAGTGCAGCAACAGGCCGAGCGACAGGAACAGCAGGTTGTAGGTGTTTAGGTCGGCGATCGCGCGCGCGATCGGTTTGCCGGTGAATTCCGAAGCAAGCCAGCCGAAGGCGAGCAGCGACAGCGCGATGGTCAGCAGCGGACTGTGCTCCAGCCATTCGCCGGGGCGCTTCGCCACCACGGAGGCCGCGGCCGCCACGTCATCCCGCGCCATCGTTTCCGGCGCGCCGCGCGCCGACGCCTCGCCCGGTGCGGTCCAGTAGGCGACCAGCACCGACACGGCGATCAGTACCGCGGTGAGTGCGAGCGACTGCCACAGGAAGATCGTCTGTGCGAACGGCAATACACCGGTGATCTCGAGCAGGCCCGGCGGCATGCTCGCCGGGTTCGCCTGCAGCTGTGCGGCGGAGGAACTCAGTCCCAGCGCCCAGACGGCGCCCAGGCCGAGATAGGCCGCGGCGCCGGCCGCGCGGTAGTCCATGCGCAGGTCCTCGCGCCGCGCCAGCGCGCGTGCCAGCAGCCCGGCGAACACCATCGAGAAGCCCCAGCTCAGCAGCGAGCTCAGCATGCTCACCGCGGCGACGAAGGCGACCGCGCCGCGCCCGCTGCGCGGCCAGCGCGCCAGTCGTTCGATCAGGCGCGCGACCACGGGAGCGGTGGCTACGACATAGCCACCGATCACCACGAACACCATCTGCATGGTGAAGGGAATCAGGCTCCAGTAGCCCTTGCCGAAGCCTTGCGCGGTGGCTTGCGGCGTCGCGCCACAGGCGATGGCCGCCGCCGCGACGATCAGCACGCCGAGCACGGCGAATACCCAGGCATCGGGGAACCAGCGCTCGGCGAAAGCCGCGCAACGCAGCGCCGTCCGCGCCATCCAGCGTTCGCCCGCTGCTTCGTTCATCGTGAGTCCCCTTGCGCTTGTCGTTGCATTGTCGCCACAAAAGACAACGGCCCGCGTGCGGGCCGTTGTCCTGTGTTGCCGGTTGAATTCAGGTCGCGGGTTGCGCCGCGTCCTGCTTGCGGCCTACCAGCCACATCGCGGCGCCGACCACCATCAGGCCCACGCGGATGCCGATACCCACGCCCGGGCCCCAGTTGTCGATCCAGCTCAAGAGCACGAACTCGAGATCGAACAGGTTCAACACGAACGAACCGGCACCGAAAATGAAAAACCACTTGCCCCATGACTTCATGCACCACTCCCCTGGTCGTCAATGAATGGCCCGATCCCCATCGGGCCCGGCGAGTCTAAGCGACATCAACCCGCGGCGCGCAAGCCCAGGTCGAGCGCGATACCGGCGAACACCACGAGGCCCACCCACTGGTTGTGCAGGAACGCGCGGAAGCAACCGTCGCGATCCCGTGCCCGCGCCATCCAGAACTCGCAGGCGACCAGCACGACGGCAACGCCCAACGCGCTCCAGTAGTACTGCCCCAGCTCCGCACGGCGGCCGACCAGGAACAGGGCGTAGGCGAACAGCGCATACAGGATGCCCTGCGCGACCAGGTCCACCTCGCCGAACAGGATCGCCGTCGACTTGGCGCCCATGCGCAGGTCGTCGTCGCGATCGACCATCGCGTACCAGGTGTCGTAGGCGGTGGCCCACAGGATGTTGGCGACATAAAGCAGCCACGCGACCGCCGGCACTTCGCCCTGGATCGCGGCGAACGCCATCGGGATGCCCCAGCCGAAGGCCATGCCCAGGTACACCTGCGGCAGGTAGGTATAGCGCTTGAGGTACGGATAGCTCGCCGCGAGCACCACGCCGACGAAGCTCAGGTAAATCGTGAGGCGGTTCATCGTCAGCACCAGGGCGAACGCCACCAGCATCAGCACCGCAAACACCGCCAGCGCCTCGCGTCCACCGACCGCGCCCGTGGCGAGCGGCCGCTCCATGGTGCGCTCGACGTGCGGATCGAGCCAACGGTCGGCGTAGTCGTTGATGACGCAGCCGGCCGCGCGCGTCAGCCATACGCCGAGGCTGAAGACCACCAGCGTCCACCACGGTGGCACGCCCTTCGCCGCCAGCCACAGCCCCCACCAAGTCGGCCACAGCAGCAGCAGCCAGCCGATCGGACGATCGCCGCGCACCAGCAACCAGTATTGATGCAACCGCTCGCGCCAGCGCGGCACCGGCGGCGGTATCGGGGCGTAGTCACGCTCGTAACCCATGTTCCCCACTCGTAAGGACTTGAGACAGCGCCGGGATGGCCCGGCCACGCCGGCATTGTCGCCGATCGCCGGCGGATTCCAGACCGGCGGCCCCCCTGTCCTTTGTTCCGCACCGCAACCAAGGGTAGGCTAGCCCGAGGGTCTTGGGGGATCTGATGGATATCAAATCCAGGGAAGTGCGCATCACTGTCCACGGACTGACACTGGGGATGTACGTCAGCCGGCTCGATCGGCCGTGGATCGAGACCGCGTTCCTCATGCAGGGGCTCAAGATCACGTCCGAGGACGAGGTCGCGATGCTGCAACGCATCTGCAACCATGTCTGGGTCGACGTGATGCTCGGTGCGTCGCCGGACCCGCGCTACCTCGCCTTCGAGGACCCCGCGGAGGTACGCCAGCGCCGCGCCGCCGCGGAAGTCGAAGCGTTGCGCAAGGAGCAATGGGCGCCCCAGGTCGAGGTCCAGCAGGAGCTGCGCCAGGCCGAAGCCGTGCACGCCACGCTGGAAGCCTCCATCGACGAGGTGATGACCGACCTGCACAGCGGCAAGCGCCTCGACCTCGAACGCCTGAAGGACGGCGTCGACGCGATGATCGATTCCATCCTGCGCAATCCCACCGCGTTCGTCTGGCTCAAGGAGATGAAGCGGCGCGACAACTACGCCTACCAGCACGCCATGGGTTGCGCGATCTGGGCGGCGAGCTTCGGTCGCCACCTCGGGCTGGAGCGCGCGGAACTGCAGCTGCTCGCGCTCGGCGGCCTGCTGTGCGACGTCGGCAAGACGCGCCTGCCGGAGGCGCTGTTGAACAAGCGCACGACGCTGGGTCCGGACGAGATCGAACTCGTGCACCAGCACGTGCAGCATGGCCTGGAGATCGTCGATTCCACGCCGGGGCTGTCGCCGAAGATCCGCGAGATCGTCGCCACCCACCACGAACGCCACGACGGCAGCGGCTATCCATGGCGGCTGCAGGGCAGCGACATCCCGATCTTCGGCCGCATCATGGGCATCGTCGACAGCTACGACGCGATGACCTGCGTGCGTCCCTACGCATCCAGCCGTTCGCCGCACCAGGCGGTGACCGAGCTCTACCAGCAGCGCGGCACGCTGTTCCAGGCCGAACTGGTCGAACAGTTCATCCAGAACTGCGGCATCTATCCCACCGGATCGCTGGTGGAGCTGTCGAACGGGCAGGTCGCCGTGGTCACCGACGTGCACAGCCTCAAGCGCCTGCGCCCGCGCGTGATGCTGCTGCTCGATGCCAACAAGGCGCCGCTGAAACAGTTCCGCGTACTCGACCTGGGCGAAGTGGAACAGGACGATGCCGGCCAGCCGTTGAGCGTGAAGGGCGGCCTGCCGACCGGTGCCTACGGCATCGATCCGGTGGAACTGTTCCTGCACTGACACGCCGCCATGGCCACGATCGAGGACGAGCTCACCGGACTGCACAACCGCCGCAGCTTCCTCGCGCTGCTGCGCCGGCATATCGGCTACGCGAACGAACGCAGGACCAACCTCGCGCTGATCGTCGCCGACATCGATGGCTTCGCCCGCCTCAATGCGGCGCACGGCTACGAATTCGGCGACCGGGCGCTCCGGCACGTCGCCCAGCAGTTGCGTGAGGTCATCCGCCCGCAGGACTACGCGGCCCGCATCGGCGACAACCGCTTTGCCCTGATCCTGCCGGGCGTGATGAACGCGGGGCACGCCGAACTGGCGGTGCAGAAGCTGTTCCGCCTGTTCGAAGTGCCCTTCGATGGCGGCAAGAGCAAGGTGCGCATGACCGCGACGGTCGGCGCGGCGGTATGCCCGATGCACGCCAGCCAAGCCGAGTTCCTGCTGCGCCAGGCCGAAAAGAGCCTGGAGGTCGCGCGCAACACGGGGCAACGCTGGCTGTTTCCGCCGGAGTGCGAGGACGACCGCGGCTTCTCCGAATTCTGGGACCTCGAAATCGAACTCGACGGTGCGGTGCAGCGCGGCGAGACCTATCTCACCTACCAGCCCAAGCTGCGCCTGTCGGACCTGCAACCGGTCGGCGCCGAGGCCCTGATGCGCTGGCAGCATCGCTCGCGCGGGCTGGTGTCGCCCGAACAGTTCATTCCCATCGCGGAGCAGACCGGCCAGATCAAGGGCATGACCATCTGGGCGCTCAACACCGCGTTGCGCCACGCCAGCGAATGGGAACACACGCACGGCCGCCTCAATGTCGCTGTCAACGTGCCGGCCGAACTGGTGGGCCAGGAAGACCTTCCCGACCTCGTCGAAAACGCCCTGAAGCTGTGGAGCGCGCCCGACACGCAACTGGTGCTGGAGATCACCGAGCGCTCGCTGGTGATGGATCCGCGCCACAGCTTCAAGATCCTGTCGCGCATCCGCGACCTCGGCGTGAAGATCTCGATCGACGACTTCGGCACCGGCTATTCCTGCCTGGCCTACTTCAAGGACATCCCGGCCGACGAACTCAAGATCGACAAGTCCTTCGTCGCCGGCCTGCTCACCGATCCGGCCTGTGCCGACATCGCCTCGCTGATCATCGACCTCGCCCACCGCTTCAATCTGTCGGTGGTCGCCGAGGGCGTGGAAGACGAGGCCACCCTCGAGGCCCTGCGCCAGCGCCACTGCGACGTGGTGCAGGGGCATCTGTTTGCCAAGGCCATGGCGCTGGATGAGTTCTCCGCGTGGCTGCGCCGTGCCGCGCCCCCCGACGCCGTGCGCCGGGCCGTTTGAGGAAATCGCGGCCGCGCACGCGCCGGCGCTGCTAGAATGCCCGTCCCGCGATGGTTGCCATCGCGCGGTTGCCTTAAAAATGCGCCCGTAGCTCAGCCGGATAGAGTAGTGGCTTCCGAAGCCATTGGTCGGGGGTTCGAATCCCTCCGGGCGCGCCATCTCCCTTGCCATAGCGCCTCCGCGCCGCCGCGACGTGATCCGCGGGCTGCCGGCTGGCTATTCACGCGGACACGCGCCGGGTTCCCAACCGCCATTGGGACGGCTTCCACCAGCACCTCGATGTCAGCGCGATGGGTAGGAGCCACAGGTCTGGCGGCATCGCGACTGCACCGTTGACACCACGCGCCGTGGCGGCAAACGATGGCGGCGCGGTGCCACGCGGGCACCCATAGACGGGGAAGCGACCGGATGCGATCGATTGCAGTCGAACTGCTGGATCAGTACGACCCGGATCTGCCGCTGGAGGAGGCGTCGACCATTCCCGCCTCCTGGTACGTCGATGAGCGCATCGCGGCGCTGGAGCGCCGGACCACGTTCTCGCGCTCGTGGCAGCTCGCCGCCAGGGTCGACCAGTTGCGCGAGCCCGGCCAGTACGTCACCTGCGAGATCGCGGGCGAACCGATCGTGGTGGTGCGCGGCAGCGACGGCGTGCTGCGTGGCTTCTTCAACGTGTGCCGCCACCATGCGGCCGCGGTGATGACCGAAGCCTCCGGCTGCGCGCAGAACCTGCGCTGTCCCTACCACGGCTGGACCTACACTCTGGAGGGCGCGCTCAAGGGCACGCCGAGCTTCAACAGCGAATGCCATTTCGACCGCAGCGAACATGGCCTCGTGCCGGTCGCGACCGACGTGTGGGAAAACTGGGTGTTCGTGCGCCTGGACCGCGAAGGCCCGAGCCTGGCGGAGTTCCTGGGCACCGACCTGATCGAACAGATCCGCCCGCTGCAGTTGTCGGGCCTGCACTGGTTCGAGCGCCGGCACTACCTGTTCGACTGCAACTGGAAAGTCTTCGTCGACAACTACCTCGACGGCGGTTACCACGTGCCGCACCTGCACAAGGGGCTGGACAGCGTGCTCGACTACAAGAACTACACGATCGAGAACGGTGGCCGCTTCTGCCTGCAGTCCAGTCCGCTGACCACCGCCAAGGCGCAGGAGGACTACGCGGCGGTGCGCCAGGGCGATCGCGCCCTGTACTACTGGCTGCATCCGAACTTCATGATCAACTGGTACCAGGGGATGATGGACACCAACCTGGTGCTGCCGCTGGGCATCGACAAGACCGAGGTGATCTTCGACTTCTGGTTCGCCGACGTGTCCGAAGCCGCGCATGCGCGCAACCGCGCCAGCGTCGACGTCGGCCAGCAGATCCAGGACGAGGACATGGCGATCTGCAAGTCGGTGCAACGCGGGCTGCATTCACGCGCCTACAGCACCGGCCGCCTGTCGGTCCGGCGCGAAGCCGGCGAGCACCTGTTCCACCGGCTGCTGCACGCAGACCTTCTGACCGGCTGAACTGCTGGCCGGCTGACCGAAGTGGCCGAGGTGGCCTGGTCCGGCGCCTCACTCCGCCGGAGGCATGGCCGCGCCCGCCTGCAGGCGCGCCAGTTGCTTGCAGCGCAGCCACCAGGCCGCGTGGCCGAGCCACAGCAGGATCAATGCGATCACGGTCTTCTGCCGCAGCCCCACGGGCGCGCCGTGCCAGTTCGCGTAGATCACCAGCGCGATGAAAGCGACCACGGCCAGGGGAAACGCCCGCCCGAAATGCGGCCGCCAGGTGGCGTCGTAGTAGAAGCGCCATGACTGCAACATCATGGCGGTGGTCACGCTCACGAACGTGATCAGCGCCGCCACCTGGTGCAGATCGCTTTCCTGGTCGCGATCCAGGAATGGCAGGTCGGTTTCGGAAATCGCGGTGAGCCACAGCGCGATACCGGCCACCACCAGCAACACCAGCGGCGCGAGGCGGCGCGCGTGCGGCCTGAGTGCCGCGTACAGGCCGACGCCAAGCAGCGCCAGCGCCATGCTCAGCTGGTAATAGGCGCCCCGCACCCAGCCACCGTAGTGGCCGGTCAGGTAATGGCTGAGCGGATCCTTGCGCCAGTCGAGGTCCGGACGCAACACCTGCGCCAGCACGCAGATCGCGACAAACACGAGCACGGCCACGAAGCAGATCAGGCCAGAACGATGCCGCACCATGCCTTCGAGCGGGGCGCTGCCCTCTCGCATCCTGCGCAACGTTGCATCGACGGAGGCGTGAGTCCTCATACATGCGTCAACGCAGCGCGTGCGCGGGCACGGCCAGCGATCCGCATGCATTTCGACGTCGCCACGGCCTGATGCATATCGTGGCCGCGCAGCGGCGATCGCATCGTTGTCCTATTGAAGGACCACGCGTTGCCGCGATGGCTTCCGCGAAGCCATGCAAGCGTTCGCGCGCCCCGACATCAGTCCGTCAGGGCTTCGCCTTCAGCACCATCTGCACGGCATTGCGTCCCGCCGCGCCGCTGATGCCGCCGCCACCGTGCACGCCGGAACCGCACAGGTACAGGCCGTCGACCGGCGTGGCGTGATTCGACCATCCCGGCAGCGGGCGCATGAAGAACATCTGGTCGAGGATCAGCTGGCCATGGTTGAGGTCGCCTTCGGTCAGGCCGAGGTCGCGCTCCAGGTCCGCCGGCGTGATCACGCGCGAGTGCCGCACGGATGCCTTCAGCGCCGGGAAGTGCGGGGCCAGCGTGTCGAACGCGAGCTGCTCGAGCGTGCCGCGGGCATGCGCCCAGTCCGCGTGGCGCAGCTTGTACGGCGCGGACTGGAAATGGATCGACACGACATCGCCGGCCGTGGTGACTTCGAGATACGGCTGCTCGGAGATCTCGCCGTATTTGGCGGCATCGAACGCGCGCTCCAGGTACTTCAGGGTCGGCGCGATCGCGAGCGTGCCGGCGGGCACGCCGTGCGAGCCGTCGGTCTGCAGGTGCACCTTGGCGACGGCGCCACGCATCTTGATCGACTGCGTCTCCCACACGAAATCCGGGGGCAGTTCCGGCGCGCCGACCAGGCCGAGCAGGGTGTGGCGCGGGTCAACGGCGGACATGACCGTGGATGCCGCGATCTCCTGGCCGCTGTCCAGTCGCACCCCGCCCACGTGTTGCCGGTCGACGAGGATGCGCTGCACGCCGGCCGACGTGCGCAGTTCGCCGCCGTGGGCGATGAAGGCGGCGACCAGTGCTTCGGCAAGGTGCACGCTGCCGCCAGCGACCGGCCGATGGGCCAGGCCGCCGCGATTGAGCCAGTTGTGCATCAGCGTGTAGCCGGTGCCCGCCGACATCGAGCCGAGCGTGTGCCCGTGGATGGCCACCGCGGCGATGGCGGCCTTGAGTTCCTCGGACTCGAACCATTCTTCGGTGAACTCCAGCGCCGACATCGACATCGACCGGATCACCCGGAACATGTCGCGACCGCCGAGCCGGCGCAGCGTCCACGCCAGCTTCGCCAGGGGCCAGCCCTCGGCGAGGCCGACGTGCGGCAAGCGCGGCATCGGCGTGCGGTAGGCGGCGTCGAGGAATGCAGCCGCCTTGTCCATGAACGCCACGAACTCGGGCCAGCGCGCAGCGTCGGCCGCGGAGAACTGCCGGATCGATTCCAGCGTCCGGGCATCGCCGGGCGCCGTCGACAGCTGCAGGCGACGGCCATCCGCCAGCAGCGAGACATAGGCCGGCGCGGGAGCGGAGGCGGCAAGGCCGTGCCGGGCCAAGCCGAGTTCGCGGACGATATCCGGACGCAGCTGGCCGCCGGCGTGCAGCGGATCGAAGCGGGAACCGTCATCGAAGGCACGCGAAGCCAGCTGGCCGCCGGCGTGCTCGCGCCGTTCCAGCACCAGCACTTTCTTGCCGGCCTTGGCCAGGTAGGTTGCGGCTACCAGGCCGTTGTGGCCGGCGCCGACGACAATGACGTCGTAATTGGATTTGCTCATGGATTTGTGGGCTTCTGCATTTGATCATCATCCCGGCGGCTTTCAGCAGCAAAGCTGCCGGGAACCAGCTCTTGCCTTTGGCGCGAGTCGGGAGAAGGGACGGAAGTCAAAGGCTGGATCCCGGCGTTCGCCGGGATGACGAAGTGGGGAGCTGGCCGCATGACGAAGTGGGGAGCTGGCCGCATCCTGGCACTCACTTCCAATCCTTCAGGACTTCCTGCGCGGCCATCTTGCCGGCCGCCCCCATCACGCCACCGCCCGGATGCGCGCCCGACGCGCCGAAGTAGTAACCCGGCAACGGCGTGCGGAAATCGGCCCACTGCGGCGCGGGGCGCAGGAAGAACAACTGGTGCAGCAACAGTTCGCCGTGGAAGATGTTGCCGCCGGTGATGCCGGCGATGTTCTCGATGTCCTTCGGCGTGATGACCTGCTTGCCGACGATGGCGCGGCGGATGTTCGGCGCGTAACGCTCGATCGTGGAAATCACGGTTTCACCAAACGCATCGCGCTTGGCGTCGTCCCAGCCGCCCTCGATGTCGTAGGGCGCGTACTGCACGAAGCACGACATCACGTGGTGGCCCGGCGGCGCCATGTCGCGGTCGATCATCGAGGGGATGATCATGTCGATATAGGGATTCTTCGCGAACTGCCCGTACTTGGCCTCGTCGTAGGCGCGTTCGATGTATTCCATGCTCGGACTGACCGAGATCGCACCACGGTGCAGCGGGCCTTCGCCCGGCAGGCAGGTGAAGTCGGGCAGTTCGCTCAGCGCGAGGTTGACCTTGCCCGATGAACCGCGCACGCGGAAGTTCTTGATCTGCTGGACGAACTCGTCGGGGAGATGCTGCTTCTCGACGAACTGCAGGAAGCTGCGCTTGGGGTCGGCGGCGGAAATCACCACCTTGGCCTGCAGCTCGTCGCCGTTGGCGAGCGCGACGCCGGCGGCGCGCCCGCCCTTGACGATCACCTGCTGCACCGACGCATTGGTGCGGATGTCCACGCCCAGCGCGCGCGCCGAGCTGGCGATCGCCTGGGTCACGCCGCCGTTGCCGTTCTTGCAGAAACCCCATGCACGGAACGCGCCGTCGATCTCGCCCATGTAGTGGTGCAGCAGCACATAGGCGGTGCCGGGCGAATTGGGGCCGAGGAAGGTGCCGATGATGCCGCTGGCCGACTTGGTGCCTTTGAGCGGATCGAATTCGAACCAGTCGTTGAGCAGGTCGGCCGCCGATTGCGTCAACAGCTTGGCGATCTGGTAGAGCTCCTTCTCGCTCAGGCTCTTGCCGTACTGGCCGAGCTTGAGCAGGCCCTTCATGTCGCGCAAGCTCAGCGACGAAGGATCCGGCGGTACCAGGCCGATGATCGGCTTGATCGCCTTGGCGGCGCGCGCCATCACGCGGCCGTACTCGTCGGACGCCTCGGCGTCGCGCGGCGAATGCCGGTACAGCTCCTGTCGCGTCAGGTCGTGGTCGTCCCACGCGGCGAGATAGTCGCCGTTGTCCATCGGCGTGACCGTGCTCGGCAACGGCAGGATCTTCAGGCCGTGCCGCGGCAGTTCGAGGTCGCGGATGATCTCCGGCCGCAGCAGGCTGACCACGTAGGAGAACTGGCTGAAGCGGTAGCCGGGGAACGGCTCGGCGGTCACGGCCGCGCCGCCGACCACCTCGCGGCGTTCGAGCACGGCCACCTTCTTGCCCGCGCGCGCCAGGTAGGCGCCGGCGATCAGGCCGTTGTGGCCGGCGCCGATGACGATGGCGTCGTATTGGTTGTTGGTCATGAGTTCTTCAATTCGTTGGTTGTCTTTGCTCCCTCTCCCGCTTGCGGGAGAGGGTTGGGGTGAGGGGCGGCAAGAGCACCCTCATCCGCCCTGCGGGCACCTTCTCCCGCAAGCGGGAGAAGGGACCTGCTACTTCTTCTTCCATTCCGGCTCGTAGAACGGCAGCTTCACGACCTTGCCCTGCGCGTGCAGGCGCTTGTGCTCGACCGTCACTTCCATGCTCAGCGCGGTGCCTGGTTCGTAGTACGGGCGCTGCAGGTGCACCAGCGCGATGTATTTCTTCAGCACCGGCGACCAGGTGCTGGTGGAGGCGTAGCCGACCTGCTTGTCGCCCTGCCACATCGGCAGGCTGCCACGCACCGCCATGCCGGGAATCTGCGGCGGCAGGCCGACAGCGGCGAACAGTTTCTCCATCGCTTCCCAGTCGACCTCGAAGCCCATCAGCTTCCACGCCGAGCCTTCCTGCTTCTCGCGCTCCAGCGCGCGGCGGCCGACGAAGTAACCGGGCTTGTCCAGCTGCACCGCCCAGTCCAGGCCCATCTCCAGCGGCGTGGATTTCTGTCCCTCGATCCAGGCGTGGTTGGCCGCGGTGTAATCGACGTCGATCATGAACAGACCGGCTTCGACGCGCGCCATGTCCATCGCCAGGATGCCGCACGGGACGATGCCGTAATCGTGGCCCGCCGCCATCAGCGCGTCCCACACGTGCAGCGCGTCGGCGACGTCGATCCAGATCTCGTAGCCGAGGTCGCCGGTGTAACCGGTGCGCGAGATCGTCACCGGCTTGCCCGCGAGCGTGTTGGGCATGACGCGAAAGTACTTGAGCTTGTCGAGCGACTTGCCGCAGACCTTGTTGAGGACAGTGCGCGACTTCGGCCCCTGCAGGCTCAGCGCGGCGACCTGCTCGGTGACCTCGGTGATCGTCACGTCCATGCCGACCGCGTTCATCGACAGCCAGCGCAGCGATGGCTCGGCGGAAGTCAGGCGGAACAGGTTCTCGCCCAGGCGCGACACCGTGCCGTCGTCGAGCATCTTGCCGTCCTCGTCGCACCAGCCGGTGTAACCGACCTGGCCGACGGCCATCTTGTGCACGTCGCGTGGCGTCAGCTTGTGCAGCAGGCGCGCCGCGTCGGGGCCCTCGATCATGTACTTCATCAGCGGCGAGACATCGATCATCGCGACGGCGTCGCGGATCGCCCAGTACTCGCGGTCCAGGTGCAGGTCGTAGGAACCGGCGACGATGTGGCCGGCCCAGCGCCGCCAGTTCTGCGGCAGGCACAGGCGCGAGGTGCGCTCGTGGAAAGGCGTGCGTTTGAGTTGCAGCATGGCGATCGGAATAACTCGAAGAGGTCAGGCGGGTTGCAGGCGGCGGATCAGGGCCCGGACGGTGACGCCAGCGGCGTGCCGCGCACCGCGCGGCGCATCAGCACGTACACCGGCAGGCCGGCCGCGGCCAGCGCGAGCGCATACACGAAGGGCTCGCGGCCCATGCCGATGAAGGCGAAGATCGCATACGCGGCGCCGGGGATGGCGAGGACCAGCAGGTCGCTGTTGGCGGGTTTCTGGCGGCGACGCCACATCACCATCAGGGCGAGCGCGCAGAACAGGTACAGCGGCAGGTTGGCGGCCGTCACCACGGTGGTGAGCAGGGTGAAGCCTTCCACCAGCGTCCGGCTGTAACTCATCAGCACCATCACGCTGGCCAGCATCCCGGTCACCAGCAGCGGCACGGCCGGCGCCCCGTGGCGGTTGTTGCGGGTCAGGACCGCGGGCAGCACGCCATTGACGGCCATGGTGCGGGTCAGCTCGCCGACCAGCAGGGTCCAGCCGTTCAACG
Organism: Lysobacter rhizosphaerae; assembly: GCF_054779795.1. Taxonomy (NCBI): domain Bacteria; kingdom Pseudomonadati; phylum Pseudomonadota; class Gammaproteobacteria; order Lysobacterales; family Lysobacteraceae; genus Lysobacter; species Lysobacter rhizosphaerae. Next base: position 611,777 of record NZ_BAAGXO010000007.1, read on the forward strand.
CACCCAAGCCGCTGATCACCACGAACAGGGCGAGCCAGCGGCCATTGCCCTGGCCCAGGTACTGGTCGAGCAGCGCCGCGAAGGGCGCGTTCGAGCGGCCCAGCTCGGCCTGCGGGATCAGCAGCAGCGGCACGGTGGACACGACGATGTAGATGACCGCCGTCAGCAGCGCACCGACGATGGTGGCGCGCGGAATCGTGCGGCCGGGATTCTCCACGCGGCCCGCCGGCACGGTCGCCGACTCCAGCCCGAGCATGGCGAACAAGGCGATCGTCGATGCGGCCATCAACTGGTTCAGGCTCACCGGCGTCGTCGGCAGGTGCCGGGTGTAGGCCGCCGGCTCGCTGATCAGCAGCCACGCGCCCAGGCCGGCGACCATCAGCATCGGCAGCAGCTTGAGCGCGGTAGTGACGATCTGGACCCGCCCGCCCGTGCGCACGCCGAACAGGTTGATGATCACGAACAGCCACACCAGCGCGAGCGCGAGCAACGCGGGCCGGATGCCGGCGAGCGCGGGAAACACCGCATCGACATAGCCGACCACGCCGGTGGCGATCGCCGCATTGGTGATCCACAACGAGACCCAGTAGCACCAGATCGCGATGAAGGCCGGGATGTCGCCGAGCGTGCTGCGAATGTAGCCGTAGGGGCCATCGGCATTGGGCATCTCGCGCGCCAGCCGCGCGAACACCCGCGCCATCGCCATGCAGCCCACCACGGTGATGACCCAGCCGATCAGGGCATTGAATCCGAACGGCGCCAGCGAGGCCGGCAGCAGGAAGATGCCAATGCCGATGGTGTTGCCCACCACCAGCGCGGTGCACATCCAGAACCCGAGCTTGCGCTCCTGCTTGTCGCTAACCGATTGCATCAACTGCTCTCCCGTGGCTCCAACCCCGTGAATGGCGCGCGCCACGGTCAGAGGCCGCCATCATGGCAGTTCACCGGGCCGGCGGCGCATACCAGCGTCCCGCTCTTGATGACCGCCTGGACCCGGCGCAGCACCTCGATGTCGGCCAGCGGATCGCCTTCCACCGCGATCAGGTCGGCGGCCTTGCCGGCGGCGACGCTCCCGAGTTCAGCTTCGTGGCCCAGCGAGCGCGCGGCGTTGATCGTCGCCGCCTGGATCGCCTGCATCGGCGTCAGGCCGTAGCGCACCATGTAGGCGAACTGGCGCGCATTGTCGCCGTGCGGATACACGCCGCTGTCGGTGCCGAATCCGATGTTGACCCCCGCCTTGACCGCCTTGCGGAAGCCCTGGCGCTGGACGTCGGTGGTCTCCAGGTTCTTGCGCAGCTTTTCCGCCGACCAGCCTTCCTGCCGGCCGACCGTGTCGATGTAGTCGCCGTTGTAGATGTCGGCCACCAGCCAGGTGCCGTGCTGCTTCATCAGCTTGATGCCTTCGTCGTCGAGATAGGACCCGTGCTCGATCGAGCGCACGCCCGCGCGCACCGCGCGCTTGATGCCTTCGGCGCCGTGCGCGTGGGCGGCGACGAAACTGCCGTGCTTGGCCGCTTCCTCCACCGCGGCGCGGATCTGCGCTTCGGTGTATTCGGATTCGCCCGGCTCGGTGCCATCGGTCAGCACGGCGCCCGTGGCGATCACCTTGATGAAGTCGGCGCCGTGGTCGAACAGATAATTGACCTTCTGCCGCACTTCCTGCTCCGAATCGGCGACACCCAGGCGGAACTCGTTCGGCACCACCGTGCCCTTGGGCAGGCCTGTGATCTCGCCACCGCCGCCGGTGATGGTGATGTACGCACCCGCCACGAACATGCGCGGCCCCGGGATGGACCCGGCGTTGATCGCATCGCGCAGGGCTACGTCGGCAAGCCCGCGGTAGACGCCGACGTCGCGCACCGTGGTAAAGCCGGCACGCAAGGTATTGCGCGCGTTCTTCGCGCCGATGAACGCGTCGCGCACCGGCGTGCTTTTCAGTGGCGCACCCGGATCGGCTTCCTGGCCCTCGTCGGCGATGTGCGTGTGCAGGTCCATCAGGCCGGGCAGCACGGTGTAGCGCGACCAGTCGAGCACCTTCGCATCGCCGACGCTGGCGCTGGCGTACGGCTCGACGCGGGTGATGCGCTCGCCTTCGATGCGGATCGCCTGGTCGGCGAGCACCTTGCCGTGGTCGACGTCGACCAGCTTGCCGGCACGGATGACGACGACCTCCGACTTGGTGGCGGCCGAAGCCATCGAGGATCCGGCGGCCAATGCCATGGCCAGTGCGGAAGTGAGCAGCATGGAAGTGAGCGGCGTGGAAATCCGGATCATGTCGTGTCGTGGTTCCGTAAGGAGGATGGTGCGTGTGCGGGTCATCGCCGCGGCTGGTAGCGACCGTAACGCTTGAGCAGGCGTGTCAGCTCGTCGTGCGGCAAGGCCTTGGCGTAGTGCCCGCCTTCGCCGGTCATGTCGCGCGCCGCGACCATGGCGTTGACGATGGCTTCCTCGGTGGCCTGCACGGTCGCCTCGAACAGCGCATCGAGGTGGTCGTTGCCGACGAACTGCGCCTGGTTGAGCGGCGCACCCGCGGCGGCTTCGGTATTCGCGGTGGAGAACGCGACGAACAGGTCGCCCGAACCGTTGCCGGCGTAGCTGCCCATCCGCGCCAGGCCCATGCCGGCGCGCTTGGCGATGCGCTTGAGCTGGTGCGGCAGCAGCGGCGCATCGGTGGCGATGACCACGATGATCGAACCGGTGTCCGCATTGGGCACGGCGCCGCCCGCGCTGGCGAGCGCCGGATCGGTATAGACGCGGTCGTTGCGCAGGTGTTGTCCCACCGGCACGCCGGCGATGCGCAGCGTATCGCGCACGCCGTAGTTGGCCTGCACCAGTGCGCCGACGGTGTAGTCGTGGCCATCGCCGGTAACACGACGCGATGCCGTGCCGATGCCGCATTTGAATTCGTGGCAGATCATGCCGGTGCCGCCGCCGACGTTACCCTCGGCCACCGGCCCGCCCCTGGCGTCGCGGAGCGCCTGCGCGGCGTGTTCGGGCTTCACGTGGAAACCGTTGATGTCGTTGAGATGCCCATCCCAGGTTTCCGCGACGACCGGCAGCGACCACCAGTAGCCGCTGGCATCGGCGCCACCGGCCTTGATGCGCGTGGCGATCACCGCGTCGCGGACCACGCCCACGCTGTGCGTGTTGGTGAGCATCACCGGGCCTTCGAGCTGGCCGGACTCCTCCAGCCACGCGGTGCCGGTCATCTCGCCGTTGCCGTTGAGCGCGAACCAGCCGCCGAACACCGGGGTGTCGAAGCTGGCCTGGCCACGCGGCAGGATCGCGGTGACGCCGGTGCGCACCTTGTGGCCGTCGCTGCGATCTTCGATCAGCGTGACCTGGCCGACCGTGATGCCGGCGACGTCGGTGATCGCGTTGAGCGCACCGGGCGTGCCCTCGAACGGCACGCCGAGGTCGCGCGCACGCGGCTCGCCGGCCTGCACGGAACCGGCCTGCACGGCGCCGGCGGCGCATGCGGCCGCGAGCAGCAGCCCGCGCGCGGCAATGGCTACGGGCATCTTCATCACGGTGCCTCCTGCAGGAAACGCTGGTACCAGGCGAGGTTGCGCGCCATGCGATCACGCAGGTAGCTCGGCACGGTCAGGCCGTGGCTCTCGCCGGGATAGACCACCAGGCGCGTGGGCACATTGCGCGAGCGCAGCGCCTGGTACATCTGCTCGGCTCCCAGGCAGGGGACGTTCACGTCCTCCCCGGCGCACTGGAACATCGTCGGCGTGGTGATGCGATCGGCATGCAGGAACGGGAAGCTGGCGCGGTCGTACACCTCGCGGTTCGCCCAGGGCGTGCCGAGTTCGAGTTCGTACTCGCGGATGTACTGGTCGTGGCCGTACATGCCGTACATGTTGGATGCGCCGGCACCACTGATGGCCGCCTTGAAGCGCGTGTCGCTCGCGATCACCGCGTTGGTCAGGATCGCGCCGTAACTCCAGCCGCCCACGCCGAGGCGCTGCGGATCGGCGATGCCCAGCGCGACGGCATGCTCGACGCCATCCAGCACGTCGCGCACGTCGGCACTGCCCCAGTCGGCGTAGATGGTCTTGGCGAAATCGAAGCCGCGCCCGGAACTGCCGCGCGGATTGATCGCGAGCACGGCGAATCCCTGCGCCGCATACACCTGCCAGTCGGGCATGAATTCGTGGCTGAACTGGTACACCGGCCCGCCGTGCAGGCGCACGATGGTCGGATAGCGCCGGCCGGGCGTGTAACCCTGCGGCTTGACCAGCAGGCCTTCGATCTCGCCGCCGTCGCGGTTGCGGAAGCGGATCGTCTCGACCGCGGCAAGCGCGCGGGCGGCAAGGAATTCGTTGTGGTCGGCGAGCACGCGCAGCCCATCGCCTTCGACCGCGGCGATCCGGTAGGGATGCAGGTCACCATCGCCGAGCACGACCACGCGGTCGTTGCGCGACACCGCGAGGTCGTAATCGAAACGGTCGCCATGGGTTAGTTCGGTAACCCGGCCGTTGTCGAGTTCGACGCGCGACAGGTGGGTCACCCCGCTTTGTTCGATCAGCGCGAACACGCTGCGGCCATCGGCCGACCAGTGCGGCTTGGTGAAGCAGCGGTCGATCGGCGCCGGCACGGTTTCATGCCCGCTGGCGACATCGACTACGGCCAGTTGCCACGGCGCGTAGTAGATCCATTTGTCTTCGCCACTGCGCAGGTAGGCGATGCGGGTGCTGTCGGGGCTCCACGCGGGCCGGGTTTCCCAGTACGGATCGAGATCGGATCCGGGGAACGTGGTGAGCTGCCGCTCGCTCGCACCGGCCTTCGGCTCCACCACGTAGATGTCGTAATTGAGGTGGCGGTCCGGATCGGCGCCGCGCTTGGTGACGTAGGCGATCAGCTTCCCGTCCGGCGACCACGCCGGCAGGATTTCGTCGTGCGCGCCACTGGTGATCTGCTCGGCCTTGCCGCTGGCGATGTCGACCACGTAAAGATGGGTACGCTTGTCGCCGAGGTAACCGGTGCCGTCCTCCTTGAACTGGTAGCGCTCGGTGACGATGGGAGGCGGGTTCTTGGGTTTCGCCACGCCGGCCGGACGTTCCGGATCGCGCACGATCGCCGCGATGCGCTTGCCGTCGGGCGACCACACGTAGTCGTCGACGCCACTGGGGAAGCGGGTGACCGGCCGCGCGGGGCCGCCCGCGGCGGGCATCAGCCAGACCTGGCTGACTTCCTCTTCTTCGCCGCCGCCGCTCTTGCCGGGCTTGGCCTTGGCGGGTGGCGGTGCGTCCGACAGGAAGGCGATCGTCCTGCCATCCGGCGACCACAGCGGCCGCGATTCACTGTGCTTGGGCGTGCGGGTGAGTTGCACGCGCCCCGTGCCGTCGTAGCCCACGCGCCACAGGTCGGTCTGGGCGAGGTCTTCCTTCGCATTGACCGTGCTGACGCTGTACACCAGCGCCGTGCCATCGGCGGACAGGTCCGGCGCGGCCACATCGGCCAGCCGCGCCAGGTCATCGATGCCAAAGGGCACGGGCGGCACGGGCGGCGCGGCCGCTGCCGACGCGGTCGCCAGCAATGCGCAGACGCTGCCGGCTGCAGCCATGAGTCGCAATCGCATCAGGTCATTTCCCCTCGGCCCGCCGCTGGTAGATCGCGCGTGCGCCTTGCAGGTAGTCGAGCGTCGCGCGCTTCTCGGCGGCGTCGTTGTAGTCGTCGCGCGCGTCCGCGGCTTCGATCACGCGATCCAGCCAGGCGACGAAGTAGGAAGCGTCGCCGCGAACGTCGGGCGCGCCGTCGGGGCTCTCGATCCACACCGGGTTGGTGGTCGCGTACGGATACAGGTCGAGGATCTGCGGATCCGCGCCGTCGTTCCAGGCGCGCAGCAGCATCCAGCCGCCCTGCGTCACCGCAACATCGCCTTCGGCATCGAGGCGGTGGCGATTGTTCGTCGGATCGCCCGCCAGATCGAAGCGCTTCAGCACCTGGCCGTTGTGCACGAGTTCCAGGTGATCGACCGCCACCGGCGACCGCAGCGCGACGCGATAGTGCAGCTTGCCCGTGGCATCCACCCGAAGCGTGGCGCCGGGCTTCTGGCCGTCGAGCAGCAAGCCGAGCAGCGGCCCGTTGCTGACGAAGCCATGGCCGGCCTTGAGCGCATCGAGCATGACGTCTTCATCGAGACGCCCGCCGGTGTCGAGGAACACCCGGTTCATGCCGACCGGACCGCGCAGCGAGGCGTAGTTCGCCATCGCATCGGTGCCGGCGCCGGCGGGCAGGTGGAAGCCGAGGTTGAGCAGGCGATACCAGACCGCGGCCGTGGCCTGGTGGTCGGCGAAACCGACGACTTCGATGTAGTCGACCTTGCCCTGCGCGACATCGGCGGGCAGTTGGTGGCTGAGCACCGGATCTTTGGCGGGATCGGGAACGGTGTCGAACGGATGCACGTAACCGACCACGCCCTGCTGCGCATGCGCGAGGTCGGCGATCACGCCGTTGTGCGGATACGGGCTGGCCATCGCGGTGTGGCGATACGCCGAAAAGTCCGGGGTCAGGTAGTGGTCGCGCAGGTGGAGCAGGCCGAGATGGCCCCAGAAGCTGGTGTGGTACTCCTGCGCGTGGGCGATGCGCGGCCGGTCGGGATCGTCGCTGGTGCGCGTGCCGAAGTAGGCGATGTCGGGAATGCGCTCTTCCTTGTTGACGATCAGGTTCTCGACGACGTCGAGGTCCTCGGCCTGCGCCTGGCGCGCGAGGTATGCAGGTGAGTTGCGGTAATGGCCGCCGTAGTTCATGTGCACATGCAGGTCGGCGCTGATCCAGTCGCCGAATTCGCGCGGCAGCGGCTGTGCTTCGAGCATTACCCGCACCGGTGTGCTGGCGTGCGCGGCGAGTTTCAGGCGCTTGTGCCAGAGCGCGCGGGCGAAGCCATGCTGCACGGTGACATCGGTCGCGCCTGCGGGCACATCCAGCGTGCAGGGCGAGGCGCAATGGAAGTAGTGCGTCTCCGTCGCCTGCCTGGCCCGGTCGAAGCCGTCGTCGGCGTGCATCCACGCATCGGCGGGCGCGTATGCGCGGGCGTCGCTTGCCAGCACCGAAACGCGGGCCGGCACGCGCTGCCCGGACCCGTCGAAGATGTCGAGCGTGAGTTGCGTCGTCGGCTGCAGGGTGCGGCGGGTCTTTGCCTGCACCGGCTGGCTCGCGCCTCCGACGGTCTCCATCACCATCAGCGACGTGTTGCCGTCGGCGCCGGCATTGCCGATGTACGCGATGCGCTTGCCGTCGGGCGACCAGCGCGCGTTGCGGCGCTCGCTGTCGCCGAAGGTCAGCGGCAACGGCGCGGCGCCTTGCAACGTGGTCAGCCACAGCTGCTGGGTCTGGCGTCCGTGGTAGCTGCCGAACAGCACGCGCTTGCCGTCCGGCGCGAGTTCCGGCCGGGCGCTCCAGCTGGTTTCCTCGGCGAGGACTCTGCGGCGCTGCGTGGGATCGTCCACGCGCACCGTCCACAGGTCGCCACTGCCCCACGCGACCTCGGGGTTGCCGACGTACAGCAGCGCCTGGCCATCGGGCGACCACGACGGATTGATGGTGTGGTCGAAGGGCGAGTAGTAATAACGGTCGATCGTGCTCCTGCGTTCGCCCAGCAGCGGCCGCGCATTGCGCAGGCCGTCGGCGCCGAGTTCGGCGACGAACAGGTTGAAATGGCCGGTGCCCTGCGTCGACACCCAGGCGATGCGCTTGCCGTCCGGCGACAGCCGCGGCTCGACGTTGACGGCGCCACCATGGGTAAGCGCGCGGGCGCGGCCGTTGCCGAGGTCGAGCTGCCACAGTTCCATGCCGGTGCCGTCGTAGCGCGTGAACACCACGCTGCGGCCATCGCGGGCGACATCGGGCTGGTAGTCGTACGCGCCCTTCGCGTGGGTCAGTTCGATCGCCTCGTCGCTGCCGATGCGTTGCCGCCACAGCGAACCGCTCATGCTGTAGACCAGCGTCCCGCCGTCGGGCATGAAGCTGAGCGACGACGGTCCGGTGGTCAGCTGCGGCAGGTACAACTCGCGCCAGTAGTAGCTGTGCGGCAGGTCGACCTGCTTCAGCACCGGCTCGCGGCCGGCGACGGCCACGCCTGTCACGCCGCTCACCGCCAGCAGCAGGGTGCAGGCGAGGACGGCGTGGCGATGGCGCCCCTGGCGACTGCGCATCCGGCTCAGGACCCGCGTCCGGCGAGCGCTTCGTCGAGGCTGATGCGCAGCAGGGCGATCGCCTCGTCGACTTCATCGCGCGACACGTTGAGCGGGGGCATGAAGCGCACCGTGCTCGCGCCGCACGACAGCAACAGCAGGCCGTTGTGGAAGGCGCGCGTGACCACCGCATCGCACAGGGCGCGCGCCGGAGTGCGTTCGCCATCGGCTTCGACCAGCTCCATGCCGATCATCAGGCCCTTGCCGCGAACCTCGCCGATGCACGGGTAGTGGTTGGCGAGATCGACCAGCCGGTTCATGAAGTGCGCGCCGACGGTCGCGGCGTTGCCGAGCATCCCGGCTTCGACCAGGTCGATGGTGGCGTTGGCCGCCGCGCAGGTGATCGGATTGCCGCCGTAGGTGTTGCCGTGCGCACCGCGCTTCCACTGCGACATCAATCGCTTCTTCGCGACCATCGCCCCGATCGGCAGGCCCGAGCCCATGCCCTTGGCGAGCGTCATGATGTCCGGCGCCACGCCCCAGTGCTGGCTCGCGAACATGCGCCCGGTGCGGCCGATCCCCGACTGCACTTCGTCGAAGATCAGCAGGATGCCGTGTTCGTCGCACAGCGCGCGCAGGCCGGCGAGGAAACCGTCGGGCGGTACTACATACCCGCCCTCGCCCTGGATCGGTTCGACCAGGATGGCCGCCACTTCCGACGCAGGCACGCTGCGCTCGAACAGCATGCGGATGTAGTCGAGCACCGCCACGCCCTGGTTGTCGCCTGCGAACAGCGGGCGATACGGATCCGGATACGGCACGTGCACCACGCCGGGCATCGTCGCGAAGAAGCCCTTCTGCTGCGTGTACTTGCTGGACGTGAAAGCCAGCGAACCCATCGTGCGTCCGTGGAAGCCGCCGAGGAAGCCGATGAAGCGCGAGCGACCGGTGACGTAGCGCGCGAGCTTGATCGCCGCTTCCACCGCCTCGGTGCCCGACTGGCACAGGAAGCTCATCGCCGGCTCGCCCATTGGCGCGATGCGCGCCAGGCGTTCGCCCAGGCCGGTCATCTGCTCATGCCAGTAATCGCTGGAGATGTGCAGGAATTTCTCCGCGGCGCCCTGCACCGCCGCGACCACCTGCGGGTGCGCGTGGCCGGTGCTGCACACCGCGATGCCGGCGGCGAAGTCGAGGAAGCGGTTGCCGTCGACGTCCCACACTTCCGTGCCGCGGCCGTGCGACATCACGAACGGATAGTCGCGCGGGTACGACGGCGAGATCACTTCGGCATCGCGTGCGATCAGTGCGCGCGCGTTCGGACCGGGAAGCTCGGTGCGGATATGCGGTTCGGACATGGATGGCGTCCTGGTCATCGTTCGAAGGAAGGCAGGACCACGGGTTGCGCATGGGCCTGCCGGGTGCGCGCATGAAGTGCGCGCAGGATGTCGAGTTCGTGCGCGGTCGGCGGCTCGACGTGCGTCACCTCGTCGGCCACCACCAGCGGCCAGCCGATCGCGTCGCGCGCGTCGTCGACCGTGACATCGGCGAACAGCGCGCTCAGTTGGAGTTCGTCGGTGCGCGGATGCGGCGTGAGGATGCCGACGTCGGTGATCACCGCGCGCGGACCGCCGCCACGCGCGGTGCTGCGGGCGCGTGCGCCCGCACCTTCGCCGAAGCCGGCCGTGGTGCGGAAATCGAGGCGCTCGACGAAACTGCGCCTGCTCGCCTTCGCCATCACGAAGGTTTCGCGCGCATGCGCGGCGATCTCCGGTGCGCCGCCCGCGCCTGGCAGGCGCGTGACCGGCGCGTCGTAGGGCCCGATCACGGTGCTGTTCAAGTTGCCGAAGCGGTCGACCTGCGCGGCGCCGAGGAAGCCGACATCGACGCGCCCGCCCTGCAGGTAGTGCGCGAACACCTCCGGCAAGGGCACCACGAACGCGGCGGTCTCCGCGAGTTCGCCGTCGCCGATCGACAGCGGCAGCACGTCAGGTCGCGTGCCGATCGTGCCGGACTCGTAGATCAGCACGATGTCCGGCGCGTGGGTGAGCCGCGCGAGATTGCAGGCTGCGCTCGGCAGGCCGATGCCGACGAAGCACACGCAGCGATCGCGCAGCATGCGCGCCGCGGCAACCGTCATCCATTCGTCGCGCGTCGCCGGCGTCATGCGGCCCTCCTGTCGAGACTGGCGAGGAAGGCGGCATGGTCGGCGGTGTCCAGGACGTGTTCCTGCATCCAGGCGAGGAAGCCCTCGCGCTCGCGCGCAATCGCGTCCCAGCTCTGGTAGAAGGCGTTGTCGCGCGTGTAGTGGCCATGCGCGTAGGACGGGTACGCACCGCCCGGGCAATGCGCGATCGCCGCGACCACCCAGTGCGGCAGGACCACGCCGTTCATCGCCGGCGGCAGCGCGTCGACGATCTCCTCGACCGTCACGACCAAGGTCTTCGCCGCCATCGCCGCCTCGCGCTGCGCGCCGACGATGCCGTGCAGGGCGACGTTGCCGGCGCGATCGGCGCGTTGCGCGTGCAGGATGGTCACGTCGGGATTGATCGCCGGCACGGCCGCGAGGGTTTCGCCGGTGAACGGACAATCGACGCGGCGGATGCGCGGATTCGCCTTGTCCAGGTCGTTGTCCAGGTAGCCGCGCAGCAGGCCGAACGGCAGATGCGCCGCGCCGGCGCAGTAGGCCGCCGCCATGCCGGCGTGGCTGTGCTCGTCCAGTTCCAGCGGTCGCGGCCAGCGCTGCTCCACCGCATCGCGCAGCCGGTGCAGCGAGCCCACGCCGGGATTGCCGCCCCACGAGAACGTGAGCCGGCGCGCGCAGCCCATGCCGATCATCTGGTCGTACACCAGGTCGGGCGTCATCCGGATCAGGTGCAGATCGCGCCGGTGCTGGCGGATGATCTCGTGGCCGGCCGCGAACGGAATCAGGTGCGTGAAGCCCTCCAGCGCCACGCTGGCGCCGTCGGCCACGAACTCACCGATCAGCTCGCGCACGCTCATCGCCTGCATCGTTCGCTCCTACTCCACCACGGTGCGCGACTGTTCGCGCAGGTACTGCTGCAGGTAGTAGAACGAGGCGATCGCCTTGCCGGTCGAGCCCGAACCCTTCCAGCCACCGAACGGCTGGTAACCCGGCCATGCGCCGGTGGTCGCGCCCTGCGGGCGGTTGGCGTAGGTGACGCCGGCTTCGATGTGTTCCTGGAACCACGGCACTTCGTCGGCGCTGCCGTAGAAGCCGGCGGTCAGGCCCATGTCGGTGTCGTTGGCCAGGCGCATCGCCTCGGTGCGGTCGCGGTAACGGTGCAGCATCACGATCGGCAGGAACATCTCCTGCTTCCACAACGGATGCGAAAGCGGCGCTTCGGCCAGCACCGGCTCGACGTAGTAGCCACGGGCCAGGTCGCCCTCGCGCAACTGGCTGCCGCCGCTCACCAGCTTCGCGCCGCCGGCCTTGAGCAACGCGATGTACTGGTTGTAGTGGACGTAGGCGTCGGCGTTGACCACCGGCCCGAGCCAGTTTTCGCGTTCGCGCGCGTCGCCGATGCGGATGGCCGCGATTTTTTCCTGCACACGCTCGATCAGTTCGCTGGCGACGCTCTCATGCACATAGAGCCGGGACAGGGCCGAGCACTTCTGCCCGCCCATGCCGAAGGCCGAGCGCACGATGCCGGCGGCGGCGCGCTCCAGGTCGGCGTGCTCGGTGACGATGCACGGATTCTTGCCGCCCATCTCGGCGATGCACGGGCGCGGCCACGGCCCGGTGGCCATCTGTTGCAGCAGCTGCATGCCGACGCCGACCGAACCGGTGAAGGTGATGCCGGCGGTGAGCGGATGGCGCACCAGCGCATCGCCAACGTCGCGACCGGAACCGGAGACGTAGTTGAAGACACCGGCGGGCAGGCCGGCGTCGCGGATGCAGTCGGCGAGCAGGCGTCCCGACCATGGCGTGTCGCTGGCGGCCTTGCAGACCACCGTGTTGCCGGTCACCAGCGCCGCCGCGACCGGACCGCCGGCCAGTGCCAGCGGGAAGTTGAACGGCGCGATCACCACCCAGACGCCATGCGGGCGCATCACGCTGCGGTTGCGCGAGACCATCCCCTCGAGCGGATCGTTCGGCAACGCATTCTCGTAACCCGCGTGCTGCTCGTAGTCGTCGGCGTAGTGGTGGAAGAAGTCCACCGTTTCCTGCGCCTCGCCCAGCGCCTCCATGCGGTTCTTGCCGACCTCCAGGGTCAGCGCCGCGGCGATGTCGTAGACGCGCTCCTCCATCAGGTCGCCGACCTTGCGCACCAGGCGCGCGCGTTCGGCCACCGGCAACGCACGCCACGCCGGAAACGCGGCGCTGGCCGCGGCCATCGCCGTGTCGACATCCTCGGCGGTGGCCAGGGCGAAGTCGCCGAGCACCAGCTCGCTGTCGATCGGGCTGCTGCGGCGCGCGTAGTCCGCGGCTTCGCAATCCTCTCCATCGATGAAAAGCTCGTGGCATTGGCCCAGTTCTTCGCTGACGCGTGCCATGGCCTCGTCGAAGCGCTGGTGCATCGCCTCGGGCGGATTGAACATGGTGGCGTAGGTCAGGCGAAAGCTCATGGCGGCACGCTCGGACAGTCGGATGGGTGGGAAGGAACAGGCGGGAAGAAAACTGGCGGGAAGAAACAGTCGGAAGAAACAGTCGGAAAGAAACGGGCGGGAAGAAGTCAGGCGGGAAAGAAGCGCGACAGCAGGCGATCGATCACGGCGAGCGCATCGGCCAGCTCGTCCTCGGCGATCACCAGCGGCGGCGCCAGCAGGATCAGGTTGCCGCGTATGGCCAGGCTCACGCCCTCGGCCATCGCGGCGTCGACCAGTGCGCGCAACGCCGGCGGGCTCTGCGGCCAGGGCGCGGGCATGGCGCGGGTCGCGCGGTCGGCGACCAGCTCGATCACCGCGAACAGGCCGTGGCCGCCGCGTACGTCGCCGATCACCGCGTGCCGTGCCTGCAGGTGTTGCAGCTGCGCCAGCAGTTCGGCGCCCAGCCGGCGCGAGCGCGCGATCAGGTCGTCCTCGGCGTAGGCCGCCAACGCCGCGAGTCCGGCCGCGCACGCCAGCGGATGACCGCAGTAGGTCAGGCCGGTGTAGAGCATTTCGTGTTCGATGCGCGCGGCCACCTGCGCGCTCAGCACCACCGCACCGAGCGGCAAGGCGGCGCCGGTGAGGCCCTTGGCCAGGGTCATCAGGTCGGGGCGCCCGGCTTCGCCGTGGCGCTGCCAGGCGAACCATTCGCCGCAGCGGCCGAACGCGCTCATGACCTCGTCGGCAATCAGCAACACCTCGCGCTGCGCGGTGTGCCGGCGCAGCGCGGGCCAATAGTTGTCCGGGGCGACGATGCCGTTGGTGCCGGCGTTGGGTTCCATGATCACGGCGGCGACGTGCCCCGCGCCGAGGCCATCGATGCTGTCGGCGACCGCCTGCGCGGCGCGCTCGCCGCACGTGTCCGCATCCGTGCTCCCGAAGGGGCAACGGTAGGCGTACGGGGGCGGCACGTGATGGATGTTGAACGCCGCCGGATCCACCTGCGCGCGGGTGCGGCTGTCGCCGGACAGCGCCATCGCCAGGTGGCTGGCACCGTGGTACGAGCGATCGCGCGCGATCACCGCGCCACGCGGCCGGCGCGACGCCTGGCGCGCGATCTTCACCGCGTTCTCGTTGGCATCGGCGCCGCCGAGGGTGAAGTACACCCGCCCGCCCGCGAACCCCGACCGCTCCAGCAACGCCTGCGCCAGTTGCGCGCGCGGCTCCGCTCCCCACGCATTGGTGACGAAACACAGACGTTCGGCCTGCGCGCGGATCGCCTCGACCAGGCGCGGATGCTGGTGCCCCAAGTTGCTGCACTCGGCGAGGCTGCTGAGGTCGAGGATCTCGCGGCCGTCGGCCAGGTGCAGGCGCGCGCCGCGTCCGCCGACCACCGTCGGCGCATCCCAGTCGGCTTGGACCGACCAGCTGTGCAGCACGCAGTCGCGCTCGGCGATCGCCATCCGCTGTCCACCCTCCCCGGGTCACAGATTTGTGCGCTGTGCGCACGTGTGTGCGTATTGCGCACCACTGTACGGAAGCTCTAATCTCGCCGTCAATCGGCCGCCACTGCCGGCAGGTCCGGTCGACAGGCTCGATCGACAGGCTCGTTCGAGAGTTCATCGCAGGGAGCAGGGGAGCTACCCGGAATGGCACGGAAAACAGACGACTCGGACCAGTTCGAGCACAGCGGCGACTACGTGCAGTCGCTGGCCCGTGGGCTGTCCGTGCTCGGGACGTTCGACCGCGACCATGCCCGCCTCAGCCTGGCCGACATCGCCAGCCGCACCGGCCTGTCCCGCGCCGCCGCGCGCCGGCTGGTACTGACCCTGGTCCACCTGGGCTACGTGCGCCCGGCCGGCAAGGAGTTCGTGCTGGGCCCGCGCGTGCTGGAACTCGGCTTCGGCTACCTCGGCTCGCTCAACCTCACCGACCTCGCCCAGCCGCTGATGGAGGACCTGGCGCACCGTGTGCGGCAGAGTTGTTCCATGGCGGTGCTGGACGGGCAGTCGATCGTCTATGTCCAGCGCGTCCCCGGGCAGCGGGTGATGAGCGTGAACCTGGGCATCGGCGCGCGCCTGCCGGCGTTCTGTGCGTCGATGGGCCGGGTGCTGCTGTCGGGCTTGGACGAGGCCGACCTGGACACCTGGCTGGCGCAATGCCGTCCGGTCCGGCTGACCCCGCATACCGAAACCGACGTGCACCGGCTGCGCCGCATCGTCGCCGACGTGCGCCGGCAGGGCTATGCCTACGTCGAGCAGGAGCTCGAGATCGGGCTGTGTTCGATCGCGGTGCCCCTGCGCAACGCCGAAGGCCGCATCGCCACGGCGATCAACGTGAGCATGGCCTACCACCCCGATGCCGCGCGCCAGGCCATCGATTCCATCCTGCCGCAACTGTTGCTGACGGCCGCGGCGATCGAGGGCTGCATCCCAGCCAACCGCCTGCCGGCGGTGTCGGCGTGAGCACGGGCGCACGCCCGGTCTATCTCTGCGATGGCGTGCGCACGCCCTTCGGCCGTCATCGCGGTGGCCTGGCCGGCGTCCGCACCGACGACCTCGCGGCGCTGCCGATCCGGCATCTGCTCGCCAGCCATCCCCGCCTCGACCCGACCGCGGTGGACGAAGTCATCCTCGGCTGCGCCAACCAGGCCGGCGAGGACAACCGCAACGTCGCCCGCATGGCCGCGTTGCTGGCCGGGCTGCCGGTGCAGGTCCCCGGCGTTACCGTCAACCGTCTGTGCGCCTCGGGCCTGGAGGCGGTTGGCCAGGCGGCACGCGCGATCGCGCTGGGCGACGCCGACCTGGTGGTCGCCGGCGGCGTCGAGAACATGTCGCGCGCACCGTACGTACTCGGCAAGGCCGAGGCGCCGTTCGATCGCGCACAGACCCTCGAGGACACCACGCTGGGCTGGCGCTTCGTCAATCCGGCGATGGCGGCCGCGCACGGCGTCGACTCGATGGCCCAGACCGCCGAAAACCTGGCCCGCGACCATGCCATCGCGCGCACCGACCAGGACGCGTTCGCATTACGTTCCCAGCAGCGCGTGGCCCGGGCCCGCGCGGCGGGCCGCTTCGACTGCGAGCTGATGGCGGTGGGACCCTGCGTCGCCGACGAACAACCGCGCGCCGACACTTCGGCCGACAAGCTGGCCGGTCTCGCGCCGCTGCTCGGTGCCGGCACCAGCATCACCGCGGGCAATGCTTCGGGCCTCAACGATGGCGCCTGCGCGCTGCTGCTGGCCTCGGCCGACGCGGTCGCGCGCTGGGGCCTGGTGCCCGTGGCCCGCGTGCTCGGCATGGCGGCGGCGGGCGTGCCGCCGCGCACGATGGGGATCGGACCGGTGCCGGCGATCCAGCGCCTGCTCTCGCGCACCGGTCTGCGCCTGGCGGACTTCGGCACGATCGAAATCAACGAGGCGTTCGCCGCGCAGGTGCTGGCGGTGACGCGCAGCCTCGGCCTAGCCGACGACGAGCCGCGGGTGAATCCGAACGGCGGCGCGATCGCGCTGGGCCATCCGCTCGGCGCCAGCGGTGCCCGCCTGGCCCTGACCGCGATGCGGGAATTGCAGCACGGCGGTCATCGACACGCACTGGTGGCGATGTGCGTCGGCGTAGGCCAAGGCGTGGCCCTGGCACTGGAGGCGCCATGAGCACCGCCGCGACCGTCGAGCCAAGCATGGCCTGTGAACCTGCCGCCACATTCGGCATAGTCGGGGCGGGAACCTCCGGCTTGCACCACGCGCCGCAGCACTGACTACCGGGAATACAGACGCATGA
The DNA here is from genome assembly GCF_054779795.1 of Lysobacter rhizosphaerae. NCBI lineage: Bacteria > Pseudomonadati > Pseudomonadota > Gammaproteobacteria > Lysobacterales > Lysobacteraceae > Lysobacter > Lysobacter rhizosphaerae. The sequence continues at coordinate 628,245 of NZ_BAAGXO010000007.1, forward strand.
CTTCCGTGACCGAGGCGACCGCCTCGCTTGAAACCGCCCTCGCTCACGCCAGCCGTCTGCTCGAAACCGATCCCGCCCTCGCCGCCGCGCAGGCCACCGAGATCCTGCGCGTCGTCGGCAACCACCCGATGGCGACCCTGCTGTTGGGTGCCGCGCACAATGCGCGCGGCGATGCCGCGGGCGCGCTCTCGGTCCTGCAACCGCTGGCCGCGGCGCAGCCGAACTCGGCCCGCACCCAGCTCGAACTGGGCATTGCGTTCGGGCGCCTGGGCCGCGGCGACGAAGCGCTCGCGGCGCTGCGCCGCGCCGTCGCCCTGAAACCCGATCTGCCCGCCGCGTGGCTCGCGCTCGGCGACCACCTCACCGCCACCGGCGACAACGCCGGCGCGGATGCCGCCTACAACCACCACGTCCGCTATTCGACCCGCGACCCGGCCCTGCTGGAGGCGGCCGCGGCGCTGGCCGACAACCGCATTCCCGAAGCCGAGCTGCTGCTGCGCGAGCACCTGAAGAAGGCGCCGACCGACGTCGCCGCGATCCGCATGTTCGCCGAGCTGGCCGCGCGACTGGGGCGCAACGACGAGGCCGAGAAACTGCTGGTGCGCTGCCTCGAACTCGCGCCGGGCTTCCACGCGGCGCGGCAGAACTACGCACTGATCCTGTATCGGGCCAACAAGCCCGAGCAGGCGCTGGTCGAGATCGAGCGCCTGCTGCGCGACGATGCGGGCAATCCCGGTTGCCACAACCTGAAGGCAGTGGTGCTGTGCCGCATCGGTGATTACGCCCAGGCCATCGATCTCTACGACGACCTGCTCAAGCGCTATCCGCGCAACCCGAAAGTCTGGATGAGCTTCGGCCACGCCCTCAAGACGGCCGCGCACACCGAGCGCGCCGTCGCCGCATACCGGCAAAGCCTGGCGATGGATCCCGCGCTGGGCGAAGTGTGGTGGAGCCTGGCCAACCTCAAGACATTCCGTTTCACCGCCGACGACGTGGCCGCGATGGAGCGGCAACTGGCGCGACCGGAACTGGCGGACGAGCATCGGCTGCACCTGGAGTTCGCCTTGGGCAAGGCCAGGGAAGACGCGGCCGAGTACGAGGCGTCCTTCCGCCACTATGCCGCGGGCAACGCGATCCGCCGGACGCAGTTGCGCTACGACGCGGAGACCACCTCGGCGCGCGTGCGCCACATCAGGCACCTCTACAACCGCGACTTCTTCGCGCAGCGCGAGGGCGGCGGCGACAGCGCGCGCGACCCGATCTTCATCGTCGGGCTGCCACGGTCAGGCTCGACCCTGCTGGAGCAGATCCTGTCGAGCCACAGCGAGGTCGAAGGCACGATGGAACTGCCGGAGATCATCTCGATCACCCGCAACCTGCGCGCACGCGCGACGCAGGAAGAAAGCACGGGCACGATGCCCTACCACGAGGCACTGGCGGCACTCGATGCCGGCCAGTTGCGCGCACTCGGCGCGCAATACCTCGCCAATACGCGCATCCAGCGCAAGACCGGCGCGCCCTTGTTCATCGACAAGATGCCGAACAACTTCATGCACGTCGGGCTGATCCAACTGATCCTGCCCAACGCGAAGATCGTCGATGCGCGCCGTCACCCGCTCGCCTGCTGCTTCTCCGGTTTCAAGCAGCATTTCGCGCGCGGGCAGGCCTTCAGCTACGACCTCGGGGAAATCGGCCGCTACTACCGCGACTACGTGGAACTGATGGCGCACTTCGACGCCGTGCTTCCCGGCCGCATCCATCGCGTCATCTACGAGCAGATGGTCACCGACACCGAGGGCGAGGTACGGCGCCTGCTCGACTATTGCGGGCTTGCATTCGAGGAGCAGTGCCTGCGCTTCTTCGAGAACGACCGCCCGGTGCGGACCGCCAGTTCCGAACAGGTCCGCAAACCGATCTACAAGGAGGGCGTCGACCACTGGCGCCATTTCGAACATTGGCTCGGTCCGCTGAAAGATGCGCTCGGACCGGTGCTCGATTCGTATCCGGCAGTACCGGAGTTTGCTGCAGTCCATTCCGATTGAATCCGCAACCGAGTGTGAAATTCACAACCGAGGGGAGAGGGAGACCGATGCATCGTTCCAGAAGAACAGGCAAGACATCTGGCAGCAGCCGCGCATTGAGCAGGCTGCCGCTGGCCGCGGCGATCTGCTTCGCCGTCAGCACGGCGGCCTATGCACAGGACGCGGCTGCTCCGCAGGACGCGCAGGCGCCGCAGGCGCAGGCGGCCCCGGCACCGGCTGCGCCAGCCCCGCAGAGAACCGCGACGCTGGAGGCCGTTACCGTTACCGCGCAGAAGCGCACCGAGAACCTGCAGAAGGTGCCGATCAGCCTGGAGGTCCTGGGCGAGGAGAAGCTGGACGAACTCAACGTCACGGACTTCGACGATTACGTCAAATTCCTTCCCAGCGTGTCCTACCAGACATTCGGCCCCGGCTTCGCCCAGATCTACATGCGCGGCGTCGCCAGCGGCGGCGACGGCAACCATTCCGGCTCTTTGCCGAGCGTGGGCGTCTATCTGGACGAGCAGCCGGTTACCACCATCCAGGGTCCGCTCGACCTGCACATCTATGACGTGGCCCGCGTGGAAGCCCTCGCTGGTCCGCAGGGCACGCTGTACGGCGCCAGCGCCCAGGCCGGTGCACTGCGCGTCATCACCAACAAGCCCGATCCGAGTGGATTCGCCGCCGGTTACGCGCTCGAACTCAACAGCGTCAGCCACGGTGGCATCGGCCACGTTGAAGAAGGCTTCGTCAACGTCCCCTTGACGGACGCGGCAGCCATTCGCCTCGTCGGTTGGAACCAGCACGACGCCGGCTACATCGACAACAAGCCGGGCGACCGCCAGTTCCCGATCCGCATCGATGACGGCGGCACACCGGCCGATCCCAGCGACGACGTCCCGGCCAGCTGGGGCGGCGTGCTGACCAATCGCAACTGCACCTCCACGGCCCAACTCGTCTGCACCGGCCGCGCCGAAGACGATTACAACGACGTCGACACCACCGGTGCGCGCCTGGCATTGAAGGTGGACCTCAACGAGAACTGGTCCATCACGCCGACGCTCATGGGGCAGTACGCGGTTGCCAACGGCAACTTCGCCTTCGACGAGGAAGTCGGCGATCTCGCCCTGAACCACTTCTACAAGGAGCGCTCGGAAGACAACTGGTGGCAGGCCGCGCTCACCGTGCAGGGCAAGATCGGCAATTTCGATCTCACCTACGCCTACGCACACCTCAAGCGCAACGACGATGTCGACTCCGACTACAACGACTACGGCTTCTGGTACGACACGCTGTATTCCTACAGCGCCTACAACGACAACGGCGACTTCATCAACCCGTCGCAGTACATCCAGGGCAAGGACCGGTACAAGAAGGACAGCCACGAACTGCGCCTGAGTTCTCCCGCCGAGGACCGCTTCCGCCTCACCGCCGGGCTGTTCTGGGAAACGCAGAAGCACGACATCCAGCAGCGCTACAAGATCGACGGTTTCGCTGATATCTACTCCATCCACGGCTGGCCCAATACCATCTGGCTCACCAAGCAGGAGCGCGAAGACCACGACGAAGCCATCTTCGGCGAGGTGTCGTACGACTTCATTCCCGAGACGCTCATCGGCACGATCGGCGGGCGCCATTTCCGTTCGGACAACAGCCTGAAGGGCTTCTTCGGATTCAGTGCGGGCTGGTCCCCGAACTCGAGCTACGGCGAAGCCGTATGCGTCGCCCAGTTCGGGCCCGACCCCGCGAACTGGCCGTCATTCAATGGCGCGCCCTGCGAGGTGTTCGACAAGGAGGTCAAGGAAACCGGCAATCTCGGCAAGGCGAACCTGACCTGGCAGATCACGCCCACCAAGATGATCTATGGCACCTGGTCCGAGGGCTACCGGCCCGGCGGCATCAACCGCCGCGGCACCCTGCCGCCGTACCTGTCCGATTACCTCACCAACTATGAGGTCGGCTGGAAAACCGCCTGGGGCGAAAATCGCCTGACCTTCAATGGTTCGTTGTTCCACCAGGAGTGGAAGGACTTCCAGTTCAGCATCCTCGGTGCCAACGGCCTCACGGAGATCAAGAACGCCAACCAGGCCAGCATCGACGGCCTGGAAATGGACGTGAACTGGGCGGCCACCTACAACCTGCAACTGGGTGCGGGCGCAGCGTTCTACGACGCCAAGCTGACGGAGAACTATTGCGGCTTCACCGATGACAATGGCAATCCGGTTACCGACTGCCCGGATCCCGAAGCGCCGGACGGCACGCAACTGCCGGTCACGCCGAAGTTCAAGGGCAACCTGATCGCGCGTTACAACTTCAACATCGGCAGCATGGATTCCTTCGTGCAGGGTGCCGTGGTCCATGTCGGTGATCGCAAGTCGGACCTGCGTCTGCTCGAGCGCGGCATCCTCGGTGATCTTCCTGCCTACACCACGGCGGATCTGTCCGCGGGCATCAGCAAGAACAGCTGGTCGCTGAGCGTGTACGTCAACAACGTGTTCGACGAACGCGCCCAGATCAACCGGTTCACGAACTGCGCCGAGACCGTCTGCGGTGCGGCGGGCGTCGTACCGGAATATCCCAACGGCCAGGTCTATACCGTCACCAACCAGCCGCGCACCTTCGGCGTGCGCTTCTCGCAGGAGTTCTGAAGCAAGAGCCCCGAAAGGGGGACCGGCGGCAGCCTTGGGGGAGGCTGCCGCCGGTTTTTTTTTGCCTCATGCGCCGACTTCTTCCGCACTTGGCGATGTCGTTGGCTTCGCCGGTGCAGCGCGCGCGCAATAAGTGATCCGCGAACATCAGGCGACCCGCCGGCCATCACGGCACGCGCGCGCAAACCCAGGCCTCCACGCACTTCACGCCTGCGCGCTTGAGCGCCGTGGCCGCAGCGCGCAGCGTCGCACCCGTGGTCATCACGTCGTCGACCAGCACCACGTGCGCGGGCACCGGCCTGTCGGCGCGGACCGCGAACGCCCCCTGCACATTGCGCCGCCGCGCGCCGGCGCTGAGCTCCGACTGCGGCGCGGTGGCCCGCACGCGCTGGAGCAGGTCGCCACGCAGGGGCAGGTCCAGCGCGCGGGCAAGCGGGCGTGCGAGTTCGAGCGCCTGGTCGTAACCGCGCAGGCGCAGTCGGGCCCGATGCAGGGGCAGTGGCACCAGCGCGTCCGGGCGCGGCCGGGTGGCGGCCGTTTCCGCCAGCAGCTGCGACAGCAGCGCCCCGGCAGGCAGGTCGCCATGGAACTTGAAGCGCGGCAGCAGCCGGTCGAGCGGGGCGGCATACACGAAGCTGGCATGGACTCCATCCAGCATCGGAACCCGGCCGCGCCGGGCCAGGACGACTTCGTCCTGCAGGCACCCGCCACAGACCTCCGAAGCCGGCAAGGGCAGGGCGCAGCGTGGACAGGCCCGGCGGTTCCAGGGCAGGGCCGCAAGGCAGGCGGCGCACAGGTCCAGGCCGTCGAGGCCGGGGGCGTCGCAGGCCAGGCAGCGACTGGGCCAGAGCAGGTGGGCGGCATCGACCCGGAGCCAATGTCCCAGGCGCCGGCGCAGCGAGGCGGGCTCGCAGGCGGGCTCAACGGTGGGCTCGCCGGCGGGATGCGGGTCGCCGTCAACTCGATACATCCCCGTTTGGTTGACAGCGCTGGCCATGGTTTCCAGACTGCCCGCCCGGTCTGCCCACATCTGTCGGAAAACTCCCATGCCTGCCGTCAGTGACTCCCCCGCTTCCCCGCTCCGCCACGACTGGAGCCGCGAAGAAGTCCGCGCCCTCTTCGACCTGCCCTTCCCGGAGTTGCTGTACCGTGCCGGCACGGTCCATCGCACCCATTTCGATCCGGCCCAGGTGCAGGTCAGCACCCTGCTCTCGATCAAGACCGGCGGCTGCCCGGAGGACTGCGGCTATTGCCCGCAGGCCGCGCGCTACCACACCGGGGTGGACGCGACGAAGCTGATGGAGACCGAAGCGGTGGTGGAGAAGGCGAAGCAGGCCAAGGCCGCCGGCGCCAGCCGCTTCTGCATGGGCGCGGCGTGGCGTTCGCCGAAGGACCGCGATATCCCCAAGGTCGCCGCCATGATCGCCGAGGTGAAGGCGCTCGGCCTGGAGACCTGCGCGACGTTGGGCATGCTGTCGGGTGAACAGGCGCGCGCGCTCAAGGACGCCGGCCTCGACTACTACAACCACAACCTCGATACAGCGCCCGAGTTCTACGGCGAGGTCATCCACACCCGCGAATACCAGGACCGGCTCGACACGCTGGGCCACGTGCGCGACGTCGGCATGAAGACCTGCTGCGGCGGCATCGTCGGCATGGGCGAGCAGCGCGAACAGCGCGCCGGCCTGCTGCAGACGTTGGCCAACCTGCCGGCGCATCCGGACTCGGTGCCGATCAACCGCCTGGTGCAGGTCGAAGGCACGCCGTTGGCCGGCACCGCGCAGCTCGACCCCTTCGAATTTGTGCGCACCATCGCAGTTGCGCGCATCCTCATGCCGAAGTCGATGGTGCGTCTGTCCGCGGGCCGCGAAACGATGTCCGATGAATTGCAGGCGTTGTGCTTCCTCGCCGGCGCGAACTCCATCTTCTACGGCGAGAAATTGCTGACGACCGGCAACCCCGACACCGAGCGCGATATGGCATTGTTCAACCGTCTGGGCCTCATGCCCATGCCGGTCGTTGAACAGGGGGAGACCGTGCACGCCGATATTCTCGAAACCACGGGCGTCGCCGCCCGTGACACACACGCTGTCACCAGCCCCGCCGTTACCAGCATTCCCTGCGCGGTGGTCTGAGATGGCGCGTGCGTCATGGCGTGATCGCATTGCAACGGCACGGGCCGAGCGCGTCGCCGCGTCGCGCGTGCGCGTATTGCGCACGGCCACGCACCGCGACGGTGCGCGCGTGGAAGTCCTGGACGCGAACGGCACGCCCCGCAAGCTGCTGAATTTCTGCAGCAACGACTACCTCGGCCTGTCGCAGCATTTCGCCGTGATCGGTGCACTGCAGGATGCGGCCTCGCGCGAAGGTGCCGGCGGCATCGCCTCGCACCTCGTCTGCGGCCACCATGCGATGCACGTGGCGCTGGAGAAGGAACTCGCCGACTGGCTCGGCGCGCCGCGCGCGCTGCTGTTCGGCAGCGGCTTCATGGCCAACCTCGCGGTGATGCAGGCGTTGCTTGGCGACGGCGACATCTGCGTGCAGGACCGCCTCAACCACGCCAGCCTCATCGACGCGGCCCGCCTGTCCGGCTGCAAGTTGCGCCGCTATCCGCACGGCGACGCCAGCGGCGCGCTGCGCCTGATGCGCGAATCCAGCGACGGCGTGGCGATGCTCGCCACCGATGGCGTCTTCAGCATGGACGGCGACATCGCGCCGTTGCGCGAACTCGCGCTGGCGGCGCGCGTGCAGAAGGCGCTGATGTACGTCGACGATGCGCACGGCGTCGGCGTCGTCGGTCCCGATGGCCGCGGCAGCGTCGCCGAAGCGCAGCTCACCACCGAACAGGTGCCGCTGCAGCTGGTCACGCTGGGCAAGGCGCTTGGCGGCTACGGCGCGGCGGTGGTCGGCGACGCCGACCTGATCGAGCACCTCGCGCAGACCGCGCGTCCCTACATCTACACAACGGCATTGCCGCCGGCGCAGGCCGCCGCGACGCTGGCCGCGGTGAAACTGGCACGCAGCGAGGACTGGCGCCGCGGCAAGCTCTACGACCTGATCGCGCATTTCCGCGAACGTGCGGACCGGGCCGGCCTGGTGCTGCTGCCGTCGGAAACGCCGATCCAGCCGGTGATGTGCGGCAGCGATACGCGTGCGTTGTCGATGTCGGCGACGCTCGAGCAACGCGGCTACTGGGTCGCGGCCATCCGCCCGCCGACCGTGCCCGAGGGCCGTGCCCGCCTGCGCGTCACCTTGTCGGCGCTGCACACGCACGCCGATGTCGACGGCCTGGTGGATGCGCTGGGACGCGCGCGCGACAAGGCCGAGGCCGAGGCGCGCGTCGCCGAAATGCTGCGTTGAGCGCCTGCGCCACCAGGAAGCTGCGCCCGGCGCAGCGCTGAGGATTGACGATGTACGTCGAAACGCGCGGCAACGGTCCCGCGCTCGCACTCATTCATGGCTGGGCGATGCACGGCGGCCTGTTCGCGCCGCTGGCCGAGCGGCTGGGCGACCGCTACACGCTGCACCTCATCGACCTGCCCGGTCATGGCCACTCTCGCGACGACGCCACGCCACTGGTGCCCGAAACCCTGGCCGCCGAGCTGGTCGCGCGCGTGCCCGATGCCGCGTGGCTGGGCTGGTCGCTGGGCGGCCAGTTCGCGCTGCGCGCCGCGCTCGACCATCCGCATGCGGTGCGCGGCCTGATCATGGTCGCCTCGTCGCCACGCTTCGTCGTCGGCGAGGACTGGAAGCACGGCGTCGGCACGCAGTTGTTCCGCGACTTCGGCGAGGCTTTGGCAAAAGATTTCCGCGGCACGCTGGAAGGCTTCCTCGCCCTGGAAGCGCTCGGTTCCGCGCACGCACACGAGGAGTTGCGCAGCCTGCGCGCGCAGGCCTTCGAACGCGGCGAACCCGCGGCGCGCACACTGCTGGAAGGCCTGCAGCTGCTGGATCGCCTCGACCTGCGCGACGAGCTGGCGATGCTGCGCGTGCCCAGCCTGTGGCTGTCCGGCCGCCGGGACCGCCTGGTGCCCGCGGGCGCGATGCCAGCCGCCGCACTGCTGGCGCCGAACGCGCGCAGCGCGGTGATCGCCAATGCCGGCCATGCGCCGTTCCTCGGCGCGGCCGACGAAGTCGCGCACGAGATCGACCGCTTCATGCAGCAACTGCCCTAGCCCGGCGCGACCGGCAAGCGTCTTCCCCCAACGCCCCCCACAATAGCCGCACCGCATGAGCGAACTGTTCGACCACCGCCAGGTCCGCCGCGCCTTCTCGCGCGCCGCGCACCACTACGACGACGCCGCCGCCCTGCAGCGTGAAGTGGGCGCGCGCCTGCTGGAATCGCTCGACTACTTCGACGAGCGTGCCCAACGCGAAACTCCCGGCGGCAAGCCGCGCACGCCGCAGGTGGTGCTCGACGTCGGCTGCGGCCCGGGCCATGCGTCGGCGCAGATGCAACAACGCTGGCCCAAGGCGCAGGTACTCGCGCTCGACCTGGCCCTGCCGATGCTGCGCGAGACCCGGCACAACGCCGGCGGCTGGCGCCCGTTCAAGCAGCGTCCGCAAGCGCTGTGCGCCGATGCGCGCGCTCTGCCGCTGGCCGACGGCTGCGTCGACGTGCTGTTCTCCAACCTGTGCCTGCAGTGGGTCGAAGACCTGCCCGCCGTGTTCGCCGGCTTCCGCCGCGTGTTGAAGCCGGATGGCCTGATGGTGCTGTCGACGTTCGGACCCGACACGCTGTGGGAGCTTCGCGAAGCCTTCGGCCACGCCGACAGCGCACCGCACGTGAGTCCATTCGCGTCGATCGCGCAGTTCGGCGATGCGCTGATCGCGGCGGGCTTCAAGGATCCGGTGCTGGACCGCGACGAGTTCCACCTGCAGCACTCCACTCTCGGCGACCTGATGCGCGAGCTGCGCACGCTCGGCGCGACCAATGCGCTGAGCACGCGCCGCCGCAGCCTCACCGGGCGCGAACGCTTCGCCCGCGCGGCGCAGGGCTACGAGCCGCTGCGCCGCGACGGCAAATTGCCGGCGACGTGGGAAGTGATCACCGCGCATGCCTGGGGTCCGCAGCCGGGTACGCCGATCCGCCTCGGCGGCATCGATGAAGTCGCGGTGCCGGTGGCGAAGATCCCGATCCGGAGGCGCGGGTGAACCACTCCGCCCGCAGGGTCGCGCTCGCCGCGGTCGGTATCGCGCTGCTGTCGGCGCTGTTCTTCACCTGCACCTACCTGCTCAACCGGGCCGCGGCCAACGCGGGCGGGCACTGGCTCTGGACCGCGGCACTGCGCTACCTGATCACCCTGCCCATCATGCTGGTGGTGATGCCCTGGCAGGGCGGCGCGAAGCCGGTGTGGCGGGCGATCCGCGCGCATCCGGGGCCGTGGTTGTTGTGGAGCGGCGTCGGCTTCGTGCTGTTCTACCTGCTGCTGAGTTTCGCTGCGAACAGCGGGCCGTCCTGGCTGGTGGCCGGCAGCTTCCAGCTCACCGTGATCGCCGGGATGCTGTGCGCGCCGTTCCTCTACGACGACGCGCGTGCGCGCATTCCCCTGCCCGCGTTCGCGGCGGGCCTGGTCGTCATCGCCGGTGTGCTGCTGATGCAGGAGGGTTACGGCAGCGGACACCTCGATCGCAAGGCATGGCTCGCCCTGCTCGCGGTGGCGGTGAGTGCATTCGCCTATCCGCTCGGCAACCGCGGCCTGCTGTTGCACCTGGAGCGCACGGGCACCGAACTCAATGCGACCCAGCGCGTATTCGGCATGACGCTGGCGAGCCAGCCGATGTGGTGGGCGGTAACGGCGTATGCGTTCGCGACCGAAGGCACGCCACCTTCCGGCCAGGTGCTGCTCGCCGCCGGCGTTGCGCTGGGTGCGGGCGTGATCGCCACGGTGCTGTTCTTCCAAGCGACCGGCATGGTACGCAACGATCCCAGCGCACTGGCGGCGGCCGAGGCGATGCAGGCGGCGGAAATCCTGTTCGCCACCCTGATCGGCGTGTCCTGGCTGGGCGAAGCGTGGCCGCGCGGAATCACGCTGTGGGGCGCGATCCTCGTCGGTGCCGGCATCGTCGCCTTCAGCGTGGTCGCGGCGCGGGCGGCCGCGGGCGACAAGCATGCGATGCAGGAACTGCGCAGCGATCGCGGCGCCTGACTGTTCCGCCTATTCCCGTATCACCCGGAAGACCACGCGGCCCTGGTACGGCGTACCCAGCACCGCGGTGCGATAGCCCTGCGCCGCGATGCGTTGCTGCAGTTGCGGCCACAGCTCCTGCTTGCAGATCCACACCGCTCCTCCTGGCTCGTGCTCGGCCAGCTCCTGCGCGAGCGTCTCGTCGTACTCGGGATTGAAGGCCGACTGCTGCGTCGGTTCCAGCGAGATCTTTTCGACCTCGGCATCCAGGTGCAGGTGCAGTCCGTATCGGGCCATGTCCTCGACGAACATCACCTCGGTCACGCGGCCGCCCGTGCGCTCATTGATCGCCCGCGCCCACTCAGAGGCGTCCTTGTGCGTCGGCCACAGCGACGCCGCGAACTTCAGCGCGAGCAGGACTACCGCCCACGCGAGCAGGGGCCGCCATGACAGCGCGCGCCGCTCCGCTCCGCGCTGCCTGGCCACGATGACCGCCAGCGGCAGGAACAGCGGCAGGATGTACAACGGCAGGCGCGAGCGGGCGAGGCAGAACACCAGCAGCGGCAACAGCAGCCACGCCACCAGCATCAATCCGGCTGCATCACGCTCGCGTCCCGGTCCGTCGCGCCAGCCCCGCGCCTCCGCCGGCAACGCGCGCAGCCACCGCCACAGCGTCGGCGTCCATGGCAGCGTGCCCACCAGCAGCGTCGGGCCGTACATGGCCAGCCAGCCATACCACTCGCCGTGACGGCCGAATTCATTGGTGGTGACGCGATTCACCACTTCGTCGCCGATGAAATAGCGGAACAGCCCGGGATGATTGGCCATCACCGCGGCGTACCAGGGCAGGGCCAGCAGGACGAACAGCAGCAATCCGGAAAGCTGGAACACTCGGCCGCGACCGCGATCGGGCATCAGCCGATCGAAGGCGAGGGCGGCAAGCAGGTGAACCAGCGCCGGCGGTCCCTTGGTGAGGAAGGCCAGCGCGAACGCAACCCACATCAGGGTCATCCAGCGCCGATGCGCCCCGACTCCCAGCCGCGCCTCGACGAAAGCCCACATCGCCACGCCGGTACACGCCGACAGGACGTAGTCGGTGGTGATCATCTGCGACGCACCGACGGTGAAGAGCATCGTCGCGTAGGCCACGGCTGCAGTGACCTCACTGCCCGGCGCGAGCCTGCGGGCGATGCGCCAGGCCAGCCACACGCACAGCAGATAGGCGAGCGCCGACGGCAAGCGCGCGGCAAACGCGGTCTGCCCAAACGTGCCGACGCTCGTGGCGATCGCCCAGTAGGTGAGCGGCGGCTTGGTCCAGTGACCGACCTCGTCGTTGCGGCGCGGATTCAACCAGTCGCCGCTGTCGAGCATGTTCAGCGCGACGTTGGTGTAGCGGCCTTCATCGGGATCCCATATCCCGCGCGTGCCGAGGAATCCGAGCGCAAGCACGATCGCCAGCACGGCGATCCAGAGCACACCAGGCCGGGGCAGCAGCGAACGCAAGGATCGGGGCATGCGGACTCGCGACGAAGGGCGGAGGAACGCAGGACGGTACGAACACTTCGTTACATGCTGCACACAACAGCGGGAATGCCGCAACGTCAGTCGCGCGCGAGCATCCCCGCCAGGGCTTCTAGGTCGATGTTGCCACCCGACAGGATCACGCCGACGCGGCGCCCGGCGAAGTGCTCGCGGTGCGCCAGCACGGCCGCGAGCGCGACCGCGGACGAGGGTTCGATCAGCTGCTTGGTGCGCTGCCAGAACAACCGCAGCGCGCCCAGCGTCGCGGCGTCGTCGGCAAGCAGCACCTCGACGCGATGCTGGCGCAGCAGGGCGAAGTTCGGGGCGCCCAGCAGGCCGCGCAGGCCATCGCAGATCGTATCGGGCACCAGCTCGGTGACGCGTTCGCCGAGCTGCAGGGACTGGAAGGCATCGGCCGCACCCGTGGGCTCGGCGCCGAACACGCGCGTCGTCCGCGACACCGCCGTCGTGGTGATTGCGGTGCCACTCAGCAGGCCGCCCCCGCCCAGAGGCGTGACCAGGGCATCGAAGCCGCCGTTGTGGCCAAGCAACTCGAGCGCCGCCGTGCCCTGGCCCGCGATCACGCGCGGGTCGGTATAGGGATGCACGAGTTCCGCCCCGGTGTCGGCCTGCACCAGCGCGCAGGCCGCTTCGCGCGCGGCGATGGTCGGGGCGCAGTAGTGCAGCGTCGCGCCATAGGCCCGGATCGCGGCGACCTTGGCGGCCACCGCGTTTTCCGGCACCACCACGTGGCAGGGGATGCCACGGGTGCGCGCGGCGAGCGCGAGTGCGGCGCCGTGGTTGCCGGAGGAGTGCGTCACCACACCCCGCGCGGCGATGTCCTCCCGCAACGACCACACCGCATTGCATGCCCCGCGGAACTTGAACGCGCCCGCGCGTTGCAGGTGCTCGGCCTTGAAGTGCAGCTCGCAGCCGGCCAGCGCGTCCAGCGAACGCGAGCGCAGCACCGGCGTGTGGTGCACGTGCGGCGCGATGCGTGCGGCCGCGGCCAGGACGTCGTCGAAACCAGGCAAGCTCGGCACGGAAGTGCTGGGGTTGGGGGCGATGCTCATCATGCAGATGCTAGCGTGGCCGTCCCCCTAACGGGTCGATGCGACGCGCAGGCCGTCTGAGTTAAGCGCGAGTTCAAAGCGCCGGGCCGAAGCTGACGGCACACCCCGGGGGGTTCCGACATGATCCGCAAACTTCTTATTCCGGCCGCGCTCGTGGGCCTGCTCAGCGGTTGCGTGAGCGCCGGCTATGGCTACGGCGACGGCTATTACTACGGCCAGCCCAGCGTCCAGTACCGCTATGGCTACGGTTACCCGCAGGGCTACCCCTACGGCTACAGCTATCCCTATGGCTACGGCTACCCGTATGGCTATGGCCATCCCTATGGCTACAGCTATCCCTATGGCTATGGGTATTCGCCGTACCGCTACTACAACTATCCGTACCGACCCGATTACTACCAGCACCACAACCACAACCACAACCACGACCACGGCAACGGCTACGGCAACGGCTACGGCTACGGCAACGGCAACGGCAACGGCTACGGCAACGGCCACAACCACCACCAGAACCCGCCGCCGGTGACCGGACCGCAGCCAGGGGACGGCCACGGCCACGACGACAACAACCCGCCGCCGTGGCGCGACCTCAACCGCCACCGGCGCTTCGGTGAAGTCGCAGGCTCCGCGCTGCAGACCCAGGGCACGATCCAGCAACGACCGCAGCCGCAACCGCAACCGCGGCCGACCCAGACGGTGACCCCGCGCCATGAAAGCAGCGGCAATGGGTCGCGGATGCAGCAGGTGATCAAGCGCGCGCAGGAGACCCGGCGGCACGAGTCGGGCGAGTCGCAGCAGGAGCCTTGAGCCGACTTCGCGCAGGCAGGCAGCGCGTCACAAAACCGCGCCGCCGGAGGCTTGCGTTGCCCCAGCAGTGACGGCAAGCTGCAACCACTGACCGGTTGCGTCGCATTTAGACGCTGCGGGCACAGTGAATGGTGGCAAGCGCCGATGTCGGCGTCCGACGAAGAATCCCGGATCCCCCCTGTTCCGCCTTCGTTGGACGCCGGCTCCCCTTCTTGCGGATGCCGCCGCGGCCCGAGCGCCGCCCCCGCTCCCGTCTGCCGGGCACGCGAAACCCGACCGTGGTCTCCGGGCCATTGTGACCGCCGTCACGAAACCGGGCTCCGGGCATAAAAAAGGGGCCGAACGTCCCCCGACATTCGACCCCCTGCTTCCCCCGCGAGCGCTTGGCCAGCCCCTGTTCCAAATCCAGCCGGCGCTTAGCGCCTGCCCCGCTGAGGTGCAGGGATATATCGCAGGATGCGTGCCAACTCCGGCCGATCCGCGCCAGGGCGCGATCGGCACCAGCAAGCAACCCAGCAAGCACCTGATTACTCTAGTAAAATTCCGCTCCCACCCGGGTTCGACCTGCCTTGTCCCAGTCCTTCTACCAATACGACGTGATCGTGGTCGGCGGCGGCCATGCCGGCACCGAAGCGGCCCTCGCCTCGGCGCGCGCGGGTGCGCGCACGCTGCTGCTCACGCATTCGGTGGAAACCGTGGGCGCGATGAGCTGCAACCCGGCCATCGGCGGGATCGGCAAGGGCCACCTGGTCAAGGAGATCGACGCGCTCGGCGGCATCATGGCGCGCGCCGCCGATGCGGCCGGCATCCAGTGGCGCCGGCTCAACGCCAGCAAGGGCCCGGCGGTACGCGCGACGCGCTGCCAGGCGGACCGTTCGCTGTACCGCGCCTTCATCCGCCACGCGGTCGAGAACCAGCCGAACCTGACCCTGTTCCAGTCCGCGGTCGACGACATCGTCTTCGCCGGAGGCAAGGTCACCGGCGTCGTCACCCAGACCGGACTCACGTTCGAAGCGCCCGCGGTCGTGCTCACCGCCGGCACCTTTCTCGCCGGCAAGGTCCACGTCGGCCAGACCACCTACGCCGCCGGCCGCGCCGGCGATCCGCCCGCGGTCGCGCTCGCGCACAAGCTGCGCGAGGGTCCGTTCGTGGTCGACCGGCTCAAGACCGGCACGCCGCCGCGCATCGACGGCCGCACGCTCGACTATTCGGTGATGGAGGAGCAGCCCGGCGACGATCCGCGCCCGGTCATGTCCTTCCTCGGCTCGCACGCCGACCATCCGCGCCAAGTGTCGTGCTGGATCACCCATACCAGCGAGCGCACCCACGAGATCATCCGCGGCGCGCTCGACCGTTCGCCGCTGTACACCGGCCAGATCGAAGGCATCGGCCCGCGCTACTGCCCGTCGATCGAGGACAAGGTGGTGCGCTTCGCCGAGAAGGCCAGCCACCAGATCTTCGTCGAGCCCGAAGGCCTCACTGTCGCCGAGATCTATCCCAACGGCATCTCCACCTCGCTGCCGTTCGACGTGCAGCTCGACCTGGTGCGTTCGATCCGCGGCTTCGAGAGCGCGCACATCACCCGTGCCGGCTATGCGATCGAATACGACTTCTTCGATCCGCGCGGCCTGAAGACGACGCTCGAGACCAAGGCGATCGAAGGCCTGTTCTTCGCCGGCCAGATCAACGGCACCACCGGCTACGAGGAGGCCGCCGCACAGGGCCTGCTCGCCGGCGCCAATGCCGCGCGCTTCGTGCACGGCCACGAGGGCTGGAGTCCGCGCCGCGACGAGGCCTACCTCGGCGTGCTGGTCGACGACCTGATCACCCACGGCACGACCGAGCCGTACCGCATGTTCACCTCACGCGCCGAATATCGCCTGCAACTGCGCGAGGACAACGCCGACCTGCGCCTGACGCCGGTGGGCCGCGAACTCGGCCTCGTCGACGACGCGCGCTGGGCAACGTTCGATGCCAAGCGCGAGGCGATCGCGATGGAGAATTCGCGCCTGGGTGCCATCTGGGCGGCACCGAACAATGCGCTCGGCCGCGAGATCCACGCCACGCTCGACATCGAGATCACGCGCGAAACCAGTGCGCGCGACCTGCTCAAGCGGCCGGAACTCGACTACGCCAAGCTGATGGCCGTCGCCTCGCTCGGTCCGGCGGTCGCCGATGCCGCCGTGGCCGAGCAGGTCGAGATCGGCGTGAAGTATTCGGGCTACCTCGACCGCCAGCGCGAGGAAATCGAGCGCCAGCAGCGCCACGAGAGCACCACGATCCCCGCGGATTTCGACTATGCCGGCGTGCGCGGCCTCTCGGCCGAGGTCACGCAGAAGCTGCAACGCGTGCAACCGCAGACGGTGGGGCAGGCACAGCGCATCCCCGGGATGACACCGGCCGCCATTTCCCTGTTGCTGGTGCATCTGACCCGGCAGCGCCGCGAACGCGTCGCCTAGACCGGCAAGTCGCACGCGACCCGCGGTGACGCCGCGCCTACCCGTGCGCGTTACCCTGCGCGCATGAAATGCCATCCCGTGCTGACATCGATCGCCGTGCTCCTGCTTGCCGCATGCAATCGCGAGCATGCAGCGGCGCCAGCGACGGCCTTGCCAGCGGCGCCCCCAACCTTCCGGGTCGAACCGTGGACGTTGCCGGTCGATGTCGCTGCCGCGCAACCCGACCTCGTCGCCACGCCCGATGGCCGCCTGCTGCTGTCATGGGTGGAGCCGCAGGCGCACGGACACGCGATGAAGTTCGCGGCGCTCGACAAGACGCAATGGAGTGCGCCGCAAACCATCGCCACCGGCACGGACTGGTTCGTCAACTGGGCCGACACCCCGCATGTCGCCGTCACCGCCGATGGCGCGTTGTGGGCGCACTGGCTGCAGAAGTCGGCCACGTCGTCGTATGCCTACAACGTCGCCCTGGTGCGCTCCGGCGATGGTGGACGCACATGGTCGCCGCCGGTGCTGGTGAACGACGACGGCAAGCCGGCCGAGCACGGTTTCGTCTCGCTGTGGCCAGCGGCGCGCGACACGCTCGGCGTGGCCTGGCTGGATGGCCGAGAATCGGCCGGTGAAGACGAACACGCCGGCCACGGCGCGCACGACGAGCACGACGAGCACGAAGGTGCAATGACCCTGCGTGCGGCCTTGTTCGACGCGCAACTGCAGCGCCACGACGAGACGCGCGTGGACGCGATGACCTGCGACTGCTGCCAGACCGACATCGCCCTGACCGCGCGCGGGCCGCTGCTGGCGTACCGCGACCGCACGCCGGAGGAAATCCGCGACATCGCGGTGACGCGCATGCAGGGCCGCACGTGGACCACTCCGCGCCTGGTCCATGCCGACAACTGGACCATGCCCGCGTGCCCGGTCAACGGGCCGGCCGTCGCCGCACGCGGCAGCGACGTGGTCGTCGGCTGGTACACCGCGGCGGGCGACATGGCGGCGCTGAAGCTGGCGCGTTCGCATGACGATGGCGATCACTTCGCGGCGCCGGTCACCGTCGACCAAGGCGAGGCCGTGCAGGGACGGGTGGATGTGGCGTTCGACGCCGACGCCGCCTGGGTGACGTGGCTGCGCGAGGACGCAGGCGGCCAGTCGCTACAGCTCGCGCGCTACAGCCTCGACCTGTCGCGCCAGCTGCAACGCATCGAGATCGCGAAGCTGCAGGGCCGCGGCCGCGGCACCGGCTTCCCGCAACTCGCGCTGCATGCGGGCGGCGCCGTGGTGGCATGGACCGACATCATCGACGGCAAGCCACGTTTGCGGGCGGCGCGGCTGGTGCACTGAACCCGCGTCAGCCGCGGCGGGCGCGCACGCTCATGCCCCCACGCCGGACTCCGCGATCACCTGGTCCTCGAAGTCGACGAAGTTCTGCAGGTCGAACCGATCCAGACGCAGGCGCTGGGTGGCAGCGGAGAACGCCATGATCGAGAGCACGCGCTGTGGGTCCTTCGCCCACGGCGGCAGGTACACGGAAGGCGCGATCAGCCCGGCATCGCGGTAGGGCGCCAGGGTGATCACGTCGGCGGTGGTCACGCGGCCGGCGAACAGCATCCCCAGCATGTCACCGCGCCCGTCCTGCAACACCTTGCGAATGAACAGATGGACGGCCATCACGCCTTCCAGATAGGCGCCGTCCTTGGTGAAGCAGACGCCGCCGCGCACGTCGCCGCCGCGGAACACGCGCGAGGCGCTGCGATAGCTCTCGACGTCGCTCTGGCCCGCATCGAGGAAGCCACGGAACACCTCGATGAAGTCGGCGCCGTCGAGCGCCTGCTTCACCATCACCACGCGCAGCGCAACGCGTCGCAACCGCGCGATGTCGATCGCACCGGTGATGATCTCGGAGAAGGTGGCCAGGCCCTCCTGCGTACGGGTGGTGCGTGGCGAACCCAGGCCGAGCGAACGCAGGTTCGGCTGGTGCTTGCCGTTGAGCAGGGTGAGGGTGTGGATGAAGGCCTCGTGCTGGGTCAGCTGCTCCAGGTCGCGCTCGGAGAACAGCGCGGTCGCGCGCAGGTTGATCCCCTTGCTTCCGGCGGTGGCCTTGGAGGACAGCGCCGGATCCAGCACCACCTCGACCTTGTCGTGCGAGAAGAACGGGCCGATGCGCTCGCGCAGGCGCTGCGCGAATTCCTCCGCGGGAATATCGGATGGCACCGGCGGCAGGTTGCGGTTGCCGACCAGGTCGTCGGTGATCGCGAGCATTTCGCGCGCGCTGTCGACATTGGTGACGTCCTGGCTGCGGTACTGGAAGTCGGGCCGCCCGTACAGCATCGTCGAACAGCGGGTGAACTCCGGCGTGCCGGCATGCGTGAGCATGCGTGCGGCCACGGCATAGCTCCACGCGGTCTTGAACAGCCAGTGGCCGATCGGATGGCCGCGGTCGATGCGCCGCATCAACGCCTCGAGCGCCTCCATCTCGGCGCCCAGCGCCTGCGCCGGCACCGGTGGCACCGGCAGTTCCGGAGCGCCGCGCTGCCAGGCGGCGAGGAAGCGGTGCTCCATCTCGGCCGGCCAGCCGATCGCCTTCAGCACCTTGATCTTGGGGCCGATCGACATCAGCGCGCGATCGCATTCGGCCAGGTCCGCGGGCAGTTCGGCCCGCGCGGGAGCATCGAGTACGGCCATGGCAACCTCCGCCGTGCGGCCGATGGGCCGACGATGCGAGGGGTTATACATGCCGCGAGGGAAAGCCCGCGTTAGGAACGGTTAGGAACGCGCGCGCTTCCGCGGACCCGCTATTTCTCCTTGCGCCAGTTCACCGAGGCGCGGTTCTCCACCGTGCTCGATTCGATCTCGATGTCGAAGCCCTTGCGCAACAGGTACTTCAAGGTGAGCACCTGGCCGGTGCCGAGCAGCGAGACGCCGTAGCCGACGTACACCTTCGGCGACAGGTACTTGCCGATGCCGAGCACGCTGCCGCCCAGCGCGCGGCTTTGCGACACCCCGGCGTCGTCGAGGCCGATCGCCGCGCCCAGCTGCGAGGCGAGCATGCCGCCGCCGGCCGCCAGCGCGGCGCCGGCGGCATTGAGCTGGCGGGTTTCGTCGCCGCTCGCGCTCGCCAACGGGCGGCCGAGCGCGAGGTACGACAGCGCCTCGGATTGCGAAGTGGCCGGATCCGACCATACCCGCGCCTGCGGCGAGGCCGCGCGACCGGTGACATCCATGCCGGCGGTGACCTCACCGACTTCGCGCTCGGCGCGGATGTCGAGGATGGGATCGGCGACGGGACCGTTCGACCACACCAGTGCGCCGCGGGTGATCTGCAGTTCCTGGCCGTAGGCGGTGTATTGGCCCTCGACATCGAGGCGCCCGCTCGCGGTCATCTCGCGGCCCGGCCGCGCACGCACGCGCAGGCGACCGCCGAGGGTGCCCTTGAGGCCGAAGCCGGCGAGCTTCACGTCGTCGCCGAGCGCGATGGTGAGGTCCATGTCGAGCGGCGCCTCGCCGGTCTCTTCCGGGTTGGCCGGATCGAGTACGACGACGTCGGACGAGGCAGAGACGCCTTGGTCGAGGCGCTCCAGGTCGAGGCGCGCGGACGGCACGGTAACGGTGCCGGTGACCTGCAGCGGCTGCTTCGCGGCGTAGCGCACCTGCACGTCGGGGTTGGCAACCGCGTGCAGGTCGCGCGTATCGGACAGCAGCACGTTCTCGCCCTTCAGGGCGAGCACGAGTGGTGTGTCGTCGCCCTGCCAGCCCAGCGTGCCGTCGATATGCAGGGTGCCCTCGCCGGAACGCACGCTGCCGGCAATGCGCGCGCTGCCATCCGGCCTGGCGTCGAGGCGCACGTCACCATCCTGCAGCTCGATCGCCAGCGAAGGCAGTTCGGTGCTGAAGCGGGTGAGGTGCGCATTGCCGCCCAGCAGCGGTTGCGCGCGCGTGCCGGCGAGCGTGATGCGGCCCTCGAGCTGTCCTTTCGGCTCGACGATGTCGGGCGAGAACAGCTCCATCCATACGAGTTCGTCGGTATTGAGGGCGACCTCGCCGCTGAGTGGCGCATAGGCGTCCCAGCCGGTGGCGATGCGCGCATCGACACGCCCATCGTCATTCAAGGTCGTGTGCAGTTCGGCAGCGAGGCGTTGCGGATCGAAGGTCGCGCTGAGGTCGAGGCCGCCGTAGCGCACGATCTCGGTGCGCGAGCGTTCGCTGAACTTCATGCCGCCGCTGGCCGAGGTCAGGTGCGCACTGCCGCGCCACGCGTTGCCGACCGGACGCACTTCGGCGCTGAGCGCGATGTCGCCGCGCAGGATCCACGGACGCTTGTCGTTGCGTTCGGGCAAGTAGGGCACCAGCAGCGTGAGTGGCAGTGATTCGCCGCGCACATCGAGGCCGCGACGCGGCCAGTCGGCGTTCGCGCACAGCGAACCGCCGCCGCTCGAGGCCAGGCACGCATTCGACAGCGCGCCACTGCGCCCATCCCAACGGAATTGCGCAGCCTGCTGCAGGCGCCATTGCGCGCCCTTGACCGGAGCCAGCTGCAACGAGGTGAGCGTTCCCTGCCAGGCATTGCCGCGCTTGGCCGCGCTGCCGCTCAACGACAGCGTGCCGATCTCGCCGCGCGCCTCGCCCTGCAGTTGCAGGTTCTCCACCGCGCCGCGCGCATCGAGGGTCAAGGTTTCGATGGGCGTACCGACGTCGAGCCCGCTCGCGCGGATCGCCAGCGCCCCGCTGCCGCCGCGCCACGGCAGGCGGCCGTGCGCGCTCACCGTTGCGGCGCGGTAGCCGGCATAACTCAGGCCGCTGCCGGTGAGGTCGGCGTCGACGTTCGGCGCAGTGCGCGCGCCGGTCAGCCGCAACGTGCCACGCAGGGTGCCGGCGCCGTCGGGCAACAAATCGTTCAACTGCAGCGGCTGGAATTTCGCATCGACGTCGAGCGTGTCCGTCACCCGGCCCTTCGCGTCGATGTGGCTGCCACCGAGGGTGAGCGCGACCTCGCCCTCGTAGGCATCCTGCGCGCGCTTCGTGGCCGCGCCACGCATCACGAAGCGGCCGCGGCCCTGCAGCGGCCGTCCACGCAGGCGGCCATCGATCTGCGGTGCATCGACGGCGATGTCGAGGCCGCCATCGCCGCGGGTGACGCCGCGCGTACTGAAGCGGCCGCGCAACGCTCCCTTCCACTCCGGCGCGAAGTAACCGGGATCGAAACCGGCCAGCGTGGCTTGGAGGTTCCAGCCCAGCGCCGGCGTCCACGCCACGTCGCCGCTCGCGTCGAGCGCGCCGCTGGGCATCTGTGCGTGCAATTCCTTCAGGGTCATGCCCGACTCGTTGCCACGGCCGTCGAACTGCACCTGCGCAACCTCGCCCTCGCGCGTGAGCATGGCGTGGCCGATCGCGGCCCAATGCTGCAGCGTGCCGGCGATGCCGAGATCGGCGTCGGCTTCGACCATTGGCGTGTCGCTGGCCGCCTGCGCCGGTGTCTTCGGCGTCGTCTTCGCCCCGCCCCACTTCAGGCCGCGCGCGTTGACGGCGAAGCGCAGCGTGGCGTTTTCCGGATCGGTGAAGTCGGCGCGGCCGCGCAATGTCGCGGTGCCGTCGAACACGCGCAGGGTCAGTGGCTTGGCTTCGAGGACCTCGTTCTCGAGCCGCAGCCGCGACGGCAGCACAGTGGCATTGAAATCGCCCTGCGCGAATTCGCCCGCCAGGGCCATCTCGCCGCCGACACCGTCGGCATCGAAGCGCAGGCGCAGCGGCGTGCCGGACGGCTTGCCTTCGGTCAGCAGCGCCAGGTCCAGCGCCTCGGATTGCGCGTGCAGGCGCCAGCGCGGCTGGTCCTTGCCGTGCAGGGTGAGCGTCGCCCGCACGGGTGCCGGCGCGCGGCCGGCGAGGCCGACGTCCATGCGCGCAAGATCGCCACGCGCAACCAGTCCCAGGCGCGGCGCGGTGCTCCCCATCGACGCGGGCAGCACCGCGGTGGCGACGAGGTCCACGCGGTAATCGTCGCGCGGCGCATAGTCGCCGTGCACGTGGAAATGCCCGCGGTCGGTGTCGGCGTCCAGCGATTCCACATGCAATGCGCCCGCGCGCGCATCCATGCCGGTGCGCAGGCGGCGGATGTCGATCAGCGGCTGGCGCTCCTGCGTCACCCGCAAACCGTCGATGCGCACGTCGTCGGCCTGCAGGTCCAACGGCGGCCGGATCGCCGGCAGGGATTCGGGCCAGCGCGGCAGTTCGAACGGCTCGTCGCTTTCGGGAATCTCCAGCGTCGCGCCGTCCAGCTGCAACGCATCCAGGCGCAGGCGGCGGCCGAGCAGCGGACGCAACGCGGGATCGACCATGGCGCGCTTCGCCGTGAACTCGAGCAGGCGCGGATGCAGCGGGTCGCGCTTGCCGTCCTTGTCGGCCATGACATAGGTGAAGCGCACGCCATGCAGTACCAGCGGCCCCGAAGCCGGGCCTTCGGCGCGTTCCCAGCTCAGCTTCGCCTCGGCGGGCAGGCGCTGCTGGATCTGCGCCAGCAGCACGTCGCGGCCGCCGACAGTGGTGAGCAACCAGTACAACAGGGCGACGGCACCCAGCATCAATACGGCGGCGACGATGCCGCTGCGGATCGCGAGCCAGCGCAGGCGGGAACGCCGCTTCGCGCGCAACTCGGCGATGCGCGCCTCGTGCGCGTCGCGCTCCACCGGGGTCATGACTGGCCGCTTCTTCGCCATCTGCCTACAGATCCGCGCCGATGTTGAGGTAGATCTCGTACTGCGAATCCGGGTCGTACAACCCGTGCGCGATGTCCAGGCGCACCGGCCCAACCGGCGAGCGCCAGCGCACGCCGAAGCCGACGCCGGTGTGGAAGTCGGGGCGGTCGTCGTCGAAGGCGTCGCCACCGTCGACGAACGCCGCGGCACCCCAGGTGTCGTTGAAGTAGTGCTCGAATTCGGCCGTGCCGGTCAGCACGTTCTTGGCGCCGAGCGCGTACTTCTTGCCGTCCTCGGCGATGAAGAACGGTCCCACTTCGCGATAGGCGTAGCCGCGGATGCTGCGGTCGCCGCCGGCGTAGAAGCGCAGGCTGGGCGGCATGTCGACGAGTGCGTTGGTGAAGGTGTAACCGGCTTCGCCGCGCAGGATCAGGCGGTTGCGTTCGCCCAGGCCGCGGTACCAGCGCCCCACGCCCCACGCCTGCAGGAAGCTGGCATCCGAACCCGCCCCTTTGACGCCGCCACGCAGCTCGACGGTCAGCCCGAAGGCATCGCGCGGAAACAGGCGGTTGTCGGCGTCGATGTACTCGCCACGCAGGGCCGGATAGAGGAAGGTCGCATAGTTGTACTGGACCGGCGCCAGCGCGCCCGCCGGCAGTGCATAGGCCCAGCGTTCGCGCAGGGCATGCAGCGATGCCGCCGCGTTGAGGCGCTCGTTGACCTGGCCGCTGCGGCTGCCGACCAGCTCGATCTTGCGCGTGTCGATGTAATCGGTCTGCTCGTCGTAGTACTGCGCGCTGATCGTGTACCAGCCGTCGATCCACGCGAACGCGGGAATGCGGTACTGCACCGTCGCGGTCTTGCGCTTCTCCGCCCAGTCGAGCTGGGTCAGCAGCTTGTGGCCGCGGTTATTGAGGTAGCGGCGCTCCAGGCCGAGGCGCACGCCCGCGCCGCTGTCGGTGCCGTAGCTCAAGCCGGCGGTGTAGATGCTGCGCTTGGCCGGGGTCAGGGTGACGACGACCGGCACGCGGCCATCGACGGCGTTTTCCGGCTGCGGCTGGATGTCGATGCTGGCGAAGTAGTCGAGCCGCGCCAGCGACTCGCGGAAGCGGTCGAGCTTGCCCTGGTGGTAGTAGCTGCCCTCTTTCCAATAAACCAGGCGATCGATGAGGCTGTCGCGGATGATGTGTTTCGGCGACTGCGTGATCGTCATCGGCCCCATGTCGTAGCGTTCGCCGCTGGTCCAGACCAGGTCGATGTCGGCGGCGTGTTCGGCGCGCGTCACCGCGACCTGGCGGTTGAGGAAATCCGCATCGAAGTAACCGCGCTCGGCCAGGCGGCGGGTGATGCGCGCCTTGCTGGCCTCGTACTGCGTGTGGTCGAAGACGCCGCCGGACTGCGGCAGGAACTTGCCGAGGTCCTCGCGCAGGTACTTGTCGGTGCCGCCCGCGCCTTCGATGGCGATGTTGGCGCGGCGCACGGTGACGGGCTCGCCCAGCGCCACGGTAATCGTGACGGTGACGGGAGAAGTGCTCGCACGGCGCTCGCCGGGCGGCGCCGCTTCGCTGGCCGCCGTTGGCGCGGCGCCGGTGGCGGCCGTGGCAGGCGCGCCCGGCGCGGTCGCGTCCATGACGGGCGTGGTGTCGGCAGGCGTGGTGTCGGCGGGTGCGGTGCCGGCACCCGGTTCGCCCACTACGGTGGTCACACCATCGCGGGTGCGCTCGACGGTGATGCTCGGCGAGTAGTAGCCGAACGGCTCCAGCGCCTCGCGCGTCTCCTGCTCGGCCTCGCGCAGCAGGTACGCCAGGCGGCGGCCGGACACGTCCTTGCCGATCGCATCGACCAGCGACAACGACACGCGCACGTTGAGCGCCATCGTTTCGTCGAGCCCGCGGATGTCCACGCTGGTAACGGTCGCGGCGTGCGCGCCGCCCGCCGCCAGCAGGCCCAGGGCGAACACGAACCGCGTGCTGAGTCGGGGGAGACAGGGCATCGCGGCAGGATAACCGTGGAGCGTCAAAGCGCGCTTAACGGCGTAGGTCATTCCGTGAACGCCATGCGGAAACAAACCCGGCCCGGCGCCGCCCTTTGCGGCGCCGGTGCCACGCGCGAGCACTAAATCGACAGGTATTCGATCGCTGCCACGCTGCCGAGGCGGTCGCCCAGGCGCTTGAGCAGCGCAAGGCGGTTGTTGCGCACCGCCATGTCGTCGACGTTGACCATCACCTGGTCGAAGAAGGCATCGACCTGCGGGCGCAGGCGGGCCAAGCGGCCGAGCACGGCGACGTAATCGCGCGACTGCAGCAGTGCATCGGTGTCGTTGCAGGCGGCGTCGACGGCGGCGCCGAGTTCGCGTTCGGCCGCTTCGGTGTAACGCGCCGGCTCGATCGCGGTAGGGACGTCACCCTCGACCTTGCGCAGGATGTTGCGGATGCGCTTGTTGGCCGCGGCCAGCGCTTCGGCTTCGGGCAGCTTGGCGAATTCGGCGATGGCCTTGAGGCGGCGATCGAAGTCGAGCAGCGAAGCGGGGCGCAGCGCGGCGACGGCTTCGAACTGCTGCGGCGGCACGCCCTGGTCGGCGTAGTAACCGCGCAGGCGGTCGATGATGAAATCGCGCAGCTCATCGATGTTCGCGGGCGCGGCCGGCGCCTTGTCCAGCGCGATCGCGCCGACGGTGTCGCGCGCCTTGGCCAGCGTCGCGTCGAGGTCGAGGTCGATGCCGCCCTCGATCAGCGTGCGTGCCAGGCCGAGCGCATTGCGGCGCAGGGCAAAGGCGTCCTTGTTGCCGGTCGGCTTGAGACCCGCGGCGAAACCGCCGGTGAGGGTGTCCAGTCGCTCCGCGATCGCCAGCACCTGCCCCAACTTGGATGGTGCGATCGCATCGCCGGCGAAACGCGGCATGTAAGCCTCGTCGATCGCGTTCGCGACTTCGATCGGCTGGCTTTCCACTGCGGCGTAATAGCGGCCGGCGATGCCCTGCAGTTCCGGGAACTCGTTGACGAGGCGCGACTGCAGGTCGGCCTTGGACAGTTCCGCCGCACGCCGCGCGAGCTGCACATCGACGCCGACCTGCTTTGCTACCGCCTCGGCCAGCGCTGCCACGCGTGCGACCTTGTCGGCGACCGTGCCGAGCTTGGCCTGATAGGTGACGGTCTTCAGGCCCTCGGCCATCGAGGCCAGACCCTGCTTCATGTCCTCGGTGAAGAAGAACTGCGCATCGGCGAAGCGCGGGCGGATCACGCGCTCGTAGCCCTTGCGCACTTCGGCTTCGTCCTTGGATTCGATGTTGGCGATGCCGATGAAGCGCTCGCTCAGCTTGCCGTCGCCGTCCAGTACCGGGAAGAATTTCTGGTTGGCTTCCATCGTCGCGATCAGTGCTTCCTGCGGCACGGCGAGGAAGTCGGCTTCGAAGCTGCACGCGATGGCCTTGGGCCATTCGGTGAGGCCATTCACTTCCTCGAGGATGCCCGCATCGATGCGCGCGCTGCCGCCACCGGCCTGGGCCGCGTGTTCGACTTCGTGCACGATGCGCGCGCGGCGTTCGTCCGGATCGACCAGCACCTTGGCGCCGCGCATCGCGTCCACGTACTCGTCGGCGCCGTTGATCCATACCGGCTTGTCGTACATGAAGCGATGGCCACGGCTCATACGGTCGGCGCGGATGCCGAGCACCTCGCCGTCGACGATGTCCTTGCCCAGCAGCAGCACCAGCCAGTGCATGGGGCGGGCGAAGCCGTAGTCATGGTCGCCCCAGCGCATCGGCTTGGGGATCGGCATGGCGGCGAGCGCCTCGTTGATGATCTCCGGCAACAGCGCCGCGGTGCGCGCGCCCGGCTTCACCGAACGGTGGACGAAGCGTTCGCCCTTGTTGTCGCTGGTCTTTTCCAGCGCGGTCCATTCGACGCCGGCCTTGGCGGCGAAGCCCTGCAGGGCCTTGGTCGGTTCGCCGTTGGCGTCGAGCGCGATGTTGAGATACGGGCCGAGCACTTCCGAGGTCTGCTCCGGCTGCTCCGTCGCCACGCCCGGCAGGCGCACCGCGAGGCGGCGCGGCGAGTACAGCGGCTTGGCTTCGCCGCGATCGAAGGCGATGCCGCGCTTGGCGAATCCTTCGAGCACACCGTCGAAGAAGGCCTGCGCCAGTCCGGCCAGCGCCTTGACCGGGAGTTCCTCGGTGCCGAGTTCGATCAACAGGGGCTGCATGCTCATCACGCGGCCTCCTGCGGGTTCCGGGACTTGTTCAATACCGGGAATCCGAGCTTCTCGCGTTGCGCGTAATACGCCTCCGCCACGCCCTGGGCGATCCTGCGCACGCGCAGGATGTAGCGCTGGCGTTCGGTCACCGAGATCGCGCGGCGCGCGTCGAGCAGGTTGAACGCATGGCTGGCCTTGCATACCTGGTCGTAGGCCGGCAGCGGCAGGGCGAGCTCGATCAGCTTCTGTGCCTCCGCCTCGCAGGCATCGAAGCGATGGAACAGTTCCTCAACGTTCGCGTGCTCGAAGTTGTACGTCGACTGCTCGACTTCGTTCTGGTGGTAGACGTCGCCGTAAGTGACCGGCGTGCCATCCGGGCCGTACGTCCAGACCAGGTCGAAGACGTTGTCGACGTTCTGCAGGTACATGCACAGGCGCTCGAGGCCGTAGGTGATCTCGCCGAGCACCGGCCGGCACTCGAGTCCGCCGGCCTGCTGGAAGTAGGTGAACTGGGTGACCTCCATGCCGTTCAACCACACTTCCCAGCCCAGGCCCCAGGCACCGAGCGTCGGCGACTCCCAGTTGTCCTCGACCAGGCGCAGGTCGTGCACCAGCGGATCCACGCCCAGCGCCTTGAGCGAATCGAAGTACAGCTCGACGATGTTGTCGGGGCTGGGCTTCATCACCACCTGGTACTGGTAGTAGCGCTGCAGGCGGTTGGGGTTCTCGCCGTAGCGGCCGTCGGTGGGACGGCGGCAGGGCTGCACGTAGGCGGCGTTCCACGGTTCCGGACCCAGCGCGCGCAGGAAGGTCGCGGGGTGGAAAGTGCCGGCGCCGACCTCCAGGTCCAGCGGCTGGATCAGCACGCAGCCGCGCTCGCCCCAGTAGGCGTTGAGGCGCTGGATGAGCTGCTGGAACGTGATCGGTGACGGCGTCGCGCTGGCTTGTGACATGGTTACGGAAAGGCCGCGGGGCAAAGCGCGGTAGTATAGCTATCGCCCTTGCCGCAGCTGGTTTACGGCGCCGGGCAGTCCGTTTTTTGATTCCCGCCTGACGGTGTTCCAATGACATTGCAGTGCCGTCCATGGCGCAACCGCATCGGCTTCGGATCGTCCGGCCCGGCCATCCATGGCCCGGCGTTCGGATCCGCAGCCGATGCCGACAGGGCATCGGCTTGACGCGGCATCCTCACCCCTTCCTGATCCTCGAGACCGGCCAGCCGGTCGCTTCCATGCGCCGCCATCGCGGCTTCCCGCACTGGATCCGCGTCGCCGCCGGACTCGAGCGCGACGAAGCGGTGGTAGTGAACGTCGAAGCCGGCGAGGCGTTGCCGTCGCGCGAGGGTTTCGCCGGCGCGATCGTGACGGGCTCGGGCGCGATGGTCACCGACCGCGCCGACTGGAGCGAACGCTCCGCGCAGTGGCTGCGCGACGCCGCGCACGACGGCCTGCCGCTGTTCGGCATCTGCTACGGCCACCAGCTGATCGCGCATGCGCTCGGCGGCGAAGTCGACTACCACCCGGCCGGACGCGAGATGGGCACGGTCGCGCTCGAACTGCATCCGCAGGCCGAACACGATCCGCTGTTCGCGGGCCTGCCTGCGCAGTTCCCCGCGCAGGCCACGCATCTGCAGAGCGTGCTGCGCGCGCCGGAGGGCGCGACGGTGCTGGCGAAGTCGGCGCACGACGCCTGCCACGCGTTCCGCTGGGGCGATCGCGCCTGGGGTGTGCAGTTCCACCCCGAGTTTTCCGCCACCCACATGCGCGGCTACGTGCGCGCCCGCGAGGAGGCGCTCGCCCACGAGGGCCGCTGCCACAAGCAGGTGGCGCGTGGCGTCAGCGCGACGCCGCATGCGCGGCTGGTGCTGCGCCGTTTCGTGCGCCACGCGCGCACCCTGCCACGCTGAGCACTGGACTTATCCGCGCGCGGCCCCATCTCGCGGCTGCGCCCTTCCCCCTGGAGATGCATCGGTAATGACTACTCGCGCCAACGGCCCGCTCGCCGGCCTCACCTGGCTCAAACGCGGCCTCAACTCCGGGCGCAACAATCCCCGGGCGATCTTTGGCGGCGCGGCGTTGTTGATGGTGGCGGCGCTGGTGCCGGGCTTCCTGCAGGCGTTCGCCCACCTCGTGCTGCGGCCGGGACCGGGCGGCGCCACGGTAATCGCGGCGCTGACCACCGTGCTCGCGGTGGTCCTGCTGGGGCCGCTGATGGGCGGGTACCTGCGCGTGATCGATGCCAGCGAACGCGGCCAGCCCGCGCACGCCGCCGATGTGCTCGCACCGTTCCGCAACTCGCACGACGCGCAGCGGATGATCGGTTTCAGCTTCGTCATGCTGTTGATCCAGCTGGGCGCGCTGTCGCTGCTGGTCGCGGTGTTCGGGCACGCGATGCAGAACCTGCAGGACTGGTACCTGGGCTTGGCCGAGATCCTCCAGCACGCCACGCCCGGCAAGCCTCCGGAAATGCCACCGCCGCCGGAGGGCCTGGGCGGACTCTTCAGCCTGGCCGGACTGTTCGCGCTGTTCGTGGCGGCCGTGTTCGCGGTCGGCCTGGGCCAGGTCGCGCTGCGCGGCCACGGTATCGGGACCGCGGTAATGGAGGGCCTGGCCGGCGCGGCGCGCAATCTGCTGCCGCTGCTGCTGATGGCGCTGGTGGCACTGGCCCTGCTGATGGCGGCCGGGGTGGTGTTGCTGCTGGTCGCCGGCGTACTCGGCCTGCTCAATCCGCTGCTGGCGCTGGTGGTATTCCTGCCGCTCTACATGCTGTTCGTGCTGGCGCTGTACGTGGTCATGTTCGGGGTCATGTACCACCTGTGGCGCGACGTGGCCGGCGACGCAGCGGTCGCCCCGGGCGGCTTCGAGGCCTGAGCGCGACCCCGTTCCTGCCGCCTCGGCGGCGGAAACTCGCGCCCGCCTCCCGCTTCTGGAATAATTCGCGCTCTTTGACCGGTCGGGCGCAGCCCGCTCCGTGGCCGGGAACAAGCCCCAGGAACAGCCCCTCGTGCGTAATTACGACCTCGAATTCCTCAAGAAATTCTCCATGGTGATCGGCTTCCTGATGCTGGTCACCCTCGGCCTGATCGCGGGCGCCTACTACGTGCACCAGCACCTGCCTGTGGAGGTCAATCCGGTCGCGCTGAAGAAGACCCAGGACCGCATCGCCCCGGCGGGCGCGGTCTATGCCGGCACCACCGGCGCCGCTGCCCAAGCGGCGGCCGTGGCCGCCGCGGCCGCGCAGGCCGCCTCGCAGGTCGCCTACGGCGGCACCACCGACGGCTCGGTGATCTTTGGCCAGCTGTGCACCGGCTGCCACACCTCCGGCGCCGGCGGTGCACCGACCCTCGACCAGGCCCACTGGGGTCCGCGCGTCGCCCAGGGCAAGGACACGCTGTACAAGCACGCCATCGAAGGCTTCACCGGCGGCGCCGGCGTGATGCCCGCCAAGGGCGGCAACCCGTCCCTCACCGACGAGCAGGTCAAGGCCACCGTCGACTGGATGGTTGGCAACCTCAAGTAAGCCGCATCGCGCGCTCGCTTCCGCAACGCCGCCTCCGGGCGGCGTTGTCGTTTCTGCGCGCCAGACCTGTCGATTCAGGCGCGCCGTAGAATGCGCGTATGAGCGCACCCACGTTCCCCGCCGAATCGGCGGCATTGACCCTGCCCGGACCCGTCGGCGACCTCGAGGCCGCCGTCGACCTGCCCGAAGGCCCGGCACAGCCGATCGTCGCCATCGTCTGCCACCCGCTGCCCACCGAGGGCGGGACCATGCACAACAAGGTGGTGACGATGGCCGCGCGGGCGCTGCGCGAGTGCGGCATCGCCACGGTGCGCTTCAACTTCCGCGGCACCGGTGCCTCGCACGGCCACTTCGACCATGGCGAGGGCGAATCCGACGACCTGCGCTTCGTCGCGCGCTGGGTGCGCGAGCGGCGCCCCGACGCGCAGCTGTGGCTGGCCGGTTTCAGCTTTGGCGCCTTCGTCACGATCAGGTGCGCCGCCGAACTGCAGCCGGGCATGCTGGTGTCGATCGCCCCGCCGGCCGCCGGCCGCAGCTGGGACTTCGCCGCGATCACGCCGCCGGATTGTCCGTGGCTGGTGATCCAGGGCGATGCCGACGAAGTCGTCGATCCGCAGGCCGTCTACGACTGGCTGGATTCGCTCAAGGACCTGCCCAACCCGCCGGAACTGGTGCGCATGCCCGACACCAGCCACTTCTTCCACCGCCGCCTGATGGACCTGCGCGGCGCGATCAAGGCGGGTGTGCGGCCGTACCTGCCCAACCCGATCGCGGATTGAACCGATGCCACGGCTTTGTGTCCGGCAGGATCTCCGCCGGTGACTGACTCCGTCCTGTTGCCTTCCCGCCGCTACGCCGAGGGTGTCGCGCGCGGCGCCTGGAGCGACGATCCGGCGCAGTACGCCGCATTGCGCGAACTCGATCGCCTGCATGCCCTGCTCGTGCAGCCGGTGAAGCGCGGGATGCTGGATTCGTTGTTCGGCAAGAAGCCGGAAACGCCGCGCGGCCTGTACCTGTGGGGCGGCGTCGGCCGCGGCAAGACCTTCCTGATCGACCTGTTCTTCGACGGCCTGCCGATCGCCGAGAAGCGCCGCACCCATTTCCATCGCTTCATGCGCGAAGTGCATGCCGCGTTGCGCGAGCATGCCGGCGAAAGCGATCCGCTGGCGAAGATCGCCAGCGAATGGCGGCGCAACCTGCGCGTGCTGGTGCTGGACGAGTTCTTCGTCAACGACATCGGCGACGCGATGCTGCTCGGGCGCCTGCTCGAACGCCTGTTCGCCGAAGGCGTGGCGCTGGTGACCAGTTCGAACACCGCGCCGGCGAACCTGTACGCGCACGGCCTGCAGCGCGAACGCTTCCTGCCAGCGATTGCGCAGTTGCAGGCGCACACGGTCGAACTGCTGCTCGACAGCCCCAACGACTATCGCCTGCGCGCGTTGACGAAGTCGCCGGTGTACCACGCGCCGCTCGATGCACAGTCGGACGCGTGGCTGGCGCTGCGTTGGGGCGAACTCACCGCCGGACTGCCGCAGGATCCGTGCGTCAATTCGGCCGGCATGATGGAGATCGATGGTCGCGAGATCCCCGTCCGTGCCACCTGCGAGGGTCACGCCTGGTTCGACTTCGCCGCGTTGTGCGAAGGCCCGCGTGCGACCAGCGACTACATCGAGATCGCCACCGAGCACCACACCGTGCTGCTCGGCGGCATCCCGCAGTTCGACGACACCCGCAATGATCCGGCGCGCCGCTTCGTCCACCTGATCGACGAGCTGTACGACCGCCACGTCAATTTCGTCTGCACCGCCGCAACGGCACCGGACGAGCTGTACATCGGCAGCAAACTCGCCCATGCCTTCGAACGCACGACCTCGCGCCTGATCGAAATGCAGTCGGCGGAGTACCTGGCGCTGGAGCACCGCGGCTGAAGTTGTCTCGCCTGGAAGAAGTCCGGGACGCCACCGATATAGCGCTGACTGACGAAGAGAGCGCCGGACAATTCGCCCTCCAAACGAATACGGCCCCCGAAGGGGCCGTATTGTCGTGACCATTGAGCCGGGTCAGAACACCTGCTTGTACTGCATGTAGACAAAGCGTCCGGGAATCTCGTACTGCGGATCGAACGAGTTCGCGAACGCATTCACGAAGCTGGGCGGGTCCTGATCCAGGATGTTGTTCACGCCCAGGGTCACCTTGGCGTTCCAAGGGGCATTCCAGTACACGCTGGCATCGTTGTAGACGCGCGCACCAATCTTGTTCTGCGGGCGCGCGCCCGCAGCAGCATTGCAAACCAACGGCTGCTGGACCGCCGGAATGGCCGAGCAATCTTCTTCCTGCCTGGAGTAGTAGCGGGCGTTCCAGGTCGCACCCCAGTCGCCCCGCTCCCATCGCGTGGCCAGGTTCGAACGGATGCGCCAGTTGTTGCTGCTCTGGGAGTACTCGCCTGCCTGATTACCACCTTCGTCGTCGGTGACCACGCCGTCGCCGTCCAGGTCCTGGGTAAATTTTGACAGGTAGCTCGTGTCCCAAGTGAAGGAGAACTTGCCCCACGCGGTCTCGGGCAATCTGTAGCCGACCGTGATGTCGTAGCCTTCGGACACGAACTTGCCGATGTTCAGCGGCCCAGCCAGCAAGTCGCTGATTTCCCCTGACGAGGTTCGGCTGATCAAGGCGCACGAGGCGGCATCTCCCGCGCGATAGCAATGGTCCAGCACGGTCTGGCCGGTAACGGTGAGAATGGCGTCGTCCAGATTGATCTTCCACCAATCCAGGGAGATATCGAGTCCCTGTGCCCAACTCGGGCTGTAGACGAAGCCAAAGGTGGTGGAGGTCGACGTCTCGGGCTGCAAATTCGGATTGCCGCCCGTCGATATCCGGACTTGCGCGTTGGGTTGATCGTAAGCGGGGATTCCGGCGCACGAGGCAGGGCGGCTCGGATTGGGGGCGCCCTGGAAAAAGCCAGCGCACGGATCGGCGATCGTCGGGAACGAATCGGCAATGCCGGAGAACATTTCGGCGACAGAAGGCGCGCGGAATCCCTGGGACCAGTTGCCACGGATCATCAGGTCATCGAACGGCTTCCAGCGAAAACCGAACTTGCTGTTCAACGTGTCGCCAAAGTTGCTGTAATCGGAATACCGGGTAGCGACCGAGAAGTCGAGGAGCTTCGCACCCGGCACATCCGCCAGAACCGGGATGGCCAGCTCGAGATAGGCCTCATCGAGGGAGTAACCGCCGCGCGTGGCGGTACGCGCATTGCCGGTGGTGTCGCCGCTGTTGATCAGCGCGTCCGGGGAGTCGTAGCCCGACTCCGTGCGATGCTCGAGTCCGAACGAGAAGGCGAACGCTCCGGCATTGCCGATGTCAAAAAGCTCGCCACTGATATCGGCGTAGTAGGTCTTCAGCTTGTACTGGAACTCGTCGTGCGCCGTGAAAGTCGCGTAGTCCAGCATTTCGCGGCTAATAGTGCCTTCGCCGCCGAGGAAGTTCATCGGCACGCAGCCGTCAATGGGCGCGGCTACAGTGCCGCAGTGGGCGTTGCCAGCCGCATCGCGATACGACGGCCCCAAGGCATTGCGCAGCGCCGGCACCGAGAACAGGCCATAAGTGGTGTTGTTGG
Source organism: Lysobacter rhizosphaerae (assembly GCF_054779795.1). Taxonomy (NCBI): domain Bacteria; kingdom Pseudomonadati; phylum Pseudomonadota; class Gammaproteobacteria; order Lysobacterales; family Lysobacteraceae; genus Lysobacter; species Lysobacter rhizosphaerae. Next base: position 662,917 of record NZ_BAAGXO010000007.1, read on the forward strand.
CTGTGTTGACGCCGTACAGATAGCCGGCTTCCCAGTCGAAGGGCTTGTCGGCGAAGGTCAGGGTGCCTTCAAAAGAAGGATTGAAGACCGACGTCGTCACGTTCTGGTTGAACGAGCGGCCACCTGTCTCGGTTACGCGCCGCGCGCCGTAGTCGACATCCTTGCCCGTCGGGTTATAGATGCTGTTCTTGCTGATGAGGATATTGGCCGCATTGGTGCCCGGCGCCGCCCTGCCGAAGGTCACGGGCATTGCGGCGAGCAACTGTTCCGACTTGCGGTTGTTGTACTGCGTGGTGATCTTGAAGCGCAGGTCGTCGGCGATATTCAAGCCACCGCTTGCGAAGATCGATGCGCGTTCCTGCGGGGTCACGAGGTAGTTGTCAGGAGCGAAGTTGTAGCTGTCGTTCGCGCCGACGTAAGGGCGGAAGCCGCCTTTGCCATCTGCGGTGAAATCGGTCCCGGCGCCCTTTCCGGCGAAACGGAAGCGGCCATCCGGGGTCGTCGAGCTGTAACGGAAACGGTTGATCGCGCCGAATAGCGGCACTGCGGAAATCTCGCGGTCGCCTGCCTTGACGGGATCTTCCTTGACGTACGCGACGCCAAGCATGGCATTCCAACGATCGGAGCTCGATCCGATGGTTACGTCGTAGGATTGGCGGGAGCCATCGCCCTTGGTGTACGAGCCGATATAGGCATTCGCTTCCGCGCCGTCGAAATCCTGGCGCAGAATCACGTTGACGACGCCGGCGATCGCATCAGAGCCATAGATGGTCGACGCGCCATCCTTGAGCACTTCGATGCGCTCGACGGCCGCCGTAGGGATCGTGTTGAGGTCAACCGCGCCGCCGAGTCCCGTGCCGCCGACCCAACGCCTGCCATTTGACCAGAACCAGGGTGCGGTTGGAACCAAGATTGCGCAGACTGACGCGCGTTTCACCATTGCCACCATTGTTGAAGGTGGAATTGAGCGTCGATCCGTTTGCGGTGAGGTTCTGGATCACATCACCGACGGAAGTCAGGCCCTGGGCTTCGATATCGCTTCGACTCAGCTGGAAGACAGGCTGTGATGTCTCTATGTCCGCTCGCTTGATTCGCGATCCGGTCACTTCTATGCGTTCGAGCGAAGTAACCTTGCTCGGGTCCTGAGCACTCGGGTCTTGCGCGCTGGCAATGGCCGGTATCAGCGCCAAGCCGACACAAGCAGACAAGGTATTCCGACGACGCGTTCCGGCATGGCGACTGGACATTGCAGATGCACTCCCAAAGTTATTTCGGTGTTAAGGCACTGAAAACTTACCCGGGGAGCACACCTTCTACGTTGGCTTTTTCAAGGAGTCTTCTTTACTAAATTTGGCAAAGCTCCTGTCTTTCGGCATTGCGTCGCAGAGACTCCATAGTGGGAACGAAAGGCCCGCGCGAAGCTGCACGGACTATCGAATCCGCAGCCAGCAGAGATTTCACTTACGGTTTCGGACGTTGATATCAGTCGAATGGCGGCGCTCTGGATGCGAATTCGCGCGCCTACGGACTGTGGACTCTCGCCATAGATCTGCTGGAACACTTTCGAGAAATGCCAGGCGGAGATATTCGCCAGCCCGGCGAGCTCTCCCATCCGCACGATTCTTTCGGCATTCCCCTCGAGATAGAGGCGCGCGCGCTGAAAACGATTGAATACCCTGCGCCTGTGAGTCAACGAGTAGCCGGGGCATCTGCAGAGGCTCTGCTTCAATTCCCGCTGTACCTCGGCCATATGCAGCTGGATTTGATGCGTTTCACTGACTTCGGAAGCCAGCCTGTCATCACGAATGCATCGCCAGAGCCGTAGCGTCCTGAGCTGCTCGCGGCGCGTCATGCTTCCACGACCCGCACAAATGATGCAGCCTGTGGATCGCGTCAAACTGGACATGACGTTTTCACTCAACACCAGGCCCAGGCATATTCCGTCATGGCTGCTCTGCACCGACGGCCTGGAGTCCTTTTCAAAAGCGATCCACTCGCCGCGGCTCAGCTTCAGCCGCCCTTCCAGGGTCGTTATCCACGAAACGCCGCGGAGCTGAACCCATATGGAGAAGCCCGTCTCCCCGAGTCGCACCAGTCCGAGCCGTGACACGCACACGCGGGCGGCCAGATTGGCCTCACCCATCTGTTGATTGAGGCTGAGGGTGGCGCCCTGAATAGTGATGTGCATGGACATCGATCCGCGGCGGTAGCCAGAAATGTTGGCAACCGATGTAACAACATGTTTTCGTCCTAGCTAGACGCACTTTGCGAACATCGTGTTCGCGTGTGGGCAACGCAGTGCTAAAAGCACGAGATCGCCGTGGAATCAGCGGTCAATCTGTTTCGGGATGACTCGTCTAACCCACTGGTCGCGGCGCCTGGCAGGCGCCACAATGTTCGCGTCGCCCACCGGAGCCACCCGCATGCGCAGCGATGAAGATGCGATTCGCCAACTGGTCACTGCATGGATGGCGGCGACGAAGGCCGGCGACACCCGGGCCGTGCTCGAACTGATGACCGACGACGCGGTGTTCCTGGTGCCGGGCCGCCCGCCGTTCGGCAAGGCGGACTTCGCGCAGGCCGCGCAGACTCAATCCGCAGCGAGCCTGCAGTTCGACGGGCGCAGCGAGATCGAGGAGATCCAGGTGCACGGTGACTGGGCCTTCATGCGCTCGCACCTGACCGTGATCGCGACGCCACGCGAAGGCGACACGGTAACGCGCGCCGGGCACACGCTGACGATCCTGCGCAGGGAGGACGGGCGCTGGAAACTGGCGCGCGACGCGAACCTGCTGGTGCCGGTGGCAAAGCCGGCCGACGAAGCCTGACGGCGTCCTGATCCGACGCGCGCCTGTGCCTCCCGTCAGCGCCGCTGACGACGCGCGTGCAGCAAGGTGTAGGTGACCACCAGCACCGCCAGCGCGATGCCGATCGCCAGCCATTCCTTGCGGGTCAACGTGGTGACGATCGCGACCATCGCCGCGATCGCCAGCGCCGGGATCAACGCGCCACCGGGCAGCACGAATGGCTGGTCGCCGCGCTCGCGCAGGTCGAGCGACTGCGCCCGCCAGGCGGACAGGCTGACCAGCCCGTAGACGAGGCAGATCGCGCCGCCGGAGATCAGCGCCAACGCGTCGAAGTTGCCGGCGATCGCCAGTGCCCAGGCCAGCAGGGCGTGCACGACCAATGCCCACAGCGGCACGCGGTGCGCCGGGCTGACCGTGCCAAACACGCGCGGCAGGTAGCCGTCGCGGCCGAGTGCGAACACCAGGCGCGCGGTGCCGAACAGGTTGCCCATCAGGAAGCCGGTCATCGAGATGCAGGCGGTGATCAGCAGCAGTACGCGGCCGGGACCCCACAGCGCACCGGCTGTATCGGCCACCGGCACGCCGCTCTTTGCCAGTCCCGCGCCGAGCAGGCCCTGGCCGACGATCTGCAGCGCGAGGTAGAGCAGTACCACCAGCAGGATCGCCACCATGGTCGCGCGCGGCACGTCGCGGGCGGGATTGTTGAGCTCGCCCGACGGCACCAGTGCGGTTTCCATGCCGGAATACGCGAACATCACCAGCACCATCGATGCACCCAGCGCGCCCCACGATGGCACGTCGCCGATCGCGAAGCTCACCTGGCTCCAGTCGACGAAGAACACGCCGAGCAGCGCGAGCGCGAACAGCGGCGCCAGCTTCAACGCCGCCAGCGTGGTGATCGCGCGCGCACCCAGCTTCACGCCGAAGGCATTCAGTGCGAACAGCGATCCGTACACGAACGTGAGCAGCATGGCGCGTGGCAGCGGCGGCGCGAACGCGGGCACCAGGCTGGCGACCTGCACTGACAACGCGGCAGCGACGCCCGCGCTCGAGGTGAAATTGCTGATCCACATCAGCGCGCCGCCGACGAAACCGGCGAACGGCCCGAACGTCGCGCTGAGATAGCTGTACGGCCCACCCGTGACCTGCACGCGGCTGCCGACCGCGGCAAAGCACAACGCGATCGGGATGATGGCCAGCGCGCCCGCCACCAGCGCCAGCGGCGCGGCCGCGCCCATCTGCGTCGCCAGCGCCGACGGCATGCGGAAGATGCCGCCGCCGACGATCACGTTGATCACCGCCGCGGTCAACGCGAACGAACCGACCGCGCGCAGCAATGCGGCATCGCCCTGCAACGGCGCGGGAGGCGTGGGACGGGTTGCGTCGTTCATCGGCAAGGCCTGCATGGGTTCGGGTGCAGGTTCGCACGCCATGGCGGGCGCTGTCTAAGTACGGGTGCCGCCGGTGCCGGCGCCATCCGTCATGAGGCGGTCAGCGCGTGGCGGCCACCGTCGGGGCGAGGGCTACATGCTTCGACCGTGGCCGCGCGCTTGCTGCTGTTGTTGTTGCTGCACAAACGCCTCGTGCCGCTCCGCCTTGAGCTGGTCCTTGATCTGTACCCCTTCCATCGAGGCTTGAATCGACGGGGCCGGCTGATCCAGTCGCACGGTCACCCCCGAGCTGGCGTAGTTCCAATAGTCCAGCGCAATCACCTGATCGTTCTTGACCTTGATCGGTCCGTCCCAGCCGGCCTTGGTGCCAGTGTTGTGCAGCGCGGCGGTGATCTGGGTCAGGCGGTCTTCCGGGAAGTGATGGCCCTGGTCCGCGAGGCGTTCGCGCACGTCCTCGTACAGCGCGTGCTGCGGATGCCGTGCATCGCTGAAGGGCTGCAGCGGGGCGCGCACCGGCTCGCGTAGCGGCGCATGCAGCCCGTCCGGGGTCAGGTAGTCCGGTAGCGGGAGGCCGGAGCGGATGGGCTCGTGATGCTGCATGCCCTGCCGCATGGCCCGGTCCTGGCGCGCCAGGACTTCTGCAAATGCCCGCTGCGCGGCGTCGTGCGCGTCATGTGCGGCCGGCGCACCGGGCGCCAGCGGGCCGCGCAGCGAGTCGTAGCCGTCCTGCACCCATCCCGCGGGGCCGCGGGCCGAGAGCGTGATAACGCCGCGCGTCAGCGCCACGTCGCCACGGTAGCGGTCGATCATCGGGTCGAACTGCTGCGCCAGCTGCCGCGCATGCGGGTCGGCCAGCACCGAGCGATGATGATCCTCATTGAGGAAGTTGCTTATCGAGTGGTACCCGACCGAGGCACCGGCCGCCAGCACCACGGCGCGCTCATTGAACAGAAAGTCGCGGTCGTTCTCGTAGCCGTTGCGGGACAGCGTGATGATCTGCTGCGGTGTGGCATACACCCGCACCTGCCCGTAGTGCGCACCGGCCGCGCTCACCGGATCGGCCGCCATGACGTGGTTGATGACCGCATTTCCACCTTCGGGAATGCGCAGATGCTCCAGGCCGACGGCCCCATAGGCGTTGAAGGTCTCGCCCTTGAGGTTGAAGTAATGCGCGGTGATCTGCGCCAGGCAGCCGCCCAGCGAGTGGCCGGTGACGGTGACCTCGTGGGCTCGACCCTTGAAGTCACCGATAGTTGCCGCACGTTCCACCGCCCGCCGGGTCAACGCGATGGCGTCTGCGGCTTGCAGGTTGGCGCGGGCCAGCACCATGCGGCCATCGGCCAACGCCCCGTCCTGGAGCATCTGTTCCGTGCCGCGATGCGCGACCACGAGGTCGCCGGTGTCCACGCGCTCGTAGATCGTGCCCTGGTAGCCCGTGCGCGGGTTGTCGACGTGCTCGTAGATTTTGTAGGTGATGCCTTCGATCGGCACCCCCTTGTCATCGTCCGGCGGACGAATGCCCACCGGATAATCCGTGTAGGCATCTTTTGCCAGGCCGGCGTACTGCTGCGAGGTGAGGCTCATGGCTGCACCTTCTTCGCCGTCAGGATCATGCCGAAGAGGTCACCCCGTACTTCGGGCTTGAACTCACCAACATCCGTCTCGCCATAGTCGGCGAAGTTATCCATGCGGGCTCGCGGATAGAGCCCCTTCCAGAAATAGAACGCTTGCGACCGCTCTGCCAGAACGGACTCCGCAGCAAGGCTGGGGACGAATCGGGTCTCGCTCTCCGCGCCCGTGGCTCGCAGCCGCACACGCACCTCGGTAAGTTGCCAATGGCACACGCCGCGCCCGATGTAGTCCTCATCGCGCATCAGGTCGGCATGGATGACGCCTTCGTACCCATTGGCCGAGACCTGCGTCAGCACGATGGGCTCATCGGTGCCGAGCTTCGAGGTGACTCCCCAGGGATTGCTGTCCGGAGGCGGCAGGCACTCGGTGTTCATCACGTCGTACTGCGCCACGCCCCGGATGTACGCGAACGGTCCGGGCGGATTGATCAGCATCAGGCTGATCTTGTAGGCCTGCGTGGGTTGCGGGTTGTGCCGGAGTTCCAGCGTGTAGTCCGACAGGGGATGGTATTTTTTGCTCATGGTCTGCGGGGAACTGTCGAGGGGATGGCAGGCGGTCAATGCCAGCAGCAGGCCACTGACGGTTGCGTATCGCATCAGGGGATTCATCGCGTGCTCCATGCAATGGTTTCTTGAGGCGGTCAATGCCGGCAGCAGGCCACTGACGGTGGCGTATCGCATCAGGGGATTGATCGTGCGCCCCATGCAAGGGTGACTTCAGTTGTCCCAAGTGGCGTTCTCGATTGACGAACACCTGGTTGCGATTTGGGTAACCTGGGTGTTGGCGCCGAATCGGCAGGACCAAGGTTGACCAGCCCTGCATGCGAAGCGCCCCCGCGCATGCGGCCAGATCGCGCACGGGCTAGCGCGCGCTTTGGCGGTAGCATCGGCGCTTTCCGTTCCGGAGTGATCCATGCGTCGCCTTGCGATCCTGCCTTTCGCGCTCTGCGCGCTCACCGTCCATGCACAGGCCACGCAGCGGCCGGAAGTCGCCGCGGCGGCGCGGGCCGAGCAGGCCAGGGTCGTCGCCTGGCGGCGCGACTTCCACCAGAACCCGGAACTGTCCAACCAGGAACAGCGCACTGCCGCCAAGGTCGCCGAACACCTGCGCGCGCTCGGCTTGAAGCCGCAGACCGGCATCGCGCACCACGGCGTGGTCGCGATCATCGAAGGTGGCAAGCCGGGACCGAAGGTGGCGCTGCGCGCCGACATGGATGCGTTGCCCGTTACCGAACAGACCGGCCTGCCCTTCGCCTCGAAGGCGACGGCGACGTTCAACGGCCAGAGCACCGGCGTGATGCACGCCTGCGGCCACGACGGCCACACCAGCATCCTGCTCGGCGTCGCCGACGCACTGGTGGCGATGCGCAAGGACCTGCCCGGGCAGGTGATGCTGATCTTCCAGCCGGCGGAGGAAGGCGTGCCGCCGGGCGAGAACGGCGGTGCCCCGATGATGCTCGAGGAAGGCGTGTTCAAGACCTTCAAGCCGGACGCGATCTTCGGCCTGCACGTGTTCTCCACCTTGCAGGCCGGGCAGATCGGTGTGCGCCAGGGACCGATGCTGGCGGCGTCCGACCGCTTCACGATCAAGGTGCACGGCCGGCAGACGCACGGCTCGCGGCCGTGGGGCGGCATCGATCCGATCGTCGCCGCCGCCGACATGGTCGGCACCGCGCAGACCATCGTCAGCCGTCGCACCGACCTGGCGAAGCTGCCGGCGGTGGTCACCTTCGGCACGATCCATGGCGGCATCCGCTTCAACATCATTCCCGACGACGTCGAGATGACCGGCACGATCCGTACCTTCGACCTGGGCATGCGCGAGAAGATCTTCGCCGACCTCAAGAATGTCGCCGAGCATGTGGGCGCGGCCCATGGCGCAACCGTGGAAGCGAAGGTGCCCGACGCCAAGGGCAACCCGGTCACCATGAACGATCCCGAGCTCACCGCGCGCATGCGCCCGAGCCTGGAAGCGGTCGCCGGCAAGGACAACGTGGTCGAGCCGCCGCTGCAGATGGGCGCCGAGGATTACGCCTACTTCGCCAGGGAAGTGCCGTCGATGTATTTCTTCGTCGGCGCAACCGCCAAGGGCATCGATCCGGCCACCGCGCCGGGCAACCACTCACCGCAGTTCAACATGGACGAATCCGCGCTCGACCTCGGCCTGCGCGCGATGCTGCAGGTGACACTCGATTACCTGCACGGCGGCTCGTAACCGCGCCGGTCCGGCCCCCTGAGTCAGGGGGCGATTCGCGCCGAAGGCGCGAATGGGGGTGTGGCAGCGCGTGGCGGGGTTTCCAGGCGCAGCCGGGAAACGCCCCTTACAGGATCGGCGCCAGGCCCGCGCCGAACGCGGTGAACATGCGCGTGCTCAGCGACTTCAGCCCGACATCGACCTCGGGGAAGTCGCCGACCGGTTTGTAACAGGCGCGGAAGCGCGGATCGTTGCGCCGCAGCGGCCCTGGACAGTCGGGTCCGGGGACGAATTCGTAGCTGGTGGCGTAGCGCATCGGCCACAGGTCGAAGATCGGCATGGTTTCGGACATCTTGCCGATCGAGTACTCCAGCCCGGAGAACATCGACGGCTTGTCGCGCGCCGCGATCGCCCAGGCGTTTTCCGGGCGCGTATCGCGGCGGATGCTTTCGGCCAGCGCGTGCGCGAACGCGGGGTCCTCGATCACCAGCGCGCTTTCGGTGTTGTAGTTGTCGCCGCGCGGATCGAAGTTGTGCGTGCCGATCACGCCGATGCGTTCGTCGATAACGATCGACTTGGCGTGCAGGCCGACGCGCACACCGGCGCGCCGCAGCGGTACCGGTTCGTTGATGCGGCGGCGCGCATAGCGCTTGGCGGTGTCCTCGCGCGACAGCGGCGCGCGGTAGGGGCGGTAGACGACGCTGCGGCTGTCGCTGGCGTCGCTATCGCGGCCACGGCGGGTGTATGACGTTTCCGGCGCCGACCCCGAGCCCGGGCCCGGCAGCGCCAGGGCCTCGCTGGGGCCCTGCTCGTCGTCGGACAGTTCCGGCAGTTCCGCGCCGGTGGCGGCGACGTCGATCGGTGAGTCCAGCGGGAACGGCTTGTATTCGTAGATGTCGAAGCCGAATTCGCGCAGGTAACGGCGCTTGTACTTGTACGACAGCGCGTAAGCGATGAAGGCATCGGTCGCGGCAAGCGAATTGGTCGACACCGTCACGCGCGGACGCTGGCTGCGCTCGCGCTCGTGCATGCGCCGGAACATCGCCTGCGCCGGCTTGGACATCACCAGGTACGGCGTTTGCAGGATCACCTCGCTGTGCGCGGTTTCGATCAGCTGGCGCAGCGTGTCCGAGCTCCATTCGTGCTCGCGCCCCGCGCTGCGTTGCTTGGAGGGCGTGTCGGAGAGGTAATGCACCTGGCCGACCGGCATCGCGGCGGACACCAGCCGTTCGCTGACCACGGCGGCGTCGGCGGCGTCGCGGCGCATCGCCGCGGCGCGCTCCGGTCGCTCGAACACCGGCGGCGCCAGCGTCGGCACGCCGCCCTTGATCAGCCGCTTGCCCACGTCGGTGAGGTACTCGACGGGCACGCTGCGGCGATCGTTCCAGAAGGTGACGAAGGCGGCGTCCATGGTTGCTGCCGCCGGCCCGGCGACGAGCAGGTCGCGGTCGCGGAAGTTGAACTGGTCGTTCCAGTCGTAATAGTCGTCCTGGTAGTTGCGCCCGCCGGAGATGCCCACCGCGCTGTCGACCAGCAGCATCTTCGAATGCATGCGCTGGTTGAGCTTGCGCCAGCAGCACGCGGCGGCGAGGGCGTACTGGGGATAGTTGATGCGCGCGCGGTGCAGCACTGGGTTGTAGATGCGCACTTCGAGGTTGGCGTGCGCGCCGGCCAGCGCGGCCAGGGTCTCCACGCGCTTGAGTGCGGACAACTGGTCAAGCAGCACGCGTACCTGCACGCCGCGGCGCGCGGCGGCCAGCAGCTCATCGAGCACGAGCTGGCCGGCGTCGTCCTCGTCGAAGATGTAGGTCTGCAGGTCGATGCGCGTGGTCGCGGCGCGGATCAGGTTGATGCGCGCCAGCATCGCGTCCGGACCGCGCTCGATGATCAGGGCGTAGTGGCGCGGCTGTTCGCTGGTGGATTCGGTCAGCGCGCGGGTGGCGAGGTCGCGCAGCGGCGAGGGCTGTGCGCACTTGTTGAGCGCAGCGCAGTCGACCGCCGTCGGCCGCGCCGCGGCGACGATGCGGGCGCTGTGCTCGCGCTGCGCCGGCGAGAGGCTGGCGCAGGCGGCGAGCGCGAGCGTCCCCGCGGCGATGAGGAGTCGATGCATCAGATTCATGGCGCGCGATTCTAGAGGCAATGCCCTAAGGGGCCGCGTCTTTGGGGGCCACATCCTGCAGGCGCACGCGTAGGCGGAAGTTCACGTCGTCGGTCAGGGCCCAGCGCCAGGTCTGGATGCCGTAGTTGGTGCGCTGCACGCGCCCCTGGACGAGCACGTCGCAATCGTAGGCCGGGCGCGCGCAGGCGCTGGGCGCGAGCACGAACGCCTCGCGCCGGCTGACGCCGTGCATCGTCAGCGTGCCGTCGAGCGGGCCACCGCTGCGCACCAGTTCGCCGGCGTAGGGATCGGAGCGGAATTCCACCCACGGATGGTGCGCGGCATCGAGGAAGCGCTCGCCGCGCGCGAAACGGGTGTAACGCGGCGAGCCCTCGACCTCGACACTGGCGGTGGCGAGGCGGATGCGCACTTCGTGGCGGCCATCGGGCAGCACCACCACTTCGCCTTCGTAGCGCGGAAAGTGGCCGCTGAGGGTCTGGCCCCAGCGCAGGCTCAGCTCGAAGTCGAACCGGCTGCGGCTGGCATCCAGCGCCTGCGCGGCGGCGGGCGCGAACGGCGCGAGCGCGAGCAGCGTGCAGATGGCGAACAGTGATTGCCGGAAGCCGAACAGTGATTGCCGGAAGTCGTTACACACCACCTCATCTACCCCATGCCGCGTGCCCGTGGCTCACGGCCACCAGAAGGCGCTGAGCTGCGCGATCCCGGGCTCCAGCGCGGCACCGGCAGGCACCGTCAGTACGGCGATGCCGCCCGGCGGCATGCCGCGGTAGTCGCCGGACTGGCCACTGTGCAGCAGCGCGGCCAGCTGCTCGAAGCCGGGATTGTGGCCGACCATCATCAGGCGTTCGGAGTGGGCGTGGCTGTCGGCGAGCGTGATCAGCGCGCCCGGCGTGCCTTCGTAGATGGAGGGCTCGATGCGCTGGTCGACATAGCCGACCGCGCCGAGCACGGCTTCCAGCGTCTCGCGCGTGCGCCGCGACGGCGAGCACAGCACGCAGTCGGGCACCAGCCGGTTTTCCGCCAGCCAGCGGCCCGCGGCCTCGGCTTCGGCGAGGCCCTCCGCCGACAGCGGACGATCGAGATCGGCCTGACCGGGCGAAGCGGGGTCAGCGTGGGCGTGGCGGAGCAGGATCAGTTCGCGCATGGGCAGGCCGGGTTCCGTGGTGGCGATCGGGAATTCGAAACTGGGGATGGGCTCGAAAATCAGCCCGCTACTTCTTCAGCCACCGCAGCAGGGGCTGCCAGTCGGCCTGGTGCTCACGCACCTGTGCGGAGTGGTAGTCGAACAGAGTCTTGCCCAGCGCAGTGGTGACGACATAGCCCTGGCTGTCGCGCAGTTGCGCCACCAGCGGATAGGGCCATTGCGCGAGCAGGTCCAGCGCCTGCTGCGAGACGTTGGTCCACGGCTTGAGCTTGTTGCCGACCAGGGCAACGCGCAGCGTGCCCTTGCGCACGCGCGGATGACGGGCCAGCGAATCGAGGAAGGGCACGGTGGCCTCGATGTCGAAAGTCGACGGCACCACGGGTACGACCACCGCGTCGACGGTGTCGAGGAACGGCTCGAGGTCGTGGGCCATCGCCCCGGCGGCGCCGTCGACGACCACGCGCTGGGTGTCGTCGGGGACGTGCTTGCGCCAGCCCTTGCGGTGGGTACCGTCGACGGCCAGCACCGCACTGTCGAGACCGGCGCGGCCGTCCAGGGCACGCTTCTGCGCCCATCGCGTCGAGGAAGCCTGCGGATCGGCGTCGACCAGCGCGGTGCGCAGGCCGTCGAGCGCCGATTGCGCGGCGAGGTGGGTGGCGATCGTGGTCTTGCCCGCGCCCCCCTTGGAACTGGCCACCAGAACGGTCTTCATCCAACCCCCTCATCGGCGCGATGGCCCCAGCGTACAACGGCGGCTGGCCATCGGCACGCGGCAGGAGCGGGCGCGTTCAGGCCAGCAGCGGCAGTTCCGCGACCAGCGCCACGCGGCCGCCGGGTTCGGCTTCGGCGCGGATCTGCCCGTCGTGCTCGCGGATGATGGCCGCCGCCAGCGGCAACTGCAGGCCCAGTCCCTGCCCCAGTGCCGCAGGCAGGGGCCCGTCGAGCAGGCGCGCGGGCTCGTCGAGAAAATCCGCCGGGCACGCCAGCCGCCGGTGCAGGCGGGCCCGCCGGCCATCGCGCTCGAGGAACAACGGCGCCGGCGGGACCTCCTCGGCCGACAGGCTCAGTTCGCGCAGGATGCGCAGCAGCTGCTGCAGGCGGCTGTGGTCGCCCAGCATGCGCATCGGGCCGTCCTCGCAGCGCAGGGGCGCGGCGTCGGCGCTGGCGATGCCGAGCGCGGCCAGCACGCCCAGGTCGACTTCGGTGCGGCGTGCCAGCAGGCTGCCGCGCGCGGCGCGCAGGCAGTCGCCGAGTTCGTCGATCATGCCGGACAGTCGCACGCCCTGGCGTTCGATCAGCTCCAGCATGCGGATGCGCTCCTCCTCGCTGATGTCGCTGCTGCGCAGCAGGTACACCGCGGTCTGCATGGGCGAGAGCGGATCGCGCAGGTCGTGGGCGACCCGCTGGAACCATTCGGGATGCGTCATTCCCCCTCCGGATGGCCCTCGCGGCCGACTTTCACGCCGGCACGTTGCAGGTCCTGTAAAGAATCGCCGAAACGTATTCCCGCTGACGTGATGGCGATCTTCACGCTGCGTGGGCCACGTCGCCGCGCGCCGGGGCTTCACGCGCCGCTATCATTCCGGGCCGCCACATGGAAGCGCTGGGCCGATGTCCGAACTGCAAGACCTGGTCGCGCTGATCCGCGCCAATACTCCCCTGATCGTGATCGAGACCCGCGACGAAGGCCGCGTGGTCGAGCTGTTCCGGCAGGCACTGATGCAGGTCTGGCGCGCGCTGTTCCGCTGGTCGATCACCGAAGGCCTGCGCCGCATCGATTTCGACCGCGAGGACGAGACCGATGTGGCCCCCGATGCGTCGGCCCTGCTGGCGGCCATCCGCGATGCCGGGCAACGCGGCATCTACCTGATGTTCGACCTGCATCCCTACCTCGGCTACGCCAGCACCCAGCGCCTGCTGCGCGACCTGATCCAGCGCCGCGACTGCCAGCCCCACGTGCTGGTGCTTATCGGCCACAAGGTGGAGTTGCCGCCGGAGCTGGAAACGCTGGCGGTGCGCTACGCGCCGCAGCTGCCCGATGCCGGCGCGCGACTGAAGATCGTGCGCGAGGAGGCCGAGGGTTATGCCCGCGAGAACGGCGGCCGTCGCGTCGAAGTCGATGGCGAAGCCGTGCAGCAGATCGTGCGCAACCTGCGCGGCCTCGATCCGATCGACGTGCGCCGCATCGCGCGCCAGCTGATCCACGACGACGGCGCGCTCAATGCCGGCGACCTGCCGGAACTGGCGCGGCTCAAGTTCGAACTGCTCAACCGCAGCGGCCACCTGCATTACGAATTCGACAGCGCGCGCATGGACGACGTCGCCGGAGCGCGGCGGCTGAAACGCTGGATCGAACTGCGTCGCAGCGTGTTCATCGGTGGCGACGCGCCTACCACCAGCGGCGGCAACCCGCTGGACCCGCCGCGCGGCGTGCTGCTGCTGGGCGTGCAGGGCTGCGGCAAGTCGATGCTGGCCAAGGCGGTCGCTGCCGGCTTCGGGGTGCCGCTGGTGCGGCTGGATTTCGGCACGCTGTACGACAAGTTCCATGGCGAGACCGAGAAGAACCTGCGTGACGCGTTGGCTTCGGCCGAGCAGCTGGAGCCCTGCGTGCTGTGGATCGACGAGATCGAGAAGGGCCTGGCGACCGACGGCGGCAACGGCGACGGCGGCGTGTCGCGCCGCGTGCTTGGCTATCTGCTGACGTGGATGGCCGAGCGCAGGTCGCGGGTGTTCCTGGTCGCCACTGCCAACCAGATCGATGCCCTGCCGCCGGAACTGCTGCGCAAGGGCCGCTTCGATGAAGTGTTCTTCGTCGACCTGCCGGATGCGGCCACGCGCGAGCAACTGTTCGCGCTGCACTTGCGCAAGCGCAAGCTCGATGCGGCGACGTTCGATCTGCCCGCGCTCGCCGCGGCCAGCGACGGCTTTTCCGGCGCAGAGATCGAACAGGCAATCGTGTCCGCGCTCTTTGCCGCCCACGCCACCGGTTCGCCGTTGTCGGATTTCGCCCTGCGCGCCGAACTGAAGCAGGCGCGGCCGCTGTCGGTGCTGATGGCCGAGCAGGTCACGGCGCTGCGCGAATGGGCGCGCGGGCGCACGGTGCCGGCGGACTGAAACCCTGGTGCGGCGCCGGTTTGGCCCGGGCTTTCAACCCACGCCCCATCCGTTCCACTGTGCCCACAACGGCAGCGTGATCAGCGACAGCAGCACGCCGTAGCCGACCATCGCCGCGGCGAGGCGTGGCGCGAGGTTGTGGGCGATGGCCAGCGCGCCGGCTGTCACCATCGACGGCATCGCCGACTCCAGCACGGTCGTGCGTGCCATGTCGCCGTGCAGTCCGAGCAGCGGGACCAGCACGGTGGCGAGCGCGGGCATCAACGCCAGCTTCAAGCCCAGGCCCGCGGCGAGCGGCTTGAGCTCCTCGCGCGGCAGGGTGAGCCGGACCGACAGGCCGATGGTCAGCATCGCCAACGGCAGCAGCGCATCGGACAGGCGTTGCAGGCCACCGGCAATCCAGGGCGCTGGCGCCGCCGGCATCAAGGTGAAGCCGAGCAGCAAGGCCCACAGTGGTGGAAATTTCACCAGCCGCAGCAGCATGTCCCGCGCCGTCGGCCGCGCGTCGCCGCCGTAGCGTGCCAGCACCCACAGGCCGAACGTCGACAGGATCAGGAACGCGCCGAACTGGTCGTACACCACCGCGTACGGCAAGGCGTGCTCGCCGATCAGCGCGCGCGTGAGCGGATAGCCGAGGAAGCTGGTGTTGCCCAGCGCCACGGTCAGCAGCAGCACCGCGCGCTCTTCGTCGCGCAAGGCCAGCCAGCGCGACAGCGCGGCCACCGCCGGCACGGTGGCGAGCAGCAGCAACCACGGCACCGCGATCACGCCGAGCAGGGCCGGCTCCGGGTGCAGGCGCGGCGCATAGCGCAGCACCGCCGCCGGCAGGCACACGTACAGCACGACCAGGTTCAGCGTGCGCGCCGCGTCGGCCGGCAGCACGCGCAGGCGCTGGAAGGCGTAGCCCAGCGCCAGCATGGCGAGCACGAGCGCGAAAGCATCGAAAGCCATGGTCAGTGATCAGCCCTGGTGCACAGGCATGCCGGGCTCAGGCCGCGCCAAGGTCGAACGAGATGCTGATGCGTTCGCCCTCGCCTGCATACGGCAGGGTGCGATGGAACAGGTACGACGGGAACAGCAGCAGCGTGCCGACCTGCGGCATCACGTGCCGCAGCGCGTGCTCGGGCCACGGCGGCAGGCTCGCGAAGGGACGGCCGAATTCGATCCAGCCGGCGTGGGTGGCGTCGGCGGCGGCGATCGCCGGCGGCAGTTCCACGTAGTACGCGCCCGACAACCAGGAGTCCTCGTGGATGTGGGTGTCGATGAAACCGCTCTGCGCCGCCTGCGTTGCCCACACGTGGATGCGGTACTCCTGCGGGATGCCGGCAAGGAAGCTGTCGCTGGCGCCCGCTGCGCGTTGCGCGCGGCAGCGGCGCAGGAAGGCGTCGATGGCTTCGCGCAGGCGCTGCTCGAACCCGACGATGGCCGCCGTGCCGTCGGCCAGCAGGTCGCCGCTGAGATAGGCGTTGCGCGCGGCCAGGCCGGCGGGCTCCCAGCGTTGCTGGCTGTGCCGGCGGATGTCGGCGGCCAATGCCTGATGGAATGCGTCCGCGCTGGCGAAACCCGCCGGCACCGGCAGTTCGATCGCATGGATGTGCCGCTGCAGGCCGACGAAATCGATGGCCGCCTCCATCTGGCCCGCGCTCGCAAGGGCCAGGCCCAGGTGCGCGATCGCACGCTGGTCGTCCGGGCGCCGCGCCACCGCTTCAGCCAGTGCCGCGTGCGCGGCATCGGCCTGGCCCTGCCGCAGCAACGCGATGCCGTGCTGGCGGATCACGCTGGGCGTGTCCACCCCGGCCTGCCGCGCCGCCGCGTACAGCGCGGCGGCCATCTCGGCGCGACCGTTGAGCATCAGTTGATCGCCCAGGGTCTCGATGGTGTCCGGATCGCCCGGGGCCAGTTCGTAGGCGCGGCGCGCGTGCACTTCGGCGCGCACCGGTTCGCCCAGTTTGCGCAGCAGGATGGCGGCATTGCGGTGCGCCTCCGCCAGGTCGGGCGCCAGTTCCAGCGCGCGCTCGGCCGCGACGAGGCCTTCGCGCAAGGATTCGGGATCGAAGAGATTGGAGAGCAGGGCCGCCAGGGCCTGGTGCGAGGCCGCGACCTGCGGCTGCAGTCGCAACGCGCTGCGCGCGGCCTCGATCGCCGCGGGGTAATCCTGCAGCCGGCCCAGCGCCGCGGCGAGGTTGTTCCAGGCCTCGCTCCACTGCGGTTCGAGTTCGACCGCGCGCCGGAAACTTGCGGCCGCGGCGGCGAAATCGTTATCGAGGAAACATGCGGTGCCGTGGCGGAAGGCGACGCGGCCGATGGCCGGCAATGCCCGCGTGGCCAGTTCCAGCAATGGCCGTGCCGCGCCGGCGTCGCCCCGCTGCAACAGCCAGCTGCCGCGATCGAACGCCGTGCCCGGATCGTCGGGGCGCAACGCCTGTGCGCGTTCGAGCGCGAGGCCGGCACCGGCGTCGTCGCCCAGCGCCTGGCGTGCCATCGCGAGCATGCGCCAGCCATCGAAGTTCGCAGGATCGCGCTGCACGACCTGCTCGCATTGCAGCTGCGCCTGTTGCAGCTGCGCCTGTTGCACCTGGCCGCCGCGCAACTGCGCCCATGCGCTGCGCAACAGGTCCGCGATCGCGGCGGCGTCGGTCACGCGGGTTCGGGGAATTCGTGGCTCATCCGCTCAGTATCCCGCGGCCTGTCCGTCCTTGCGCGACTCGCTGGCGCCGATGTAGCCCCCGTTGGGATTCACCATGATCGCCTGGTAGCCGCCGTAGGGGCCGTCGGCGAACCTCACCGAATGCCCCTTGCGCATCAGCGCACGCACCGTCTCGTAGGAGAAGCCGGTTTCGAGGTCGACCTCGCCACCGTCGCTCATCGCGGTGGCCTGGCCCGTGGGTTCGGTGGAACCGTCGTGCTGGATGCGGGGTGCATCGCCGGCTTCCTGCAGGTTCATGCCGAAGTCGATCAGGTTCATCAGGATCTGCGCGTGGCCCTGCGGCTGCATCGCACCGCCCATCACGCCGAAGCTCAACCACGGCTTGCCGTCGTGGGTGACGAACGCGGGAATGATGGTGTGGAACGGACGCTTGCCCGGTGCGAAGGAATTGGGATGACCTTCCTTCAGCACGAACTGCTCGCCACGGTCCTGGAAGATGAAGCCCAGGCCCGGCGGCGCCATGCCGCTGCCCATGCCGCGGTAGTTGGACTGGATCAGCGACACCATCATGCCGTCGGCGTCGGCGACGGTCATGTAGATCGTGTCGCCCTCGTTGAGCTGCGGGATCACGCCGGGCTCGACCGCCTTGGCGGCGCGGTCCATCGAGATCAGCTTGCCGCGTTCACGCGCATATTCCTTCGACACCAGCTTCGCCACCGGCGTCTTGTAGAAGTCCGGATCCGCATAGGAAGCAGCACGATCGGCAAACGCGAGTTTCTTGGCTTCGGTGAACAGGTGCACGTGCTCGGGGCTGCCGAAGCCGTACTTCTTGAGGTCGTAGGGCTCGAGCAGGTTGAGGATCTGCAGCGCGGCAATGCCCTGGCCGTTGGGCGGCAGTTCCCACACGTCGTAGCCGCGGTAGTTGGTGCTGACCGGCTCGACCCATTCGCCGTGGTGCGCGGCGAGGTCGTCATAGGAGAGGAAACCGCCGTTGGCCTTGAAGTAGGCGTCGATGGTGCGTGCGATGTCGCCCTTGTAGAACGCGTCGCGGCCGCCCTTGGCGATCTTCTCCAGGGTGTTGGCGAGGTTGGGATTGCGCCACATCTCGCCGGTGCGCGGACCACGCCTTTTCCCGGGGGTCTCGTCGGCGACGGTGAACTGCTCCGCAAAGCCCGGCCACTTCGACAGGTTGGGTACCGAGCGGCCCCAGTAGTAGGCGATCACCTCATGCACCGGATGGCCTTCGCGCGCGTAGCGGATCGCCGGCGCGAGGTCGGTGGCGATGGGCTTGCGGCCGAAGCGGTCGTGCAGGGCGAACCACGCATCGACCGCGCCCGGCACCGTCACCGGCAAGGGGCCATAGGAGGGAATGTCGGTGAGTCCGCGCTTCTGGAATTCGGCCAGGGTCAACGACTTGGGCGAACGGCCCGAACCGTTGTAGCCGTACAGCTTCTTCGACTTGGGATCCCACACGATCGCGAACAGGTCGCCGCCGACACCGCTTCCGGTCGGCTCCATCAGGCCGAGCGCCGCGTTCGCCGCGATCGCCGCATCGACAGCGCTGCCGCCCGCCTTCATGACATCGAGGGCGATCTGCGTCGCCAGCGGATGCGAGGTCGCCGCCATCGCGTGCGGCGCGTAGACCTCGCTGCGGGTGGCGAAGGGGTGTCCGGTAACGCGGTCGGCGCACATGGCGGTAAGCGGGAGCGTCAGGAAGAGACCAAGCAACAGTTTGCGCATGGGAGTTCGCCCGGGGACAGAGCGCGCATCGTAGCGCCGGCGCAATCCCCACGTCCGTGCCGGATCTGCCCGCAGCGCGCGCGACCGTGACAGCGCACTCAGTGGGCGGAATGGCGCTCGGCGACCAGCAGCTTCAGCCGCTCGGCCGCGGTGTCCACGTGCGCAACCAGCGGCAGGATGCCCGCCCACGCGCCGGCGTGGCCGGCGGCTTCGAGTTCGGCGGCGGCGTGTGCCAGCTCGATCGCGCCGACCAGGCGCGCGGCCCCTTTGATCTTGTGTGCCTGGCGGGCGATCGCGGGCATGTCGCCGCCTTCGCGTGCCTGCGCGAGTTGCGCCAGGTCCTGCGCGGTGGCGTCGAGGAAGTCGCGCAGCACCGCGCTGGTTTCCGCTTCGTCCCCGCCGCTGAGGTCGTTCAATGCGTTGTAGTCGAGCAGCGGCGGCGCTTCATCCAACTGCGGGAATCCGTCCGATGCCAGCGCGGCGCTGGCGTTGGCATCGCCATTGCCGGCCGCGCCTGCATCCACCTGTGCGCTGGCCGTGTGCGGCAACCACCGCTGCAGCATGGCGGCGAGCGTGGCGATGGCGACGGGCTTGGCGAGGTAGTCGTCCATGCCGGCGGCGAGGCAGCGCTCGGCTTCGCCCTTCAGCGCCGATGCGGTGAGCGCGATGATCGGCATGCGCGGCAGCCCGCGCTGCTGTTCTTCCCTGCGGATATTGCCGGCCAGGGCGTAGCCGTCCATGTGCGGCATGTGCACGTCCGACAGCAGCAACGCATAGCGTCCCGTGCGCCAGCGCGCGAGCGCCTGCGCGCCTCCCTCCACCGCTTCGCTGGCATAGCCGACGAGCGCGAGCTGGCGCGTGATCACCAGGCGATTGGTCGGGTGATCGTCGACCAGCAGGACGAGGCTGCGCTCGCGCTCGGCCTGCTCCAGGGTCGGCAGGCGCCGCGGCGTGAATGCGGCACTCTTGCCCGCGGACACGTTGTCGACGGGCAGTTCCGAAGCCGGCGCGCGCGGCAACGTGATCGCCATGCGCAGGGTCGTGCCGATCTGCGGCACCGAATCCATCGTCACCACGCCGCCCATCAGTTCGGCCAGGCGCGTGCAGATGGCGAGCCCCAGGCCGGTGCCGCCATAGCGGCGCGTGGTGTCGCCTTCGGCCTGCGCGAACGGCTGGAACAGGCGTTGCTGCGCCTCCGCGCTGATGCCGATGCCGGTGTCGGTGACACGGAAACTGAGCAGGTCGGCGCCTAGCGGGTGCGCGTCGTCGGCGGGCACGCCGCCGCGCCACTCCAGCGCGACTTCGACCCCGCCCCTGGCGGTGAACTTGATCGAATTGGAGAGGAAGTTGCCGATGATCTGGCGCAATCGCAGCGCATCGGCGAGATGCGCGGGTGCGATGCGGTCGTCGATCTCGCAGGTGAGGGTGAGGCCCTTGCTCGACGCCGCGCCGGTGTAGTTCGCCACGGTGCTGCGCAGCACCGCGGCGAGGCTTACCACGCTCGGCGAGACCTCCATCCGGCCGGCTTCGATCTTCGAGAAGTCGAGGATGTCGCCGATGATCTGCAGCAGCGACTGCGAACTCTGCTGGATCACGTTGAGCGCGTGGCGCTGGTCGGGGTCGAGCCGGGAATGGGCGAGGATCTCGATCATGCCGGTCACGCCGATCATCGGCGTGCGGATCTCGTGGCTCATCGCCGCGAGGAAGGACGACTTGGCGCGATTGGCTTCCTGCGCGCGCGCCTCGCTGGCGCGCAGGTCGGCTTCCAGCCGATGGCGTTCGGTGAGGTCCGTGGCCACCACGATCAGGCCCATGCGCTTGCCGTTTTCGTCGTGCAGCGCGGCCAACGCCAGCAGTACCGGCACTTCGTGGCCGTCCTTGTGCAGCAGGCGGGCTTCGGCCGGCGCCTGCCGCAGCTCGGCCAGGTCGTATATGCCCTGCCAGTCGTGCTGCACTTCGCGACCCAGACGCTGCCTCACCTCGGCAGCGATGCGATCGGCAGCGGCCCTCGGCATCATCAGCGGCGCGTCGTCCGGCAACCGGGCTTCGGTGGCGTGGCGCGGGACGCGGCCGACCACTTCCTCCGCTCGCCAGCCGAGCATGCGCTCGGCGAACGCGTTGAACGTGGTCCAGCGGCCTTCGCCGTCCATCGCGATGATCGCCACCTGCGCGGCGTCGAGCAGGGAACGCTGGAACAGCTCGCGCTGCTCGAGCTCAGCGCGCACTTTCTCGTTGCGCGCAAGCTGCTCGGTCAGCTCTGTCTCGAAGCCGAGAACATCACGACGCATCTCCAGGAACGCATCGGCCACCATGCCCAGCTCGCTGCCCCTGGGCAGGTAGGGCGGCATCGCTGCGTAGTCGTGCTGGCGCATGCGCCCGGCGATGAAGGCGAGGCTCTCCACGCCGCGGTAGGCGTTGCGCAGCACGATGCGGCCGATCAGCGCGATCACCACCAGCGCGGTCAGCGACAGGCCGATGCGCAGCGCACTGACGCGGCGGTTGGCGCGCAGGTTGTCGCGCACCACCGCATCGGCCTTGACCGTGGCAAGGTCGGACAGCAGTTTGAGTCGCGCCGTCACCGGGTCGATGGCGGGATACAGGCGCGTTTTGGCGAAGCGGCCGAGCGCATCGATGTCCTTGCGCGCCAGGATGTCGTGCAGTTCGACCATGGCCGCGTCCGCCTCGACGCGCTCTTGCTCGGCGGCGCGGAAGTGCGTTGCCTCCTCCGGCGTGCGCGGCAGCTGCGCCAGCGACTCCCAGCTGCGATCGATGCGCACGCGCGCGGCGTCGATCCTGGCCTCGCCCTCTTCCCAGGTGATCAGGTGGTTGCGCGTGCGGAAAGTGGTGTCGACGACTTCCAGGCCGTAGGCGTCGGACACCGCCTTGATCTCGCGCAGGCCCAGCAGCGACTGGCCACGCAGGGCGAGCAGCGACTGCCGCGCCTGGTACTGCGCGAGCTCGTCCACCACCAGCACGGTGGCGCCGGTCAGCAGGAACAGGCCGAACAGGATCCACAGTTGTTGGCGGATGCCGGCCTTCATCGACGCGGACAGACCGGATCGCGCGCGACCGGAGCGGAGAGGAGAGCCGTCGGCGATTCCCGGTAGCCCATGCCCGAGCGCTTGCCCTAGAACTCCGGCCGCCGCCAGCGCGACAGCACCGCAGGCAGTTCATCGGGGGGCACCGGCGCGGCGATCAGGTGCCCCTGCGCCATCCCGCAGCCGAGGTCGGCGAGCATCTGCCATTGCTCCACGGTTTCCACGCCCTCGGCGACCACGTCGAGCTGCAGCTTGCGGGCCAGGTCGAGACTGGCCTCGATCACTGCACGCTTGCGTGGTTGCAACTGTGCGCCGGAGACGAAGCCCTGGTCGATCTTGAGTTCGGTGAAGGGAATCTGCGAGAGCTGGGCGAGCGAGGAATAGCCGGTGCCAAAATCGTCGATCGACAGGCCGAAGCCCTTCAGTCGCAGTCGCGCGAGCACGCCCAGCCCGCGCGCGGCGTCGGCCATCAGCGAACTCTCGGTGATTTCGAGGACCACCTCGTTGGGTTCGACGCCCTGCTGGCGCACGATGTCCTGGTAGCGGTCGGCGGCGGTTTCGTCGGTAAGGATGTGCGGCGAGACGTTGACGGCGACGTTGAGGCGCAGGCCACGCTGGTCCCAGTAATGCTTCCAGCGGCAGGACTGCACGAGCATGTAGTCGGTGAGCTGGCCGACCAGGCCTTCGTCTTCGACCAGCGGGATGAAATGGGCGGGGTACACGATCCGTCCGTCGCGGCGACGCCAGCGTGCGAGCGCCTCCACCGCGATCGGCTTGCCATTGCCGAGTTCGACCTGCGGCTGGAACCAGGGCTCGATCTCGTTGCGGGCCATCGCCTCGCGCACGGCGTCGACGGTCACGTCGATCACTTCGTCGTCGTCGTGGGCTTGCAGCTCTTCGTCGTAGCTGCCGAGCACGGATGCGAGCTTGTCGCGGGTCAGCGGTTTCTCGACGCTGCCGAGCACGCGCAGGCCGTAGGCGCGGGCCATGGTCTGCACGGTGTTGAGCAGCGCCGGATCGAGCGCGCTGGCGACGATCACGGCGCGCGCGAGCTGGCGCTGCGCGACATGGCCGATGAATTCGATCCCGTCCATGCCGGGCATGTCGAGATCGACCAGCAGGACGTCAGGCGGAGCGCCGCCGTTCTCGAGCAGGTGCAGGGCGCCGTGGCCGTCCGCGGCCTCACTGACCTCGCCGATGCCCAGGTCGGTCAACAGCCGCAGCGCCATGCGGCGCTGGAAGCCGTGATCCTCGACCACCATGACGCTCAGTTTCGACAAGGGCATCCGGTCCGCCTCGGTGCGCTGGCCATTGCCGGGCGTCGCGCATCTGCGCCGCTCCCGGCCCTTCGACCTGACCGCACTCTAGCGCCGGCACGGTGTTCCGTGCGACTGCCTGTCCCTGACCGGGAGAAACGCCAGCTCGCGTGGGCTGGCGCCGTCGTCCGCCCGCTTCAGCGCCTCAAGGCCACTGCGGCGGATTCGCGGCCCATGCCGCCTGCACCTCGGCCAGCGTGGCGTGCTCGCTGTCGCGCCAGTCGGGAAGCAGGCGGGTGAAGTTGGCCGGATCGCGCCACAGCTGGGGTTCGGTGCGGATGGCCGCGCCGTACCACTGCACCGCCTCGTCCTTGTGGCCCGCACTCCACAGGGCGAGGGCGAGGGTCGGCGGCACCCAGTTGGCGTTGCTGCGGCGCACGCTGAGCAGCTGCTGCCACTGCGCGAGCGCGCCGGCGGCGTCGCCGTTGCGGTACAGGTCCCAGCCGTAGTTCCACAGCAGCGGGCGCCACAGCGAATCGGTGGACGTGATGCGGGCCAGGGCGCGGCCGTACAGCTCCTTGCCCAGGTCGACCCGGCCTGCGTCCATGGCCAGGTGGGCGAGCTGGGCGTGTTCCGCCTTGGCGTGCGGATCGCGCTCGATCGCCTTGAGCAGCTTCTGCACCGCGGCATCGCCGGTGTCCTTGATGGCGAGGACCGGCCGGGTCGTGGCGGCATCGGCATCGAAATAGAACTCTGCCGGCTTGGGCAGCGACTGCGCGGATGCAGCGCCCGCGATGGCAAGGCCCGCGATAAGCGGGATAAAGAAACGAATACGCATGGAGGCCCCCTGATGCTGAGTCGATGTTACCCCCGCCGCCAACGCCCGGCACCCTGCCAAACGTTGGTGTCGACGGACGGTCAGGGCAGCAGCGCGACCTCGTCGATGGCCCACAGCGGGTCGGCCGAGCCGGAGGCGAACACGAAGCACAGGTCGTGCCGCCCGGTCATGGCCGCGAGCGGCGCGTCCAGCACGCTCAGGGCGTCCGAGGCCCGTGCCGGCGCCAGCGGCAGCGTGGCGACCACGCGGCCCGCGCAACCGTCGACGCGCACCTCGAGCGCGCCCCCGGGCTGGGAGGCGGGGCGGGTGACGACCTGCTTGACGTCGCGCCACAGCTGGAAATTGAAGGGCAGCTGCCCCACCCGGACCGACAGGCGGCGGACTCCGTCCAGGTCGGCCTGTTCGTAGATCCAGCATGGATCGAAGACGTCGGCCGTCATGAGCGCGCGCGGTCCATCGCGTGGGGCATCGTCTTCCATGCGCAGGGTCAGGCCGCCCTTGCACGACCGCAGCGATTGGCTGTCGCGCGCGCGCAGGCTGCGGATGTCGAGTCGCAACGCGCGCGGTGCGGCCAGCGCGCGATCACCGGCGAACGCGTTGGCGGTCAGCAGCTGCTCCGCGACCGGCAATTGCAGGGGGCCCGCATAGGCCGGTGACTGCGGCGTCGGCGGCGTGCCGTCGGTGGTGTAGCGGATCGTGCCGAAGCCGGTCTGGTTCGTCAGGACCACCGACGCCGCTCCGGACGGCGCGGGGGCGGGGGCGATGCGCACGGCGAACGCGCTGTCCGCCGCGTGGAAATCCGCCGCGAGCCAGCGCGCCCGCATCGGCGCGAGCCGCTGCAGGAAGCTGTCCCAGTCGCGGCGCGGGGCCGGGGTCCAGGTCACTTCCGCCAGCGCGGCCGCGCGCGGGAAGGCGGCGCGCTGCACGCGTTCGTTCGTGCGCAGGTGTTCGGTCCACAAGTTCGCCTGCGCACCCAGCACGTGGGCCTGCTGCGCCGCCGTCAGCTCACTGGGCACGGGTTCGAATGCGTACACGCTCTTGAGGTCGATCACCCCGAGGCGGCCCGGCGTCTCGTCGCCGAGGTCGCTCTGCACATGGTCGAAATACATGTCCGGCGACGGCGCCAACACCACGTCGTGCCCGGCGCGCGCTGCGTCGATCGCGCCTTGCGTGCCGCGCCAGGACATCACGGTGGCGTCCGCGGGTGGCCCGCCTTCGAGGATTTCGTCCCAGCCGACCATGTGCCGGCCGTGCGCCTGCAGGTACTGCCCGAGGCGACCCATGAACCAGCTCTGCAGCTGCTTTTCGTCCTTCAGGCCCAGTGCCCGCAACCGCGCCTGCACCGCCGGCGACTGCTCCCACTGGTCCTTCACCGATTCGTCGCCACCCAGGTGGATATAGCGCGACGGAAACAGCGTCATCACGTCATCGAGCACGTTCTGCAGGAAGCTGATCGTGCCGTCGTCGACATTGAACAACCACGTGTGCACGCCCCAGTCCGGCGACACCGGCGGCGCCTGGCCGGTCACGCCCAGCTGCGGATATGCGGCAATCGCCGCCTGCGCATGCGCGGGCAGGTCGATCTCGGGCACCACGGCGACGTGGCGCTGCGCCGCGTAGGCAACGACGTCGCGGATCTGCGCCTGCGTATAGAAGCCGCAGTACGGCCGCGGCGTGCCATCGGCATTACGCCCGGCGGCACCGGCGGGGATGCGGCAACCGCCGACCTCGGTCAGGCGCGGATAGCGCGGGATCTCGATGCGCCAGCCCTGGTCGTCGGCCAGGTGCCAGTGCAGCGTGTTGAGCTTGTGCAGCGCCATCTGGTCGATCAGCGCCTTGACCTCGTCGACGCTGCGGAAATGGCGGGCGACATCGAGCATCAATCCGCGCCAGACAAATCGCGGAGCGTCCTCGATGCGTTGTGCCGCAATGGTCGCGGCGCCCTGTGCGCCGTCGGCGGTGGCCAACTGCCACAGCGTCACCGCGCCGTAGAACAGGCCGGCCGATGCGCGGGCGCGGACTTCCGCGCCACGCGGCGTGATCTCCAGCGTGTATGCCTCGTCGCCCGGCAGCGGCGCCCGCGGGTCGAGCACCAGCGTCACGGCGTTGTCGCCACCACGCCGTGCCAGCGCGGGCACGAAGCCGCGGCTGTGGCCGATGCGGTCCGCCAGGTCATGGCCGACGCGCTCGGCTTCCCCGCCGCCGCGCGCCACGATCCGCGTGCGTGCATCGAACCGGAACACGCCTTCGCCCGGCACCACGCGCGCGGGCAACGGGATCACCGGCGTGAGTTGGGGTTCGGTTGATTCCGTCGCATTGGCGATGCCGGCAAACGCCATCGCAATTGCCATCGCCGCCAGCACCAGCACCATGCCCATGCGTACCTTCATGTCCTTTCCTCGCTACGTTGCCTAACAAAAGAACGGGCCCGGCAAGCCGGGCCCGTTGTCACGCACTTGCTTTGCTACAGCCCACCGACTCAATACTTGAAGTGGAAATTCAGGTAGTACTGACGGCCGTTCTCGTAGATCGAGCGCGGACGACTCCTGTTCTCGGCGTAATACTTGGTCTTCGGGTTGTTGAGGTTCATCGCGTCCAGGGTGAGGTTGAAGCTGTCGTTGATCTTCCAACCGAACGATGCCGACAAGCTGTCGATGTCGTCCTGGAAGAACGCCGAGTTGCGATCCAGGCCGCTGTAGAACCACGAGCGATAGTTGTAGTTCACGCGGGCGTTGAACATGTCGTTCTCGAACCACACGCCGACGTTGTACGTGTTCTCGGACTGACCCAGCATCGGTGTGCCGTCGTCGACGTCGGCCTCGGACCAGGTGTAGTTCGCAAACGCGCCGAAGTACTCGCCGATCGGGCCTTGCCAGGCCAGCTCGAAGCCGTTGACGCTGGCGCCGGTGCCGACCGGGACGGTCAGGTCGTACACGACCGGCACGAGCACCGGATTCAGTGGGTCGGTGACGTTGTCCTCGGTGAGGAACGTGCGCTGCACATTGCTCAGCGACACGTAGTCGTCGATGTCCATGCTGAACACGCCCACCGACACCAGCGCACGCTCGGCGTAGTACCACTCGAGGGTCGCATCGAGGTTGGTCGAGATGATCGGTGCCAGATCCGGGTTGCCGCCTTTGCCAGTACCCGTGCTGGGGAAGGACGCGGGTGCGTTCAACTGCACCGCACCACTAAGCGCCGAGAAGTCCGGGCGGGTCAGCGTCTGGCTGGCGGCCAGGCGCAGCACCACGTCGTCGGTCATGTCCCACTTCAGGTTGGCACTTGGCAGCCAGTCCTTGTACGTGTGCTTGGTGACGACGATGTGGTAGGGACCGAAGGCCGACGTCGTGATCACGTCCGGAGCGTTCGGGTCGGTGGGGTTCACATAGTTGGAGACCTCCTCCTCGGTGCGCACGTAGCGCATGCCCACGTTGGCCGTCCAGTGGTCACCGCCGAAGTTCAGCTGCCCGTAGGCCGCCTCGCTGCGTTCTTCCAGGCCGTACGCGCCGGTGTAGTCGAAGCGCGTGATCGGATTGCGGTTGGCGTAGACGTCGTTGAACTGGGCGAGCTGGCCCGTGCTGAAGAACCAGATGTTGCGCGGGAAGCTGCCGCCCAGGCCGTCGCCGAAATCGCTCGGATAGTTCTGGAAGCCCTGCGGCCAGGCGGCCGGATCGAACGGCGAGATCGCCGCGGCGAAGTTCGGGCCCTGGTTGGTGACCTGCGGCAGGTTGCGCTCATGCTTGGCGGCGCGGACGCCGAAGTCCAACGACTGCAGCACGCCGCCATCGGTGAAGTAGGTGCCATCGATCTGGCCCCAGTCCTCCTTGTCCTCGACGTCGATGTCCTGGACGCCGAAGATCCAGTCGAGGCGGTAGTCGGTGTTGGGCGTGCCGGGCGTGCCGGTGTTGGCGGTGCCCAGGTTCCAGTCAGCCGCGCCGACCCCGTTGAGTTGCCAACCGCCGCCGCTGTTGAGGCCCGTGTCCCACTCGGCGACGTCCTGGGTCGGCGTCTTGCCATGGCCTTCCGAGGTACCGGCCTGACCGCTGAAGCGCAGCTTCTCTGAGACGTCCCACTTGCCTTCGAGGCTGAAGGACTCGGTGCTGGACTTGGCGCCCGGGCGCGAGATCTGGTCGTAGACGCCGAACGCGTTGCTCGGACTTGCGCCCGGCGTCGGCGCGAACTCGGCGGACACCAGGGTGTTATTGTGAACCACGTAGCCCGGCAGCGGGACTTGGCCATTGGTGCCGTTGGTGCCGTTGATGATGCGCCGGCCCCACAGCATGTAGTTGCGGTTGTAGTTGTCCGCGTCCATGTCGGACTTGAAGTAGTTGGCTTCCAGTTCGATGGTGTCGGTCGGCTTCCACTGCGCACTGAACATGCCGCCGGTGCGCTTGCGCTCCTGCTCGAAGAAAGCCGAGCCGATCAGCACCGGGAAGAACACCCCCTCCAGGTCAGGATGCGCCTGGGCGGCGGCGGTGCCGGCGCCGATCTGCTCGTAGCCCAGCAGTTCCTGGCCGTCGCGGCGCAGGTGGCGCTTTTCGCTGAACAGCTGCAGCATCACACCGAGGGTGCCGTCGGTGTTCTTCCAGTTGCCCAATACCGAGATCTGCGGATCCCACTTGTCCGGCAGGTCGGCGTAGACCGTGCCGACCGAGCCGAAGATGCTGAAGCCGTCCTCGAAGTTGAGCGGATTGCGGGTGATGATGTCGACCGTGCCGGTGGCGCCGCCTTCGACCAGCTTGGCCTCGGACGATTTGTGCACCACCACCTTGTCGACCAGTTCGGAGGGCAGCAGCGAGTAGCTGACGCTGCGACCCACGGTGCCAGACTGGTTGAGCACGAACCAGTCGCCGCTGCCGATGTTGTGGCCGTCGATCAGGGTCTGGGTGAAGCTTGGGCTGGTGCCACGCATGGAGACGCGGTCGTTCTCGTCGAACGCGCCTTCGTTGGCGCTGGCGGCGCTGATGGTTACGCCCGGGACGCGCGCCAGCGAGTCGGCGACGTTCTTGTCCGGCATCTTGCCGATGTCTTCCGAGGTGATCACCTCGACGCGTGTGTCTTCACCGCGCTTGGTGTCCAGCGAGGCCTCGATGGCGCCGCGGATGCCTTTCACCACGACGGTGTCGAGATCGGTTGCGGTCTGCTTCGACGCCGCCGGCGCCTCCTGTGCACTGGCCGACCCGGCGACGACGCCGAGCGCGGCGACGATGCTGATCGACAGGATCTTTTTACGGAGCTGCATGGATATCCCCTCCCACGGTTTTATTGGTATTGGCCTGTGGATTCCGCCTCCCCCGGCAGAGCCTTCGACCGCTTCTTGTCACGCTGAGCTGTGGCCTGCGTCTTTGCTGCTGGGATCGGCGTCCTGCCGATGGTTCAGGTACTGCACAAACCAGTTCGCCGCGCCGATCACGCCGAGGCGTTCGTTCTCGATCAGCCGCACCGGTACCCGCTCGAGCACGGCGCGCATCGCGCCCTTGTCGACCAGGCGGGCATGGAAGTCGCTGCTGGCGAGGAAATCGAGGAGCTGGGGCACGATCCCGCCGGCGACGAATACCGCGCGGGCGCTCCCGATCACGGCCAAGTCGCCGATGACGCTGCCCAACAGGGCACAGAAGGCGAGTACGGCTTCGCGCGCGATGGCATCGCCGCGGCGCGCGGCCTCGGTGATCGCCGCGGGCGCCCGCAGGGCGGGATCGTGGCCATGGATCGCGCACAACGCGTCGTAGAGATTGACCAGGCCCGGCCCCGACACCAGCTGTTCGGTCGACACATGGCGGGTGCGCTGCTGCAGCCAGCGCAGGATCGCGATCTCGCGCTCGTTGCCGGGCGCGAAGGCGGTCATGCCCGCTTCGGTCGGGAGCACCACCGTGCCGCGCGGATCCGGGATGCAGATCGCGGCGCCCAGGCCCGTACCCGGGCCGATCACCAGGACCGGGCCGGGATCGGCGACGGTCACACCGGGCGTCAGCAGGCGCGACTCGGACGGATCCAGGCATTGCGCACCGTGCGCGGCGGCGGCGAAGTCGTTGATGACATGCAGCTCGCGCAGGCGAAGCTCGCGGCGCATCTCCGACAGCGATATACGCCAGGGCAGGTTCGAGTTGATGACCTCGTCGTCCAGCACCACGCCCGCGCTCGCGATCGCCATGCGATCGATGCCGGCGGCGACGGCGTGCTCGGCCACGAATTCGGCGAGGATGACGGTGAGACTGGGGTAATCGCTGCAGCTGTACTTGCGATACGCGAGTACTTCGATGGCACCGTCCGCGGTCGCCCGGACCACGCCGATGCGCGCATTGGTCCCGCCCACGTCGGCGGCGATGAATTGCTGGTCGGCAGACGAGGACGCCATCGGGCTCACGGCCTCACTCCGGCTGCCCGGCTCATCAGCTGGCGGCAGCCGTTCCCCGATTGTGGTCCTGCTGATTTCCACGGCATGCCTTTCCCTGACCCCCAAGCCTCAATCGCGGCCGAGATTGCGCCCGCGATGACAACGATGTCAACAATTGTTAGAAAAAAGTGATCGCCCGTGCTTTAAGCCCGGAAACTCCGGTGTTTTCGTGCTGCACAGCAGCAAGATTTATGCGGCCAACGCGGCGAGACTAGGCCGCAATTGCCGGGTCGGCTTGTCCACTGGTGACAACGTTGCTTGTCGCACAGGTCAAATCGATCCGGTCGCCGCGGGGCAGCCCGCATTCCTCGGGAGGGAAGTCCTGCAATGTCCACCTCATCACCCGGCACCGCCGGTGCATCGCGCAGCCGCTACGGCTCGATCGCGATCGTCGGCGCGCTGTTCTTCATCTTCGGCTTCGTCACCTGGCTCAACGGCCCGCTGATCTCCTTCGCCAAGCTCGCCTTCGACGTCAGCGACACCCTCGCGTTCCTGATCCCGAGCGCGTTCTACATCTCGTATTTCTTCCTGGCCCTGCCTTCGTCGTTGATCCTGCGCAGGACAGGCATGAAGAAAGGCATGGCGCTGGGCCTGTTCCTGATGGCGGTCGGCGCCCTGGTGTTCGGCCAGTACACGACGGCGCGCGTGTATCCGGGCGCCGTCGCCGGCATCTTCGTGATCGGCGCGGGCCTGGCGATCCTGCAGACGGCCTCCAACCCGTACATCAGCATCCTCGGTCCGATCGAGGGCGCGGCGCAGCGCATCGCGGTGATGGGCATCTGCAACAAGCTGGCCGGATGGGCGGCGCCATTCGTGATCGGCACGCTGGTGATGCATGGCATGGGCGACGTAGCCAGCCGCGTGGCGGGTGCGGCCGATGCCGCCACCAAGGAAGCCGTACTCAATGAGTTCGCCGCGCGCATCCACGATCCGTACATGCTGATGGCCGGCCTGCTGGCACTGCTCTCGGTCGGCATCCTGTTCTCGCCGTTGCCTGAAATCCGCGCGGAGGAAGTCAATACCGAGGGCGATGCCGGCAGCAAGACCAGCCTGTTCCAGTTCCCGCACGTGTGGCTGGGCGCGCTGTGCATCTTCGTCTACGTCGGCGTGGAGGTGATGGCCGGTGACGCGATCGGCACCTATGGCCAGGCGTTCGGGTTGCCGCTGGACGAGACGAAGTTCTTCACCGGCTTCACGCTGAGCGCCATGCTGGTCGGCTACGTGGTCGGCCTGGTCGTGATTCCGCGCTACATCTCGCAGGAGCGTTACCTGAGCCTGTCCGCCATCCTCGGCGTGCTGCTCGCCATCGGCGCCTTCCTGACCAAGGGCTATGCGTCGGTGTACTTCGTCGCCGCGCTCGGCTTCGCCAACGCGATGATGTGGCCGGCGATCTTTCCGCTGGCGATCCAGGGCCTGGGCCGCCTGACCGAGAAGGGCTCCGCGCTGCTGATCATGGGCATCGCCGGCGGCGCGGTGATCCCGCAGTTGTTCGTGCACCTCAAGCAGGTGCATGACTTCCAGCTGGTGTTCCTGTCGCTGATGGTGCCGTGCTACCTGTACATCCTGTATTTCGCGATGCGCGGCCACAACGTGGGACACGCACAGCACGCGCCGGTAGCGAGCGCGCGGGGTGCGGTGTCACAGAACTGAACTGACGCCATTCCACACGCCCCCGCACGTGTATCCACCACGGCGGGGGTTGGATAGGCTAGCCCTCCCGCCGCGTCGAGCGATGCCGCGGTCCGTCGGATGTAAACCGCGAGGCTTCGTTGCGCAGACCCACCATCAAGGACGTTGCCGAGCGCGCCCAGGTATCGCTCAAGACCGTTTCGCGCGTCATCAACGACGAGCCCAGCGTGCAGGCGCGCACGCGCGAACGCGTGCAGGAGGCGATCGCCGGACTCGGCTACCAGCCTGACCCATCTGCGCGCAGCCTGCGCAGCGCACAGTCGTATGCGATCGGCCTGATCTACGACAACCCGAATCCGTACTACGTGATCGCGATGCAGAACGGCGTGCTGGCGGTCTGCCGCGAAACCGGCTACGGCTTGCAGATCCACCCCTGCGACTCGTCGTCGCCCAAGCTCGCCAGCGAAATCATCCGCCTGGTGCAGCACGCGCGCCTGGCGGGCCTGGTGCTGGCGCCGCCGATGTCGGAACGGCAGGAACTGGTCGACGAACTGATTGCCGCCGGCATCCGCCTGGTGCGCGTCGTTTCGGCCGCGGCCGACCCGCAGGACGGCAGCGCGTGCATCTACGTCGATGACCGCGACGCCGCCTATGAAATCACCGAACACCTGATCCAGCTTGGCCACAGCCGCATCGGGTTCCTGTGGGGCGGCAAGTCGCACGGCTCCTCATGGGAACGCCACAAAGGCTACAAAGAAGCGCTGCATGACTACGGCATCGCGCTGGACGAGTCGCTGGTGGTCGAGGGCGATTACTCCTTCGACGACGGTTTCCGCGGAGCGCGCCGGCTGTTGGGTCTGCCCGACCCGCCGACTGCGATCTTCGGCAGCAACGACGAGATCGCCGCGGGTGTACTCGCCGCAGCCAAGTCCAGTGGCATGAACGTGCCCTATGACCTGTCTATCGCCGGCTTCGAGGACAGCCCGTTCTCCAAGCAGAGCTGGCCGGCCCTGACCACCGCGAAGCAGGCCACCGAGGAAATCGCCCAGCACGCCGCGCGGCGCCTGCTGCAGGAGATCCAGGACCGGCCGCGCAAGGCCCTGTCCAACGAAGGCTTCAGCCCGCAATTGATCGTGCGCGGATCGACAGCACCACCGCGGCCGAAGGCACGCTGACGCGCTTCCGACCGCGTTGCTCTTGTTTCAGGCGCGCAATTGCGCGGCCGCATGCGCCAGCCGTTCGATCGCCGCCCAGTCCCGGGCGGCAATGAGGCTGGGCGGCGTCAGCCAGGAGCCGCCAACGCAGGCGACGTTCGGAGCTGACAGGTACTCGCGCGCGTTGCCGGCACCAATGCCGCCGGTGGCGCAGAAACGCACGTCGGGCAATGGACCGTGCAGGGAGCGCAGCGCGGCAACGCCGCCCGCGGACGCGGCGGGGAAGAACTTCTGGTAGCGGAAGCCGTGCTCGGCCAGGAGCATGGCTTCACTGGCCGTGCCCGCGCCCGGCAACCACGGCAACGCGCTTTCCCGCGCCGCTGCGAGCAGGGTGGGCGTCGACCCCGGCGATACGGCGAAGCGGGCGCCGGCCTTTTCGGCAGCGGCCAGGTCCTGCGGCATGCGCACGGTGCCGACACCGACCATGGCGCCCTCGACTTCGCTGGCAATCGCACGTACCGCATCGAGCGCAGCGCGCGTGCGCAGGGTGATTTCAATCGCGGGTACTCCGCCCGCGACCAGGGCCCGCGCCAGTGCGACGGCGCTCCCGGCATCTTCGATCACGACCACGGGAATGACCGGTGCCGCGTGGAGCACGGATTCAAGGAATTCCATGTGTGTTTCCCAGATTTTGTCGGCGCGGTTTTGTCGGCACGGGTTCATCGGCACGGTTCATGCGCAATGGAAAATGCCGCCGCCGGCATCGGCCGCGTTTGCCCGATCGCGGAACAGGGCGAACAGTTCGCGCCCCATGCCCTGCTGGCTCGCGGACAGATCGGCGGACACCGCCTCGCGCGTTCGCCACTCGCGGTCATCGACGCGAACGTCGAGCGTGCCGGCGTCCGCATCCAGGCGCAGCACATCGCCGTCGCGCAGCTTCGCGATCGCGCCGCCACTGGCCGCTTCGGGACTGACATGGATCGCCGCCGGTACCTGGCCCGACGCCCCCGACATGCGGCCGTCGGTCACCAGCGCCACGCGATGGCCTTTCTTCTGCAGCACCGACAGCAGCGGCGTGAGCGCGTGCAGTTCCGGCATGCCGTTGGCGCGCGGCCCCTGGAAGCGCACCACGACGACGACATCGCGGTCGAGTTCGCCGTTGTCGAACGCACGCTGCACTTCGTCCTGCCGCGCGAACACGCGACACGGCGCCTCGATGACGAAGCGGTCTTCGGGGACCGCCGAGACCTTGATCGCGGCGGTCCCCAGCGGCCCGCGCAGCACGCGCAGGCCACCGTCGCCGCGGAACGGCGCGGCGACCGGGCGCAGGACGGAGAGGTCTTCGCTGCGCCCGGTCGCCGGCACGTATTGCAAAGTGTTGCTTGCATCGCTGCTGGCCTCGACGCGATAGCGCGACAGGCCACGACCCGCGACGGTTTCGACGTCTTCGTGCAGCAGGCCGGCATCGAGCAGCTCGCCGATCACGAATGCGATGCCACCGGCGGCGTGGAAGTGGTTCACGTCGGCGCTGCCGTTGGGATACACGCGCGCCAGCAGGGGCACCGCGTGCGACAGCGCCTCGATGTCGTCCAGGCGCAGCTCGATCCCGGCAGCCGCGGCAATGGCGATCAGGTGCAGCAGGTGATTGGTCGATCCGCCGGTCGCATGCAGGCCGACGACGCCATTGACGATCGCGCGTTCGTCGATCAGGCGGCCAACCGGACGATAGTCATCGCCGAGAGCGGTGATCGCCGCCGCGCGGCGCGCGGCCTCCGCGGTGAGCGCATCGCGCAATCGCGATTCCGGCGCGACGAAACTGGCACCCGGCAGGTGCAGGCCCAGCAGCTCCATCAGCATCTGGTTGGAATTGGCGGTGCCGTAGAAGGTGCAGGTGCCGGGACCGTGGTAACTCCGCGCCTCGGCATCGAGCAGCTCTTCGCGCGTCGCCTTGCCTTCCGCATGACGCTGGCGCACGCGCGACTTCTCGTCGTTGGGCAGGCCCGAGGACATCGGTCCGGCCGGCACGAACACCGCCGGCAGGTGGCCGAAACTCAAGGCGCCGATCAGCAGGCCCGGCACGATCTTGTCGCACACGCCCAGGTACAGCGCGGCGTCGAACATGTCGTGCGACAGCGCGATCGCGGTCGACAACGCGATCACCTCGCGCGAGAACAGCGACAGCTCCATGCCCTCGCGCCCCTGCGTCACGCCGTCGCACATCGCCGGCACGCCGCCGGCCACTTGCGCAGTCGCGCCGACGCCGCGCGCTGCGTTGCGGATCAGGAAAGGAAAGCGCTCGAACGGCTGGTGCGCGGACAGCATGTCGTTGTAGGCGCTGACGATGCCAAGGTTCGGCGCGATGCCCGTGCGCAGCGCGGCCTTGTCGTCGGGCGCGCAGGCGGCGAAGCCGTGCGCCAGGTTGCCGCAGGAAAGCTCGCGCCGATGCGGTCCGGTGCCGGCGGCGGCCTCGATCCGCGCCAGGTAGGCGGTGCGCCGTTCGCGGCTGCGTTCGACGATGCGCGCGGTGACCTCGGCAACCACCGGAAGCACCATGTCAGGCCGCTCCCGTGCAGCTCAGCGCGTTCGATGCGGATCTCTCGCCGGCGGCGCTGTCGTTGCCGCGTGTGGCCGCCACATCCGGACACCAGAACACGCGTGGCGGCACTGGTGCCTGCGCCATGAAGGCGCGGATCGGCAGGCGGCTGCGCGGATCCTCGATCGCCGCTTCCAGGACGCGGCGCTTGGTGTCGCCTTCGATGTGCAGGTACAGCGACGGCGCGGTGAATATCGCGCTCAGGGTCAGCGACATGCGCGGCTCGGGCGCAGCGCTGCTGCGCACGGCGAGCACCGGTGCGCGGCCGCCCGCTTGCAGGCCGATGTCGCGGCGCGGCAGGTCGGGGAACAGCGAAGCGACGTGGCCGTCCACGCCCATGCCCAGCACGGCGACGTCGAGCGGCAATCCACGCAGTGCAACCTGCGTCAGCACGGCCTGCAATGCGCATTCGGGCGTGGCCACCGGGCGGAACAGCGACAGCAGGTTCGCCGCGGCCGCCGCGTTCCGCAGCAAGTGCTCGCGTAGCAGGCGCTCGTTGGAACGCCGGTGCAGCGGTGGCAGCCAGCGCTCGTCGACCGGCAGCACCTGCACGCGCGACCACTCCAGCGCCTCGCGCGAGAGCGCCTGCAGGAAACGCAGCGGCGTGGTACCGCCGGAGAGCGCCAGCTTCGCTTCACCGCGTTGGTCGAGCGCGGAACGCAGGTCGTCGGCGACGCAGCGTGCGAGCGCGGTCGCCAGTGCATCGCCGTCGCCATGGCGGCATTCGTCGAACATGGGGCGCACCGGCGCGATCACGGCCAGGTGCTCACGCTGCATCTTCATGCCAGGTCCTGCCATCGCGTTCGATCAGGGCCACCGCGGCGCTCGGACCCCAGGTGCCGGCGGTGTAGGGCTTGGGCGCGTCATTGCCTGTTTCCCATGCGGCACGGATCGGATCGATCCATTTCCACGCGGCTTCGACCTCGTCGCGGCGCATGAACAGCATCGGATTGCCGCGCACCACGTCCATCAGCAGGCGTTCGTAGGCATCGGCCTGGCGGCCGCCGAAGGTCTCGGCAAAGCTCAGGTCCATCGGCACGTGGCGCAGGCGCAGACCGCCGGGACCCGGCACCTTGTTCATCAGCCACATCGTCACGCTTTCGTCGGGCTGCAGGCGCAGCACGAGGCGATTGGGCGCGAGCTCGCTCACGCCTTCGAAGATCGAATGCGGCACGGGTCGGAAGGTCACCACGATTTCCGACACGCGCGCGGGCAGGCGCTTGCCCGTGCGCAGGTAGAACGGCACGCCGGCCCAGCGCCAGCTGCGCACTTCCGCCTTCAGGGCGACGAAGGTTTCGGTACGCGAACTGCGGCCGAGCTCTTCGGCGTAACCGCGGACGGCGCGGCCTTCGGCGGCGCCGTCGCGGTACTGGCCGCGCACGACCAGCTGCGCCGCGTTGCCCGCGTCGATCGGACGCAGCGCGCGCAGCACTTTCAGTTTCTCGTCGCGGATCGCGTCGGCATCGAGCGAGGTCGGCGGCTCCATCGCCACCAGGCACAGCAGCTGCAGCAGGTGGTTCTGCACCATGTCGCGCAGCGCACCGGCGCGGTCGTAGTACGGCGCGCGGCCTTCCACGCCGATGGTCTCGGCGACGGTGATCTGCACGTGGTCGATGTGCTGCGCGCGCCACAGCGGCTCGAACAGCGCGTTGCCGAAGCGCAGCGCAGTGAGGTTCTGCACCGTTTCCTTGCCCAGGTAGTGGTCGATGCGGAAGATCTGCCGTTCGGCGAACACGCGACCGAGCGCGTCGTTGATCGCATCGGCGCTGGCGCTGTCGGTGCCGATCGGCTTCTCCACCACCACGCGGGCGTCCGCATCGATCAGGTCCCACGCCCCCAGCCGGTTCGCGGCCTGCGCGAACAGGTCCGGCGCCACCGCGAGATAGAACACGCGCACGCGCCGTTCGCGGCGCATGGCTTGCGCGAACTCTTCCCAGCCGGCATCGCCGGCCAGGTCCAGGCGCTGGTAGGACAACAGCTCGAGGAAACCTGCCAGCGCGGCGCCGCCGGGATTGTCCGCGTCGTCGTGTTGCATGGAAGCGGCGAGCGCCGCGCGGACCTGTTCCCGGTAATCCGCGTCGCTGCGGACGTCGCGGGCGACGCCGACGATGCGCGTGCCGTCCACGATCTGCCCATCGCGATAGCGATGGAACAACGCCGGCAACAGCTTGCGCAGTGCAAGGTCGCCGGAGCCGCCGAAGATCACCAGGTCAAACGATGGGAGGGGAGACGAGTGAGCCGGGTGGGCAACGGAGCCAACGGGTACGACGGGGGTCATGGGGCAGGTCCAGTGGCAGTGGGGTCACACTACCAGTGTTGATACCAGTTGCATACCACTGACCGGTATTATTGCCCTGATGGTCTGCAACTGGTATTGTTTGAGCATGGAGAGCTATCTGGTCAGCGAGTTCCAGCGCCAAGCCGAGACCCGTCGGGCGCCGGCCTACCAGCACCTGCGCCGGACCCTGCAGCACGCGATCGAGAACGGTGAATTCACCCCGGGCCAGGCCCTGCCGGGCGAGCGCGAGCTGGGCAAGCTGCTGGCCTTGTCCCGCGTCACCGTGCGCAAGGCCCTCGCCGGCCTGGTCGCGGATGGCCTGCTGGTGCAGCGCCACGGCGCGGGCACGTTTGTCGCCGAGCGCATCGTCAAGTCGTTTTCCAAGCTGACCAGCTTCACCGACGACCTGCGCGCGCGCGGACTGGATCCCAAGTCGGTGTTCCTCGAACGCGGTGTCGGCGAAGTGACGCCCGAGGAAGCCATGGCGCTCAACCTCTCGCCCGGTTCCCAGGTCGTGCGCTATTACCGCCTGCGCACTGCCGGCGACCAGCCCTTGGCCCTGGAGCGCACGGCGGTGCCGCAATCCGTGCTCGCCGATCCCGCTATGGTCGGCAACTCCCTGTACGAGGCCTTCGCCGCATGCGGCATCCGCCCGGCGCGCGCGCTGCAGCGCCTGCGCGCCATCGCCTTCGATGCCGAACAGGCACGGCTGATGCAGTTGCCCGAAGGCAGCCCCGGCCTCTTCATCGAACGCCGCACCTTCCTCGACGACGGGCGCGTGGTCGAGTTCACTCGTTCCTTCTATCGCGGCGACGCCTACGACTTCGTCGCCGAACTGCACACGGAATAAGCCCTGCGTGCGTCATCGTCGCCGCGATGACGACCCATGCAATCACCGGACGCCGCGCCATGATCGACCCCACGACCACCAAGATGTACACCGAAGCGGCCGAGGCCGCCGACGCCGTTGCCCGCCAGTTCGCTGCCAACGCCGACGTGATCGATGCGCTGGTGGCGCGCCTGAAGCAGGCGCCGCCGCGCTTCATCGTCACCTGCGCGCGCGGCAGTTCCGACCACGCCGCGACCTACGGCAAATACCTGTTCGAAACCACGCTCGGCCTGGTGACGGCATCGGCCTCGCCCTCGGTGGGCTCGGTCTACGCCGTGCAGCCGCAACTGGACGGCGCGCTGTTCGTGGTGATCTCGCAATCGGGCAAGAGCCCGGACCTGCTGCGCAACGCCGAGATCGCCAAGGCCGCCGGCGCCATTGTCGTCGCCCTGGTCAACGTCGCCGATTCGCCGCTGGCGCGCCTCGCCGACACCGTCATTCCGTTGCGTGCCGGCCCCGAGAACAGCGTGGCCGCAACCAAGAGCTACCTGTGTTCGCTCGCCGCCCTGCTGCAGCTGGCGGCGCGCTGGAGCGGCGATGCCGCGCTGCTCGCCGCCCTCGAGGAATTGCCCGAGGCGATGCGCGCGGCGTGGCGGCAGGACTGGTCATCGCTGGTGTCGGGCCTGCGCCTGGCCCAGAACCTGTTCGTGCTCGGGCGCGGACTGGGCCTGGCCGCGGCGCAGGAAGCCGCGCTGAAGTTCAAGGAAACCTGCGGCCTGCATGCCGAGGCATTTTCTTCGGCCGAGGTGAAGCACGGACCGATGGCGCTCGTCGGCGCGGATTTCCCGGTGCTGGCCTTCGCCCAGGACGACGATACCGGCGCCAGCACGGCGGCCATCGCCAGCGAATTCCGCGCGCGCGGTGCGCCGGTATGGCTGGCACTGCCGGGCGCGCAGGGTGCCGGCGTGTTGCCATTGCCAGCACCGCGGCATCCGGCCTGCACCCCGCTGCTGACGGTCCAGGCGTTCTATGGCGCGGTCAACGCCCTCGCCGTGGCGCGCGGGCACAATCCCGACGTGCCGCCGCACCTCAACAAGGTCACCGAGACCGTCTGACGCCATGACCGCGCCGCATCCCCCGCTGGTTTTCCGCAACGGCCACGTACTCACCGAACGCGGCTTCGAGCGCGATGTGAGCGTGGTGGTGGAGGACGGCCACATCGTCGCGGTCCTGCATGGCGAAGCGGCGCGCGGTGCGCAGGCGATCGACCTGGACGGCGGCTATCTCGTCCCCGGCTTCATCGACACGCAGGTCAATGGCGGCGGCGATGTGCTGTTCAACGATGCGCCGGACGTCGACGGCCTGCGCCGCATCGCCGCCGCGCATCGCCGCTATGGCACCACCGGCCTGATGCCGACGCTGATCAGCGACGACGTCGCGGTGATGCGTCGCGCGATCGACGCCACGCGCGAGGCGATCGCGCAGGGCGTGCCCGGCATCCTCGGCATCCACCTCGAAGGGCCGTACCTGGCCGAAGCACGCAAGGGCGTGCACGACCCGCACAAGTTCCACACCCCCGACGCGGCCGAGCTGGACCTGGTGGCATCGCTCGGCGTCGGCCGAACGATGGTGACGCTGGCGCCGGAGCGTTTCGGCGCCGAGACCCTGCGTGCGCTCACGACGCGCGGCGTGATCGTCTGCGCCGGCCACACCGCGGCGAGCTATGAACAACTGCGCGACGCGTTCGCCGCCGGCGTGCGCGGCGTGACCCATCTGTTCAATGCGATGACGCCGTTGCAGAGCCGCGACCCCGGTGCCGTCGGCGCCGCGCTGGAAGATGCGGACAGCTGGTGCGGCCTGATCGTCGACGGCTACCACGTGCACGATGCCGCCCTGCGCGTCGCCATCGCGGCCAAGCCGGTCGGCAAGATGTTGCTGGTGACCGATGCGATGCCCCCGGTCGGTGGCGAACGCGAGGACTTCACCTTGTACGGCGTGGCGATGACCTGCCGCGACGGCAAATGCACCACCGCCGACGGCACGCTGGCTGGCTCGGCGCTCGACATGGCCAGCGCGGTGCGCAACACCGTGGAGCGCGTGGGCCTGCCCTTGGCTGAGGCCTGCCGCATGGCCTCGACCTATCCGGCCGAATTCCTGGGCCTGGGCGGAGAACTGGGCCGGATCGCCCCGGGTTACCGCGCCGACCTGGTGCGGCTGGACCCGGAATTGCGGGTCCGGGGCAGCTGGATCGGTGGTCAAGGCTAGGACTCCCCACTTCCCCCGCTTTTGCCCCTTCCCCCGCTGTGCGGGGGAAGGTTGGGATGGGGGCGGGCGGCGGTGAAGCTTCCCAGCGCCCCCTCCCCCTCCCCAGCCCTCCCCCGCACGCGGGGAGGGAGCTCAAGGGCCAGGGCGCGTGGCGCGGGCTATAATTCCGAGTCTTTGCTCGGGACTTTGCTCGCGGCCACCCGGTCGTGAGGCGCAGTGCCGGGCGCCCCCAGCCACACCCGCGGCCCCGGCCGCGTGCACGAGCCATGCCCATGACCAGCACCGCCGAACTCAGCTCGCCGTCCTCGGCGAACACCTCGCTCACCAACAGCGTGGTCGACCCGGACTACACCCTCGAGCACAAGTACAGCCGCGTCGAAGGCCGCATCTACCTCTCCGGCGTCCAGGCGCTGGTGCGCCTGCCGCTGATGCAGCGCCTGCGCGACCAGGCCGCGGGCCTCAACACCGGCGGCTTCATTTCCGGCTACCGCGGCTCGCCGCTGGGCGGCTTCGACATGGAGCTGTGGCGCGCGCGCAAGCACCTGGAAGCGTCGGGCGTGAAGTTCACCCCGGGCCTCAATGAAGACCTGGGCGCGACCATGGTCTGGGGCACGCAGCAGACCAACCTGTTCCCCGGCGCCAAGGTCGATGGCGTCTATGGCATGTGGTACGGCAAGGGTCCCGGCGTGGACCGCTGCGGCGACGTGTTCAAGCACGCCAACGCCGCCGGCACCGGCAGGTTTGGCGGCGTGCTCGCGCTCGCGGCCGACGACCACAACTGCCGCAGCTCCACGTTGCCGCACGGCTCCGAACACGAATTCGTCAGCGCGATGATGCCGGTGCTCAATCCGGCCGGCGTGCAGGACATCCTCGACATGGGCCTGGTCGGCTGGGCGATGTCGCGCTTCACCGGCCGCTGGGTCGGTTTCAAGACCATCGCCGAAACCGTCGAATCCTCGGCCTCGGTCGACGTCAATCCGCTCGCGCTCGACATCGTCATCCCGACCGATTTCGAGCTGCCCGAAGGCGGCCTCAACATCCGCTGGCCGGATCCGCCGCTGAACCAGGAAATGCGCCTGCACCAGTACGCGGTGAAAGCGGCGCAGGCCTTTGCGCGTGCCAACAGGATCGACCGCCTGGTAATCGATTCGCCGAACGCGCGCCTGGGCATCATCACCACCGGCAAGTCCTACCTCGACGTGCTGCAGGCGCTGGAATACCTCGGCCTCGACGCGCGCGCCTGCGCCGACCTCGGCATCCGCGTCTACAAGGTCGGCATGACCTGGCCGCTGGAGCCGGTGGGCCTGCGCAACTTCGCGCGCGGCCTGCAGGACATCGTCGTCGTCGAAGAAAAGCACGCCTTCATCGAAAGCCAGATGAAGGAGTCGATGTACAACTGGGACGGCGGCCAACGCCCGTCGATCGTCGGCAAGTACGACGAGAGCGGCGAATGGATCCTGCCCTCGACCGGCGAACTCACGCCCGCGCGCATCGCCGGCGTCATCGCCAAGCGCATCCAGCGTTTCCACAACAGCGAGCACATGGAGAACGTGCTGCGCTGGATGGCCGAGAAGGAATCCGAACTCGCCCTGCCGCGCGCGCAGTTCCCGCGCGTGCCGCACTACTGCTCGGGCTGCCCGCACAACACCTCGACCGTGGTGCCGGAAGGTTCGCGCGCGCTCGGCGGCATCGGTTGCCATTACATGGTCACCTGGATGGACCGCAACACCGACACCTTCACGCACATGGGCGGCGAAGGCGTGACATGGGCGGGCCAGGCGGCGTTCACCGAAACCCCGCACGTGTTCCAGAACCTCGGCGACGGCACCTACTTCCATTCCGGTTCGCTGGCGATCCGCCAGTCGATCGCCGCCGGCGTCAACATCACCTACAAGATCCTCTACAACGACGCGGTCGCGATGACCGGCGGCCAGCCGGTCGACGGCACGCTGTCGGTGCCGCAGATCGCGCACCAGGTGCGCAGCGAAGGCGTCGACACGATCGTGCTGCTGTCGGACGACATCGCCAAGTGGAACAAGCGCGAGATCTTCCCCTCCGGCGTCGAGTTCCATGACCGCAAGGAACTCGACGCGGTGCAGAAGCGCCTGCGCGAAGTGAAGGGCACCTCGGTGCTGATCTTCGACCAGACCTGCGCGACCGAAAAGCGCCGCCGCCGCAAGCGCGGCAAGATGGTCGATCCGCAGAAGCGCGTGATGGTCAACAGCCTGGTGTGCGAAGGCTGCGGCGACTGCGGCAAGAAGTCGTTCTGCGTGTCGGTGCTGCCGAAGGAAACCGAATTCGGCCGCAAGCGCGAGATCGACCAGTCCAACTGCAACAAGGACTACAGCTGCGTCAACGGCTTCTGCCCGAGCTTCGTCACCGTCGAAGGCGGCGGCTTGAAGAAGAAGAAGCCGTCTTCGGCCAAGGATCGCCTCGACGCGCTGCCGCTGCCGACGCTGCCGTCGCTCGACCAGCCCTGGAACATCCTGCTCACCGGCGTGGGCGGCACCGGCGTGGTCACAATCGGCGCGCTGCTCGGCATGGCCGGACACCTGGAGGGCAAGGGCTCGACCGTGCTCGACCAGACCGGCTTGGCGCAGAAGGGCGGCGCGGTCACCACCCACATCCGCATCGCCAAGACGCCGGCCGACATCCACGCCGTGCGCATCGCCGCGGGCGAAGCCGACCTCGTGCTCGGCTGCGACATGGTGGTGGTGAACGATTACTGGGTGCTGTCGAAGATCCGCACCGGCCGCAGCAACGTCGTGCTCAACAGCTACGAGGCGATGCCGGGCACCTTCACCACGCGCCCGGACATGCAGTTCCCGGCGACCGACATCGTGTCCGCGATCAGCAAGGCGCTGGGCAACGGCGAGCAGGCGGCGGACCGTCTGCACATCGTCGATGCCACGCAGCTCGCGACTGCGCTGCTCGGCGATGCGATCGCAACTAACCTGTTCATCCTCGGCTACGCCTGGCAGCAGGGCCTGGTGCCGATCGCATTGGATTCGCTGATGCGCGCGGTCGAACTCAACGGCGCCGCGATCGAGATGAACAAGACCGCGTTCGCCTGGGGCCGTCTCGCCGCGATCGATCCCAAGGCCGTGGCGGAAGCCGCCGGCCTGATCCGCAACGCACCGACCGCCGCCGAAGCCACGCCGCACGAACTGCCGATGCTCAAGGCCGGTG
Organism: Lysobacter rhizosphaerae; assembly: GCF_054779795.1. NCBI lineage: Bacteria > Pseudomonadati > Pseudomonadota > Gammaproteobacteria > Lysobacterales > Lysobacteraceae > Lysobacter > Lysobacter rhizosphaerae. The sequence goes on from NZ_BAAGXO010000007.1 coordinate 707,167, forward strand.
CGTGGGAGGGCAACGAATGGGGCGCGACCTCCGCGCCGCGCGCCACGCGCACGGAAGACGAGCTGCGCCACGTGCCGGAGCACGGCACCGACGGCGACAACATCGCCTTCCTGCCGCTCGACGATGCGCGCCTGTCGCGTTCGCTCGACGAACTGATCACGCGCCGCGTCGGCTTCCTCACCGAGTACCAGGATGCGGCCTACGCCAGGCGCTACAGCGACTTCGTCACCAAGGTGCGCGAAGCCGAGACCTCGAAGATCGCCGGCTCCACCGACCTGACCGAAGCCGTCGCGCGTTACGCCTTCAAGCTGATGGCGTACAAGGACGAGTACGAAGTCGCGCGCCTGTACACCAGCGGCGACTTCCAGAAGAAGCTGGAGCAGCAGTTCGACGGCAACTACAAGCTCAAGTTCCACCTCGCCCCGCCGCTGCTGGCGAAGAAAGACGCGCAGGGCCACCTGATCAAGCAGGAATTCGGCCCGTGGGTGTTCACCGCGTTCAAGTGGCTGGCGAAGTTGCGCTTCCTGCGCGGCGGTACGTTCGACATCTTCGGCCGGACCGAGGAACGCAAGATGGAGCGCCAGCTGATCGTCGATTACTTCGCCACGATCGACGGCCTGCTCGGTACGCTCGACCGCGGCAACGTCGACCTCGCCGCCGAGATCGCCTCGGTTCCGGAACACATCCGCGGCTACGGCCACGTCAAGGAAGAGCACCTGCACAAGGCCAAGGAACGCGAAGCCGAACTGCTGAAGGAATGGCGCAATCCGCTGCGGATCGTCAAGGTCGCCTGATCCGCAGCCAATACTGGAAACGAAGAACCCCGCTCCGGCGGGGTTCTTTTTTGGGTCGCGCGTGCGTCACCGCGTCGCCGTCGCCATGGCCGCCTCGTCGATCAGCGCCGCCACCTCCTCCGGCATCGACGCCAGCGACGCATGGCTCGCCGCGAGCGTGATCACCTTCCGCGCGCCGAGCCGAGCCGACATGCGCTTCTGGTTCTCCGGCGCGATCATGCGGTCCTCGCTGGAGAGCTGATACCAGGACGGCTTGCTCTTCCATGCCGGCGCCGTCACGGCGTCGCCGAAGGTGCTGGCGAGGGGCGCCTTCTGCGTCACCGCCATTACCAGCGCCTCATTCGCCGTGAGGTCCTGGCAGAAGCTCTCGTGGAACTTGTCCGGCTTGATCCACAGGTAGCCGTCGCTGTCGGGCGCGAGGTTGGGCACGGCGACCGGCGGATGCTGCTGGGTGATGCCGCCCGGGCTCTCGCCCGCATCCGGCGCGAACGCGGCGATGTACACGAGTGCCGTCACATTCGGCAGGTCGCCAGCCTGCGAGATCACGGCCCCGCCATACGAATGCCCGACCAGCACAACCGGGCCACTCACCTGCGCCACCATCTTGCGCGTGCGTTCGGCGTCATCCGCCAGTGACGTCAACGGCAGTTCGACGGCACGCAGGTCGTGGTAGCCCTTGCGCGCGAGCGCAAGGATCACCTTGCTCCAGTGCGCGGCGCCGCCCCAGAAGCCGTGCACCAGCACGACCGTCGTTGTTGTCTTGCTCATTGTCTTCACTCCTCTGTTGACCGCGCTACGGGGCCGACCGTCGCCACACCAGCGTGCGGTTGTTCGCGGGCATGGCGATGTCGGCCACGCGCTGCAGGCCGATGCCGCGGGCGAGCGCATCCACCGATTCGAAATCGCGGATGCCCGAGCGCGGATCGCGGGTCCGCAGCCACTCATCGAACTCGCGGTTGCTGGCGCTGGTGTAGGCACCGCGGTAGTTGAACGGGCCATACACCGCGAGCACGCCGCCCTGCGGCGCGTGCTGCAGGATCTTGTCCACGCCGTCGAAGAAGGTCTCGACTTCCGGCCACGCCATGATGTGCAGAGTGTTCGCGCTGAATACCGCGTCGAAGGATTGCTGTGGCCAGGCCCCGCGCACGTCGAGCTCGAGCGGCGGCGGCGTGTTGGCCAGCTGTGCCCCGTCCAGCCACAAGCTGATGCCGGGCAACTGTTCGGCGACATCCGAGCACTGCCAGGTCAGCCACGGCATCGCCTCGGCGAAGTACACCGCGTGCTGGCCGGTGCCGCTGCCCACTTCCAGCACGCGCTGGCGATCGGCGAAATGCAGACGCAACACGTCCAGGATCGGATCGCGGTTGCGTTCGCAGGCGGGGGCGTGCGGCTTGCCGGACATGGTCAGGCATCACCCGTTCGGGTGGTGGGTGCGGGGGTCCATTACACCCGCCTGCCGCTTTCCTGCATCAACTGGTCGAACTGCTCCCAGCGCAGGCGGCGTTTATAGACCTTGTTGGCCGGGCGCCATTCCACCGCGCCTTTGGACACCAGCAGGGTGCCGAAGCGCACCCCGTCGCGCTCGACCACGAACTCGATGTCCTCGCGGCCGAGCGCGCGCTGCGGGACGTTGAAGGTGACCGTGTGCGCCATGGCGTACCCCAGGCTGCGACGCCACGCGCCGCGATCCGGGCAATCTAACGCGACCTCCCGTTCACGCCGCGTGGCGGCGCCACAGGCGGCCAGTCTGGCCAGTCAGGTACGGACCGGCCGGACCGTGACCGTTCCCGGGTTCCACTTGCGTTGGTGAGTCCCGTAACGGCCGCGACGGCCGGCGGCGGTGGAGCGAGCCATGGTTTTCAACTCCCTCACCTTCGCGGTGTTCTTCGCCTGCGTCCTGCTGCTGCACAACCTGCCGCTGGACTGGACGACGAAGAAGGTCAACCTGCTGTTGGCGAGCTATCTGTTCTACGCCGCGTGGAACCCGCCGTTCGTGGTGCTGTTGTGGATCTCCACGCTGGTCGACTGGTGGGCGGCGAAGAAACTGGCGAACGCGGAGAACCCGCATGCGCGGCGCGCGTGGATGCTGCTGTCGCTGGTGGTGAACCTGGGGATGCTCGGCTACTTCAAGTACGGCGGGTTCCTGATGGGGAACTTCGCCGCGCTGCTGCAATCGGCAGGCATCGCCTACCAGCCGCCCAGCCTCGACATCGTGCTGCCGGTCGGCATCTCCTTCTACACGTTCGCGACGCTGTCCTACACGCTGGACGTCTACCTGCGCCGCGCGCATCCGGCGCGCAGTGGGCTCGACTACGCGCTGTTCGTGACCTTCTTCCCGCACCTCGTCGCCGGTCCGATCATGCGCCCGACCGAACTGGTGCCGCAGTTCGAACAGCCGCATCGCGCCAGCGCACGGCAGCTCGGCTTCGGCCTGGCGCTGATGACGCTGGGCCTGTTCCAGAAGGTCGTGCTGGCCGACGGTTTCCTCGCCCCGGCCGCGGAAGCGGTGTATTCGACCCGCGCCGCCGCACCCGGCGCGCTGGATGCGTGGATGGGCACGCTCGCCTTCAGCGGACAGATCTTCTGCGACTTCGCCGGCTATTCCACCACGGCGATCGGTGCGGCGATGTGCCTGGGCTTCGCGATGCCGGACAACTTCCGCTTTCCGTACGCGGCGGTGGGCTTCTCCGACTTCTGGCGGCGCTGGCACATCACCCTGTCGGCGTGGCTGCGCGACTACCTGTACATCCCGCTGGGCGGCAACCGCCACGGCGAGGCGCGCACGTATTGCGCGCTGATGGCGACGATGCTGCTGGGCGGGCTGTGGCATGGCGCCAGCTGGACCTTCGTGGTGTGGGGCGGACTGCACGGCCTCTACCTCGCAGGCGAGCGCGCCTTGCGTGCGCGCTTCACCGGCTACACGCCGTCGCCGCTCGCGTTCTTCGGTCTCGGCCTGCTCACCTACGCCCTGGTCAACCTCACCTGGGTGTTCTTCCGCGCCAAGACCTTCGCGCAGGCGTGGCAGGTGCTGCGCGGCATGTTCGGCGGCAACGGCGGCGCGCAGCCGATCCTCGCCACCGCACAACTGACGATGGTGGCGCTGATCGTCACCGGCATCGTGCTCGCGCACTGGCTGATGCGCAGCCAGACGCTCGAGGCGATGCTGGCGCGGCGGCATCCGCTGCCGCTGGCGGCAGCCTTGGGCCTGATGGCATTCGCGGTCGTGGCCGCGCAAGGGGCAGGCAATGCCTTCATCTATTTCCAGTTCTGACGTGGCACTGACAGCATCGGTGGCCGCCGCCGAAGGCGTGGCGCTCCCGGCGCAGTTCGAGCGCCCCGGCTTCGTGCGGCTCACCGCGTCCGACCGTCCGGGTGTCGCGCAGCCGGTGCCAGAGCGCGACATTCCGCCGCAGCCGTGGGGCCGGATCCTGCTCGGCGCGCTGGCGCTGTTCCTGCTGCTGATGACCGCGTGGGAACTGTACTGGCGCGACTTCGGCGCCACCCCGGGCTACCGCAACAGCAACGGTGCGTGGGCGGAGCAGCGCCGCCGCATCGATGCCGGCGAAGGCGGCAAGACGGTGCTGATCGGTTCCTCGCGCGTGCTGTTCGACGTGCAGTTGCCGGTGTGGGAGCGCATGACCGGCGAACGCCCGATCCAGCTCGCGCTCGAGGGCACCTCGCCGGTGCCGGTGCTGGAAGACCTCGCCAGCGATCCGAACTTCACCGGACGGCTGGTGGTCGGCGTTGCGCCCGACCTGTTCTTCAGCGGCTTCGCCTACCGCGGCGAGGCGATCTCGCACTACCACCGCCAGGGCCCGTCGCAGCGCAGCGGCCACTGGCTGTCCAAGCACCTGCTCGAACCGTATTTCGCCTTCTACGATCCGGACTTCGCCCTGCCGACGGTGGTGATGCGCCAGGACTGGCCGCTGCGTCCCGGGATGCGCAAGGACACGCGCGTGCGCAAGCTGATGACGCAGGACGCCGACCGCAACACGCGCATCTGGCGCAAGGTCGAAGTCGATCCGCAGTACCGCGCGCTCGCGCGCAGCATCTGGGCCGAGCACTTCACCGGCCCGCCGCCGCCGAACATGGATACCCCGGCCAAGGCCCGCGCCGTGGCGACGGAACAGATCGAGCGCGCCGCGAAGGCAATCGCGACGCTGCGCCGGCGCGGCGTGCCGGTAGTGTTCGTGCGGCCGCCCAGCAACGGTGCGTATTACGCCTTCGAACAGAAGGTACTGCCGCGCGCGAACACCTGGGCGCCGCTGCTGCAGCGCACGGGCGCCCCGGGAATCCACTTCGAGGATTACCGGCAACTGCAGGGTTACGAGCTGCCGGAGTGGTCGCATCTCACCGCGGCCGACGCGGCCCGCTTCACCGCGGCGCTGGTGCCGCTGGTGGAACACGAACTGCAGGCGCAGGCGCATGACACCGCACCGGCACCGGCAGCGGCGGGGCCATAGCGGGGCGCCGCGCCACGCCGCGGGTTGACCGGCAGCACACGCGTTGGCTGCCACACTGCCGCCTCCTCCCCCGGGATGTCCGCCATGCCACGCCGCCTGCTGGTCCTGACTGCGCCCATGCTGCTCGCGCTGGGCGCCTGCACCACCACCCGATCCGCCGCTGACGTCGACGCGGACAAGGCTGCCGCCGCCACCGCGACGACCACCGGCAACACCGCCGCCACGCCCCCGATGCAGCCCGGGTGCAACGCCGAAGCCGCACGCAGCGTGGTCGGCCAGATGGCCACCGCCGAGACGGTGGAGCAGGCGCGCAGCGCCGCCGGTGCCGAGATCGCACGCACGCTCAAGCCGGGCCAGGTGGTGACCATGGAATACAACGCCAGCCGCTTGAACATCGACGTCGATGCCGGCAACACCATCAGCAATGTCCGCTGCGGGTGACGCGTAGCGTCCAAATCGGCGGCGGGCCAGGGCCGAAGCTGCCGCGGCGCTCCCCGCGTCTTCGCCGGGAACGGCGCCACGCCTGACAGGCAGCGGCGTTTCAACCGCTTCCAACGGCTGGCATCACACTTGCATGGTTGTGTTGCATGCGGCGTATCGCCTGGATCTTCCTTGCCCTGTTCGTACTGCTCGGCCTGTGGTTGTGGTCGCAGCAGCGCGCGCCTGCGCCCACGGCCAGCGCCCCCACGTCCGTGGCAGCGCTGCCGCAAGTCGCGCCCGTGCTCCCGCGCGCAGCGGACGACACAACGGTTTCGCGCTATCCCAGCTTCTTGCCGGTGGAGGCGCACGCTGTCCTCCAAAACATCGACCGCGGCGGCCCGTATCCGTTCCGCCAGGACGGCAGCGTGTTCCAGAACCGCGAACACCGCCTGCCTGCGCAGCCGCGCGGCTACTACCACGAGTACACGGTCGCCACGCCCGGCGCCTCCGATCGTGGCGCGCGCCGCATCATCACCGGCGGTGAGCCCCCGCGCGAGTATTGGTACACCGACGACCACTACCGCAGTTTCCGCCGCTTCGGCATTGAAGCGGCCGAGGTGTCCCGATGATGGCCATCGATGTGCGCGAGGTACTGGCCGACCCGAGCCAGGGCGGCGCGTATTTCGTCGATGCGCGCGAGAGCGACGCCCTCGCCGAGGCCGCGCAGGCGCTGGATTTCGCGGTGGTGCGGATCGAGCTCGCCGGCTGCGGCAGCAAGCACCGGGCACTGGAACGCTTCGCCCAGGCGCTGCGCTTCCCCGCCTGGTTCGGCGGCAACTTCGACGCCCTGGCCGACAGCCTCGGCGACCTGAGCTGGCTGCGCGCGCGTGGTTACGTGCTGCTGCTCGAACACACCGACATGTGGCGCCAGGCGGATGACGAGAATTTCGCCACCCTGCTCGACATCCTCAACGAGGCCGCCGTCGTCTGGGGTGAGCAGGGCGTGCCGTTCTGGGCGCTGATGCCGCTGCCGCAGGAGCAGCTGGACAAGCTGGCGATCTGATCCGCGGCGGCGCCGGCTTCACACCCGGTCGTCGAGGCCCTTCACGCCGGACTCGCGGGCGCAATGCGCGCAGCAGTAGTAGCGGCCGTGGTGCTCGGCGCCGTGGCCGATGATCCGGCAACCGCAGTGCGCGCAGACCGGTGCCAGCGCGTGGATGGCGCACTCGAACGAATCGAAGGTGCCACGGCCGCGTGGCCCGTCGATGGTGAACGCCTTGTCGTAGTCGTTGCCGCAGACGTCACAGCGGGCCATGGCACGGTTCCCGATCGCGAAGGAACCGGCAGTCTCGCGCGCTCCTTGTTAGCCGCGCGTTGGCGCCTACGTGGCCGGCTGCGCCACCACCTGCGGCGCGCGCGCGAAGCGCCACGCCATCCCGAGTGCGACCACCAGCAGCAGGCCCGCGGCCCAGAACGGCGCGCCCGGCTGATGGGAAGGCGCCTTGTCGCTGATGAACCAGGCGAAGATGCCGGTGTAGAAATGCGGCGCCAGGATCCCGGCCAAGCTCATCAGGCTGCTCAAGGCTCCCTGCACGCGCCCCTGCACGCTGCGATCGACCTGCCTGGTCACCATCGCCTGCGTCGCCGGCATCGCGAAGCCCCAGAACGCCATGATCGGAATGCCCATCAGGAACAGCATGCCGGTCGGCGCCCAGCCGTAGATGCTGAAGCCCACGATGCCCGCGCACAGCCCGAACAGCAGCGCGCGGCGCTCGCCCCACGCGGCCACCGCGTGCTTCACCAGGCCGGCCTGCACGATCACGCCGCACACGCCGACCACGCCCAGCACCAGGCCGACCTGTTTCGGATGCCACTGGTACCGGTAGTCGGCGAACAGCACGAAGATGTTCGGATAGACGAAGTGGGCGAGGTTGATCAGGAACACGACCGCCGCCAGGCCCCAGATCCGCGGATAGCTGCGCAACAGCTTCAGCGAACCCAGCGGGTTGGCGTGGCGCCAGTCGAAGATCGGCGAGCGATGCTCGCGCGGATGCGATTCGGGCAGCACGAACCAGCCATAGGCGAAATTGCACAGGGCGAGGAAGGCCGCGCCCCAGAACGGGAAGCGCAGGTCGATCCCGCTCAGCAGTCCGCCCAGCACCGGACCGACGATGAAGCCCAGGCCGAACGCCGCGCCGAGCATGCCGAAGGCCTGCGCGCGCTTTTCCGGCGCGGTGATGTCGGCGATGTAGGCATTGGCGGTGGTGAAGCTGGCGGAGAAGATCGCGGAGATCACCCGGCCGACCAGCAGCCATGACATCGATGGCGCAAGCGCCATGAAGATGAAATCGACGCCGAGGCCCAGGCACGACAACAGGATCACCGGTCGCCGGCCGAAGCGGTCCGAGAGCGCGCCCTGGATCGGCGCACACACGAACTGGATCGCCGAGAACAGCATGCCGAACCAGCCGATCCAATGCGCGGCGTCGCCGTAGTCGCCGCCGGCAAACTGTTTCACCAGCAGCGGCAGCACCGGAATGATCAGCCCGAACGCGAGGATGTCGATCAGGACGGTGATGAAGATGAAGATCAGCGCGGCTTGGCGCGCGCCGGTATTGGGTTCGGTCACGATGGCGCTTCGAGGAGTTGCGAGCGCGGAGTTTAGCGCGTCGCCGCCGGCGCCCCTGCGTACAGGTCGATGATGTCCGCGATCGCGTCCTGGCAGACCTGGCAGAAGCGCTCCGTGCGGCTGAACATCGTGCACTGCATTTCCGAGCGGTAATAACCGCTGGCCTGGTAGTTCGCGCCCTCGAAGGCGCCGACCAGGCCGTGGTTGGGATGGCGCGCGAACAGCTGGTCGGTGAAGCGGCGTTCGGCGGCGAACAGCGCGCTCATCTCCGACTCCGGACGGTTGGCCTTGCGCAGCGCGACGCGCTTGGCCTGGTACTCACGCTGGTACTTCTCGTATTCGGCCTTGGGCCACGGCGTCGGCAAGGGCGTGGTCGGGGCGACATGGCGCCTCCACTTCAGTTGCGCGGGATCGAGCAGCGCGGTGACGTTGGGCTCCCACGGCTCCGGCCGCTCCGCGCCCGCGGTATAGGCCACCGGCGAGGTGTAGTACTCGTCCGCCAGCGCGGCGAAGTGGTGGCCGAACTCGTGCACGAACAGGTAGTTCGCCCAGTCGTTGCTGGCTGCCGCGGTGCTGAACTGGCCGAAGATCCCGCCGCCACCGTAGGTCTCGTTGTTGACCAGGATCTCGATGAACTCGTTCGGCGCGTACTGCGCCAGCTCGCGCAGGGCACGGTTGTCGAGGGTGAGCACGTAGCGCTCGCTGCCGAAGATGTCGTAGCGGGTGTTGAGCGCGGAGTCGTGGAAGGTGCCGGTGGACGGGCGCGACACGCCGGATTCGCGCGTGGGCACGGCCAGTGCCCAGACGTTGAAGTCGCTGGCGCGTTCGCGGAACGGCGAGACGCTGAAGAGATGATCGGCGAGGCGGCGCGCATCGGCCTCGAACTTGCCGAGTTCTTCGCGCGTGTAGCCGTCGCCCAGGATCAGCAGGTCAACCTTGTCCGCCGAGGGACCGTTGTTGCGGATCGCGATCGGCGTCGCCGGCGCCGGGTGCTTTTCCTGCTCGATGTCCAGCGCGGCCGGATCGACATCGACGCTCCACACCACCGAGAACTCGTTGCGGTCGTCGCGCTGCAGCACGCGCACCCTGACCGGCTTGTCCGGGCGCGGGAAACGCAGCGATTCCTGGAAGCCGCGGCTGTGCTTCTGCGCTTCCTCGGTCGTGCGCCACTCGCCGAAGATCGTACTGTAGCCGCGCGAGTACAGCACCTTGTTGGTCTGCGGATCGACCACCTCGAAGCGGTTGAGGCCGCGGTTGGTGTCGTCCAGTGGCCGCGCCGGATTGCCCGGCCACGGCAACGGTTCCAGCACCACGCGATCGAGCGCATAGGAGTCGGTCAACGCATTGCCGCTGTGCAGGATGTCGACGCGCAGGGTGGCGGGGGCTTCGGCGGCGTTCGCCGCGCAGGAAACCGCCGCCAGCAACAGCGGAGCCAGCAACAACGAGACCGGGGCACGCAACCACGACGGCATGCAATCCATCACCACGCTCCACGAGGGTTTTCGGAAGTCCGCCGCGCGGCGCGCGGCGTCCGGAAGTTCAACGTCCGGGGCCGACGTCGATGAACTGCAGGAACTCGGCGCGGGTGCGCGCGTCCTCGCGGAAGCTGCCGAGCATCTTCGAGGTGATCATGCTGACGCCACGCTTGTGCACGCCGCGCGTGGTCATGCACTCGTGCGCGGCCTCGATCACCACGCCGACGCCACGCGGCTGCAGCACGTCATGGATGCAGTCGGCGATCTGCGCGGTCATCTTTTCCTGCACCTGCAGGCGGCGCGCATAGGTTTCGACCACGCGGGCGAGCTTGCTGATGCCGACGACCTTGCCATCGGGCAGGTAGCCGACATGGGCCCGACCGATGATCGGCGCCATGTGGTGCTCGCAATGGCTTTCGAACTGGATGTCGCGCAGGACGATCATCTCGTCGTAGCCGGCGACTTCCTCGAAGGTGCGGGCGAGGTAGGCCCGCGCATCCACGTCGTAACCGCTGAACCAGTCGCCAAAGGCGGTGACGACGCGCTTCGGCGTGTCGAGCAGGCCTTCGCGGCCGGGATCGTCACCGGCCCAGCTGAGCAGGGTGCGGACGGCGGCTTCGGCCTGTTCGCGGGAGGGCTTGTCGTTGGCCATGGAATCGCCAGCCACGCGGCCGGCCTCGTCGTTCGGTGAGGCGGGCATCGTACTCCAGCGGCGCGTGGACAGAAATGCGGAACCGTTGCCGGTTCCGCATGGCTGTGTGCTGTTCCTCGTCAAAAGATCAAAAGCTCACCCTGTGCATGGGTGCTCTATTGCCTCATCGGTCCAGCCCCTTCGCAGCGCCACCGGGAACGCCGCTCATCCGTGAACGCCGCTCATCGGTCCGGCCCGCCGCAGCGCGGCGGGCGCTCTTCGGCGCGTGCGCCAGTGGCGCACAAGCGCGCCTCATCGCCCATCGCGGTCCGCATCGCCGGGCATTGCGCGTTCGATGTAATGCCAGCCGTCGCGTACGGCCTGGCGCGCATCGTTCCAAGCCAGGCGCGAGTTGCCGCGCGTGGTGTCCCAATTGCGCTGGAGTTCACTCTCGACGTCGTCGAACTGGCGCCCACGGTACTGACCGTAAGTGTCGTAGCCGTACTTGTACGCCGGTTCGTAGTCACGCCATTCGCTGCCGCTGATGTAATACGGTGCACTCACGTAGTCCTTGCGGAAGTGCTCGGTATAGGTCGTTGGATTGACCGCTTCGGCGATCGAGTCGCCCGCCTTGGCCCCAACGATGCCGCCCACCACCGCACCGACGGCGCTACCGACGGGACCCGCGGCCGAACCGATCGCAGCACCGGCCACCACGCCGGTCATTGCACCCGTGCCTGCACCGATGCTGTGGTCTTTTTTCACGTCTTTCATTGTGTTGCTCCTGCGTTGGCCGGCGACCAAGTGGTGCCGGGACGCACGAAGCTAGTCAGTCGACAGTGCAGGTAGAGTCAAGAAGCGCTGAATGCGGTGCACGGCATTCAAACTTGCCTTAATGCTTCAGTCGCCAAGCAAGTCCTGACACACGTTGTGCATGCCGCGTGAGCGCGGCACGCAGCACCGCTTCGCTGGCGCACAGGTGCACCGCACGCCGCGCGCGCGTCAGCGCGGTGTAAACCAGTTCGCGCGAAAGCGTGCGCGCGTCCTGCCTGGGCAATTGCAGCCACACCGTGTCGTACTCCGAGCCCTGCGCCTTGTGCACGGTCATCGCGAAGGCACCGCCGTGTTGCGGCAGTGCCGCGGGATGGAAGGCGCGCACGCCCTCGCTGCCGCCGGCAAACCAAGCCACCATGGTGCCGGCGGCATCGCGCAGGCACACGCCGATGTCGCCGTTGAACAGGCCGTGGCGGTAGCTGTTCTCGCTCACCAGCAGCAGGCGGCCATGGAAATAGCGTTCGCGTTGCGCGCCGGCCAGGGCTTCCTCGATCCGCGCGTTGAGTTGCACCGAGCCTTGCGGCCCGTCGCGGAGCGCGGTAAGCACGCGTGCGGTGTCGGCCAGCGCCAGTGCGGCCTGCGGATCATCGACCTCGGCCAACTTGCGCCACGGCGCCAGCTGGGCCGCACGCACGTCGGCGGCCAACGGATCGACAAGGCCATCGTGGAAATGCACGCCGGCCAACGTCCCGCTGCGCAGGCGTTCGAGCAGCGCGTCGCCGTCGCCGGTGCGCGCGGCGTCGGCGAGTGGGGCGAGGTCGAGCGCGTCGGACTGGCGATAGCCGCGGTCGAGGTGCACGCGCGCCAGGCCGGCTGACGGCACGGCCATCGGCGCACTCGGGGAGGCCATCGAAACCGGCGCGAACAGGTCGGCCTGCGAAGGATCGGCGGCATGCGTGCGGCGCGCCGGGGGCATCGGCTCGGAGGAACCTGCCGCTCGCACCGCGACGGCCCCGGCTTCCTCCACTGCCGCGGCGACGATCGCCGCCAGCACGTCGCCGGCTTCCACGGACGGCAGCTGATCCGGATCTCCCAGCAGCAGCAGGCGGGCTCCGTCAGGCACCGCTTCGACCAGCTTGCACATCAGCGGCAGGTCGACCATCGATGCCTCGTCGACCACCACCACGTCGAACGGCAGCGGGTGGTCGGCATCGTGGCGGAACCGTGGCTTGCCAGGCAGCGTGCCGAGCAGGCGGTGCAGCGTGCGCGCTTGCTGCGGTAACGCAGCGCACAGCGCGGGATCGACACCGGGTATCGCCTGCATCTGCGCCAGCGCCTTGCGCAGGCTCTGCGCCATGCGCTCGGCCGCGCGTCCGGTAGGTGCGGCCAGGGCGATGCGCGGCATGCGTCGGCCCGCCACGCGTGCCTGCGCCAGCAGCAGCACCAGCAAGCGGGCGATCGTAGTGGTCTTGCCGGTACCGGGACCGCCGGTGATGACTAGCAACGAGCGCCGCAAGGCCAGCCACGCGGCCCGTGCCTGGGCGTCGTCGCGCTGCGGGAACAGGGCCGCGAACAGCAGCTCGAGCGCGGCGTCATCGCCGCTCGGTGCCGCATGCGCGGCGAGGCGCTGCAAGTGCAGGGCGAGGCGGCGTTCGTATTCGCGGTAGCGGCGCAGGTACAGCAGGTCGCCTTCCAGCACCAGCGGCGCATCCGCGGCGGCGGCGACATTGGGGGCGGGCGCGGCCACCCAGCGCGAGTCCTGCAGCGCCGCGCGCCACGCGGCCGGCTCCGGCCAGGCGAGTTCGACATCCGGCATTTCCGGTGGCCGCGCGAGATCGATGCCCGCGTGGCCCAGCGCGATCGCCTGCGACGCGAGCGCGGCGGCAGCAAGCACGGGGTCGGGCGTGGCGGGATCGAGCCGGCGCAGGCTCTGCGCCAGCGCATGGTCGACGGTGCGCAGCACGCCGTGGCGATAAAGAGTGTCGAGCAGACTCATGCCGCTGTTCCCGCGAACAGCGCGTCGAGTGACTCGACCAGCGCGCGCGGCGGCACGTGCGCGTGCACGCCCGGTGCGGCGGGGTCGAGTGGATCGAGGCCGCGGCAGTAGAGATAGCGCACGCCGCCGAAGTGGCGGTCGTAGTCGTAGTCCGCGCCCAGGCGGAACCGCAGCCAGCGATGCAAGGCCAGCGTGTAGATCAGCGCCTGCAGGGTGTACTCGCTGTCGTTCATCGCCGCGTCCAACGTCGCTGCGTCATAGGCGGGCAGGCGGTTGGACTTGTAGTCGAGCAGGCAGGTGCGGCCCGCGTGCGGACCGTCGGCTACGGTGTAGACAAGGTCGATCTTGCCGGTCATCAGGCCATCGAGGCGCTGGCGCAGGCCGAAGGCATGGCGGTCGCGCAACACGTCATGCCGGTGCAACATGCCGATCAGGGCATGCACGTCGACGGCTTGCAGCGAGAAGTGGAATTCCATTTCCGCGCGGCGCTGCGCGGCAGGCACGTCGCACAGGCGAACGCCTTCGGGCAGCACGACGTTGAGCGTGTCAGCGACCAGCCTCGCCAGTACCGGCAAGCCGTCCTCGCTGTCGGCTTCGGTGTAACCGCCGCCGGAGAGCGCTTCGCGCAGGGGCGCTTGCTGGCCGATGGGGATCACGCCATCGGCATCGCGCCAAGCGGCGAAGTCCACGCCCTCGAGCGCTGCGTGCAGGACGTTGCCGAAACGGCTGCCGCTGAAGCGGCGATCGTAATCGGCAGAGGCGAGGGGCTCGGGTTCGTCGGCCGCGCCGACCTCGGCGCCTGTTGCGGCGGCGGCGTGGCTGCTGTCCTCGCGCGCGAGCTGGGTGAAGCTGTACACCCACCAGTCGCGCGGCAACGCGCGATGGGCAACGCGGGCCGCGGGTACGTCGCTGGCGGCCTCCGCCGCCAGATATGGCAAGGCGGTGGCCATCGTGGCGTCGCGGTCGAGCACGATGGCGTCGCCCGCGGCAGCGGGCAGTGTCGCGGTTTCGCCGAGCAGGCGCGCCAGTGGCGTCCTGTCGTAAGCGAACAGCGGGCCGCAGGCGAGCCACAACGCGTGTTGCGCGCGGGTCATGCCGACATACAACAGGCGTGCGTCCTCGGCGTCTTCCTCGCGCTGTCGCGCGGCGACGGCAGCCGTCCACGCATCCGCATCGACGGCGCGCCCGGTATCGAGCTGCAGGGTGCGTCCCTGCGCGGACAGCACTTCGCACCAGCGCTGCGGCGACTTGCGGTCGCGACCCACGCCGGCGAATGGCAGGAACACCAGCGGGAATTCCAGGCCCTTGCTCTTGTGCAGCGTCATCACCTGCACGCGCTGCGCGTCAGACTCCAGGCGCAACTGCTGGGTTTCATCGCGATCGTCGGCTTCGGCGATACGCCGGCGCAGCCAGTCCGCCAAGCCGTGCACGCCCAGCGCGGTTGCAGTCGCTTCCTGCAGCACTTCGGCCAGCTGCATCAGGTTGGTGAGGCGGCGCTCGCCGTCGAGCAGCCGAAGCAGGCGCGGCGCCTGTTCGGCGCAACGATCGGTGATCAGCGCGAGCGGGCCGTGGCGCTCCCAGCGTTCGCGCCAATCCAGCGCGCGCAGTTGCCAGTTGGCGCGCAGGTGGTCGTCCTCATCCATCTGCGCGAGCGTCGCTGCGTCCACGCCCAGCCACACGCCGGCCAGGGCGCCGCGCAGGCGCGCGTCGTCGCCGGGATGCAGCAGCGCTTCGAGCAGGGCAAGGACTTCCAGCGCCTGCTCGCTGTGGAACAGGCTCAACCGGCCGGCCGCCACCGCAGGGATGCCGGCGCGCGCGAGGAGCTCCTGCATCAGCGTCGCTTCGCGGTGCTCGCGCACGAGCACGGCGAGATCGCCCGGGCCCACGGCGAGACCCTTGATCGTCGCGGCGTCGCGGCGGGAATCGGAGAGCAGTCCGTGGATCGCCGCGACGCAGGCTTCGGCGGCACGGCGACGCGAATCGTCGGCCTTCCAGGCGCCGCCGCCGTCCGGCGCGGGCAGCTCGCGCAGGGTCAGCGCTGGCGCGATCGCATCGCTGCGCAGGAAGTCGGCATCGTGCGCGGTGCCGCCGGGCTCGACGGGGAAGAAGCGGATGCTGCGGTCGACGAAGGCCGTGTCGCCAGCGCGGTCGTACAGCGCCTGGATCGCGCGCAGCACCGCCGGGCGCGAGCGGAAGTTCTGGCGCAACTCCGGCGCGCGGTGCGCATCGCTCGCGGCGGCGAGGTAGGTGTGCACGTCGCCGCCGCGGAAACGGTAGATCGCTTGCTTGGGGTCGCCGATCAGGAACAGGTTTGCGGCCTCGGGGCCCGCCTCGCCGCCGGCGAACACGCGTCGGAAGATCGCCCACTGGCGCGGATCGGTGTCCTGGAACTCGTCAACCAGCGCCACCGCGTACTGCTGGCGCAGCCGCTGCACCAGCGCATCGCCTTGCGCGCCTTCGAGCGCGCTGGCGACGCCTTCGATGAGGTCGTCGAAGGTCTGCACGCGGCGCACGCGCTTGAGCCGGGCGAGACGCGCGAGGGCCTGTTCGCGCAGGCGGTGGACGAGGCCGATGGCGTGGCCTTGCAGCCAGTCCTCGCGCACCTGATGGTCCGCGAGATACGCCGCCACCGACTCGCACAGCGGCGATGCGGGGGTCTCGCGCTCGCGGCCCTTCTTGGTGCGCAACGCCAGCGTCTGTGGGGTCAGGCGATCGAGATGCGAGTGGATCGGGCCGCTGTCGTGCGTGCCGGCGCACCAGCGCTGCAGCGCCGGCCACACCGCTGCGGTGAGGTCGGGCTTGTAGCTGTTGGCGTTGAGGACGCCGGCGAGGATCGCGGCGTCCAGGTCGCTGCGCAGTTGCTCGCCATGGCGCGCGAACGCGGCGCGCAGCAACGCGCCGGCCTGCTGCAATTCCGGCAGCGGATCTGGCGCCGTCGGCGGCGGCGGCGGGAGCACCGCATTCGCCGCGAGCAGGGCGCCCAGGTCGTTGGCCAGTTCGGTGGGGCCCGGCCATTCGCGTGCGAGCAACTCGGCATCGCCGGCCTCCGCACCGAAGGCGCGCCACAGGTCGGCGGCGACCTCGTCGCGCAGTTCGCGGTCGCTGCCCACCAGTTCGGCGGCGAGGAAGGGTTGCCCGGCTTCCAGCGCATGCTCGCCAAGCACGCGGCTGCAGAAGCCATGGATGGTGAACACCGCGGCGAGGTCGATCTCGTGCGCGGCGCGTTGCAGACGCGCCTGCAGCGCGGTCGCGCTTTCGTGCGCGAGCCGGCGCGCGATCAGTTCGCGGGTGAGCGCGACCTGCGCGTCGTCGTTGCCGACGTCCACGCCACTGGCAAGTTGCGCGGCCAGGGTGAGGCGCTGGCGCAGGCGTTCGCGCAGTTCCTGGGTCGCCGCTTCGGTGAAGGTCACCGCCAGGATCTGGCCGACGCGCAGTTCGCGCTCGATCACCAGGCGCGTGACCAGCGTGGCCAGGGTGAAGGTCTTGCCGGTGCCGGCGCTGGCCTCGATCAGCTGCAACCCGTGCAGGTCGAGATCGAGATAGGGGTCGCGCTGGAGCACGGCCGTCGTCGAAGCTGCGTTCATGCCGCGCCTCCGCTACGCGCATGCACGACCGCATCGAACACCTGCGTCGCAATCGCGCGGAACTGCTCGCCCACGGCGGCGTCCGCAAACGGATCGTGGCCGCGCAACACCAGCCGCGCGCTTGCCGTGGCGCTCTCGCTCCAACCGTTGTTGCCGCCGGTCCACGCCTCGCGCGCGCGCTCCCACGCTCCCTTCGCGTTGCTGCGGATCACCGCGCCGGCGCGTTGCGATTGTTCGGCCTGGTACCAGACCCAGCCGGCGCGCGGCAGGAACGGCAGCGCTTCGCGCAGGCCGCGCTCGCGCAACCGCAGCAGCTCACGCAGCGCGGCCTGCGCCTGCGCCTGCGGCACCGGATCGCGCGGGTGCGGGCCCAGGTCCTTGTCGATCGGCGCGAACTGCCACAACGGTTGTGCGTGGCCCGCGGCACAAAGCACCAGCCAGTCCAGCCCATGCGAGATCTGCGCCGGGCCGTGCAGTTCATCGAAACGCAACCGCGCCAAGCCGGCCGCATGCAGATTGTCTATGCGGCCGTACAGACGCATGCCGTCCAGTTCGAAATCGATGTTCAGCGTGCGCGGCTCGCCCTGGCGCCAGGCGCGAAATGCATCGGCGTAGGGCTGCACCTGCGCACGCAAGCGGTCCAGCTGGCGCGCGCCCATTGGCCCGGACGGCAGCATCGCCCGCGCGCGGAGGCGCTGGGCAAGGTCATCGGTGGCGCCGGCCACGCAGGCATCGAACACTGCGTGCTGCAACTGCCAACGCTGCAGGCCGCTCGCGGGCAGGGCCAGCGGTTCGACGTCGTCCTCGGCTTCAGCTTCCTCGGGCAGGCGCAGGTTCAGGCGCTGGCGCAGCAGGGCGGCGGGCGGATCGGCGAGGAAGCGACGCAGTTCGATCACGCTCAGTTCCGGCATCGCGTCGTCGCGGGGTGCCGGCACGGGCAGGGATGCGGGCAACCACGCGCCGAGCGGCTCGCGCATGCCGCCCTGGCTCTGCGCGGCCGGATGCCACTCCGCGCGGTAGCTGAAGCGACGCGGCTCCTGGCCTTGCAGGGCGGCGCCGAACGCGGCCGGGGCGAACGGCTGCAGCGGATGCTGCACGACCAGGGCGCTGCGCTTCTGCGTCGGCGCGTGGTAACGCGCGGCGGTGTCGAGCAGTTCGGACACCAGCACCGAAGGCTCTCGCTCGCTGCCGTCGCGCGGATCGGCGCCGAGATAGCTCAGGTAGAGCACGTCGTTGGCGGCGGCGAACAGCTGCAGGAACAGGAAGCGGTCGTCCTCGCGCAACGAGCGGTCGCCGTGACGGCGCGTCGGCCCGCCCAGTTCGGCCGCCAGCTTGTTGAGGCCACCGGCGGGATCGCGGCGCGGGTAGTCGCCGTCGTTCATGCCCAGCAGCGCGATCACCCGGAACGGCAGCAACCGCAGTGGCACCATGCGGCCGAAGCTGACGCCGCCGGTGAGCAGCGGCGCGCGCGTGTCGGCCTGGGTGAGCGCGCCGTGGAAATGCGCGCGCACCACTTCGGGGGGCACGGCTGCGTCGAAACCGGCCGTCTCCGCGGCGCGGGCGAAGTCGTCGAGCAGGCCGTGCAGGCGTTCGCGCGCACGCTGGTCGCCGGACGCGCGCAGGTGTTCGGGCAACAGCGCGGCGAGCAGGTCGAGCAGGCGTTCGCGCCACTGCGCAGGCGGCATCGCGGTCGCGAACACGCGTTCGTGCCGGGCCAGCACGCGCAGCACGCGGATCAGGGAATCCAGGGCATCCAGCGCGCTGCCTTCCATGTCGGTGTACGGCGCGACGCCCAGGATCGGCGTCGTGTCGTCGCTGGCGTGGCCGAGCAACAGGCGATCGAGCGCGAATGCCCAAGTGCAGGCGTCGTCGCGCGGCGCGTCGTGGCGGCCACGGTGCGCGGCATCCAGGCCCCAGCGCGCGCCAGCTTCGCGCAGCCAGCCGTGCAGGCGGTCTAGCGCGGCCGCATCCAGTTGCGCGGCCTCGCAAAGGGCCGGCGTGGCGAGCAGGTCGAGTACTTCGCTCAGGCCGAAGCGCGACACCGGCAACGCCAGCAATTGCAGGAACACCGCCGCGAGTGGCTCGGCGGCCATCGGGCTGGTGTCGGCGAGCGCGTAGGGAATCGCTTCGTGGCGCGCGCCGCCACCGAACACCGCAGCGATGTGCGGCACATATGGATCGATGTCAGGCGCGAGCACGGCGATGTCTCGCGGCTGCAGCGGCGGATCGAAGCGTGGATCCTCCAGCAGGCCGCGCAGTTGGTCGTGCAGCACCTGCACTTCGCGCAGGCGGGTGTGGCAGGCGTGGACCTGCAGGCTGTTATCGCCGGGATCGGGAGTTGCCCGCCAGGGCGTCGCCGGGGGGCCGCGCCGGTGCAGGAGGTCGCGGCGCAGCCTCTGCAGCAGGGTTTCGTCCCCGGTTGCGTGCTCGCTGGCTTCCGGATCGTCGTATGCGGCGATCTCGCCGGACGGGTGCACGACTTCGTAGCCACCCAGCACCGCCATGAAATCGCGGCCAGCGGCGCCCCAGGCCTGCAGCAACGGGTTCTCGTCCACATCGAACGCGTCTTCGCCGGTGCGCAGGCGCTCGGCCAGCGTGTGCAGGTCGCCCCAGTACTTGCGCGAGGGCGTGGGCAGGTAGAAGTGCAGCGTGCCGACCCGCGCCTGCGTGGCGATCACCCGCAGCACGTCGGGGGAGACGTTCAAGGTGGCGAAGGCAAACAGGCGCGGTGGCAGCCCGGCGGGCAACGGACCAGTGCCGGCGTCGCCGCCAAAGCGGGCGAGGAAATCGTCGATGCGGCGCGCGCGATGGCGTCGGCCGCGCGCGATGCGCCGCCACAGCGCCGCTTGCGGTTCGGCCGGTGCGGCGCCCGCTTCCCATGCCAGCAGCCAGTCGCGTCGCCAGGCCTGGTATTTCTCGAAGATGCCGGCGAGTTCGCCCGCAAGCGTCCACGGCCTGAGCGGATCGTCACCCGCGAGGTAGCCGCGCAGCGGGAGCAGGGCCGGTTCGCGCAGGACGGAGGGATCCGTCAGTGCTGCGTACAGACGCCAGTGCAGCGCGGTAGCGTCGAGGTCCTGGTCGCTGCCGTCCTCATTGGCATCGAGAGCGCGGCGGACGAATTCGCCCGGAGTCAGGAACTCCAGGTTGGCGGCTATGCCGTGCTGCTTCGCCAGCGTCGCCTGCAGCCAGCGCCGCATCGCCACCTGTGGCACCAGCACGGTGTCCGGCGCCAATAGCGGCTGGCCGGGTGCGGGTCGGCGCAACTCGTCCGCCAGCAGTCCCGCCAGGATCTCCAGGGCATTGGAGTGATAGAGGCGGAAGTCGGACGTGGCGGGCATCGGCGTGCATCTTGCCGGATGCGGGTCGCAACGGGCGAGACGGGATCCGGGGCGGCAAACAAGGCGGTCTCTGCGACAATGGCCGCCGCCATCTCCCGTTCAGCCGCACACCGCCATCCTTGCGCGCGTTTTTTACCCGCGCGTTTTTGCCCGCGCGCACCTTGCCTGTTGCCTTCGCATGCCCGAGCCGTCGCCCATCGTCCGCATTGAACACCTCCGCCTCGACCGCGGCGGCCGGACCGTGCTGCGCGACATCAACCTCAGCGTGCCGCGCGGCAGCATCGTCGCGGTGCTGGGGCCGTCGGGCTGCGGCAAGTCGACCCTGCTGGCAGCGCTGACCGGCGAATTGCCGGCAGCGGCCGGCACGGTGGAGGTGCTGGGCCAGCCGGTGCCGCGCTCGCAGCGCGCGCTGCTGGAAATGCGCAAGGGCCTGGGTGTCCTGCTGCAGGGCAACGGCCTGCTCACCGATCTCACCGTCGCGGAAAACGTGGCGCTGCCCTTGCGCACGCATACGAAGTTGCCGTCGGCACTGATCCGCCGCCTGGTGCTGATGAAGCTGCACGCGGTCGGCCTGCGCGCCGCCGCCGATGCCTATCCGCGCGAACTCTCCGGCGGCATGGCTCGGCGCGTCGCCCTGGCCCGCGCGCTGGCGCTGGATCCGCCGCTGATGATCTACGACGAGCCGCTGACCGGCCTCGATCCCATCGCCAGTGGCGTGGTGATGAGCCTGGTGCGCCGCCTCAACGATACGCTCGGCCTCACCAGCATCGTGGTTACCCACCACGTGCACGAGACGTTGCCGATCGCCGACCACGCCGTGGTGATCGCCAATGGCGGCATCGTGTTCTCGGGGGCACCCGACGCGCTGCAGGCCAGCACCGATCCGCTGATCCGCCAGTTCCTCAACGGCGAGCCCGACGGTCCCATTCCGTTCGAGAGCCGCGCCTTCAATTCGCAGACGGAGCCGGCCTGATGCCGTTCGTTGCCGCCACCAGCGCGATCGGCCGCGCCGGGCTGTTCACCATGTCGGTGCTGCGCGCGAGCGCGCCGACCGCCGACTTCTTCCGCGAACTGGTGCGCGAGATCTACAAGATCGGCGCGCGCACGCTGCCGATCGTTACCGTCGGCGGCGCCTTCGTCGGCCTGTCGGTCACCCTGCTGGGCTACCGAGCGCTCGATACCTACGGCGCCGCCAACCAGGTCAGCGCAATGCTCGGCCTGGGTATGTACCGCGAACTCGGGCCCGTGCTCACCGCATTGCTGTTCATCGGCCGGGCCGGTTCCTCGATTGCGGCGGAACTGGGCCTGATGCGCGCGACCGACCAGATCACCGCGCTCAGCCTGATGGCGATCGATCCGATCGGCAAAGCGGTGGCGCCGCGCTTCTGGGCCGCGCTGATCTCGATGCCGCTGCTCACCGGCTTCTTCTGCAGCCTCGCGATCAGCGCCGGTTATTTCGAGGCCGTGCACGTGATCGGCATCGACCAGGGTTTCTTCTGGCAGGTGCTCAAGGACAGCGTCGACTTCCATGAAGACTTCCTGATGGCCTTCGTGAAGTCGGGCGTGTTCGGCGCCACCGCGGCGCTGGTCGCCGCGTACGTCGGCTTCCACGCCGAACCGACCATCGAAGGCACCTCGGTGGCGACGACCAAGGCGGTGGTCAACGCCTCGCTGCTGGTGCTGATGTTCAACTTCGTGATGTCCGCCCTGCTGTTCAAATGATTTAGAAACCCCGGCGTGCGCCGGGACAGGTGATTTATGCGTGGTCCAAGAATCGAATTCGCCGTCGGCGCCTTCCTGCTGCTGGCCCTGGCCTCGGTGCTGGTGCTGGCGCTGGCGTCGACCAACCGCAACTGGGGCTTCGGCCACGCCAGTTATCCGCTGAAGGCGCGCTTCACCTCGATCGGCGCGCTGCGCCCGAACGCGCCGGTCAAGATTGCCGGGGTCGCGGTCGGCAAGGTGGCCGATATTCAGGTCGATCCGGTTAAATACGACTCCGTCGTGACCCTGGCCATCGATAGCAAGTACAAGGACCTGCCCGGCGACACCTCCGCGGGCATCTTCACCAATGGCCTGCTGGGCGAGAGCTACATCGGCCTGTCGCCCGGCGGCGATCCCGAGCCGCTCAAGCCCGGCGACGAGATCTTCCTGACCCAGCCCGCGGTCGACTTGATCCAGCTGGTCGGCAAATACATGTTCTCTGGCGGCAAGCCGGCCGGCGACGCCGAAGCCAGCGACAAGAGCAACGAATCCTCCGCCCCCACGGACGCGCCCACCAAATGATGAAGACGACCCTGCTTTCCCTCGCCCTGGCCACCGCCTTCGTGGCCGCCACGCCCGCGGCGTTCGCGCAGGGCAATGCCCAGGCGGCCGCGACCCCGGCCAAGTCCGGCACGCCCAGCAAGATGGTGCTCGACAACAGCACGCGCATCCTCAGCACGCTGGAATCGCGCCGCGCCGAATTCACCAAGGACCGCGGCGCGCTGCGCCAGTTCGTGTCCAGTGAGTTCAACGCCATGTTCGACCGCGACTATGCCGCGCGCCTGGTCCTGGGCACGCACGGCCGCGGGGCCTCCGATGAAGACGTGAAGCTGTTCGCCGACGCGCTCGCCGACAGCCTGATGAGCCGCTATGGCTCCTCGCTGCTCGACTTCAACACCCGGCTGAAGGTGCGGGTGAAGTCGGAAACCGCGCTGCCCAACGGCCGCGGCGTGCGCGTGTCCAGCGAGTTCCTGCGCCAGGGCGGCGAGCCCGTGCCGGTCGACTACTTCATGCGCAACACCGGTACCGGCTGGAAGGTGTTCGACGTGATGGTCGAAGGCGTGAGCTTCGTGCAGACCTTCCGCGCGCAGTTCGATGGCCCGCTCAACCGCAAGTCGATCCCGCAGGTCGCCGCCGACCTCAAGGCGGGCAAGCTGCAGGCGGAAGCCAGCAAGTAACCCAGCCAAGGTCCGGCGGCTTCCCCCGAAGCCGCCCGGCGCACACGTCCCCCGCACCGACAATTCCCCCATGACGGCCACCTGCACCCTGCACGACGACACCCTAGCCTTCACCGGCACCCTCGATCGCGCCGCCGTGGCGGTGTTGTGGCCGCAGGTGCCCAGACAGCTCGCCGGCGTGCGCCGCTTCGACCTGTCGGCGGTGCCGCTGGTCGACAGCGCTGGCCTGGCCCTGCTGGCTGAACTCGCGGCAATGGCCGGCGAAGGCGTACGGATCGACGGCAGCCCGGCAGGACTGGCCGAGCTGCGCCGCGCGTATCGCCTGCAGGACGATCTTTCCTTTGCGGCCTGAGCATCGCGCCGCCCCTTTGCGGTAGCGTGTTCGCCGCTCCCCGCTCCCCCCGACTGCGGCCCCCAATGCGTTCGAACGGACTCCACCTTGCCCTGGCCACGCTGCTGGTTCCCGCGGCTGCGTTCGCGCAGACGGCGGAACCGGCTGCGCTCAACGCGGGGCAGGTCGACGCCGTGGCCGCCGATGCGGGCACGCCCCCCGCGCCGGCCAGCGCGGGCAATGAGACCCCGGCCACGCCGCCGGACCAGGCGCCCCCGCCAACGACCGATGCCAGCACGGCGCCACCCGCCGACCTGACGCCCCCCGAGGCCGCCGCAGGCGACACGCCGGCGGCCGGAACGGCCAGCGAGGCGACACCGGCCGTGGCGCAACCCGCGCCGTCGGAACCGACCGATGCCGAACAGGCCTTCAACGACATCTACGGCCAGGGCGACCAGGATTACGCCGATCCGTTGCTGCCGGCCGCGGCGGAGATGCCCGGGACCTTCGATCCCTGGGAGAAGTACAACCGCAAAGTGCACCGCTTCAACAACGCGGTGGACCGCCACATCGCCAGGCCGCTCGCGCGCGGCTACGTGAAAGTGACGCCGCGACCGGTGCGCCTGGGCGTAAGCAACTTCTTCAACAACCTCAGCCAGCCGCTGAACATGGTCAATGCCCTGCTGCAGGGCCAGCCGAAGCAGGCGGCCCAGTCGTTGGGCCGCTTCCTGCTCAATTCCACCTTCGGCCTCGCCGGCATCCTGGATCCGGCCTCGCGCGCGCAACTGCCGCAGAAGAGCGAGGACTTCGGGCAGACCCTCGGCGTGTGGGGCTGGAAGCGTTCGCGCTACTTCGAGCTGCCCCTGTTCGGGCCGCGCACCGTGCGCGACGTGTTCGGCATGGCCGGCGACGCACCGCTGAGCCCGCTGCGCCGGGTGGGACCCAACGAGGTCCGCATTCCGCTGCAGGGCCTGCAGCTGGTCGACATGCGCGCGCAGCTGCTGTCGACCGACTCGTTGCGCGAAGGCGCGGAGGACGACTACACCCTGGTGCGCGACGCCTGGTCGCAGCGCCGCGACTACCAGATCTTCGGCGACCGCCAGCAGGACGACGACAGCCGCAAGCTGCCGGACTACCTGCGCGAAGACGAAGACGACTCCACCGTGCCGGTGGATGCGATGCCGGTGGTGGTACCGGGCAACGGCTGACGCCGTCGCCGCGAATCACGAATGCCCGGGGCGCGGTGCGTACCCGGGATGCACGGCGGTTACGAGCCTTCCTCGTCCGCGGTTTCCAGCTCCGTTCCCAGCAGGCGCTGGCTGTCTTCCAGCGGCAGCGCTTCCACGTCGCGCAGCTTGCGCGTGAGCACGCGGGTGCGCCGGCCGGTCTCGTCGATCTTGCTGCTGGCCTCGTCGAGCTTCTTCTTCACCCCGTCGAGCACCGCGCCGAACTTGGCGAACTCGGTCTTCACCGCACCCAGGGTGCGCCATACCTCGCTCGAACGTTCCTGGATCGCCAGCGTGCGGAACCCCATCTGGAAGCTGGTCATCAGCGCCAGCAACGTGGTCGGACCGGCCACGGCGATGCGCTGGTCGCGCTGCAGCGCCTCCACCAGCCCCGGGCGGCGCAGCGTTTCCGCGTACAGGCCCTCGGTCGGCAGGAACAGGATCGCGAATTCGGTGGTGTGCGGCGGGCCGACATACTTGTCGCGGATGCGCGCGGCTTCCAGGCGCACGCGCCGTTCCAGCGCATCGCCGGCGGCATGCGCGGCGGCGACGTCGCCACGCTCCTGCGCATCGAGCAGGCGCTCGTAGTCCTCGCGCGGAAACTTGGCGTCGATCGGCAGCCATAGCGGCGCCTCGCCGGTGGAGCCGGGGAACTTCACCGCGAATTCGACGCGCTCGCTGCTGCCCGGCAGCGTCGCCACGTTAGCCGCGTATTGATCAGGCGCGAACACCTGCTCGAGCAGGCCGGCCAGTTGCACTTCGCCGAAGACGCCACGCGACTTCACGTTGCCGAGCACACGCTGCAATCCACCGACGTCGGCGGCGAGCTTGTTCATGTCGCCCAGGCCCTGGTGCACCTGCGCCAGCATCGTGGTGACGTTGCCGAAGCTCTCGCTCAGGCGCGTCTCGAGCGTCGCGTGCAGCTTCTCGTCGACGGTCGCGCGCATCAGCTCGAGCTTGGCGGCGTTGTCGACCTGCAGCTCGCGCAGCTTCTGCTCCAGCGTCGTGCGCATCTCGCCGAGGCGCTGTTCGTTGTTGCGGGTGAGTTCGCCGACGCGGCCATCGAGCGCCTTGGCGAAATCCTTCAGCGCCAGCGCGGTTTCCTGGCGCGCCTTGCGCGCGTCCTCGGTCAGGGCTTCGCGCAGGTCCTCCAGGCGCTGGTCGGTGCGTCCCGCGGCCTCGTTGAGGCGGCTGGCGAAGCCGTCGATGCGCAGCTCCTGCTGGCTGGAGAAGCTGTCGAGCTGCTGGCGCAACTCGCCGCGACCGTCGCGCTGCTCCTCGCGCAGGGCCTGCTCCAGCTTCTCGCGATACGACTCCAGGGCCCCATCCGGCCTGCGCAGGATCAGGATCACGAGCAGGACCACGGCGACGGCGACCGCCAGCAGCAGGAGAAGCAGGAGCAAAGTGGTTACGGGCATGGCGACAGTCTAGCCCGCGGGCTTCGCAATTCCTGCGACTGCGCGCGCGGCAGGCGCACGAAATGCACAAGTCCGCCACTGCCGGCGGTTTACATTGGCCGTGGTGTTTTCCAGGAGCGCGCCATGCGTCCCACGCGAAATCGCCCGCGCCTGGCCGGCCTCGCCGCGGCGCTGGTGGCAGTGTCCGTGCTGGCGGCCGATAACGCCGGCGTCCTGCCCGATCCCGAGGCGCTGCGCAGCATCAAGGATACCGAGCTGCGCCATCACATCCAGGTGCTGTCGTCCGATGCGTTCGAGGGCCGCGCGCCCGGCACGCACGGCGAGGAGCTCAGCGTGCGCTACCTGACCGAGACCTTCCGCCAGCTCGGGCTCGCGCCGGGCAATCCGGACGGCAGCTACGTGCAGGACGTGCCCCTGATCGGAATCACGTCGCAGCCGCAACTGCACCTGGAGGTGAAGGGACAGCGCCTGGACCTGGTGCCCACGCAGGACTTCGTCGGCAGCTCGGCGCTGCCGCAGTCCCGCGTGGTGGTGCAGGACTCGCCGCTGGTGTTCGTGGGCTATGGCGTGGTCGCGCCGGAGTTCGGCTGGGACGATTACAAGGACGTCGACGTGCACGGCAAGACGGTGGTCGTGCTGATGAACGATCCCCAGCTCGGCGGCCCCAGGCTCGATCCCGCGCTGTTTCGCGGCGCCATCAAGACCACTTACGCCTCCAACCGCTACAAGCGGACCCTCGCCGCGGAAAAGGGCGCGGCCGCGATGATCATCGTGCACGAGGCAGCGCACGCGGGTTGGGAGTTCGCACTGGCGCGCACCGACGCCGGCCGCGAGCACCTGCAGCTGCGCGACGATCCCGCGCCGCGCCTGCAGTTCGAGGCGATGATGCCGATCGCCCACGTCCGCCAGCTGGTGCGGATGGCGGGGTACGACTTCGAAGCACTGCGCAAGCGCGCGCAGCAACGCGATTTCCGCCCGGTCGCGCTCGACGCGACGGCCAGCTTCGACGTCAGCAACACGTTCCGCGACGTGGTGTCGCACAACGTGGTGGCCCGTATCGACGGTCGCGAAGGCGCACGCAGCGACGAAGTCATCATCTATACCGCGCACTGGGACCACCTCGGCAGGGATCCGCGCCTCGCCGGCGACCAGATCTACAACGGGGCCGTCGACAACGCCTCCGGCGTCGCCGCGATGCTCGAGATCGCCAAGGCATGGCGCCGGCTGCCGCAACCACCGGCGCGGTCGGTGCTGTTCATGGCGACCACCGCGGAAGAGCAGGGCCTGCTCGGCGCGCGCCATTACGTGGCCAATGCGCTGTATCCGCTATCGCGCACCGTGGTGGACCTGAATCTCGACGTGATCGGCTTCTGGGCGACCACGCGCGACATCCGGGTGGTCGGTCTTGGCGAGACCAGCATGGACCCGCTCCTGCGCACGGTCGCCGCCGCCCTGCACCGGACCGTGTCACCCGACCCGGCGCCCTGGGAGGGCGCCAACCAACGCCAGGACGCCTACGCGTTCGCATTGGGCGGCGTGCCCAGTCTCTACTTCGCCCGCGGCAGCCAGAACCTGACCGGCATCATCCGCGACACCGGCAGCCCCCGCGAACGCATGAGCCCGGGCGTGCCGTACAACGACTACCACCAGGTCGACGACACCATCAAGCGCGACTGGAACTACGAGGGTGCGGTGGACGTGACCCGCTTCGCCTTCGCCGTGGGTTATCGCCTCGCCGAAAGCGAGGCATTCCCGGACTGGCTGCGCGGCAGCGAATACAAGGCCAGGCGCGACGCGGTGATGGCGGCCGGACCCACGCATTGACCTGCGCACTGACCCGCAGGTGTCGTGCCGGCACCGTATGCTTGCGCGACCCGACCCCCAAGGAGCGACACGATGACGACGCATCAAGGCAGCTGTCACTGCGGCAAGGTGGCATTCGAAGTGGATGGCGACATCGACGGCGCGATGGCCTGCAACTGCTCGATGTGCCAGCGCAAGGGTTCCCTCTTGTGGTTCGTGCCACGCGCGCAGTTGCGGGTGACGACGGGCGCGGACGCGCTGTCGACGTACACCTTCAACCGCCACGTGATCCAGCACCACTTCTGCGCCACCTGCGGCATCCATCCCTTCGGCGAGGGCCGTGATCCCCAGGGCAACGCGATGGCGGCGATCAACATCCGCTGCCTTACCGACATCGACCTCGACGCGGTGCCGGTGCACCACTACGACGGCCGCTCGAAGTAAGCGACCTGCGTGGCTGAGGCCGCCTGATCGCGGCTACGGCAGGACCCGCTCGGGCGCGTTGTAGAGGTTGAGCGCATCGCCGCGCGCGAACGCGGCCAGGGTTATGCCGGCCGCCGTGGCGGTGCGGATCGCCAGGTCGGTGGGCGCGGAGATCGCTATCACTATCCCGATGCCGGCCATCGCCGCCTTGTGCACGATCTCGTAGGACGCACGCGAGGTGATGACGAGGAAACCGCTCGTTGGATCGAGCCCCGCGCGCACTATCGCGCCGATCAGCTTGTCCAATGCGTTGTGGCGGCCCACGTCCTCGCGCACCAGCAAGCCCTGCGCATGGGCGAAGCCGGCGGCGTGGACACCGCCGCTGCGTGCATTCAAAGGCTGCTGCGTGGCCAACGTGGCCAGCGCGGCGCGGATCTGCGCCAAGGACACCGCCTGCGGCTCCGGCACGCGCGGCACCGGACGTTGCGCGTCCTGCAGTGCTTCCACGCCGCACAGGCCGCAGCCGCTGCGGCCCGCGAGGTTGCGCCGTCGCTCTTGCAGGGCGTCGTAGCGCGCCTGCGGAATCGCCGCGTGCAGGGCCACGCCCGTCTCGCCGCGCACGTTGTCGACCAGGTTGAACTCCTTGTCCGATGCCACGATGCCTTCGCTCAATGCGAAGCCGAGGGCGAAATCCTCGAGGTCGCAGGGCGTGGCCATCATCACCGCGAAGGACAGGCCGTTGTAGAGCAGCGCGACCGGCGCCTCGACCACCGCCGCGTCC
Source organism: Lysobacter rhizosphaerae (assembly GCF_054779795.1). NCBI lineage: Bacteria > Pseudomonadati > Pseudomonadota > Gammaproteobacteria > Lysobacterales > Lysobacteraceae > Lysobacter > Lysobacter rhizosphaerae. The sequence continues at coordinate 736,192 of NZ_BAAGXO010000007.1, forward strand.
TCGCGTGCCTCGCGCGCGTCGGCCTGCACGCGCAGCGCGCGCACCGTCGCCAGTGCATCGTTCAGGCCGTCGCGCACAGGCGCCGTCCCTTGTCGGTCAACCACAGCAGGGTGCGCTCGCCCTCCACGCGTTGCTCGACCAGGTCGAGGCCATCGAAGCGCGGATCCGGGCCGAGCGCGGTGAGCAGGCGCTGCAGTTCGCTCAGGCTCAGCTCCAGGCGCTTGGCGACGCGGTGGATCGATTGCCCGTCCTCCGCGGCCAACAGTTGCAGCAGGGCGAGCGCGCGTTCCTCGCTCACGGCGCGGCGGCCTTGCGCAAGCGCACCGGGATCGACTTCGACGCCGGCGTGCGCGCGCGTTCGGCGTAGCTCTCCAGCGGCACCAGCGGATTGGTTTCAGGGAAGTACGCGGCCAGGCACCCGGCCGGGATGTCGTATTCGACCAGGCGGAAGCCGTGCACTTCGCGTTCCTGCACACGGCCGCCTTCGTTCCACACCGACACGATGTCGACCAGCTCGCCATCGGCGAAGCCATGCCGCTGCAGGTCCTCGCGCGAGATGAAGCACACCTTGCGCAGGCCGTGCACGCCGCGATAGCGGTCGTCGAACCCATACACGGTGGTGTTGTACTGGTCGTGCGATCGCACCGTCATCAGCGTCAGCAACGCCGCGTCCATGCCGGTCGCGGCCGTCAGCGGATGCACGAAGAATCGCGCCGCGCCGTCGCGGGTGGGAAACGCGCGCTCGCGGTTGGGATGGTGGAGGTGGAAACCGCCCGCGGTGCGCACACGCTGATTGAACCCTTCGAAGCCGTCGACCACGCGCGCGATGCGGTCGCGGATGCGGTCGTAGTCCTCGACCAGCGCCAGCCATGGCGTGCGGCTGCGCGGCAGTGTCGCCGCGGCGAGGCGCGCGACGATCGCCGGTTCCGACAACAGCAGCTCTGACGCTGGCGCGTTCATGCCCGCCGACAGGTGCACCATGCTCATCGAGTCCTCGACCGTCACCGCCTGCGGGCCAGCGGCCTGCAGGTCGATCTCGGTGCGGCCCAGGCACGGCAGGATCAGCGCGGCGCGGCCGTGCACCAGGTGCGAACGATTGAGCTTGGTGCTGACGTGCACGGTGAGCCCGCAGTTGCGCAGCGCGGCCTGGGTCTGCGCGGTGTCGGGCGTGGCGGTGGCGAAGTTGCCGCCGAGGGCGAAGAACACCTTGCCGCGGCCGTCGCGCATCGCCGCGATCGCATCCAACGTGTCGAAGCCGTGCGCGCGCGGCGGCGCGAAGCCGAATTCGGCGCCGAGGCTGTCGAGAAACGCGTCCGTTGGCTTCTCGTAGATGCCCATCGTGCGGTCGCCCTGCACGTTGGAATGCCCGCGCACCGGGCACGGCCCTGCGCCGGGCTTGCCCACGTTGCCGCGCAGCAGCAGCAGGTTGCCAAGCATCTGGATGGTGGCGACGCTGCGGTGGTGCTGGGTGATGCCCATGCCCCAGCACAGGATGCTGGCGTTGCTGTCGATGTATATCTGCGCGGCGTGCTCGAGCTGCGCGCGGGTCAGGCCGGACTCACGCTCGAGCTCGTCCCAGCGCGCCGCGCGGACGCTGGCGGCGAAGGCATCGAAACCGCGCGTGTGCGCGGAGATGAACTCACGATCGACCGCATCGCGCTCGACCACCACCTTCGCCAACGCCATCGCCACGGCGAGATCGCCGCCGATGCGCGGTTGGAAGTAGTCGGAGGCGATGCGCACGCCCTGGCCGCCCGGCAGCATGTCGGCGGGAACCTGCGGATTGGCGAAGCGCTCCAGTCCGCGCTCGCGCAGCGGATTGAAGGCGACGATGCGACAGCCGCGCTTGGCCGCCTCGCGCAGTTCGCCGAGCATGCGCGGATGGTTGGTGCCGGGGTTCTGGCCGAAGATGAAGATCGCCTCGGCGAGTTCGAAATCCTCCAGCAATACCGAACCCTTGCCGCTGCCAAACTGCTCGGTAAGAGCCACGCCCGAGGGCTCGTGGCACATGTTCGAGCAGTCGGGCAGGTTGTTGGTGCCGTACTCGCGCACGAACAACTGGTACAGGAAGGCCGCCTCGTTGGAGGCGCGCCCGGAGGTGTAGAAGATCGCCTCGTCGGGCGAGGCCAATGCGTTCAGTGCCGTCGCGATCGTGGCGAAGGCCGCATCCCAGCCGATCGGCACGTAGCGGTCGCTGCCCGCGTCGTACTGCATCGGCTCGGTGAGACGCCCCTGCGCCTCGAGGAAATGGTCGTCGTGCTGCGCCAGCTGCGCCACGGTGTGCGCGGCAAAGAACTCGCGGGTGACGCGCTTGCTGGTGGCCTCGTTGGCGACCGCCTTCACACCGTTTTCGCAGAACTCGAAAGTCGAGTGCTTGTTGCGATCGGGCCAGGCGCAACCCGGGCAATCGAAGCCGGCGGGCTGGTTGGTGCGCAGCAGCGTGCTGGCGCCCTTCATCACCACCTGTTGCTCGTGCAGCGCGTGCCACGAACTCTTCAGCGCGTCCCAGCCGCCGGCGGGCTTGAGGTAGGCATCGATGGGCTTGCGCTGGGACATGCGCCGATTTTAGCGCTGCTGGTTTTAGCGCTGCCGGGCGACCCGCCCAGCAGCACGGTTTGCCTCAGTCCAGCACGCGGCAGAACACCGCCTTGAGGTAGCGCGACTCCTGCACCTGGGCGAGGAACGGGTGGTCCGGGCCGGCGCCGGACACCTTCAGCACCTGCACCGTGCGCCCGGCGTAGAACGCGGCGCGGCGCAGCATGTCTAGGAACTGCTCCTCGCTGACCAGGCCGGTGCAGGAGAACGTCGCGAACAGTCCGCCCGGCTTTACCACGCCGAGCGCGAGCTTGTTCATGTCGAGGTACTTCTTCAGCGCGTTGATCACCTGCTCGCGATCGCGGGTCATCTTGGCCGGGTCGAGGATCACCACGTCGAACTGCTCGCCGGCGTTGGCGGCGTCGCGCAGCCACGGGAAGATGTCGGCCTGGATGAAGCGCGGTCGCACGTTGTTGAGCTTGGCATTGCCCTTGGCGATGTCGATCACCGCCTCGTCGATGTCGATGCCGACCACTTCGCTGGCGCCGCGCACCGCCGAGTACACCGCGAAGCCACCGGTATTGCAGCACAGGTCGAGCACGCGCTTGCCTTCGACCTGCTGCGACAGCCATTGCCGGTTCTCGCGCTGGTCGGCGAAGAAGCCGGTCTTGTGCGCGCCGGCCGGGTCGGCGCGGAACTTCACCCCGTACTCGCTGATCACCGCCGGCTGCGCCGGTTCGGTGCCGCGGAAGTCGAACGACTCCTGCTTCTGCACGTGTTCGTCGGCGGAGGCGTGGAAACGGCAGCCGGGGAACTGCGCACGCAGCGCGGCGTAGATCCACTCGCGGTAGCGGAACGCGCCGGCGCTGAAGAACTCGACTACGACCAGGTCGTCGTAGCGGTCCACGACCAGGCCGCTGATGCCGTCGCCCTCGCTGTGCACGACGCGCCAGGCATTGCTGATCTGGTCGAGCTTGAGGATGTCGCGGCGCAGCTGCACCGCCTCGGCGATCTTGCGTGCGAACCAGGCGGCGTCGACGTCGACATCGGGCTCGCGCTCGAGCATGCGCAGGGCGATGCGCGAGTGGCCGTTGTAGAAGCCGCGCCCGATCCAGACCCCGTCCACGCCGACCACGTCGACGATCTGGCCGGACTTGGGCCGCGTCGCGGGCTTGTCGACCAGGCGCTGGAAGATCCAGGGATGGGTGGAGTTCCAGGCGTTCTTGAGACGGACGATCGGGTACGGTTCGGGGGTATTCATCGCCGCATTTTACGCACTCGGCGTCCTTCTCCCCGCTTGCGGGGAGAAGGTGGCGCGTAGCGCCGGATGAGGGGTGCTTAAGCCGCGGGATTCAATGTCCCGCCCCTCCGCCCTTGCATCGCGGTCCCGCGGTCGCCACTGCTTAGGCATGCACCTGCCCACTCCCGAGTTGCCCGCCGACACGCCGGCCCAGCGCGCGCACGACCGCCGCCGGCTGTTGCGCGCCTTCAACCTGAGCTTCGCCTTCGTCCTCGTGCTGGCGGCGGTGTTCTTCGCCCAGGGCACGTTCGACGTCGAGCGGTGGACGGTGCAGCCGCACGTCCTGGCCGGCCTGCGCGGGGTGCTGACCGCGCCGCTGCTGCATGGCTCGCTCGAGCACTTCGCCGCCAACGCGATTTCGCTGCTGCTGCTGGGCACCCTCGCCGGTGCGGTCTACCCGCGCGCGACGGTGCGGGCCCTGCCGTTGCTCTGGCTGGGGTCCGGACTCGGGGCCTGGGCGCTGGGTGAAGCCGGCTCGCACCATCTGGGCGCCAGCGGCCTCGGCCACGGACTGATGTTCCTGGTGTTCGGGCTCGGCCTGCTACGCCGCGACCGACCGGCGGTGGCGGCGGCGATGATCGCCTTCTTCCTCTACGGCGGCATGCTGCTGACGGTATTGCCGCGCGAAGCCGGTGTGTCCTGGCAGGCGCACCTCGGTGGCGCGGCGGCCGGACTGTTGGCAGCGTGGCTGTTCCGCCGCAGCGACCCCGTGCCGCCGCGGCGCCGCTACAGCTGGGAACTGGAAGAGGAAGCCGCGGCCCTGGCAGCCCAGCGTGGACACGATGAACTCGAACCTGGCGCGCCACAGGATGTACCCGTGCTGTGGCAACGGCCGGCACCCGATGACGAACAACGCGGCGTGGTGCTGCGCTTCCGTCGCCCGGACTGAGGCGGCGCAATGCCGCCGCTTGCGCCCACCGGCAGCGCCGGGTCGATTCACTCAGCGTTTAACATAAATTTGACAAATCCAAGGGCAACGCCGCAACCTCTGGCCCGCCCAGTAGGGGCTAACTCTTACGGATAAAGATGATGAAGAAGATTCTGGTTCTTTCGTGCGCACTGGTGCTGGCCTCGCTGTCCACCGTCGCGATGGCGGCTGAAGGCCAAGGCTTCGTGGGTGCGGAAGTCGGTCGCACCGAAGCCGATTTCGATATCAACGGCTTCGGCTCGGCCAGCGACTCTGATACCTCGTTCACGGTGCGTGGCGGCTATTACTTCACCAACAACTTCGCCGTCGAGGCTTCGTACAACAACCTCTACGACAAGAAGGACAACGGCGCCCAGCTCAAGCTCAACAGCTTTGGCGTCGGCGTCCTCGGCAAGAAGAACTTCGGTGTCAACGACAGCGGCTTCTTCATTGACGGCCGCGCCGGCCTCGAAATCGTCCAGGGCGACGCCGACGACGCCTTCGGTTCGAGCAGCGAGAACTCCACCGAGTTCTACTTCGGCGTGGGTGGCGGTTACGACTTCAACGAATCGTTCGGCGTGAGCCTGAACTACACCTACCACAAGGCCGGCTTCGATGGCGTCGATGTCGATGCCGACACGCTCGCTGTCGGTGGCGAGTACCGCTTCTGATTGCTGCGTGCCTGTGTGACGCGGAAACGGCCACTTCGGTGGCCGTTTCTTTATGCTTTGCGCGCCATACAACGTTGCGTCACGCTTGCGCGCCTGATCGATGCGAAGCCAGCCAGTCATCCCAGGAAGAATCATGGAAGGAAACGTCTACGCGCCACCGGCGTCAAACGTCGTCGTCGCGGTCACGCGCGCGCCGGAGTTCTACGTGGTGTCCAGGACCAAGTTCCTGGTGTTGTTCGTCCTAACGTTCGGCGCTTACCAGCTGTTCTGGTTCTACAAGCATTGGTCCCGTTATCGCGCACGCCACCGGGTGAAGCTGTCGGCGGCGGGCCGCTCCATCTTCCCGATCTTCTTCGCCCATTCGCTTACAGAGCGGATCCAACAGGCGCTGTCAGGCGCGGGCGCAAGGATCGCCTGGTCACCTCACTCCCTCGCCACGACCTACGTGGCAGCGGCGGTCATTGGTTCCGTGTGCGGCCGCCTTGCCAGCAACGACATCGGTGCGCCAATAACCGACCTCCTCAACCTACTGTCACTGTTACCCATCGGCTACAGCCTGTGGCGCATCCAAGCCGCAGCGAACCTGGCCTGCAACGAGCCGGATGGAGAATCCAATCGCCACTTCACCTGGGCCAATTGGGCATGGATGGTGCCGGGCGGCCTGCTCTGGCTCGTCGTCCTGGTGGGCTTCGTCCTGATGGGGCTCAGCCCCGAGTAGGCAGCGGCAGGCCCCGGAATGCCTTGACCGTACGCAGCACGAAACTGGAATTGACGTCGGCGACGCCGGCCTGGTTGAGCAGGCGGTCGAGCAGGAAGCGCGAGAAGTGCTCGAGGTCGCGCACCGCGACCTGCAGCAGGTAGTCCATGTCGCCGGTGAGCGCGTGGCAGGCGACGACCTCGTCCCACTGGTTGACGAAGTCGGCGAAGGCGGCGATCGAGGCCGCGTCGTGCTGGCGCAGCTGCACGCGGACGAAGGCCTGCAGGCCGAGCCCCAGCCGCTCCGGATCCGTTTCGGCGCGATAGCCACGGATCACCCCCTCGCGTTCCAGCCGCTGCACCCGGCGCAGGCAGGCCGAGGCCGACAGGTGCACGCGCTCGGCCAGTTCGGCATTGGTCTGGCGGCCGTTGCCCTGTAGTTCGGCCAGCAGCTGCAGGTCGGTGCGGTCGAGATTGACGGCGGTCATGGGGTTTCCCGCTTGTTTGGTGCAAGTATTTCGTTAAACGCGCACGAATCATGCGCCGTTGGCGTTATCCCGCGCAACAACGCAAGCCTGTTGCGTCCGCCGGCCGTTAAAGTGCCTGATGCGGCGGAACCCCATCCGTCCGCCCCCTTTCCCAGGACCCGCGCCGTGAACACCACCCCCAATCGCGTCGAACACCAGCTCACCGACAAGGGTTACGTGCCGGTCTACACCACCGCCGTGGTCGAGCAGCCCTGGGCGAGCTACAGCAGCAGCGACCACGACGTGTGGGCGACCCTGTTCGAGCGCCAGCAGCAGATCCTGGTCGGTCGCGCCAGCGACGAGTTCCTGCGCCAGCAGCGGGCGATGGGGATGAGCCCCGACCGCATCCCGAAGTTCGACGACCTCAACCGGGTGCTGCGCGCCACCACCGGCTGGGAGCTGGTCGGCGTCGAAGGCCTGCTGCCCGAACTCACTTTCTTCGACCATCTCGCCCATCGCCGCTTCCCGGTGACGTGGTGGATCCGCAAGCCGGAGCAGCTCGATTACCTGAGCGAGCCGGATCTGTTCCACGACCTGTTCGGCCACGTGCCGTTGCTGATGAACCCGGTATTCGCCGACTACATGCAGGCCTATGGCCGCGGCGGCGTGAAGGCGCATGCGATCGGTGCGGACGCGCTGGTCAACCTGACGCGCCTGTACTGGTACACGGTGGAATTCGGCCTGATCAAGCAGGCCGATGGCCTGCGCATCTACGGCAGCGGCATCGTGTCGTCGAAGGGCGAATCGATCCATTGCCTGGAATCGGCCGCGCCCAACCGCATCGGCTTCGACCTCGAGCGGATCATGCGCACGCGCTACCGCATCGATACCTACCAGAAGACCTATTTCGTCATCGACAGCTACGAGCAGCTGATGGAAGCGACGACGCCGGACTTCACCCCGATCTACGCGAAGCTGGCGCAGCAGGACTCGATTCCCGCCGGGACCGTGCTCGACACCGACACGGTGTACAACCGCGGCACCGGCGAGGGCTGGTTGAACGACGGCGACGTCTGACAGCGGCGTTCACCCGACAACCACTCGCCACCCGGCACGCACTCCACCAGCGAGTGGCACGGTCCGGCCGCGAGCCTGCGTTGCCCGACCTGCCGGAAGTCACCACTTGCTCCGGCGGCATTGCCTCGCCGGCCCCCGCGCCGCAGCATGCGCGCATGCCACCGTCAGCTCTCTCCTACCCGCCGCGCGGCGCGCGAATGCGCAGGCACCTGCTCGGGATGCTGCATCCATTCACGGTTGCCGGGTTGTTCACCTGGGGCGCGGTCGCGCTGTCACTGCGCTGGTTCAAACCGGAACAGCAGGTCATCGCCTGGTGCGCGTTGCTGCTCTATCTGCTGGCACTGCTCGCACATGGCCTGGTCCGCGACCGCCATCGGCGCTCCTCCGATGCCCTGTTGTGGCTGGAGGCGATCTGCGCGCTGGCGCTGGTATGGCTCGACCCGGGCGTGGGCACGGCCCAGGTGCTGCTGGTGATATGGACCGCGCAGATTGCCGCGAACTGGACGCCGCGCGGCGCAATCGCCGCCGTGGTGGCCGCCGACGTGGTCGTGTACTGGATGTTGCGTTCCGCCGGACATTCCTCCTCGCCGCTGACCGTCGTGGCCCTCTATGCCGGCTTCCAGGCTTTTGCGGCGTTGTGCGCCTACTACGCGGTCAGCGCCGAATCCGCGCGCGACCGCCTCGCCCTGGTCAATGCCGACCTGTTGGCGACGCGCGCCCTGCTCGCCGATTCCGCACGCGATGCCGAACGCCTGCGCGTTGCGCGCGAACTGCACGACGTTGCCGGACACAAGCTCACCGCGCTCACCCTCAACCTGCGCGCCCTCGCCACCGATCCCGCGTTCATCGACCGACGCGAACTGACCGTGGCGCAGAAGATGGCCGCCGAACTGCTCGGCGACATCCGCAACGTCGTGCAGGCCCTGCGCGACTCCAGCGGCCTCGACCTGGGCACCGCGCTGCGCGCGTTGGCCGCACCGATGCCACGACCGGCATTGCAGTTGCGCATCGACGACGACGTGCACATCAACGACCCCGCCGTCGCCGAAGCGGTGCTGCGCCTGGTGCAGGAAGCGATGACCAACAGCGCGCGCCACGCCGAAGCCGGGATCGTGTGGGTGGCACTGGCGCGTGCAGGCAACCGGCTCAGCGTGAAGGTCGAAGACGACGGCTACGTGCGCGGCGCGATCCGCGAGGGCAATGGTCTGTCCGGCATGCGCGAACGCCTCGCCGCCGCCGGCGGCACACTGGCGCTGTCGACCACGGCACGCGGCGCGCTGCGCATCGAAGCGAGCCTGCCGCTGTGACCGCTTTGTACCTCTCAGCACAAGGCATCGCATGACCGCACCCCTGCGCATCGCCCTCGCCGACGACCAGGCCCTCGTGCGCGCGGGCCTGCATGCCCTGCTCGAACGCCAGGGCATCGAAATCGTGTTCGAAGCCGACGACGGCGCGCACCTGCTCGAGCTGCTCGCCACGCAACCGGTCGATGTCGTACTCAGCGACATCCGCATGCCGGGCGTGGACGGCATCGAGGCCCTGCAGCGCCTGCGCGAGCGCGGCGACACCACGCCGGTGCTGCTGCTCACCACCTTCGACGACAGCGAATTGCTGTTGCGCGCGACCGAAGCGGGCGCGCAGGGTTTCCTGCTCAAGGACGCGGCGCCGGAGGACCTGCGCGACGCCATCGAACGCGTGGCCCGCGGCGATACCCTGCTGCAGCCGGTCAGCACCGAGGCGGTGCGCACGCGCTACCAGTTCCAGGCGCAGGACGCACCCAAGGAACGCTTCAGCGAACGTGAGGTCGCGATCCTGCGCCTGCTCGCCGGCGGCTATTCCAACAAGGAGATCGCACGCTCGCTGTTCCTCGCCGAAGGCACGGTGAAGAACTACGTGTCGGTGATCCTGGAGAAGCTCGACACCCGCGATCGCACCCGCGCGGTGCTGAAGGCGATCACGCTGCGGGTGATCTGAGCGGCCGCGTACTGCGTCATGCAGCGCGCGGCTTCCACCAGCGATCCAGTCCGCCCAGCAGCTTCTTGATCACGCGCGACGTGCGCCCGCGCCGGGTCTTGCGCGCGAGCGCCGCGACATCGGCCAGCCATGCGATCTGGATGGTGAAGCGGTCTCCCTCGAACGGAAGGTGGCCATGGAAGGAGTTGTCGGCGCGCCGGAACGCGACGACGTTGCCGTACACCGGCAGCACCTGCGGCGCGACCTGGTCTTCGATATCCGCCTGGTTGGCGAGGAAGCGCAGCGATCCCGCCGCGCCGTGCGGCCACTCCGCGTTGAGGTACACCAGCGCCGTCACGATCTTCGACTGGCTGTCGGTGTGGATGTTGCCGTGGCGCAGGTTGAGCGAGCGGCAGAGCGTGACCAGTGGCGGGTACTGCGACAGGCGCTCCACGCCCAGGCGCTCGCCGATGACGTCCGCGAAGGCGGGCGCGGTCAGCTCGGCCACCAGCGCATTGATCGCGGGACCGCAGTCGCGAGCCTCATAGGGGAAGAAACCGGCGCCGCGATAGCGAGGGAAATCCGCGCGCAGGCGGTCCGCAGAAGCGGGATCCAGCATGCCTGCGGCCGTCAGTAGTGGGAACGGTGCCGGCAGCGCGGCAGCGGGCAGGTGATCGGCGAGGAGCATGTCGCGGGCACTACGGGGGGAAATCGCAGTTTAGTCCACGGCGCATATAAGGGCCGTGACTCAGGCGCCCTGCGCAGCGACCCACGCCGCAAACGCATCGAGCATGGCCGCCATGACCTCGGCGTCGCGTCCCAGGCGCGCGGGAACGTGGAAGGAATGGTCGGCATGCTCGAACAGCCGCAGCTCGGCACGCGCCCCCAGGCGTTCCACCAGCGGCTGCAGCAGGTCGAGGTCGGCGAGCTCGTCGCGAGTGCCCTGCAGGAACAACATCGGCACGCTGACCTCGAACAGGTGCGCACCGCGCTCATCCGCAGGCTTGCCGGCCGGATGCAGTGGAAAACCCACGAACACCAGGCCCTGGACCCCGGGCAGCAATCCCGCGGCCTGCGCCTGCGAAGTCATGCGGCCGCCAAACGACTTGCCGCCGGCGAACAGCGGCATGGCGGGGAGGCGCCGCGCGACCTCGGCGACCGCGGCCCGCACGGCCGCCTGCGCAACGCGCGGCACATCGGGCCGGCGCGAACCGCGCTCCATGTACGGGAACTGGTAGCGCAGCGTGGCGATGCCGCGGGTGGCGAGGCCCGAGGCCATCGCGGCCATGAACGCGTGCGTCATCCCGGCGCCGGCGCCGTGCGCGAACACGTAACAGGCGCGTGCTTCCGGGGGCGCCAACAGCAAGCCCGACACCTGCTGTCCCGCGTCGATGGCGATGCTCAACGACTGCGCCTGGCTCATGGCGTGGCCGCCTGCATCGAGGTCGCGTCCAGCAATGCCTGCGCATAGGCCGGTGCGGTGGGCTCGTGCATGAAGTACGCGTGCACGTCGGCCCAGGCCGTGGCCTGGATCCGTTCCGCCCACTGCGCGAAGTCGGCCTCGCCGTAGTCCTCCAGCCGCAGGCGCAGATAGCCCCAAGGTGCGGTTTCGACCAGCGGCGGCGGCCGGTCGTCTTCACGCTCGGACAGGCACAACGCCGCGCCCGCGGCCTGCAGTGCGGCGTACACCGCGTCGTCGAACCAGCTGTCGTGGCGGAACTCGAACGCGGCCTGGTGCCCGGCCGGTAGCAGCTGCAGGAATTCGCCAAGCCGCGGCAGGTCCTGCTTCAGGACCGGCGGCAGCTGGAACAGCACCGGCCCGCGCTTGTCGCCCAGCGTCTCCAGCACGCGGTACAGGTAAGCCACCGAATCGGCCGCCGCGTCGGCCTTCAACCGCGCATCGTGGGTGATCCTGCGCGGCGCCTTGATCGCGAAGCGGAAATCCGTCGGCACCAACGCGGCCCAGTGCTCCAGCACCGACGCCTTGGGCATCTGGTAGAAGGTATTGTTGATCTCGACCGTGGGCAGGCGCTGCGCGTACCAGGCAAGCATGTCCTCGGGCTTGATCTTCGCGGGATAGAAGCTGCCCTTCCATTCCTTGAAGGAATAGCCGCTCGCACCTGCCCATACGCGTCGTGCTGCCATGGTCGCGCTCCTGAGGTAACCACCCGGATGGCGAAGCTCAGCGAATATTCCGCCAAGCGCCGTTTCGAGGCCACCCCCGAGCCGGCACCGGCCGAGCCCCCGCATGCCGGCGGGCCGCTGCTGTTCGTCGTGCAGCAGCATGCGGCCACCCGCCTGCATTACGACTTCCGCATCGAATGCGATGGCGTGCTGTTCTCGTGGGCGGTGCCGAAGGGACCCTCGCCCAATCCCGCCGACAAGCGCATGGCGGTGTTCGTCGAGAACCATCCCTACGACTACGCCTCGTTCGAGGGCGTGATCCCACCCAGGCAGTACGGCGCCGGCGAGGTGATCGTGTGGGACTGCGGCGTCTACAGTCCGGATGAAAACGACCGCGGTGATGGCGCCACCTGGTTCCATGACCGCGCGGAAGCCGAGCGCCGCGTGCGCGAAGGCCTGGCCGCCGGCAAGCTCAGCCTGCAGCTGCGCGGCGAGAAGCTGAAAGGCTCCTACGCGCTGGTGCGCACAAAGGAGGCCAAGAGCTGGCTGCTGATCAAACACAAGGATCGCTTCGCCGGCACCGATGACATCACCGCGCAGGATCGCTCGGTGCTGTCGGGCCTGCGGGTGAAGGACCTGAAGTTCCTGCCGCCGCCGCCATGCGTTCCCGCGTCGCAGCTGGTGCCCGCCGGCGAACCGGACGCGATGCCGGCGAAGCTGGCGCCGATGCTCGCCGACGTCGGCGACGCGCCGTTCACCCGCGACGGCTGGCTGTGGGAACCCAAGCTCGACGGCTACCGCGTGCTCGCCTTCATCGACGGCGACCAGGTGCAGCTGAAGTCGCGGCGCGGGCTGGAACTGGCCCCGACCTTTCCCCGGCTCGTGGCGGAACTGCGCCAGCAGGCGGGCGGCGGTCGCATGCTCCTCGATGGCGAGATCGTCGCCTTCGATCCGCAGGGCAAGCCGTCATTCAACGCGCTGCAGAACCGCTTCCAGCTGAAGAGCGCGGTCGACATCGCCGCCGCCGACCGCAACGTGCCGACCGTGTTCTTCGCTTTCGATCTGTTGCACTTCGCCGGCATCGATCTGCGCCAGCGGCCGTACCGCGATCGCCGCCGCTATCTCGCCCAGTGCCTGCTGCCCTCGCCGCTGGTGCAACTGGTGCACGCCGCCGCCGATGGCGAGGCCATGCACGAAGCGGCGCTGGCCAGCGGTTTCGAAGGCGTGATCGGCAAGCGCACCGACAGCAGTTACTTGCCCGGCAAGCGCACGTCGGCATGGCTGAAGGTCAAGCCGACGCACAGCGCGGAATTCGTGATCGGCGGCTATACGCGCGGCAAGGGTTCGCGTGGCGCGCTGGGCGCCCTGCTGGTGGGTTACTGGGACGGCAAGGCCCTGCGCTTCGCTTCCGGCGTGGGTTCCGGCTTCGACGAACGCGCACTCAAGCACGTATTGGCGCGGCTGCAGCCGCTGCACAGCGAAACGAACCCGTTCAGCGAAACCCCCGAGGTCAACGGCCCCGTCACCTGGGTGCGGCCAGACTTGGTCGCGGAAGTGAATTTCCAGGAATGGACGAACGATGCGCACCTGCGGGCGCCGATCTTCGTCCGCCTGCGCGACGACATCGATCCCAGAACCGTGCATCGCACCGAAACCACCCGCTCCGGATCGCCCTCTCCGCGCCAGCGCGCCGGCGCGACGGCGACGGTGCGCGCGACGAAAGCCAGCAAGGCCAGAGCCACGCCGTCCACCGAGATCACCGCGATCCTCGACCAGCTCGAGCCGAAGAAGAACAACCTCGAACTCAGCGTCGGCGCGCACCACATCCGCCTCAGCAATCTCGACCGTGTCTACTGGCCCGAAGACGAGGAGTTGCAGCAACCGGCACTGACCAAGCGCGATCTCCTGCGCTATCTCGCCCAGGTGTCGCCGTTGATGCTGCCGCACCTCGCCGACCGCCCGCTCACCATGATCCGCATGCCCGATGGCATCACCGGCCAGCGCTTCTTCCAGAAGCACTGGGAACAGGCGCGCCCCGACTTCGTCGAGTCGGTCACCGTGTTCTCCGGCAGCAAGGACGAGGAGCACGAATACCTGCTGTGCAACAACCTGCCGACGCTGCTATGGCTGGCGCAGTCGGGCACGCTCGAATTCCACGTCTGGCATTCGCGCGCGAAAGTCGCGGCGGATACGAAGTCGAAGTCGACCGACTACGCCAGTTCGCTCGAGTCGCTGGAAGCCTCGGTGCTCAATTATCCCGACTACGTCGTCTTCGACATTGATCCGTACATCTACTCGGGCAAGGAAGCCAAGGGCGCCGAGCCCGAGCTCAACACCATCGCCTTCGAGAAGGGCAAGGAGATCGCATTCGCCCTGCGCGGGCTGCTGCAGGGCATGCAGCTGGAGCCGATCGTTAAGACTTCGGGCAAGACCGGCCTGCACGTATTCGTACCGATCAAGCGCACCATCGACTTCGACGCCGCCCGCCACGTGTCCGAACTGGTCAGCCGCCACCTCATGCGCCTGCACCCCAGGGACATCACCATGGAGTGGAGCGTCACTAAACGTAGTGGAAAGATTTTCATGGACCACAACATGAACGTGCGCGGCAAGACCCTGAACGTCGCGTACTCGCCGCGCGGGGTGGCCGGCGCACCGGTATCGATGCCGTTGACCTGGGAAGAATTGGCGTCCGCGCATCCACTCGACTTCCGCCTGACCGATGTTATAAAACGGCTCTCCCGCACGGGCGATCGCTGGAGCGATGCCCTCACACGCAAGCAGGACCTGGCGCAGGCTCTGAAACCGAAGAAGAGCGGCAAGGCCTGATCCATCGGAGAAGCAGTCATGGCTGCACGTTCGATTGCGTCACTCACCGTTTCCTTCGGCCTCGTCGCCATTCCCGTGAAGCTGTACACGGCGACCGAGTCCAAGGGCGGCATCTCCTTCAACCTGCTGCACAAGAAGTGCGGCTCGCGCGTGCGTTACCAGACCATGTGCGCACGCGAGAACATCCCGATCGAACGCGACGAGATCGTGAAGGGCTACGAGTTCGCCAAGGACCAGTACGTTATGTTCGCGCCGGACGAGCTGAAGGCGATGGAGGAAGTCGGCACGCACAGCGCGGACATCGTCGAGTTCGTGCCGATCGCCGCGATCGATCCGGTGTACTTCGACAAGGCCTACTACCTCGCGCCGGACAAGGGCGGGGCCAAGCCATATGCGTTGTTCGCCAAGGCGCTGCGCGAATCCGAGCGTTGCGCGATCGGCCACTGGGCCACGCGCGGCAAGAGCTACATCGTGATGATCCGTCCGGTCGAGGACGGCCTGGTGATGCAGCAGTTGCTGTACGCCAACGAGGTGCGTTCGATCGACGACCTCGACATCCCGCGCACCGAGGTCAAGCCCGCCGAGCTCAAGCTCGCACAACAGCTGATCGATTCGCAGAGTTCGAACACGTTCGATCCCAGCCAGTACAAGGACGACGTCGCCGAACGCATCGAGGCCGCGGTGCAACAGAAGGTCGAGGGCGAGCAGATCACCCTCGCCGAGGAACCCGAGGGCGGCGCGCAGATCATCGACCTGATGGAAGCGCTGCGCGCGAGCCTGGAGAAGAAAGGCGGCGGCGGCGCTGCGCCGGCACGCAAGGGCGCGGCGGCGGCCAAGACCGCACGCAAGCCGGCCAAGCGCGTGCAGGCGCTGGAGGCCGAGACGCACGCGGCGCCCAAGCGCAAGACCGCCAAGCGGGCGAAGTAAGCAGGATCCCGCATGCACCAGTACGGCGTGGGCGACGTCGAAAAGCTGTTGCGCCTGCCGCGCAGCGCCATCCGCTCGCTGGTGGCCGCCGGTTTCGTCACGCCTGCGCGCGGGCCGCGCAACGCGTTGCTGTTTTCCTTCCGCGACCTGATCGTGCTGCGCACGGCGCGAGCGTTGTCCGTCGCCAACATTCCGCATCGGCGCATCCTGCGGGCGCTGCGCGAACTGCGCAGCCGCTTGCCGGAGGAGATGCCGCTGTCGGGCCTGAGCATCGGCGCGTTCGCCGACCACGTGGTGGTGCGTGAGGGGCTCAGCCGCTGGATGGCCGAGTCGGGACAGTACCTGCTGGCGTTCGAAGGCGACCCGGCCCAGGGCACGCTGCGCGTGATCGAGCCCGCACCCGCTCCGGCTCCTGCCGCCGGCGAGGACTGGAGCATGCGTGGCGCCGACCTCGAGCGCGACAACGCCGAACACGCGGCGCAGGCCTATGAACGCGCCATCGCCGCCGACCCCATGCGCCTCGACGCCCGCATCAACCTGGGCCGCCTGCTGCACGAACTCGAACGCTACGACGAAGCCGAGAGCGTCTATCGCGATGCCTTCGCGATCGTGCGCTCCGAGCGCAGCCATTCCGACCGCGGCGACGCCGCCCTGCTGCACTACAACCTCGGCGTGCTGCTCGACGACCTGGAGCGCACGGACGAGGCGATGGGCGAATACGAAGCCGCGTTGCGTGCCGATCCCGATCTGGCCGACGGCCACTACAACCTCGCCCTACTGTACGAACAGCAGGGCCGGGCGAAACAGGCGCTGCGCCACATGTCGCAGTACCGGCGCCTGACCAAGCAGTAGCCTTGGTACGGCAAGGCCCCAGTGGTCCCGGCGTTCCAGCCACAAGTGGACTGCCAATGGACGCTTCCTCACGATCCAATGGCCGCGGGAGGTAGGAAATGGACCTGGTTCTCGACGACAACGGACCGCTGTACCTGCAATTGGCCCGCGCCCTCAAGGAGGCGATGGCCGCGGGGCGGCTCGCCAACGGTACGCGGCTGCCGTCGAGCCGCGAGATGGCGTACGACCTCAACCTCTCGCGCACCACGGTGGTCGCCGCCTACGAGCACCTGCGCGCCGAGGGCTTCATCACCGGGCGCGTGGGCTCGGGCAGCTACGTGACCTCGCCCTGGGCGGGGCCGGTGCGGCCGCCACCGCCGCGCCGCGCCGTCGTCGCCCAGTCCGCCTTCAGCCGGCGCACGCGCGAGTTCTGCACGCTGAACAACATTCCCGGCCATCGTCCGCCGGGCATGCGCTACGCATTCCAGTTCGGCACGCCCGTGGTCAACACCGCCCTGACCGCGCAGTGGGTGCGCGAACTGACGCGCGCCGCGCCCTACGTGCAACCCAACTATCCCCGCATCCAGGGCCTGCCCGCGCTGCGCGAGGCGGTGTCGCGCCACATCAGCCGCACCCGCGGCGTGGCCTGCACGCCCGATGACGTGCTGATCGTCGGCGGCACCCAGCAGGCGCTGTCGCTGATCGCGCGCGTACTGCTGGAGGACGGCGACGAAGTCGCGCTGGAAGAACCGCATTACTTCACCGCACGCACCATCCTGCAGGTGCACGGCGCGCGCCTGGTCGGTATTCCCGTCGACCACGATGGCATGCAGGTGGAGCACATGCCCGATCCCGCGGTGAAGTTGACCTACGTCACCCCGTCGCACCAGTTCCCCACCGGCGCCGTGTTGTCGCATGAGCGCCGCCTGGCCCTGCTCGAATACGCGCGCCTGGGCTCAGGCTGGATCGTCGAGGACGACTACGACGGTGAATTCCGCCACGACCAGCAGCCGGTGCAGGCGCTGCAGCAGCTCGACCGCGACGGCCGCGTGCTCTACGTGGGCAGCTTCTCCAAGACGCTGTTCCCGGCGCTGCGGCTGGGCTACATCATCATGCCGCCCGGGCTCAGGGACGACCTGCTCGCGGCGAAGTGGACCGACGATTTCGGCTGCGCGTCGATGGACCAGGCGGCATTGGCGGGCTTCATCGCTTCCGGCGCCTACGATCGCCATCTGCGCCAGGTGACGCGCAAACTCGCAGAGCGGCGCAACCTGGTGCGGTCACTGCTGCAGGAACACTGCGGCGACCGCCTGGAGATCATGGAATCGCATTCGGGCATGCACCTGGTGGCGTGGATACACGACATGCCGGCGGCGGAAGGCGATGCGCTGATCCGCGCGGCGCACGAACGCAAGCTCGCGCTGTATTCGATCGCGCCCTGCTACCTGCAGCCACCGGAAGGCACCGGCCTGATCATGGGCTTCAGTGCGATGTCGCCGGCCGAGCTGCGCGAAGCCGTGCCGCTGTTCGCCAAGTGCCTCGCGCTGTTTCCTCGCCGTGCCGCGGGCGAGCGTGGGCGCCCGGCCCTGTACCTAGCGCGCAGTTCGGGCTGACGCCGTTGCGCGTCGGTGCGCGACCCCTCAGAACGTGCGTGATCCCTTACGCCGCGTCGTTGAACAGCTGCGACAGCACGAGCATGATCTTGTCGGCCATCAGCGGCTTGGTCAGGTGCGCATGGAAGCCGGCTTCGCGCGTGGCCGCCAGATCGGTGTCCTGCCCGTAACCGGTCAGCGCGATCAACGGCGGCGGTGGATTCGATGAGGCGTGCAGGCGCCGGGCGACCTCCAGTCCGCTCACGTCGGGCAAGCCGATGTCCAGGATCACCGCATCGAAGCGGCTGTCGCGGACGGCCTGCAGCGCGCTGGCGCCGTCGTAGACGGCGTGGCTTTCGTAACCGGCGAACTGCAGCATCGCCTGCAGGGTATCGCCGGCATCGCGGTTGTCGTCCACGACCAGCACCCGGCGCGTCGCCTTGGGGGCGGCGGGCGGTTCGGACGCAGCCGCGATGGCGGGTGCGATGGTCGCCGGCAGCCGGATCAGGAATTCGGCGCCCTCGCCGGGCTGGCCGCTGCTGGAGGCACTCACTTCGCCGCCATGCAGCCCGACCAGTTGCTGGACCAGGCTCAGGCCCAGGCCGAGGCCGCCCTGGCTATGGCCTTCGTCCTGCTCTCCCTGGACGAAGGGGTTGAAGATATCGACCAGCTTCTCGGGCGCGATGCCCGGCCCGTTGTCGCGGACCACCACTTCCACGTGGCCTCCCACGATGCGCAGCCGCGCGTGGATGTTGCCTCCCGGTGGCGTGAACTTGACGGCGTTGTTGAGCAGGTTGCTCAGCACCTGCACGAGCCGCGCGCGATCCCCCACCACCCACGCCGGCGCCTCCGGCATCTCGATCTGCAGCGCATGCGCACGCTGCCGGGCCTCGGTTTCGACGGTTTCCACCGCTTCGGTGAGTACCGGGCGCAGGTCCAGCACCTGCGGGTTGATGCGGACCTTGCCGCTGGTAATGCGGCTGACGTCGAGCAGGTCGTCCACCAGCCGGGTCATCTGCGCGACCTGGCGACCGATGACGTCACGGCAGTAACGCAGGGACTCGGAGGCGATGGGCTCCGCGCGCATCAGGGCGACGGCATTCGTGATCGGCGCCAGCGGGTTGCGCAGCTCATGGCCGAGCATCGCCAGGAAGGTGGTGAGGCGATGGCCTTCGTCCTCGAGTGCGCGCACCCGCCGGTGCGCGGTGAGGTCGCGGGTAATCTTGGCAAAGCCGACGTGGCGCCCCTCGCTGTCGTGCAGCGCCGTGATCACCACGCTGGCCCAGAAGCGCGTGCCGTCCTTGCGCACGCGCCAGCCCTCGTCCTCGACCCGGCCCTCGGCGAGCGCGATTTCGAGCTCGCGAGCCGGCCAGCCGCGGGCGAGCGCTTCCTCGGTATAGAAGGTCGAGAAATGACGGCCGATGATCTCGTCCGCCGTGTAGCCCTTGATCTCCTGCGCGCCGGGATTCCAGCTGGAGATGTGGCCCGTCGTGTCGAGCATGAAAATCGCATAGTCGCGCACGCCATCCACGAGCAGGCGGAAGCGTTCCTCGCTGCGGCGCAGGCGTTCTTCCTGTTCGCGGCGCTCGCTGAGGTCGCGCGTGACCTTGGCGAACCCGCGCAGGCTGCCGTCCGGATTGTCGATGCGGGTCAGGATGACGTTGGCCCAGAAACGCGAGCCATCCTTGCGCACGCGCCAACCCTCGTCCTCGAAGCGGCCGGTAGCGCGTGCGACCCCCAGCTCGTACTCGGGCCATCCCTGCTCGATCGTCTCGCGCGGATAGAACATCGAGAAATGGCGGCCGATCACTTCCTCGGCGCGATATCCCTTGATGCGTTGCGCGCCCTTGTTCCAGCTGCGGATGTGGCCGTCGGCATCCAGCAGGAGGATGGCGTACTCGGGCATCGACTCCACCAGCAGCCGATAGGTGGCATCGCTGATGCCCGCGCCCCAGGTGGTGTCGACCGACGTCATCCGCTCACAGGACCGCGACGCCGGTGATTACCGGGTGAAGGAAGACGCCCGCGCGTCGACCGACGCCGCATCGCGCATCGCCGGTCGGCATCATCGGGGGGCCACCACGCGCAGGTAGGCATCCAGGTTGCGCGCCGGATCGTCCGCGAACACCTCTCCGGTGAGTGCGTGCGCGACGATGCGGTCGGGACGGAAACTGCGGAAATCGCGGCGCAGGCGGCACCACGCTCCCAGCGTCCAGGTGCCGCCCCAGAACGCCAGTGCCAACGGCTCCACCTCGCGCACGGTCACCTCGCCGTTGCCGTCGCGGTAGTCCAGGCGCAGCACCTGCGCCTGCCCGATCGCGGCGTGCAGCGCGTCGATCAGTCCGCTGCTTTCGATGCGGTTGTCGAGTTGCGGGGCGAAGATGCGGGTGCGGCGGCTGCGCTCGCGCAACGCTTCCGGCAGCACCGCTTCGATCTTCAGCAAGGCCGTGGTCGCACCGCGGCCGAGGCGCTCGCCGCCGAAGGCGCGGACGAAGCGCGTGCCGACGACCAGGGCCTCGATTTCCTCTTCGTTGAACATCAGCGGCGGGATATCCGCGCCCTTGCGCAGCAGGTAGCCGACACCGGCTTCGCCTTCGATGGGCACGCCCGATAGCTGGAGGTCGGCGACATCACGGTAGACAGTGCGCACCGACACCTGCAGCGTCTGCGCGAGCTGCTGCGCGGTAAGCGCCGAACGGCGCCCGCGCAGGGCGTTGATCAGCAGGAACAGGCGGTCGGCGCGGCGCATGCGACATGATGGCGTGTGCTCGGCGTCGATTCAAAACAGTGCCGGTTAAAGCCGCGCCAGTCCGTCAGCGCAGTTCCGAGCGCGCCGTCGGCGCCAGGCGCAGGAATTCCGGCGCCTGCAGGAGCTCCTCCCGCATCGCCGCCGCCAACGCCTCCTGCCACGTTGCGCTGCGCTGCAGCGTGGCCAGGTGCGCATCCAGCGCCGCCACATCGGCGAAGCGCGCGATCCAGACGAACACGCGTTCGCCCTCGCGCACCGGCAGGCGCGGGAAGGTGTTCGCGCTGGCATCGGTTTCGTACCGGGCGATTACGTCCGCGCCATGCTGGCGCAGCAACGGCGCCAGCTCCTGCTCGAAGCGCGCGGTGAAGCCCTGCGCCGCCGGCGCGCGCAATGCACACGTGCCGATGCACACCGCGCCTGCCGGCATGGGGGTGCCGATGGCCGGCCGCGGCGTCGACGCAGGGGCCAGGCCCGATGCCGCATGCGCTGGCCTGAGCAGCAGGACGTTGTCGCTGTCGACCATCGTCGCGTTGGCGGCATCGCGATGGCGCTGCCACACCGGTCCGAAGTAGAAGCCCTGCAACGCCTCGCGACGCGCCTCCATCGACGGGAAGCCGCGCAGCCACACGTAGCGGTCGGGCGCGTCGAGGTCGCGGAAGTGGCCGATGACGTGCATGCCGACGGCTTCCTGGGTCTCGATGAATTCGCGCTCGAACAGGTCGATCAATACGTCGCGCTGGCCGGGCTGCAACGTGTACTGGCGCAGCTCCAGCACCGCATCGTCGTGCGGCAGGCGGCCGTGCTCGTCGACGCGACGGAACCACATGTGCCAGTTGGTTTCCCAACTCGCGCCGTCGTCGGCGGACAAAGCCTGCTGCCAGTGCGCGCTGTTGGCGCTGGTGCTGCTCCACAGGAAGCGCACGCGCACCGGGCGGCCCGCATGCTGGTCGCTGCCGTAAAACGTACCCACGCCGTCCTCGAAGCGTCCGCTCACCGCTGGATCGAGTACGCCGCCGCGATTGCTGGCCCAATGGATGCGCCATTCCGCGCTGTCCGCGTCGTACAGGCGCAGCGCGATGCCCTCAAAGCCGCCATTCCATGCGGTGTGGAATTCCTCGAGATTGCCGGCGCCATCGAGCACCGGCCGACATTCGTCGGTGGCGTCGAATACGTCCCAGTCGGTGCAGCCCACCAGGCGTTCGCGCAAGCGCTCGTTCTGCACCCGCCAGCGTCCGTGGATGAAGTCGAAGTCGTGGCGGCCATCGCGTGGCAGCGTGGGCCGCGTTGTCGTATCGGTCATGGCTCACTCCGCTGGGTGTGCATGGGACGGATTCCGGAGGGCTCGCCAGCAGGCAATGGTGACGCGAGGGTGAAGGACAAACACGTGAACAGCGAACGGGGTGGATGCACGGCGCCGCTCCTCGGGTGGAATCGCAGCGTGCGCGCGGCCTGCTGCCACCCTGCTGTCAGCAGCTGAACGCTTCACCGCTCTGTCGCCGCATTTTCACTGGCCGCTGACCGCCCGCTCCGCACTCTGACCGCAGTCCGCTATCCGCGGCCGAATCCGTAACAGTTGGCGGGTATCTCAGCTGCTGCGACGCCCCCTGCCGAGACTGAACGCATGAACACTCCCTACGCTCCGCCCACCGCCGACGAACTGCTGCTGTCCCTTTCACGCCTCGACGCAGCCCTGGTGCAGGTGATGCGGCGCGCTGGCCAAGGCTGCGGACCGGAATGCGAACGCCTGTTGGACGGCGCCTCGCGGGGCC
The DNA here is from genome assembly GCF_054779795.1 of Lysobacter rhizosphaerae. NCBI lineage: Bacteria > Pseudomonadati > Pseudomonadota > Gammaproteobacteria > Lysobacterales > Lysobacteraceae > Lysobacter > Lysobacter rhizosphaerae. The sequence continues at coordinate 758,619 of NZ_BAAGXO010000007.1, forward strand.
TGCGGATGCTGCTCGGCGCCGACGCCGCCGATGTCGTCAATGACGTGCTGGACGCCGCGCGGCGCGTGCTGACCGCGGCCGAGCCGGCCGCACCGCTGCTGATGCTGACGATGGCGCGGCAGACCCTGGCTGCGGTGGTCCACCGGCACGCCGCCCGCGCGACGCGTCAAGTGGCCTGATTCCAGCCCGGCTGGGCCCGCGTCATTGACTGGAGCCGGACGCGCCGGCTGCGTAGGTAGGGGGCGGCGGCCACCCGCATCGGCGACAATGGCGGCCCTCTCCGCTGCCGCCCTGCCCGCCCGCCATGTCCAGTTCCGCGTCCATCTCCCTGACCCGCTTCCTGATCGAAGAAGAGCGCGCCGGCCACATCCATGCCGACCTGCGCCTGCTGATCGAAGTCGTCGCCCGCGCCTGCAAGACCATCTCGATCGCGGTCGGCAAGGGCGCGCTCGGCGGCGTGCTGGGCGATGCGGGCACGCCGGGCGTCGCCAGCATGAACATCCAGGGCGAGGCGCAGAAGAAGCTCGATGTGCTGAGCAACGAGATCCTGCTCGAGGCCAATGCCTGGGGTGGCCACCTCGCCGGCCTTGCCTCGGAGGAAATGGACCACAGCCAGGCGATCCCGGATGTGTATCCGCGCGGCAACTACCTGCTGATGTTCGATCCGCTCGACGGCTCCTCCAACATCGACGTCAACATCTCGGTCGGCACGATCTTCTCGGTGCTGCGCTGCCCCGAGGGCGTGGTCACGCCGGGCGACGAACACTTCCTGCAACCCGGCACCGCGCAGGTCGCGGCCGGCTACTGCACCTACGGGCCGAGCACGATGCTGGTGCTGACCGTCGGCCACGGCACGCACGCGTTCACCCTGGATCGCGAAGTCGGTTCGTTCGTGCTGACCACGCGTGGCATGCGCATTCCGGAGGAGACCAAAGAGTTCGCGGTCAACGTCTCCAACCAGCGCTTCTGGGAAGCGCCGATGCAGCGCTACGTCGGCGACATGCTGACCGGCAAGGAAGGCCCGCGCGGCAAGGACTTCAACATGCGCTGGGTGGCCTCGATGGTGGCCGACGTGCACCGCATCCTCACCCGCGGCGGTATCTTCAGCTACCCGCTCGACAGCAAGTGCCGCGACAAGGGCGGCAAGTTGCGCCTGATGTACGAAGCCAACCCGATGAGTTTCCTGGTCGAGCAGGCCGGCGGCGCCGCGACCACCGGCCGCATGCGCATGCTTGAAGTGCAGCCGACCGGGCTGCACATGCGCGTGCCGGTGTTCATGGGCTCGAAGCAGGAAGTCGAGACCGCCACGCGTTACCACCGCGAGCACGACGCGGCGCAGGCCGGCGCAACGGCGATGGCCTGAGAGCACGTCGGGGGAATCTGCTTTACTGCGGATCCCGCACCGACCGTGACGCCATGAGCCACGCCGACTTCATCGAAGTATTCGAGGATGCGCTGTCGCGCGAAGCGTGCGCGGCGCTGGTGGCGCGTTTTACCGCCAGCGATGCCGCGCAGCCAGGCCGCGTCGGTGGCGGCGTGCTGCCGGAGCTGAAGGACAGCCTCGACATTTCCATCACCGGCCGGCCGGAATGGCGCGATGCCGAAATGGAGCTCAACCAGGCCGTGTTCCGCGGCCTGCTGGCCTACCTGCGGCGCTATCCGCACACGCTGATCGCGCCGCTGATGCTGGAAGTGCCGGGCGAGGGCGGTGCGCGTCATCGCCTCACCGCCGAACGCCTGCAGGCGATGGACGATGCGACGCTGTCGCCGGTGGCGCAGACCGTGCTGCGGCCCGGCGCGATCAACCTGCAGCGCTACACCGGTGGTCGCGGTGGTTATCCGTACTGGCATTGCGAGCTGTACCCGCGCGATCCGCAGAACGAGACGCTGCACCGCCACCTGCTGTGGACCCTCTACCTCAACGACGGCTTCAAAGAGGGCGAGACCGAATTCCTCTACCAGCAACGCCGGATCGCACCGCGTACGGGGTCGTTGCTGATCGCGCCGGCGGCCTTTACCCATACCCATCGTGGCAACCGCCCGCTCGGCGGTGACAAGTTCATCGCGACGAGCTGGATCCTGTTCCAGCGCGCGGAAGCGCTGTTCGGCAAGCAGGGTTGATGCGCGGCGCTACGCCACGCGCGGATGGTTTAGCACCAGCCAGTACAGCCCGACCTGTCGCACCGCCGCGACGAACTGCTCGAAATCCACCGGCTTCTGGATGTAGCTGTTGACGCCCAGGGCGTAGCTGGTCTCGACATCGAAGGGCTCGGCGCTGGTGGTCAGCACGATCACCGGCAACTCACGCGTGGCGGGCTCGGCGCGGATCGCCTGCAGTACCTCGCGTCCGTCGAGCTTGGGCAGGTTGAGGTCGAGCATCACGATCGACGGCAGCTCGGCGGGATTGCGCCCGGCGTGGCGGCCGCGGGCAAACAGATAGTCGAGCGCCTCGGCGCCATCCCCTACCACCACCAGGCGGTTGCTGACGCTGGCTTCCTCGAAGGCGAGCCGGGTCAACTCGACATCGTCGGGATTGTCCTCGACCAGCAGGATGTCTCGATGCAGCACTCGCTTTCCCTCACGCGTCCGGCAGGTCCACAGTGAAGGCCGCGCCGTCACCGGGTTGTGAAACCGCCGTGATGCCGCCGCCGTGGCGCTCGGCGATGCGCCTCGCGATGGCAAGACCGAGGCCATGCCCCGCACCCTGCTCCGCGCCGTGCAGCCGCTGCAACGGCTCGAACAGCTTGCCCGCGTAAAGCGGGTCGAAACCGATGCCTGCATCGCGAATCACGAAACGGCGGCGGCCGGCCTCGCTGTCGCCGGTTACTTCTATCCGGGTGGCGGCGGCCGTCGCCGAGAACTTCCAGGCGTTGTGCAGCAGCTGCGTGAACAGCAGCCGCAGCAGGCGTTCGTCGCCGTGCGCGCGCAGGCCGGGTTGCACGTGGAGCTGGGCAGGGCGTTCGGGTTCGCCGTCCTGCAGGTCGGCCAGAATCCATTCGGCCACCAGGCTGATGTCGACGTCGGCCGGTTGCAGCGGTGCATGGGTGGCGCGCGCGAGTTCGCCCAGCTGCTCCAGCAGCGAGGTCATGCGCGTGGCGGCGTCATGCACGCGCTGCAGCTGTTCGCGTTCACGTGGCTCGAGGCGGTCGTGGGCGCTGGCGGCCACGCGCGCGGCAAACCCTTCGATCGTGCGCAGCGGGGCGCGCAGGTCGTGGGTGATCGCGTCGGTCAGCAACTGCAGTTGGCGGCGCGTTGCCTGCAACTCGTTGCGTTCATTCTCCAATTCGTCGCTCATGGCTCCGGCAAGGGTGCGATGAAGGTCCATCATCGCAGGACTGGCGCGGTTGTGAATAAACGCAGGTGCTGCCGGCCAGGGACGAGATGCCGGCAGCGGCCCCAAGGCGCGGGTCATCCCTGCGGCAACCGCCCGCGTGCAGGCGCCGGCGGCGATGCGGCCGCTTCGTAGCCGTCAGAACAACTCGCGCTGCGGCGACAACGGTCGCGGCGGCGTGAAGCGGCTGCTGTCCAGCGGCGGCAGCCGGCCGAACCCGAGACGGGCATGTGCCTTGGCGAAGCGCTGCTGCAGCAACTGCGCGAACGGGCCCTCGCCGCGCATGCGCTTGCCGAAGGCGCTGTCGTAATCCTTGCCGCCTCGCATCTGCTGCACCAGGCTCATCACGTGCGCGGCGCGTTCGGGGTAGTGCAGTTCCAGCCATTCGCGCCAGATCTGCTTGAGCTCGTGCGGCAGGCGCAGCAACACGTAGCCGGCGGCGCGCGCGCCGTGTTCGTAGGCCGCTTCGAGGATGTGTTCGAGCTCGCGGTCGTTGATCATCGGGATCATCGGCGCGGCCATCACGCCTACGGGAACGCCCGCTTCCGACAGTGCCTTCATCGCGCGCAGCTTGGCGTGCGGTGCGGAGGCACGCGGTTCCATCTTCGCGGCGAGGTGGTTGTCGAGCGTGGTGATCGAAAAGTACACGCTGACCAGGCGTTCGCGCGCCATCGCGGCGAGCAGGTCGAGATCGCGTTCGATCAGCGCGCTCTTGGTGATGAAGCTGAGCGGATGCTTTGTTTCCGCCAGCACCTCCAGGCATTGGCGGGTGATGCGGTAGCGCCGTTCGATCGGCTGGTAGGCATCGGTGTTGATGCCCAGCGCGATCGGCGTGCAGCGGTACGACGGCCGCGCCAGTTCCGCGCGCAGGCGTTCGGCGGCGTTGGTCTTGGCGAATAGTTTGGTCTCGAAGTCGAGTCCCGGCGACAGGTCGAGGTACGCATGCGACGGCCGCGCGAAGCAGTACACGCAGCCGTGCTCGCAGCCGCGATACGGGTTCACCGAGGCGGCGAAGCCGATGTCGGGCGAATCGTTGTGGCTGACGATGCTGCGCGCGCGCTCCTCGGTGACGGTGGTCGCGGGTCGCGGGGCCTCGTCCGAACCTTCGTAGACCGAACCCCAGCCGTCGTCGGCACCCTCGGTCGTCATGACGGCATAGCGACCGTGCACGTACGAAGCCGCGCCGCGGCCTTTGATGGGCGCTCTGGGTTTGTTGGCGTCTTCCATAGCGATTGGGCCGCCGCGCGGGTACGGCAATGCTGTCAGGGGGCTCAAGGTTATTAGCAATATTACTAACTGACAAACCCGGCTTTCTGAATGCGTGGATGCCGCGCTGAACGGGTGTGGCGCGGCTTGGGATACGCTCTCCGCGTCGCGCACCGCGACGATCCCCTCGACCGGAACCGATGCCCGACGCCCTGAGCGACTTGTGGACGGCCCTGCTCGCGGTGCCGCACCTGAAGCTCTACCTGTCCCTGGCGTGGGCGGTGTACCTGTTGGGGCTGGGTGGCTGGATCGTGCTGCAGAAGCGCGAACCCGTGGCCACGCTGAGCTGGCTGGTCTGCCTCGCCGCCCTGCCGTACGTCGGCTTCATCATCTACTACTGGCTCGGTCCGCAGCGCATCCATCGGCAGCGCCTGCGGCGCTTCCGCGCGAAGGCCAAGCTGCCGCCCCCGCCCGAGGGCTTCAAGCCCAGCGCGGACGCGATCGAACTCGCACGGCTGGGGCAGGCGACGACCGGCCTGCCGCCGACGTCCGCCACCGACGCGCGCCTGCTGGTCGACGGCGGCGCGAAGTATTCCGCCCTGCTGCGCGATGTCGCCGCCGCGCAGGAGCACGTGCACCTGGAGTACTACATCTTCTATCCGGACCAAACCGGCGCGGCATTGCGCGATGCCCTGATCGAGCGCGCGCGTGCCGGGGTGAAGGTGCGGCTGTTGCTGGACGCGGTGGGTTCGGGCAAGACGCCGGCGCGTTTCTTCCATGACCTCGTCGCCGCGGGTGGCGAACTCGCGTGGTTCCACCCCTCGCGTTTCCTGCAGGTGTGGAAACGGCCGTGGCTCAACCTGCGCAGCCATCGCAAGATCGTGGTGATCGACGGCCGCATCGCCTACACCGGCGGCATCAACATCACCGACGAGGAAGACGAGCGCCTGCGCGCGGACGCCTACCGCGACCTGCATGTGCGCGTCGAAGGCGACGTGGTGAGTTCGCTGCAGCTGGTCTTCGTCGAGGACTGGGCCTACGCCACCGGAAACCCGCCGATTACCCTGCCCCTGCCCGTCCCGCAGCGCGGACACGTGCCGGTGCAGGTGCTGGTATCGGGACCGGACTCGTCGTGGGAAGCGATCCATCGCCTGCACGTCGGTGCGATCCATTCCGCGGAGCGGCGGGTGTGGCTGGCGACGCCCTATTTCGTACCGGGCGAAGCCGCGCGCATGGCGCTGACGTCCGCGGCGCTGGGCGGACTCGATGTGCGCCTGCTGGTACCGCGCAGGAGCGACAGCCGGCTGGTCACGCTGGCGGCGCGGTCCTACTTCGACGAGCTGCTCGCGGCCGGCGTGCGGGTGTACGAATACGGGCCGCGCATGCTGCACACCAAGGCGCTGCTGTGCGATGACGACCTGGCCATAATCGGCAGCGCGAATTTCGACCATCGCAGCTTCCGCCTCAATTTCGAGGTGTCGCTGATGTTCCGCGACGCCGCCCTGTGCGCCGACCTGGCGGCCTTGATGGACACCGAATGCGCGGCCTCGGGCTGCGTGGCGGTCGACCGCTCGCAGTCCCTGTTCGCCACGCGCCTGCCGGAAGCGCTGGCGCGGCTGGTATCGCCGGTGCTGTAGCGCCCGCCGCCCGCCTGGCCACAAGGCAGGGGCGCGGCGACGGACGGGCCGAGGCCGCGCGCTCCGGCACAAAACGCGAACAAACCGGCGCGGTAAACTGCCCCCCAGCGTATTCGGGAGTTCGCCCATGGCCTGGTTGTTCCTCGTGCTTGCCCTTGCTGCCCTGTGGATGGCGTTCACCGCTACGACGACCGGTGGCCTGGCGTTCGCGTTGCTGGTGGCGCTGGCGATGTTCGCCGCCTTCGTCCTCAAGCTCGCGTCCGACCGCATCGGCAGCCGCGCGCGCGACGAGCAGCTGATACTGGATCCGGAAGAACTGCGGCGCCTGCGCGAGCAGGCCGAAGCGCGCCGTCTCGCAGCGGCCACCCAGAACGAACCGCCGCGCGGTTGATCCGCCGGAACGTCGCGGCGCCACGGTACCCGGCGGCCGTGCGCGATCGCCGGGTACACTTCGGGCGATGACCGTCCTCAGCGTCAACGTCAACAAGATCGCGGTGCTGCGCAATTCGCGCGGCGGCAACGAACCGGACGTGGTCCGCGCCGCCCGCGCCTGCCTGGATGCCGGTGCGCACGGCATCACCGTGCACCCGCGTCCCGATGCGCGCCACATCCGCGCGGACGATGTGTTCGCGCTCGCCGAGCTCACGCGCGAATACGGTGTCGAGTTCAACCTCGAAGGCAATCCGTTCGCGCCGCCACGCGCCGGCTATCCCGGCTTCATCGCCTTGTGCGAGCAGGTGCGTCCGGCGCAGGCGACGCTGGTGCCCGATGGCGATGCGCAGCTCACCTCCGACCACGGTTTTGATTTCGCGCGCGACGCCGACGCGTTGCGTCCGCTGGTGGCCCAGCTGAAGGCGCTGCACTGCCGCGTCAGCCTGTTCGCCGACGCGCACGGCGAAGGTGGCGATGACATGCACCAGGCCGCGGCGCTCGGCGCGGATCGCGTCGAGTTGTACACCGGGCCGTACGCCGAAGCGCACGCCGCGGGCGACGCCCGGGACATGCTGCTGCGCTTTGCCGCGACCGCGCGTCGAGCCCAGGCGGAAGGCCTGGCGGTGAATGCCGGGCACGATCTCAGCCAGGACAATCTGGGCGCGTTCCTGCGCGCGGTGCCGAACGTGCAGGAAGTGTCGATCGGGCATGCGCTGATCGGCGAGGCGTTGTACGCCGGGCTCGCGGCGACGGTGAAGCGATACCTGGCGATCCTGGCGGGGTGAAAGTCGCCAGGCGCATGGCGCGTCTTTCAACGCGCCATGGCTGGATGTTCTGTCGGCGAGGCCTACTGCATCGCGATATTGCTGATGCCGTTGTTGCGGGCCACGGCCAGCGCGGTGGTGAACGCCTGGTAGTCGGCGTCGCCACTCACGGACAGATCCACGACCGTATTGGGCGCCGCGCGCGCGGCTTCGCCCAGCGCCGATGCGAGCGCGCGTTCGCTCAGTGCGACGCCATCCAGCACGAACTGGCCGCTGCCTCGCACACCGAGGCTGAGATGCGGCGGTTTGATCGACTGCGGTCCCGGCGGCGACGTCTGCGGCAAGCGCAGGTCGATCGAGCGCGTCACCATCGGCGCTGCCACCATGAAGATGATCAGCAGCACCAGCATCACATCGACCAGCGGCGTGATGTTCATCTCCGCCATCGCTCGGCCTTGCGTACCCCGACCGGAATCGCCCGCAAACATGGAAGTTGCCATGGTGCCCTCCCTCTGTCGTGTCGAATGAAGCGCCGCGCGGACTCATCCGTCCGGTGGCCTCGCATGCGCCGGGCGACGGGTCCTGGATTTCACGCTACGCCCGTTTTCACAACGTTGACAAGGGGCGCATGGGGTTGCGCGACCGTCGCGCCGCGCGGCGGACCTGGTGGCATGCGAAGCGCGCATAAAAAAACGCCGCCCGGAGGCGGCGTTTCACGACTGTTGGTAGCGCTTGAAACGTTTGCCAGGCTTACTGCGGCTGGACGAAGCCGATCTTCTGCATGTCGGCATTCTTCGCCCGTGCCAGCACCTTGGCGAGGATGCCGTAATCGGCATCCGGGTTCACATCAATTTCGAGCAGCGGCTGATTGGTGGGGTCCTTGGCGACCTCATTGTTCATCTGCTGCTGCAGCACGCGCATATCGATCGGCGAATCGTTCCAGAAGATCGTGCCGGCGGCGTCGATGCGCAGACGGATCGGCGGCGGCGGGACCTTCGTCTGCGGCGGCTGGTTCAACGAACGCTGCGGCAGGTTGACGTCGATCGGATAGGACAGGATCGGCGCGGTGACCATGAAGATGATCAACAGCACCAACATCACGTCGACGAGCGGCGTGACGTTGATGTCGGCCATAGGACCGCCGCCGGAACCACTTGCAAATGCCATGTCTATTTCTCCGGTTAGCGGTTACGGCTGGCCCGAGCGATCCTTGATCGCCACGAAACCGACCTTGCGCATGCCCTGGTTCTGGGCGATCTGGACGACCTCCTGAACCAGCTTGTACTTGGCGGTCTTGTCGCCACGTACGTTGACCTGCGGCTGCGGGGTCTTCTGCGCCTCGACCGAGAAGCGGCTCTCGATCACGCCCTTGGTCACCGGTTCGTCGTTCCAGTACAGCGCACCGGTGTCCTCGACCGCGATGGTGATCGGGGTGACCTTGATGATGTCATCTTGGCGCTTGTTCAGGTTCGCCTCAGGCAGATCGACCTTGACCTTATGCGTCATCAGCGGTGCGGTGATCATGAAGATGATCAACAGCACCAACATCACGTCGACGAGCGGCGTGACGTTGATTTCCGCCATCGGGCGGCCGCCACCACTACCAGAATTGAAAGCCATGTCCGAACTCCGAAACGACTACTGGTGACCTGGGATCAGCGCTTGGCGACTTCGCCGACGCGCGAGCCGGTGGCGAAGAAGTCGTGCAGGTCGTGGGCAAACGTATCGAACTTGTTGTTCGTAACGCGGTTCAGGCGGGTGAAGAAGTTGTACGCAAGCACGGCCGGGATCGCGACGAACAGACCGAGGGCGGTCATGATCAGCGCTTCACCCACCGGACCGGCGACGGCGTCGATCGAGGCGTTGCCCGAGGCGCCGATGCGGATCAGCGCGCCGTAGATGCCCCACACGGTACCGAGCAGGCCGACGAACGGCGCGGTCGAACCGACGGTGGCGAGCACGGTCAGGCCGGACTCAAGGCGCGAGGATTCGCGGGTCACGCCCTGGCGCAGGGCGCGGTCGACGAACTCGGAGCGGTTCAGCGACTCGACCAGGCGCGAGCCTTCGTGGCGCTGGTGGTGCGCGGCGGCCTGGGCGGCATCGAGGGCGATCTTGGAGAACGGCTCGAAGCGCGGCTGCTCTTCCATGAATCGGATCGCGTCCTGAGCGTTCGGGGTTTCCCAGAACGTGCTGATGACGCGGTCCGAGGTGCCCTTCAGGCGCACGTTCTTGATGAAGTTGGTGACGATCCAGTAGATCGACAGCACCGACATCAGGGTGAGGGTGAGAAGCACAGCCCAGGAGACGGCGTAGTGGCCCGGGTTGCTAACCATTTCCTGGAGCAGATTGCCAAAGCCCATCTGCGACAGGGCGGCGGCATTGGAGCCCCCGGTCTGGGCCGCGGCGGCGGCGGTGGTTTCCTGCAACATGACGCTTACCTTTTAGTCGTGGAAGGTGGAATTGCTAATTACAACAGTGCTCCCCGGCCGGGAGGCCGGGGTTTGAAAGCTTAGAAGTTGAAGACAACCGGGACGCGCACGGTGCTGGGCACCGGCTGGCCATTTTCCTTGGCCGGGTTGAAGCGCCACTTCTTCTTGCGCGGAGCATCCTGGGCGGCACGGTCGAGGTCGCGGTTGCGGCTGGACTTCTCCACACGCACGTTGACGACATTGCCCTGGGCGTCGATGTCGACGAGCAGCACGACCGTACCGGTGGCGCCGGCGCGAGCCGCGGCCGGCGGGTAATCCGGCGGATTCATGCGCTGCGAGGACGGATCGATCGAACCGGCGATGGTTTCGCTCGGACGCGGCGGAGCCGGCGGCGACGGCGGCACCGGCGGCAGGTCGACCGGGCTCGGGTCTTCGACCTCGATCGGCGGCTGCTCAGGCGGCGGCGGCAACGGCGTGGGCTGCGGCGGCGACAGCTGGCGGACCGGCTGCGGCTTGGGCTCTTCCGGCGGCGGCGGCGGCGGCGGCGGGGGCGGCGGCGGCGGACGCACGATATTCACAATCGTGGTCTCTTCCTTGGCCTTCTCGCTCGGCGGGGCGGCCAGCGGAGCGAGCAGCAGCAGCAGGGCGCCGACGTGGACGGCCAGCGCCATGCTGATGCCGGTGATTCGCGCCCAGTTAAGGCCTTCGGGCTCGTCGTCGTGGGTATGGATTTCGAAGGCTTGCGTCATGCGCCGTAGCTCGGGAAGTTTTCCGGACGCCAGGGCGCCTCGGGCGATGTTCGATTCCGGCGCTCGCATCGGCGAGAACGCAGGAACCACCTAGCATATACCAAGTCGCGCTCGGGCTTCCAAGCGCGAAGCGGTATTTTGTGCTCTGCGACTCTTAATTGGCTCTTATTTCGCCGGCAGCGCCAGAATTTTCTTGGCGTCATCGGGCTTCTTCAGGCCCTTGGCGATGGCCTGCTTGGCCGCTTCCTTCGCTTCGGGGATGCGGGCCTCCTGCCAGAGCAGGCGGGCAAGGTTGAGATAGGTCTCGCCATCGTCATCCAGCGGCGCGGCCTTCTTGTAGGCCTCGATGGCCGGACCGGGCTGTTCGGAGAAGTAGTAGGACTGCGCCAGCGCCAGGTAGGACTGGTGGTCGGGCTTGAGGATGCCCTTGTCGAGACCCTCCTGGATGACGCCTGCGGCCTGCTTCTCCTTGCCCTCGCTGTTGAGGTAGGTGGAGTAGAGCTGGCGGTAGTCGCGGTCCTCGGTGAACTGACCGGCGGCGCGGAGCTTTTCCAGGACCACGGACGCCTTGTCGTACTTGTCGGCCTGCAGGTAGACCGCCACGAGGTTCATCTGCGCACGCTTGTCGGTCGGGCTCTTGGCCGCGACCTTTTCGGCCATGGCGATCGCCTGGTCGCCCTGGCCGCTTTCGGCGTAGGCCGCCATCAGCAGCTGCTGCCAGTCGGCGCGGGGTTCGGGCGAGGCGTCGATGGCCTGCTTGAGGACGGCCGCGGCCTCGGGGTACTTCTCGAGCCGGTACAGGGCATTGCCCTTGATCACCAGATGTTCCGGCTGCTGGCTCTTGGTTTCGCTGAGGAACTGATCGATGGTGGTGAGGCCGTCGGCGTACTTGTCTTCCTGCAACTGCAGCTGCGCCTTCATCAGCATGGCGTTGTAGTGGCTGTTGTTGTCCAGGCCGTTGAAGGCCATCGCCTTGTCCAGGTAGGCGATCGCGCCGTTGGCGTCGTCGGCCTCGTACGCGATCTGCGCAGCGATCTGTGCGGCGAAGGCATGGTCATAGGCATTGAAGGCCTCGGTGCCGATGATCTCGTCGGCGATCGCACGCGCTTCGGCCGGCTTCTCGTCGTCGTACAACTTCATCATCTTCTGCAGCTTCGGCGAGGCCTTGGCCGAGGCCTTCGCGCCAGGCTCCTGACGCGTCGCGTTCGGATAGGTGATGGTTGCCTTTTCTTCCTTGCCCTGCTTGCTGGCCTTGGCTGCTTCGCGGTCGGCACGACGCTGCTGGGCGGCGCTCTGCGCACTGACCTGGGAAACCGCACCCAGGGCGAGCACGGCTGCGACGGTGGCGGCCAGGACGGTGCGATGAGAAGAGATGGCTTTCATTAGTCACCTATGTTGCGGTTGGTGCGGCCCGGGTCGAGAAGCGCCGGGTCAGGGGGCCGTCACGCTAACAGAAACGCCCGTGCCGGCGATATGGGGTCAGTTTTGCTCTTTGTGTCCGTGTTTAGCCGCACTTGGGGGTGTGGCCAGTGGCGCGGGCCTGTTCGTAGACGGGCACCAGGCTGGTGGCGCGGCTGCCGAGTTCCTGGATCCGGGTTTCGGGATTGGGGTGCGTCGACAGCCATTCCGGCGGATGGCTGCGGCTCGCCGCGATCATGTTCTGCCAGAGGTTGACCGCCTGGCGCGGATCGAAACCGGCGCGTGCCATGAGCTGTTGGCCGACGACGTCGGCTTCGGTTTCCTGCGTGCGCGAATTGGGCAGCAGGAAACCGGCCTGCGCCGCGATGCCGCCGCCCTGCACGACCGCGTTCGCCGCGCCTTCGCCATAGCGTGCGCCCGCGAGCGCGCCCAGCATCTGCAGCGCGCCCTGCGTTCCCATCTGCTTGGTGATGCGTTCGTTGTGGTGATGGGAATAGACGTGGCCTACTTCATGCGCGACCACGGCAGCCAGTTGATCCTGGTTCTTGGCGACCGTGAAGATCCCGGTGTTGACGCCTACCTTGCCGCCCGGCAACGCGAATGCGTTGGGCGAGTCGTCGACGAATACTGCTGTTTCCCAGCCGATGTTCTGCCAGTCCGGCGGTAGCTGCTCCACCACGCGTTGCACCACACAGCGCACGTAGGCGCTCTGGCGGCTGTCGGTGCTTTGCGGGGTCTTGGCCTTGGTTTCGGCGAAGGCTTCCGCGCCGAGTTGCGCAAGCTGTTCTTCGGACACGCCACCGACGACCTGGGTTCGGCCGGTGGGCGACGTGGTGGTGGCGCAACCTGCAAGGAGCGTGGAAACGGCGACCGCAAGCAACAGACGCTTCATCGGCAACTTCCTGAATGGGTAATCCGCGTTGTAGACCGCGAGGGATTAACGCGTTGTCAACGTTGTAGGGTCGCGCAGCGCCACAGCGCCCGCGACGCGGGCGACCGCGACGCGATCTTCAGACGTCCAGGTTGGCGACCTTCAGCGCGTTCTCTTCGATGAACTCGCGGCGCGGTTCGACCACGTCCCCCATCAGCGTGGAGAAGATCTGGTCGGCGGCCACGGCGTCCTCGATGCGTACCTGCAGCAGGCGGCGCGTTTCCGGATTGACCGTGGTATCCCACAGCTGCTCGGGGTTCATTTCACCCAGGCCCTTGAAGCGCTGGATCTGGCGGCCTTTCTTGGCTTCCTCGAGCAGCCACGCCTGCGCTTCGGCGAAGCTCAGAACCGGCTGTTCGCGATTGCCGCGCACGATCTTCGCGCCGGCACGGACGAGGCCATGCAGCATCGCGGCGGCTTCGCGCACCGCGCGCAGTTCACCGCCTTCGAATGCCGCCATCGGCAGCACCTGGGTGTGCTCCACACCCATGTGGGTGCGATGCACGAGCAGTGCGGCCTGGCGCGCATCCGTGGCCGGATGCAACTCAAGGCGATAGCGCGGCTTGCCCAGTCCGGTGCGGTTGAGGCGCGCCTGCAGCGTGTCGAGTTCGTGGCGCTCGTCGGTATTGCTGGCGAGCGTGGCGGCATCGAGCGGAGTGAAATCGATCAGCGACTCAAGCACGATCGGATCGTAGCGATGCGCATTGCGCGCGATCGCTTCGCGAGCGCCGGCATAGGCCAGCAGCAGCTTTTCCAGCGCTTCGCCGGTAATTGGCGGCTCGCCATCGGCGGGCACCAGCGAGGCGCCTTCGACTGCGTTGCCGGCCAGGTAGGCATCGAGCGCGGCATCGTCCTTGAGATACAGCTCGGTCTTGCCCTGCTTGATCTTGTACAGCGGCGGCAGGCCGATGTAGATGTGCCCGCGCTCCAGCAGCTCCGGCATCTGCCGGTAGAAGAACGTCAGCAGCAGTGTGCGGATGTGCGAACCGTCGACGTCGGCGTCGGTCATCAGGATGATGCGGTGGTAGCGCAGCTTGTCCGGGTTGTATTCGTCCTTGCCGATGCCGGTGCCGAGCGCGGTGATCAGCGTCCCCACTTCGGCCGAACCCAGCATGCGATCGAAGCGCGCGCGCTCGACGTTGAGGATCTTGCCCTTGAGCGGGAGGATCGCCTGGGTCTTGCGGTTGCGGCCCTGCTTGGCCGAGCCGCCCGCCGAGTCACCCTCGACGATGAACAGTTCGGACAGCGCCGGATCCTTCTCCTGGCAGTCGGCGAGCTTGCCGGGCAGGCCGGCGATATCCAGCGCGCCCTTGCGACGCGTGAGGTCGCGGGCCTTGCGTGCAGCCTCGCGGGCGCGGGCGGCGTCGACGATCTTGCCGGCGATGGCGCGGGCTTCGTTGGGGTGTTCCTGGAGGAATTCCTCCAAACGTGCACCGAACGTGCTTTCAACGACCGGCCTGACCTCGGAACTGACCAGTTTCTCCTTGGTTTGCGAGGAGAAACTCGGATCCGGCACCTTGACCGACAGCACCGCAATCATGCCTTCGCGCATGTCGTCGCCGGACAGGGTGATCTTGGCCTGCTTGGCGATGCCGTTCTGTTCGATGTAATTGCTCAGCGTGCGCGTGAGCGCGGCACGGAAGCCGATCAGGTGGGTACCGCCGTCCTTCTGCGGAATATTGTTGGTGAAGCAGAACATCGTTTCCTGGTAGGCATCGGTCCACTGCAGGGCGACGTCCACGGTGATGCCATTCATCTCACCAGACACTGAGATGACATTCGGGTGCAGCGGGGTCTTCAGTTGGGCCAGATGCTCGACGAAGGAGCGGATGCCGCCCTCGTACTGGAAGACGTCGCGCTTGCCTTCACCGCGCTCGTCGATAAGCGTGATCTTGACGCCCGAGTTGAGGAAGCTCAGTTCGCGCAGGCGCTTGGCCAGGATGTCGTAATGGAATTCGACGTCGGTGAAGATCTCGACCGACGGCTTGAAGCGGAGCAGGGTGCCGCGCTTGCTCGAATCCTCGAGGCGCTTGAGCGGGTACAGCGGCTCGCCCAGCGCGTATTCCTGGCGGTGATGGCCGCCGTCGCGCCAGATGTCCAGCCACAGGTGCTCGGACAGCGCGTTGACCACCGACACACCCACGCCGTGCAGGCCGCCGGAAACCTTGTAGCTGTTGTCGTCGAACTTGCCGCCGGCATGCAGCACGGTGAGGATCACCTCGGCCGCGGATACGCCTTCTTCCTTGTGGATGTCGACCGGGATGCCGCGACCGTTGTCGGACACCGAGCAGGAGCCATCCTCGTGCAGGGTCACGATGACTTCGTTCGCGTGCCCGGCCAGGGCCTCGTCGATCGAGTTGTCCACGACCTCGAAGACCATGTGGTGCAGGCCGGTGCCGTCGTGCACATCGCCGATATACATGCCCGGACGCTTGCGCACGGCTTCCAGACCACGCAGGACGGTGATCTTGCTGGAGTCGTAGGTCTGGGAGGGGGCGACGGGAGTCGGGACGTTCGCGGGATCGTGTTCGATCTGGGTCATGAGGTGCAGCAGGCTCCGGCGGTGCGTGGTCTGGCCGGGGCCAGGCATCACACCGAGACACATGAAAATACGTGTGTGGAGTATAGCCGGGGCAAGCGGCTTCTGGGGTCCCGGGGCGGCGCGCACGGGCGTTGGGTTGGCGAGCAGCCAGCTTGCTGGCCGGCTTAGGCCGGACCGACCAGGCCCTGTTCCACGTGGAACACCGTGATGGGGGCCGAAACGTCCGTCAGTCCCGGTGGCCGCTCCGTTCCGGTGACAAACACCTGGGCCGAGCAGGCCAGCAGCCGGTCGAGCACACGCCGCTGGTGATGCCGGTCGAGCTCCGAGGCCAGGTCGTCGAGCGCGACCACCGGCCACTCGCCGCGGTGGGCCGCATAGTGCCCGGCCTGGGCCAGCAGGGCGGCGAGCGCCGTGAGCTTTGCCTGCCCACGCGACAGGGCCTCGCGACCCGGTACAGCGGAGAACGCCAGGGACCAGTCGGCGCGATGGGGACCCACCGACGTATGGCCACTGGCCTGATCCCGGTCGCGATTCACCAGCAGCGCATCCAGTAGGGACAGGTCGTCCCGGCGCCAGCCGGGCTGGTACTGCAGCGAGCCATGTCCAACCTGTGGGGCCAGGTCGGCCAGCAGGGTTGCGTAGTGGGGCTGCAACGCCTCCAGGTAACTCTGTCGGTGAACAGACAGCGGCTCCCCGGCGTCCGCCAGTTCAGCGTCCCAGGCATCGAGCTGGGCGCTGGTCGCGCGCGACTTCAGTAGGGCATTGCGTTGGCGCAGCGCCCGAGAGTAGCGACGCCACAGCGGCAGGAAGTCGGGTTCCACGTGGAACAAACCCCAATCCAGGAAGCGTCGGCGCGGCTCGCCACCGCCACTGATCAGGACGTGGCTGCCGGGATCGAAGCTGACCACGGCCAACGCGGCGCAGAGTTCGCCCAGATGTGCGACCGGACTGCCGTCCAGCCGACCGGACCAGTCCTGCCCGCTATGGCGCAACCCGGCCTTGCGGGAACGAAGCGACTCCCCGCCGGTGCGGCTTGCCCGCTCTTCCCATTCCACGAAGATCTCCAGCGCCGGCGCGCCGGCCTGCACAAGGCCGTCCCGGACTCGCCCGCGGAAGCTGCGGCCGTAGGCCATCAGGTGCAGGCCTTCCAGGATGCTGGTCTTGCCGGCGCCGTTGTCCCCGATGATCAGGTTGACCCCTGCGGCAGGTCGCAGGCTGGCGTCGGAAAAACGCCGCAGGTTGCGGAGGTCGAGGCGGGTGACGTGCATGGGTGGACTCTAGTGTGCAGGTGGAACCGGACAAGGAGGAGAGCCCCAAAAGAAAACGCCCAGCCGGGGCTGGGCGTTCCACGTGAAACATTCAGGCCTGGATCAGAGGCGCAAG
Organism: Lysobacter rhizosphaerae; assembly: GCF_054779795.1. Classification (NCBI taxonomy): domain Bacteria; kingdom Pseudomonadati; phylum Pseudomonadota; class Gammaproteobacteria; order Lysobacterales; family Lysobacteraceae; genus Lysobacter; species Lysobacter rhizosphaerae. The sequence continues at coordinate 775,442 of NZ_BAAGXO010000007.1, forward strand.
GGCATCACGACATGGCGGCAGCGCTCATTCGACGCCTCCCGCACCATCGCCGATGAATTGGCGTCGCGCAGGGCCAGCACCACGTTCTCATCGCGCAAGGCAGTCAGGGCATCGAGCAGGTAGTTGACGTTGAAGCCCACGGCCAGATCGCTGACGCGCGTTTCGGCTTCTACCTCTTCCTGCGCCTCTTCCTGCTCGGGGTTGTGCGCGCTGATCTTGAGCTGGCCCGGCGACACTTCGATGCGTACGCCGCGGTACTTCTCGTTGGACAGGATCGCGGCGCGCTGAAGCGATGCGCGCAGCACCTCGCGGTCGATCCGCACTTCCTTGTCCGCACCGATCGGGATCACGGCCTCGTAATCGGGAAAGCGGCCGTCGATCAGTTTGCTGGTGAAGGTGACATCGTCGCGTTTCACCCGCAGATGGCTGCGGCCCATTTCCAGTTCCAGTTCGCGCTCGCCGCCTTCAAGCAGGCGTTGCAGCTCGGTCACGCCCTTGCGCGGCACGATGATCTGGCGCTTGGTACTGGCGCCGGCATCGAGGGGGGCTTCACACAAGGCCAGGCGGTGGCCGTCGGTGGCCACACAACGCAGCGAGGTCTCGCGCAAATCGAAGAGCAGGCCGTTGAGGTAGTAGCGCACGTCCTGTTGGGCCATGGCGAACGCCGTGCGTTCGATTAGCTCCTTCAGGCTCGCTTCGGGTACGCGCACACGCTCGGTCGCCTCGACCTCGTCGATCGAGGGGAAGTCGTTGGCGGGCAGGGTGGATAGCGTGAAGCGGGAGCGACCCGCCTGCACCGTGATCTTCTCCGCCGCTTGCGAGACGGTGACCTTGCTGCCATCAGGCAGGGCGCGGACGATCTCGAACAGCTTGCGGGCCGGGATCGTGGTCTCGCCATCCTGCGCGTCGTCTACACCTATCCGCGACACCATCTCGACCTCGAGATCGGTACCCGTCAGTGAGAGCTGTCCGGCTTTGACCTGGACCAGCAGGTTGGCGAGGACCGGCAGGGTTTGCCGACGCTCAACGACATTGACGACTTGCGCCAATGGTTTCAGGAACACTTCGCGTTGCAGGCTGAAACGCATCGATGACGCTCCCCTTACCAAAACAAAAGTAGTGAATAAATCAAAAGCATGGTGATGATGGAGCAGCGCTAAAACGCTGAAAACAGCATCAAGCCTTTGATTTAATTAGGAAAAAACAAAGTTAAAACCTTGTGGAAACCCCAGGCCAGCCGGGGCACAAGCTGTGGACAACTTTCTCCGGGGCGTACCGCGGTCGACTTGTCCACAACTTGTACGCAACTCGTCCGCAGCACCCTGTGCGCAAGCGGCGTCATCCACCGCTTATCCACCGGATTGAAAACGTCTGGAGCGTCGTGCGCGGGCGCCTGGCAGGCGTTTGCCCACAGGTCGCGACCGCGTGGTGTGAACGATACCGCGCCGCGGCCATGGAGCGCAGCGGGGAACGGAAAATATTGCGGCCCGGAGCTGGTCCGGGCACAAGGGCTGGCGATGCGGGCCGGGTGCGGCAGCGTCCCGGAGGCGCCGGGATCTACTCGCTGAGCTTGCGGATCAGCTTGTCCCAATCCTCGCGCAGCTTGCCGTCGGTCTCGAGCAGGCCACGAATCTGGCGGCAGGCATGCAGCACGGTGGTGTGGTCGCGGCCGGCGAAGGCGTCGCCGATCTCGGGCAGGGAGTGCTCGGTCAATTCCTTGGCCAGCGCCATCGCCATCTGACGCGGACGCGCCAGTGAACGCGTACGCCGCTTGCCGAGCAGATCCTTGATCTGCAGGCCGTAGTAATCCGCCACCACCTTCTGGATGTTGGGGATACCTATCGCCTGTTGCTGCGCGCGCAGCAGGTCACGCAAGGTTTCCTGCGCGAACTCGGTGGTGATGGTGCGGCCGGTGAAGTTGGCGCGCGCCGCCAGCGTATTGAGCGCGCCTTCCAGGTCGCGCACGTTGCTGCGCATCTTCTTGGCGAGCAGGAATGCGACGTCCTCGGGGATGTGCGCACCGCGCTCGCGTGCCTTGGACAGCACGATCTGTGCGCGCGTCTCGAAGTCGGGCGGATCGATCGCCACTGACAGGCCCCAACCCAGGCGCGATTTCAGCCGCGGCTCCAGGCCTTCGACTTCGCGCGGGAAGCGGTCGCAGGTCAGGATGATCTGCTGCTTGCCATCGATCAGCGCGTTGAAGGTGTGGAAGAACTCTTCCTGGGTGCGGTCCTTGCCGGCGAAGAACTGGATGTCGTCGATCAGCAGCGCATCGACCTGCTGGAACTGCCGCTTGAACGCGGCCATGCCATTGGTGCGGTCCTGCAACGCCTTCATCAGCGACGCCAGGAACTGCTCGCTGCGCAGGTACAACACGCGCATGTTCGGATTGGCAGCGCGCATCGCGTTGCCGGCGGCGAACATCAGGTGGGTCTTGCCCAGGCCGGTGCCGCCATACAGCAGCAGTGGATTGTGGGCGCGGTCGCCGGGACGTGCCGCAGCCTGCAGCGCCGCGGCGCGACCGAGCTGGTTGCTCCGCCCCTCGACGAAATTGTCGAAGGTGTAGTGGGCGTCGAGGTTGCCCTCGAAGGGCTCGCTGCGCATGGGTTCGGCGCCGCCGCGGACCGGGATGGACTCGGTCAGGGGCGCCGGCGCGGACGCGCGCGGCAGAGTGCCGATTTCCAGCTGGACCTCGTCGCTGCCGGCGAAGTGGCTGAGCAGTTCGCGGATGCGGCCGAGGTAGCGCGCACGCACGTGTTCGACCACGAAGGCGTTGGGCGCGTACAGCACGGTCACATGGTCGCGGCGCGTGGCCTGCAACGGCTTGAGCCAGGTGTGGACGTCTTCGGCCGGGAATTCGGCTTCCAGGCGTTCGAGGCAGCGGGGCCAGGCTTCCATCTTGAGATCGGGGACCACGCAGTCGATAAAATTTCGCCCAGAAGGCAGGGAAAGCGCTGCCGCACGCGATGACAAGACATCGCGATGCAGACAGGACGGGGGCGGGCCAGACTATCATCCGTCGGCGCGTGTCGCATCCGTTTTGGTTGGGGGGATGGGTTGGGCGAAACCTGACCGGCGCGCGCGCTGCCCCAGCGCGCTGTCCCAAACCGCGGCCCAGTCCCGGGTTGACCCGGGTCCCATGACCCCGCTAGAATCCGCGGTCTTTTCCGCCGTTCACGCCGAGCCGCCCATGGCCACCAAGCGCACCTACCAGCCCAGCAACCTCAAGCGCAAGCGCGACCACGGCTTCCGTGCCCGCATGGCGACGGCCGATGGCCGCAAGATCCTCGCGCGTCGTCGCGCCAAGGGCCGCAAGCGTCTTTGCGCCTGAGCGCAAGCCGCTGCGTCCGGTTCTGGCCTGGCCAGTTTCGGCCTGGCCGGTTTCGCTCTAGCTGACTTGTCGACGGACGCCACAGCGGCGGCCGCATGACTCCGATGACCTCCCGCTTCCCGCGCACTGCGCGGGTGCGCGCGCGTGCGGATTTCGATCGCATCTTCGAACAGGGTCGCCGCCAGGCCACGCCGCGGCTGGCCGTGCATTGGCATGCCAGCGACGTGCCTGCCCGGCTCGGGCTGGCAGTGTCGCGCAAGGTCGACCCCCACGCCGTCGGCCGCAACCGCATCAAACGCGCCTTGCGCGAGGTATTCCGCCAGCACCGCGCGGACCTCGCCGCGGGCGACTATGTGGTCGTTGCGCGCCCGGCCGCGCGTGCAGCCACTCGGGAACAGCTCGAGCGTCATTTTCTTGATCTGCTGCGCCGCCATGGCGCGTTGCCCGTGGCACCCGTGCCCTGCACAATGCCGCCCGCGCCGGACGCGCTTGCATCGAACGAGCCCGACCCCAATTCCCCCTGACTGTGCCGACCCTGCGTGTCGGCCGAGCCTGCCTGCCCCATGAATCAGACCCGCCTTTTCCTTATCTTCGCCTGGCTGATGGTGGCGACCCTGCTGTGGATGGAGTGGGGCAAGGAAAAGGCCGCACCGACGGCCGACACCGCGGCCGTGGTGGCGAATGACGCCCGCGTCCCGGCCTCCACCGCACCGGTCCCCGCGGCTGCCACTGCCGTGCCCGCCGCGCCGGGCAGCGTCCCCGCGGCCACGCCGGGCGTGGCCAACGCCGTCGCGCCGGGAAGTGAACCGGTCGAAATCACCACCGACGTGCTGCACGTCGTTCTCGACGGCGGCGAACTGCGCCAGGCCGACCTGTTGAAGTATCCGACCCTCGCCGCCGCCAACAGCGAGCCGGTGCGCCTGTTCGCGAACGACGATGCGCACTACTTCGTCGCGCGCAGCGGCTGGACCAGCACCGGCGGGATCGCACCCGGGCAAGAGGGAACGTTCCGCGCCGAAGGCGCGCGCGATTACCAGCTCGACGGCAAGCAGGAACTCAGTGTGCCGTTCGTGTGGTCCGGGTCCAACGGCGTGACGATCCGCCGCACCTTCACCTTCCAGCGCGGCAGTTACGTCGTGCAGGTGCGCGATGAAGTCGCCAACGCCGGCGCCACGCCGTGGCAGGGCTACATCTATCGCCAGCTCAGCCGCGTGCCGCGCGCGATCGCCAGCAGCGGTCCGATGAATGCCGAGAAATACAGCTTCCAGGGCGCCGCCTGGTTCAACGGCAGCGAGTACGAGAAGCGCAAGTTCGACAAGTTCGCCGGCGAGGCGCTGGACGAGCAGGTGACCGGCGGCTGGGTCGGCATGTTGCAGCACCACTTCTTCGCCGCCTGGATCCCGCAGAAGGACCAGCCGGCGCTGTACGCACTGGGCCAGCAGGGCAATCGCTACACGATCGAGGCCCGGGGTCCGTCGTTCGCCGTCGCCGCCGGCGGCAAGGACGTGACGACCGCGCGCCTGTGGGTCGGGCCGAAGCTGGTCAAGCAGATCGATGCGCAGCAGGTGAAGGGCCTCGACCGAGCGGTCGACTTCTCTTCCTATGCGTGGGCCGCAACGCTTGCCGGCTGGCTGTTCTGGGTACTCGACAAGCTCCACGGCCTGTTGGGCAACTGGGGCTGGTCGATTGTCGGCCTGGTCGTGCTGATCAAGGCCGTGATGTTTCCGCTGTCGTCCGCGCAGTACAAGTCGATGGCGAAGATGCGCAAGTTCCAGCCGCGCATCAAGCAGCTGCAGGAGCGCTACGGCGACGACAAGCAGAAGCTGCAGATGGCGATGATGGAGCTGTACAAGAAGGAGAAGATCAATCCGGTCGGCGGCTGCCTGCCGATCCTGGTGCAGATGCCGGTGTTCCTGTGCCTGTACTGGATGCTGTCGGAGTCGGTCGAGCTGCGCCACGCCCCGTGGATGGGTTGGATCACCGACCTGACCGCGCGCGACCCCTACTTCATCCTGCCGGTCATCAACCTCGCGGTGATGTGGTTCACGCAGAAGCTCGCGCCGCAGGCGCCGGGCATGGATCCGATGCAGCAGAAGATGATGCAGTTCATGCCGCTGGTGTTCGGCGTGCTGTTCGCCTTCATGCCGGCCGGCCTGGTGCTGTACTGGATCACCAACGGTGGCTTGAGCCTGCTGCAGCAGTGGTGGATGACCCGGCGCTACGCCGAGGAACCGGCGAAGGCGACCGCCTGAGTCGTGCGGTTATCCGATGACACAACCAAGCCCGCCATCCGGCGGGCTTGCTGTTTGGGGCGTGGCGCGGACGACCACGCGCCGCGTCACGCAGTCATCGCCGCATCTGCGACGATAAGCCCATGAGCCTGGCCAGCCGCGACACCATCGCCGCGATCGCCACCGCGCCCGGCGCGGGTGGCGTCGGCATCGTGCGCCTGTCCGGCGCGCGCGCGCATGCGATCGCTGCAGCGCTGTGCCGCCTGCACCTGAAACCGCGTCATGCGCATTACGCCCGCTTCGGCAGCGCCGACGGCGTCACCATCGACGATGGCATCGCCCTGTTCTTCGAGGCGCCCGCCAGCTACACCGGTGAAGACGTGGTGGAACTGCAGGCACACGGAAGCCCGGTAGTGCTGGAACTGCTGCTGCAACGCTGCGTCGAACTCGGCGCGCGTCGCGCCCGCCCCGGCGAGTTCAGCGAGCGTGCCTTCCTCAACGGCAAGCTGGACCTGGCCCAGGCCGAAGCCGTCGCCGACCTCATCGCCGCCGCCGATGCCAATGCCGCGCGTGCGGCCCGGCGCGCGCTCGAAGGCGAGTTCTCGCGCCGGGTCGATGCCCTCGCCGCGGACATGCTCGCCATCCGCGTGCACGTCGAAGCCGCGATCGATTTCGCCGACGAGCCCATCGACACCCTTGGCGGCGCGCAATTGCGCGCACGCTGCGCCGCCGCCATGCAGGCGCTCGACGATCTTCTGGCTGCCGCCGAACGCGGCCGGCGTCTGCGCGATGGACTGCATGCGGTGATCGTCGGTCCACCCAATGCCGGCAAGAGTTCGCTGCTCAATGCGCTCGCCGGCAGCGATCGCGCCATCGTCACCGACATCGCCGGCACCACGCGCGACCTGCTCCATGAGGTCGTGCGCATCGATGGCGTCGAACTCACCCTGGTCGACACAGCAGGCCTGCGCGAGGGCGGCGACGCCATCGAACGCGAAGGCATGCGGCGCGCGCGCGGCGAGCTCGAACGCGCCGATCTCGCCATCGTGGTGCTGGACGCACGCGACGTGGACGCCGGACGCGGCGCGGTCGCCGATGCCATCGCCGGCGTTCCGCGGCGCCTGTGGCTGCACAACAAGGCCGACCTGTTGCCGGCGGCCAGCCCCGGCGACGATGCCGAGCACCTGCAGGTGTCCGCGCGCACCGGCCAGGGACTGGACGCCCTGCACGCGCGCCTGCGCGCGCTGGCGCAGGGGGAAGGCGCGGCAGGCGAAGGCGCGTTCACCGCCCGTGCGCGCCATGTCGACGCCCTGCGCCAGGCCCGGGACGAATTCGCGCTGGCCCGCGCGCAGCTCGACCAGGAGGCCCTCGACCTCGCCGCGGAGTCGCTGCGCCAGGCCCATGACGCGCTCGGTGAAATCACCGGCCATGTCCGCGCGGATGACCTTCTTGGTCACATTTTTTCCAGCTTTTGCATCGGAAAGTGAAACGGCGTCGCAAATCTCGCCGGGTCCCGCGACCCTTGCAAACCTGAACCCAATACGCGCTTGACAAAGGTCACGGGGCGGGTGTCACTTGCGCTGTGCGCACCTTGATTCGCCGCACTCCAGGGGACTTAAAAACATGATTTCGAACCATTCCGAGGCCCGGCCGATGCGCCGGCCCGCCACGCTCCAGTTCATAGCCGTGCTCGCCGCCGGTCTCGTGCTCGCCGCGTGCGGCAAGGACCAGCCCGCCGAACAGGCCGCCACCACCGCCGCCACGCCAGCCACCGCCCCGGCGCCGACACCGGCCACCGCGGTGTCGTCGCAGGTCGCCGCCATGACCGCCGACCAGCTGCGCGAAGCCGCCAGCAAGGCCTATGCGGAGAACCGCCTGTATGCGCCGGCCGGCGACAACGCCGTCGAGTACTACCTCGCCCTGCGCGACAAGACCCAGGCCGACGCCGCTGTTGCCAGCGCGTTGACCGACTTGTTGCCGATGACCGTCATCGCGATCGAGCAGAGCGTCAACCGCGACGACTTCAGCGAAGCCAACCGCCTGTCGGCCCTGCTCGAGAAGGCCGACCCGCAGCACCCGGCGCTGGCCCGCCTCAAGGCCAGCATCGCCGCCCAGCAGGCCACCGCCGCCCAGCGCGCGCAGGCCCTGACCGCGGAAGAAGAAGCCAAGCGCCAGAAGGCGCTCGAAGACCAGCGCCTGGCCGACCAGAAGAAGCAGCAGGAAGACGCTGCGAAGAAACTGGCGACGCAGCAGGCCGCTTCGGACAAGGCCGCCGACAAGGCCGCCGCGGACAAGGCCGCTGCCGACAAGGCCGCTGCGGACAAGGTTGCTGCCGAAAAGGCCGCCGCCGATCGCCGCGCCGCCGAACAGCGCGCCGCGTCGTCCGCGGCCGCGGCACCGAGCGCGTCGGACCTGCGACCGATTTCGATGCCGGCGCCGAAGTTCCCACCGGAAGCCCTGCGCGCCGGTCAGTCCGGTTCGGTGCTGGTCGAGTACACGGTCGGTACCGACGGTACCGTCACCGCCGCACGCGTGGTGCGTTCGAATCCGGCCCGCGTGTTCGATCGCGAAGCGGTCAACGCCGTGCGCCGCTGGCGCTTCCAGCCGGTGGCCTCGCCGGTGACCACGCGTCGCGAGATCAGCTTCAATCCACAGGGGTGAGCGCAGATTGCTTGCGCGGCACTGCCGCGCATCTGCGCGAACGCCCGGCGCGCTGCGCCGGGCCGGGGAAGCGCCCTCACCAGTGAGCAATACGAAAAAGCCCGGCTTCCGCCGGGCTTTTTTGTCATCAGGCCCAACGCCAGGGAAAGGAGTGACATGACGGGTTTTCAGACTACCCATAGGAAGGTCATCGCGCTTGCCACGTTGCCGCTGGCGTGGGCGATGGCGGCCCATGCAGGCGAAGCCAACACAGCATCGTCTTCGCAGGAAGACATCGAACGGGAGATGTGCGAACACACCGTGTGCCAACGCAATCTCCATGTGGTGTTGAAGCAGAAGGACGGAAAAACCTACGCCCAGACGTTCGCTGTCTTCCCGGGCGTCGTCCAGGAGATGGGAATAACCGTGGTGGCAGGCCAGACCGTCTACGTGGAAGCGGACGTCGCCGGAGACCGCTTGGTCAAGCTGAAGGCGGTCGACGCCATTGCCCATCCGGACAAGACCATCACCGCGACGCTCACACAGGACCAGAACGGCGGAATGATGCTGTCACTCACCAACCCGTTCGCCAGGCCGCTCAAGTTCGACATGGGCATGATGCCGCTGGACGCCGATAGTCTGTTCAAGACGTCCAGCTGTCCCGTGGTCGCAGGAGGCGGCTCTTTCGAAATGTGGCCTTATCCGATCTTCCAACTGGTGCTGGCCAATGCGCGTCTGCTGGCCGCGGGTGCGCCCATGGCTTGCACCGAATAAGCGGCTCGAAAAAAAAGCCCGGCGCGATGCCGGGCTTTTTTGTTTGACCATCGCGACGCTCACCCCGAAATAGCCAACCGCTCCTGGTGATAACGCCGTACCGCCGCGAACCACAGCACCGCCGCCAGCCCGAAGCCGGCGGCTAGGTAGATGCCCCAGACCTGCATCGGGATGAACTCCGCGCGGATCACCTTCAGCAGCATCTGGTTCTGCGCGAGGAAGGGCACCGTGTACTGCCACGACTGCTCCTTCAGTGGATTCACCATCAGCATGATCGTCGGGACCATCGGCATCAGCATCAGCCACATCATGTGGCTCTGCGCTTCCTTCATGCTCTTCGCCGCCGCCGACAGGTAGGTGAGCAGCGAGGTGCCGATGAACAGCATCGGCAGCAGCACCAGCAGCATCTTGCCCATCGCCATGAAGCCGACATCGATCGTCTGCCCGGCATTGCTGGCGAACTGTGCGCTGAGCTTGAATGCCAGCAGCGTCAGCAGCAGCGAGGCGACGCCCATCGTGCATGCCGCGGCGATCTTGCCGCTGACGATCGAGCTGCGCGCCGAGGGCGTGGCCAGCAGCGGTTCCAGCGATTGCCGTTCGCGCTCGCCTGCGGTCGCGTCCATGATCAGGTAAGCGCCTCCAAGGAACGAGGTCAGGATCAGCAGGTACGGCAGCAGCGCGGCGGCAAACGCGCCGCGCTTGGCCTCGGCCGAGGCGAGATCGCGGTTGCCGATGCTCAGCGGCTTGGTGATGCCCGGGTCGATGCCGCGCGCGAGCAGGCGCAGGCTGCCCACCTGGCCGCTATAGGACTCGAGCGCGGAACGCAGGCGCGCCATCGGGATGTCGGCGGCCTTGCGCGTGCTGTCGGCGACGATCTCGATCTTGGCCGTGCCGCCATCGCGCCAGTGCGTGGCGTAGTCGGCATCGATGCTCAACGCGACGTCGACCGTCTGGTTCGAGATCGCCGCATCGAGATCGCGCGGCGGCGCGACCGCCTTGATCCCGCGCGTAGCGAGGAACGCCACGAGGTTGGGCGCACGCTCGGCGCCGATCACCGGAACTTCCAGCACCTTGTCCAGTTCGGTCTTGGTGCGGCTCTCGGCCATCTTGCCGACGCCGAGCATCAGCACCGGATACAGCAGCGGACCGAGCAGCAGCGCGAGCATCAGGGTGCGACGGTCGCGCGAGATGTCGCGCAGTTCCTTGCGCATGACCGCAACCATGGTGGTCATGAAGCCGGTCTTCTTCTGGGTCTTCATGCGTGCAGGCCCTCTTCCGAACCGATGGCCCTGACGAAGGCGTCTTCCAGGTTGCTCTCACCGAACTTCGCACGCAGCTCGTCGGCGCTGCCCGCGGCGACGACCTGGCCCTTGGCGATGATCACGATGCGGTCACACAGCGCCGCGACCTCCTGCATGATGTGGCTGGAGAAGATCACGCAGCGACCCTCCGCCTTGAGCTGTTGCAGGAACGCACGCATGGCGCGCGTGGTCATGACGTCGAGGCCGTTGGTCGGCTCGTCGAGGATCACGTTCTTCGGGTCGTGCACCAGGGCGCGCGCGATCGCGGTCTTGGTGCGCTGGCCTTGCGAGAAACCCTCGGTCTGGCGATCGAGGATGTCGCCCATGTCGAGCGCCTTCGACAACACCTGCGTGCGGCTGGCGATGTCCGCCTTCGACATGCCGTGCAGTTCGCCGAAGTAGGCGATGTTCTCGCGCGCGGTCAGGCGCTTGTAGACGCCGCGCGCGTCCGGCAATACGCCCAGTGCGCGGCGCACGGCTTCGGGTTCGCGCGCCGCGTCCATGCCGTCGACGCTGACGCTGCCGCGGTCGGGCGTCATCAGCGTGTAGAGCATGCGCAGCGTGGTGGTCTTGCCGGCGCCATTGGGGCCGAGCAGGCCGGTGATCTCGCCATCGCGCGCGGCGAAGCTGACACCATCCACGGCATTCACCACGCCGGTGCGCGTCTTGAAACTCTTGTGCAAATCGTTTGCGTTGATCATGTAGGCAATCCCTGGATGAGCAGGCCCGACAGGCGCAGGCCGCTCACGGCTCCCAGCCGTTGAAGGAAGTGAACGGCGGTACGTAGCTCAGGCTGTCGAGGCAGGTGGCATCGAGCGCCTTGGCATCGGTGGTCTCGAAGAAGCGACCGAGCAGCTTGGGCATGCAGCCCACGCCCATGCCGCCGTGGCCCTGGCCACGCAACACCAGATGGCGTCCGTGGCGGAGGTTCTTCACTACTTCTTCGCCGTACACCGGCGGCGTCACCGGATCGAGTTCGCCCGAGATCACCAGCACCGGCAGATCGGACTTGAAGGGCGCGGTGAAGTCGGCCGCCGCCTTCCCGCGCGGCCACTGCGGGCACGCGGCGAAGAACATGCGCGCCATGTCGGGACCGAGCACGGTGTCGGCATCGGCGGGATCAGGCTGGTAGCGCGGCGCGTCTTCGGCGCAGATCACCGACCACTGCATGCCGCGGTTGAGCTGGTCGCCGACCTGGCCGCTCCACACCTTGGCGATCGCCATCAGTGATTCGTAGCGGCCCTGTTCGGCCTCGCTCACCACCAGCGGCAGCAGCGAACTCAACTGCGGCACGTACGACACGCCATGCACCAGTCCGGTCAGCGTATCGGCGGTCAGCGTGTCCTGCTTGAGCGCGTTGCTGTCGGGATCGTGGTAGCTCACCTGTACCGGCGTCGCGGCGAGCCGTGCCTTCAGCGCATGCAGGCGTGCGATCAGATCGCCACCGCTGGCGCTGGCAAAGCGTGCCTTGCACGCCGGCAGCTTCGCGCACTGCGCATCCTGCTTGCGCAGTGCCTCGTCGAGGCGCTGGGCGAATTCGCCACCGACCACGAGCCGGTTGGGTGCGACGCCGTCGAGCACGACGCTGCGCGTGTGCTGCGGATAATGCATGGCGTACTGCTGGGCGACGCGCGTGCCGTAGGAACCGCCCATCACGTTGATTTTTTCCACGCCCAGCGCGGCGCGCACGGCGTCGAGATCGGCGATGGCTTCCCCGGTGGTGTAGAAGCGCGGATCCGCGCGGCCCTGCAACGACTTCAGGCATTGGCCGACATAGGCCGAAAGCGCGGCTGCGTCGGGCACCGCAGTGTCATCCAGCGGTAGCGGCGCACCCTTGGCATCGCGGCAGTCGAGCGGATTGGACTTGCCGGTGCCGCGCTGGTCGATCAGCACGATGTCGCGCTGCCTGCGCACCTCGTTCAGCGCCATGTCGATCGGGCTGGCATAGTCCGTCGCCGCCTGGCCGGGGCCGCCGGCGAGGAAGAACACCGGATCGGGCGTGCCGCCGCCCTTGTTGTCGGCGGGCAGCCACGCGATGTTGAGCGCGATCCTGCGGCCGCTGGGCTGCGCGGGATTTTCCGCGACCGGGAAGCTCGCGCACTGCGCTTCTACTGGCGGCAGGCCCTGCTCGCTGGTGAGCACGCATGGCCTGAAGGCGATGCGGCCGTACGGACGGGTGGACGCGTCGCCGGCGGCGCTGGCCGGTGGGGTGGGCTGGCAGCCAGCCAGCAGCGTGGCCGCCGCGAGCGCGGCGGGCAGAATCCTTGTTCGAAGTCGCATGGGTCCCTGTGGTGTGCGCTGGTACCGCGCGAGGATGACAGAGACCGGTGAAACTGAAAACGTGACGCATGGCAGGTTTGGCGCGCCGCGCGATCCGCAGCCCGCTTGCTAGCGACGTCGTTCTAGCAGGGGCCCGCCGCTTACTTGCTGCGGACGCACTTCTCGCTTACTTGCTGCTGACGTACTTCTCGCGGCGGATCTGCGGAACCGGCAGGCCATAGCCCTTGAGCGACTCGAAGCAGGCATCGACCATGTTCGGGTTGCCGCACAGGTAGGCGATGTCGTGCGCCGCATCCGGGGCGAATTCGGCGAGGAACTGCTGCACGTAGCCATGGCGCACGTCGCTGTGCGCGTGCGCCGAATCGGCCGCGGGCAGCTCGCGCGACAGGCAGGGCACGAAGCGGAAGTTGTTCGGATGCTTGTCGGCGAAGGCGCGGAACTCGTCGCCGTACAGCAGCTCGACCGGCGTGCGCGCACCGAACAGCAGCACTACCTGCACGCCGCGCTGGCGGATCTGCGTTTCCAGCTGCGGCAGCATCGCGCGGTAGGGGGTGACGCCGGTGCCGGTGCCGATCAGCAGATAGCGCTTGTTGCTGTCGGAGGGCATCAGGCAGAAACGACCGAACGGGCCGCTGGCGTCGACGGTCGCGCCTTCGTCCAGGCCCTCGAACAGCGCCGTCGCCGCGCCGCCGGTCACGTAGCTCACCGCGATCTCCACGCCTTCGCCCGGACCCAGCGCGTGGTCGTGGATGGTGGCCAGCGAATAGCTGCGCTTGGTCGCCGTGCCGTCGGCGTAGGCGAAGTGCACCTGGATGAACTGGCCGGGGATGAAATCCAACGGCTGGTCATCGCCGCGCACGAACGTGTAGTGGCCGACGGTGGGCGCCAGCATGCGGCGCGAGACGAGCTTGAGCGGGAAATGCTGGATGGCCACGGGCAGCTACTTGGGTAAGGGCAGGGTTCTGCCGGTCGAATGGAACACTGCGTGGCGAAAGGCCCCGCCACCGGGCCGCCTATACTACCGGGGATCGCCACGCCGCTCGCGGCGCCGGGCACGAGACAGGACCGCTTCCACGAATGCCCCCCATGACTGAATCCCTTGCGGCCACGGCCGCCCCCGCGCTGTCGGTCCGTGACCTGCGCAAGACCTACGACACCAAGGTCGAGGCCCTCAAGGGCGTCTCCCTCGACGTGCAGCCCGGCGACTTCTTCGCCCTGCTCGGCCCCAACGGCGCCGGCAAGTCGACGCTGATCGGCATCGTCAGCTCGCTGGTCAACCTCAGCAGCGGCTCGGTGTCGATCTTCGGCACCGACCTGCTGAAGCAGCGCGACGAGGCGATGCGCCTGATCGGCCTGGTGCCGCAGGAACTCAACTTCAACATGTTCGAGAAGCCGCTAGACATCCTGGTGAACTACGCCGGCTTCTTCGGCGTGCCGCGCGAGGTCGCGCTGGAGCGCGCCGAAGAGGAACTGCGCCGCGCCCATCTGTGGGAGAAGGCGGCGATGATGAGCCGCACGCTCTCGGGCGGCATGAAGCGGCGCCTGATGATCGCGCGCGCGATGATGACCCGGCCGCGCCTGCTGATCCTCGACGAACCCACCGCGGGCGTCGACATCGAGATCCGCCGCGGCATGTGGAAGACGCTGAAGGAAATCAACGCCGCCGGCACCACCATCATCCTCACCACGCATTATCTCGAGGAAGCCGAGAGCCTGTGCCGAAACCTGGCGATCATCGACAAGGGCCGCATCGTCGAACAGGGGCCGATGAAGGCACTGCTCGCCAAGCTCGACGTCGAGGGCTTCCTGTTCGACATCGACGGTACGCTGCCAGCGTCGCTGCCAGCGATCGCCGGCACCACCATGCATGCCACCGATGACCACACCCTCGACGTGGAGATGCCGCGCGCGATGGACCTCAACCGCGTATTCGCCGCGTTGAACGATGCCGGCATCCGCGTGCGCTCGATGCGCACCAAGAGCAACCGCCTGGAGGAACTGTTCGTGCGCCTGACCAGCGAGAACCTGGACAAGAGCCCGCCGGTCAACGGCGTGCAGGTGCAACCGGAGCAGTCCGCATGAACTCGACCGCCGACCAGCTCGCCGAAGCCACCACGACCCAGCGCAACTTCACCGCGTACGGCACCATCGTGCGCCGCGAGGTCACCCGCATCCTGCGCATCTGGGGCCAGACCCTGGTGCCGCCGGCGATCACCATGACCCTGTATTTCATGATCTTCGGCGGCCTGATCGGGCGCCAGGTCCAGGCAATGGACGGCATCCGCTACATGGACTTCATCGTCCCCGGCCTGGTGATGATGAGCGTGATCCAGAACAGCTACGGCAACATCTCCTCGAGCTTCTTCGGCGCCAAGTTCGGCCGCCACGTCGAGGAATTGCTGGTCAGCCCGATGCCGACCTGGGTCATCCTCGGCGGCTACGTTACCGGCGCGGTGCTGCGCGGGTTGATGGTCGGCGCGATCGTGCTGGCGATCTCGATGCTGTTCACCCGCGTGAGCATGCCGCATCCGTTCATCACCCTCGCCACGGTGCTGATGGGCGCGACCATCTTCTCGCTCGCCGGTTTCGTCAACGCGGTGTACGCGAAGAAGTTCGACGACATCGCGATCGTGCCGACTTTCATCCTCACGCCGCTGACCTACCTGGGCGGCGTGTTCTATTCGGTGAAGCTGCTGCCGGCCTGGGCCGAGGCCGCGACCCACCTCAATCCCGTGTTCTACATGGTCAATGCCTTCCGCTTTGGCCTGCTCGGCATCAGCGACGTATCGATGTGGACGGCGTTCGTGTTGATGCTGGCTTTCATCGTGGGATTGAGTGCGCTGGCGCTGTGGCTGCTCAAGCGCGGTGTCGGGCTGCGCAGCTGACCGTGCGCGTGGCGGCATTGCCGCCACGCCTCCCGTGCACGACAAACACGCCTTGCGGCCATGGCGCGTGATTGCGAGACTGGCGGCAAGGGCGTGGGGACGCCCAACTCCAGGGACACCAATGAAGCTGAAGTGGATGCTGCTCGGCCTGCTGGCCGTGGCCATGGGCGCGCAGGCGCAGGAATCGCAAACGAAACAGGAACAGGAAGCGCGCGCCATCGTTGCCGGCTTCCAATGGCGCGACGGCCAGGTCGCGGTCGACGAGGCCAAGGCGCGTTTCGATCTCGACCAGAATTTCCATTACCTCGGCGCCGCCGACGCGCGCAAGGTGCTCGAGCAGCTGTGGGGCAACCCGCCCGATGACAGCGTGCTCGGCATGATCGTGCCCAAGGGCCGTGGCGTACTCGACGACACCGGCTGGGCGGTGGTGGTGACGTACTCCGACGACGGTTACGTGTCCGACGAGGAAGCGGCGAAGATCGACTACGCCGAAATGCTGAAGGACCTCAAGGACGCGGACAAGGAAGAGAACGAAGCGCGCAAGGAAGCCGGCTATTCCGCGATCTCGCTGGTTGGTTGGGCCGAGCCGCCGCACTACGACGCCGCCAGCAAGAAGTTGTACTGGGCGAAGGAGCTGCAGGGCGAGGGGTCCGAACACCGCACCGTCAACTACGACATCCGCGTGCTCGGCCGCCGCGGCTACCTCAGCCTCAACGCCGTCGCGCGCATGGATGAACTGGCGGAAGTGAAGACGGGCATGCAGCAGCTGCTGCCGATGGTGGAGTTCGATGCCGGCTCCCGCTATGCCGACTACGACAAGTCGTCCGACAAGGTCGCCGCCTATGGCATCGCCGCGCTGATCGGCGGCGGCATCGCCGCGAAGGCGGGGCTGTTCGCCAAGCTGGGCGCACTGCTGCTGGGACTGAAGAAGCTGCTGATTCCGCTGGTGCTGGTGGTCAGTGCGTTCTTCAAGAAAGTCCTGGGCTTCTTCAGCCGCGACAAGCGCAGTGGCGGCGTCGTCAGCTGAGTCCGGTTGCCCGGTGATGGACCAACGGCCCGCCCTGCGCGGGCCGTTTTCATTTGCATGAATGCGTCGCGCGCAACCAACGCCGCGCCGACGCGGCCCACGGCGTAATCCGGGCGCGAAAATCCCGTATTCCCAATTGCACAGGCCGATTCGGGAGTGCGCAATGAAGACGACATCCATCCTCCTGCCGCTGCTGGTTCTCGCGGCCGCCGCCCAGACCGCTTTCGCCGAAGAGGCCAAACCCGCAGTCATCGAGATCGATTGCGCGCACATCAACCTGCCAAACCAGCAGGACTTCGCCCGCCTCGCCGCGATCGACAACTTCACCCTCGCCTACAACATGCGGTCCCGCACCATGGTCCGGGTCCAGCGTAGCTGCCAGGCCAATGGTGGAACGCTGCTGCTGGTGATCGAACCGACCGCGCCCACGCTCGATCGCCGCGTCGCGATCCGCTGAGGCACGTGCGCTGAGGGAGCGGCGTCAGGCGACAACCCATTCGTGCGTTACCGCCGTGCCGCTCGGCGGCCACGGCGTTCGTTCGGGAGAAGACAATGAACAGCGCAATGGCAATGCTTTCCCTGGTTCTGGCGCTACCGCTGGCGGCCGCTGCGGCACCACCGCAGGATCGTGCGCCATCGCAACCGCGTACGCTCGGGCCGGTCGAAACCACCCAGCCCCACGCGGTGGTGACGGTCGACTGTGCGAACGCGACGTGGCCGACCCTGCGCGAGGTCGCGCATTACAACGGCATCAGCGTGTTCGACCCTGTCGCGCATGTGCAGCACCGCATCGTCATCGCGGGTAGCCGCGCCTGTCGTCGCGGAGCCGACCAGGTGCAGGTGGTGTTCACCCGCCCGGATTCCGGAGTGGCGGTCGTGACGGCCATGCACGCACAGGGTGGCCGCTGACACAACGCTCCCGGCGGCGCTTCCGGACAGCGAGCTCGAGCCAGGCTACGCCGCCGGCGGGGCCGGCAGGCGGAAGAACGCGCGCGCAGTGGCTGTGGTATTCGCCGCGGTGACTTCGATGCTTTCGCCGCGGTCGCGCGCCAGCTCCTCGACGATGTGAGCGAGATAGAAGGGCTCGTTGCGCCGATGCGACGGCGCCGGCTTCACCGTGCGCGGCAGCAGGTACGGAGCATCGGTCTCGATCATCAGGCGGTCGGCGGGGATATGCGGCACCAGCTCGCGCAGGTGCTGGCCACGGCGCTCGTCGCACAGCCAGCCGGTGATGCCGATGTGCCAGTCCTGGTCGAGGTAGTCGAACAGCTCCGCGCGCGTGCCGGTGAAGCAATGCACCACCGCCGGGCCGAGGCGGCCCTCGAAGTTGCGCATCATCGCCATGAAATCGGCGTGCGCGTCGCGCTGGTGCAGGAACAGCGGCTTCTTTGTTTCCACGGCGATCTGCAGCTGCAGTTCGAACGCGCGCCGCTGCGACGGGCGCGGCGAGAAGTCGCGGAAATAGTCGAGCCCGCATTCGCCCACCGCCACCACCTCGGCATGCGCGTGCAGCGCGCGCATCTCCGCGTCGCATTCGGCGGTGTATTCGCTGGCGTGGTGCGGGTGCACGCCGGCGGTGGCGAACAGCTCGCCGGGATGGCGCTGGGCCAGCTTGAGCGCCTGCGGGGAATGCTCGCGGCTGGCGCCGGTGACCACCATCTGCACGATGCCGGCGTCGCGCGCACGCTGCAGCACCGCGTCGCGGTCGGGATCGAAGGAGTCGTGGGTGAGATTGGCGCCGATGTCGATCAGTTGCATCGGCGAAGTTTACCGGAGCGTGCCGATTAGACTGTGCGGGTGAACCGTGCCGCCTTCCCCATCGACGAACTGCTGCCGCGGATCCGCGAATCGCTGGCGGCGCATCCGCGCCTGGTGCTCGAGGCGCCGCCCGGCGCCGGCAAGACCACGCAGGTGCCGCCTGCGCTGCTGGACGCGCCGTGGCTCGCAGGCAGGAAGATCGTGATGCTCGAGCCGCGCCGGGTGGCGGCGCGCGCGGCCGCGCAGTTCATGGCGAAACAGCGCGGCGAGGACGTCGGCGGCACCGTCGGCTACCGCATCCGCTTCGAGAACCGGGTGTCGGCGGCGACGCGGATCGAGGTCGTCACCGAAGGCATCCTCACCCGCCTGATCCAGGATGATCCGACCCTGGATGGCATCGGCGCGCTGCTGTTCGATGAATTCCACGAACGCCATCTGTCCGCCGACCTGGGCCTCGCCCTCGCGCTCGACGTGCAGGCCGCGCTGCGCGAGGACCTGCGCATCGTGGTGATGTCGGCGACGCTGGACGGCGAGCGCCTGGCCGCTTTCCTCGATGCGCCGCGGCTGAGCAGCGCCGGGCGCAGCCATCCGGTGACGGTTGCGCACTTCGCCGCCCGGCGCGAGGAAAAGCTCGAACACCACGTCAGGCGCGCGATCGAACACGCGCTGGCCGCGCACCCTGGCGACGTGCTCGCGTTCCTGCCGGGGCAGCGCGAGATCGCGCGCACCGACGCCGCGCTCGCCGCCGGCGACACCGCGCGTCGTGCCGACGTGCTGCAGCTGCACGGCGAGTTGCCGGTCGAGCAGCAGTCGCGCGTGCTGCAGCCGGATCCCGACGGCCATCGCCGCGTCGTGCTCGCGACCAACGTCGCCGAATCCAGCGTCACCCTGCCGGGCGTGCGCGTGGTGATCGACAGCGGCCTCGCGCGCGAGCCGCGCTACGACCCCAACAGCGGCTTCGCTCGCCTGGATGTCGTCAACATCGCGCAGGCCTCCGCCGACCAGCGCGCCGGCCGCGCCGGCCGCGTCGCCGAGGGATTCGCGTACCGGCTATGGCCCGAATCGCAGCGCCTGGAGGCGCAACGCCGTGCCGAGATCGCCCACGTCGAACTGGCCGGCCTGGCGTTGGAACTCGCCGCGTGGGGCGATGCCGGGCTGCGCTTCGTCGACGCGCCACCCGCGGGCGCATTGGCGGCCGCGCGCGAACTGCTGCATCGCCTGGGTGCGCTCGATCGCGACGCGATCACGCCCCTGGGCCGGCGCATGCTCACGCTCGGCACGCATCCGCGCCTGGCCGCGATGCTGCTGGCGCCGACGGACACGAACGAACGCGCCCTGGCCTGCGATCTGGCAGCGTTGATCGAAGCGCGCGATCCCCTGCTGGCACGCAGCGGAGGCGGACGCAGCGATGCGCTGGCCGAACGTTGGCAGGCGCTCGCCGCGTTTCGCCACGGGCGCGTGACGGCCGATGCGTCGCGTTCGGCGCTGGCCGCGCTCGACCAGGCGGCGAAGCAGTGGCGCCGCCGCCTCCGTGTCGACGCCCCGCCGCGGGCGGACCTGCCCGCGCACGCGATCGGCGACGTGCTGCTGCACGCGTACCCCGATCGCATCGCCAGGCAACACCCGTCCGAACCCTACCGTTACCAGCTCGCCAATGGCCGCAGCGCCCGGCTGTACGACGACAGCATGCTGTACGGCGAGCCGTGGATCGTCATCAGCGAACTGCGCGACGAGGCCCGCGACGCGCGCGTGCTGCGCGCGGCGCCATTGGACGAGGCGCGGCTGCACCGCGATTTCCCGCAGCGTTTTACCCGCGAGGATCGCGTGGTCTGGGATGCGAGCCTGCGCGGGATAGCGGCCGTGCGCGAAACCCGTTTCGACCGCATCGTCCTCGAAAGCAAAGCGCTGGCGAAGCCGGACCCGTCGCGCTATGCCGACGCACTGGTCGATGCGGTGCGCCAGCTCGGCCTTACGGCATTGCCGTGGACCGAAGCATTGCAGCAATGGCGTGCGCGCGTGCGCTGCCTGCGGGCGTGGATGCCGGAACTCGCCGACTCGCTGCCCGACCTCTCCGACGCCGCGTTGCTGGCGACGCTCGATGCCTGGCTCAAACCGGCATTGAGCGGCAAGACCCGCCTCGACGCCCTCGACGAACAGGCCCTCGGTGAGGCGCTGAAGTCGGGTGTCGAGTGGGCGCTGCGGCAGAAGATCGATGCGCTCGCGCCGACGCGGATCGTCGTGCCCTCCGGTCTGGAACGGCACATCGGCTACGGCTTCGACGCCAGCGGCGCCGACGGCGAAGGCACGCCGGAAGCGCCGGTGCTCGCGGTGAAGCTGCAGGAACTGTTCGGGCTGGCGGATACGCCACGCATCGCCGAGGGTCGCGTGCCGCTGACGCTGCACCTGCTCTCGCCCGGCGGCAAGCCGCTACAGATCACCCGCGACCTGCGCAGCTTCTGGGACCGCACCTATCCGGAGGTGAAGAAGGAAATGAAGGGCCGCTATCCGCGGCATCCGTGGCCCGACGATCCATGGAGTGCGACGGCGACGCACCGCGCGAAGCCACGCGGGACGTGACTACATCGACCGCATGTCTACACTGCGCGCATGACGCCGCTCACCGACCCTGAATTCCTGCCGTTCAAGCTCGACCTCGTCGCGCGCCGCGTGCTGCTGGTACGACTGACGCCGGCGCAGCGGCATGACGCCGCTTTCCTCGACGAACGCGCGCTGCCAGCACGCGCCGATGGCGGCTGGGTGCCGCTCGACGCGCTGCTGACGCAGGCGCCCGCGCCCGCGCCCGCGGCCTGCGCCGATGCCATCTTCCACATCGGCCACTGCGGCTCGACCCTGCTCAGCCGCCTGCTCGAAAGCTGGCCGCAGGTGCAGGGCCTGCGCGAGCCCTTGCCGTTGCGGACCCTGGCCGAAGCCTGGCCGCGGTTGCACGCGCCCGAATCGCGGCTGTCGCCGGCCGAAGCGCCGCGCGTGCTGCACGCGTTGTGGGATGCCTGGTCGCGTCCGTTCGCTGGCCACGGCCGCAGCGTGGTCAAGGCCACCAGTGGCTGCAACGGCCTGATCGCGCCGTTGCTGGAGGCGCGGCCGCCAGCGCGCGCGGTGCTGCTCGACATGCCGTTGCGCCCCTATCTCGCCACGCTGCTGAAGTCGCCCGATTCGGTGCGCGATGCCGCCAGTGCGGCGGCCGAACGCTTGCACGAACTGCACTGGCGCGGCTTCGGCGACGGCGTGCTGCTGCATGCGCTGTCGCTGCCGCAGCAGTGCGCGATGGGCTGGCTGGCCGAACGCATCCGCTTCGATGCCATCACCCGCGCGCATCCACGGCGTGCGTTACGCGTCGACTTCGAACGCCTGCTCGCGCAGCCGGAAGCGGAGCTGCATGCCATTGCCGCGCACCTCGCCCTGGATCCGGCCGGCGTCGCCGACGCGCTGGCGTCACCTGCCTGGCATCGCTATGCCAAGGCGCAGGACCACGGTTACGGCCGCGATGATCGCGCCCACGACCTGGCGCTGTCGCTGCAACGCCATGCGGACGAAGTGCAGGAGGGCGCGGACTGGGTCGCGGACCACGCGCGGCGGCACCCGCAGCTGCAGGCGCTGCTCCAGGACATCGCCGTCTAGGACATCGCGTCTAGCGCGACGGCCCTCAGGTGTCGGCCCACATCCGGAACAGGTTGGTCTTCAGCGATTCCAGCAGCACCTGCAGGCGCGGATCGCCCGGGGCGGCGCCGCGCACCGCGATCGCGCGGGCTTCGTCGAGCTGCGACAGCAGTTCGCGCTGGCTCGCGTCCGCGATCCAGCTGTGCAGCCAGGTAATCGCGGCGATGCGCACGCCGCGCGTGACCGGCGCCACCTGGTGGATGGTCGTGGACGGATACAGGATCGCGTCGCCGGCATTGAGCTTGTAGGCCAGCTCCTGCGCGCCGAGCTGGATCATGAGTTCGCCGCCGTCGTATTCGGTCGGGTCGTTGAGGAAGATGGTGCACGACAAGTCGCTGCGCATGGGCGGCGTGGACGGAAACAGCGCCTCGTCCACGTGCCAGCCGTAAGTCATGCCCGGCTCGTAGCGCACCACCGTGGCGCGCGCCATCGTGCGCGGCATCGCGTGGATGCGCAGGTCGGGATGACGGGCCAATGCATCGCGCGCGAGTTGCGCGATGCGGGCGTTGACCGGGTCCTCCTGCGAGGCCTGCAGGTTGCGTTTCACTTGCGACGACTGGTTGGTGATGCGTCCGTCGCCGAATCCCACCTGGGGCAGCAGCTCGCGCACAGCCTGGAGTTCGCCGGCATTCAGTACTTGGGACAGGAGGCGGATCATGGCGGGCCGCGATGCAGGAGATTGCCGCCGATGATCGGCGCTGATCGCGCCTGCGGCAACCGCTCACGCCGATTCCACGAATCCACGCGGATACTGATGGTCTGTTTTCGAACGCGCCGCCGAGGGCACCATGAACAGGATTGAATCGATTTCCGAGCGTGCGCTGGAACTGGCGGGCTCCATGGGCGACAACGTCCGCCAGGTCCTGCCCAAGGCCGGTCATCTCCTGGAAGCGGGCGCGAAGCTGGGTGTGCTCAAGACCGGCGCGCGCGTGGCGGGCAAGTTCGCCCGCCGCAATCCGGTGCTGGTCGCGGCCGCGGTCGCGGGCGCAGGCGTGCTCTGGTTCGCGGCGCGCCAGCGCGCCAAGCGCGCGGAGCAGGGCAATAGCGAACGCGAGGCGATCGAAGGCAACGCGCGGCGCGTCGATGCGCGCCGCGGCAATGGCGCGAAACGCACGCGGCCGGCGAGCGCGGGTGGACGCGCATCGCGCGCCAGCACGGAGAGGTCGGCGGATACCTGAGCCGGCGGCGAAACGCGCGAAGCGATGAAGTGGCAGGTTGCGGTGGACGCCGGCAAAGGCCGGCAGGAGCTCATTTGCCCGCTGCGACCGGCATCGCGGGTACGCAGCTGGTCGCTTCCGGCAGTTCGATCACGAACTTCGCGCCACCGCCTTCGCGCGTCTCGTACCAGAGCTGGCCGCCAGCCTTGGCGATGATCTGCTTGGCCAGCGCCAGGCCCAGGCCGGACGAGATGCCGTCGTTGCCGTCCTGCAGTCGCGTGAACGGCTTGAACAACAGGCGTTGTTGCGCCGCCGGAATGCCGGGACCGCGATCGGCGACGATCAGCTGCCAGTAGCCCGGTGCGCCGGCGCGCACGGCCAGGGTGAGTTCGCAGCCTGGCGCGTACTTGAGCGCGTTGGAGACGAGGTTTTCGGCGACCTGGCGCAGCACGCGTTCGTCGATCGCCACGCGCGCCCCCGCCGGCGGCGGCACCGTGACCACGGGGATGCCGCGCGCATCCAGTTGCATGCTGTAGCGCCGCAGCAGCCAGTCGAGCGCATCGGCGAGGCCCGCGCTGGCGCCGGTACGCGGCGCTGCTGCGCCCTCGCGCGACTCCAGGTATTCGCGGATGTACCCCAGCGCATCCTGCGCGCTTTCGCGGATCAGGGTGAAGTAGTGCGGCACGCGCTCGGGTTTGCAGTTATCGCTGAGCAGCAGCTCGCTCGCGAACAGCACGCTGCTCAGCGGATTCTTGAGGTCGTGCGCGACCAGGTTCACCAGTTCTTCCCGCTCGGACGCGACGCGCGCGAGGCGGTCGCGCGCCAGTTTCAAACCCATGTGGGTATTCACGCGCGCCAGCAGTTCTTCGGGCAGGAATGGTTTGGTCACGTAATCGACCACGCCCGCGTCGAACGCGCGCAACAGCATGTCGCGATCCTGCGCGGCGGTGACGAACACCACCGGCGCCACCGGCGGAGGCAACGTCTGCAGCGCCTTGAGTACATCGAACCCGTCCATGCCGGGCATGATCATGTCGAGCAGGACCAGATCCGGTGCGGTTTCGCGATAACGCGCCAGCGCTTCATCGCCATTGCCGGCCCCGACAACCTCGTAGCCCTGCCGTTCCAGCAGGCTGGTAACCACGCGCAGGTTGACCGGCTGGTCGTCGACGACAAGGATGCGGCCGTGTTGGGCGACGGGATTCATGGGATGGCGAAAGCCTCCGAGCCTTCACGCGCCGATGGAACCGGCCCTTGAAAGTAGCAGAACGCCCGGAGTCGTCGCAGTCAGTTATATGAACGAGTCAGGAAAGATTCGTCACCTCTCGTGAAGGCCGTGTATTCGCCGCCAGGCGCCCGGCGCCAGGTCATCGAGCCGGTGCGGGCCGATGGCCACCCGCACCAGCCGCAGCGTCGGCAACCCGACCGCCGCGGTCATGCGCCGCACCTGGCGGTTGCGGCCCTCGCCGATGCCCAGTTCCAGCCAGGCATCGGGCACGGTCTTGCGGAAGCGCACCGGCGGGTCGCGCGGCCATAGCGTGGGCGCCTCCATGCGCCGGCACTGAGCGGGACGCGTGCGGCCGTCATTGAGTTCGACACCACGGCGCAACGCGTCCAGCTGCTCCGCGCTCGGGTCGCCCTCGACCTGCACCCAATAGGTCTTGGGCTGCTTGTGCTTCGGATCGGTCAGGCGGTGCGCCAGCGCGCCGTCATCGGTGAGCAGGAGCAGCCCCTCGCTGTCGAAGTCGAGCCGGCCGGCGGCGTACACGCCGGCCGGCAGGTCGAATCCGGCCAACGTGCGCCGCGCCGGCTTGCCCGCTGCTGGCGCACTGTTGTCGGTGAACTGGCACAGCACGCCATAGGGTTTGTTGAAGGCGATGAGCATCTTTGATTTTGGAAAAGCGCCGTCGCTTGACTGTCCCCAGCCGTTGCGACGGCACGAATTCCATCGCAACTGGAGTCAGTCGCGGCGCGGCTTGCGAAAGCGCAGCGTCATGCGATCGCTCTCACCGATGGCCTTGTACTTGGCATCGTCGGCGGCATCGTGGTTGTTGTTCGGCGGCAGCGTCCACACGCCATTGGGATGGTCGGTGGTGTCTTTGGGATTGGCGTTGACCTCGCTTTTCGCCTCGAGCACGAAGCCGGCCTTGGTCGCATAGCCGATCACCAGCGCCTCGGTCAGGTAACCCGACTTCTTCATCGTTTCCAGGTCCGCACCGGCCTTGGCGCGGTGGTCGACCACGCCAAGCGTGCCGCCCGGCTTGAGTACGTCGAAGAACGCCTTGAAGTAGGCATCGGCATTGCCGTCGGCCACCCAGTTGTGGGCGTTGCGGAAGGTCAGGACGGTGTCGGCGGAGCCGGCCGGGCCGAATACCGGCGCCTTCGGATCGAACACGCGCACGTCGGGCGTGCCGTACACCGCCGGGTTGCCGGCGATCTTCGCGCGCAGCGTCTTGTTGAGGTTGTAGCGGTAGCCGGGCTGGCCGGGGATTGCGTCGTCCCATACCGCGGCGACGTAGTGGCCGCCATCGCGCAGGTAGGGCGCGAGCACTTCGGTGTACCAGCCGCCGCCGGGCGTGATCTCGATGACGGTGTCGTGGGCACCGACGCCGAAGAACGCCAGCGTTTCGCGCGGGTGGCGGTACTGGTCGCGCGCGCTGTTCTTCGCGTCGCGCCAGCTGCCGGCGAGCGCGGCGTCGATGCCGGCCATGTCGGCAGACGCCGCGGGCTTGGCGGTGGCGGCGTGGACTTCGGCGCCAGCGGCCGGGGTTGCGGTCGTGAAGGCGACGAGTGCGGCCGGGATCAGGGCGGCGAGCAACAGGCGTTTCATGCGGAGCTCCATGCGGAAAGTGGGCGCAGCCTACCCCCAAGGACGCGATGATCGCCATCGCATCCCTTGTCCGCACCGATTCCAGGCAAGCGACGCACTCAAGCCGTGCCGGATTTGCGCACCGCCGGCTTGGAGACCGCGGCCTTGCGCGGCCCTTTCCCCTTCGCGCGCGCAAGCACGCATTCCGCCGAGGCCGCGTAGTCCTGCGCTTCCTGCAGCAGCCAGTCGCGGAATGCCTGCAGACCGCGATGGCGCTCGGAGCGTTCGGGAAACACCAGGTAATGCGAGAACTCGGCCTGCAGCCGCTCCTCGAACAGGGTGACCAGTCGCCCCGCCTCCACCATCGGCCGTGTCAGGGTCAGGCGGCCGAGGGCGATGCCGAGGCCTTCCACCGCGGCGCGGTGCAGCGTTTCGGAGTCGTCGAAGTTGGCGACGAAGCGCTTGGGCGCGGTGCCGCCGAAGTGCTCGAACCAGTCGCTCCAGCGTCCACCCGGCGCGCCCAGCAAGGGGAAGTCGCCGAGTGTTTCCAGGGTCGGATGCCCGAGCCGTTGCAGCAGCTCCGGGCTCACCGTCGGCGCCACCCAGTCGTCGAACAGGTGCACTGCGCACAATCCCGGCCAAGTGCCGGGGCCGTAGCGCAGGCCCGCGTCGATGTCGGTCTGGCGTTCAAAGTCGACCTTGTTGACCGTCGACTGCAGGTTGATCTCGATCTGCGGATGCGCGGCGAGGAAGCGCGGCAATCGCGGCACCAGCCAGCTCGAGGCGAACGACGGCATCAGGGTGATGGTCAACACATCGTCGCGGCGCGCGCGGTACGGCTGCAGTGCCTGTTCGATCGCATCGAAATGCGGCGATACCCGGTCGAACAGGCATTGGCCATCGGCGGTGAGCTCGACGCCGCGCGCCACGCGCACGAACAGGCGCTGGCCGATGCGCTCTTCCAACCCGCGGATCTGATGGCTGAGCGCACTCACGGTGAGGTGCAGCGCCTCGGCTGCGCGCGACAGGTTGCCGGCGCGGGCGGCGATCACGAAGCCCTGCAGGGCATGCAAGGGAGGCCGACTCATGTTGAATCTCCTTCAAGGCTGGCTTGCAGAATCGTCGCTTTTTCAGTGGTCTGCAAGTCCGTAGATTACACCTCACTTCAAGAGATAGGCCAAATCGGCCTGGGAGTGGGAAATGAACATCTGGACCGGATTGCTGTTCCTCGAGGGTGCCGTGGCCGACGTCGCGTTGGCCCGCGACCTGAGCGACGAGGCCCCTCAGGCCAGCGCGGAGGATGTCGCCGCGACGGGTTCCGACCCGCGCACGGGCCCCACGTCCACCGAACTGCATTGATCGACCTTTACCGAATCTGGAGACGACCATGAACCTGTTCAAAGGCCTGCTTTACCTGATCGACAACGACCAGCCGGCATCCCCGGTGCTCATCGACGCGCGTCATTACGGCGCCGCCACCGCCGCCAATGAATTCGCCGATGAACTCGGCAACCGCGCGGCGTCCGAGCGCCGTTTCGGCCAGCGCCAGGACGTGCGCACCGAAGCACGTGCTGCCGGCGGCTGCCGCTGAATGAAGAAGGTTCACGCCGCTGCAAGGCGGCGTGAACCCGGGTGTCATCTGCACCGCGCAAGCTGCGCCTGCTTCACCAGCCCCGCGCCAGGACGGCAGCTCCATGCCGGAATGGCCCCCCTACGGAGCGCAGAGATGAACCTGTTCAAGAACGAGTTGTTCAACGCCACCATGCTTGAGGCCCTGTCGGAACGGGAGCCCCGCAGCTATCGCACGCCCGCCTTCGCCCGGCGTTATGGCCGGCGCCGTGATGCTGGGACCGCCGAACCAGCGCCCGCGTTGATCGCATACGCGATCGAACGCATCGGCGACGAGCTGGTGATGCGGCAGTACGACCAAGCCGCCTGACCGCGCAGCTGAAGTCAGGATGAGGAAACGCGGAAGGGCGCCCACGGCGCCCTTCCTGCCGTCCGGGGCACAGATCCGGGACGTGGGCGTGTATTCCGCCGTGACGGCCGACTCGCTACGATCCCGTCGTGGCGCCGAGTGGCGTTTGGAGCGCATCGCCCGCCACGTCCGCCTCGGGGAAGTGCATGAAACTCAGATTGATCGTCCTGCTCTCGGTGGCCCTGGGCCTGGTGAGCGGTGCCTTTCTTTATTCGCTGCTGTCGGTGAAGCGGCAGGAGAAGGCCGTCGCCGCCGCGCGCGCGCAAGGCCGCGCCGATGCGGAGAAGGCGATGGCCGACGAACTCGCCGCGCTCAAGCCGGCGGTGATGAAGAAGGTCGCCAACGCCGAAGGCAAGGCCGATGGTGTCCACTTCGCCTACGAGTACGTGGCACCGAAGACGGCCGAACTCGAGCCGTTCTACAAGCTCGCCCACGACGGCGACCTGCTGCGCCACCTGCCGGAGATCAAGGCCATCGACGGCATGCTGATGCTGCCGCGCCCGATCAAGTTCGTGATGGCCGAATGCCGCGAGCCGAATGCGTTCTATTCACCCGAACGCGCTGAAGTGGTGATGTGCTACGAAACCATGAAGGTGCTGCTCGAGCGCGGCCAGCAGCTCGCTGCGGACCAGGACCTGGGCGAGGATTACGCCCAGAAATACCTCGCCGCCAACCTGCGCTTCATCCTGCTGCACGAGACCGGCCATGCGTTGATCGACATGCTCGAGATCCCGATCACCGGCCGCGAGGAAGATGCGGTCGACCAGCTCGCGACCACGCTGATGCAACGCTTCGCCGGCATCAACGAATCCTCGCGCCAGGTCAGCGACAACCTGCGCATGGCGTCGAACTGGTTCCTCGCGCGCAGCACCGGGCAATACAACCTCGACGCATACGCCGACGAGCATGCGCTGGGCGAGCAGCGCTACTTCAACCTGCAATGCCTGGTCTACGGCAGCAACCCTTCGCGCTACCTCGGCATCGTCACCGACGGCGACCTGCCCGCAGCGCGGGCCAAGGCCTGTCCGGCCGAGGCGCGCCGCGTGGACAAGGCATGGCTGCGCCTGCTGTTGCCGCACGTGGCGCCGAAGTACGAGATGACCGAGGAGAAGGCGAACCGGTTGTTCGAGCAGCGCGAGCGCGAACGCAACCGCAACACCGAACTGCCTTACGTCCGCTAGCCATGACTGTCGAGGTCGCCACGGCGATGCGCGTGCAGAAAGCAAAAAGCCCGGCAGTTGCCGGGCTTTGCTTTTTACGACGACTTACAACGCCGCCAACGCCGCGTTGAGCGTCGCACTCGGTCGCATCGCTACCGACAGCTTGGCCATGTCTGGCTTGTAGTAACCGCCGATGTCGACCGGCTTGCCCTGCACTGCGACCAGCTCCGCGACGATCTTGGCCTCGTTCGCGGTCAGCGCCTGTGCCAACGGCGCGAACTTCGCCTGCAGCGCCGCGTCGTCGCTCTGTGCAGCGAGCGCCTGTGCCCAGTACATCGCCAGGTAGAAGTGGCTGCCGCGGTTGTCGATGCCGCCGACCTTGCGCGAGGGCGACTTGTCGGTGTCGAGGAACTTGGCGTTGGCCGCGTCGAGCGCGTCGGCCAGCACCTTCGCGCGGGCGTTGCCAGTGGTCTCGGCCAGATGCTCGAGCGAGGCGGCCAGGGCGAGGAATTCACCCAGCGAATCCCAGCGCAGGTAGTCCTCTTCGACGAACTGCTGCACGTGCTTGGGCGCACTGCCGCCGGCGCCGGTTTCAAACAGGCCGCCACCATTCATCAGCGGCACGATCGACAGCATCTTGGCGCTGGTGCCCAGCTCCATGATCGGGAACAGGTCGGTGAGGTAGTCGCGCAGTACGTTGCCGGTGCACGAGATCGTGTCCTGGCCCTTGCGGATGCGGGCCAGCGAGAACTTCATCGCTTCGACCGGCGACAGGATGCGGATGTCGAGGCCGCTGGTGTCGTGGTCCTTCAAATACTGCTCGACCTTGGCGATGACGTTGCGGTCGTGCGCGCGCGCGCTGTCGAGCCAGAACACCGCCGGCGTGTGCGACAGGCGCGCACGGTTGACCGCGAGCTTCACCCAGTCCTGGATCGGCGCGTCCTTGGTCTGGCACATGCGCCAGATGTCGCCGGCCTTGACCGCGTGTTCCATCAGCACGTGGCCGGCCTCGTCGCTGACGCGCACGGTGCCGTCGGCGGCGATCTGGAAGGTCTTGTCGTGCGAGCCGTATTCCTCGGCCTTCTGCGCCATCAGGCCGACGTTGGGCACGCTGCCCATCGTCGCCGGGTCGAACGCGCCGTGCGCGCGGCAGTCGTCGATCACGGCCTGGTAGATGCCGGCGTAGCAGCGGTCCGGGATCACCGCCTTGGTGTCCTGCAGCTTGCCTTCGGCGTTCCACATGCGGCCGCTGTCGCGGATCATCGCCGGCATCGAAGCGTCGACGATGACGTCGCTGGGCACGTGCAGGTTGGTGATGCCCTTGTCGGAATTGACCATCGCCAGGCCCGGGCGCGTGGCGTACACGGCCGCAAGCTCGGCTTCGATCGCGGCGCGCTGATCGGCGGGCAGGGAAGGCAGGCGCGCGGCCAGGTCGCCGATGCCGTTGTTGGCATCGAAGCCGATCTGTTCGAGCACGGCGGCGTGCTTGGACAGCACCTGGTCGTAGAAGCGCTTGACCACCACGCCGAACATGATCGGGTCGGAGACCTTCATCATCGTCGCCTTCAGGTGCAGCGAGAACAGCACGCCCTGCGCCCTGGCATCGTCGATCTGCGCATCGACGAACTCGCCCAGCGCCTGCGTGCTCATCACCGACGCGTCGACCACTTCGCCGGCCTTCACCTTGAGCCCGGTCTTGAGCATCTGGCTGCGGCCGTCGCTGCCGATCATTTCGATCTTCAGCGTGGTCGGCTGCGCGATCACCGCCGACTGCTCGCTGCCGTAGAAGTCGCCGGCGTCCATGTGCGCGACATGCGACTTCGAATCGCTGCTCCAGGCGC
The DNA here is from genome assembly GCF_054779795.1 of Lysobacter rhizosphaerae. NCBI lineage: Bacteria > Pseudomonadati > Pseudomonadota > Gammaproteobacteria > Lysobacterales > Lysobacteraceae > Lysobacter > Lysobacter rhizosphaerae. Next base: position 806,289 of record NZ_BAAGXO010000007.1, read on the forward strand.
CCATCTTGTGCGGATGCTTGCGCGCATACGCCTTCACCGACGCCGGCGCGCGGCGATCGGAATTACCTTCGCGCAGCACCGGGTTCACCGCGCTGCCCTTGGTGCGGTCGTAGCGGGCCTTGATCTCGTTGTCGCGCTCGCCGCGCGGTTCTTCCGGGTAGTCCGGCAGCGCGTAGCCCTGCTGCTGCAGTTCCTTGATCGCGGCCAGCAGCTGCGGCACCGAGGCGCTGATGTTGGGCAGCTTGATGATGTTGGCTTCCGGCGTGGTCGCGAGCTGGCCGAGTTCGGCCAGGTCGTCGGCGACTTTCTGGTCGTCGCGGAGGAAATCGGGGAAGTGCGAGAGGATGCGGCCCGCGAGCGAGATGTCGCGCGTTTCCACAGTGATGCCGGCGGGGGCGGTGTAGGCCTCGATGATCGGCAGCAGCGACGCGGTGGCCAGGAACGGCGCTTCGTCGGTCAGGGTGTAGAGGATCTTCGGGGCATTGGACATGAGGGGGCTCGCAGGCTCGGTCGTTCGAAAGGGGGCGGCGCTGGCCGCGGCCGGCCGGCGGCGCGGACCGCGGGCGGGCAGACCCGCCATTGTCGCGGTTCAGGCAGGCCGGGGCAAAGCGGTGCGGCTTCCGGAACGGAACGTTGCGTCCGGGTCCGGCGGACGCCCGCGTTCATCTGGACAAGGGTCAAAGGGTGTTCATGCGCAGACCGGAAACTGACTGCACGGATTCACAATTCCGCCTTCACAAAGGCGCAACAACATCTTGCCGCGCGGGCGCCAGCGCGGTGTACTGGCAATGGCGGTGCAGCTCCCCGCATCGCAGGTTTGGTGATGTGCTCATGCTGAAAGATCTACTGGCAAGAAGTCTTTTGTTGCTGTCCCTGGGGCTGGCGGCTGTTGCCTGCCAGAAGCAGGCGCCCGTGCAGGCACCGGTCACCCTCGCCGAGGACGCCGCCAGTGCCGGCCCCGCCCGGCACATCACCGCCGCGCCAATGACCGAGATGGCCCCGGGCGATTACCTGAAGACCACCTACTGGCCCACCGCCGAGCTCGACGCCGGCCAGGCGTGGATCAGCTGCGATTACGACTACGCCGCGCTCGGCGATGGCGAGGCCCTGGGCGCGCTGACCTTCTTCGCGGTCGTCGACGCGCTCACGCCGTGCCAGCCCAAGGGCGTGGTGCGCGTGCGCTATGAAGGCAAGATCGATGCCGGCTTCACCGCGCTGATGCAGCGCCTGTCGGCGATCGCCGACCGCATGGAGATCCCGGTCCGCATCCTCGACATCAGCTCCTCCGGCGGCCACGTCGAGGAGGCGATCCGCGCCGGCGACAGCATGGCCGACCAGCGCTGGGCGATCTGGGTGCGCGAAGGTTCGTACTGCCACAGCTCATGCGTGCTGATCCTGGCCGGTGGCGATACGCGTTCCATCGCCGGTGAAGTCGGCGTGCACCGGCTGTTCCGCGACCAGTCGATGGCGACGTCGCGCGCCGAACTCAGCGCGGAGTTGAAGGACGTCAGCGGACAGGTGCGTGATTACCTCGCCCGCAACGGCGCCGATGCGCGCATCGCCGACCTGATGATGACGGTCGCCAACCGCCGCCTGCGCCTGCTCAGCGAGGCCGAATTGCGCGAGTACGGACTGTCCGGCAGCAACGCGGTGCAGGACGACCTCGACCGCATCCGCGTCACGCGCAGTTGTGGCGAGGATTTCGCGCGCCGCCGCGACGCGTGGCTGCGTGCGTTCGAAGGCGAATGCCTGGAACCGGGCAAGGCCTTCGAGGTGCTCGATGAATGCGGGCGCGCGCTGGAGCCGCGCTTCGGCTTCCCCGACGCCAAGTGTCCCGGCCAGAGCCCGACCGCGGACCGGCGTGGACTGCTGCCGGCGGTGGATTCAGCGGGGCTGCTGCTGCCGTTGAAGCCGGTCGTGCAGAAGAAGTCGGCGAACGTGGCCAGGAAGTAATCGCGCGCAATCGCGCCGATTCCGCCGCGCGCAGGTGCGTGCTTCCGGGCGCTCAGCTCAGGCGCCGTGGCACTTCTTGTACTTCTTGCCGCTGCCGCACGGGCAAAGCGCGTTGCGGTCGGGCGTGGCGTCCTTGCGGATCGGTTCGCGTGGGGTGAGCGCGTCGATGCGGTGGTGGTGCAGGTCGGCGAGCATGCCCGGCAACGACGCGATCACTTCCAGGCGTTCGCGATAGCCGACCGGCGTGCCCGGCGCCTCGGGATCCTCGCCGATCACCTCGCCGCTGGCGAGCTGGTCCAGGCGCGCGAAGATCTCCTCGATCCAGTCGTGTTCGTCCAGCCACTTTTCCCACGCGGCCTCGCGCAGTTCGACGCCGCGGAAGAAGCCGAAGGCCCAGTCGCGGCCGACATCGAGTTCATCGGGATGCTCGGCCTCGGCTTCTTCCGGCAGCCACAGCAGCGGGGCTAGGTGTTCGGGCAGGTCGTCGTCGTCGAAGCGCACGCGCTGGCTGGCCATGTTCCAGTGGCCCAGCAGCAGCGCCTCGACTTCCGCGCGTTCGGCCTCGTCGGCCCAGCGCGGCGGCTTGCCCCACACAGCAGGCTGCCACTCGGCGACGGGTACGTCTTCAGGCGACACCGCCAGGGCCGAGAGGTAACCGTCGAGCGCCTCCAGGTTGAAGCCCTTGAACGGCACGGCACGCTGGTCAAGCAGGTCGGACAGGCGTTCGATCTGCGCATCGTCGAGGTAGCTGGGGACTTTCATGGCGGCGGGGGCGAGGTTGCGGGGTGCGGGGGTGCACAGGGTAGTCGTTCGCGGCCGCGCTGGCGCGCCGGCACCGGCAATGCGGGCCCGATGTGCGTTGCAGCCAATGCGCCCACGCAGGACGGATGACGCCAGGCGCGCCCCGCCGCGACAATGCGGGGATGAACGCGACCGAAGCGTGTCCCTGCCAGTCCGCGCGGGCCTATGCACAATGCTGCGCGCCCCTGCATCGCGGTGATGCCGTGGCGCAGAGCGCCGAAGCGCTGATGCGTTCGCGCTACAGCGCCTATGTGCGTGGCGACGCGGGCTATCTGCTCGCGACCTGGCATGCGTCCACGCGGCCGCAGGCGCTCGATTTCGGCGATGCCGGCGCGACGCGATGGCTCGGGCTCGAGGTCAAGCGGCACCAGGTGCTCGACCCCGATCGCGCCACCGTCGAATTCGTGGCGCGTTACCGGGTGGGCGGCGCGGCCGCGGTGCGCCTGCACGAGATCAGCCGCTTCGTGCGCGAAGACGGACGCTGGTATTACCTCGACGGCGAATTCCCGGCGCGCTGAACGCGGCGCGCTGAGCACGGCGAGGGCGGACAAAAAAAGGGCGCGACATCGTGCGTCGCGCCCGGACTTCAGGGCCCCGCCAGCAGCGGGGCGGAGAGAGACGGTGCTTACTTGACCTCGAACTCGCGTGTCTGCACGACGTTGCCGTCGAGCATGACGTCGACCTTGTACTTGCCGGCCGGGAAACCATCGGGCTTGACGATGTGGAATTCGGTATTGCCCATGCCTGTCAGGGTGACGTCACGGGTGTCCTCGCTGACGGTCTGGTTGCTGTCCACGTGGGTCCACTTCGCACCCAGCTTGCTCGACACGCTGGCGGCGGGGTCGCTGGTGCTGGTGCCGATCGAGACATAGATGGTGTCCTTCGGTGCGAAGCTGGTCTTGGGCGCGCTCACCTTCATGTCGGCGCCCACGGCGCTGCCGAGATCGACCGTGCTGACCGATGCGCCGGCGGGCATCGGGGCGGGCATCGGCGCCGGAGCAGGAGCCGGAGTGGTGGCCGGCGGCGGCGTAGTCGCCATCGGGGCGGGTTCTTCCTTCTTCTTGCAGCCGACCAGGGCAATGGTGCCGAGCAGCGCGATCAGCAGGACAGAAGAGATGCGGTTGCGGTTGTTCATGCGTGCGTTCCTTGTGCGATGACGACGTGTGCGGTGACGACGTGCCCGGTAACGAACGGAGCGGGGCGTGCGTTCGAACGAGCTTCGAAACCGGTGGGCTCGGCGAGGTGCGAAGACGAGGTGCGAAGCGGTGCGAAGGTCAGCCTTCGCTCGCCGGGAGCTTGAGCACCTGGCCGGGGAAGATCTTGTCCGGATCGTCGAGCTGGTCGCGGTTGGCTTCGAAGATCGCGTGCCACTTGCTGGCCTGGCCGTAATGCGCCTTGGCGATGTGCGAGAGCGTGTCGCCCTTGGCTACCGTGTACATGGTTGCGCCTGCGCCGCCGGTACCGCCGCCGCCACCGGTGATCTGCTCGGTCGAGGACGCGCCGGACTGCACATTGGAGAAATCGGGCTTGCTCTGCTCGGTGGTGCCCGAGCCGCTTTGCACGTTGGAAAAGTCGGGCTTCTTCTCGTTGCTCATGTAGGGGCTCCTCCCCTGTGTCTTGTCGACGTGGGCAACGGTGGCACGGTCCTTGTTAAGGAAATATGGCGGAGACGGAAAACCTGAACCGGTTTCCTACTGCCTGCTGTCGCGGCCGACGGGCGGCCGTTGCATGTCCGCCGTGGCGCGCCACGGATTGATGTCGAGCCCGCCGCGGCGGGTGTAGCGCGCTTCCACCGACAGCGATTGCGGGCGCGTGCGTGCGAGCAGGTCGGTGAAGATGCGTTCGACGCACTGCTCGTGGAATTCGGCGTGGTCGCGGAAGGAGACGAGGTAGCGCAGCAGCGCGGCGCGATCCAGGCGCGGACCACGATAGCGGATCACCACGCGTGCCCAGTCCGGCTGGCCGGTCACCGGGCAGTTGGACTTGAGCAGCGCGCTGCTCAGGGTTTCCTCGATGACGTCGCTGGCATCTGCGGCGAGCAGGGTGGCGTCGGGCGGGCCGTAGCTGTCGATGGCGATGGCCTGTTCGTCGATCGATTCGCCGGTTCCACTCTCGTCGATCGGCGGCAGGCCGAAGCTCATCGCGACCGGCGCGCCCGCGACGTGCGACAGGTCGCGAACGATGCGTTCGCGGACGACCGCGTCGCTGTCCAGCCGGGTCGCATTGAACGAATTGAGGTAGAGCTTGAGCGACTTGGATTCGATCAGGTTCGGTGAGTCGGCGGGCACCTCGAACGTCGCCGTCGCCACGTGCGGCTTGCCCTGCGCATCGAGCCAGCTCAGTTCGTACGCATGCCAGCGGTCGCTGCCGACGAAGGGCAGCTTGTCGGCATCGATGCCGATGTGATCGCGGCCGAGCGCGCGCGGGATCGCGAACAGAAGCGTGGCGTCGTATTCGCGCGGGTAATCGACGTGGCGGCCCAGCGGCAGTTCTTGCATGGTCATGGCGCCGATTTTACGTGCGCGCGCGCGCCGGCGCAGGAATCGGATATCGCCGCGCGCGCGGGCTGCGGACACTGGCGCCTCCTCCTGCCGACGAGTCCGTCCATGCTCACGCTCTACGACTACCTGCCTTCACAGAACGCCTGGAAGGTGCGGCAGCTGCTCGCGCACCTGCAGTGCCCATACCGCACGCGTCACGTCAGCATCTTCGAGGGCGAAGGCGCGAGCGCCGACTTCCGTGCGATCAGCCCGACCGGGACCGTGCCCGCGATCGAACTGGAGGACGGCCGCTGCCTCGCCGAATCGAACGCGATCCTGATGTTCCTCGCCCAGGGCACGCCGTACCTGCCCGATGACGGGTTCGCCCGCGCCAAGGTGTGGCAATGGCTGTGCTTCGAGCAGGAGCGCGTGGAAAGCCAGATCGGGGCGCTGCGGCACTGGACCCTGACGGGCAAGCTGCCGCGCCGGCCGCAGGCGCTGGTCGAACTCAAGCGCGGCGCCGGCCGCAACGCGCTGGGGATCCTCGAGCGCGAACTGGCGACGCGCGACTTTATTGCGGGCGACCGTTACGGCATCGCCGATATCGCGTTGTTCGCCTACACGAGCCGGGCGGACGAGGCCGGGTTTGTGCTCCAGGCCTATCCGCGGGTGTGCGCCTGGCTCGCGCGGGTCCGGTCGCAGCCCGGGTTCCTGGCGCAGACGCATCCGTATTCGATCGATCCGCACTCCGGCCGCGAGCTGGGCCGCCTGATTTCGGCCCCGATCCCAGCCCCGGCCGCCCCGGAATCGACCTGAACCCGTGCGCCGGCGTCCCCCGGATAGGGGAGTAGGCCATCAGTCACAGCAACTCTCCCGGCCGAAAAGGCATCTGAATCAGGGAGTTCCGTCGGAAGTGACCCCTAGGCCGTCGGTGGGGTGACTTCCGGCACAGGTGAATTATCGATGCGGTGTTGTACTTTACCAACACACCAAGCCACACACCCCCGCCCCCAAGGAAACCGCCATGAACGTCCGCACTTTCGAAGCCCGCCGCGCCGACTCCGCCAAGTCCGCCCCCGCCGCCCCGGTCGCCCCCGTCCGCCACCTGCACCGCGAACGCGATTTCGGCGTCGGCTACGGCAACAGCAGCGGCTACGCCAGCAACCGCCGCTATTCCAGTAGCGCCTTCCAGCCCCTGTTCCGCTGCGCGTAACGCGCACCCCACTCCGGTGGCTGTGCTCGCCGCCCCGCCCAGCCCCGAGGAGATCGTCATGAACACCGTTTCCACCGAAACCCGCCCCACCCCCGACACCCTGGCCGCCGTTGCCGTGGCCGCCCGTGGCGCCGCGCAGGCCGCCCCCATCCGCCATGTGCACCGCGACCGTGATTTCGGCGTCGGCTATGGCAACAGCAGCGGCTACGGTCGCGACCGTCGCTACACCAGCAATGGCTTCGCCCCGCTGTTCCGTTGTGCCTGACTTCCGTGCCATCGCGTCGCCCCCGCGCGATGGCAACACCTGACTCGGCTGCACCTGACTAAGCAGCACCTGACAGGGATATCCCCCTCTCCGTGGGCGCGGTCCCGGCCGGCGCGCAGGTCTCCTCCCTCTCCCTGCGCGCTGGCCGGTTAGTACCGACCGCCGGCCCCACCACAGCGTGTATCGTCTGGCGATGACCGACCCCGCCACCCCCGCCACCCGCCCCAGCCGGCCGCTGTTTCGCGGCGACGCCACCCTCGCCGACCTCAACGCCATGTCCGAGGGCACGGCCATGATCCCGCTGGGGATCAAGTTCACCGAGCTCGGCCCCGATTTCGTCCGCGCCACCATGCCGGTCGATGCGCGCACCCTCCAACCCCATGGCCTGCTGCACGGCGGCGCCTCGGTGCTGCTGGCCGAGACCCTGGGCAGCACCGCCGGCGGCCTGTGCGCCCCCGAGGGCAAGGGCGTGGTCGGTATCGAGATCAACGCCAACCACCTGCGCGGCGTGCGCGAGGGCTTCGTCACCGGGACGGCGCGGCCACTGCATGTCGGCGCCAGCACCCAGGTGTGGGAAATCCGCATCGAGGACGAAGCCGGGCGCCTGGTGTGCATCTCGCGGCTGACGCTGGCGGTGGTGGGGCGGCCGGCACAGAGTTAGCCAAGCGGCAGTAGGAATAAGCCTGCTTCCGTACGCCGACGTGTTGTGAAGCGCGCTAGTCACTGTTCCCTGCCGCGGACGCGGCAGTTGCGACATAACTGTTTTATTGCTGTCGTGGGGTCGGTATCGTGGTGCCATGACTGCGCCGTCCCCCACCGGCGCCCTCGCGCCCGGGGCGCGATTGGCGCGCGCCTGCCGATACCTCTATCGCGTGCCGATGCTGGCGTGGCATCTGGTCGTGCACCTGCCGCTGACGATGTTGCTGACCACGCCCGTCACCGCGGCACTGCGCTGGGGCAACGAATCGCTGGAGCATCGCGCCATCCGTGCCTGGTCGGCGGGATTGATGCGCGTATTCGGTTTCCGCCTGCGCCGGGTAGGCACGCCGCTGCCGGGCGCCACCATGTTCGTCGCCAACCATGTCAGCTGGATCGATATCGAGACCCTGCACAGCCAGCGCATGATGGGTTTCGTCGCCAAGCGTGAGATCCAGAGTTGGCCGGTAGTGGGCTGGCTGGCGCAGCGCGGCGAAACCATCTTCCACGCCCGTGGCAGCACCGAATCCCTGGGCGGTGTGCTGCATGAAATGCTCTCGCGCCTGCGCAATGGCCGCAGCGTGGGCGTGTTTCCCGAGGGCGGCACCCGCGGCGGCCGCGAGATCGGGCCATTCCATGCGCGCATCTTCCTGGCCGCGGTCGAGGCGGGCGTGCCCGTACAGCCGGTGGCTTTGCGTTATGGAGAAGGAGGATCGGCGCAGCACGTGGTCGCCTTCCAGCCGCGCGAAAATTTCTTCGACAACTTCGTGCGCCTGCTCGGCGAACCCGCGCGCCTGGCCGAGGTGCATTTCCTCGAACCGATCGCGCCGGGCGAAGCCGATGGCCGCCGGCGCATTGCCGAGTTGGCGCGCGGCCGCATCATCGCGGCGATGGAAGGCTGAAGTGACGGGACGTGATGCAGGGTTCGAGGCGGGCTTTGACGCCGAACGCACCAGCGGCGATCCGAAAGAACGCAACCTGCTCCAGGACTTCGGCGCGGCCGCCACCCTCCAGTCCGTGGCGCCGGCCGCGCCGCCACAGCCGATGCTGACCGTCGCCGACTATCGTCCGTCGCGCTGGCTGCGCAACGCGCACGTTCAGTCGCTGGTGGGCACCAGCCCGCTGCGGACCCTGTACGGCGAACGCGCGCTGCGCGCCTGCGGCGCGGTCGACACGGTGCACCTGATCGATGGCGGGGACGGCGTGCGCCTGCAGGGCGTGCACAGCGCCATCCCCGGCGCGCCGGTACGCGGCCTCGCCCTGCTGCTGCACGGCTGGGAAGGCAGCGCCGACTCGAGCTACATGCGCCTGACGGCGGCGCAGCTGCTGCGCCAAGGATTCGAGGTGTTCCGCCTCAATTTCCGCGACCACGGCGACACCCACCACCTCAACGAGGGCCTGTTCCACTCCAACCGCATCGACGAAGTCGTGCGCGCGGCCTGCGATGTCGCGCGGCGCTTCGCGCGCCGGCCGCTGGTGGTGGCCGGGCACTCGCTCGGCGGAAACTTCGCCCTGCGCCTGGCCCTGCGCGCGCCGGCCGCGGGGCTCGACATCGCCCACGTCGCCGCGGTGTGTCCGGTGCTGGACCCGGCGCGCACCATGGAGGCGATGGAGCAGGGCTTGCGCGCGTACATGTGGTACTTCGAGCGCAAGTGGCGCAGCTCGCTGGCGCGCAAGCGCGCGCTGTTCCCGAAGTTGCATGCCTTCGACAGCCAGGTGCTGAGCCTGCGCATGCGCCCGCTGACGCAGTGGCTGGTCGAACGCCACACCGACTTCGGCACCCTCGACAACTACTTCGACGGCTATTCCATCGCCGGCAGCCGGCTGGCGGGCCTGCAGGTGCCCGTGAGCATCCTGATGGCGGCCGATGACCCGGTGATCCCGGTGGAAGACTTCCACCACCTCCAGCTGCCGCCCACGGCCCGGCTGGAGATCGCGCCATGGGGCGGCCATTGCGGTTTCCTCGAGAACGCCCGTCTGGACGGATTCGCCGAACGCTGGGTCGCCGAACGGCTGGCAACCGCGGCCAAGGCGCTGCCGGCCGCACCGTCGGTGGCCTGAGCGGCAAGGCCCGCGCGCATCCGCCGCGCGGCTTACAATCGCCGACTCCCTGCAATTCCTACCGAAGCACACCCCATGTACGAGACCCTGATCGACGCGCTGCGCCGTGGCGCCGCCGCCGAGGCGCTGCCCGCCGCCCGTGATGCCGTTGCCGCCAACCCGCAGGACGCCATGGCCCACCGCCTGCTGGGCGCCGCCCTGCACCTGAGCGGCGATCGCGGGGCCGCACTCGGCGCCGTGGACGCCGCGCTCGCGCTGGCACCCGACGACGCCAGCCTGCACGTCGAACGCGCCGGCCTGCTGCTCGATACGCGCCAGCTCGACGACGCGCAGGCGGCCCTCGCCCGCGCCGTGGGTCTCGATCCCAACCAGTTCCCCGCCTACATCATCCAGGGCCAGCTGGCGCTGTCGCGCGGCGACCTCGCCGAAGCCGAACGCGCCGCCAAGCTCGCCGCGCGCATCGCGCCGGAGAACCCGCTGGTCGCCGCGATCGAAGGCATGGTGATGCTGCGCCGTGGCGATGCCGACCGTGCGCTGGCGATCCTGTCGCAGGCCGCGCAGACCGCGCCGGACGATGTCACGGTGCGCAATGCGCTCGGCTTCGCCTACATCGCCAAGGGCCACTACGCATTCGCCGAGCAGGCCTTCCGCAAGCAGCTCGAGCACCAGCCCGATTCGGTCGCGCTGCGTGGCCTGATCGCCGACCTAGTCCGCCGCCAGGGCCGTGCCGCCGAGGCCGCCGACGAAGCCGCCGCGCTGCTGCAGGGCGACGGTGTCACGCCGGGCCTGCAACGCGTGGTGGGCGTACTCGAACTCGAAGCCGGTCGCGCCGAGCGCGCGCTGGAGCCGCTGAAGGCGGCGTTCGCCGCCATGCCGCACGACCAGCGCACCCTGGAAGCACTGGTGGAGGCGTGGCGCCGCGGCAATGCCGCCGAGGACGCGCGCACCACCCTCGATGCCGCCTTGGCGAACTACCCGGAAAACGACCAGCTGTGGCGCGCGCGCCTGCTGTTCGAGGCATTCGCCGGCCCGGAAGCGCTGGTGGTGGTGGAGCGCTGGCTCGAAGCCCGACCCGATCACATCCTTCCGCTGCAGGCCCGCGCCGCGATCCACGACCACGCCGGCGAGACCGAGGAAGCCGATGCGATCGCGTACCAGATCGTCGCCATGGCGCCCGGGCATGCGCCGGCCGAACTGCGCATCGTCGATCGCCTGCTCAAGGACAACCCGGCCGCCGCGGTGGTGCGCGTTCGCGAACTGCTGGCACGCACGGAATCGGCCGACGCCCGCCCGCTGCTGCGCCAGCTGCTGGGCCGCTGCCTCGATGCCGCCGGCGAAACCGCGGAAGCCGCGGCCACGTGGGCCGCGCTGCATGCCGATGCCGCCGACCAGCGCGCGCCGTTGCCGCCGTTGACCACCACTCTGGGCGACCTGCCCCCGCTGGCACCGCTGCCCGATCCGGCCCCTGGCGTCCTGCTGTTGTGGGGTGCGCCCGGTTCGCTGGTCGATCGCATCGCCCTGAACTTCGATTTCACCGACGGACCGGTGCGGGTCGACCGTTATGGTCCGCAACCGCCGACCGATCCGCTGCAACGCTACGACACGCCGTTCGAACTGATGGATGGCCGCCTCGATGGCAAGGCCCTCGTCGACGAATGGCGCGCCGGGCTGCCGGCCCGTGGCATCCACGACGGCCAGATCTTCGACTGGCTGGCGCTGTGGGACAACGCGCTGCTGCATGCACTGCGCCCGCACCTGCCCGAGGCGGTGCTGATGATCGCCGTGCGCGATCCGCGCGACATGCTGCTGGAATGGCTGGCGTTCGACGCGCCGCAGCGTTTCGCCGTGCCCTCGCCGGAAGCCGCGGCGCGCTGGCTCGCGGACTCGCTGGCACAGGTGGCCGACCTGCACGCGGGTGATCTGTTCCCGCATCGCCTGCTCAAGCTAGACGACATCGCATACGACCCGGTCGCCCTGGCGACGGCGGTAGGTGAGGCGCTGGAGATAAACCTGGCACCGATGCCGAGCGCGGGCATCCGCCATTTCGCCCCGGGCCACTGGCGCGCGTATGCCGAACCGCTTTCGGCGGCATTCGCCATGCTGACGCCGGTCGCGGTACGGTTGGGCTATCCGCAAAACTGATCACCGCGGCGCGTCGCAACGCGCCGTCCGCAGCGACTGCGCCGCGACGCGGTCGCTGTGGCCTTCAAGCACTGTTTTCCACGCCACCCGGGAGCGCAGACCATGAAGATCCACAGCGACAGCTTTGCGCATCGCGCGCGCGTTCCCGCCGAATTCGCCGCCGGCCAGCCGACAGCCGACGGCTACGGTTTCGCGGCCAACCGCAATCCGCACCTGGCCTGGGACGAGGTGCCAGCGGGGACACGATCGTTTGCGTTGTTGTGCATCGATCCGGACGTGCCGACCGACATCGCGCCGGCACAGATCCCGGCCGACCAGCCGCGCACCGATTTCACCCATTGGGTAATCGTCGATGTGCCCGCGGATGTGCGCATGCTCGCCGCCGGCAGTTGCAGCGACGGCGTGGTCGCGCACGGCAAGGCCGCACCCAAGGGACCCGCGGGCAGCCGCCAGGGCCTGAACGACTACACCGGCTGGTTCGCCAACGACGCCGACATGCGCGGCGACTGGCGTGGCTACGACGGTCCGTTCCCGCCGCCGCACGACCTGCGCCTGCACCGCTACTTCTTCCGCCTGTTCGCGCTGGACGTGGCGAAGCTGGACGTGCCCGAGCGCTTCACCGCCAGTGACGTCCTGCAGGCGATGCAGGGGCACGTGCTGGACGAAGCCGCGATCTACGGCACCTATTCGCTCAATCCCGCGGTCAAGGACTGACCCTGGACCAGCCCGGCCGCGACGCAGTTCAGCGCGCGGGCTCCACTTCCGACTCTTTCGAACGCACTACTGGCCCGTCGGCACCAGCAGCAGCAACGCCACGCCTAGGACGACGCGATACACCGCGAACGCCGTGAAGCGGTGGTTCTGGATGTAATGCAGCAGCCACTTCACAGCGACGAAGGCGGTGATGGCCGAGGCGACGAAGGCAACCGCGAGCGCAGCCCAGTCCTCGTGCGCGGCTTCACCCGTGCCGAGCACCTCCATCAGCTCGTAGCCAGTGGCGGCGAACATGGTCGGGATGCCGACCAGGAAGGCGAATTCGGTCGCCGCCGCACGGCTGGTGGTACCGGCCAGCAGGGCGACGAAGATGGTCGCGGCCGAGCGCGAGGTGCCCGGAAACACGCCGGCCACCACCTGCGCCAGTCCGACCAGGAGCGCCACCGTCCAGGTGATCGCCGCGCGTTCGCCCAGCACCGCCGCGCGACGCGCGGCGAGGTGTTCGGCGGCGACCATCCACGCCGCGCCGATCACCAGCGCCCAAGCGACGGGCGTGACGGTTTCGGGCAACTGGAAGCCGAGCTTCTTCACCGCCAGGCCGAGCACCGCAGTGACCCCGAAGGCGACGGCGAGTTTGGCCGCGTAGTCGCGGCTTGCGTGCTCGGTGAAGAAGCCGGTGGCCAGGTCCCACAGCCGCTGCCGGTAGATCACCACCACGGCGAGGATCGCGCCGGCCTGGATGGAGATGTTGAACAGGTCGCTGCGGTGCCCCAGCCAGCGCTCGGCGATCAGCAGGTGACCGGTGCTGGAGATCGGCAGGAATTCGGTGATGCCTTCGATGATCCCGAGCAGCAGGGCGGCGAACAGGTTGGACATGGGCAATGGACTGGTGTCGAAGTGGGCGTTGTCGTGCCAGGTTGCGCGCACGGCCGGCCCGGCGAGGGCGCGCAAGCATAGCCGACGGGCGTGATCGCACCAATCAGGTGCGACTGCGGATATTCCGCCCCAAGTTGGCGCACGCCGGTGCTCGGCGTCGAGGTGAAACCATTGCAAATCAGATGCTTACGCGGATCGAAAGCTTGGCACGCGGCTTGCTTTGAAGGATGTCGACGGGCCGCCTTGGCCCACCGCAACGATCCCAGCCCCGGAGCCCAGCATGTCCCTCGAACACGTCGAAAAACTCATCAAGGACCACAAGGTCGAATTCGTCGACCTGCGCTTCACCGACATGCGCGGCGTGCAGCACCACGTGACCTTCCCCAAGTCGATCGTCGAGGCCAGCCTGTTCGAAGATGGCAAGATGTTCGACGGTTCGTCGATCTCCGGCTGGAAGGGCATCAACGAATCGGACATGGTCCTGCTGCCCGACGCCTCCACGGCGTTCCTGGATCCGTTCACCGCCGATCCGACCCTGGTCCTGACCTGCGACATCCTCGACCCGGCCACCATGCAGGCCTACACGCGCGATCCGCGCGGCATCGCCAAGCGTGCCGAGTCCTACCTCAAGTCGAGCGGCGTCGCCGACACCGCGTTCTTCGGTCCGGAACCGGAATTCTTCATCTTCGACAGCGTCCGTTTCGCCAATGACATGGGCCACACCTTCTTCCATGTCGACTCGGAAGAAGCAGCATGGAACTCCGGCCGCGAATACGAAGGCGGCAACACCGGCTACAGGCCGATGGTGAAGGGCGGTTACTTCCCGGTCGCTCCGCTCGACTCGCTGCACGACATCCGCGCCGAGATGTGCAAGACGCTGGAGCAGGTCGGCATCGAAGTCGAAGTGCACCACCACGAAGTCGCCAACGCCGGCCAGTGCGAGATCGGCACCAAGTTCAACACCCTGGTGCAGAAGGCCGACGAACTGCTGACGATGAAGTACATCATCAAGAACGTCGCCCACCGCAACGGCAAGACCGCGACCTTCATGCCCAAGCCGCTGGTCGGCGACAACGGCAGTGGCATGCACGTGCACCAGTCGCTCGCCAAGGGCGGCCAGAACCTGTTCTCCGGCGACGGCTACGGCGGCCTGTCGCAGATGGCGCTGTGGTACATCGGCGGCATCTTCAAGCACGCCCGCGCGATCAACGCGTTCGCCAACTCGACCACCAACAGCTACAAGCGCCTGGTGCCGGGTTACGAAGCACCGGTGATGCTGGCCTATTCGGCGCGCAACCGCTCCGCGTCGTGCCGCATTCCGTACGTGTCCAACCCGAAGGCGCGCCGCATCGAGATCCGCTTCCCCGATCCGATGAACTCCGGTTACCTCACCTTCGCCGCGCTGATGATGGCCGGCCTGGACGGCATCAAGAACCAGATCGATCCGGGCGCGCCGAGCGACAAGGACCTGTACGACCTGCCGCCGGAAGAAGAGAAGAACATCCCGACCGTGTGCCACTCGCTCGACCAGGCACTGGAAGCGCTCGACAAGGATCGCGAATTCCTCAAGGCCGGTGGCGTGTTCACCGACGACTTCATCGACAGCTACATCGCGCTGAAGATGCAGGAAGTCACGCGCTTCCGCGCGGCGACGCACCCGCTCGAGTACCAGATGTACTACACGATCTGAGTTTCCAGAGTTCCTTGCTTCAACGCCCCTCTCCTGGCGGAGAGGGGCGGTTTTACCGGTAACAGCGCGGCATGGCCGTTCCCCATGCCGCGTGCTTCAACTCCGGCTTGCGGCGAACCCCGCGAATCCGGATGCCTCGACGCGCCTGAGTCCACCTCGCACCACGTTGCGAGTGCATCACCTCCGCCTTCGCGGCCGTCCCTGCGAACGCACACCACGCCTACCCGCGGCCATCCCTGCGGGCTGTAGTCCGCAAAACGTGTCGCCGCCTTCGCCATGTCACCGCATGCCACCGCCATGCCACACGGCCGCGGGATCGCATGTGGATTGAAGGCAATCGCCACGCAAGCGTTTACCGACAGCCATGGGAGCCGAGCGATGCAGCCGATCACCGCGATCATCCGCAGGCCGGACGGGCGGCAGCGCGCGGGATGGGGCAGTCGTGTCGCAATCGCCGTCGTGCCGGTACTCGCCGCTCCGACGATCGCATTCGCCCAGCAGGCGGCGCGCGCTGCACCACCGGCAGTCGACAAAGGCGACATCGCCTGGTTGCTGGTGTGCTCGGCGCTGGTGATTTTCATGACCCTGCCGGGCCTGGCGCTGTTCTACGGTGGGCTGGTGCGCAGCAAGAATGTGCTGTCGGTGCTGATGCAGTGCCTGCTGGTGTTCGCGCTCGTGGCGGTGTTGTGGGTGCTGTATGGCTACTCGCTGGCGTTCACGCCGGGAAACGCGTTCGTCGGCGGCAGTGGCCGGTTGTTCGCGAAAGGACTCACTGCGAGTGCGCTGGCGGCGACGTTCAGCAAGGGCGTGTACATCCCGGAACTGGCGTTCTTCGTGTTCCAGGGCGCATTCGCCTGCATCACCTGCGCGCTGATCGTGGGCGCCTTCGCCGAACGGGTGAAGTTCGCCGGCGTGCTGGTGTTCACCGTGCTGTGGTTCACCTTCGCCTATGCGCCGATGGCGCACATGGTGTGGTTCTTCCCCGGGCCGGATGCGTTCACCAGCAACGCCGCGGTGCCGGGTGTGCTGGCGCGATCCGGTTTCCTGTTCGCGAAGGGCACGCTGGATTTCGCAGGTGGCACCGTCGTGCACATCAATGCCGCCACCGCGGGCCTGGTGGGTGCCTACCTCACCGGCAGGCGTATCGGCTACGGCCGCGAGGCGATCAAGCCGCACAACCTGACGCAGACCATGGTCGGCGCGTCGATCCTGTGGGTGGGCTGGTTCGGCTTCAACGCCGGTTCCGCGCTCGAAGCGAACGCGATTGCCGCGCAGGCCTTCGTCAACACCTTCCTAGCCACCGCCGCGGCGGTGCTGGGCTGGACCGCACTGGAGTGGATGGGCAAGGGCAAGCCATCGATGCTTGGCGCGGCGTCGGGCGCAGTGGCCGGACTTGTCGCGATCACACCGGCGGCCGGCTTCGTCGGCCTGTGCGGTGCGCTGGTCATCGGCGCGCTCGCCGGCGTGGCGTGCCTGTGGGGCGTGAGCGGGTTGAAGCGACTGCTGGGTGCAGACGATGCGCTCGACGTGTTCGGCGTGCACGGCCTCGGCGGCATTCTCGGCGCATTGCTCACTGGCGTGTTCGCATCGCCGGCGCTCGGCGGCGCGGGGGTATGGGATTACGTCAGCGAAACCGCGTCGCCCGACTACGACATCGCCCATCAGGTATGGATCCAGTTGCAGGGCGTAGTCGTGACCGTGCTGGTGTCTGGCGTGGTCGCGCTGGTGAGCTTCCTGGTCGTGAAGCACACCGTCGGCCTGCGCGTGCCCGAGGAGGCCGAGCGCGAAGGCCTGGATATCTCCTCGCACGGTGAAGCGGCGTACGAGCATTGAGGCGGGCGTGCGATCAGCCAGCCGACAGAAGCGCCCGCCCTCGGGTGCGGCCGCGTCTTTGCACTAAGATGGTGCAATGACGGCCCTGGCTCCCGACAGCAACAGCCTGACGACCCCGTTGGCTTGGGCCAATGCGGCTGGCGTGATTCTCGGGGCGAACCCGGCGCTGGCGCGCTGGCTCGGGGTCAGCAGTCGGCGCCTGCCGGGCGTGCCGTTGGCGGCCTTGGAAGTGGATGGCGAAATGCTGTCGCGCGCGCTCGCCGAATCCGGCGAAACACCACGCGACTTCGCCCGCCTGCGCCGGCTCGCGCTGGCGTTTCCCGGCCACGACGAACCGCGCTTCGCCGATGTCAGCCTGTCGCGCACCGAAGCCGGGTGGCTGGTCGAGGCGCACCCGGTCGAGGAATTCCCCGGCGAGGATCCCGCTGTCGCCCTGCCGTCCGCGTTGTCGGCCGCACTCAAGGGTCTCGCCCACGAACTGCGCAATCCGCTGGCGGGCCTGAAGGGGGCGGCGCAACTGCTTGCGCGCCGCATCGCCAGCAGCAGCGAGGACGACCGCGATTCGCGCGAACTGGTCGCCCTGATCGAAGCCGAGGTCGCGCGCCTCACCGCCTTGCTTGAGCGCCTGCTGTCGCCGACGCCGGCGCGCCCGCACGAACCGCTCAACATCCATGCCGTGCTCGAACGCGTGCTGCGCCTGGCCGAAGCCGACGCCGGCTGGGCGGTGAAGCTCACCCGCGACTACGACCCCAGCCTGCCCGAGCTCACCGGCGATGCCGACCGCCTGACCCAGGCGGTGTGGAACCTGGTGCGCAACGCGATCGAAGCCGGTGCGGTCAACGTCACCTTGCGCACCCGTGCCGAGCATGCCGCGCGCATCGGCGACGAACCGCATGCGCTGGCGCTGCGCCTGGAAATCAGCGACGACGGGCGCGGCGTGCCGGAGGAACTGGCCGAGCGCCTGTTCCTGCCGCTGGTGTCGGGGCGTGCGGAAGGCAGCGGCCTCGGCCTGGCGCTCGCGCAGCAGGTCGCGCGCGAGCACCGTGGTTCGCTGGTGTACCGCTCGCGGCCGGGCCACACCGTGTTCACCGTGCTGCTCCCCATCGCCCTGGAAGGCGACACCCACGAGGGCAACCCCCATGGCGCGTGAGGCCCGCATCTGGATCGTCGATGACGACCGCAGCGTGCGGTTCGTCCTCGCCACCGCGTTGCGTGACGAAGGCTACGAAGTCGACGGCTTCGAGAACGCCGCCGATGCGCTCGCCGCGCTGCGTACGCGCACGGCGCCCGACCTGCTGTTCACCGACGTGCGCATGCCCGGCGACGACGGCCTGGTGCTGCTGGAAAAACTCAAGGCCACGCATCCCGAGTTGCCGGTGATCGTGATGAGTGCCTATACCGACGTTGCCAGCACCGCCGGCGCGTTCCGCGGCGGCGCCCACGAATTCCTGTCCAAGCCGTTCGACCTCGACGACGCCGTGGCGCTCGCCGCGCGGGCCCTGCCCATGCGCAACGGCGCGCCGACGACATCCACGGGGACGGGCGCCGACGTGCCGGGCGACAACGGCAACGACGTGGGCGCGGACGGTCCGCAACTGGTCGGCACCACCGCGGCGATGCGCGCGCTGTTCCGCGCCATCGGCAGACTCGCCCAGGCGCCGCTGTCGGTGCTGATCACCGGCGAAACCGGGACCGGCAAGGAGCTCGTGGCGCGCGCCCTGCACCGCGAGTCGCCCCGCGCCGCCAAGCCCTTCGTCGCGCTCAACACCGCCGCGATTCCGTCCGAGTTGCTGGAGAGCGAACTGTTCGGCCATGAGGCCGGTGCCTTCACCGGCGCCACGCGCCGCCATCCGGGCCGGTTCGAGCAGGCCGATGGCGGCACCTTGTTCCTCGACGAGATCGGCGACATGCCGCTGCCGCTGCAGACGCGCCTGCTGCGCGTGCTTGCCGAGGGCGAGTTCTTCCGCGTCGGTGGCCGCGAATTGATCCGGGTCGACGTGCGCGTGATCGCGGCGACACACCAGGACCTGGAAGCGCTGGTCGGCGAAGGCCGCTTCCGCGCCGACCTGCTGCACCGGCTCGACGTCGTACGCCTGCGCCTGCCGCCGCTGCGCGAACGCCGCGACGACGTGCCGTTGCTCGCCACGCGCTTCCTCGCCGCCGCGGCGCGCCGCTTCGACATGCCGCCCAAGCGCCTGGGCAAGCCCGCGATCGAACGCCTGCTCGCCTACGACTGGCCGGGCAACGTGCGCGAACTGGAAAACCTGTGCTGGCGCCTGGCCGCCCTCGCGCCGGGCGAGAACATAGGCGCGGCGGATGTCGAAACCGCGTTGCCTGCGAGCACCGCGGTCGCGGACCACGCCACCGCGGCCGATGCGTGGGATGCGGCCTTGGCGCAATGGGCGCGGGCGCAACTCGCGGCCGGACGCGCGGACATCCACGCCCAGGCGCGCGAACGTTTCGATCGCGTCCTGCTGGACGCGGCGCTGGAACACACCGGCGGACGCCGGGCCGAGGCCGCCGCCCGGTTGGGTCTGGGCCGAAACACCCTGACGCGCAAGCTGGGCACGGGGCGCAAGCGGCGCTGACCGGCGCACACACGGCGCGAAGCGGCTTTGGGCTAGATTCGGGCGACCCCGACCCCAGGAGATCCCGCATGCGAACCGCGCTTGTTTTCCGCGTGGCATTCCCGGCCACCCTGCTCGCCCTGGCGGCCTGCGCCAGTACGCCGTCGTCGCCGGGCGCCTCGGCATCGTCGCGCGCGCCCGCGCCCGCCGTGTCAACGGCGAAGGGCGCCACCATCACGCTAACGCCGGCCTCCGGCAGCCTGGTCAGCGGCAAGCTCAGCGCGGCGCCGATCGACGACGGCGTACGCATCACCGGCGAGATCGGTGGCCTCGCACCCGGCAGCACGCATGCCATCCACATCCACGAGAAGGGCGACTGCAGTGCGGCCGACGCCACCAGCGCCGGCGGCCATTTCAATCCTGCCCAGCAACCGCACGGCCGCGTCGGCAGCGGACCGCACCATGGCGGCGACATGGACAACTTCGTCGCCGACGCCCGCGGCGTGGCGCGCGTGGACGTGCATGCGCTCGGCGTGAGCCTGGGTGGCGGCGATACCGACATCGGCGGGCGCGCGATCGTCGTGCATGCGATGCCCGACGATTACGTCACGCAACCCGCCGGCAATGCCGGGGCGCGCGTGGCCTGCGGCGTGATCCAGCTGATTCCGTAACCGGCGCCGCGGCGAGGGCGGAGGCAGCGAGTTGCCGGCGCGCGCTACAACGCCGCGCGCGGGTCCTCGTCCTCGGCGCAATGCACGAAGTTCACCGCGACGCCGTGCGCGCCCAGCACCGCGGCGATCTGCCGCTGCCGCGCCTGGAAATGCTGGTGCTGGCGTTCCAGCTTCGCGCGACTGTCCGGCGTATCGCAGGGCGTGTCGGCGGCGTAGCGCTGCTTCCATGCGCGCGGTTCGAACATGGCGATGCGCGCCTCGCCGTCGGCGTAATGCAGCAGAGGTTCCGGCGGCGCATCCAGCCAGGCTTCGCCATCGGGGTCGAGCAGGGCGGTTTCCAGCACCGGCCACAACGGCGCGAGGCCGGCGTGCTCGTACTGCAACGCGGTCATCGCCGCGAGATCGTGCGCGGTGAGGTAGCGCGCGTGTTCGATCTGCATCCCGAACGCTTCCTGCGCGGCAAGCGCGGTGGCGGCGTCGGCCATGCCGCGCTCGATCAGTTCGCGTTCGAAGCGGTCGCCGACGTGGGCGACAAGGCTTGCCGCGCCGCCGAGGATGAAGGGCACCAGGCGCAGCGGGCCGCCGGCATGGTCGGGCGAGGGTGCCAGCGCCCCGGGCAGCTGTCCGTCGTGCGCACCGAACGCGATGATCCGCCCGGCTGCGTCGCCCGGTGCGCGGGCCGACAGCTGGTCGAGCTCGCGATGCAGAGCCCAGCCCGGGCGCAGCAGTTCGACCGGATCGTAATGCGCGCCCACCGTGACCAGCTGCAGCTGCGCCGCCTCGGGCGCGAACGTGGCCAGGTCGCGGGCCATCAGGGCGCCCAGCTCGCCGGCGGCGGCCTGGGCGAGCGCTCCCCGCGCCACGGCGGCATCGCCGCGCAGCTCCAGCGCCAGCGCGCCGAGGACGTGCACGGGCTGGGCGGGGTCGCGGCGGGCGGACGCGTCGTCGATGGCGCTGCTCATGCGGAGTGGGGGATCTCGAAGTCGGGCGGCGGCTGGAAATGACGGCCGTGCGGTTGGTCGCGCCCGAAGGCGGCGCTACACTCGCGGCCACTGTCACCGTCCGCAAGAGTATGGCGGACGGTGCGGATTTTGAGTTAGCCGTTCCGACCAGGCCGCTTCGGCGATCCGCGCGGCCGCGTTCCCCCACATCCGAAGGTGCCCGATGCGATCCATCCGTCCCGTTGCCGTGCTCGGCGGCGTCCGTATCCCGTTTTGCCGCCAGAACACCGCCTATGCGGACGTCGGCAACCTCGGCATGTCGGTCCGCACGCTCGGCGCGCTGGTCGAGAAGTTCGGCCTGCATGGGCAGCAGCTGGGCGAAGTCGCGATGGGCGCGGTGATCAAGCATTCCAGCGACTGGAATCTCGGCCGCGAAGCCACGCTCTCCTCCGGCCTGTCGCCGCTGACGCCGGGCATCACCATGCAGCGCGCCTGCGGCACCTCGCTCGACACCATCGTCGCCATCGCCAACAAGATCGCCACCGGCCAGATCGACGTCGGCGTCGGTGGCGGCTCCGATACCACCTCGGACGTGCCGATCGTGTACGGCCGGCACCTGCGCCGGCGCCTGCTCAATGCCGCGATGGCCAAGACCACGCAGGACAAGCTGCGCGCCTTCAAGGGCTTCCATTTCCGCGAACTCAAGCCCGACTTCCCCGGTGTCGCCGAGCCGCGCACCGGCAAGTCGATGGGCGACCACTGCGAGGACATGGCCAAGGAATGGAACATCGCGCGCGACTCGCAGGACGAGTGGGCGCTGTCGTCGCACAAGAAGCTGGCCGCGGCGTACGACCGCGGCTTCTTCGACGACCTCGTGGTCAGCTTTCGCGGCGTGGCGCGCGACAACATCCTGCGTGCGGATTCCACCCTGGAAAAGCTGGCGTCGCTGAAGCCGGCGTTCGACAAGACGTCCGGTCGCGGCACGCTCACCGCCGCCAACTCCACGCCGCTCACCGACGGTGCCGCCGCGTGCCTGCTCGCCTCGGAAGAATGGGCCCAAGCGCACGGCCATGAAGTGCTGTGCCACCTGCGCGACGCGCACGTGGCCGCGGTCGATTTCGTCCACGGCGAAGGCCTGCTGATGGCGCCGACCATCGCGGTGCCGGAAATGCTGAAGCGCAACGGCCTGACCCTGCAGGACTTCGACATCTACGAGATCCACGAGGCCTTCGCCGCGCAGGTGCTGTGCACGCTGCGTGCCTGGGAGAGCGAGGACTACTGCCGCAGTCGACTCGGCCTCGACGCCCCGCTCGGTCGGATCGACCCGGCGAAGATCAATCCAGTCGGCTCCTCGCTCGCCGCGGGCCATCCCTTCGCCGCCACCGGCGCGCGCATCGTCGCCACCGCGGCGAAGCAGCTGAAGGAGCGCGGCGGCGGCCGTGCGCTGGTGTCCATCTGCACCGCGGGCGGCATGGGCGTGGTCGCGATCCTGGAGCGCTAACCCCGAAATCCCGCGCGGTCCGTATAGAGTCCCCGACCGGACCGTCGGCATGCGCCGATGGCCACGACAGGGGACGTTCGATGCGTGCGACGGGTTGCGCGGTAGTACTGGCCTGCGGGCTGTTGGCTATTGGCGGTTGCAGCAAGCACGAGCAGGCGGCGGACGCAGGCTCGCCACAGACCGCCGAGGAAGCTGCGGCGGCTGCGCCCGCAGCGATGCCGGAAGTGAAACTGGAGACGCGTTCGCGCGCGGATGCGCCGGTGGAATCGCCCGCGGTGGAAAGCCAGCTGCAATCCGCGGTGGCTTCGCAGGACGACGGCGAACGCAAGTTCATCAAAACGGCGGCGGCTGAATTCCGCGTACGCGAAGTCTATGGCGCGGCCCTGGCGATCGAGGACCTGGCCGCCCAACACGGTGGCTTCGTCGTCAGGAACGACATCCGCGCCGAGGTCGACGACGTCCGGACGCGCCCCAGCGGCGACGGCAATCTCATCGAACTGGCGACCTACACCGTGCGCGGACAGCTGCAGGTACGGGTGCCCAGTGCACGTACGCAGGCATTCATGCGCGCGCTTGCCGCACAGGTCGAATTCCTCGACAACCGCACCTTCGCAGCGACGGACGCGCAGTTTGAACTGCTGCGGCAACAGCTCGCCTACGCCCGCCACGAGGACGCGCAGCGTGCGCTGGGCGAGGTCGCGGCCGGACCGGGCAAGCTGGGCGAGAAGGCGCAGGCCGTGGATGCCCGCGTCCAGTCGCAGGCCGAGCGCGATGAGGCACTGATCGCACGCAGGAGCTTCGAGGATCGTGTGGCCTTCGCCACGATCGACCTGTCGCTGTACCAGACACCGCGCGTGCGCCACACCATCCGCATGGATGTCGAAGAAGTGGCCCGTCGCGACGGGCCGGGTTTCTTCCCGCGCCTGGGTCACGCGCTGAGCGCGGGCTGGTTCGGCCTGCTCGACACTGCAGTCGCGCTGGCGCAGCTGTGGCCTTTGTGGCTGGTGCTCGCCGCGGCTGCGGTGCTGATCCAGCGTCGACGCCGGAGCTGATTCGACGGTTGCGCGGCCTCAGCCGCGCAACCGCGGCACGCCGTGCTCGTCGCGTTCCTCGACCGCGGCCTGATCGAAGATCCGCTGCCGCATGTCGCGGCCGGGCAGTTCGCTCACCGTTTCCCCGCGCGCGGCGCGCAAGGCGTTGACGTAGCTCTGGCGCGCGCGGCTCTCGTCGCCGGTCGCGGCGAAACCGTGGCCGAGTTCCTCCCACGCCTCCGAGCCCGCGCCCTGCGCCAGGGCGCGGTGCAGGAAGCCTTCCGCCTGCGGCCATTGGCCTTGCGCCATGGCGATGCGGGCCAGACTCACCAGCAGGGCCGGACTGGTCGGGCGCGCCTGCGCCCAGCGTTCGGCGATGGCGCGGCGTGCATCCAGGCGGGCACGGTCCTGCGGCACGGGCAGGCGGCCATAGAGCGCGGCCAGCGATTCGTCCCACTTCGCGTCGAGCGCGGATTCGATGCTCTTCGCGGCCGCGTCGTCCCAGCGCAACGCCGCCGCGCGTTCGGCGTAGGCGGCGACGGTGCGGGCATCGCTCTTCAACGGCTTGGGCAGCGATTCCCAGCGATCGGCGAGCACGTTGGCATCGGCCGCTTCGCGCAGGCCCGCTTCGGCCCATTGCGCCTCCAGCGCGGCCAGGCGCTCCGGACCGAGCACCTGCTGCTGGCGCAACGCGCCGAGCAGGCCATAGGCCTCACCGGCGCGGCCCATCGCGGCCAGCGTTTCCGCACGCAACAGCACGCCACGCGGCGGCAGCGGTTGCGCAGCGGGCACGTCGAGGGCGGCGAGCGCATCGGCAGGGCGGCCTTCGGCGCGCGCGAGTTCGGCCACGGCGATGGCGTGCACGGCCGGCTGTCGGGTGAGCAGCGGTTCCACGTACTGGCGGGCCTGGGCCAGGTCACCGCGTTCGCGCGCGGCGCGGCCGGCGGCGAGCTGTGCGATCGCGGCGACGTCCTCGTTCTGCGACGCCTGCAGCAGCGATTTCTCCGCGCGCGCCCAGTGGCCCTGTTCGACGGCGAGCAGGCCGTCGGTGAGGCGGGCCCGCGCCTGCTTCTTGCGATGCCGGCGGAAGGCGACGAAGGGCAGGCTCAGCACTTTCCACGCCAGCCACGCCCCCAGCAGCACGGCGATGGCGATCAGCAGGGCTCCTGCAAGCGTCGTGCTGTAGTCGGTTCCGCCATAGCGGATCAGCACGTAGCCTGGATCCTGCACGAGCACCTGGGCGACCAGCGCGCCGAGCAGGGCGAGAGCGATCCAGAACAGCAGGTTGCGGAACAGGTTCATGGCGCGTGCACCTGAGGGCGAGGTCGGATCATTGTCCGATCATGCTCATCGTCTGGCCGACGACGTGGCGATACACCGCGACCGGCTAGCGCGCACGCAGCTGTCGCAGCTGTTGCAGGGTGCTGCCGAGCGTGGGTACGGAAAGTGAAAGAGGCAGCGCCGCCAGCGCCTGCAGCTGCGCCCGCTGTTGCGTGCGCGCCGCGGAGTCCGGGGCGAGGCGTTGCAGCCAGGTGTCGGCGCGGCGCAGGGCATCGCGATAGCCGGCAGCGTCGCGGCGTTCGGCAGCGGCGCGCGCCAGCGAGATCTCCAGTTGCAGACCGGCCAGCGCCGCCGCACGGTCGGCCGCCTGCACCGCCACGGCGCGGTCGGTCGGCTGCACCTGCAGCAGGTTGCCGAAGGCGCGCTGCCACCATGGCGCGCGCTCGTCGCGGGCGCGTTCCTCGCGCCCGCCGGGCGCGGTGATGGTCTGGGTGTAGGCATCGAGCTGCGCGATCGCCCGCACGCGCGGATCGGCGCCGAGCGCATCCAGTGCAGTGCGTTCCTGCAGCAGCGTCTGCCGCAGGCTGAGGTAGGCGGGATCGTCGATGCCGTCGAGCACCCCGGCGGCGAGGGCGTAGGCGCGCCGCGCGCCATCGAGGTCGCCGGCGATCTGCAGGCGCTGGCTGCCGAGCGTCAGCAGCATTTCGGTTTCATCCAGGCGCAGTGCCTGCGCGCCGTGGCGGTCGGGGTCGGCCAGCCGCTCGACGCTGGTTTCGAGCAGCGCAGCGCGCTGGGTGATGCCGTCGAGTTCGTCGCGCAGCACGCGGTTGAGCGAATCGGCCTGCTGCAGGCGGCGTGCCTGCGCGCGCTGCTCCGTGCGCATCGCGTTGAGTCGCTCCGACAGCGCGTCGACCTGCTGCTGCGTGCTGTTGACGGCGGCCTGTTCCCGCGCGCGCCACTGGTGCCAGCCGGCATAGCCGCCCAGGGCCAGCAGGAGCAGCAGTACCAGCCACAGCGCGGCACGGCTGCGGCGGGGCGCGGGAGGTTGCTCGGGGGACATGGCCACGATGCGGCGCTGCTCCTGATCAGGATCCGTGATCAGGGTCTCATGCTACCGGAAGCGCAGCCGCGGCCGCGGCGGCCAGGTCCGCCGGACGCGGACCGCGGGCGACCACGATGTCGGCGAAGCCAAGTTCCTGCGCCAACGCGCGCAGGCGTTCGCTGGCGGCGGCCACGCGCGCGCCGCGCAGTTTCGTGGCGAGATCGGCGGGAAGCGCGGCGAGGACAAGCTGCAAGGCCTCGCCGCTGCTGAGCGCCAGCATCAGCGGCGCATCCGTCTCGCGCAGCTGCCGCAGCACCCGCGCGGATGGCGGAACCGGAACCCGCGCATACACGTCCGCACGCAGTACCCGCGCGCCGCGCGCCTGCAGGGCCGGGGTGATCTCACCGCGGCCGCCGGGGGCGGTTACCAGACCCACGTCGGCGCCGGACACGTCCTGCAGCGGCGGCAAGGCGAGCAGGCCTTCGCTGTCCATGCGCGTGGGCGCATGCACGGTGCCGACGCCGGCGCGCCGCAATGCCGCCGCCGTGCCCGCGCCGACCGCGCACCAGTGCTGCCCGCGCCGCGGCTTGAAGGGTTGCAGCACATGCGCCGCGCGCACCGCGGTCGGGCTGGTGAAGATGACGTGGGGTGCCGCCAGTGCCGCGCGCAGGTCCGCGCGCGCCGCGGCGTCATCGCGCAGTTGCAGTTTCCAGGGCGACAGCGCGATCAATCCGGCACCGTATCGTGCGGCCGCGCGGCGCAGTGCAGCGTGCTCGCCGCGGGGACGCAGCGAGATCACATACCATGACGGGGTGCTGCGCCGGGACATGCGCGCAGCTTACTAGCACGCGTCTCCCCCATGCCCCACAGCGCCGAACTCGCACAGCTCAACGTCCATTACCAGTCCATGCCGCCGGTGGCATCGATGCAACTGACCATCGCCGGCTACGACGGCCGCCGCCTGCAGTTGCACGCGCCCCTTTCGGTGCACGTCAACGACAAGGGTTGCGCCTTCGGCGGCAGCCTCGCGTCGATGATGACGCTGGCCTCGTGGGGCGTGGTCTCGCTGCTGGTGGAACGCGCGGGCCTGCATGCCGATATCTTCGTCGCCGACAGCCAGATCCGTTACCTCGCGCCGCTGTTCGCCGATCTCGACGTCAGCGCCGAACCCGCGGCCGAGTCCGATCCCGATGAATTCATCGCCACGCTGCGCAGCCGTGGGCGTGCGCGCATTGGCCTGGTCGCACGCACGCTGCTGCC
Source organism: Lysobacter rhizosphaerae (assembly GCF_054779795.1). Taxonomy (NCBI): domain Bacteria; kingdom Pseudomonadati; phylum Pseudomonadota; class Gammaproteobacteria; order Lysobacterales; family Lysobacteraceae; genus Lysobacter; species Lysobacter rhizosphaerae. The sequence goes on from NZ_BAAGXO010000007.1 coordinate 833,307, forward strand.
CGATGGGGGCATCGCCACCGATTTCACCGCGCGGTATGTCGCGATACTGAAGTAGCCCGCCGCCAGCGCTTGATCAAGCGCGGCGGCGCGTGGGCCTGCGTCGCAGTCGCAGCGGCTCGGGGCGCGCTAGGATGCATGCATCCACCCTGGGGAATCCCGCATGACGCGTCTGCTCCGAGCCTTCTGCAAGCCGGCCTTCGTCCTGTGCCTGTTCGCCCTCGCGGCCTGCACCACGCTCGGGCCCCAGAGCGACAAGCTCGACAAGTCGCAGTACGCGTGGTCGGGCGCGATCCGCTGGGGCGATTTCGAAGGGGCGATGAACATGATCGATCCCAAGGTGCGCGAGAAGCTCGAAGTAACGCCGCTGCAGCTGGAGCGCTACAAGCAGGTACAGATCTCCTCGTACCGCGATATCGGCACCAGCACCGACTTCGAGGCCGGCACCTCCGTGCGCGACGTCGAGATCGGCGTGATCAACCGCCACACCATGGCCGAGCGCGTCGTCCGCTACCGCGAGACCTGGCGCTGGGACGAGGAAGGCAAGGCATGGTGGGTGACCAGCCCGCTGCCGGACCTGTGGGACGGGCAGTAAGCTCTACCGAACACGCTCTTACGCAGGACGCGAATGGAACTGGCGCTGTTCGATTTCGACGGCACGATCACCGATCGTGAGATGTACGTACCCTACCTGAAGCAGGCCGTGCCGCCGCTCCGTCTCGCGATCGGCAAGGTGCTGCTCGCGCCGCTGGGCGTCGGCTACAAGCTCGGCTGGGTTCCCGCCAATCTGGTCCGCGCCGCGGTCATCCGCTTCGGTCTGAGCGGCTTGCCACTCGCGCGCTTGCAGGCCAGCGGCGTCGCATTTGCCGAGCAGGTCCTGCCGGCGACGATTCGGCCCGAAGCGCTCGAGCGCCTGCGCTGGCACCAGGCCCGCGGCGACACCGTCGTGGTCGTGTCGGGCGCCCTTGAAGTCGCGCTCGCGCACTGGTGCGCTCAACATGGTGTGGAATTACTGGCCTCGTGCCTGGAGATCCGCGGAGGCATCGCCACCGGCCGCTACGCCGGAGCGCAGTGCGTAGGCGAAGAGAAGGTGCGGCGCGTACGGGAGCGCTTCAACCTGAGCCACTTCGCGACGATCCATGCCTACGGCGACACGCCCGAGGACGAGGCCATGCTTGCTCTGGCGCACCGTCGCTGGTACCGCGGCGTCGAACGAAAGGCCGACGTGGAATCCGCGGCTACCGCGCTGGACGAAGCCGCGCAGCGCTTCATCGCTTAAGCCGTCGCGTAGTACATCCCGATCGCGACGAACACCGCCAGGGTCTTGATCACGGTGATCGCGAAGACGTCCTTGTAGGACTGGCGGTGGGTCAGGCCGGTCACGGCCAGCAGGGTGATGACCGCGCCGTTGTGCGGCAACGTGTCCATGCCGCCCGAGGCCATCGCCGCCACGCGGTGCAGCACTTCCATCGGAATGCCCGCCGCCTGCGCGTTGGCGATGAAGCTGTCGGCCATCGCCGCCAGCGCGATGCTCATGCCGCCCGAGGCGGAACCGGTGATGCCGGCGAGGGCGGTGACCGTCACCGCTTCGTTGACCAGCGGGTTGGGGATCGCGGCGAGCGCATTGGCGACGACCACGAAGCCCGGCAGCGCGGCGATCACCGCGCCGAAGCCGTATTCGGACGCGGTGTTCATCGACGCGAGCAGGGCGCCGCCGATCGCGCTCTTGCTGCCCTCGGCGAAGCTCGCCTTCACCGGCCGCCACGCGAACACCAGCACGGTGAGGATGCCGACCAGCAGCGCGCCCTGCACCGCCCAGATCGCGGCCACCTTGGAAATCTCCTGCACCACCGGCGCGGCATTGCCAATGACCGCCGGGGTGAATTCGTGGCTGCTGCCGTACCACTGCGGGATCAGCACCGAGAACAGCTTGTTGCTGACGCCCACCAGCACCAGCGGCAGGATCGCGACGAAGGGATGGGAGAGTGCGGTGCCGGCGAAAGTCGCCGGCTCGTTCACCAGCGTGGCCGGATCGCCATAACCCTCGCCACGCTTCAACGCGACACGGCGGCGCCATTCCAGATAGGACAGGCCGGCGACGAGGATGAACACTGCACCGGTCACGCCCAGCAGCGGCGCCGCCCACGAATCGGTGCCGAAGAACGAAGTCGGGATGATGTTCTGGATCTGCGGCGTGCCCGGCAGTGCATCCATGGTGAAGGTGAACGCACCCAGCGCGATGGTGCCGGGAATCAGGCGCTTGGGGATGTTGCCCTGGCGGAACAGTTCCGCTGCGAACGGATAGACCGCGAACACCACCACGAACAGCGACACCCCACCGTAGGTCAGCAACGCGCACACCGCGACGATCGACAGCATCGCGCGGCCGGCGCCGAACACGCGCAGGGTGGCGGTCACTATCGAGCGCGAGAAACCCGACAGCTCGATCAGCTTGCCGAACAGCGCACCGAGCACGAACACCGGGAAGTACAACTTGAGGAAGCCGACCATCTTGTCCATGAACAGGCCGGTGAACATCGGCGCCACCAGCGTCGGATCGGTGAGCAGCACCGCGCCCATCGCCGCCACCGGCGCGAACAGGATCACGCTGTGGCCGCGGTAGGCCACAACCATCAGGAAACACAGCGCGGCCAAGACGATCAGGAAGGACATCCACGACTCCACGCGCGCCGCAGCCGGCGCGCTCCACCAGGCTGCGAGTGTCGTGACCGCGCCGCGGTCGTCCCATTGTCCGAAGGTACGATGCCGCCCCCGCGTGCCCGGCCCTAGCCTTGCGGAAACGGTGGCAGGGGTCCGCCGCAATGACTTCGTACCCGCAGGAGGGACGCGATGAAGCGCAAGTATTTGAGTCTGGCGATCGGTTCGGTGCTGGTGTCGGCACTCGCCTCGCCGGTGGCGTGGGCGCAGGACACGGCTCCTTCCGAGGCGACGCCGGCAAACAAGGCGACCAACCTGGGCGCCGTCACCGTCACCGCGCGCAAGCGTGAGGAAACGCTGCAGGAAGTGCCGGTCGCCGTCACCGCTTTCACCGCCGACGCGCTCGACAAGCTCAACGTCGAGGACCTCTCCGACCTCGATGCGCTGGTGCCCAACCTGACCATCTACGCCGCGCGCGGTTCCAGCAGCACCGTCACCGCCTACATCCGCGGCATCGGCCAGTCCGATCCGCTGTGGGGCGTGGATCCGGGCGTGGGCATCTATCTGGACGACGTCTATATCGCGCGTCCGCAGGGTGCGCTGCTCGACGTGTTCGACGTCGACCGCGTCGAAGTGCTGCGTGGCCCGCAGGGCACGCTGTACGGCAAGAACACCATCGGCGGCGCGATCAAGTACCTCTCGCGCGGGCTGCCGCGCGCCTTCGATGGCAACGCCTCGATCACCGTGGGCAACTACAACGAACTCGACGTCAAGGCCGCCGTCGGCGGACCGATCGGCGGCGCCGACAGCGGTCTGCGCGGCCGCATCGCCGTGGCCAGCCTCAACCGCGACGGCTTCGGCGAGAACATCGTCACCGACCAGGATGTCAGCGACAAGGAAATCCTCGCCCTGCGCGGCCAGCTCGGCGCCTACGCCGGCGACAACTTCGACGTGCAGTTCGGTTTCGACTGGATGGACGACCAGTCCGGCGTGCGCGGCGCGAAGATGCTGGAAGCGAACCGCTTCGTTCCGGGCGTGCTGCCGCTGGACTCGCGCTACGACGTGCGCAACGGCATGCCCAACGTCAACGATACCGAGATGAAGGGTGCTTCGATGACGGTGAACTGGCGCGCCAACGAGGACTGGGCGTTCAAGTACGTACTGGCCAAGCGCGAGTCCGACACCGAGACCAACATCGACTTCGACACCACCCAGGCCAAGGTCGCCGACGTCAAGGCGTTCTATAGCGACCAGCAGGTCAGCCACGAAGTCCAGGCCAACTACGACGCCGGCGGCCGCGCCCGCGGCGTGATGGGGATCTATGCCTTCAACGGCGACGCCGGCGGGCAGGTCCTCAACAACTTCTTCAACCTGTCCTTCGGCGATACCCAGGGCATCGTGCGCACCGAAAGCGTCGCGTTCTATGCCGACTGGACCTTCGACCTGACCGAGAGGCTCTCGCTCGACGTCGGTGCGCGCTACACCGACGAGGACAAGCGCGCCCAGGTGCTCAACCGCTGCTACACCAGCGCCACGTTCGCCACCCAGCGCGATTGCACCCCGGCCAACCCCAGCGACGATCCCGCCGCCGCGCACTTCGACAAGACCATCAACTTCAAGAACACCTCGCCGAAGGTCTCGCTGGACTACGAGGTGACCCCGGACATCATGGTGTACGGATCGGCGTCGCGCGGCTTCAAGTCGGGCGGTTTCAACATCCGTGCGCAGGCGACGACCGTGCCGCGCTCGGCCGAGCCGTTCGATGACGAAGTCGTCGACAGCTTCGAGATCGGCAGCAAGATGGCCTTCCTCGATTCGACGCTGTTCCTCAACCTGGCCGCGTTCCACAACAAGTACAAGGACATCCAGCTGTCGGTGTTCACCGCGTTGCCGACCGGCGGCTTCTTCGGCGACTTCACCAATGCCGGCGAAGGCACGATCAACGGTTTCGAGGCCGAGTACCAGTGGATGCCGAACGAACACTGGCGCGTCGTCGGCAACCTGGCCTGGCTCGATGCGAAGTACGATGAGTTCGCGTTCTTCGATCCGCTGACGCGCACCACCATCGACATCGCCGACGAGCAGGAATTCACCAACGCGCCTGACTTCTCCGGTGCGCTGAACGTCGAGTGGCGCACCGGCCTGGCCAACGGCGGCAGCCTGTCCGCGCGCATCGGCTACAGCTACCAGACCGAAGTGACGGCGACCACCGAGATCATCCGCACGGTCACGCCGCCGATCGCGCCGTTCGGACGACCGCCGATCACCCAGGACGCCTACGGCCTGATCAACGCGGGCGTCATCTGGACGCTCAACGATGCCTGGTCGTTCTCCCTGCAAGGCAGCAATCTGGCCGACGAGGAATACCGTACCACCGGCTACAACCTCAACCAGGCGCTCGGTGTGTACACCGGCTTCTACGGGGCGCCGCGCCAGTACACGCTGACCGCGCGCTACGAGTTCTGACGACTGCACTGCTCTCCCTGGCGGGCCTGCGCGGCGGCGGACGAGATTCCGTCGCCGCGCTTCTTTCTCCATCACCACGCGCGAGGTCGCGCGCGTCGTGCGACCGCCACGCTATCCTCGCCGCGTGACCGCGCCGTCCGCCGCCGCTGACTCCACCCTGGCTTCGCGATGCTGAGCGCGGGCCTGATTGTCCTCGCCGCACTGCTGTGGCTGGGCCTGCTGTTCGCGGCGGGCGTCTACGGCGAACGTCATCCGCAGGCCTTCGCCGCGCGCTGGAACCATGTGTACGCGCTGTCGCTGGCGGTGCACTGCACCTCGTGGACCTTCTACGGCACGGTGACGCAGGCCGCGCGTTACGGCTGGCCGCTGCCGCCCACCTTCCTCGGCGCGATCCTGCTGTACGCCCTCGCCGCGGCGCTGATGGTGCGGCTGGTGCAGCTGGCCCGCGAGACCAATGCCACGTCCATCGCCGACCTCATCGCCACGCGCCTGGGCAAGGACACCTGGCTGGCGGCGACGGTGACGCTGGTCGCCGTGCTCGGGCTGGTGCCGTACATCGCGTTGCAGCTGAAGGCGATGGCGATGAGCTTCGCGGTGCTGACGGGGCGTGGCGGCAACGGCGGTGCCCTCCCGGTGTGGCAGGACATCGCCCTGTACGTGGCGCTGGCCATGGCGCTGTTCGCGATGCTGTTCGGCACGCGCCGGGTCAGCGCGGCCGAACACAACCGCGGCCTGGTGCTGGCGATGGCGTTCGAATCGCTGCTCAAGCTCGGCGCGATGCTGGCGCTGGGCGTGTTCGTCTGGTGGGGGCTGGGCGATCTGCCCACCGTCGCCGCCACACCGATGCCGCCGCCGACCAGCAGCGGCGGCTTCATGCCGCTGGTGCTGCTCGGCGCGTTCGCGATGTTCATCCTGCCGCACCAGTTCCACATCGCCGTGGTCGAGTGCCGCGACGAACGCGACGTGCGCACCGCGCGCTGGCTGTTCCCGCTCTACCTGGTGCTGATCGCGTTGCCGGTGCTGCCGCTGGCGCGCGCGGGCCAGGCGTTGCTGGGCAGTGGCGTGAGCTCGGACATGTACGTGCTCGCGCTGCCGCTGTCGCAGGGCCATGCGGGCCTCGGCCTGTTCGCGTTCCTCGGCGGCATGAGTGCCGCGATCGGCATGGTCGTGGTCAGCACGCTCACGCTGAGCCTGATGATCGGCAACCACTGGCTCGCGCCCGGGCTGCTGCGGCGCTCGTGGAAGCGCACGCCGTGGACCCGTGGCGACCGCGGCGACCTGCGCGGGACGGTGCTGCTGCTGCGCCGCGCGGGCATCGTCGCGATCATGTTGCTGGCATGGATGTACGGCCGCATCGTCGCCGGCAACGCGGCGCTGGCCGACGTCGGTGCGGTGAGCTTCTCGGCCCTGGCGACGCTGGCGCCGGCGCTGGCCTTCGCGGTGTGGCGGCCGCATACGCCGCCGCGCGCGGCGATCGCGGGGATAGTTGCAGGCTTCGCGGTGTGGGCGTGGTGCCTGCTGTTGCCGGTGCTGGCTACTTCGCACGGACAGACGCCGGCCTGGGTCGGCGCGGGCCCGTTCGACGCGCAATGGCTGGCGCCGGATGCGCTGTTCGGCCTGACCGGCTGGAGCCGCCTCGGCCGCGCCGTGGGCGCCAGTCTGTTCGTCGGCACGCTCACCACCGCCCTCGTCGCCGTCTGGCGCACCACGCCCGCGCGGCGTGAATCGCGCGGCCTCGATGCCGCCACCCTGCGCACGGCGGGGCGCCGCTTCCTGGCGCGCGAACGCGTCGCCGAACTATTGGTATCCGCGCCCGCCACCGGCGCGGTGCCGCACGAGGTGGAAGCCGCGATGGAGCGCGAACTCGCCGCCGTGCTGGGCTCGGCCTCGGCGCGGGTGTTGCTCGATGCCGCGCGGCGTGAAGGCGGCAATGGCCATGACCTCGACACCGTCGCCGCGATCGTCGATACCGCCGCGCAGGATTTCCGCTTCAACCAGCGCGTGCTCGAAGCCGCGCTGCAGAACATGAGCCAGGGCATCAGCGTGGTCGATGCGCAGCTGCGCCTGGTGGCATGGAACCGCCGTTATGCCGAACTGTTCGGCTTCCCGGATGCGCTGCTGCGCGTGGGCACTCCTATCGCGGAGCTGTCGGCGTGGGCGCTGCAGCGCATGGCGCACAAAGGCAACCTGCAGCACGCACTCGCGCGCCGGCTGGCGTTCATGCGTGCCGGTTCGCCGCACCTGTCGGAGCGCGTGTTCTTCAACGGCGATGACCACCCGGATGGCCGCATCGGGGAGGGCAAGGTCATCGAAATCCGCGGCAACCCGATGCCGGGCGGCGGCTTCGTCGCCACCTTCACCGACGTCACCGCGTTCCGCCGCGCCGAATCCGAACTGCTGCAGGCCAACGAAACCCTGGAGCAGCGCGTCGGTGAGCGCACCACGCTGCTCGAGCAGGCCAAGCGCGAGGCGGAAACCGCCAACGACGCCAAGAGCCGATTCCTCGCCGCGATCGGCCACGACCTGTTGCAGCCGCTGCACGCTGCGCATCTGTTCACCGAGGCGCTGGCGCAGCAGCTCGGTGAGCACCACGCCCCGCGCGAAGCGGAGGCCCAGGACACGCTCGCGCAGATCCGCGGCGCACTGGATTCCACCACCGGCCTGCTCACTGGCCTGCTCGACATGTCGCGGCTGGAAGCCGGCGGCCTGGTGCCGGAGCGGCGTGCGCTGCCCTTGGCCGAAGTACTCGAGCCGCTGGTATCGGAATTCCGCGCTCTCGCCGCCGAGCGCGGGCTGGCATTCCACCATGTGCCGAGCACGCTGTGGATCGATACCGATCCGCATCTGCTGCGCCGCGTGCTGCAGAACTTCCTCGCCAACGCGGTGCGCTACACCGCCAGCGGCCGCGTGCTGCTGGGTGTGCGTCGCGACGGTGCGGGTGCGCGCATCGAAGTGCACGACACCGGTCCGGGCATCGCCCACGAGCAGCAGGAATTGATCTTCGAAGAGTTCCGCCGCGGCGGCGATGCGCCCGGCCAGGGCCTGGGGCTGGGCCTCGCCATCGCCGAACGCATCGCCGAGCTGCTGCGCGCGCCGCTGACCCTGCGCAGCGACTCCGGGCGCGGCACGATGTTCGCCATCACCGTGCCTGTCGCGCCGGCGCAAGTGCGCGAGGCGCTGGCGTCGCTGCCGCAGCGACCCAGCCTGCCGGGCCTGCACGTGCTGGTCGTCGACAACGAACCGTTGGCGATGGAGGCGTTGCGACGCGTGCTCGAAGGCTGGGGTTGCCGCGTGAGCGTCGCCGGGCACGGGGTCGGGGCCCTGGCGACGATCGAGCACGATCCCGCCGACGCCTGGCTGTTCGATTACCACCTCGATGACGACGACACCGGCGTGGCCCTGCATGGACGCCTAGCCGCGCACCACGGTGCCCGGCCGGCAGTCATCCTCAGTGCCGACCCGGGCGAGGGTGTGCGCCGCGCCGTGCACGAGGCCGGGCTTCCGCTGCTGCTCAAACCCCTCAAGCCGCTGGCGTTGAAATCCGTGCTGGACCGGGTACTGGCCGCGAGTCGGGTGCGCTAGCGCGGGTCGCGCGAACGGTTTGTTTGCCGCAGCGGGCGACGCAGACGAATGGCGAATTCCGTCACGGAACGGCGATACTGCACTGCCTAGCCTGCGCCGCTTGGTTGGCGTTCGCGCCAGCCCGATCCTTGGTGCGCTGAGCTGCCAGACGGGCAACCAACGCATCAGGGGGAATTCCAATGGCCGGGCCACAGGTCGGCAACATCCGAACCGTCGAGGACGGCCTGCACCGGGCCGACCTCGCCAGCCGCCTGTTGCGCGCATCCACGCCGGCGGAACTGGCGGCGATCCTGTTTGAAGACCTGCCCCTGCTGTGCGAGCGCGGCGCCAGCCTGCACTGGTCGACCCGCTGGCCGCTGGACATCCGCAGCTACCCGGAATGCCCGGGCGCAGACAGCGTCGAGGCCGCGACGATCGATTTCCTGCGCGAGGCGCGCTGGGGTGCCAGTTCGCCTTCGATGCGGGTGCTGCACGACGACGGTGACTGCACCGTTGCGGTCCTGCAGGGCGTGCCGGAGTGCCCCGAGGTCGACGAGAGCATCTGCGCGCGCCTGGGCGAACTGCTCCGGCTGCAGCGCATGCACGAAAGCCTGGTGCGGCTGGAAGAAGCGGAAAAACTGCAGCGCTCGCTCTACGCCATCGCCGACATGGCCGGTTCCGACCTGGACATGCCGGACATGCTGCGCGGCCTGCATCGCATCGTCGCCGACCTGATGTATGCGGAAAACTTCTACATCGCGCTCTACAACCGCGAGTGCGACAGCCTGCGCTTCCTCTACTTCGCCGACGTGATGGATGCCACGCTGCCGCTGGAGGCCGACGAGGTCCCGCTGGCGCGCATCGAGCGCGGCCTGACCTGGCACCTGATCCACGGCAAGCGCCCGGTGATGGGCTCGGCCGAGGAGGTGCGCCGGCAGTTGTCGGGGCCACTGGTGCTGCACGGCGCCGACAGCAGCGATTGGCTCGGCGTGCCGATGATGCGCGATGGCGCGGTGCAGGGCGTCGTGGTCGTGCAGAGCTACACGGGCGAACGCTGCTACACCACCGCGGAAATGTCGCTGCTGGCGTTCGTCGCCGAACACATCCTCACCGCGCTGGAGCGCAAGCGTGGCCGCGCCGAACTCGAGCAGCGCGTGGTCGAGCGCACCCAGCAGCTGGAACGCGCCAACGGGGAACTTCGCCGCGAAGTCGGCGAACGCGAACGCGGCGAACGCCTGCAGGCCGCGCTTTACCGGATCGCCGCGCTGGCCAGCTTCGACGAGACCAGTGCGGCGTTCTACCGTCACGTGCATGCCATCGTCGGCGAGCTGATCGATGCGCAGAATTTCTACATCGCCCTGCAGTCGCCCGATGGCGAGAGCGTGTGGTTCCCATACGTCGCCGACCAGCGCGAAGGCGAATGGCTGCCACGGCGCGCGGGGCGCGGCCTGACCGAATACGTGCTGCGCAGCGGCCGGCCGCAGCTGATCGACCATCCGCGCGCGCGAGTGCTGGCCGAGGCCGGCGAGATCGACCCCGCCCGGATGGATGAGACCACGCAGGTGTGGCTGGGCGCGCCCCTGCTCGGCGTGGAGGGGGCGATCGGCGTCGTCGCGGTGCAGAGCTATGAAGCCGGACGCACCTACGACGAGCGCGATGCCGAGTTGCTGACCTTCGTGTCGTACCAGATCGCCAGCAGCCTGCAGCGCCGCCATTCGGCCGAACTGCTGCAGCAGGCCAATGCCGAGCTGGAGCAGCGCGTCGAGGCCCGCACCCTCGAGCTGCGCGAACAGATCCGCGTCCGCGAGCAGGTCGAGGCCCAGCTGCAGCACCAGGTGATGCACGATGCGCTGACCCGCCTGCCGAACCGCGTGTACCTGCGCGACCGCATCGAGCACGCGATCGCCCGCGTGCGCCGCGACGGCCGCGACGCCTTCGGCCTGCTCTACATCGACGTCGACCGCTTCAAGGTGGTCAACGACAGCCTCGGCCACGGCGCCGGCGACGAGATGCTGGCCGAGGTGGCGAGCCGTCTGGCCACCTGCGTGCGCGAACCCGACACGGTGGCGCGCCTGGCCGGCGACGAGTTCGTGCTCCTGCTCGAACACGTGGCGCAGCCCGAGACCGCATGCAAGGTGGCGCAGCGCGTGCTGGAAACGCTGGCGGCGCCGATGCAGGTCGCCGGGCGCGAGTTGCGGGTATCGGCGAGCGTCGGCATCGCGCTGGCCAACGGCGCCTGCGAATCCGCCGACCGCATCCTCCACGACGCCGACGCGGCGCTGTACCGCGCCAAGAGCCTGGGCCGCAACCGCTTCGTCCTCTTCGACGATGCCATGCACGAGACCGCGATGGGCGTGCTCGACATGGAGCAGGCGCTGCGCCGGGCACTGGCCCGCGACGAGTTCCTGCCGTACTTCCAACCGCTGGTGCGGCTCGACGACGAACGCATCGTCGGTTACGAGGCCCTGCTGCGCTGGCGGCATCCGCAGCGCGGCATCCTGGCCCCGGTCGATTTCCTCAAGGTGGCCGAGGACAGCGGCCTGATCGAGGCCATCGACTGGCGCCAGTTCCGCCTGGCGCTGGAAGCGGGACGCGAACTGGTGCGCGATGGCAGCTTCATCACGCTCAACGTGTCGCCGCGCCTGTTCCAGTACAACGATTTCGATCGCCGCCTGCTCGCGATGACGCGCGAAGTCGGCTTCGATCCACGCCGGCTGCGCCTGGAAGTCACCGAAGGCACGCTGCTGAGCGATCCCATGGCCATGGCGGCCACGCTGCAGCGCCTGAGCGAGGCCGGCATCGAAGCGGCACTCGACGACTTCGGCACCGGCTACTCATCACTCGGCCACCTGCACCAGTTCCCGCTGAAGATGATCAAGATCGATCGCAGCTTCATCACGCCGTTCGCGGCGGGCGTGGCGCCGCGCAGTTCGGCGGTGATCGAGGCGATCCTGGCGCTGGGCAATGCGCTCGGCGCGGAGATCGTCGCCGAGGGCATCGAGACCGAGTACCAGTGCGAGGTGCTGAAGGCGATGGGTTGCGTGTACGGGCAGGGCTTCCTGTTCGCCCGCCCGGCGCCGGCATCGCACTGGCTGGCGGAAGTTGCCGTGCCCGCCTGACCCCGCGCCCGTGCTTACTCGATCTGCCGCGCCGGATCGCTCAGTTCCAGTTCGCGCAGTACAACGCCCGCCTGGGTGCGGTTGCGCACGCAGAGGCGATCGAAGATGGCGGTGAGGTGCGCCTTCACTGTGCGCTCCTGCACATCGAGGCGGTCGGCGATCTGTTTGTTGAGCAGGCCCTGCGCCACCAGCACCAGCACGCGGAACTGCTGTGGCGACAGGCTGGCCAGGCGCGCGGCGAGGTCGGCGTCGTGTGCCGAGGACCGCGCGCGCGACACCGTCGCGCGCAGTGCGGCCGGCAGCCATTGTTCGCAGGCGAGCACGCTGCGGATCGCCTCGCGCAGTTCGTCCAGCCCTGAACTCTTGGGCAGGTAGCCGGCGGCGCCGTGGTCAAGCGCGCGGCGGATCACGCGCGGATCGTCGTTGGCCGACACCACCACCACGGCGACGCCGGGATGTTGGGCGCGGATCGCGGCGAGGCCGGCGAGGCCGTGGTTGCCCGGCATGTGCAGGTCGAGCAGCACCAGGTCGATGTCGGGTTCGGCCTCGAGCGCGGCGAGCACGCCGTCGAGCGAATCGGCCTCGCGCACGCGCAGGTCGGCGACGGCATCGGCGGCGGCACCGCGCAACGCGGCGCGGAACAGCGGGTGGTCGTCAGCGACTAACAGAGAAGGCATGAAGGCGTCTTTTTTGCCGTCATCCCGGCGAAAGCCGGGATCCATTTCGACTTTGACGTTCGAGTGCCCAACAGACGAGTGCCCAACAGGTACGCGCGAAGGGAAACAGCAACAGCAACATGGTTCCCGGCTTTCGCCGGGATGACGAGCAGGGGCGAGCCTGTGCTCGTCATGAATCCCGTCACTGCACCGTCCACCCGCCATCCACGTCGATGGTGTGGCCGGTGATGTTGCGCGCGTGGTCGGACAGCAGGAAGGCAGTGATCCCGCCGAGTTCCTCGAAGGTGATGAACACGCCCTTCGGCATCGGTTTCAGCATCACCTCGCTGACCACCTGCGATTCGGGGATGCCGCGCGTGCGCGCCTGGTCGGCGATCTGCATGTCGACCAGCGGCGTCTTCACATAGGTCGGGCAGATGGTGTTGATGGTGATGTCGGTGTCGCTGGTTTCCAGCGCGATCACCTTGGAGAAGCCGAGCAGGCCGTGCTTGGCGGCGACGTAGGCGCTCTTGTACGGCGAGGCGACCAGCGAATGGATCGAGCCGATGTTGACGATGCGGCCGAATCCGCGTGCGCGCATGCCCGGCAACACCGCGCGGGTCAGGCGGGCGACACCGACCAGCATGACGTCGACCAGGAATTCCCATTTCGCCATCGGGAATTCCTCCAGCGGCGCGACATGCTGCAGGCCCGCGTTGTTCACCAGCACGTCGACCGGATGCGACAGCGCGGCCAGCGCGGCGGCGATGCTGTCGTCGGAGGTGACGTCGAGTGCGCGCGCCTCGGCGGAGCCGCCGGCGTCGCGCAGCGACTGGGCGACGGCTTCGGCGGCGTCGCGGTTGACGTCGGTGATGACGAGGTGGTGGCCGGCGCGCGCGAGTTCGGCGGCGATGCCGGCGCCGATGCCGCTGCCGGCACCGGTGATGAGGATGCAGCGTGGGGTCATGGGACGACTCAGTGGGGTGCCGGCGAGACTCGTAGACTAGCAAGCGGTTGCCGCGGCCACGTGGTACGAAAGTACGATGCCGCTAGCGGTGCGGCTTGCTAGGGTCGCGGCATGACCCTGCTGCCCGTGCCGTCGAATCCGCACGCCCGCGACGCATCGCGCGGCCGCCACCTTGTTTCCGTGCTGGCGCTCGGCCTGCTGCTGGCCGCCTGCGCCACGCCCAACCGCCACGATCGCGAGCGCGAACCGATGCTGACCACTGCGACGCTGAGCTCCGCCATGCGCGTGACCGAACACCGTGGTGGCGACGACCTGCTCACCGCCGGGCTCGGCCGCGACGGCCTGCGCGCGCCGACGGCGCCTGCCTTCGCCGATCCCGCCCATCCCACCGCGGCCGAACTGCGCCGCCGTGCCATCTGGAGCAACTGGCGTGGCATCGCCGACCTCATGCCCGGCGGCGGCTACGGCGACTGGTATGGCAGCACCGCCGCGGTGCCGGGGCGCGAATTCAGCGCGCTCGCCACCGTGCCCGGCGCGCGCCAGCCGCACCGCGTGCTGCTGCAACTGCCCGATGCCTTCGATGCGGACAGGCCCTGCATCGTGGTGGCCGCGTCGTCGGGCTCGCGCGGCATCTACGGCGCGATCGCCGTGGCCGGTCCCTGGGCGCTGCCGAAGGGGTGCGCGGTGGCCTACACCGACAAGGGCGCGGGCACCGATTACTACGATCTCGATGCCGGGCAGGGCGTGTCGCCCGACGGCACGATCGCGGACAGCGCTGCGGTGCTGGCGTTCAAGCCGGCAACGGCCGCCACGCATGGCGTCGCGTTCAAGCACGCGCACTCGCAGGACAATCCCGAGGCCGACTGGGGCCGGCACGTGAAGCAGGCGGCGGAATTCGCCCTGCTCGCCCTCAACGACGCACTGCCGCACCGCGGCTTCACCTTCGCCAACACGCGCGTGATCGCGGTCGGCATCTCCAATGGCGGCGGTGCGGTGCTGCGCGCGGCGGAACTGGAAGGCACCGGCACCGATCAGGGCTGGCTCGACGCGGTCGTCGCCGGCGAACCCAATGTCAACGTCGCCGGCACGCGACCGCTCTACGACCTCACCACCGAAGCCGCGCTGCTGATGCCCTGCGCCCTGCTCGATCTCGACGGCCTGCCGGCCTCGCCGCTGTCGGCGCAGGCACGCGCGATGGCGCCGGTGCGGTGCGCCGCGCTGGCGGCGGCCGGCGTGCTGCCCGCAGGCGAAGTAAGGGCGCAGGCGCGCGCTGCCCGGGAGGCGCTGCACGCCTCCGGCTGGAGCGAGGCGGCGTTGCGCGCGGGCGCGCTGTCGGTCGACTTCGACCTGTGGCGCGCGGTTGCGGCGACCTATGCCTCCGCCTACGGCCGCTACGGCGCCGGCGAGCATCCTTGCGGCTACGGTTTCGCCGCCCAGAATCCCGACTTCAGCGCGCGCGCGGCGACGGCCAGCGAACGCGCGGCCTGGTGGTCCGATGGCAGCGGCATCCCGCCGGGCGCGGGGGTCGGCCTCATCGACGGCAAACTCGCGGCGCCCGATTTCACCCTTGCCGGCCTGCAATGCCTGCGGGCGTTGTGGACGCAGCCCGGTGGCGACGGCGACCGCGTGCGCCGTGGCGTCGCCGAACTGCGGGCCGGCCTGCCGCGTGCGGGGCTCCCGGTCGTGGTGATCCACGGAGTCGACGACGGCCTGGTGCCGATGGCGTTCACCAGCCAGCCGTGGGTGGCGGCCGCACGGGCCGCGGACCGCGACGTGCGCTACTGGCAGGTGCGGCATGCCCAGCACTTCGACGCCTTCCTCGCACTGCCCGATTACCGCGCGCGCTACGTGCCGCTGCTGCCGTATGTGTACGCCGCGCTCGACCGCGTCGCTGCGCACCTCGACGATCCGGCGCAGCCGTTGCCGGCCAACGCGCTGATCGACAGCGCGCCGGCCGCCGCCCCGTTGACCGCCGCGCAACTGGCGATCCCGCGCTAGGCGCACTCCCGAGGCCAGCAGAGGGGCGCTTTTGCGCCCCCGCAGCGCGTGGGCGACAATCGCCGCCCCTTTCGAACCCGGCTGCGGAATTTAGTGAGCCTTCCCGTGGACTTCCAAGAACTGCTGGCGTTCGCCGAACGCAATCCGATGTTGTCGCTGGCCCTGGTCGGCCTGACCATTGCGATCATCTACACCGAGATCGCGCGCCTGTTCCGCGGCTTCAAGGCGTTGCGCCCGGCCGAACTCACCGCGCTGATCAACCGCGACAACGCGCTGGTGGTCGACCTCTCGCCGAGTGGCGATTTCGAGAAGGGCCACATCGCGGGCAGCAAATCGGTCCAGCTCAGCCAGTTCGATCCGGAGAACAAGCTGCTGACTGCGGCCAAGGCGCTGCCGCTCGTGGTCGTCTGCCGCACCGGCCAGGCCTCGGCAGACGCCGCCAAACGCCTTAAGAAGGCCGGCTTCGAGCAGGTCCACTGGCTCGACGGCGGCATCGCCGCCTGGCAGCAGGCCGACCTGCCGCTGGTGAAGGGCCGCAACTAGCGCGCAACCCTTGCGAACCGCCCGCGGCCGCCCCACGTCGAGTCGTGTGCCTGCCCGGCCAGAGCTGAAACGGCCGTCCCATGCGGCCATGCCATAATCGCCGTCTTTTCCGAAATTCCTGCTGGAGTAACACCGATGTCCGAAGAAATCGCCAACGGCACTGCCACCGAAGCCACCGGACCGGTGTTCACGGTCGAGAAGATCTACGCCAAGGACGTCTCCTTCGAAGTCCCGGGTGCCCCGGCCGTCTACAACGAGCAGACCCAGCCGCAGCTGCAGATGAACCTGCAGCAGGCCGTGCAGCGCCTCAACGAGAACGCCTACGAGGTCATCCTCGGTATCAATCTGACCTGCGCCGTCGGCGACAAGACCATCTATGTCGCCGAAGTGAAGCAGGCCGGCGTGTTCGGCCTGTCCGGCTTCGACGCCGCCACGCTCGACGGCATGCTTGGCGTGCATTGCCCGACCGTGCTGTACCCGTACGCGCGCCAGCTGATCAGCGACTTGATCCAGTCCGGCGGCTTCCCGCCGTTCTTCCTGCAGCCGATCAACTTCGAAGCCCTCTACGCCGAAGGCCTGCGCCAGCGCGCCGCCCAGCAGGCGACCGACGGTTCCAACCTGGCCGGCGCCGAGACCGCCGGCAACGCCTGATCCAGGCCCAGGCTCCGGCCTCCGCGTGGTAGCGCCAGCGCCCGCAACGGTCGCGGTGGTTGGTGCCGGTTCCTGGGGCACCGCACTCGCCGCACTGATCGCCCGGCACGGTTGTACGACCGTGCTGTGGGGCCGCGATGCCACCGGCATCGCGGCGATCAACGCGCACCACGAGAACGCGCGCTACCTGCCGGGCATCGCCCTGCCGGACACGCTGACCGCCACCACCGACCTGGCCGCCTGCGTCGGCGCCGCCGACCTGGTGCTGGTGGTGGTGCCATCGCATGCCTTCGCCGAAACCCTGCGGGCGGTGGCGCCCCACCGGCCCGCGCGTGCGGGCGTGGCCTGGGCAACCAAGGGCTTCGAGCCCGGCAGTGGCCGCTTCCTGCACGAGGTCGCGGCGGACGTACTGGGCGACGACGTGCCGCTGGCCGTGGTCACCGGCCCGTCCTTCGCCAAGGAAGTCGCCCTCGGCTTGCCCACCGCACTGACCGTTCATTCGGACGACGCCGCGTTCGCGCAAGCGGTGGCCGATGTCCTGCACGGTCCCGCCTTCCGCGCCTACACCGGCGACGACATGCTCGGCGCCGAACTCGGCGGCGCCATGAAGAACGTGCTCGCGGTGGCGACCGGCGTGGCGGACGGCATGCAGCTGGGCCTCAACGCACGCGCCGGCCTGATCACCCGCGGCCTCAACGAGATGCTGCGCCTCAACCAGGCGATCGGCGGCAAGGCCGAGACGCTGATGGGCCTCGCCGGCCTCGGCGACCTGGTGCTGACCTGCACCGGCGACCTCTCGCGCAACCGCCGCCTCGGCCTCGCGCTCGGCCGCGGCCAGTCGATCGCCGACGCGGTGCGTGAAATCGGCCAGGTGGTCGAGTCGGTGCAGACCGCCGACGAAGTCATGCGCCAGGCCGCGAAGCACGGCGTCGAACTGCCGATCTCCGGCGGCGTGCAGCGCGTGCTGCACGGCGAACTCACGCCCACCGATGCCCTGCGCCAACTGCTGGCGCGCGAGCAGAAGCCCGAATATCCGGCCGGCCTGTTCGACTGAGCCTGTTCAACCGAGCCGGCGGCTTCCGCTTCAGCGCAGCATGCGCAGCGTGGAACCTTCTGCGCTGACGTGGTGTTCCACCGCGTGTGTCTTTCCCGCCGCCATCGCCGCAATCGCCATCAGCAACAGCGCGAGCCAGTTCCGCATCCGCGACACCCTGAATTCCCTGCGGTCCATCGTCGTCACCCCTGACTAAGCAAACGGCACCGCCGCGCCGCTGCGGACACGCGCGCGCCGCGACCACGCAAGAAAAAAAACCCGGCCAAAGCCGGGCTTTTTCCATTCACGAGTTGCGTAGTTCCACGGCGTTTGTCGCAAGTCATCAACCGCATTGGACAAAAGGAAGCCCGGCAGGACCGGGCTTCAATCCGCGACGTTTTCGGGGGAGAGAGAGACGTCGCGTCTAGCGCTGTGAAGCTGGCGCTATGGAACTGGTACTTAGAGAACGCGCCGGAGGGGAGCGACCGGCCCGTTGCACCCGGGCGGGTTAGAACGTCAGGCGCGGACCGATGAAGTACTGGGTATCGCCGTCGGAGAACTTGACGTCGCCACTCACGCCCCAGTTCTGGTTGAACTTCACCTGCGCGCCGACGCGACCGTAGAAGTCGCCGTCCAAGGTATCAACATCTTGATAGCCGGCGGTGACGTAGCCTTCGAAGTTCGGAGCCAGCGCGCTGCGCACGCCGACTTCGGCGCTGAAGCCGTCGAGACGGTCGCTGAAGTCCTCGACGTCGTAGCTCTCGTAGGCGACGCGGGCAAGCAGGTCGGTGTTGGCCGCGACCGGGTAGTTGTAGCCCAGGCCGACGCGCCACTGGTCGATATCGATGCCCTCGAAGCGAGCGGCGCCGATGGTCACATCGTCGGTCTTCTGGAAGGTGTAGCCGCCGAAGATGTGGAAGTTGTCGGAGATGGCGCCGGAGCCGTTGATGCCGAAGCCGTCGGCATCGTTACTGTCGCTATTGGTGGCGACGTAGCCGCCCTCGACGTAGTTGTAGGACAGGCCCTCGGTGGCGGAAGCGGTGAACGGCAGGGCGGCAAGCAGGGTCAGGGCAAGCAGTTTCTTATGCATGAAGGTCTCAGCCTTTTGGTTTTGTTGTGGGTCCGGAGCTGACTGGGGAATCCGATGTCTCAAGGGCGCCAGATCCGGTCGCGGCCAGTATCCAAGCCCGGTCACAATCCGCGCTTAATAAAGAACTCGTTAGTACAGGAACCATCCAGCTTGGTTGTGGTCCGCATTCACCCGGGCAACACAGCAGGCTGCGAATGGTTCCCTCGCCTGCACTCGCGCTCCCTAAGATGGCCGCACCCGAACGACGCCGGTGAAGAAGGTTCATGGACACGCTGCTGCAGCTGATAGCCACCTACGGATTGCTGGTGGTGTTCGTCAGCGTGTTCCTCGACCAGGGCGGCATTCCGATCCCGGCCTATCCGCCGATCATCGTGACGACGGCGATCACCGTCGATGCGGGTCACAGCGTGTGGCCGGTGCTGTTGGTGGCGACCATCGCCGCGGTGCTCGCCGACTGGCTGTGGTTCCTCGGCGGCCGTCGCCTCGGGGCGAAGCTGGTGCGGCTGATGTGCAAGTTGTCGCTGTCGCCGGATTCGTGCGTGCGCACGACGCGCGGCGCATACGCGCGCTGGGGCATCAGTTCGCTCGCGGTTGCGAAATTCATTCCGGGCTTCGCCGCGGTGGCGACCACGCTCGCCGGCGAAACCGGTACCAGCACGCGCCGCTTCCTGTTGTTCGACGGCATCGGTGCCTTGCTGTGGTCGGGCGTCGCGGTCGCGCTGGGCGTGGTCTTCCATCACGCGGTCGATCGCGTGCTGCTGCAACTGGAGGAGCTCGGCCATTACGCGATTCCGGTATTGCTCGCGCTGGCGGTCGCGTTCGTCATGTGGAAGTGGCTGCGCCGGCGTCACTTTCTGTATCAGCTGCGGATGGCGCGCATTTCCGTCGACGAGTTGCACCAATTGCTGGAAGGCGAACAGCCGCCGCTGGTGCTGGACGTGCGTTCGCCCGACCAGCGTGCGGCCAGCGGTTGGATTCCTGGTGCGATCTTCGCGTTCGCGCCGGGCGACGTCGACATCCCGGTGCAGGACGAAGTGGTCGTCTACTGCGATTGTCCTAACGAGATCTCCGCGGCGGTGCTCGCACGCGAACTGCAGCAACGCGGCTTCCGCCGCGTGCGGCCGCTGGCCGGCGGCTTCGCGGCGTGGAAGGAATCGGGGCGGCAGGTGAATCTCCCGATCTCCGAGCAAATGGCCGCCTGAGCGAAGCAACACAAGAGCGCGGCAAACCGTAGTGCACGGGCAGTCGTGACATGCCGTGAATCCGTCTCATCGTTCACCGCGGACACGCGCTGCGGCGCGTTCTGTGCGGTCGCAACGGCTTTTCACGCGGCACCGCCTGCCCCTCATGCGACGTGGGCGCGTTGAGTAAAAAGAAAGCCGCCGGACGTATCCGGCGGCTCTGCTTCACGACTTCCGTGGAACCGGTCAGAAGTCGAAGCGGACCTGCACCTGGGCGAGATCGACGTCGAGATCCTCGACCTCGAAGCGGCTGTATTCGCCGCGCAGGGCGACGCGATCGGTGAAGCGGTACTGCGCGCCGACGCCGTAGGTGGGATCGCTGCCGCTGTCGTCGTTGTTGCCGGTCAGGCCCGGCAGCGCGGTGTCGAGGTTCCAGCGATGCAGACCAGCCTTGGCGTAGGCCGAGAACTTGTCGGTGATCGGCAGCGTGCCGACGGCGGTCAGGTAGGCGCTGTCGCCTTCCAGGTCGGGACCGACGGTGTCGGACTCGATCTTGCCGAAGTCGACGTAACCGGCTTCGAGGCCGAAGTACTTGTTGAACTGGTAGCCGCCGAAGACGGAGAACGCGGTGTCCTCGTCGTCGTAGGAGCCTTCGTCGACGAACGACTGGCCGACGCCGGCACCGGCGTAGAAGCCCTTGTCCTGCGCCTGGGCGCCGAATGCGGCGGCGCCGAGGGTGGCGGATAGCAGAAGGGTGGAAAGCAGCTTGGTCTTGCGCATGGTTCTTGGGTTCCGTGGGGGATCCGACCGTGGCGGATGCCATCGGCCGGCGCGTGGGTCCGGGCCCATCCCGGACTGCCATCGCAGCGGAACCGTTGTATGGGCCATCACCCATGGAACAATTGCGCAATTCAGGAACTCTTTTTCCCGCCAATGGGATTGACCTCGCGTGACAGGGCCCGCGGGCAAACGAGCCTGACCTTGACGCACTGCTGAAGGCTTTCCTGATCAGCGTAGGCGCTACCCGAAGCGGAGAAATAGCGGCCAAGCGCCTATTCGCCGCCGGGGAGCCGCAGCTTGGACATACATCGGCGCCACGCCGACTTCTCGCGTCGATCACCACGCAGGAACGATGATGTCCTGTTTTCGAGCGACGCTACGGACCAGTTCAATAACGCGGCGTCCTTAACAGCAGCTGGCCTGCCGGGAGCGGGATCATGAAAGCAGTTCACTACATCGCCATTGGCTTGATGGTGGCGGCCAGCACCATCCCTGCATCGGCGCCTGGCGCCCAGAGCCCGACGCCTGCCGCCCGCAAATTCGACCACTGCACCGGCTTCATCGATTCGTTGCCGGTGACCATCTCTACACCAGGCACCTGGTGCCTTCGGCACGACCTCGCCACTGCCATCACCAGCGGCCGTGCGATTACCATCAACAGTAATAACGTCACGATCGATTGCAACCATTTCACGATCGACGGATTGGCGGCGGGCCCCGACTCTCTCGCGGGAGCGATCTTCTCCGAAGACCGCCGGCACATCACGGTACGCCAGTGCAAGATTCGCGGCTTCGGGGCTGGCGTGGACCTGGACGCCAACTTCCTGAGTACCGGAGGCGGCCATCTGGTCGAGGACAACCAGCTCGATCTGAACATCGAGTATGGCCTACAGGTGATCGGCGGCGAGAAGTCCGTAGTGCGACGCAACGTCGTGCGCGACACCGGCCCGTCAAGCTTATTCGCCGCAACCATGATCATGATCGGTTCCATCGACATCATCGACAACACGGTCATCGGCTCAGTCGGAACCGGCATTTTTGCCTATCTCAACACCGCTGGCAGTGTCCGCGGCAACCGCGTTCGCGATGTGGCTCGCGTGGGCATAGCGCTCACTGAAAATGGCGAATCCGTGGTGGTCACCGGGAACCACTTGAATGCCAACCCGGGTCACTCCCCCGGAGGATTCAGCACGATCGGCCTCCGGTGCGGTGAGGCGCCAGGCCCGGTCTTTGCCAACATCATCGTGGGCTTTGATAGCCCGGTCGTGGGCTGCAACGCCTTCGACAACAAGATTGCCCCTCGCAAGGGGCTGGACTGACAAGAAGCCGCTGGAGAAGCGATCAGCGCGCCGGCACGATCCGCCAGATCACGTTGCCGACATCGTCGGCCACCAGCACCGCGCCATGGCTATCCACCGCCACGCCCACGGGGCGCCCATGCGCCTGTCCCTGCTCATCGAGGAAGCCGGTCAGCACGTCCTCGACCGGACCGGACGGCTGGCCCTTGGCGAACGGCACGAACACGACCTTGTAGCCGCTGGGTGGATCGCGATTCCATGAACCGTGCAGGCCGATGAAGGCGCCGTTCGCGTAGCGCCCCGGTAACAACCTGCCGTCGTAGAACGCGAGCCCGAGCGCCGCTACATGCGCGCCCAACGCATAGTCGGGCTTGATCGCGCGCGCCACCAGCGCCGGATCCTGCGGCTCCACGCGCACGTCGACATGGGCGCCGTAATAGCTGTAGGGCCAGCCGTAGAACGCGCCATCGCGCACCGAAGTGAGGTAGTCGGGTACGAGGTCGCTGCCGAGTTCGTCGCGCTCGTTCACCACCGTCCACAACGCACCGCCCTGCGGCTGCCAGGCGAGGCCGACGGGATTGCGCAGGCCGCTGGCGAAGATGCGGCTGGCGCCGGTCTTCACGTCGATCTCCTGGATCGCAGCGCGACCGGCTTCGATCGCCATGCCGTGCTCGGCGACATTGCTGTTGGAGCCGACGCCGACGTAGAGCCTGGTGCCATCCCGGCTGGCGAGCAGGCTCTTGGTCCAGTGGTGGTTGCGCGGCGCACCGGGCAGGTTGGCGAGCTTCACCGGCGCAGCGTCGATGTGGGTGTCGCCGCGGCGATACGGAAAGCGCACCACCGCGTCCGCATTGGCGACGTAGAAATCGTCGCCCACCAGGGCCATGCCGAACGGCGACATGAGGTCCTGCAGGAAAACAGTGCGCGTTTCCGCCACGCCATCGCCGTCGCCATCACGCAACAGCGTGATGCGATTCGGGCTGGGGATCGCGGCGCCCGCCTTCTCGAAGGCCGACTTCATGAAGGCGCCGCGGATCGGATTGGTCGGCGGATCCTCCGTGGGCGGACGATTGGTTTCGGCGACGAGCACGTCGCCGTTGGGCAGCACATACAGCCAGCGCGGATGTTCCAGGCCGGTGGCGAACGCATTCACCGCGAAGCCCGCGCGCGGCGTCGGCGTCGTCCCTTCGGACCAACCGATCGCCTTGGCAACCTTTACCGTGGGAATGAGCGAGGGCTCGGGTGCAGGCAACATCGGATGCGGGCCGGTGTCGGCCCGGGCGGCGAGGTGCGCGGACTGGCCGCAGGCGCTGAGCGCCAGCACGGACAATGCGAACGCGGATGCGCGTGCGAGTCGATGGACACGAAGCATGGAACGGCCTCCAGGCGAAGGACGGCGAAGCACGGCAGGCTCCGCCTGCGGCCGCAGCGTGGGCCAGGTGCTATGAAGTCGGCGTGACCTGGCGTCGCCGCGTGAACGCCGTGTCATCGCGCAGCGTGCCAACGCCATTCGACGCCGGCAGCGAAAGTGCGATCCGCCGCGGGTTCGTAATAGCGGCGACTGCCTTCGTTGACGATCACCGAACCGGCGTAGGCGCGATCGAGCAGGTTGTCGATCGCCAGGAAAAACCGTCCCTCGCCCGCGCGACCGCGATAGCCGTAGCCAGCGCTCGTGCCGACGACGGTGTACGCCGGCGCGCGCTCGTCGTCGACATTGTTCACCGGCACCGCGCCGACATGCTGGGCGTCCAGGCGCAGGTACCAGCCTGTGTCATCGCCCCACTGCAGTGCGGCGTAGGCCGCCGTGCGCGGCACGCCGGGAAGGCGCGTGCCCGCCGCGACTGGCGTGCTGGCCACCGCGCACGGCGTGCCGGTGCAAGTGAGGAAATCGTCGCGGAACGTCGCGTCGAGCCAGGTGAGCGCGAGCTCGCCGCGTACCCGCGCGCCAAGCGGTGCGCGCGCCGACCATTCCGCGCCCTGCCGCCGTGCCGCGCCGGCGTTCTGGAACGTGGTGCGGCCACCGCTGCTGGTAGCGACGGTGAGTTCGTCGCGCGTGTCGGCGCGGAACAGCACGAATTCCGAAGCGGTCTCGCCGCGGCGGAACTTCACGCCCGCCTCGGCACTGCGAGTGCGCGCCGCGCGCAGGGCGAAGTTGGGTCCGCTGCCGCCATCGCTGCGGTAGGCCAGTTCGTTGAACGTGGGTGTCTCGAAACCGCGGCCCCAGGCCGCGAACCATTGCCATTGCGGCGAAGGCTTCCAGCCGATGCCCAGCACCGGCGAGGTCGCGTGGTAACGCACATCGCCGCTGTCATCGGGGTTGTCGACGGTGATGTAGCGGTCGCGCGAATGGAAACGGATGTCGCTGTGGCGCACGCCGGCCATCAGCGACCAGTCAAGGGCCGGATGCCAGGTCGCCTGTACGTACTGGTCGAACGCGCGTACGTCGTCGTCCTGCGACAGTCGCAACGCACCGCGCACGCCCAGCTGCGTGCCGAGGAAGTTCTCGTAGCCATGTCTATCCTGCTGCTGGCGATCGAAGCCGATGCCGGCGACGATCTCGAACGGACGCTGCGCGAGCGTCCCCGCCCACGTCCAGCGCGCGTCCACGCCGGCGTACGGCGCGGACAGGTCGACCACGCCACCGCCGCTGAGCGGATTGGCCTGCGTGGCCACCGGGATCGCGAGGAACTGCGTGGTCTCGCGCTGGCCGGCATAGGCGAGCAGGCGCAACTGCACACGCTCGCCGATGGCATGCGCCAGCGTCGCGCCGATCTGGCCCTGCGACACCGACTTGCGCGTGTTGAAGCGAAGCGCGGCGTCGATGGCCTGGCGTGGGTCGGATTCGAACTGCGCTCGGTCGAGGCCGAGCGGGTCCAGTGCATCCGGCGCCGACAACGCGTTGGCCACCACGGTCAATCGGGTGTCGCCACGCGCGATGTTCACCTTGCCATTGAACAGCGTGCGCTCGGCGCTACTGTGCTCACGGTAGCCGTCGGTGGCGAAATGATTGAGGCCGAGCACGTAATCGACATCACCGTGGGCATCGCGCAGTTCCCCACCGATGCGGCCGCTGCCATCGCTGCCCACGCCCGCCGCCACGCCGATCTCGCGTGGCGCCACTCCGTCGACGGTGAACAACTGCAGCACGCCGCCAGCGGCATTGCCGTAGAGCGCTGAGAACGGTCCGCGCAGCACTTCGATGCGCGCGGCATCCAGTAGCGGAAAATGCGACAGCTGGCCTTGCCCGTCCGGCATCGTCGCCGGGATGCCATCGACATACAGGCGCACTCCGCGGATGCCGAAGGCCGCACGCGTGCCGAAACCGCGGATCGACAACTGTTCGTCCTGGGCGAAGTTCTGCCGCGTGCGTGCGAGCACGCCGGGCACGCCCGGGAGCTGTTCGGCCACGCTTGCGCCGAGCCCGTCGTGGCGCCGGGCGCGCGTGTCGACCACGCTGATCGCCGCCGGCACGTCGTTGGGGTCGTGTGGCGTACGCGTCGCCGTGACCTGTACGCGATCGAGCGTGGTGACGTCCCGTGGCGGCGCGGCCAGCGCCACGCCGCCGACCACCAGCGCGACGCAACCCGTCCATTGGCGAGGATCCGAAAGACGCATGCGCACCCCTTGTCAGGCGCGCGCAGCGTACACCGGCGGCTGGCGGTGCCGCGGTGAACCTCGCGGTGACCCGCGGCGCCTAGGCCATGCACACGGCTTCGACGTTGTTGCCATCCGGATCCATCAGGAACGCGGCGTAATACGTCGGCGCGTAGTCCAGGCGCAGGCCGGGCGCGCCATTGTCGCGGCCGCCATTGGCGAGGCCGGCGGCATGGAAGGCATCGACGGCCTTGCGGTCGCCGGCCTGGAAGGCGACGTGCGAGCCACCCTGCGCCTTCGCGTTCGCATACAGCCATAGTCCGGGTGCGCCCTTGGGCCCGAGGCCGGCGCCGCCGTCGTCGCGCGAATCGAGCACATGCCCGAGCGAGCCGAGTGCGGCCTCGTAGAAACGCACGCTGGCGTCGAGGTTCTTCACTTGCAGTCCGAGGTGGTCGTACATGGCAGCCTCCGTGGTTGGGACGATCAGCATCGCGCCGCGGCGCGCGCGGTTCTTGGAAAAAATTGCGGTGGCTAGTGGCGCCGGCGGCCCAGCCGCCGGCCGAGCAGGGCGATGCGTTCGCGGTCGCCGCGCGCGGCGTTGCGGAAGTGGCGCGGCGGCACTCCCGCCACGCGATGGAAGCTGCGCGTGAAATTCGACAGGTCGGCGAAGCCGGCGTCGAGCGCGACGTCGGTGATCGCACGTCCGTCCTCGGCGAGCATGCGCGCGGCATGGCGCAGTCGCGCGCGCAGCAGGTACTGGTGCGGCGTCACCCCGACCACGCGCGCGAACAGGCGCAGGAAGTGCCATGCACTCAGGCCGGCCTGTTCCGCTGTCGCTTGCAGGTCGATGTCCTCGTGGGCGTGGTCATCGAGCCACAGGGCGCTCTCCACCGCGCGGCGGCGGTCGCGCGCCGTGGCCTGCAACGGCGGGCGGCGGCGCCCGTCGGCGAGCGACAGGTAACGGCCCACCAGCAGCAGGCCGGCTTCGTCCACGCCGAAATCGGTGTCGCCGTCGACGGCGGCCTGCGCCAGTTCGCCCAGCACCATCAGTTCCGGCAGCGGCGGCAGGCCGCCGGCGCGCCAGCGCTGCACGCGCGCGTCGAACTCGTCGACCAGTTCCGGCGCCAGCTTGAACGACAGGCATTCGTCGCCGCCGTGGTGGTGCGCATGCGTGCACTCGAACTCGTCGCCGCAATGGCCGACCAGGACCGAACCGGCGACCAGCTCGAACTCCTCGCCGCGCGCGCGGTAGCCGAAGCTGCCTCGACGCACGTACGACACCGAGGTGAGGTCGTGGCGCTCGACCTGCACCGGCGTGTGCGGGCCCGCCTGGCAGCGGAAGTCGAGCACCGACAGGGCGCCGCGATGCAGCGGCTCGACGTGCATGGCGGTACCGGAGGGAACGGTACCTGTGGGAGCAGGCGTCGGCATGTGGCAAGCCTACGCCCGTGCGCATTACCCGGCAGTGGCGGTCGATGGCGGCAACGCCGCACCGCCCAGGTTCAGGCGCCGCCTTCGAATCCCTGTTGCCGCCACGCCTCGAACACCACCACCGCGACGGTGTTGGAGAGATTGAGGCTGCGGTTGTCCGGCCGCATCGGCAGGCGCAGGCGCTGCGCCGGCGGCACGCTTTCCAGCACGTCGGCGGGTAGGCCGCGCGTCTCCGGGCCGAAAAGGAAGACATCACCGGCCTGGTAGTGCGGCGTGTCGAAGCGGGTACTGGCGCGCGTGCTCAGCGCGAACACGCGTGGCGGTGAACCGTCCGCATTCGCGATGGAGGCGAGCGCCGCATCGAGCGAGTCGTGAACCTGCAGCGTTGCGTATTCGTGGTAGTCGAGGCCGGCCCGGCGCAGCTGTGCGTCCTCCAGCGAGAAGCCCAGCGGCTTCACCAGGTGCAGGCGCGCACCGGTGTTGGCACACAGGCGGATGACGTTGCCGGTGTTCGGCGGGATCTCGGGCTGGAACAGGATGACGTGGAACATGCCGGTACGCGCACTCACCACGGCATCGCGGCGCCGAAGCGATCGAGGAAGCGGCCACTGTTTTCCGGGCTCGCGGCGGCGGTGACCTGCAGCAGCTTCGCCACCGATTCGCTCGCGCTGATCTCCGCCCCGCTGCCGCCCATGTCGGTCAGCACCCAACCGGGGCACAGGGCGATCACGGTAATGCCGCGCGGTTCCAGCGCCTTGGCCAGCATCCTCGTCGCCATGTTCAGAGCGGTCTTGCTGATGCGGTAGCTGGGCGAATGGAAGTCGGGATCGTCGCTTAGCGACGACATGCCCGACGAGATATTCGCAACGGTCGCGCCGTCGACGAGCTGTGTCGCCAGCGCCTGGGTGAGCAGGAACGGGCCCATCGCGTTGATGCGCAGGCTGTCTTCCAGGTTGGCCGCGCTCACGCTGCCCCAGCGCTCGCCCGAGTGCAGCACGCCCGCGTTGTTGACCAGCAGGTCGACGCCGTCGGTGACCAGCGGCAGCTCATGGGCGAAGGCGATGCGCGACTTCTCGTCGGCCACGTCGAGCGGCAACACGTGCAGGCGGGCCGGATGGTCGCCGGCGAGGCGGTTCAGGTCGGTGGCCTTGCCGGGATGGCGGCAGGCGGCGATCACGTGGTCGCCGTGCGCCAGCAACTGGCGGACGAACTCCAGGCCAAGGCCGCGGTTGGCGCCGGTGACGAGGCTGCGGCGGGGGTGCTGGGGCATGGGCGGTCTCCCGGGGAAGCCGGAAGTATCGGCGAAAGGCCGTGGTTGCGGCGGGGGCTCTCAAGAGGCTCGCGGCCTGGCGACCGCGGCGCGGCGGGACTTGTGACCCATGCCTGCGCTGGGCCCCAAACAGTACGATGCCCGGACCAGGTGGTGGGCCGCCCACCTTTTGCCCCGTAGCTTCGCTACCCATTGAACAGGAGTTCGCATGTCATTCGCTTCGCTCAAGCGCGCCCATAACGGCCCGCGCGCTGCCGTACTCGCCGTTGCCCTGGCCACCGCCATCGGCGGCGTGGCCTTCGCGCCCCAGGCCGCCTTTGCCAAGGCGCCCGCCGCCGAGGTCGCCATCCCCTACGAAGAGTTCACCCTGCCCAATGGGCTGCGCGTGGTCGTGCACACCGACCGCAAGGCGCCGATCGTGGCGGTGAACATCTGGTACCACGTGGGCAGCAAGGACGAACCTCTCGGCCGCAGCGGCTTCGCCCACTTGTTCGAGCACCTGATGTTCAACGGCTCGGAGAACCACCCGGGCGAATATTTCGTGCCCTTCAAGCAGGTCGGCGTGACCGACCAGAACGGCACCACCAACACCGACCGCACCAACTACTTCGAGAACGTACCCACCACCGCGCTCGACATGGCGTTGTGGATGGAGTCGGACCGCATGGGCCACCTGGTCGGCGCGATCGACCAGAAGACGCTCGACGAACAGCGCGGCGTGGTCCAGAACGAGAAGCGCCAGGGCGAGAACGAGCCCTACGGCCAGGCGTTCGACGTGCTGACCGAGGTCATGTATCCCGCCGGCCACCCGTACCACCACACCGTCATCGGTTCGATGAACGACCTCAACGCGGCCTCGCTGGAGGACGTGAAGAACTGGTTCCGCACCTGGTACGGCCCGAACAACGCGGTGCTGGTGCTGGCCGGCGACATCGATGCGAAGACGGCGAAGGAAAAGGTCGCGCGCTATTTCGGTGATATCCCGGCGACGCCGAGCATGGCGCAGCCCAAGGTCGATCCGTCGCCGCGCGCCGAGTCG
Source organism: Lysobacter rhizosphaerae (assembly GCF_054779795.1). Lineage (NCBI taxonomy): Bacteria > Pseudomonadati > Pseudomonadota > Gammaproteobacteria > Lysobacterales > Lysobacteraceae > Lysobacter > Lysobacter rhizosphaerae. The sequence goes on from NZ_BAAGXO010000007.1 coordinate 862,639, forward strand.
ACGCGCTCGACGATGGAAGACCAGGTCCCGCAGACGCGCATCTACCGCGTGTGGAATGTCGCCGAGTACGGCGCGGCCGATCTCGATCGCCTGCAGCTGCTGGCGCAGGTGCTCGGCGGCAGCCGCAGCTCGCGCCTGGACAAGCGCCTGCTGCACCAGGACAAGCTGGTAGACAGCGTGTCCGCGGGCGCGTACGCCTCGCAGCTCGGCTCCAACTTCGTCATCACCGCCGACGTGAAGCAGGGCGTGGACGAGAAAAAGGTCGAGGCGGTGATCGACGAGGAGCTGAAGAAGCTGCTCGCGCAAGGCCCGAGCGCGACCGAACTCGACCAGGCACGCACGGTGTTCAAGGCCGGCTTCATCCGCGGCATCGAGCGCATCGGCGGCTTCGGCGGCAAGGCCGATACCCTGGCCGAGTGCACCGTCTACACCGGCAAGCCCGATTGCTACCGCGACAGCCTCAAGACCATCGAAACCGCCAGCGTCGCCGACGTGCAGGCCACCGGGCAGAAGTGGCTGGGCAAGGGCGACCACACCCTGGTGGTCGAGCCCGGTGCGCGCACCGCGCTGCCGGAAGCGGCGGCCGTGACCCCGGCGCCGCTGACGCTGCCGAAGCCCGATGCGAAGTACAAGACGGAGAAGACCGACCTCGACCGCAAGGCCGGCGTACAGGTGCCGAAGGAGTTCCCGGAGCTGAAGTTCCCGGCGCTGCAGCGCACCAAGCTGAGCAACGGCACGCAGGTGATCCTGGCCGAGCGCCATGACGTTCCGGTCGTGCAGTTCAGCTATCTGTTCGATGGCGGCTACGCCACCGATGCCGGCAAGAAGCTGGGCACCGCCAACTTCGCCCTCGGCATGCTCGATGAAGGCGCCGGCAAGTACGACGCCCTGGCCTTCGGCGATCGCGCCGAATCGCTCGGCGCGAGCCTCGGCGCCGGCGCCTCGCTCGACGGCGGCAACGCCTACCTGTCGTCGCTGAAGGAAAACCTCGACCCCTCGCTGTCGCTGTTCGCCGACATGCTGCAGCGCCCGCGCTACGAGGAGAAGGACATCGAGCGCCTGCGCGGCACCTGGCTCGCCGGCATCGCGCAGGAAAAGGCCGAGCCCAGCGGCGCGGCCACGCGCGTGCTGCCGCCGCTGCTGTACGGCGAAGGCCATCCGTACGCCATGCCGCTCAGCGGCACCGGCACCGAGGCCTCGATCAAGGCGCTGACCCGCGATGACCTGCTTGCCTACCACCGCGCCTGGGTGCGTCCGGACGGCGCCACCCTGATCGTGGTCGGCGACACCACGCTCAAGGACATCGTGCCGCTGCTGGAGAAGCACTTCGGCAACTGGAAGGTGGACGGTGCCAAGCCGGCCGCCCTGCAGATCCCGACGGTGGCGCGTCCGGCCCAGCCGCGCGTGTTCCTGGTCGACCAGCCCGGCTCGGTGCAGGCCAACATCTACGCCGGCGAACTGATGCCGTCGACGATGGACCCGGGCGCGATCAAGCTCGACATCGCCAACACCGTGATCGGCGGCGACTTCACCGCGCGGCTCAACATGAACCTGCGCGAGGACAAGCACTGGTCGTACGGCGCGCGCACCTCGTTGCGTGATTCGCTGGGCCAGCGCCCGTGGCTGGCGGTGGCGCCGGTGCAGATCGACAAGGCTGCAGAGTCGATCGCCGAGATGCGCCGCGAGATCACCGAGTACGTCGATGGCAGCAAGCCGGCCACACCGGCGGAAGTGACGCGTATCCAGGCGATCAAGATCCGCAGCCTGCCGGGTGCGTACGAGACCGCGGGTTCGGTGATGGGCACCATCGGCGGCATCGTGCGTTACCAGCGCCCGGACGATTACGTGTTCAAGCGCAAGGCCGAGATCGAAGGCATGGATGCGGCGCAGGTGAACACCGCCGCCAAGGCGATCGACCCGAAGGCACTGACCTGGGTCGTGGTCGGCGACCTCAAGCAGATGGAAGCCAAGGTGCGCGCGCTGAACCTCGGCCCGGTCACGATTGTCGATGCCGACGGCAAGCCAGTGGGTTCGACCAAGCCGGCGAAGTAAGCCCCAATCTCCCTCTCCCCGCTTGCGGGGAGAGGGCAGGGGTGAGGGGCGAGCGCGAAGCGCGAGCGTGGGAGAGAGTAGGTTTCCGCTTAATGGTCCTGGCAGGCCCGCCCCACGGCGGGCCTGCTGTTTTCGCGGCCACGTGTTTTGCGCAGCGTGCAAGCGCGCATCGAAAAGCGCGTTCTGAGAAAGGTATTCCTGCCCCGTTCACCGCACTCGGCAACAATGCCGGCTGTTTGCCTTCCGGAGATTTCGCATGCGTCCTGCCGTGGTCCTTGGCCTTGCCGTTGTCCTCACCGCCTCGGGTTGCACCTGGGTGCACATGGCGCCCGGCGCCTCGGCGGTGCGCGTGATTCCTGCCGGCGCCGCCCCGACGGGCTGCGTGGAGCGCGGCGAAGTGGCCGTCTCGGTCAAGGGCAAGGTCGGTTTCTACGAACGCAACCCGCTGCGCGTGCGCGAGGAACTGGAGACCCTGGCGCGCAACGAAGGTCCGGGCCTGCAGGCCAACACCCTGCAACCGCTGGACGAGCCGCACGACGGCGAGCAGCGCTTCGCGGCCTATCGCTGCGGCGCATAGCCACTGGCCCGGAAGGCACCCTGTCGCCTGTTCATGTGGCGTGGCCGGGGCCCGAAGGCGCCATACCTGCCTGAATGGTGCATTTGGGGCCGCCTGCGCCGGGACCTTGAGACCGGCGGCCGGTGCATCCACGTCGATAAAGCGTTAATCTGACGTGCTTTGTCTCGCAAACGGTTGCCTCCCATGTTGTTCCAACACGTTGCCATCGCCGGTCTGGCCCACATCGACGCTCCGCGTCGATTGACCTCCGACGAGATCCACGCCCGACTCAAGCCGACGATGGATCGTCTGGGCATCAAGACCAACGTGCTGCAGGACGTGGCCGGCGTGAACGAGCGCCGGTTGTGGGATGGCGACATGCTGCCGTCCGACGCAGCCACCCTGGCCGGCGTCAAGGCACTGGCCGATGCCGGCATCGATGCCGATCGCATCGGCCTGCTGGTCAACACCTCGGTCAGCCGCGACTACCTCGAGCCGTCCACCGCCTCGATCGTGTCGGGCAACCTGCGCCTGGGCGAGAACTGCCAGAACTTCGACATCGCCAACGCCTGCCTTGCGTTCCTCAATGGCATGGACATCGCCGGACGCATGATCGAGCGCGGCGAGATCGACTACGCCCTCGTGGTCGACGGCGAAACCGCCAACCTCGCCTACGAGAAGACCATGGAGCGGCTCAGCAAGGACGCCGTCACCGCCGAGCAGTTCCGCGACGAGATGGCGACGCTCACGCTCGGCTCCGGCGCCGCCGCGATGGTGCTGGCGCGCGCCGAACTGGTGCCGGGTGCGCCGCGTTACCGCGGCAGCGTCACCCGTTCGGCCACCGAGTGGAACCACCTGTGCCGCGGCGACGTCGCCCACGACCGCATGGTCGCCGACGGACGCATGCTGATGATCGAAGGCGTGAAGCTCGGCCAGAAGACCTTCGCCGCTGCGCGCCAGGCGCTGGGCTGGGTGGTCGACGAGCTCGACGAATTCGTCATCCACCAGGTCAGCAAGGCGCACACCCAGGCCTTCCTCAAGGCCTTCGGCATCAATCCGAAGAAGGTCATGACCATCTTCGGCGAGCACGGCAACATCGGCCCGGCCTCGGTGCCGATCGTGCTGAGCAAGCTGCGCGAGATGGGCCGCCTGAAGAAGGGCACGCGCGTTGCCCTGCTCGGCATCGGCTCGGGGCTGAATTGCTCGATGGCGGAAGTGGTCTGGTAAGCCGCCAGCGGCACTAACACCAAGGGCCGGTTCGTCCGGCCCTTTTCATTGCGGTGAGTTCCACAGCGGTGCGCTTCCTGCCATGCAGTCCGACATGACCACGCCGATGTATCCCGACTATCCCTTCACTCCGCAGCGGACCGAAATCCGCCCCGGCATCGCGATGTCGTATCTCGACGAAGGTCCGCGCGATGGCGAAGTCGTCGTCATGCTGCACGGCAATCCGTCGTGGAGTTACTACTGGCGCAAACTGGTGCTGGGATTGCGCGACCGCTATCGCTGCATCGTGCCCGACCATGTCGGCATGGGCCTGTCGGACAAGCCCGGCGACGCGCACTACGCCTACACGCTGCAGTCGCGCGTCGACGACGTCGCCACGTTGCTGACGCGGCTGGGCATCACCGGCCCGGTGACGCTGGCGGTGCACGACTGGGGCGGCATGATCGGCTTCGGCTGGGCGCTGTCGCACGCCGCGCAGGTGAAGCGCCTGGTGATCACCAACACCGCCGCCTTCCCGTTGCCGGCGGTCAAGCCGATGCCGTGGCAGATCGCCTTCGGCCGCGACTGGAAGGTCGGCGCCCTGGTGATCCGCGCATTCAACGCTTTCTCCGCGGGCGCCTCGTACGTGGGCGTGTCGAAGAAGATGCCGCGTGCCGTGCGCCGCGCCTACGTCGCACCGTATGACTCGTGGGCCAACCGGATCAGTACGGTGCGCTTCATGCAGGACATTCCGCTCGGCCCCGGCGACAGTGCGTGGCCGTTGCTGGAGCAAGCCGGACGGCAGCTGCCGGAATTCGCCGACCGTCCCGCCTTCATCGGCTGGGGCCTGCGCGATTTCGTCTTCGACAAGCACTTCCTCGAAGGCTTCCGCCAGGCGCTGCCGCAGGCGGAGGTGCATGCGTTCGCGGACGCCAACCACTACGTGCTCGAAGACAAGGCCGAGGTCCTGGTGCCGGCGATCCGCCGCTTCCTGGACGCGAACCCGATCTAGTCGTCGCGTACTAGTCGTCGCGCAGTGGCCAGTCCGCCGGCGTGAGCGCCGGCAGGCCATGCGTGCGCCGCGCCTTGTCGCATTGCGGGCTGGCGGCGCCGAATTCCCACGACGCCGCCACATCGCGGCACGCCTGCGGCCGCCGCGGGTGGATGCGGCACGCGCTGCGCACGCCGATGTCAGCGTCCAGGGCGACGCAACGTGGCTGCTTGCTCCAGCAGGTGCCTTGCATGGCCACCTGGTGGGCGTCGATGCGCTCGGTCAGGTCCGGCGGGACAAGGCCGCCCAGGGCCGGGTCGGACTCCGACCAGTGCAGGCTGACGCGGTAGGTGGCGCAGCAGGCGCCGCAGCTGAGGCAGGGGTGGGGCACGGAAGCAGTGGCGATGGAACCAGGCCGCGCATTTTAGGCGCTGGCCCTCGGCGGTTCCGTGGCATCGGCGACAATATGCGGATGACGGCTCCCTTCCGCGACGACATCTGCAACATCGCCGCCTCGCTGCCGCGCCTGGCCGCGCAGTTTCCCGAGCGCATCGCGATGCGCTGCCCTGGCACGCGCGGCCGCGACGGGTTCGCCCGTTACGACACCACGCTGACCTACCGCGAGCTCGACACGCGCAGCGACGCCATTGCCGCGGGCCTCGCCCAGCATGGCATCGGCCGTGGCGTGCGCACCGTGGTGATGGTGCGGCCGACGCCGGAGTTCTTCCTGCTGATGTTCGCGCTGTTCAAGGCCGGCGCGGTGCCGGTGCTGGTCGATCCCGGCATCGACCGGCGCGCGCTGAAACAGTGCCTCGACGAGGCGCAGCCGCAGGCGTTCGTCGGCATTCCGCTGGCGCAGGCCGCGCGCGTGCTGCTGGGCTGGGCGAAGTCGGCCCGCGTGCGCATCACCACCGGCCGTCGCGCGCTGCTCGCGGACGCGACGCTGGCGCAGGTCGAACGCGAGGGTGCGCAGGTGGGCCCGCAGCTCGATGGTTTCAGGATGTCCGACACGCAACCGGATGACGTCGCCGCGATCCTGTTCACCAGCGGCTCCACCGGCGTGCCCAAGGGCGTGGTGTACCGCCACCGTCATTTCGTCGCCCAGGTCGCCCTGCTGCGCGAGGCCTTCGGCATCGAGGCCGAGGGCGCCGACCTGCCGACGTTCCCGCCGTTCGCGTTGTTCGATCCCGCGCTGGGGCTGACCTCGGTGATCCCCGACATGGATCCGACCAAGCCCGCGCTCGCCGATCCGCGCAAGCTGCACGACGCGATCGCGCGCTTCGGCATCGACCAGCTGTTCGGTTCGCCCGCCCTGATGGGCGTGCTGGCCCGCCACGGCCAGCCGCTGCCGACGTTGCGCCGCGTCACTTCGGCCGGCGCGCCGGTGCCGGCCGAAGTCGTTGCCCGCATGCGCGAACTGCTGCCCGCCGACGCACAGTTGTGGACGCCGTACGGCGCCACCGAATGCCTGCCGGTGGCGGTGATCGAAGGACGTGAGCTGCAGGCCACGCGCCAGGCCACCGAAACCGGTGCCGGCACCTGCGTCGGTCGCGCGGTCGCGCCGAACGAGGTCCGCATCATCCACATCGACGACGGCGCGATCGCAACGTGGTCGGACGGATTGCTGCTGCGCGACGGCGTCGTCGGCGAGATCACCGTCGCCGGCCCCACCGCCACCGACAGTTACTTCAACCGCGACGCGCAGACGCGGCTGGCGAAGATCCGCGAGCGCAGTGCCGATGGCAGCGAGCGCATCGTGCACCGCATGGGCGATGTCGGCTATTTCGACGGCGAAGGCCGGCTGTGGTTCTGCGGTCGCAAGTCGCATCGGGTCGAGGCGACCGAGGGCCCGCTGTACACCGAACAGGTCGAGCCCGTGTTCAACACCCATCCCGACGTGCGCCGTACCGCCCTGGTCGGCATCGGTGCGCAGGGCGCGCAGGTGCCGGTGCTGTGCGTCGAGCTGGTGGCCGGCGTGGCCGCGGGCGAATGGCCGCGCATCGAGCGCGAATTGCATGTGCTCGCGCAGACGCAACCGCACACCGCGCGCGTCACCCGCTTCCTGCGCCACCCGAAGTTCCCCGTCGACATCCGCCACAACGCCAAGATCGGTCGCGAGAAACTCGCGGTTTGGGTGCAGCAGCAAGGAGTCTCGGCATGAAGATCCTCGTCACCGGCGGCGGTGGCTTCCTCGGCCAGGCCCTGTGCCGTGGCCTGCGCGCGCGCGGGCACGACGTGGTCAGCTTCAACCGCGGCCACTACGACGCGCTCGATGCGATCGGCGTGGCGCAGGTGCAGGGCGATCTCGCTTCGCGCGATGCGGTGGTCGCCGCGGCGCAGGGCTGCGCCGCGATCTTCCACAACGCGGCGAAGGCCGGCGCCTGGGGCAGCTACGACAGTTACCACCGGGCCAACGTCGTCGGCACGCGCAACGTCATCGACGCCTGCCGCGAGCAGGGCATCGGCAAGCTCGTCTACACCTCGACACCCAGCGTCACCCATCGCGCCACGCACCCGGTCGAAGGCGGCAGTGCCGACACCGTGCCCTATGGCGAACATCTCAAGGCGCCCTATGCGGCGACCAAGCTGATCGCGGAAAAGCTCGTGCTCGCGGCCAACGATGCCGTGCTCGCCACCGTCGCCCTGCGTCCGCGCCTGATCTGGGGCGTCGGCGACAACCAGCTGTTGCCGCGCCTGGTCGAACGCGCCCGCGCGGGGCGCCTGCGCTTCGTCGGCGACGGCCACAACCGCATCGACACCACCTACATCGACAACGCCGCGCAGGCGCATTTCGCCGCCTTCGATCACCTCGCGCCGGGCGCGCGGTGCGCCGGACGCGCCTACTTCATAAGCAACGGCGAGCCGCGCAGCGTGCGCGAAATCGTCAATGGCCTGCTGCAAGCCGCCGGCGCGCCGGCCGTGGACAAGACCATACCCTTCACCGTCGCCTACGCCGCCGGCATGGTCTGCGAAGCGCTGTGGCACGCGTTGCCGCTCAAGGGCGAGCCGCCGATGACGCGCTTCCTCGCCGAGCAGCTCAGCACCACGCACTGGTACGACATGGCCCCGGCGCGCAGTGATTTCGGTTATGCGCCGACGGTGACGATCGACGAGGGCTTGGCGCGGTTGGCGGCGGCATATCGGGGTTGAGGCAAAAAGCCCGTGTATCCAAGTTCCCCCGCGCGCGGCGGCGCGGTGTGATTTGACGAGGGCCTCACGCGGCTGAAGGCCGCCTTGACGGACGCCGCCGCCATCACCGCACGACGACCGCGCCACGACCAGCATGCAAGTCACGCCGAACTGGCGTACTGATCGGAGATTCCCATGCTGCACTACGCCGTTGTCTTCTTTGTAATCGCGCTCGTCGCCGCGGTGCTCGGCTTCAGCGGCATCGCCGGTGCGGCGAGCAACATCGCGTGGATTCTGTTCCTGGTCTTCCTGGTGCTCGGCGTCATTTCCCTGCTGCGCGGCCGCCGCGTCTGACCCCCGCACGCCACGCGGCGGCGGCCTGCAGGGGTTGAAGCAAAAGCCCGTATCCAAGTCTCCCCACGCGCGGCGGCGCGTTATACGAATCGGCACCTGAGTGCTGCGGTGGCGCGGAGCTACAATGCGGGCATGACCGAACGCGCCAGCCCCTTCGATTCGCTCAAGCCCCTCGCCGGCCGCACGCTGGAGGCCACGCTGAATCGTGCGCTGGCGCTCGACCCGGATACCCGTGATGGCCTGCGCGCGCTCGATGGCCGCAGCGTCGCCCTGCATGTCGCCGCACCCCGGCTCGCCCTGCAGGTAACGGTGGCCGGTGAGCGCCTGCAGGTGGGCCCGGTCGCCGATGGCGCCGACGCCGACCTGTCGGTGCGCAGCACGCTGGGCGGCCTGATCGCGCAGCTGCCGTTCTTCCGCAACGACAACGCACCGCCGGTGGGCAAGCTGCGCATCGAGGGCGATGCCGACCTCGCGCGCCGCCTGCAGCGCCTGGCCGAACGCTTCGATCCCGACTGGCAGCAGCCGTTCACCGCGGTGTTCGGCGACATCGTCGGCGTGCAGATCGCCAACGCCCTGCGCGCCGGCCTCGGCCAGATGCGCGAGGCCGGCGGCAGCTTCGCCACCAGCGCCGCCGAATACGTCACCGAGGAATCACGCGACGTGGTCGGCCGCGACGAGCTCAACGCCTTCCACGACGACGTCGACACCCTGCGCGACGATGTCGAGCGCATCGCCGCGCGCGTTGCACGCCTGAGCGGCACCGGCCCGAGGAGCCCGCGCGCATGACGCCGGTGTTCCGGGCCTGGCGCATCGGCCGCGTGCTGCTGCGCTACCGGCTCGACGACCTGCTCGACGACACTCCGGCCGAACGCTGGCTGAAACTCGCGCGTCCGTTCGTACCGGGCGCGTCGGCGGAAGTCGCGGCGCAGTCGCGCGGCGCGCGACTGCGCATGGCGCTGCAGGAGCTCGGCCCGATCTTCGTCAAGTTCGGGCAGATCCTGTCGACGCGCCGCGACCTGGTGCCGACCGACATCGCCGAGGAACTGGCGCTGCTGCAGGATCGCGTCGCGCCGTTCGACGGCGAGGTCGCGCGCACCATCGTCGAAACCGCATTGGCGCGGCGCATCGACGAGTCCTTCGCCTCGTTCGACACCACGCCGCTGGCGTCCGCCTCCATCGCGCAGGTGCACGCCGCCACCCTGCACGCACAGGGCGACGCGGCGCCGCGCGAGGTCGTGGTCAAGGTGCTGCGTCCCGACATCGAGAGGAAGATAGCCGCCGACATCGCCCTGCTCAACGCGGTCGCCAGCGTGGTCGAGCGTACCCATCCGGCCGCCGACAAGATCCGTCCGAAAGAGATCGTCGCGGAGATCGAGAACACGCTCGCCGCCGAGCTCGACCTGCAGCGCGAGGGCGGCAACGCCAGCGTGCTGCGCCGCTTCTGGGCGAGCAGCGACGACCTGTACGTGCCGGAGGTGATCTGGTCGCACACCGTCGAGCGCGTGCTCACCCTGGAGCGCGTGCGCGGCATCCCGTCCGACGACATCGTCGCGCTCGACGCGGCCGGCATCGATCGCCACGCACTCGCCGCCAAGGGCGTGCGGGTGTTCTACACGCAGGTGTTCCGCGACAACTTCTTCCACGCCGACGCGCACGCCGGCAACATCTGGGTCGACAGCGACCCGGCGCGCAAGGCGAATCCGCGCTTCATCGCGCTCGACTTCGGCATCATGGGCCAGCTCTCCGACGAGGATCAGTACTACCTCGCGGAGAACTTCATGGCGATCTTCAACCGCGACTACCGCCGCATCGCCGAGCTGCACGTGCAGGCCGGCTGGATGCCCTCGCACATCCGCATCGACGAGCTCGAAGCCGCCGCGCGCGCCGTGTGCGAGCCTTACTTCACCCGGCCGCTGTCGGAGATCTCGCTGGCCGAGGTGCTGGTCAAGCTGTTCCGCACCGCGCAGCGCTACGAGCTCACCCTGCAGCCGCAGCTGATCCTGCTGCAGAAGACCCTGCTCAACATCGAGGGCCTCGGCCGCCAGCTCGATCCGAAGATCGACATCTGGGCGGTGGCGCAGCCAGTACTGCAGAAGATCCTGGTCGAACGCTACAGCCCGCAACGCCTGGCCGGCGAATTCCGCAAGCGCCTGCCCGAGTTCGTGACGCACGCGCCGGAGATGCCGCGCCTGCTGCACCTGTGGCTGCAGCAGCAGGTCGAGGGCAAGCATGCACTCAACATGCAGTCGCACGACCTGCGCGCGCTGACCCGCGCGCTGCAGAGTGCGCAGCGGCGCACGATCGCGGCGATCTTCGGCACCGGGCTGTTGATCGTCGCGGCCCTGCTGTATGCGCTGGAAGCCGGCGGTCCGCGCCTGCTCGGCGTGCCCGCATCCGCATGGATCGCCGCCGTCGGCGGACTGTGGGCGCTGCGCGCGGCGTGGCCGCGCCGCGGCTGACCACGCGCGTCCTGCCATGGAGCCGATGCCGCCATCGCCGGAGCCGGCCGCCACGCTGCAGCTGCTCCACATCGACGATGCGCTCGCGGTGGTCAACAAGCCCGCGGGGCTGATGGTCCACGACAGCAAGCTCGCCGGCGGCGAATCCGACTTCCTCGCCGACCGCCTGCGCGAACAACTGGGCCGCCCGATCTTCCTCGTCCACCGCCTCGATCGCGCGACCAGCGGTTGCCTGCTGCTCGCGTTCGATCGCGAAACGGCCTCGCAACTGGGGCAGGTGTTGATGTCGCGCGGGGTGGATAAGCCCGCCGTTGAAAAGCATTACTGGGCGGTATGCCGCGGCTGGCCGGAAGAAGACTTCGTCGTCGACCACCCGCTCGATGGTGGCCCCGGCAAGCCGCAGAAGAAGCCCGCCATCACCCGCTTCACCCGCCTGGCGACGTGCGAGCTTGCGCTGCCATCGCAGGACTTCGCGACCTCGCGTTACGCCCTGCTGCAGGCGCAGCCGGAAACCGGGCGCTTTCGCCAGATCCGCCGCCACCTCAAGCACGTGTTCCACCATCTGATCGGCGACACCAGCCACGGCGATGGCCGCCACAACCGCAACTTCCGCATGCTCGGCGTGCACCGCATGCTGCTGCACGCCTGCCGGCTTGGATTCACCCATCCTGGCACCGGCGAGCGCATCACGGTGGATGCGCCGGTGGATGCGGAGTTCGCCAAGGCGCTTGCCTTGTTCGATATCGAGGAGTGATTTCGATGCCGCACGCCGGCCCGTACCACGCGCTGCGGCGCGTTTGACTGCGCCGCGGCTCGTTTTTATCGCGGCGCCCATACAATCCGCGCATGCTGCAGATCTCCGCCACCGTGGCCATTGCCGACGACGAACTGGTCGAACGTTTCGTGCGCTCGTCCGGTCCCGGCGGCCAGAACGTCAACAAGGTCGCCACCGCCGTCGAGTTGCGCTTCGACATCGCGCAGTCGCCGTCGCTGCCCGAGGCCGTGCGCGAACGCCTGCTGGCCAAGCGTGATCGCCGCGTCACCGACGCGGGCGTGCTGGTGCTCAACGCGCAACGCTTCCGCACCCAGGACCGCAACCGCGAGGACGCGCGCGACCGCCTGGCGGCCTTCATCGCTTCCGGCCTGCATGCACCCGTGCCTAGAATCGCCACCAGGCCGAGCCGCGCAGCGAAGAAGCGACGGCTCGACGACAAACGCGAACGCAGTACGATCAAGCGCGACCGCACCCGCCGGAACTGGGACTGACGTTCCCGCGGCGTCCGGCGCACATGGGGAAACCGGCAGGGCAGATGAGCGACGACAAGCGACAAACCGTTTTGCCGCTGCCGCCCAATGCGCCGCGGGTGAGGCCCAACGCCTTCACCCGCTGGCTCGGCCTGACCCTGCTGCGGCTGGGCGGCTGGCGCATGGTCGGCGAGTTCCCGGATCTGCCCAAGCTGGTGCTGATCGGCGCGCCGCATTCGTCGAACTGGGACGGGATCTGGGGCTTGGGGGCGAAGCTGGCGCTGGGGCTGGACATCAAGATCCTCGGCAAGGACTCGCTGTTCAAGGTGCCGGTGATGGGGTTGCTCCTGCGCCGCCTCGGCGTCATCCCGGTCGATCGCAGCGCCGCGCACGGCGTGGTCGAACAGTCCGCCGCCATGATCCGGCGCGCCGACAAGTTCTGGTACGGCCTCGCCCCCGAGGGCACGCGCAAGCCGGTGGAACGCTGGAAGACCGGTTTCTGGAAGATCGCCAAGGCCGCCGGAGTGCCGGTGTTGCCGGCGTACTTCCACTACGGGCACAAGGTCATCGGCATCGGCCCGGCCTTCACCCTGGGCGATGACATGGCCGCCGACCTCGCCCGCATCCGCGAGTGGTACCGCGGCGTCTCCAAGGGCAAGTTGCACGACGTCTGAGTCGCGGCATCCCGCCCGGCGCCGACCGTCCGCTAGCGCTCGGATTGCCCGGTCGCGTAGTAGTCGCTTCGTTCGAACAGGGCCGGCTTGATCAGTTCGGTGAAGGCGCGCGCCTGCGGCGACAGGAACCGGCCCTTGCGCACCACCACGCCGTAGCTGCGCGAGGGGAAATACTTCGCCAGCGAGCGCGCCGCAAGGCGTTCGCGATCACTCTCGGAAAGACAGATCGCGGTGACGATGCTGATGCCCATGCCCATCGCCACGTACTGCTTGATCACTTCCCAGCCGCCGACTTCCAGCGCCACGGTGTAGGGCACGCGGTTCTGCTGGAATACCAGGTCGACCAGGCGGTAGGTGGTCAGGCGCTGCGGCGGCAGGATCAGGCCGTAGGGTGAGAGGTCGGACAACTCCAGCTCGGGTTTGCTCGCCAGGCGATGGTTGCGTGGCGTGATCAGCATCGGCTCGAAGCGGTAGACCGGGGCGTAGTCGAGGTCGGCCGGCACGTCGAGCATCGAACCCACCGCCAGGTCGACCGCGTCCGAACGCAGCAGCTCCAGCCCGCCCGCGCCAGTGACGTTGTGCAGTCGCAGGCGGATGTCGGGGTGGTGCGCCTTGAAGGCTTCGATGATCTTCGGCAGCAGGTAGAGGATGGTCGAGCTGCCCGCCGCGACGTTGAGTTCGCCGGCGTCCAGGCCCTGCACGCGCTGGCGGAAGGTGGCGTCCAGTCCGTCCAGGCCTTCGACCAGGGGGCGGGCCAGCTCGTACAGCTCCTGGCCCTCGCGGGTCAGGCTGATGCGGCGGCCGCTGCGCTCGAGCAGGCGGGTGCCGAGATCGCGCTCCAGTGCCTGCAGCTGCAGGGTCACGGCGGGCTGGCTGAGAAACAGGGCTTCGGCCGCGCGTGAAATCGAACCAAGCCGGGCGGTCTGGCAGAAGGCCCGCAGCGGCTTGAGGCGATCGCCCTTGTAGGCAAAGCGGGGAGCGGGGGGCGGCTTGATGTCCACTGAGGGTGAAATTATTAGCTGGGCAAATGAGATGTATTGAAAAATCTAGTTTGCCTTATACCACACGCTGCCGCATGGTCAGGGCCCGTATCACTGGACCCCGCGATGTCGGCCCAACCCGCTTCGGCAATCCCCTCCCCAGCCCTGCAGTCCGGCGTTGAACTGATTGCGGACCTGCCCGGGCAGGGCGAGTTGCTGACCCCCGCCGCCATCGCCTTCCTCGCCGGCCTGCACCGGCGCTTCGAAGCCACCCGCCAGGCCCGCCTGGCCGCCCGCCGGGAGCGCCAGGCGTTTTTCGACGCCGGCGGCCTGCCCGACTTCCGCGCCGATACCGCGGCGATCCGCTCCGCCGACTGGCGCGTGGCACCGCTGCCGGGCGCACTGCTCGACCGCCGCGTCGAGATCACCGGCCCGACCGATCCGAAGATGGTCATCAACGCGCTCAATTCCGGCGCGAGCTGCTACATGGCCGACTTCGAGGACTCGACCTCGCCGACCTGGGCCAACCTGCTCATCGGCCAGCGCGCGCTGCGCGAGGCGATCGCGGGCACGCTCGAGTTCATTGCCCCCGCCGCCGACGGCGTACCCGGCAAGCGGTACGCATTGAAGCCGTACCCGCAGCAGGCCGTGCTGCTGGTCCGTCCGCGCGGCTGGCACCTCGACGAAAAGCACGTCCGGGTCGATGCCCAGCCCATGTCGGCATCGCTGTTCGACCTCGGCCTGTTCGCCTTCCACAACGCGCACGCGCTCGCCGCCAAGGATCGCGGCCCGTACTTCTACCTGCCCAAGCTGCAGTCGATGGAGGAGGCGCAGCTGTGGGACGACGTGCTCGCCCATATCGAAGCCGCGCTCGGCCTGCCCGACGGCCAGCTCAAGGTCACCGTGCTGATCGAGACGCTGCCGGCGGTGTTCGAGATGGACGAGATCCTGTACGCGCTGCGCGGCCGCATCGCCGGCCTCAACTGCGGACGCTGGGACTACGTGTTCTCGTACATCAAGACGTTCCGCATGCATGGCGACCGGGTCCTCCCCGAGCGCGGCCAGGTGACGATGACGCAGCCGTTCCTGCGCGCGTACTCCGAGTTGCTGGTCCAGACCTGCCACCGGCGCGGCGCGCACGCCATGGGTGGCATGGCCGCGCAGATCCCGATCAGCGGCGACGACGCCGCGAACGAAGCTGCACTGGCCAAGGTGCGCGCGGACAAGCTGCGCGAAGTCACGGCGGGACACGATGGCACATGGGTCGCGCATCCCGCCTTGATTCCACTGGCGCGCGAAATCTTCGACGAGCGCATGCCCGCCGCGAACCAGCACCACGTGCGCCGCGAGGACGTGGTCGTGACCCGCGACGACCTGATCCGGCCCAGCATCGGTTCGATCACGCGTGCCGGCTTCGAGAACAACGTCGAGGTCTGCGTGCGCTACCTCGCCGCCTGGCTCGACGGCAACGGCTGCGTGCCGATCCACTGGCTGATGGAAGACGCCGCGACCGCCGAGATCGCGCGCACCCAGCTATGGCAATGGCTGCATCGCGCCGATGAGCGCGCACTCCACCTCGACGATGGCAGCGAACTCGATTTCGCCCTGTTCGAGCGCGCCCTGATCAACCTGCCGGGCAAGCTCGGCGACCGCAGCACCGTGCCCGGCGGCAGCCGCATCAACGAAGCGATCGGCATGCTCGACCGCCTCACCCATGCCGACACGCTTGAAGAGTTCCTGACCCTGCCCGCGTACGCGCGGCTCGACTGATCCCGCTCCACCACCACTCCTACCCACCACGCGCTACAGGAACCATCGAGGGACACGACCATGAGCACCCACGCCACCGCCGCCCAACTTCGTCACGACTGGCAGACCAACCCGCGCTGGGCGGGCGTCACCCGTCCCTATTGCGCCGACGACGTGGTGCGCCTGCGCGGCACCGTGCCGGTCGAGCACTCGCTCGCCAGGCTCGGTGCGGAAAAGTTGTGGCATTCGCTGCACACGCAGGACTACGTCAACGCGCTGGGTGCGCTCACCGGCAACCAGGCGATGCAGCAGGTCAAGGCCGGCCTCAAGGCGATCTACCTGTCCGGCTGGCAGGTCGCGGCCGATGCCAACATCGCCGGCGAGATGTATCCGGACCAGTCGCTGTACCCGGCCAACTCGGTGCCGCAGGTCGTGCGCCGCATCAACAACACGCTGCTGCGCGCCGACCAGATCCAGTGCGCTGAAGGCGGCGGCGACATCGACTTCCTGCAGCCGATCGTGGCCGATGCCGAGGCCGGATTCGGTGGCGTGCTCAATGCGTTCGAGCTGATGAAGGGCATGATCGAAGCCGGCGCGTCCGGCGTGCACTTCGAGGACCAGCTCGCCTCGGTCAAGAAGTGCGGCCACATGGGCGGCAAGGTGCTGGTGCCCACGCGCGAAGCGGTGGAGAAGCTGGTCGCGGCGCGCCTCGCCGCCGACGTAATGGGCGTGCCGACCCTGATCGTCGCGCGCACCGATGCCGAGGCCGCCGATCTGGTTACTTCCGACATCGATCCCAACGATGCGCCGTTCGTCACCGGCGAGCGCACCGTGGAAGGCTTCTACAAGACGCGCAACGGCCTCGACCAGGCGGTCAGTCGTGGCCTCGCCTACGCGCCTTACGCCGACCTGGTGTGGTGCGAGACCGGCAAGCCGGATCTGGAATTCGCTCGCAAGTTCGCCGAGGCGATCCATGCGAAGTACCCGGGCAAGCTGCTGGCCTATAACTGCTCGCCCAGCTTCAACTGGAAGAAGAACCTCGACGACGCAACGATCGCGCGGTTCCAGACGGAACTGGCTACCTACGGTTACAAGTTCCAGTTCATCACCCTGGCCGGCTTCCACAGCCTCAACTACGGCATGTTCAATCTCGCCCACGGCTATGCGCGCCGGCAGATGAGCGCGTTCGTCGATCTGCAGGAAGCTGAATTCGCCGCCGCCGAAAAGGGCTTCACCGCCGTCAAGCACCAGCGTGAAGTCGGCACCGGCTACTTCGACGCCGTCACCCAGGTGATACAGAACGGCCAGTCCTCTACCACCGCGTTGAAGGGCTCGACCGAGGAAGAACAGTTCCACGAGCAGAAGGCGGCCTGAACCCGGGTCGCGGCCAGGATGGCACCGTGGCAGGCACCGTCGTGTGCCTGCCGCACGGTTGCATGCGGTCCGCGCGTCGCGATCGCATTGGCCGTGGGCTTCGCCAGCCCGCGTAGTAGGGGGGAGCGGGTGATATTCTCGATCCCTCCGCAGGCCCCGGATTGTGTGGATGAAGCGCAGAACCTCGGCTCACACGCCGCAGGAAACCGGTACGCCGACCTTGGCACCCGATACGGTGACCGCGGCGCTGACGCCTGCCGAAAACGCCCTGTTTGCGCAGGTCGGCCGCCCGCGCCGCTGCTACGCCGGCGAAACGCTGTTCCGCCGCGGCGACCTGGGCACCACCATGTATGTGATCGCTTCCGGCGCGATCGATCTCGACTTCGGCGACGACCTGATCGCCAAGCGCCTGGGCCCGCTGGAATTCTTCGGCGAACTCGGCCTGCTGATCGGCGACCACGCCCGCAGCGCCGATGCCGTCGCCAGCACCGATGGCGAACTGATCGAACTGCGCCATGAGGAATTCCAGCGCCTGGTCGACAGCGATCCGGGCCTGGTCTCCCATTTCCTGCGCCGCGCGATCATGCGCGTCGTGCTCAACGAACAGGGCCTGATCCGGCGCCTGCGCCGCCGCAACCAGGACCTGCAGTCCGCGCTCGATTCGCTGCGCGCGACCGCGCACCAGCTCAACCAGACCGAAGCATTGATACGCACCGACGAGCTGACTGGCCTGCACAACCGCCGCGGTCTCGCCCAGCATCTGGCCGAACGCCGCCGCACCGGCTCGCTCAAGGGCTTGGGGCTGGTGCTGGTCGACTGCGATCGCTTCAAGCAGGTCAACGACGAACACGGCCATCTGGTTGGCGACCGCGTGCTGCAGAGCGTCGCCAACATCCTGCGTTCCGTGGTCGGCGAGGGCGACATCGCCTGCCGCCTCGGCGGCGACGAGTTCTGTTTGCTGGTCAGTGCCGACAGCCGCGACGCCGTGCTCGGCTTCGCCGATTTCATCGTCACCACGACGCGTGGACTGCAGCAGGTGCCGCGCCACGCCGAGCCTGGCCAGGTGCCGCTGATCTCCACCGTCAGCATCGGCGCCTGCCTGCTCGACGGCGAACGCGACTGGAACGACTGGTACGCGCAGGCCGACATGGCGCTGTACCGCGCCAAGCGCCTGGGCGGCAATCGCGTGGAATGGCAGGACGACGCCTTCGCTGCAGCTTGAAAGGATTGAAGCGCATGGAAACCGCGGTGCAAACGTTCGATCCGACTCCCGAGCCGACACCGCGCCCGTCCGACAACGCGCCGCAACTGCGCACGCTGCTGCTGACCGACCTCGTCGATTCCACCGGCCTGGTCGAACGCCTCGGTGACACGCCGGCCAGCGATCTGTTCCGCGCCCACGACCGCCTCGTCCTGCAACTGCAGCAGCAGTGGCGCGGTCGCCTGATCGATCGTTCCGACGGCATGTTGCTATTGTTCGAACGCCCCATCGACGGCCTCGGCTTCGCCCTCGATTACTCGCGCGGCCTGATCCAGCTGGGCAACGAGCGCGACATCGACCTGCGCGCCCGCGTCGGCCTGCATGTCGGCGAAGTGCTGACCTGGCGAAACAGCCCCGAAGCCGTGAGCGTCGGCGCCAAGCCGCTGGAAGTGGAAGGACTGGCCAAGCCGATGGCCGCGCGCCTGATGGCGATGGCACGCCCCGGGCAGATCCTGCTCTCCGCCGTTGCCGAACCGCTGGCGCACCGCGCCGCGCGCGAACTCGGCGAACGCGGCCACCACCTGGCGTGGAAATCGTGGGGCCGCTGGCGTTTCAAGGGCGTACCCGAGGCCCAGCAGATCTTCGAAGTGGGCGAGCCGGGTATCGCGCCGCTGCGCGCACCCGCCAACACGCCGAAAGCCTGGCGCGACATTCCGCTGTGGCGGCGTCCGGCGGCGTTGGCCGCCGAAGTGTTGCTGCTCGCCGGCGGCGCGCTCGGCCTGTGGTTCATCACCAGGCCCGAACCCGCCATCGCCTTCAACCAGCGCGATTGGGTCGTTGTCGGTGACCTGCGCAACCTCACCGGCCAGAGCACGTTCGATGATTCGCTCGAGCAGGCCTTCCGCATCAGCCTGGAGCAGTCGCGCTACGTCAACGTACTGAGCGACCTCAAGGCGCGCGACACCCTGGGCCGCATGCAGCGCCCGCCCGGCACGGTGCTCGACCGTGCGATCGCCTCGGAAATCGCAATCCGCGATGGTGCGCGCGCGGTGATCCTTCCCACCGTGGCCGAAGTCGGCGGACGCGTGCGGGTGAGCGCCGAAGTCATCGATCCGCATACGCAGACCACGGTGTACGCGGAATCGGCCGACGGGCGCGGCTTCGATTCCACGCTCGGCTCGATCGACAAGGTCACCGCGTCCCTGCGCGGCAAGCTCGGCGAAGCAGTGCAGTCGATCGAGCGCGATTCCGCGCCGCTGCCCGACGTCACCTCGAAGAACCTCGACGCGTTGCGTGCGTATGCGCTGGCGCAGAAGGAACAGGCCCGCTTCAACTATCCCGAAGCGCTGCAGCTGTTCCAGCGCGCCACCGAACTCGATCCACAGTTCGCGCTGGCGTGGGTGGGCCAGGTGCGCGTCCACTACAGCCAGGAAAACGCCACGCGCGCCGTGCCGGCCCTGCGCCGCGCGCAGGCCTTGCGTGCGCACCTGACCCCGCGCGAACAGCTGTACCTCGACGCCTGGGTCTCCGAGTTCGATGCGCCGGCGCAGACCACGGCGAAGTGGGTGGAACTCGCCCGCCTCTACCCGGACTACCTGCCGGGGCGCGGCAACGCGTCGACCTGGCTGTACATCGACAACCGCTTCCAGGAGGCGCTGGGACATGCGCTGGCGGCGGCGATCCCGCAGAACGCGCTGCAAGGACAGGAATTCGATTCGGTGGGCCGCGCCCACCTGGGCATGGAGCAGTACGCGCAGGCGGAAGCTGCGTTCAAGCGTTCGTTCGCGAGCAGTGGCGGCGGCAGCATGCGCCGGCTGGTGTCCACCGCGGCGGCGCGACGGGACTTCGCCGCGGCGCGCCGGTATGAGGCGCGCCTCGAGGTAGACAATTCCTCCGCGTACATCGAGCGCACCAGCCTCGCGATCGACCAGGCGCGCTGGCCGGACGCGCAGGCGGCGGCGCGCAGGGCGCTGGGCCTCGCGCAGGCGGGGGCGGTGGACAGCCGCTACCTCGTGCTGCCTGTCGCGGTTGCCGACTGGATGGCGGGCGACGCCGCCTCGGCGCGGAAGCAGGCCGGGCTTGCCATCGGCAAGGCACTGTCGGCATTGCAGCTGCCGTTATCGGCAGACGCCAAGGACGACGCGATGCTGGCGCTGGCCGCGGTGCTGGTGTCGCAGCGGCTCGGCGTGCCCGATGAGTCGGACCGGGTCCTGGCGGCGCTGCAGGCGCGACCGGAACTGATGGCCTTGCCGCAGGTGGCGGAACTGGCCGCCGTGGTCCGCGCCGGGCATGCACGCCGCGCCGGGCATGCGGACGAGGCCGTCGAACTGTTGAAGCCGTTCCTGACCGGGCGCGAGCGCTACCAGACGCACGTCGAGCTGATGGAGGCGCTTGCCGCCCAGGGCCGTAATGCCGAAGCCGTCGCCCAGGCACGCTGGCTGCAGCAGCGGCGTGGCCTGGCGTATGTCGAACTGGAGTGCGGCCATTGCCTGCAGGCGCTGAACGTTGCCGACTCCACCCTCGCGATCAGGCGCGAAGCGGAGCTGCTGCAAGCCAGCGGCAGCCCGGAAGCAGCGGCCCGCCGGCTGGCGGCATTCAACCGCCTGTGGCCGGCGCCGCAGCAGTCCGCTTACCTGAGCCGGTAATGCCCGCCCGCGTTGCCCACGTCGAGCTTCGGCGTGGTCTGGTTCAGGCCCCGCAACAGCATGGTGCGAATCTCGTCGCGGGCCGCGGCGATGGCGTCCTTGGGCGCCAGTTCGGTCACCTTGCAGTCGCGGAATGCCTCGGGTTGCGCCATCGGCACCGCACCGCACGCGGTCATCAGTCCCGGGCTGGGTGATTCATAGCCGATGGATTGCAGGGCGGCCAGGTGGTCGCGCTGGAAGCGCTCGCGGAACAGATCATCCGTGCTGAGCAGGTCGAGCAGGCGATCGGCAAGCTCGGCGTCGAGCGGAGCGGTGGTGATTTTCCCGGTCATTGGCATTCCCCTATCCGGTCCGAGAGGGGACCAGTCCGCAGCGAATCTATCCCTGACGCGATTGCGGAACAACCAAGCACGCTCGGCTGCGCACCGTTACCGCTTCGCATTCCGGGAGGCGACTTTTCCGCCCTGTGCTGCCCCGAAGAGCGCGTACGCCGCACAATGCCAGGCCTGCCAACCGGAGTCGGAAATGCAAATCCGCCGCTGCGCCATCGTCTTCCTCGAAGCACGCGAAGAGGCCCGCTTTGATCTCGGCGTGCTGCTCTCGGGCGGCGATGGCTTGCACCGGACCCTGCGTTGGCTGGCACTCGCACCGCATCGTGGCGAGGAGCTGGACATCGATGCGGACGAACGCGAAGTGCTTGGTGCACTGGGCTCCAGCCAATGGGTGGAGGCCGCGACGCTGGCGACGTACCCGGCCGTGGCGCTACAGCGACTGCTGGCCGAGGGGCTGCTCGTCAGCGATGCGGCCGAGCATACGCATTGGCGCGAGCGCGACGACGCGCTACGCAATGTGCATTGGCATCCGCTGGCGGCGACGCTGCATGCGTTCACGCGCTGGACCGGCGTTGACGCCGTGGCGAACACGCGCGATAGCGGCACCGAGACGGCCGTGCAGATGCGCGCGGTGCTCGGCGCGCCACCGGTGGAAGCCGCCACCCGCGCCGACCCTGCCAACCGCCTCGACCTGCCGCGCAGCGCGCCCACCGACTTCGACCGCCTGCTGGCCCGTCGTGCCACCTGCCGCAACTTCGATCCGTCGCGGCCGCTGCCGTTCGACCTGTTCGCACAGGTGCTGCAGCGCGTGTTCGCCGCGCAGGCGGAAGTGCGGGTGAATGAGGACACCGTATTCCTGAAGAAGAGCGTGCCGTCCGGTGGCGGCCTGCATCCGATGGAGTGCTACCTGATCGTGCAGCACGTCGAAGGCGTCGCCCCGGGGCTGTACCACTACCAGTCGGTCGAGCACGCACTGGAGCCGTTGCCGGTGCCCGAAGGTCGCACATGGGACAACGGCGGCCTGCGCCAGTTCGTGCAGGACATGGTCGCGCAGCAGCACTGGTTTGCCGATGCCCACGTCGTCGTGCTGCTGTCCCCGCGCTTCGACCGCACCTTCTGGAAATACCGCCAGCATGCCAAGGGCTACCGCGTCGTCGCCCTGGAGGCCGGCCACCTCTCCCAGACCCTGTACCTGGCGGCCACCGAAGCCGGCTTGGGCGCCTTCATCACCGGCGCGATCAACGAGAAGGAGCTGGAGCAGGCTTTTGGCCTGGACCCCATCAGCCAGGGGGCGCTGGCCATCTGCGGGTTCGGCTGGCGTGCGGAGCAAATGGCCACCGCCGAACTCGATCCTGCCGGAGTGGTGTGGGTGCCTGCGGAGCCCTCGCCGACTGCCTGAATGCGACGGGACAGACAGATCGCTTTTGCCGTGTCTTTTGGCAGTCGACACCGGGACAAACCGCACGGTATGGTCCGCCTTCCCTCAGGCCACCCACGAGCCGTAAGCAATGCGTATTTCCAAGTCCTTCGCCATGATGGCCCTTGCATTGATCATCACCGTGTCGGCCCCTGCGGCGTTCGCCATCGACTCAAAGACCGTGCAGTTCGAAGCCGTCCGCACCCAGCAAGCCGAAATCCGCGCTGGCGTCGAAGCGAAGTCCGGGCTTTACAAGGACATGGAACCCAGGACCCGTTCGGAACTGCTCCAACGCCAAACCGAAGTGCTCAGCCTCATCGAAGGCAAGCAGGTTCCGGATGAGTTGAACCCAGATCAGCGCATCAAGCTCTTCAATGACCTGGAGTGGATCGAAGCCGCCATCAACCGCACGGCAGACGAGCGTTTGATCTGCGAGTATTCGAAGACGATCGGCAGCAACCGAAGGACGAAAACGTGCAGGACGGCCGCCCAGGTTCGCGAGGATCACGAACGTTCGAAGGAGAACTTCGAAGCGCAGCAAAACCAGACGCGTCGATGAGCTTGCAGCGCATGACCCAGGGCTCCGACCGACGCTGAGCCGACAGGTCAGCGATGATTGCAGCTTGGCATCCAAGGGCGGCCTCCGGGCCGCCCTTTTTGCTGGGGCGCGCAGTTGCCCGCGGCCGCAGGGCGGGAGTAGTGTCGGCCGGCACGGCGAGCCCATTCCCATGGCCCGCCCACCGCCCTGCCGGAGATCCGCAATGCGCAGAACTCTTCTTGCACTGGCCCTGTTCGTTGCCACCGGTGTCGCCCTGGCCCAGGCCGCGCCGGCCGCGGAGGACGACGGACTGCAGATGATCCTCAAGCAACAGCAGGCACTGAAGGCCGATCTGGACGACGGCGGCATCGAAGGCCTCACGCCGCGCCAGAACACCATTGTGCGCAAGGCCCAGATCGAAGTCTTCGCGGTGTCCGAAGGCAAGAGCCGGCTGGACGATCTGTCCATGGAAGAAAAAATCCGTCTCGAGAACGCGCTTGAGCGCATCAACGCCGAGATCGTCAACACGCGCGCGGCCAGCAACAACCAGAACGTGTGCTGGCGGGAGCGGGTCAGCGGAACGACGATGAAGAAGACCCGCTGCGGCACCCAGGCCGAAATGCGCGAAGCACGGGAAGGCGCGCGTGATTTCCTGGAGAAGGGCAGGGTCTGTGTTCCGCCCGGTTGCGGCGGCGGCTGATACCCGCGGCATGCACTGCCGGGTCCGCGCGTCCGCTACGCCGCGCGCGTGTCCGATCCGCGATCCGCGCGCCGGTAAGCCAGCGCTTCGGTCAGATGCGCGGTGAGTATCTGTGGGTTTTCATCAAGGTCCGCGATCGTCCGCGCCACGCGCAGGATGCGGTGGATGGAACGTGCGGACAGCTGCAGCGCATCGACGGCGCGCTCAAGCAGCGACTGATCCTGGGCTGACAGGCGGCAGGTCGCCATGATCTCGGACTGGCCCAGCAGCGCGTTGGTCTTGCCGGCGCGCGAGTGCTGCAGGGCGCGCGCACCCAGCACGCGGGCACGGACCTCGGCGCTGGATTCCCCGGCGGGGGCGTCCGGGCGCAGCTCCGTCGGCGGCAGTCGCGGCACCTCGACGTGCATGTCGATGCGATCCAGCAACGGACCGGAAATACGCCCGCGGTAGCGGCGCACGGCGTCGGGATTGCACCGGCAGCGGCCACTGGCATCACCGGCCCAGCCGCAGGGGCAGGGGTTCATCGCGGCGACGAGCTGGAAACGGGCGGGGAACTCACTCTGCCGCGCGGCCCGCGAAATGGTGACGACGCCGGACTCCAGCGGTTCCCGCAGCACTTCGAGCGCGCGTCGGTCCCATTCGGGCAGTTCGTCCAGGAACAGCACCCCATGGTGGGCGAGAGAAATTTCTCCGGGACGCGGCTCGCTACCACCGCCGACCAGGGCGACCGCACTGGCGGTGTGGTGCGGCGCGCGGAAGGGACGCTCGCGCCAGCGCGATGGATCGAGGCCACGGCCACTGACGGAGGCGATCGCTGCGGTTTCGAGTGCTTCGTCTTCGCTCGCTTCGGGCAGCAGGCCGGGCAGGCGCGAAGCCAGCAGTGTCTTGCCGCAGCCGGGCGGCCCGATCAGCAGGAGATGGTGACCGCCGGCCGCGGCGACTTCCAGGGCGCGGCGCGCATGCGCCTGCCCACGCACATCGGCGAGGTCGACCGCCGGGATGCGCTGTACCGGAAGCGCCTGCGCCAGCGGCAGCTGCTTGTGGCCAGCGAGCATTGCGCAGACCTCGAGCAGGGTGCGCGCGGTCCGGACCTCCACCCGCGAAGCCAATGCGGCTTCGGGGCCGTTGCCCTCGGGCACGATCAGCCGGCGTCCGGCCTGCCCGGCGGCGAGCGCGGCGGGCAGCACGCCATCGACCGCGCGCAACTCCCCGGTGAGGCCGAGCTCGCCGAGGAATTCATATTCGTCCAGGGCTTCCAACGGAATCTGCCCGCTCGCGGCGAGGACCCCGAGCGCGATGGACAGGTCGAACCGGCCCCCGTCCTTGGGCAGGTCGGCGGGGGCGAGGTTGACGGTGATCACGCGCGCTGGGAATTCGTATTGCGCGCAGCTGATGGCGGCACGCACGCGATCCTTGGCTTCGCGCACCGCCGCCTCGGGCAGGCCGACCAGGGAGAAGCGCGGTAGTCCGCCGGACAGGTGCACCTCGACGCGGACTGCGGGCGCACGCACGCCCGTTCGCGCACGGCTGTGCACGAGTGCCAGGTTCATGGCGCGGATTCAGTGGCGGGGAGCGGACGTGTTCGAACCGTCGTCCAGCCGCGCTTCCAGCTCGGCCAGGGTGCGTTGCAGTCCCTCGAGCTTCTCGCGCGTGCGCAGCAGCACCGCGCGCTGCACTTCGAATTCCTCGCGGGTGACCAGATCGAGCCTGGTCAGGCCCGACTGCAGCACCGCCTTGAAGCTCTGCTGCAGCTCTTCGCGGCCTTCACGCAGGCCGGGCGGTACCAGTGCGCTCAGGCGGCGGGCGAGGTCGTCGAGGTGGTTGAGGTCGATCATGGGCGTGGCTCCTCCGGGAATGGGCCCAGCTTGGAGCCCGGACCGAAGCGGCGCAGTCGGGACATGCCGCGTCGTGGGGTGGGGAAAATCCGATCCGCGTCATTGTAGGGCGGCCCCGGCCCGCCGGGTCAGGGTCGCGCCGGCACGCCTCATGTCGCGCTCGCTCCGCATCGCCACGCGGCTTATCCTGCGCGCGCAGCCACGGAGACAATGCGATGAAGATGGTCATGGCGGTGATCAAGCCGTTCAAGCTCGACGACGTGCGCGAAGCGCTGGCCGAAGCCGGCGTCGCGGGCATCACCGCCACCGAGGTCAAGGGTTTCGGCCGCCAGAAGGGCCACACCGAGCTGTACCGCGGTGCCGAATACGTCGTCGACTTCCTGCCCAAGATCAAGCTCGAAGTCGCGGTGACCGACGACCAGGCCGATGCCGTGGTCGAGGCCATCATGAAGGCCGCCGGCACCGGCAAGATCGGCGACGGCAAGATCTTCCTGTGGGACCTCGACCGCGTGGTGCGCATCCGCACCGGCGAGATGGACGGCGACGCGCTTTAGGGCGGAGTAGTACGCACGGCCGTTCCGCTCATGTAGCTGACCGTGCGTTTCCCGTTGGCCCTGCTGCCCGCTGCGACGGTGGCGGTCCCGCGCAGCGGATCCAGTTGGATTTCCAGACTGCTGTCGGGCTTGCCCGGGGTGCTGAAGATTCCGTAGAGCGCCGGGTAGTCGCGGACGTGGCGGGTGGAGGTGTAGCTCGACATGGCGCCCTCGAAGGCGACCGGTGGCCTGCGGATCGAACCGATCCGGTCGAGCGCGATCCACTTGCCGTTGACGAGCAGCTTGCCGCCGCTGTCGAGCGAATCACTGAAACAGAACACGTACTCCGACGCGATCGTCGTGGCAGTGGGCTTGCCGATCCATTTGAAATCGCCGTCGTAGCTGTTGATGTAGCCGGAGGTGCCGCCGGAGGTGCGCAGTTCGCGCACCGCACCGCTCAGCTGTTCCGTGAAGGTGGCCTTCCAGCATTCCTCTCCTGGCGGAGGGCTCGGCTCTGTGGCATGGGCGGGGAATGCCAATGCAACCGCCAGCAACACGCCGCCTTTCCAGTGATTGAGCATGGTTCCCTCCTTTGTCGGGGACGGCGGCACGATGAGCGCCGTGATGTGGGCGATGCCGCCGCGACCGATTCTCCATCCGGGTGCGCGGGCTGCCAAGGGCCCGCGACAGGGGCTGCTCAGGCCTCGACCGCCACGCGATTGCGCCCGGCTTCCTTCGCCCGGTACAGCGCCGCGTCGGCGCGGTCGATCACGTCGTGCACGCCGTCGTCCTGCGCGCGCAGCATGGCCAGGCCCAGGCTGATGGTGACGCCAAGGTTCTCGGCGATGTCCGACAGGTCGAGGCGATGCACGCTGTCGCGCAGGCGCTCGGCCACGAGCAGCGCGGCATCGGGCGACGTGTTGGGCAGCAGCACGATGAACTCCTCACCGCCGATGCGACCGAGCAGGTCGTTCTGTCGCAGTACGGCTTCGCAGGCGCGCGCGACGCGCACCAGCACCTGGTCGCCGCCGGCGTGGCCGTGGCCGTCGTTGATGCGCTTGAACCAGTCGAGGTCGAAGGTGATCACCGCCATCGGTTCGCTGCTGTTGCGGGCATGCGTCACCGCCTCTTCCGCGGCGACTTCTATGTGGCGACGGTTGGCCACGCCGGTGAGCGCATCGGTGAGGGCCAGCCGATTGATCTGGCGCATGTTGCGCCACTGGCGCAGGAACAGCGCGAGCAGCAACACCATCAGCAGGCCGCTGCTGGTCAGGGCCACGAGCTGCCAGCGGTTGGCGCGTTCGACGACCTTCAGGCGCTGCTGCTGGCTGCGCCGCTCCGCTTGCAGGCGCGCGTTTTCCAGGTCGCGGCGCGCGGTATCGAACTGGTACTGCAGCAACAATGACTGCTGCGTGCGCGCGTCGTCGTAGAGCTTGCGACGCCCGGTGCGTTCGAGCTTGAGGTCGTCCATCGCGGCGCGGTAATCGCCCAGCGCCTCGTGGCTGAGCGCGCGCGCGGCGTAGAGGTCTACCTGGTAACGCAGGTTGGGATCGGCATCGAACGCGCGCGTGGCGCGGTCGTAGTGATCGAGCGCCTGGGCGTCGTCGCCGCGACCGGCGAGGACCATGCCCTCGAGCAACTGCAGCATCGCTTCGTTGGAGCGGTCGCCGAGGCGTTCGAAGGCGATGCGCGCGGTGGCGAGCGCGGTCTCGGCGCCGCTGAAGTCGCCTTTCTTCACCAGCGCCGAGGCCATCGCCAGATGGGCGGCCGCCACTTCGTATTCCAGCCCGTGCCCGGCCGCGACGTCGATCGCGCGACGCAATACCTCCAGGGCCTCGTCGTACCGGCCGAGGTCTTGGTGCAGGAACCCGGTCTGCAGCAGCGCCACCGACAGCAGGCCGGGGTCGTCCTGGCGCTCGGCGAAAGCCACGCTCTGGCGCAGGTATTCCAGTGCCTTGGCGTGATCGCCCATGCGGCGATAGGCGGAGGCGATGTCGCCCAGGCCAGCTTCGGCTTCCTTGCGCAGGCCGGCGCCGGCGTACACGTGCTGGGCTTCGAGGAAGTCCGTCAGTGCTGCCGCCTGCTGCCCCAGCAGCGAGCGCAGACTGCCGCGATGGGCCAGGGTCTGCGCCAGCAGGCGCGGGTCGTTGTGTTTGCGGGCAAGCGCGAGGGCGCTTTCCACCACCGTGATCGATTGCGAGGTCTGCCCGGAGCCATCGATGTAGTTGGCTTCGCACATACCGAAGCGGATCTGTCCACCGACATCCCGCAGACGCACCGCATCGGCCATGGCGGCACGGGCAAAGGCGAGCCCCGCAGCGGGTTGGCCGAGGTCGTCGTAGTCGCAGCGGAAGCCGCGCAGGCGCAGCTCGCGGCGGGCGTCGTCCCTGGGAAGCAGGGCATCGAGGCGCCGTACCACCTCGTGGACTTGTTGCGGGCCGGACACGATCAGGTCGCCCCGTTCGACCTGCTCGATCAGGCGGTCGAACTGGCCGGCGTCCGGCGACGAACCGAACGCCGCGAGATCGGACGATGGGCCGGGCGCAACGGGTTGGGCCGGCGCGTCCGCAGCGACGCACCAGCCCAGCATGGCCAGCAGCAAGGTGAATCCCAATTGGCGCAAGACATCCCCCCGGATCGAGCGCAGACAGCGTGCACGTGGACACCCGTCCTGGGGCCAACGTAACACAGCCCCGGGCGGGGTCCCGAGACGCACGGCGCCATTCCGCTGCCGTGCGTCGCGATGCTGCGGCTTATTCGCCCAGCGCGGCGGCGACGAAGGGCGGCGCGACCAGGGCGCCGTGGTGGATGCCGGCGCTGTAGTACTTCGTTTCGAAGCCCTTGGCGGCGGCATCGGCCTCGCGGAACTCGAAACCGCCGGACTTCCTCGCCAGCGTCGCGCTCCACCAGCCGGTGGGATAGCAGGGCTGCGGGAAAGGAAGGGTCTTGAAGGTCTTGAACCCGGCCTTGCCCATCTCGCCGCGCATCTCCTGGATCAGGTCGAGCAGCACAAGCGGGGATTCCGACTGCTGCACGAGGATGCCGTCGTCCTTGAGCGCGCGGAAGCAGGATTCATAGAAGGCCTTGTTGAACAGGCCCTCGGCCGGACCGACCGGATCGGTGGAGTCGACGATGACGATGTCGACGCTGCCGGGGGCGCAGTTGGCCATGTAGGCGATGCCGTCGTCGAACAGCAGTTCCGCGCGCGGATCGTGGTTGGAATCGCACAGCTCGGGAAACCACTTCTCGGCCATGCGCGTGACCTGCTCGTCGATGTCGCATTGCACGGCCTTCTCGACGCCCTTGTGCTTGAGCACCTCGCGCAGCGTGCCGCAGTCGCCGCCACCGATGATGACGACGTGCTTCGGGCTGGCGTGGGTGAACAGCGCCGGGTGCGACATCATCTCGTGGTAGAGGAAGTTGTCGCGCGTGGTCAGCATCATCGCGCCGTCGATGAGCATCAGGTTGCCCCAGTCGGTGCTCTCGTAGATCTCGATGAACTGGAACGGCGACTGCACCTCGTCCAGCTTCCTGGTGATCCGGTAACCGATGGCCGAGCCGGCGCGCTCGAAGTTCTCGTAGTGCCAGGTGGTGTCGGTCATCGTCGGCTCCAGATCAGGGCAAATCAGTGGGGGCGCGGATTGTAACGGACGCCGACCAAGGGTCTGGTTACGGCCCAAGCCGCGCCAGCCTGGACGAACCGCCTTGCGGCTTGGCGTTCCCCATCCGCGGGCGCGGCGCTGGCGAAGTCGGGGCATTCGGGCGAGTCGCGGGCCGGCGGCGGCACTGCGAAGCGGCGTCTGAGGGCCAGTGGCGGCGCGCGTTAGAATGCGCGCCTGTTCGCCCCCGATCCACACCTGTTCGCCCCCACTTTTCGCCGAAGGAAGCACGCCGATGACCGCCTGGTCGCTCGACCACGCCCGCAAGACCTATTCGATTCCGCACTGGTCGGAGGGTTACTTCGATGTCGACGCGCAGGGCCGCATCACGGTGGCGCCGCGTGGACCGCAGGGGCCGTCGATTCCGCTGCCGGACGTGATCGACAAGGCCAAGGCGCAGGGCGCCAAGCTGCCGCTGCTGGTGCGTTTCCCCGACATCCTCGGCGACCGCCTGCGCAAGCTGCAGGCTGCGTTCTCGCAGGCCATGGGCGACTGGGACTACGCCGGCGGCTATACCGCGGTGTACCCGATCAAGGTCAACCAGCACGCGGGCGTGGCCGGCACGCTGGCTTCGCACCATGGCGAGGGCTTTGGCCTGGAGGCCGGCAGCAAGCCCGAGCTGATGGCGGTGCTGGCGCTGTCGCGGCCGGGCGGCCTGATCGTGTGCAATGGTTACAAGGACCGTGAATACATTCGCCTCGCCCTGATCGGCCGCAAGCTCGGGCTCGAGACCTTCATCGTGGTCGAGAAGCCCTCCGAGCTGCCGCTGATCATCGAGGAAGCGCGCGCGCTCGGGGTCAAGCCGGGCCTGGGCGTGCGCATGCGCCTGGCCTCGCTCGGCGCCGGCAAATGGCAGAACAGCGGCGGCGACAAGGCCAAGTTCGGGCTCTCGCCGCGCCAGGTGCTCGACCTGTGGAAGCAGCTCCGCGACGCGGGCCTCGAGGATTGCCTGGGCCTGCTGCATTTCCACATGGGCTCGCAGATCTCCAACGTGCGCGACATCGCCAACGGCATGCGCGAGGCGACGCGCTACTTCGTCGAACTGTCCGTGCTCGGCGCCAAGGTGCGCTACATGGACGTCGGCGGCGGCCTCGGCATCGATTACGAAGGCACGCGTTCGCGCAGCTACTGCTCGATCAACTACGGCGTGAACCAGTACGCCTCCAGCATCGTCCAGCCGCTGGCGGAAGCCTGCGAGGAATACGCGCTGCCGCCGCCGCGCATCATCACCGAGTGCGGCCGCGCGATGACCGCGCACCACGCGGTGCTGGTGGCGAATGTCAGCGAGGTCGAGCAGGCGCCGGAAGGCCGCGTGCCCGACCAGCACGACGACGAACCGGCGGTGATCCGCCACCTGCGCGAGATCCACGGCGAAATCGACCAGCGCCCGGCGATCGAGCTGTTCCACGAGGCGCAGCACCACCACAGCGAAGGCCAGTCGCTGTACGCGCTGGGCCAGATCGACCTCACCCATCGCGCCCGCATCGACGACCTGTTCTACGCGATCGCGCATGCCGTGCGCGCGCGCCTGAGCTACGACGAGAAGAGCCACCGCGACCTGCTCGACGAACTCAACGACCGCCTGGTCGACAAGTACTTCGTCAACTTCAGCGTGTTCGAGTCGATGCCGGACGTGTGGGCAATCGACCAGGTGTTCCCGATCGCGCCGATCGAACGCCTGGACGAAGCGCCGACGCGCCGCGGCGTGATCGCCGACATGACCTGCGACTCCGACGGCATGATCGATACCTACGTCGAGACCGAGGGCCTCGACAGCTCGCTGCCGCTGCACGAGATGAGGCATGGCGAGTCGTACCGGCTCGGCTTCTTCCTGGTGGGCGCGTACCAGGAGATCCTCGGCGACATCCACAACCTGTTCGGCGACACCGACGCGATCGAGGTGCACATCGACGGCAACGGCTATGCGATGAGCCAGCAGCGCCGCGGCGATACCGCGGACGTGATGCTCGATTACGTCGGTTACAAGCTGGCCGACCTGCGCGCGGCGTATCGCGGCAAGGTCGCCGACGCGCACCTGGCGGCGGACGAGGCCGAGCGCATGAATGCCGCGCTGGAGGCGGGTTTGACCGCCTACACCTACCTCAGCGACGAACCGCTCGCGTGACGGAAAGCGTGGCCATGAAACGCTATCTGGTGCTGACGCTGCGCACGCCGCAGTTCGACCCCTCCGTCCTGGTGCCGCACTGCCTGCACCTGGACCAGTTGCGCGCGCGCGGACAGTTGGAACTGTCGGGGCCATTCGCTGACCGCAGCGGCGGCGCGTACCTCGTCCGTGCCGCCAGCCTCGACGAGGCGCA
The DNA here is from genome assembly GCF_054779795.1 of Lysobacter rhizosphaerae. Taxonomy (NCBI): domain Bacteria; kingdom Pseudomonadati; phylum Pseudomonadota; class Gammaproteobacteria; order Lysobacterales; family Lysobacteraceae; genus Lysobacter; species Lysobacter rhizosphaerae. The sequence goes on from NZ_BAAGXO010000007.1 coordinate 894,586, forward strand.
GGCGATCGCCTTCAGCGATCCGGTGCATGTGACCGGATCGTCGCGAGTGATGGTGTACGAATGGAACGTGGCGCAGGACCTGGATCCTGCGGCCGATCAGGCGTCGCGGGCGACCTGGAAGCCGGCGAACGACTGACTCACCGGCATCATCTCCAGCCGGTTGATGTTGAGGTGCGGCGGCAGCGTCGCGATCCAGAAGATCGTGTCGGCGATGTCCTGTGCAGTCATCGGGTGCGCTCCCTTGTACAGCGCATCCGAGGCGGACTGGTCGCCATGCGTGCGCACCAGGGTGAATTCGGTTTCTGCCATGCCCGGCTCCAGCGCGGTCACGCGCACGCCGGTGCCGTGCAGGTCGGAACGCAGGCCGAGCGAGAACTGGCTGACGAAGGCCTTGGTGCCGCCATACACGTTGCCGCCGGTGTAGGGGTACGTCGCCGCCGTCGAGCTGATGTTGACGATCGCGCCGCGGCGTTCGATCAGCGTCGGCAGCACGCGCCGGGTCAGGGTCACCAGCGCGGTGATGTTGGTGTCGATCATGCGCTGCCAGTCGTCGAGGCGCGCGCCCTGCGCCGGCGAGGTGCCTTGGGCGAGGCCCGCGTTGTTGACCAGCAGGTCGATGCCGCGGAAATCCTCGGGCAGCGCGTCCAGCGCGGCATTCATCGCATTCGCATCGCAGATGTCGAAGGCCGCGCCATGGACCCGGCCGGCGCCCAGTTCGTCGACCAGTGCCTGCAGGCGGTCGGCGCGGCGACCGGTGGCGATCACGCGCCAGCCTGCGGCGACAAAGCGGCGGGCGGCGGCGGCGCCGAAGCCCGACGTGGCGCCGGTGATCAATGCGGTCCGCGTCATTGCTGTTCCCCAGTCGTCGTGCGCGCCGATGTTTGTGTGTGAGATCCGGCGCGCGTGATTACTTCACCGTGATTACTTGACCTTGATCGCCAGCGCCTGCAATCCACCCGCGGTCAGCTTGCGCTTGGCCTCGGCGAGGTCGCCGGCGGTGCCGTACGGCCCCATGCGCACGCGAAAGACCGTATTGCCCTTGATGTCGGCGGATTCGACGCGGGCGCCGAGGCCGAGCAGGGCAATCTTCGCTTTGAGTTCCTCTGCCTGGCCCGATGCCTGGAACGCGCCGGCCTGCAGCAGGTAGCGGGTGTTGTCATCGACGGGGATCCCTGAAGCCCGCGCCGGCGTCGTTGCCGGCGTCGCGGCCGTGGCCTGCGCGCCCGTCGCCGGCGTGGCGGCAGCCACCTGCTTCGGCGGTTGCACCGGAGCCGACGGGGCCTCGCCATCGTCGACCGGCTGCGGCAGCGGGTTCTGGGCGGCAGTGTCCGGGGTGGCTTGTGCCTGTTTCTGGCGTTCGGCTTCGCGCCGGGCCTCGGCGCGTTCGGTGGCGGCGATTTCGGCGTCGCTCAGGGGCACTTCCTTGCCGGGGAGCAGGGTGTAGAAGTCGTAGTCCTCGCCGTCCTTCTTCGCGTCCTTGTCCTTCGCGGACTTCGGGGCCGGCAAATCGCCCTCGGGTGCCACCGCGTCTTCGTCCTCCGCAACCGCCACGGGATGCGCGTCAGGATTGGGCCGCGGGCGGAAGAAGCCGTCGCCATCGGACTTCAGGTACTTCGGCGCGACGATGACCACCACCATCGTCAGCAGGACGCCGAGCACGAGCCAGGCCCAGCCGGGAATGGTGTTGCCGTTGCCGCCACTGCGTCGCGCCTGCGACTTGCCACGCTTTGCTGCCACTTCGTTCTGCCTTGGGGCGATGTCGCCCGCCTGATTGCCATGAATCGTTCATTCCGCCGCGCCCGAAGGCGCGGTCACATCACTTCCGGTGCCCCCACGCCCAAGAGCTCGAGGCCGTTGGCCAGCACCTGCCGCGTCGCCAGCGCGAGCACGAGGCGAGCATCGCGCAGGTTGGCGTCGTCGACCAGGAACTGGTGATCGTTGTAATACGTCTGGAACGTCTGCGCGAGTTCCAGCAGGTAGGCGGCGATCTGGTGCGGCTCCAGGTCGCGCCCGGCCACCTCGATCACGTCGGGATAGCGCAGCAGCGTCGTCACCAGTTCGCGCGCGCTGTCGTCGTCGAGGTCGAGCGGTTGGGCCAGGCCATTGGCCTGGTCGAACGACAGGCCGCGCTCCTTGAGCTGGCGGGTCAGGCCGTACATGCGCGCGTGCGAGACCTGCACGTAGTACACCGGGTTGTCGAGCGACTGCGAGCGCGCGAGGTCGATATCGAAGGTGAGCTGCGAATCGGGCTTGCGGGCGATCAGGAACCAGCGCACGGCATCGCGCCCGGCTTCCTCGATCAGGTCGCGCAGGGTCAGGTAGCTGCCGGCGCGCTTGGACAGCTTCACTTCCTCGCCGCCGCGCATCACCGTGACCATCTGGTGCAGCACGTATTCCGGCCAGCGCTGCGGAATACCGCAATCGAGCGCCTGCAGGCCGGCGAGCACGCGCGCCAGCGAGCCGTGGTGGTCGGCGCCCAGCTCGGTGATCGCGCGCTCGTAGCCGCGCTGCCACTTCGACAGGTGGTAGGCCACGTCCGGGACGAAATAGGTGTAGGTGCCGTCGGACTTGCGCATCACGCGGTCCTTGTCGTCACCGAAATCGGTGGTGCGCAGCCACAGCGCGCCGCCTTCCTCGTAGGTGTGGCCGTGCTTGACCAGCTCGCGCACGGTCTCCTCGACTTTGTCGTCGCGGTACAGCGAGCTCTCGAGGAAGTAGACATCGAAGCCGACGCCGTAGGCGGCGAGATCGAGGTTCTGTTCGCGGCGCAGGTACGCCACGGCGAACTGGCGGATCGCGTCGAGGTCGTTCGCATCCTTCGCGCCGACCACCGTATGGCCCTCGACCTCGACCGTGTCCCCGCGCAGGTAGGCCTGCGCGACGTCGTTGATGTAGTCGCCACGGTAGCCGTCTTCCGGCCAGCCCGCGTCGTCGGGACCCTTGCCCTGCGCGCGCGCCTGCACCGAGATGGCGAGGTTGTTGATCTGCGCGCCGGCGTCGTTGTAATAGAACTCGCGCATCACCGACCAGCCATTGGCGTCGAGCACGCGCGCGATGCAGTCGCCGATCACCGCGGCGCGGCCGTGGCCGACATGCAGCGGTCCGGTGGGATTGGCCGACACGTATTCGACGCCGGCGCGGTGGCCCTTGCCGGATTCGTTGCGACCGTAGCGCGCGCCCTGCGCCAGCACGTCGCCGACCTGGGCGCGCCACGCCGCTTCGTGGACGAAGAAATTGATGAAGCCCGGTCCGGCGATCTCGACCTTGGCGATCGCGTCGTTGGCCGGCAGCGCATCGACCAGGGCCTGCGCGATCGCGCGCGGGTTCGACTTGGCCGGCTTGGCCAGCAGCATCGCGGCATTGCTGGAGAAGTCGCCCTGGGCGCGGGTCTTGGGGCGCTCGATCACGAAGTCGGGCGTGGCCAGGTCGGCGGGGATCGTGCCGGCGGCGCGCAGGGAGTCGATGGCGGCCGCGACGAGGCCGCGGAGAGTCGATTTCACGGGAATTTTCGGCTGATGTAGCGGGCCGGGCATTGTACGGGCCCCCGATCCACTTCCACAGACCAGAAGCCGGAGCCGCGCCAGCGGCCGGCCACGCGGGCCGGCCGAGGTTCTGCGCTTCGGGCTCGCGAGCCGCCCCGCCCCTGCCTTCAGATCCAGCCGCGCGCGGCCAGCGACACCGGCTCGCCGTCGCCGATCACGAAGTGGTCCAGCAGGCGCAGGTCGACCAGCGCCAGGGCCTGCTTCAGGCGCGCCGTCACCGCCCGGTCGGCGGCGGATGGTTCCGGGTTCCCGCTGGGGTGGTTGTGGGCCACGATCACGGCAGCGGCGTTGTGGCCCAGCGCGCGGCGCACGACTTCGCGCGGGTGCACCTCGGCACCGTCCAGCGAGCCCTGGAACAACTCCTCGAAGGCGATGACGCGATGGCGGGTATCGAGGAACAACGCCGCGAATACTTCCTGCGGCAAGCCGCGCAGGCGCTGGGCGAAGTAGCGGCCGGCCGATTGCGGATCGCTCAGGGCGGCGCCACGTTCGAGTTCCGCCTGCAGCAGGCGCTGGCCGAGCTCGAGCGCCGCCGTCAGCGCGCAGGCGCGGGCCGGGCCGAGCCCGCGCAGGCGCTGCAGTTCCTTCGGCGGGCGCTGGAGCAGCGTGCGCAGTGGACCGTGTTCGGCCAGCAGCTCGCGCGCGGTGGCGACCGCATCGCGGCCGCGCAGGCCGGAGCCGAGGAAGATTGCCAGCAGTTCCGCATCGGACAGGACGCCGGCACCGCGGGCGAGCAGCTTCTCGCGGGGACGTTCGGCGGCGGGCCAGTCGCGGATATGCATGCGGCTCAGGGTTGGAAGAAGAGGTTCCCGGATGCGGCCAGCAAGCGCCTGCCCGCAGGCCTGGACGAGCCGGGACGGCAGGCGGGTGCAATCTCGCCGCATCCGGGAGGAATGCAGCTTCGCCGCAACGCGCGGTCCCTTGGATCAGGCAGCTCCACGCGTTCGGGTAAGCTAACCGCCCGTTTCGCGGTAGGAATTCCGAGCCGATGGCCGACGCCCGCGCCCGCCTGCAAGACCGGCGCATCCTGTTGTGCGTGTGCGGCGGCATCGCCGCGTACAAGGCCGCCGAACTGGTGCGCCGGTTGCGCGACGCCGGTGCGCAGGTGCAGGTGGCGATGACGCAGGAAGCCACGCGCTTCGTCGGCACGCCGACATTCCAGGCGCTGTCGGGGATGCCGGTGCGGACCTCGCTGTGGGACGAGGCGGCCGAGGCCGCGATGGGGCACATCGAACTGGCGCGCTGGGCCGACCATGTCGTCGTCGCGCCCGCCACCGCGAACACCCTGGCAAAGCTCACCCATGGCTTCGCCGACGACCTCGTCACCACGCTGTGCCTCGCCACGACCGCGCCGATCATGGTGGCGCCGGCGATGAACCACCGCATGTGGTTGCACCCGGCAACCCAGGCCAACATCGCCACACTGCGCGAACGCGGCGTGCAGGTGGTCGGGCCCGAAGACGGTCCGCTGGCCGAGGGCGAGTCCGGACCGGGTCGCCTCAGCGAGCCGGAGGCGATCGTCGCCGCGCTCGCCGAGGCGAGGCGATGAGCCTGCGCGGACGCCGCGTCATCGTCAGTGCGGGCCCGACCTTCGAAGACCTCGATCCGGTCCGCTTCATCGGCAACCGCAGCAGCGGCAAGATGGGTTTCGCCGTCGCCGATGCGGCGGCGCGCCAGGGCGCGGAGGTGGTGCTGGTGGCCGGTCCGGTCGCGCTGCCCACGCCCGCCGACGTCACCCGCATCGACGTGCGCAGCGCCGCGCAGATGCATGCGGCCGTCCTGGCCGCGTTGCCCGCGGATGTCTACATCGGCGCCGCCGCCGTCGCCGACTTCACCCCGCGAGCCATTGCCCCGGGCAAGATCAAGAAGCAGGCCGGCATGGACACGCTGGTGCTGGAACTGGTGCGCACGCCCGACATCCTGGCCGAAGTCGCGGTGCATCCGCGGCGGCCGCGGCTGGTGGTCGGATTCGCGGCAGAAACCGACCATGTCGAGCAATACGCGCGCGGCAAGCTGGAAAAGAAACAGCTCGACCTGATCGCCGCCAACCGCGTCGGCGTCGCCGGCAGTGGCTTCGAAAGCGACGAGAATGCGCTGGTGGTGTACGGGCGCGACGGCTTCGAGCGCGCGCTGGGGCCAGCGCCGAAAATCCAGTTGGCAGACAACTTGCTTGAATTGATTTCCACCCGGCTGGGTTGAAGCGGCCCGCGACGGTTTCATGGCGTGCCATGGTTGCTGCCGCGCCGGCGGCCGGCGATGGCAACCCGCTTGCACAGCAATTTGACTGCAGTAAGGAACCGCATGCACCACACGCTCGAACTGAAGATCCTTGACGCTCGCTTCGGCGGCGAATGGCCATTGCCGGCATACGCCACGCCGGCCAGTGCCGGGCTCGACCTGCGCGCCGCGCTGGACGATGCCCTCACCCTGCAGCCGGGCGATGCGGCCCTGGTGCCGTCGGGCCTCGCCATCCACGTCGGCGATCCGACCATGTGCGCGGTGATCCTGCCGCGCTCCGGCCTGGGCCACAAACATGGCATCGTGCTGGGCAACGGCACAGGTCTGATCGACGCGGACTACCAGGGGCCGTTGATGATCAGCGTGTGGAATCGCGGTCGCGAGGCTTTTACGATTCAACCCGGGGACCGCATCGCCCAGCTCGTCGTGCTGCCGATCGTGCGGGCGACGCTGCAGGTGGTGGACGAATTCGAAGCGAGTACGCGTGGAGCCGGTGGCTTCGGCCACACCGGCGTGCGCTGACCGCGCTGGCTACAACAGGAAATGATGATGACCGAGAAGAAGACCCTTGCTCCCGCGCAGGCGCAGCTGCTGCGCCAGCTCGGCGCCCTGACGCTGGTACTGCTGGCGGCGTGGTTCGGCTGGAGCGCATGGCAGCAGTTGCGCGACAGCAATCGCCGAGAGTCGGTGGAGCAGGCGCGCGACGCCGCGGTGCAGGCCGTGCAGGGCGTGCTGGCGGCCGAGCAGAAACAGTTCGCGAAGCAGCTGCAGAGTGCGCCGGTGCAGGCGGCGCTGGCGGCGAACGACCTGCGCCTGGCCGGCGAGGCATTGACCCAGGGCTGGGGTTCGGCGACCGACGGAGAGGTCCTGTCGACCGACCTCGACCCCGCGTATGCGGGCCTGCCCAAGACCGGCTATGGCCGTCTCGCGGCGATGGAGCAGGCGCTCGCCGACCACAAGCCGGTGGCCTGGATCGTCACCGACGGCCTGGGCAAGCAGAAGCTGGCGCTGGCCGCACCGGTGATGCGTGGCAAGGAAACCATCGGCGTCGCGAGCGCGAGCCTGCGTATGGACAAGCTGGGCACCGGCGTCGAGGTCGCGAACGTTCCCGAGGAAACTTATCTGGCCCTGCGCCAGGGCGCGTCCAGTCTGGTCGAACGCGGCGACAAGACGCTGGCCAATGGGGCGGAGGCGATGGCGGCCAAGGTGCCGGGCAGCGACCTGCGCGTCGCCGCCGCGGTGCCGGATGTCGCGGGCGGTCCCTTCGGCCTGGGCTGGCTGGCCTGTGCAATCGCTACGGCGCTGCTGGCGCTGGGCGCCGTGGTGGCGTGGCTCTATCCGCGCCTGACCCATGGCCGTGGCGCCGCCGCCGGCGCCGCTGACGATGCGAGCGAACAGACGCTGGGTCAGCTGGCGCCGGACCTGCTCGCGCCGCAACCCGTCGCGGCGGCGAAGCCGGCGGCGCAGGACGCGGCGCCCAAGGCCAGCGTTGCCATCGATCGCGGCATCTTCCGCGCCTATGACGTGCGCGGCGTGGTCGGCAAGACGCTCGATGCCAGCATCGCCGACCTGCTGGGCCAGTCGATCGGCTCGCTGATGCAACAGCAGGGCCTGCTCGACATCGTCGTCGGCCGTGACGGCCGCCTGTCCGGGCCGGAACTGACCGAGGGCCTGATCAATGGCCTGCGCAAGGCTGGCCGCAATGTCATCGACATCGGCATGGCGCCGACGCCGGTGGTGTATTTCGGCGCCTATCACTTGCGCGCCGGTTCCTGTGTGTCGGTTACCGGCAGCCACAATCCGCCGGACTACAACGGCTTCAAGATCGTGGTCGGTGGTGAGACGCTGTCCGGCGACGCGATCACCGACCTCTACGACCGCATCGCCGATGGCCGCTTGTTCAGTGCGGACAACCCCGGCGAGGTCCGCTCGCTGGATATCGGCGACGAGTACGTCCAGCGCATCGCCAACGACGTGCAGATCGACCGCCCGCTCAAGGTAGTGGTCGACGCCGGCAACGGCGTGGCCGGCGACCTCGGCCCGCGCGTGCTGGCCGCGATCGGCGCCGAGGTCACCCCGCTGTATTGCGAGATCGACGGCACCTTCCCGAACCACCACCCGGATCCGAGCGAGCCGCACAACCTCGCGGACCTGATCCGCATGGTCGAGCGTCTCGACGCGGATCTCGGCATCGCCTTCGACGGCGATGGCGACCGCCTCGGCGTGGTCACGCGGGATGGTCAGAACATCTTCCCCGACCGCCTGCTGATGCTGTTCGCGCAGGACGTGCTCGAGCGCAACCCTGGCGCGATGATCATCTACGACGTGAAGTGCACCGGCCGCCTGCCGGGCCACATCCTGCGCCACGGCGGCAGCCCGCTGATGTGGAAGACCGGCCACTCCCTGATCAAGGCCAAGATGCGCGAGACCGGCGCGGAGTTGGCCGGCGAGATGAGCGGCCACTTCTTCTTCAAGGAACGCTGGTACGGCTTCGATGACGGCATCTATGCCGCCGCGCGCCTGCTCGAGATCCTGTCGGTACAACCCGACACGCCGTCGGCGACGCTGGCTGCATTGCCCGATGGCGTGTCCACGGCCGAGATCAAGGTCGATGCGCCCGACGGCGACCCGCACAGCTTCGTCGAGCGCTTCCGCAACGCCGCCAGGTTCGAGGGCGCACGCCTGTCGACCATCGACGGGCTGCGGGTGGATTTCCCCGATGGCTGGGGCCTGGTCCGCGCGTCGAACACTACACCTATCCTGGTGATGCGTTTCGATGCCGACAGTGCGGATGCGCTCCAGCGAATCCAAACGGCGTTCCGCGAGCAACTGCTGGCGCTGAAGCCGGACCTGGTGTTGCCGTTCTGATCCCGGCGAGCGGCCCGTAGTCGCTCGCTACGGCACAAAAAAGCCGGTCAATCGACCGGCTTTTTCATGGTTGCTGGGCAGGAAGTCAGGCGCTGCCGTCACCCGGGCCGGCAGCGGCCTTCGGCCCCTTGAGCGCGCGATAAGTCTGCAGCGCGTGCGCCAACTCGGCGTCGATCTCGCCGCGGTCCTGGCGATGCGTCACGAGCATCGCCTGCTGGCGAATGAGCTCGTTGTGCTGGGTGGTGATGGTGCCCGCGAGGTTGGCCGGTACCCGCTTGCCTGCCAGTTCGGCTTCGCCGGCCTGGCGCAGCAGGCTGATCAGACTCTGGCGCAGGCTACCGATGCTGAGCTGGGTAGCCTTGATGGTGTCGTCGAGCAGGGCGATGCGGCCGTTGAAGGCGCGGCGCAGGTCGGCTTCGGTCGCATAGGACTCGGCCATGGCGTGTTCGCGCATGCGCTGGGCCGCCAGCTGGAATTGTGTCTGTTGCTCGATCGTTGCCTGCGCGGCGGCGGCGGCGCGCTCTTCCGGCGTCAGCGCACGCCCGACCTGGCTGGTCGTCATGCCGCTCTTGGCGCTGAATTCGGTGCGCGCACTGTCGGTTGCGGAGGCCGGCAAGGCATCGCCACAGACTTTGCGCCCAGCTTCGTTCCAGCAATACAGCTTTTTCTTGACCGCTTCCTGCGCGCCTGCGGGAGCGGACAGCAGGGCGGCCGTCAGAGCCAGCGCGATGGGGGCATACAGCTTGTTCATGGAGTCCTGTTGAGGGTTCGCCCGATGCTGAACGGGCACGCAAGTATCACGCCAACTGCCTGCATCGAGGGCCGCTTCTCAGCTTGTGGTTTCGCTGCCGTAAGCGGCACGGTAAGCCAGCAGCCGCTCGCGTTGTGCGACCAGGTCGGCATTGCCTCCGGCGAATTCCAGCAGGTCGGTGAGGCTGGCGACGGACACCACCGGCAAACCGTGTTCGTCCGCGACAGTTTGTGCCGCAGAGCGTCGCGAGACGTCGGGGGCGACGGCTTCCTGCCGGTCCAGGGCGATGACGATGCCCGCGGCGATGCCGCCGGCGTCACGGATGATCGTCAGGGCCTCGCGGATCGCGGTACCGGCGGTGATCACGTCGTCGACGATCAGCACGCGCTTTCCTGCCATCGTCGCGCCGATCAGGGTGCCGCCTTCCCCATGTGCCTTGGCTTCCTTGCGGTTGAAGGCCAGCGGCAGGTCGCGGCCGCGGCGCGCGTATTCGCAGGCCACGGCGGTGGCGAGCGGGATGCCCTTGTAGGCGGGTCCGAACAGCAGGTCGAAGTCCACGCCGTGCGCCGCGATCGCATCGGCATAGCAGCCGGCGAGCTCAGCCAGCAAGGCGCCGGAGTTGAAGAGACCGGCGTTGAAGAAATAGGGGCTGTGGCGGCCGGACTTGAGCGTGAAGTCACCAAAACGCAGCGCGTCGGCGCGCAGGGCGAGTTGGAGGAAGCGGGAGCGGTGATCGTGCGGCACGGGGTCTGGAGATGGGTTCGGGATCCGGATTGTCGCATTGCCGTCGCGGCAGGATCGTCCGGCTGGCGATTGGCCCCGGGACACGTGCTCCTGTCGTCCGGCAGCAGGCGCCTCGCAAGCGCCGGAACAACCGCATCGGTTAGTCTCAGCGCGCCCTCGCGAACCCCACTCTGCACGCCATGAGAATCATCAGCTTCAACGCCAACGGCATCCGATCCGCGGCAAACAAGGGTTTCTTCGACTGGTTCCGCACCCAGGATGCCGATGTGCTGTGCCTGCAGGAAACCAAGGCGCAGGAACACCAGCTCGGCGATCCGGACGCGCCCGTCGATAACGTCTTCCGTCCGCCCGGCTATCGCAGCTTTTTCAAGGATGCGAGCACCAAGAAGGGCTATAGCGGCGTCGCGATCTACACCAGGCGCGAGCCGGACGAGGTGCTCACCGCATTGGGCTGGCCCGCGTTCGATGACGAGGGCCGCTACATCGAGGCGCGCTTCGGCAACCTCAGCGTCGTGTCCTTCTACATTCCATCGGGTTCATCGGGTGAACTGCGCCAGGAGTTCAAGTTCGAAGTAATGCGGTGGCTGGCGCCGATCCTGCAACAGTGGCTCGCCTCCGGCCGCGACTATGTGTTGTGCGGCGACTGGAACATCGTCCGTAGCCGGCTCGACATCAAGAACTGGACCAGTAACCAGAAGAACTCCGGCTGCCTGCCGCAGGAACGCGACTGGCTCAATGGGCTGTGCATGGACCCGGCGGCGGCCAACGGCAGTGGCTGGGTCGACACCTATCGCCAACTGCACGCCGAAGGCCAGGACTACACGTGGTGGAGCAATCGCGGTGCGGCGCGCGCCAACAACGTGGGATGGCGCATCGATTACCAGTTCGTCACTCCGTCGCTGCGGGACAAGCTGACGGCCTGCGCCATCCAGGCGTCGCCGCGCTTCTCCGATCACGCTCCATTTGCCGTGGATTACGCCCTATGACCCAAGCATTGCGCAATTGGTGGAAATCCTTCGATGTGTATGCCAATCCGCGCGTGCGCGCGATGCTGTTCCTCGGTTTCGCGTCAGGGCTGCCGCTCCCGCTGGTGTTGACGACGCTGTCGGCGCGCCTGCGCATGGCCGGCATCGACCGGACCACGATCGGCTATTTCAGCCTGGTCGGCCTCGCTTACTCGTTGAAGTATTTCTGGTCGCCGATCGTCGATCGCCTGCCGCTCCCCGGCTTGCATCGACTCGGGCGTCGCCGCAGCTGGATGCTGCTGGCGCAGTGCGGCGTCATCGTCGGCCTGGTGCTGTTGGCGTTGGCGGATCCGGCGGTGGATGCCGAGCATGTCGCCCTGCTGGCGGTGTTCACCGCTTTCGCATCAGCGACACAGGACATCTCGGTCGACGCTTATCGCATCGAGGCGGCCGGCAAAGAGTCGCAGGGCGCAATGGCGGCGGCCTACCAGATGGGTTACCAGGTGGCGCTGATCTGCGCCGGCGCCGGCGCGCTCGTGGCGGCAGCCGGTTATGGCTGGACCATGTCCTACTTCCTGATGGCTGCCTGCGGACTCGTCGGCGTGGCCACCACCCTGATCATCGCGGAGCCCGACGCGTCCATCGATCGCTCGACGCTGGCCCAGGAGGCGCGGGTGGTGGCATTCCTGGAGCGTTCCGCGCACTGGCCAGCGCCGCTGCAGACTGCGGTCGCCTGGCTGATCGGTGCGGTGGTCTGTCCGTTCGTCGACTTCTTCTCGCGCAACGGTCTGCGCACCGGCGTGCCGATCCTGCTGCTGATCATCACTTATCGGCTCAACTACACCACGATGGGCGTCGCGGCCAACACCTTCTACCTGGACATGGGCTTCACCCTCGACCAGATCGCACTGGTGTCCAAGGTCTACGGCGTACTGATGACGATGGCGGGTGCCTTGCTGGCTGGCGTGCTGATCCGACGGGTCGGCATTGCCAAAACGCTGATGGTCGGTTGGGTGCTGCTGACGGTGGCTAACCTGCTGTATGCGCATATCGCGACCATCCACCCGGGCCTGGGCTGGCTGGCCACGGTAGTGAGCGCAGACAACATCGCCAACGGCATCGCCGGCACCGCCTTCATCGCGTACATGTCGTCATTGACCAATACCGCCTACACCGCGACGCAGTACGCGCTGTTCGGCACGCTGTGGAGCCTGCCGGCAAAAAGCATCGCCAGTCAGTGGGGCAAGATCGTCGACGCCTGGGGGTATCCGCCGTTCTTCGTGTACACCGCGGTGATCGGCTTGCCCGCGCTGGTTCTGGTGCTGTGGCTGATCCGTCGGGACCGGCCGGCACCCGCACCGTCATCTGCGGGTTAGGTGCCGGAGGTGTGACAAGCGGAGGCGGCGAGTTAGCATTGGGCGTAGAAGCGTGCCAGCATCGCCCTCAATGACCGAGATCGTCCTCCGCGACATCGACCCCGTGCTGGCGGATCGTCTCCGCCGCGTGGCCGACGCGCGCCGCTGGGATCTGCCACAGACCCTGCTGTACGTGCTGGAGCAGGGGCTTTACGCGGTCGAAGCCGACATGAACGTGCGTTTCAGTGATACCGACAGCGACGCCCTGCGCGCTGCCATCGCGGCCTTGGAAGGCGTTCCAAACGACCCCGGGTTTTCCCTGATCGGCCGGGTGGAGCGGGCGCCAGATCCGGAGTCCCCAAGCGTCGACTCGAACTTCGTCATGTCCGAATTCCTGGGGTCCGAATTACCGGCGCGCAAGGATCCGGTCTGAGCCGGAGCGCGGCCCTCGACGGCCCTGTCCTAGGCTGACGTCACCGGGTAGACCACGCCCAACACGCGCGGACCGCGCGAGCCGGTGACGCTGGGCAGGTTGCCTGGGCGTTGGGCCAGGGCCTGCCTTGCCAGCCAGGCAAACCCCATCGCTTCGACGAAGTCCGGGTCCACGCCGTACACGGCGCTGGATTCCACGCTCACTTCCGGCAGGTTGGCGGCAAGGCGTTGCAGCAGGCGGGCGTTGTGTACGCCACCACCGCACACCAGCACGCGCCGGGTCTCCGGTTGCTGCGCACGCAATGCGTCGGCAACGCTCACCGCCGTGAGTTCCAACAGGGTCGCCTGCACGTCGGCCGGTGATTCGCCGCCGCTTAGCCGCGCCTGCACCCAGTCGAGATGGAACACTTCGCGCCCGGTACTCTTGGGCGGCGGCAACGCGAACCATGGTTCGTCCAGCAGCCGCTGCAGCAACGGGGCATTGCTCGCTCCCTGCGCGGCAAACGCGCCGTCGGCATCGAATGCCTGTCCGGTATGCCGCGCGCACCACGCGTCCATCAGGGCGTTCGCCGGGCCCGTGTCGAAGCCGCGCACCTCGCCCGTCCGTGGCAACAGCGTGAAATTGGCAATGCCGCCGAGATTCAACACGGCGCGGTCTTCGTCCGCCGAATGCAGCAGGGCGTTGTGCAGTGCCGGCAACAGTGGCGCGCCGTGGCCACCGGCAGCGACATCGCGACGGCGAAAATCGGCGACCGTGGCGATGCCCGTGCGTTCGGCAATCACGTGGCCGTCGCCCAGCTGCAGGGTGAAGGGATGGACGCCATCGAAGGCCGCGCCTGCCGGCCGATGTCGCACGGTCTGCCCGTGCGAGCCGATCGCGCGGATGTCACCTGTCGCGACCCCGGCCTCACGCGCGAGGCTCAGGGCCGCGCTCGCAAAATGCTCTCCCAGGCGGACGTCGAGCGTCCCGACCTCGTCGAGCGAATGGATCGCGGCGCCCTGGCCGAGTGCAATCAGGCGTGAGCGGAGATCGTCCGGCCATGCATAGGTGCGGCCATGGACCAGTTCGCAGCGGGTGTCGGTGTCGTCGGAGCTCAGGCGCACCAGCGCGGCATCGATGCCGTCGGCGCTGGTGCCCGAGATCAGGCCGAGGAAGAGTTGCGGTTCGGAAGAGTGGGGCGGCATCGGCGCAGTATGCCGCGCCGGTGCAGTGCCGGCAGGGCATGCATCAAGGAAGTGCCGCCGTGTCGTTCGCCGCCGACGGTCAGCCGGAGCGGCCGTTCCGCTTCATGCCCGCAACCGCCACCGGTTGCTTCGGTGCGCTGTCGGCGTCGGCATAGATGATGTTCTCGACCTTGCGGATGCGGGCGAGCGCGACCGAGGTCTGCTGGCGGAACTGCGCCAGCGCCACGCCGCTCAGCGGCTCCGGCGGCGGCATCGTGATCGACAGGGGGTTGCGATGCACGCCATTGATGCGGAATTCGTAGTGCAGGTGCGGGCCCGTGGCCAAGCCGGTCATGCCGACGTAGCCAATTACGGTGCCCTGCGCGATGTGCTGGCCGACGCGTTCCTTGCCGAAGCGCGACATGTGCCCGTACAGCGTGGTATAGCCGCGGCCGTGGTCGAGGATGACCACGTTGCCATATCCGTTCTGCTTGCCGACGAAGGCCACGCGCGCGTCACCGGCGGCCTGGATCGGGGTGCCGGTGCCCGCGGCGTAATCGACGCCCTTGTGCATGCGCATCCGGCCCAGCACCGGGTGGAACCGGTTGCCGAAGCCTGACGACAGGCGCGCATACGGGATCGGCATGCGGATGAAGCTCTTCTTCAGCGGGCGGCCGTCGCCGGTGAAGTACTCGGCCTTGCCGTTGCGCAGGAACCGGAAGCCGGTGTGCAGCTTGTCGCCCGTGGTGAAAGTCGCGGCCAGGACCGGGCCGGTGCTGATCAGTTCGCCTTCGCGCCAGGTCTGCTCGACCACCACGCTGAAGCGGTCGCTGGCAGCGACATCGTCGTTGAAGTCGATGTCGTACTTGAAGATGTCGTCAGTCAGGGTGTTGATGTTGCTGCCGGTCAGCCCCAGCTTGCGCGCCGAACCGTACAGCGACCGGCCCACCTTGCCGCTGAGCACGACAGTACGGGTTTCGCTGGGGCGATCGATCACGTTCTGGTGGATCTCGCCGCCGGCAAAGCTCATCTCCACACGATGGCTGGCGTCACGATCGAAGCGCAGTGCGCGCAGTTCGCTGCTCGTGCCGCCCTCGCCGACCGGCAGGTCGAACGCGAGCTCGGTGCCGGGCTTGAGCCTGGTCAGCGCTTCGCGTGCGCCCGGCTGCTGCATCACTTCGTGCAGGGTCGAGGGAGAGATTCCAAACTGCTTGAACAGCGAAGCCAGGGTCTGGCCGCGTTCCACACGCACCAGTTGCCAGCTGTCACCGGTCTGTCCATGCAGGCGCGCGAGCGGCAGGGAAGGCAGCGGCAACGCCATGGACATGCGGGCGGCCGGAGCCGGAGCATCCTGGACCGGGCTGAAGCCGGGAACGATGGCTGCCACCAGCATGCCCAGCGTTGCAACCAGGCTGGCCTGCGCCCACTGTCGACGCGACCAGCGGCCGTTGAAGCCGTCGGACAAATGGCGGGCCAGTACCGGTCGATGCAATGCGGCTTCGCGCAGTGCCTTGAGTCGCTCGCGCCGTTGCGCGCCCAGTCCGGATTTACCCATTGCCGTTCCCCTTAACGTCTCGAAATTCCGGTTCCCCTCCTTGGTCCCGAAACACTATTCACGCGTGTGATGTGCGTGTAGCGGGGGTACCATAGACACGTGAGCACTCCGCGTCAAACCATTGAAGAGCAAAGGTTTTTTGACGTACAGCCCGGTTTAACGCCGTGTTAACTTGGCTCTAACGAATTTCACGGACCCCGTCCCATTCAGGCGGGCGCCACTCATCGGAAAAATAAGACGTGTCCGCGACGACCCCACTGAACGAAGCCCTGGCGCTGATCTCCCGCGGCGCGGACGAGATCCTGAAGCGCGATGAGCTCGAGGCCCGGCTCCAGCTCGGCCGCCCCCTGCGCATCAAGGCGGGCTTCGATCCCACGGCGCCGGACCTGCATCTGGGTCATACGGTGCTGCTCAACAAAATGCGGCAGTTCCAGGACCTCGGCCATCAGGTCATTTTCCTGATCGGCGACTTCACCGGAATGATCGGCGATCCCACCGGCAAGAACGTCACCCGCAAGCCGCTCACGCGCGAGGACGTGCTGGCCAACGCCCAGACCTACTCCGAACAGGTATTCAAGGTGCTCGATCGCGAGCGCACCGAGGTGCGCTTCAACAGCGAATGGTTCGGGCAGATGGCCGCCGCCGACATGATCAAGCTGGCCGCCCAGCACACCGTCGCGCGCATGCTTGAGCGCGACGACTTCGCCAAGCGCTACGCCGCCCAGCAATCGATCGCGATCCATGAATTCCTGTATCCGCTGGTACAGGGCTACGACTCGGTGGCATTGAAGGCAGACGTCGAGCTCGGTGGCACCGACCAGAAGTTCAATCTGCTGATGGGGCGTGGCCTGCAGGAGCACTACGGACAGCCGCCGCAGATCGTCCTGACAATGCCGCTGCTGGAGGGCCTCGACGGCGTGCAGAAGATGTCGAAGTCCCTGGGCAACTACATCGGCATCAACGAACCGGCAATCGACATCGTCACCAAGACGATGAAGATCGGCGACGCATTGATGTGGCGCTGGATCGAGCTGCTCAGTTTCGAGATATCCCTGGCGGAAACGGCATCGCTCAAGCGTGATATCGACGGCGGCGCGCTGAATCCCCGCGACCTCAAGCTGCGCCTGGCGCGTGAGCTCGCCGCGCGTTTCCATGGCGCCGCCGCGGCGGAAACCGCGATCGCCGGCTGGAATGCGGCCGTGCGCGGTGAAGGCGATACAGCCTCGCTGCCGCTAAGCGATGTGGCTGTCCCCGTGGACGGGCTGCGCATTGCCGCGTTGTTGACCGCAGCGGGTTTGACGCCAAGTAATTCGGAAGCAAACCGAAAGCTGAAGGAGCGCGCGGTACGCATCGACGGCGAGGTTGTCGAGGACGCGCAGCGATTGTTCGCGCCGGGATTCGAAGGTGTGCTCGCGGTGGGCAAGCGCACGTTTGCGCGTGTGCGCCTGGTAGCGGAGTAAGCGCTTTCGTCACAGGGAATGTGTTCAAGGACGCAGGCATGAGACGCGTGCGCTTCTTTCAACTGCGGCCATGCACCTCGCGATGAGCGCGAACGCCGCTGTCAACTTAATTTTTTTACAAAACCCTCTTCCCAATCGGAGTGCGGCTGTGCACAATGCGCGCCCCGCTGATCGGGA
>NZ_BAAGXO010000008.1:0-1840 GCF_054779795.1 Lysobacter rhizosphaerae
GATCCAACTATTTGTCTTCCTGCTTGCCGGGTATGTCGGCCTGCAGACCATCAGTCGAATCCCACCTCTGCTGCACACACCGCTGATGGCGGCAACCAACGCGATTAGTGGCATATCGCTGGTGGCCTCGCTGGTACTCGCCGGGAGCGGCGATGGCCTCATCGCGGCCATTCTCGGTGCAGTGGCCGTAGCCTGCGCCACCGCCAACATCGTCGGCGGATTCCTGATCACCGACCGCATGCTCGCCATGTTCCGGCGCGCACCTTCCAAAGACGAAGAAGAGGGCGGCGCCAGCGCCGCGGATGTATGAACGAAACCGCAATCCAGATCGCTTATCTGTTGGCCGCCTTCCTGTTCATTGCGGCGCTACGGGCGCTCGGGCGTCCGGACACTGCACGCCGCGGCATGCAGGTTGCGGCGCTGGGAATGCTGGTTGCGGTGGCCGCGACTCTGTTGCATACCGGCATCATCAGCTATGGCTGGATCGGTGCCGGGCTGGCGGTGGGCGCACTGGCGGGATACCCCCTTGGCATGTGGGTCCCGATGACAGCGATGCCGCAGCGTATCGCCATGAGCCATGCGCTGGGAGCGCTTGCAGCGACGCTGGTCGGCATTGGCACCTATCGGCACGGCCTGGGCGCCGGCGAACTTGGCCACGGCCACATGCTGGCGCTGGGTTTCGAGGTGCTGCTCGGCGCGCTGACCGTTACCGGCAGTCTGATGGCCTTCGGCAAACTGCAGGGGCTGCTGCCGGGCCGCCCGGTAACATTCCCGCTGCAGAACATGGTCACTGCGGCGCTGTTCATCGCCGCCGCAGCCTGCCTGGTTGTGCTGGTGATAGCGCCGTTGTCGGTACCGCTGTTCGTGGCGATGCTGGTGCTCAGCCTGGCCATCGGTGTAGCGGTAGTGCTGCCAATCGGTGGAGCCGACATGCCTGTGGTCGTGTCGCTGCTGAATTCCTACGCAGGCCTGGCAGCCGTCGCGACGGGCTTCGCCTTGGACAACAACATCCTGATCGTGGTCGGCGCGCTCGATGGCACCAGTGGCTTCATTCTGTCGGTGGCGATGAGCAAGGCAATGAATCGCCCGTTCCGGAACGTGCTGTTCGGGGCTTTCGGTGCCCAACCGGAAGGCGGCCAGGCGGCGAGCACCGAAGGCGGTGAGATGTCTCCGATCAATGCGGAGGATGCCGCTCTGCGGATGGCTTACGCCGAACGGGTGGTTGTCGTGCCTGGCTACGGACTGGCGGTCGCGCAAGCTCAACACCAGGCTCGCGAACTGGGTGACATGATCGAGAAGCGAGGGGGTGATGTGCGCTTTGCCATCCATCCCGTCGCCGGGCGCATGCCGGGCCACATGAATGTTCTGCTGGCTGAAGCGGGCGTGCCCTACGACAAGCTGGTGGACATGGAAGACATCAACGAGCGCTTTGCCGAAACCGACGTTGCCCTGGTGGTCGGCGCGAACGATGTAGTGAACCCTGCAGCTAACAGTGACCCGCAGTCACCCATCTACGGAATGCCAATACTGAAAGTGGCAGAGGCGCGAAGCGTCATCGTGCTCAAGCGAGGGCAGGGCGCTGGTTTCTCCGGCGTGGAAAACGCACTGTTCTACGAGCAAAAGACCTCAATGCTCTTTGGGGATGCCAAGCAGTCCTTGATCGATCTCGGAGTACAGGTCAAGGCCGCGTGACATCGGGCGGTCATCCGGCGGAGATGGGTAGCCCACGCGCGCCAGAAGCCGGGCGTGCGTCCTTCACAAAACTGAGTGTGTAGACACCCCAGCAATTTCCTCGATTGCATCGCTGGGTGGAAGAATGTCTGCCGAAGTGCGTGGATTC
>NZ_BAAGXO010000009.1:0-104320 GCF_054779795.1 Lysobacter rhizosphaerae
CGAAGGCGTGGCCAAGTTCGGCCGCATCGACACCCTGGTGAACAACGCCGGCGTCTTCACTGCCAAGCCGTTCACCGCTTTCACCGCCGAAGACTACGCGGCCAACATCGGCGTCAACCTCACCGGCTTCTTCAACATCACCCAGGCCGCCGTGGCCGAGATGGAAAAGCAGGGCAGCGGCCACGTCGTCAGCATCACCACCAGCCTGGTCGACCATCCCGTCGACGGTGTGCCGTCGGTGCTGGCGTCGCTGACCAAGGGTGGCCTCAACGCCGCGACGAAGTCGCTGGCCATCGAGTACGCCAAGCGCGGCATCCGCGCGAACGCGGTGTCGCCGGGCGTCATCAAGACGCCGATGCACCCGCCGGAGACCCACGGTTTCCTGGCCGCACTGCACCCGGTGGCCCGCATGGGCGAGATCAGCGACATCGTCAATGCCGTGCTCTATCTCGACTCCGCTGGCTTCGTCACCGGCGAGATCCTGCACGTCGACGGCGGCCAGAGCGCCGGTCACTAAGCGCTGGTCAAGTGTGTTCCCGGGGCGTACCACGCCCCGGGTTAACCGGGAGTACAACCATGCCTATGGTCAATGTCCAGATCACGCGTGAAGGAACCAGTCCCGAGCGCGATGCGCCCACGCCGGAAGAGAAGGCGGCGCTGATCAAGGGAATCAGCGAAGTGTTGCTGAACGTCCTCAACAAGCCACTCGATTCGACCTTTGTCGTGATCGAGGAGGTTCCCTTGGATAACTGGGGTTGGGGCGGCTTGCCCGTGCCCGAATTCCGGCGGCAGCGTCAGGCCGGAACGAAGTAGCAGGTCCCGAAGCAGGATGGCCATCCGCTCTGGATGGCCATCCTGTGCCGCGTGCGATTCCCCGGATTCAGTGCCATCGCGCGGGCACATGCACGATCGATCACTCTGCAACCAACGAAGGACACGATCCGCCCGATCCATGCCGGGCATGATCCAGGTCAATGGCAGCCGCAAAGCCGGCCTGCATGCTGGCGACCCCAATTCCGGACGAGCCACCATGATTGCTTCCAACACCCTGGCCCAGCAGGTGCATCCCTTCGACGCGCGCGGCATCGCCAAGCGCTTTCGCCACGCGGCGATCTTCGGTGCACTCGATGCGCTGCAGCCCGGTGAAACGATGCGCTTCGTCAACGACCACGATCCGCTGCCGCTGCTGGCGCAACTGCTGCAGCGTTACGGCGACGCACTCGGCATCCAGTACCGCCAGCGCGAACCGGGCGCGATCGTCATCGATTTCGTCGTAGGCGCCGGCGCCAACGCCGACGACGAAGCGGAGAACTGCGGCTGCTGCGGCAGCTGCGGCTGACGCCTGCGTTTTCGCGCTCGTGCGGGGCAGGGGCCATGCCCGCTGCCTCGCACGCCGTGATGCGTCAGGTGCCCGCGAGTCGGCCCGCGAGCCGTTCGAAAGACGCGGCAGGATCGACGCCCTGCGCGCGCAGCCAGTCGCGGTCGAACAGCGTCTGCTCGTAACGCTCGCCGCGATCGCACAGCAGGCTGACGATGCTGCCGCGCTCGCCACGGGCGCGCATCATCTCCGCCAGTTGCAGACAGGCGACGAAATTGGTGCCGGACGAACCTCCGTAGCGCCGGCCCAGCAGGTCCTCCAGCAGCCACGCGGCGGCGATCGATGCGGTGTCCGCCACTTCGACCACTTCGTCGACGACCTCGAACACGAAGCCCGGCTCGACCCGCGGCCGGCCGATGCCTTCGATCAGCGTCGGCTGCGTGGCGAGCGCGTTGCGATCGCGCGCGCGCCAGCCGTTCACGAAGCCGCTGCCCGCCGGATCGGCCACGCACAACCGCATGTGCAGGCCGCGGTAGCGCAGGTAGCGGCCGATGGTCGCGGAAGTGCCGCCGGTGCCGGCGCCGCACACGATCCACGCGGGTTCCGGATCGGGTTCGCGGCTCATCTGCTGCAGGATGGATTCGGCGATGTTGTTGTTGCCGCGCCAGTCGGTGGCGCGTTCGGCCAGCCCGAACTGGTCGAGGTGGCAGGCGCCGCGCGCGGCGTGCCATGCGGCGCGTGCGTGCACGTCGGCCGGGTTGTCGACCAGGTCGCACACGCCGCCGAGCGCCTCGACATCGCGGATCTTGCGCGGCGCGGTGCAGGCCGGCATCACCGCGGTGAACGGCAAGCCGAGCAGTCGCGCGAACCAGGCTTCGGAAATCGCCGTGCTGCCCGAAGAAGCGTCGACGACGGGCTGTCCGGCCTGCAGGCGGCCATTGCACAGTGCATACAGGAACAACGAGCGGGCGAGGCGATGCTTGAGGCTGCCGGTCGGGTGCGCCGCCTCGTCCTTGAAGTAGAAACCGATGTCGGGGAAACCGGGTAGGTCGATCTTCAACAAATGGGTGTCGGCCGAGCGCGCTGCCTCCTGCTGCAGCTTCGCGAGTGCGGCCAGGCACCAGTCACGCTGGACGTCGTGGTCGGCGAAGACAGTTGCGGTCGCGACAGTAGGCATGTGCATTTCCCTCAGCACAGCGCGCGTACGCGCATGGCCAGGTAATCGAAGTAGCGATCGATGTAGCTGATCCCGTTCTCGCGGTCGATCAGGTACGGGTTCATCAGCGTGTGGCGCAGGATCACCAGGCGGTCAGCGGCATCGTCGAAGGTCGCCGGGTCGAGCCGAAGTTGCGCGGCGATGCGCTGCATTTCGGCCGCGCCGAGGACTTCCGGTCGCAGCGTGGTCATCGAGCCGAAGAACTCCTTCATCTGCAGCGGGCGTTGCGGGTCGCAGCGCAGTTCCTCGTGCAGGCGGCGCACGAAGGCGTTCGCATGGCCGACGTCGCGATTGCCGGCCGGATTCAGTGCGAGGCAGACCAGGTTGCTGTCGGGCGCAAAGGGGACGCAGGCATGGACGCTGTCGGCGAGCTCGGCGGCAAAGCGCTGTGCGCGCTGATGGAAGGCCTCTGCGGCGAGCACTGTCTGCCGGGGCAGCATGCCGAAGTGCGCGTGGTCCAGCGGCAACACGCGATGGGTGACATAGACCGCTGCCGCGGCCGCGCCGGACTTGGAACCCTCCGGAGTGAACTGGCCGAGGCGGCGGTAACGCGCCATGTAGTCGTCCGCGCCTTCGCCGTCGAACACGTAGTCGGCTTCCTCGGCGAGCAGCGCCATCGCGCGGTGGTCGCGGCAGATGAAGGCACCCGCGCCATAGGGCAGGTAGCCGAGCTTGTGCGGATCGACCGTGACCGAATCGGTTCCGCCGAGCGCGGCGAACGCGGCATGCACTTCCGGTTGCGGGAAATGCGCGAAGTCCGCGCCGACTTCGGTGCGACTGCGCAGGCTGCCGTCGGCATTGCGGAACAACGTGGCCAGGTAGCCGCCCCATGCAGCGTCCACGTGGACGCTGAAGTCCAGCCCGCGTGCGTGCATGGTGTCGCGCGCGGCGACCACGCGGTCGACCGGGTCGATCGTGCCGTATTCGGTGGTGCCCAGCACCGCGACCACCATCAACACGGGCTGGCGTTCGCGGAGGCAGCGTTCCAGTGCATCCTGCAATGCCTCCGCGTCGAGCCGCATGTTGCGTTCGGGCAGCAGTTCCAGCTGCGCGCGGCCCAGCCCGAGCAGCTTCAGGCCCTTGCTCCACGAGTAGTGCGCGGTGACCGGCGCAAGCACGCGCGGCGGGCCGAGTCGCGCATGGCGTGCGAAGAAATCGACCAGCCCCAGCGTCTCGATCCGTTCCGCCTGCACGCGCGCACGCCAGGCACGGCGCTGGTCCGCCGGCTGGTTCGCGAGCCAGCGTTGCCAGCGGTCGAGCAGGGCGATGCCAGCGGTGGTGCCGGTGTTGAACGCACTCCAGTCGTCGTCCGGCAGGTCGATGTCCGGAACGCCCGCTGCGCGCAATGCGACCGGGAACGCCTTCAGCGCCAGAGCCAGCCGCAGTGCCTGGTAGTTGGCGAGCGTGCCGCCGGAGGTGAGGTGTCCGAACGCGCAGTCCTCGCGCGCCGGGTCATCGGGATATCCCAGCATGCGCGCGAGTTGCAGGCCGGCGCGCACTTCCATCTCGACAGTGACGGGGGCGGCATCCTCGCTGACGTTGTTGGGGTTGTAGGGAAGGGTCAGCAACTGCGCGGCCAGGCCGGGCAGCAGCAGGTCCGACGCCATGTGGCCGATATAGCGTGGGCTGTGGAACGGAACCGACTTCTTCAGCGCCGCCGACAGCGAATGCAGTTCGCGCCGCATGCGCGCCTCGAACGCCTGGTAGCCGGGCTGCTGCGCCGCACGCGTGGGAATGGCCGGCGGATCTTCCGGATGGAAGTTGCGCCGCCAGTACACGTGGTCGCGCAGGAATTCCACGACCAGCTTTTCCAGCAGCGAGTCGTTCTCGCCGTAGGGGCCGAGGAAGCAGGCATCGAGTGTGCTGCGGTCGAGGGCCTCGGGTGTGTTCACAAGGAAATCGGGCGGAATCGCGAGGGAACTGTTCATCGCTACTGTCCGCCACGGCCCATCGCAAATCGTCCCTGCGCCGGTCGCAACTGGTCGGCGAAGTCATGGTTGACGTCGCGATGGCCGGCTTCGTCGGCACGCACCGCCAGCACCACGTCGCGCAGGCGGGCGTCGGCCGCCAGTTGCCAGTAGTCGCGGGCAATCTTCGGCGCCGGCACGTTCTCGACCCGGCCGCTGTCGATCTCCTCCAGGTACTGGGTATAGCTCACCACAGCTTGTTCCTCGAAATAGCCGACCAGGCGATGCGCGGTACGCGCCGACAGCAGGTACAGCATGAGGAAGAAGGTGAAGAAGCCGGCCTGCGCGACCAGCACCAGCGCGCGCTCCAGCCAGTTCGGACGCGCGATCTCGATGAAGGTCATCAGGTGCATGCGCTCGTTCTCGGCTTCCTCCATCAGCGCGCGGATCCAGCCGTGGTCGTGCTTCATCCAGCGCAGGCAACGCAGGTGGATCAGCGCGGCGCCGACCAAGCCGGGCACCGCGGCCACGGTTTCCAGGACGATGGCACGGTTGCCGTAGCGCTTGGCGAAGAAGGTGTCGGCCAGGAAGCGCAGGCCACGGGTGATGCCGAGCGCAGTGCGGTCGGACCAGTCTCGCGTGCCGTGGTGGGTGTCCAGTTCCACGCTGGCGGGGGTCTGGACGAAGGGGGTGATCAGGGCGGTGTTCATGACGGCCTCGTGGTGCGGCGTTGTTTTCTGCTGCGACAACGCTACGCCGATGGGGCCGGCCGCCCTTGATCTGGGTCAACTCAGGCTGGGCAAAACGCGACGATTCAGCCTGGTCAGCTGAACCAGTAAGTGAACAGGCCCAGCGGATGGTGGGCACGCGCGATCGAGTAGATCGCCAGGTAGGTCACCAGTGCCGCCAGATAGAACCCCAGCCGCCCGCGCCGCGTCTTCGCGCGCTTGAGCGCGAACACGCCCAGCACGATGTAGACGACGACCAGCGTCACCTTCACCGCCAGCCAGCCGTTGGCGAATACCGCGCCGGGCAGGATGGTCAGCAGCATCAGCGCTGCCGTCAGCAGCGCGGTGTCGACGGCGTAGCTGAACCAGCGCACCGGAAGGGCAAGCGGCCAGCGTGCACCGGCCAGCAGGAACGCGCCGCGCAGGGCGAACAGCGAACCGCTCAACAGCGCAACGAAGATGTGGAACTGCCTGATCTGGGGATAGAACTCGATCATCCCGGCTTACCGTCCATGCGAGGCGAAAGATAGATGCGGCCGATCCGTGCCACCCACGGCACCAGCGCCACCAGCCAGCCCACCGCCGCGATGGCCTGCCATTGCATCGGATCGCGCGCGAATTCCGCGCCGATGCGCATCACGGCGACGAGCTGGATCGCGACAAAGGCATACCAGGCCACCTTGGGCATGACCAGCGCGCGCCCGGAGTGGCCCTGCGTCACCCGCGTCACCATCGCTATCAGCACGCTGCCGAAGAAGCCGACGAACAAGGCGTGCGCGGGCGCCCGGCCGAGCGCATACACGCCGGTGAACAGGTAGCCGATGCTTTGCGCCGAATACAGCACGAAGGCGACCGGCAACCAGCCCAGGCCGATGAACAGCACCGTCAACAGCCCCGGTTTCGGACCGCTCGGCCACCAGCGCAGGCACAGCGTCGCCGTAAGTAGGAACAGCGGCACGTCGGCGATCCACAGCCAGGCGTAGGCGTGGGTGAGTTCCAACCCGAGGTGCAGCAGCGCCAGCGCCCACAACGCCCCCAGCAGCCACAGCGGCCGCCACGGCGTGTAGCCCGGCACCGCGTTTCCGGCGAAGAAGGGGAACATGCGGTGCGCGACGGTCACGTATATCGGCAGCAGCAGCCCGAAGCTGCCCAGCTTGATGCTGACGAACGCCCAGATCGGCGGCGCGCCGAGCACGAACGCGACCCATGCGCACAGTCCGAACAGGCCCAGCACCAGCGCGGCGAAACACGAGCGTGCATGCCACGTCGTGCCCTTCTCTTTCCACAGCAGCGGTGCCAGCGTCACCAGCGCCGCGATCCAGCCGCCCAGCGTCATCAGCAGCCCGACCACGATGCCGGCGCTCCAGCCCATCGCACCCAGCAGCGTCATCAGCTGCCCGCCGAACAGTCCGAGTCCGACCGGTACGTACCGCCAGCGTTCGAAGTCGGCCAGCCCCATCCAGCGCGGGAACACCGTCAGCAGGAAGCCGAAGATGAAGCTCGACAGCATCTGGTATTGCATGACAAAGGCATGCAGCCAACCCGCATAGGGCTGCGGTTGCGGCATGGCGAACACCGGCCAGCGCGACGACACCAGCCAGGCGGCCCACCACAGCATCGCCAGCAACACGTTGCTGGCACCGACGAAGAACATCAGCCGGTGCGGGGCCTGTGCCAGCAGTTGCGGCGAAAGGGCCTTGGGGGTTGCTCGCGGTCTGTCCATGCGTGGATTGTCGCGGTCTTGCGGGCGGGATGAGTTGATCCAGGTCAGGCGCCCGGCCGGATCCCGGCGGAACGGACGCGTCTGCGCACGTTCCAAAAAAAAACGGGTGGGGCGAGAACCGCCCCACCCGAGACCAGCCATCACTCAGCTATCGGAATGTTCTATCTCGGCGCCGCCGACCGGCACCGGCTTCGGCGCGACCCACAGCCTGAACACGAACCAGCACAGGGCCAGTGCGCCCACGCTGAACACCGTGTCGCCCGGCACGCGCATCCACACCAGCATGTCGACGATGGGCTTCTGCATGAACTCGGCCGAACGCGCATACGCATAACCGTGTTCGATCGCGGCCAGCAGCTGCATCGTGCCCAGCGGCAGCAGCGTGAATACCGCCATCATTGCCAGGCCGATGTTGAAGCACCAGAAGGCGACCTTCAGCGGGCGCACGTCCCACACCATCTGCCCGCGCAGGCCGCGCATGCAGAACAACACCAGCGCGATGCCGAGCATGCCGTACACGCCGAACAGGGCAGTGTGGCCGTGCAGCGGGGTGAGGTTGAGGCCCTGCATGTAGTACAGCGACAGCGGCGGGTTGATGAGGAAGCCGAACAGGCCCGCGCCCACCAGGTTCCAGAACGAGACCGCGATGAAGAACAGGATCGGCCAGCGGTAGCGCGCCATCCAGGGTGTCGCCTTGCCCAGCTTGTAGGTGTGGTAGGCCTCGAAGCCGATGTAGGCCAGCGGTACCACTTCCAGCGCGCTGAAGCTCGCGCCCAGCGCAACCACGGCCGTCGGCGTGCCGACGAAGTACAGGTGGTGCAGGGTGCCGAGCACGCCGCCGGACATGAAGATGATGGTGGCGAACAGCACCGCCGTCGTTGCCGACTTGGCGTTGACCAGGCCGAGCTTGACGAAGATCAGCGACATCACCGCCGCGGCGAAGACCTCGAAGAATCCCTCCACCCACAGGTGCACCAGCCACCAGCGCCAGTACTCGACCTCGGAGATGTGCGTGTGCTCGCCCCACATCAGCGCCGCGGCGAAGAACAGCCCGATGCAGACGGTGGACAGGAACAGCAGCCCGACGATGGCCTTGGTGTCGCTCTGCGGCCCGCGCAGCACCGGCCAGAGCGCACGCCCGACCAGGGTCAGCCACAACAGCAGCCCGATGAACAGGAACCACTGCCAGAAGCGGCCCATGTCGGCGTATTCCCAGCCCTGGTGGCCGAACCAGAAGTTCAGGTCCAGGCCCAGCTTCTGCATCACCGCCAGCCACTGGCCCGCGAACGAGCCGACCACGATCACCAGCAGGCACACCCACAGGAAGTTCACGCCCAGGCGCTGGAACTTCGGCTCATGCCCGCTCAATGCCGGCGCGATGTACAAGCCGGTGGCGAGCCATGCCACCGCGATCCAGAGCACCGCCAATTGGGTATGCCAGGTGCGCGTGATCGAGTACGGAAGGATGTTCGACAGATTGAAGCCGTAGGCGACCTGGCCCTCGACCTGGTAGTGCGCGGTCATCGCGCCGAGCAGGATCTGCACCAGGAACAGTGCCAGCACGACCCAGAAGTACTTCGCCGTGGCGCGCATCGATGGCGTGATCCGCAGCGCGGCGAGAGGATCGGTCGCAGGTAGCTTCACCGGGCCTTCCTCGCCGTGCGTGCGGGCATGGTGCCAGCCGAGCAGGCCAATGCCCGCGATCAGGAACAGCACGCTGAAGGCCGACCACAGCCACAACGGCGCGGCCGGCGTGTTGCCGACCAGCGGCTCGCTCGGCCAGTTGTTGGTGTAGGTCACCTGCTTGTCGGGAACGCCGGCCTGGTTGGGCACCATCGCGTCGCCGGGCTCGCGCGGGCGTTCGGTGGTGGCGGCCCATGCCGTCCACCAGAAGAACGCGGTGAGTGCACGGCGGTGTTCCGCATCGGGCACCGTGTCGTTCTTCATCGCGTAGGCCTCGCGCAGCTTCTGCGTGGCCGGGTCGTTGCCGAACAGGCTCTCGTAGTGCGCGGCCACGTTCGACAAGGCGGCAACGCGATCGTCCGGCAGCGTGATCGTGCCGTTCGCCGCGTTGTAGGTGTTGGTGCGCATCATTTCCTGCAGGCGGCCGCGCAGCCCGGCCTGCTGTTCCGCCGACAGCTGCTCGTAGGTCGCCGCGCTGTCGTCGGCGCGCGCCCACAGGTCGAGGACGCCTACTGCTTCGCGATGCAGCCAGTCCGCGCTCCAGTCGGGTGCGACGTAGGCACCGTGGCCCCAGATCGAGCCCAGCTGCATGCCGCCCATCGACTGCCAGACCTGGCGGCCGCGCTCGATGTCGGCCTTGGTGTAGATGACCTGTCCACTTTCGCTCACCACGCGTTCGGGTACGGGCGGGGCGGTGCGGAAGATCTCCGTTCCGGCCCACAGCAATACGCCGAACGAGACGATGAGCAGGGCCGCGAGGCCCAGCCACAACTTTCTCGTGCTGCTCATGACATTTCTCCCATTGCGTGGCGGGAATGGTCCGCCTGGTTGCAGGGAACTGCCTTGATACAAATCAAGCTGTGGACCGCGTCGCAGTCAGTGAGGCGCGGCAAGTGGGCGGCGCACGCAGGCATGCCGACAGGCAGCGGCGCAGAAAGCGCCGCCGAGCTTATGTGGCAGTTGGTTAAGGCTTGGCGACGATTGGCCGATCCGGGGATATCAACCCCGCAGGATCGGCGCCGCCAGCGCTTCCAGGGCATCACGCCCGGTCAGTTCGAGCTCGCGCCGCTCCACGTGCAGCAATCCTTCTTCCTGGAACCGGCGCAGCACCCGGCTGACCGTTTCCGGCGCCAGGCGCAGGTAGTTGGCGATATCCGTGCGCGCCATCGTCAGCTGGAAGCGGTTGGGCGAGAAGCCGCGCGCCGCGAGCCGCCGTGACAGGCCGATCAGGAACGCCGCCATGCGCTGGTCCGCCGACCAGTCGCCCGCGAGCAGCGCGGCGCGGCCGATGTCGCGGCTGAGGAGGCGGAACAACTGGCGCTGCAGGCCCGGCAGTTTCGCCGCGAGCACCGCGATCTTCGGGAACGAGAAGCGGCACAGCATCACCGTGTCCAATGCGATCGCGTTGCACGGATAGTGGTCGCCGTCGATCGCGTTCAAGCCGATGACCTCGCCGGGAAGATGGAAGCCGAGCACATGCTCGTGCCCGTCGCGATCGATCACGTAGGTCTTCACCGTGCCCGCGCGGACCGCGGCGATGGCTTCGAACGGATCGCCTTCGCGGAAGATGTGCTCGCCGGCATGGAAGGGGCCGATGTGCTCCACCAGCACGTGCAGGTCCATCAGCGAGCGCTTGTCCATGCCTTCGGCGAGGCAGGCTTGCGAGAACGCGCAGGTCGAGCAGAAGGTGAGCGTGTCGCCGTCGTCCGACAGCGTGGTCGCATCGTTGCGCGGGAAAGCCACCTGGTTCACGCAGGGCTCCATGTGTGACTTGGCTTGGACCGGCTCAGATCGCGCGCGAGAAGCGCGGGGCGGCCACGGTGGCAGGCTGTTCGAGATAGCGGTCGAAGCACATGGCAATGTTACGCAAGAGCAGCCGCCCGCGCGAGGTGACCGTGATCCGGTCCGGATCGATCCTGACCAGGCCGTCCTCGGCCAGGGGCCGCAGTTTGTCGAACGACTGGGCGAAGTACTCGGCGAAATCGATCCCGTAACGCCGCTCGAGCGCGCGTACCGGCACCTCGCCCTGGCACATCAGCTCCTGGATCAGGTCCGCGCGCAGCTGGTCGTCCTCATCCAGGCGCATGCCGCGGAATACCGGCAGACGGCCTTCATCGAGTGCGATCTGCCAGCTCGGCAGGTCGCGCGGGTTCTGGCTGAAGCTGTCGCCGATGTGGCTGATCGCGCTCACGCCCAGGCCGATGAGGTCGCTGTCGGCGTGGGTGGTGTAGCCCATGAAGTTGCGATGCAGGCCGCCGCGCGCCTGCGCGATCGCGAGATCGTCGTCGGGCAGCGCGAAATGATCCATGCCGATGTACACGTAACCCGCGGCGGTCAGTTTCGTGATCGCCAGCTGCAACAGCATGAGTTTGGTTTCCGCGTCCGGCAGATCGTCGGCATTGAGCTGCCGCTGTGGCTTGAACAACTGCGGCATGTGCGCATAGCTGTACACCGCGATGCGGTCGGGCCGCATGTCCGTGACGATGTCGAGCGTGCGCGCGAAGCCGTCGGGAGTCTGCTTCGGCAGCCCGTAGATCAGGTCCACGTTGACCGAACGGAAGCCGGTCGCGCGGCATGCATCGACCACGGCGCGGGTTTCTTCCACGCTCTGGATGCGGTTCACCGCTTCCTGCACCGCCGGATCGAAGTCCTGCACGCCGAAACTCGCGCGATTGAAGCCGGTGGCTGCCAGCTCGAGGATGTCCGCGGGCGAAACGAAGCGCGGATCCAGCTCGATCGAGATGTCGCGCTCGCGCGAGTCGGAAAAGCGGAACTGGCTGCGCAGCGTGTCCACGACCTCGCGCAACTGCCCCGGCGAGAGGAAGTTGGGCGTGCCACCGCCGAAATGAAGCTGGATCACCTCGCGGTCGCGATCGAACATCTGCGCGGTGAGCGCGACCTCGCGGTACAGGCGCGCCAGGTAGGACTCGCCGCGCGCCTTGTCGCGGGTGATGATGCGGTTGCAGCCGCAGTAGAAGCAGGGGCTCGTGCAGAACGGCACGTGTACGTACAGCGAGAGCCGTCGCGGGATCGGATCGCCGTTGCTCGCGGTGGCCGCATCGCGCAGCTCCGCCTCGCCGAAGCCCGCGTGGAACTGCGGCGCGGTCGGATAGGACGTGTAGCGCGGCCCGGGCCGGTCGTAGCGGCGCAGCAGCTCGGGGTCGAAAGCCATGGTGTCGGTTGCCATGGCTCGCACGTTAGGAGTGCGTCGGGAGGCGCGCCTTGACTGAGGTCAAATGTGTTCCCTGTTCATGCATTCCGGGCGCGCGATCCTCAGGACCCGACCCCGTGGGGTTCGATGAACCCGGTCGCGATCCCGACCGCTACCAGCAGGATGAGCACCACCGACAGCGCGATGCGCTTGGTCAGCGCATTCACCGTGCGCTTGGTCGTACCCATGTCGACCAGCATGTAATACAGCCCGGCACCCAGGTTGTAGAGGATCAAACCGAGGAAGGCGACGATCACCAGCGTTTTCATGACAGCGCACCCGTGGCCGTGTCGGCCGCAGTGGAGGAAGGGGGACGAACACGCAGGCGGCGCAGCCAGCGCCAGCGCACTACCAGCGCCACCGTGATCACCCCCAGGAACAGGCCGTACGACACCGAGCTCGCCAGCACCTGCTGCCACATGTGGCCGAACGAACGGTCGGCGTTGGCCATGCTCCAGTACATGCCGGCAGCGGCCGCCGTCACGGCCAGCAGCAGGCTGGTCGCATCGAACAGCGTGCGCGCCCAGCCGCGGGGTGCGCGGGGGTATTTCCAGAACAGCACGGCCAGGATCGTGAACCAGGGGAGGAACAGGATCAGCGCCAGGTTCAGCTCGACCTGCGGATTCATCGGGCATCGGCGGGAATGGGGGAGGTGCCGCCATGCTAGGCCGACCGGATCAGTCGTCCTAGAATCACAATCGAGGAAAAAAACCATATCAGTCAGGCCGACGCCCGGTCCGGCTCCCGCTCGCAGGACGCCCCGATGAAGCGCTACCAGGCCCTGGCCGACGACATCGCCCGCTCCATCCGCGCCGGCCTGCTCAAGCCCGGCGAGCGCCTGCCGTCCGTGCGCCAAGCCAGCGCCGCCCGCAAGCTCAGCCCCGCCACGATCTTCCAGGCGTACTACCTGCTGGAAGCGCAGGGCCTGGTCGAATCGCGGGCCCGCTCCGGCTATTACGTCACCCGCACCGCCGCCGCGCTGCCGCCGGAACCCGAAACCGCGTCCCGTCCCGACGGCGAATCCCGCGCCGTCGACGTCAGCGAACTCGTCTTCGAGATCCTGGAATCGGCGATGCACCGCGACGTCGTCCCGCTCGGCTCCGCCTTCATGAGTCCGACGCACTTTCCACTCGACCGCGTCGGTCGCGCCATGGCCACGGCCGCGCTGCACCTCGACCCGTGGAGCACCGTCGACGACCTCACGCCCGGCAGTGCCGCGCTGCGCCGGCAGATCGCGCTGCGGTACCTGATCGACGGCATGGACGTCAGCATCGACGAGATCGTCATCACCAACGGCGCGCTCGAAGCCCTCAACCTGTGCATCGCCGCCGTGACCCGGCCCGGCGACGCAGTGCTGGTGGAATCGCCGTGCTTCTACGCCTGCCTGCAATCGCTCGAACGCAGCGGCCTGCGTGCGATCGAGGTGCCCACGCATCCGCGCGATGGCATCGACCTGGATGCACTCGAAGCGGCCATTGCGCGCCACGGCCCGCGCGCCTGCTGGTTGATGCCGACGTTCCAGAACCCGCTCGGCAGCACGATGCCGGAGGAACGCAAACGCGCCCTCGTCGAGCTGCTGGCGCGCCACGACATCCCCTTGCTCGAGGACGACGTCTACGCCGAACTGCATTACGGCCCCAGGCGTGCGTTGCCCGCCAAGGCGTTCGACCGCGACGGACGGGTCATGCACTGCTCGTCGTTCTCGAAAAGCCTGGCCCCCGGCTACCGCATCGGCTGGGTGGCCGCCGGCCGCCACGCCAAGGACATCGCCCGTCGCAAGCTCACGTCCACCCTCAACACGAATGTGCCTGCGCAGATCGCGCTCGCGCGCTATCTCGAACGCGGCGGCTTCGACCGCCACCTGCGCCGCCTGCGCCGTCTACTGGCCGAACAGCAGGCGCGCTACATCGCCGCGATTGCCGAGGCGTTTCCGCCGGGCACGCGCGTCACCCGTCCAGCGGGCGGCTATTTCCTGTGGCTGGAACTTCCCGAAGGTGTCGACGCGCTGCGCGTGCAGCGCCGGGCTGCGTCCGCAGGCATCAGCCTCGCGCCCGGACCGATGTTCTCGGCGAGCCGCGGCTTCGGCAATTGCCTGCGGCTCAACTGCGGGCATCCGCTGGATGCGCGGATCGAAGCGGCGTTGGGGGAACTGGGAATGCTGGCGCGAGGCTAGCTGGCGCGAAGCTAGCTGGTGCGAAGCTGGCTGGCGCGACGCTGGCCGCGCGATGGCGCTAGCGCGGCCAGCGTGCCGCAAGCGCGACGAGGGCGGCGGCGATCGCCACGCCCGCGACCACCCACGGCCATCGGCGATGCGGGGGGGGCGTTCTGGCGGGAAGGTCGGCGGCCTGTCGCGCCGAACGTGGCACGGCGCTGATGCGGAAGCGCAACTGGTCGAATGCGATCTCGTCGCCGACACGGGCGATGCCTGTTCCGACCCGCTGCCCATTGAGGAAGCTGCCATTCGAAGACCCGAGGTCTTCGATTTCCACCCCGTACTCGCGCGGACGCAACCGCGCATGGCGGCGCGAAACTCCCGCACTGTCCAGGGAGATGTCGCACTCCGGCGCACGTCCGACCGTAGTCGGGGCGAGGAGGTGGTAAGTGCGTCCGAAGACGATGCCGGCGACACCGCGCAGCACGTACTCCGGGTCCGATGGCAAGTTGCTCATGGCGGTCTTGGGAACGGGGAACGTCGTCGGGCCGGGAGGCTAGCACGCGGCCACGGGTAACGCTCTCCGCCAGGGTTCCCGGGCCAGAGGGGCAGGGTTTGCTGACGCCGGGTTAGCCCGGGTTACTGCCGGGGGAAGCTGGAAGGATCACCGCTGGAAGAATCAATGGATGCCACTTCCTGCTGGCCAAACGTGAGCGCGTTGCGCCAGCGTCCGTCCTGCTCGACTTTGACGCCCGATGGCTGGCCCTTGTCGTCGAAGTTGTTTTCCGCCGCCCGCACCGCCGCCCTGAGGGCATCGAGCTTCGTGTCGTACACCAGCGGGCGCGGCTGGTTCTCGAAGAGGATGTTCCACTTGTCGTACGCAAACGGGGCGACGTAATACCAGAACACGGGGGAGATCTCGTACGGCGTTGTTGGAGGCGATGCTATCCACGCCTGGGTGAAGGCCATGCAGCGAAAATCCTCTTGGCGTTCGCCGGAGCGCTCCATGATTCAGCTCTCCGTTAGCCGCGCCGCTTTTTTGAATAACTGAACACGCGGGTACGGCCACTCCGCGCGTGTCGGGAGGCGCGACGATATGGCTTGGCCGTGACGACAACCGGCGTCGCTGCTTCGATGCGCAGCACGAGTACGACCTTGTCGAAGTGAAATGACGTTCGACACCCGCGGCGCGCGCATCACCATCCCGGGACCTTCGTCGGAGTAGGCTCGCGTGATGCTGGTTTTGCAGTGCGGACGTCGTCCGCCAAGCGCAAGCGCCGGAGACAGACATGCAGAAGCGCAAGCTGGGCAACAGCAACCTGGAGGTCTCGGCCATCGGCCTGGGCTGCATGGGCATGAGCTTCGGCTACGGCCCGGCCGGCGACGAACAGGACATGATCGGCGTGATCCGCTCGGCCGTGGATCTCGGCGTGACGTTCTTCGACACCGCCGAGATCTATGGCCCGTACACGAACGAGCAGCTGGTGGGAAAAGCGCTCGCGCCCGTTCGTGGCCAGGTCGTGATCGCCACCAAGTTCGGGTTCGAGATCGATGCCAGCGGGCAACGCGGCACTGGCCTCGACAGTCGGCCCGAGCACATCAGGGAAGTCGCCGAGGCCTCGCTCAAGCGGATGGGCATCGACACCATCGACCTTTTCTACCAGCACCGTGTCGATCCGAACGTTCCGATCGAAGACGTCGCGGGAGCAGTCAAGGACCTGATCCAGCAGGGCAAGGTCAGGCACTTCGGTTTGTCGGAAGCGGGAGCGCAGACGATACGGCGTGCCCATGCGGTGCAGCCCGTCACTGCATTGCAGAGCGAGTACTCGCTGTGGTGGAGGGAGCCCGAAACCAAGGTCATGCCCACACTGGAGGAGCTCGGAATCGGCTTCGTCCCCTTCAGTCCCTTGGGCAAGGGTTTCCTCACGGGCAAGATCGACGAGAACACCACGTTCGACAGCAGCGACTTCCGCAACACCGTTCCGCGCTTCGCGCCGGAAGCGCGCAAGGCCAACCAGGCGCTGGTCGATCTGATCGGCCGCCTGGCGGAGCGCAAGCACGCGACGCCGGCGCAGATCGCGCTCGCTTGGCTGCTCGCGCAGAAGCCGTGGATCGTTCCGATCCCCGGCACGACCAAGCTGCACCGCCTGCGGGAGAACGTCGCTGCGGCCTCGGTCGAACT
This sequence comes from Lysobacter rhizosphaerae, assembly GCF_054779795.1. Taxonomy (NCBI): domain Bacteria; kingdom Pseudomonadati; phylum Pseudomonadota; class Gammaproteobacteria; order Lysobacterales; family Lysobacteraceae; genus Lysobacter; species Lysobacter rhizosphaerae. Next base: position 16,121 of record NZ_BAAGXO010000009.1, read on the forward strand.
CACCGGGAGCGATCTCTTTGACCTCGAAAGTGCGGCGTCCCGGATTACCGTCGAGGGCGCCCGCTACTCGGAAAACGCGGAGCGCATGATCGATCGCTGACACATCCTTCACGGCGAGCCCTTCACAGCGCGGCGACAAAACGCGCTGCGCCTTTGTGGCGGCCTGTTTGTCCGGTTGCGCTGGCATTGAGCTGAACATTCATTTTTGTTCGGTGCCTTTCACATTCCCATTGCCGCCTTGAGGAAAGCATAAGGAAACTGATCGGAGCCAGTCACATGGATGATCGGGCACTCTTGCAGGCATTGCTGGACAGTCCCAGCAGGCACGCGATCATGGTCACCAATCTAGACGGTGGGATCCTCCTCTGGAACCACGGTGCGGAACGCATCTTCGGTTATTCGACAGAGGAAATCGTCGGCACGAGCGCCGAGCGACTGTTCGAGCCGGACGACCAAAAGGAGGGCATTCCTCACAAGGAAATGGCGATGGCGAGCAAGGACGGCTGCGCGGGGGACTTCCGCTGGCATGTCCGCAAGGACGGGACCGCGTTCTGGGCCGATGGAATGATGTATCCGGTGCGTCTCGACGGGGCCGACGTCGGCTATATGAAGATCCTCCGCGACGCGACCGCCCAGAAACTGCGCGAGGATGAGCACGAGCGCATGGCGTTCGTGGATGCGCTCACCGGACTGCCAAACCGGGCCGAGTTCGATCGTCGTCTCGTCGACATGATCGGCTCGGCACAGAGGCACGGCGAGCTGCTGGTCCTGCACCTGGTCGATGTCGACCATTTCAAGGAAGTGAACGATTCCCTGGGGCATCCGGCCGGAGACGCACTCCTCGTCGAAGTGGCGCACCGCATGCACGGCCTGCTGCGAACGACCGATCACCTTGCCCGCCTGGGTGGCGATGAGTTCGCGATCCTGCAGCCCGGGGGGCATAGCCTGGATGATGCGATCGTTGTTGCCCGGAAACTGCTGGAACGCCTTGCGCTCCCCGTCGACATCGCGGGCTCCCAGGCCCATGTGTCGGTCAGCATCGGAATCAGCGCCTATCCGACCGACGCCATGCAGATGGAGCATCTGATGCGCAACGCCGATATCGCGCTGTACCAGGCGAAAGCGGCCGGGCGCAATCAGTACAAGGTCTACGAGACGAGGCAGAAGCGCCGGCCCGTATAGGAAGCGATTGGGCGCTTGGCCCGCATCGCAACGTATTCATGCATCGGGCGCCGGATTCGCACAGGCCGATGACGCGTTCATGCCGCTCGCGCGTTGCGCGATGAGCCTTTTCATCTTCGTCGCATGGCAGGCACGCGCGCATAACGGTGCGATTGTCATTTTGCATTTCGGATCGGCGGCGAACCTGCGGTCGTTCCGGCTAGAGGAGGCTTCGGAATGCGTGAATCGAACATCGGGCATGAACTGAAAGACATGGCGCAGGAAGTCGTGCGCTTTGGCGAGCGATGCGTACAGGCGGGTCGCGATTGGCTGAATGAGAGGAGAGATGAAATGAACAACCGCAATGACGACCATGATCGCGAGCGTCGGCCCGGCCAGTACGGCCAGGCTCGTACGCGATACGAGCATGGCGATCAGTCGGAGAGCGGCCGCACCCGGCAGCAGGCGCAGGGCCAGGGGACGACTGGCCGCGGCGAGTATTACGGAGGCTCCCAGTTCTCCGAGCGCGCGCAAGGTGCCGGTTGGGACGAGGAGCGTGGCAGCTGGGACTACGAAGGTGGGCCGGAACGCTACAGCGCCGCTGGCTACAGCGAGGGCACTGAACAGGCACAACGGGAGCAGGCATTTCGAAGCCAGGCAGACCGCCAGTCGGCCGGACGCTCGCCCTACGGTAGCCAGCGTGAGTACGGCAGCCAGGCAAGGGGCGGCAGCGATTACTACCGTGGCCGTCAGGGTCATGGCGCGCAGGGATCGTATGGCAGCGAATACAACACGTATGGCCGCAACCAGAGCTACGGCGAGGGGGCGGGCTACACGCGCTCGAGCCAGCCTCGCAGCCAGCAGGGAAGCCAGTGGAGCGGCAGCCAGGGCTATCGCAGCCCGCTGCAATCGGGCAGCCAGGATTATCTCGATGAGGGCGAGATGTCGGGTTATGGCAGGGCGGGTTCGCCGCAATACGGCAGCGCGTCAGCTCGCTACGGCACGGCGCCGGGCCAGTACCGCTACGGCGTGTATGGCCACGGCTATCGCGGTGTCGGGCCGAAGAACTACACGCGCTCGGATGCACGCCTGACCGAAGACATCAACGAACGCCTCACCGACGACGACGACCTCGATCCCAGCGAGATCATGGTCCGCGTGGCGGACGGCAAGGTCACGCTGGAGGGTCATGTCGACCAGCGCTGGATGAAACATCGCGCGGAAGACATTGCCGACGCATGCACTGGCGTGAAGGAAGTCGACAACCGCATCCAGGTCACATCGGGCAGCAGGCCGGAACCAGACGCTGGCACGCGAGGCCTGGGCGCCCGCCCATCGCAGACGACAGGCACCACAACCGGCACACCGGGCGGGACGGGCGGAACCACGCCGCATTGACGTTTGCATCCATGCACGCCGGCGAAACCGCGGGCGCGTGGAAGCGCATCGATGGACTGTAGCGACTTCCCACGGGACCTCTCTCCCGCCAGGAGCTGGTCGGGAGAGAGGGGAGGCGGCCGTGGGTTAAAGTACGCACATGCCCGTCCGTGCCGTGCTCCTGCGATTGCTGCTGTGCCTGACCCTCGTGCTGAACGGGGTAACGGCGGCTGTTGCCGGGACCCACGTGCAGCCAATGGCCCTCGAGCGGAACGCTACGCTGCACGCGGCGTCTTCCGTGTCGGAAGCGGGGGGCATGCCATGCCATCACCACCCGCAGGCAGGCGCATCCCACGCCGCGCCGATGGCGGCGTCTGCTGAAACGACCGACAAGGCCACGCACGCCGTTCGGGATTGCTGCAAATCGGGCAGTTGCCGGTGCGACTGCGTGCAGCATGCGCAGGCGGCCGTTCCCGTGGCGTTGTCTGCGCCAGTCCGGTTCGCACACACGGAGCTCGCGCGTCATGTGTCGCCGGTGCATGCGTCCCCGGTGATATCCCGCCTGATACGACCTCCGATCGTTTAGGCGTTGCCGGCGCCGTCGCGCGCCGCTTTCCGCTGCGCCGCGTTCGCGTGCCACGCAACGTGCCGCAGGCATGGCATCGACGCCGCGCGTCGATCGCCTCCTTGACGTTTGTTCGGAGCTTTCATGTCTTCTGATTCTTTCGGCCGCAACGGCTTGTCCATGCCGTCGCGTCGCCGCTTCGTACAGGGCCTGGCCGCCGGTGGCGCGGCCGCGGGCCTGGGCCTGTGGCCCAGGGCCAGTTGGGCATTGACATCGCCGGGTCAGGCGAACGTGCTGTCAGGTACCGAATTCGATCTCGTCATTGGCGAGACCCCGGCGAACTTCACCGGGCACACGCGCACGGCGATCGCCGTCAACGGCTCGATTCCCGCGCCCCTGTTGCGCTGGAAGGAGGGCACGACGGTGAACCTGCGTGTCACCAACGCATTGCCCGCCGGCTCGGTCCACGGCCACGAAGCCTCGATCCACTGGCACGGCATCCTGCTGCCCGCGAACATGGATGGCGTACCCGGCCTGAGCTTCGGCGGGATCCATCGCGGCGAGACCTACCACTACCGGTTCACCGTGCGCCAGGGCGGCACGTACTGGTACCACAGCCACTCGGGCTACCAGGAGCAGGCCGGGCTGTACGGCCCACTGGTGATCGATCCGATCGACCCGGCGCCGTTCGCGTACGACCGCGACTACGTGGTGATGCTCACCGACTGGACGGACATGGATCCGGCGGCGCTGTTCTCGCGGCTGAAGAAGATGTCGGGCTACGACAATCACTCCAGGCGCACCGTCGGCGACTTCATGCGCGACGCCCGCAGCAACGGGCTCGCCGCCACGATCGACGACCGCAGGATGTGGGGCGAAATGCGCATGACGCCGACCGATCTGTCGGACATCAACGCGAACACCTACACCTATCTCATGAACGGCACGACTTCGCTGGGCAACTGGACCGGGTTGTTCCGCACCGGCGAGAAGGTCCGCCTGCGTTTCATCAACGGGTCGTCGATGACGCACTTCGACGTGCGCATTCCCGGCCTGAAGATGACCGTGGTCGCCGCCGATGGCCAATACGTGCATCCGGTGACGGTCGATGAATTCCGCATCGCCACCGCGGAAACCTTCGACGTGGTCGTCGCGCCGAGCGGGCAGGACGCGTTCACCATCTTCGCGCAGGACATGGGACGTACCGGCCATGTCAGCGGCACGCTGGCCGTGCGCGAAGGCCTGCGCGCGCCGGTGCCCGCAGTGGATCCGCGCCCGATACTGACCATGGCCGACATGGGGCACGGCCGGATGGACCACGGCATGAAGGGCCACGACATGAAGGGCATGGAAGGCGGGTGCGGCGCGGCCATGGGCATGCCCGGCATGGACGGTCACGACATGTCGAAGATGCAGGGCCACGACATGTCGTCGATGGGCAGCGGCAGCGGCTCGATGGCAGGCATGAACCATGGTGCGGGTGGCATGCAGCAGCACCCGGCGAGCGAAGACGGTAATCCGCTGGTCGACATGCAGACCATGGCGCCCGTGCCCAGGCTCGACGATCCCGGCATCGGCCTGCGCGACAACGGTCGCAAGGTGCTCAGTTACGCGATGCTGAAAAGCACATTCGACGATCCGGACGGGCGCGACCCCGGGCGCGATGTCGAGCTCCACCTCACGGGGCACATGGAGCGCTTCGCCTGGGGCTTCAATGGCCAGAAATTCTCGGAAGTCGAGCCGCTGCGTTTCAATTACGGCGAACGCCTGCGCATCGTGCTCGTCAACGACACGATGATGACGCATCCCATCCACCTGCACGGCATGTGGAGCGACCTGGAAGACGAGCAGGGCAACTTCCTCGTGCGCAAACACACCATCGACATGCCTCCCGGAAGCCGGCGCAGTTATCGCGTGCGTGCCGATGCGCTGGGCAGCTGGGCTTACCACTGCCACCTGCTGTTCCACATGGAGGCGGGGATGATGCGCGAAGTGAGGGTGGTCGAATGAAGGCGTACCTCCTTCTCTTTGCGTCGCTCGTTGCGGGCTGGTTGCCGTCGTTCGGCGCCAGCGCCCAGGAGCACTCCCGGCACCCGATGCCGATGCCGCACTCGCAGCATCAGCCCGAGCCCAATAGAAAAACGACAAGCCCGGAACCAGCTACGCCGGAGGAAGCGACACCGCGGCCCGAAGTCGCTGCGCCGGATCATTCGGAGCCGGACCACGCGGCCATGGATCACGCGGCCATGGGGCACACCATGCCGGAGCCGGCGCCCGAGGAAGCCATCGATCACGCGGCGATGGGTCACTCCATGCCTCCGGCAACGGATCAACCGATCACCCCCATCCCGGTGCTGACCGACGCGGACCGCGCTGCGGCACTGCCACCACCGAACGCCCATCCCGTGCACGACAACTCGATCCAGAGCTTCGTGCTCTTCAATCGCCTCGAAGCATTCGATGCCGATGCAGGCACGGGACTGGAATGGCAAGGGCAGGCCTGGTTCGGGACGGACATCAACAAGCTGTGGCTGCGCAGCGAGGGCGAACGTGTTGAAGGAGAAACCGAAGCCGCGGACCTGGAGCTGATGTACGGGCGCTCGGTTTCGCGCTGGTGGGACGTGGTGGCGGGCATTCGCCACGACTTCAAACCCGGCCCGTCGCAGGACTTCGTCGCCCTCGGTGTGATGGGCCTGGCGCCGTACAAGTTCGAAGTGGACGCCACGGCATACATCGGCAGCTCCGGACAGACCAGTGCGCGCCTGGAAGCCGAGTACGAAGCATTGCTGACCAACCGCCTTGTGCTGCAGCCGCTGCTTGAACTCAACCTCCATGGGCAGGACGACGAGCGTCGCCGGATCGGTTCCGGGTTGAGTCGTGCCGAAGCCGGTGTGCGCCTTCGCTATGAGGTCACCCGGCAGTTCGCGCCGTACGTGGGCCTGGTCCGCGAGTGGACGTTCGGGCGCACGGCGGATTTCCGTCGCGAAGACGGCGAAGCCGTCAACGACACCCGGATTGTCGCGGGGGCACGCATCTGGTTCTGAGGTGCATGACAGCGGAGTAGCGCGCCTGCGGATTCAGCGCAGCGGCGGCGGCGCGAGCCGGATGCCGGCTTCCTCGAATGCGCTGAGCACCATCTGGCGCAGGTCGCTGGCGATGCGTCGCTGGTCGATGCCGGGACGCAGCTCGATCCAGTAATGCAGCACGAAGCGCAGGCCATTGTCGGCGAACTCGTCCAGCAGCACGGTGGGTTCATGCGATTCCGCGAGCTGGCCGTGACGCGCGGCGGTGGCGCACATCGTGTCGACCACCGTGCGCGGATCGGATGCGCCATCGACGACGACGGCGAGGGCCTGGCGGCTCAGGCGCGAGCGGAAGGTCACGTTCTTGACGTTCTGTTCCATCAGTGCCGAGTTCGGAATCAGCGTTTCGGCGCCGTCGGCGTCACGCACCACCGAAGTACGCAGGTCGATGTCGACCACGGTGCCGCGCAGCCCCTCCACTTCGATTACATCACCGAGGCGGAACGGCCGTTCCACCAGCACCAGCACGCCGCTGATCAGGTTCTTGATCAGGTTCTGCATGCCGAAGCCGATGCCGATCGCGACGGCGCCGCCGATGAAGGCGAAGGCCGCAAGGGGAATGCCCGCAAGGGCCAGGCTGATCAGTACAGAGGCCGCGATCAGCAGGGCCAGTATCCAGCGCCGTGTCAGGCGCGCGCTGCCTTCGTCGACGCTGCGGCGCGTGACCAGCCAGTGTTCGCCCCAGCGCGTGAGGCGAAACGCCGCCCAGAGGGTGAGGACCAGCAGCAGAGGGGCCTTGACCACCTTGCCGACGGTGACACCGCGCGGCACGGTGGTCTTGCGGCCGTCCACCTCGAGGGTCTGGTTGACGGTGAACAGCTCGAAATTCCATCCGCGCACGATCCATGCGCGGACACTCGCGACGGCCAGCTTCGCGCGATCGCTCCAGCTGGACATCCCTATGCGTTGGTCGAAATCGTCGCGCAGGCGTTCGAGCAGGTCGTTGGTTTGGCTCTCGTCGAATATCGCCGCCTGCACCAGTGCCAGGCGTTGCTCGTACAGCGCGCGGAGGGCGCGGCGCTCTTCGGCCTCGGGTGAGGTCGGCGGGATCGTGGGGTCGGGGGCCATGGAGCCGAGCTGGATACGGATCTGTTCCGACAGGGCAGTCAGGAACTCGCGACGGCGCTTGAGCCGGTCGAACAGCGCGGGCGCTTCCTCGCGCACTTCCACGGCTGCGCTGGTATCGCGATCGCGGTGATAGCGCAGCGTGACCTGCCAGGCGATCTGCTCGGTGGCGACATTGCTGAGTGCTTCACGTGCCATTTCGGTGTCGAGATCGGCATTGGCCAGTTGTTCCGTCAGCAGCTTGTTGCGTGCCGCGGAGGGGAGCGCAGGAGTTTGCTGCAGTTCGGTGCGGATGCGTTCACGCGTGGCCGCCGCGGCGGCCAGGCGCCGGCGCAGCTCGTTGGCGCGAACGCGCAGGCGCTGGTCGATCGCGGCCGTATCGCGCGCAGTGACCTTCACCGATCCGCGTTGTGTCGCGGTGGCCAGGCGACTGGCGAGCATTCCGCGCTGGCGGATCCAGGCAGTCTGCTGCGCGTCGATCAAGCGCCGCATCACGTCGATCTCGGCGATGGCCGATTCGGTCAGTTCGGTCTCAAGTTTGGCGATCTCGAGTTTTTCACCCGCACCGCCAGCGTCGACCAGCGCACGCTGGGTGGCAATGCGATCGACCAGCTGCGTGGCGATAGCGCTGCGTTCCTGCACCAGGATGGTCCGGCGACGCTCACCGCCAGCCAGCGTGGCGTCGAGTTGCTGCAGGTCGCGACGAAGGTCGTCCAGGGCCAACAGCGTGTCGGGCGGAGGCGGTGCGGTGGTATCGGTCTGTTCGGCCAGGCGTGCGATCTCGGATCGCGCGCGCTCCAGGTCCTGCCTCCGCTCGAGCGACGCCAGCAACTGCCGGCGCAGGAAATCGGCACGGTCCTCGGTGAGCGAATCCGATGGCGGCCCCAACGTCGCACGCAATGCCTGGGCACGGGCCGCGAGCGATCCCTGCGCCACCACCGTGCATGTAGCGCAGAGCGCCAGGACGGCCACCAGCACCTGCAGGAGGCATCGGCGCGTCATGCCGCCTCCGCCTGTCGAGGCCAGCACAGGCCTGTTATCGTGCGGTCACCGGGAAGCATCGGATCGACGCCATGATTCTGATCATCTCCGTTGGACTGGCCGTGATGATTGCCTGCTTGGCGGTCCAGATAGCGTCCGTCCTGGGTGTGGTTCACTACTACGCCAAGGTCGCGCGGAAGCCGATGGGGGATCGGCCACTTCTTTCAGTGTTCCGCCAGCTCGCGTCGATCATGAGCATGCTGCTGGTTTCCAGCCTGATACAGATGGCCAGTTGGGCCGCGCTGTACCTGTGGTTGAACCAGTTCGGCGACTTCCAGACGGCCATCTATTTTTCGGGTGTCACCTTCACGTCATTGGGTTATGGCGACCTGACCCTCGTGGGCAGGGTCCGCATCCTCTCGGCGATGGAAGCGGCTGACGGTCTCATGATGTTCGGCGTCACCTCCGCGATCTTCATGCTCGTCCTGCAACATTCCATCACCCGCTGGCATGGGACCAGGGTGGGCTCCGAAAAGGAGTGAGGCGCGACCAGCAGGCCGAGCCGGGAGTGGCCTAGGTTGGGGGAGTGTCAGGTTGGCTTGCCCGAGCTGGCGAATGGTCCTCGACCCATTGCCAGAACAGTATGTACCCGATGCCCAGCACCACCGGACCGATGAAAAGCCCGAGCAGGCCACCGACGATCATTCCGCCAAGCGCACCAATCAGCACGACCGGCATCGGCACCTCGACGCCACGCCCCAGCAGCAGCGGCTTCAGTACGTTGTCTGAAAGGCCGGCCAGGAAGATGTAGATGGCCAACACGATGTTCCCCACCGATGCATCCCGCGTGGCGAAGACGTAGATGATCACCGGAATGGTGACCAGCGTGACAGGCACTTGCATGATGCCCAGCAGCAGCACTGCGAGTATCAGCAGAGGGGCGCCCGGCACGTCCAGCAGTACGAGACCCACCCCGATCAGCACGGCCTGGATGAACGCAATGCCAATCACGCCCTGCGCCACCGCGCGTACCGTGGCCGTGCACAGGGCAACGATCGGCGGTCCACGCACGGGGCCAACCAGTGCAGAGGCGATGCGGACCGCGCTCTCGGTTCCGCGCGCACCGAACGCCATGATGATCCCGGTGATCGGCAGGGCCGCCATGAAGAGCAGGAAACCGGTGGCGAAGCCCGCCACGGTGCCGAGCAGCTTGAGCAGTTTGGGCTTGAACTGCGGGCCCAGTTTTTCCATGGCCGCGTGCGGGTCGTTTGCAACCTGTTGCCAGGCCTCGTGCAACCGCGGCCCGATGATCGGCAAATCATTGACCGACGGCCACGGGGCCGGGATCTGGATCTTGTTGCCCTTGAGCGTCTCCATGGTGTCCAGGGACGACGTCACCAGCGACATGCAGAGCAGGTACGCCGGCACCGCCAGGAGCAGCGCAACCACGAGGGTGATCAGCGTCGCCGTCAGGCCGTCCTTGTTGCCCAGCTTGGGTCTCAGCTTCAGATGCAGCGGATACAGCGTGATCGCCAGGATGACGGACCACAGCATCAGGCTCAGGAAGGGCTGGAACACCCGGAAGCAGAAGGCCAGCAGCAGCGCGATCAGGCCGACCCGGAGCAGGACGTCGAGCAGAGTCTGGGACCAGGGTTGATCCGTATTTGGACCAGGCAGCATGTCGCGTCTCCCCGGGCCCGTCGGATAGGACGGGCCCGATTGTCGTTGGAGCCCATGCGCGACTCTCGTCCGGTACGTCGCACAGGGGCACACCCTGCAGCTGACCATGTAGAGCCGTTACGGCTCGTCTTGCCGATAGCACGCAGGAACGGTTGCCTGGCCGGATGCGCGCCAGACACGCTGGCGGACGTCGCCATCCTCCCGCTCCCGCGGTGGTAGGGACAATTGGCCCTTGGGCCAACAGTCGGGGTCGGGAGGAGGGGCGATACGCTGGCTCCTGGCCGAGCCCAGGCGTCGTGGCGGCGCGATCGCCGGGGCATTGGCCAATCCCGGCATGGATTGACGTTGTTGCATGTGCAATTCGTCCGCGAAAACGCAGGACGACCCAACGTCTATCGCTGCTCGGCCGGGGAGGGACCTGATGGGCTCGGGACATGTCAATCCGCCTTTCACCGATGCCGGGCTGGCCGTCCCGCAGCAGGCGGACAATGTGCTCGCCCTGTTCTGCGACAGGGTCGATTCCGATCCGTCGGCCCCCGCCGTTTCCTGGAACGACACCGATATCAGCTATCGCGAGCTCGACAGGCTGTCGAGCCAGGTCGCCAACGCACTGATCGCCAACGGTGCGGTGCAGGGGGCGATCGTGGCCATCTTCCTGACCGATCGGATCAGGCAGATCGCGGCAACCCTGGGATGCATGAAGGCAGGCTGTGTCTTCGTTTCCCTGGATGCGTCCCATCCGGCGAAGCGATTGCGCCACATGCTCGAAGCCACCCGGGCCGGCTGGGTGATCCTGGAGGCATCGACGCAAGGGATGCTCCCGGATCAACTTGTCACCGCAGGCGCGGCCACCACGTTCCTCGTGATGAGCGGGGGGCACGACGAGGCTCGGGTTGCCCCGCGCGCCGGCGTCCATCAGGTGGCCGGGTACAGCGCAGAAAGGATCGTGCGTCCCGCACTGCCGGACGACCCCTGCTACATCTACTTCACGTCGGGATCGACTGGCACGCCCAAGGCCATCCTCGGGAGGGTCCGTGGACTCGCCCACTTCATCCAGTGGGAAATGGCGGCTTTCTCGCTGGGGCCCGGATCGCGGGTGAGCCAGCTCACCGGGCCTTCGTTCGACGTGTACCTGCGCGATGTGTTCGCTCCCCTGTGCTCGGGGGGAACGGTGTGCATACCTCCGACGCCGGGGATCCTGGATCCGGTCCTGCTGGCGCGCTGGATCGAGCAGGCGGCAATCACGCTGATGCATTGCGTGCCCTCGGTCTTCCGCCTGCTGTTGCGACAGGACCTTGCTCCGGGGAAATTTCCGGCGCTGAAGTTCGTCCTGCTGGCGGGAGAAACCCTGCCGCCGGCCGATGCGAATGCGTGGATCGCCTGCTTCGGAGAACGGATCCGGCTGGTGAACCTGTATGGCCCCACCGAGACGACGCTTGCCAAGTTCTTCTATCGGCTTCCGGCGACACCGATTGCCGATACGTTCGTCCCCATCGGCAGGCCCATCCCCGGGGCGGAAGCCGTCCTCCTCGACGACAAGCTTGCGCCGTGCGCGCAAGGAGAGCTGGGCGAAATATTCATCAGGACGCCGTACCGGAGCCTGGGCTATTACGACGCGCCGGAGCTGACGGAATCGGCCTTCATCCGCAACCCCTTCAGCGGGTCGACGGATGACCTGATCTACAGGACCGGTGATCTGGCGCGGGTGCTGCCGGACGGCAATTTCCGCTTCGTCGGGAGAAAGGACTTCCAGCTGAAGATAGGCGGCAACCGGGTCGAGTTGGGTGAGATCGAAGCCCGATTGCAGGAGCATCCTCGCGTGCGCGAGGCCGTGGTGCTGGCCCGGGAGGACCGTCCAGGCGACACGCGCCTGGTCGCGTATTACGTGCCGCGCTCGTCATCGGTCGATATCCAAAGCATTCCGGTGCCGGAACTGCGCAGGCACCTGGCCGAGCTGTTGCCCGGGTTCATGGTGCCCGCGGCGTACGTGGCGCTGGAGAACCTGCCGCTCTCCGCCAACGGAAAACTTGATCGCGGGGCCTTGCCGGCGCCCGCAACCGTTCGCCCGGAGCAAGCGGTGCCCTATGCGCCGCCGATTGGACGGGATGAGGCGCGGCTGTGCGAAGCGTTCGCTGCGGTCCTGGGCGTCGAAGGCGTAGGCCGCCACGACAATTTCTTCGACCTCGGCGGCAACTCGCTGCTGGCGGTGAGCCTGCTGGCGCGGCTGCAGGAGGGCGCGGCCAAGGCGATCCCGGGCACGCTGATTTTCCGCAATCCGACCCCGGCCAGCCTCGTGGTGGCGCTCGCGCAGGATGCCGACGGCGACATCCAGTCGCACCGGTTGCCACAGGCGCATCGCCCTGTTCCTGCGACGGGATCCGCTGCCTTGGGTCACGCGCCGGCGAAAGAGGCCATCGCCATCATCGGCATGGCGGGGCGCTTTCCAGGCGCGGGTGACGTGGAGCAGTTCTGGGACAACCTGTGCGCCTCGCGGGAGTCGATCACGGTATTCGAGCCCGATCAGCTCGACCCCTCGATCGCCGAAGCGGACCGCCTTGATCCGGCCTATGTGCCGGCGCGCGGGATCATCGAGGGCGTGGAGGATTTCGACGCCGCATTCTTCGGGATCACGCCACGCGAAGCAGAACTGATGGACCCGCAGCATCGGGTCTTTCTCGAACTGTGCTGGGAATGCATGGAGCGGGCCGGACACGTGCCCGACGCAACGACGGTCCCGGTCGGTGTCTTTGCCGGCACCTACCACTCCACTTACCTGCGACGCCATGTGGAGGCCCACCCTGATCTCGTGGAGAACATCGGCGCCTACCAGGTGATCCTGGACAACGAGAAGGACTACATCGCCACGCGCATCGCGCACAAACTCAATCTCACCGGTCCGGCCATCAGCATGTACACGGCCTGCTCGACGTCGCTGGTCGCGATCTGCCAGGCGCTGACAAGCCTGCGCGCGGGTGCCTGCGACATGGCGCTGGCGGGAGGCTCCTCCATCATCTGTCCACCGCGCCGGGGTCATCGCTATCAGGAAGGCGCGATGTTCTCGCCCGACGGCCACACGCGCACCTTCGATGCCCAGGCGCGGGGAACCGTCTTCAGCGATGGCGCCGCGGTAGTGCTGCTCAAGCGGTTGTCGGATGCGGTCAGGGACGGCGATCCGATCCATGCCGTGATCCTTGGCGCCGCCGTCAACAACGATGGCGGCGGCAAGGCCAGCTTCACCGCGCCCAGCAGCGAGGGGCAGGCCGCCGTGATTGCCCTGGCGCAGGCCGATGCGGGGGTTTCGCCGCGCAGCATCGGCTATGTGGAAGCGCACGGGACCGCGACGCCGATGGGCGATCCCATCGAGGTCGAAGGACTGGTGAAGGCCTTTGGCCGCGGCACGTCCGATGTCGGCTTCTGCAGGCTTGGCTCGGTCAAGAGCAACGTGGGCCACCTGGTGATCGCGGCTGGCGCCGCCGGTGTGATCAAAGCGTCCCTCTCGGTGGCGCGAGGGATCATTCCCGCCAGCCTGCATTTCGACCGGGCCAATCCGGCGATCGATTTCACCGGCTCTCCGTTCGTGGTCAATGCCGCGTCGAGCGCGTGGACGAATGAGGATGGACCACGCCGCGCGGGCGTCAGCTCATTCGGCGTGGGCGGCACCAACGCCCATGTCGTGCTTGAAGAGGCGCCAGCGTTGCCCGCCTCCGAAGAGGGGCGCGGGCCGCAGTTGCTGGTGTTGTCCGCGCGCTCGCCACAGGCGTTGGCTCAGGCCACGGAGCGCCTGGGTGACTTCCTGCAGGCAGATATGGAACGCGCCCGGCAGGAGGGCGTCGACAACCCGCAAGCGAGCAGACCGCTGAACCTTGCGGACGTGGCATGGACGTTGGCGGCGGGCAGGAAGTCCTTTGCGCACCGCGTTGCGGTGGTTGCCAGCGATGCAGCAGAAGCGATCAGCCAGTTGCGCAATGCCGATACCGTGGGCGCCATTGCGCGCAGTCGTCCGGCGCGACACCGGGACGTGGTGTTCGCCTTCCCCGGACAGGGTTCGCACTACCCGGGCATGGGCCGCGAGCTGTACGAGACCGAGCCGGAATTCGCCGCGGCGCTCGACCAGTGCCTGCATGCATTGCGCTCCGGGTTCGGGCTGGACCTGCGTCGAACCCTTTTCAGCGACGAGCCCGATGCACTGTGGCCGACCGCGCTGATGCAGCCGGCGATCTTCTCGGTCGAATACGCGCTGGCACGATGGTGGATGAGCCAGGGACTCGTTCCCACGGCCATGATCGGCCACAGCGTCGGAGAATTCGTGGCGGCGACCCTGGCTGGCGTCTTCGCGTTGCCCGATGCCGTGTGCCTGGTGGCAAAGCGGGGCGCGCTCATGCAGGCGCAACCCGCTGGCGCGATGTTGTCGATACGGATCGGGCTGGATGCCCTGCTTGGGCGGCTGCCGGCCGGCGTGTCGTTGGCGGCCGACAACGCACCCGGCGCCTGCGTCGTCGCCGGGCCGATCGAGGCCGTCGCCGGATTCCAGGCGCAGCTCGAAGCCGAGGGCATCGCCTGCCGTGCACTGCGCACGTCGCATGCGTTCCACTCGGCGATGATGGAACCCGTGATCGCGCCATTCCGGGAGGCCGTCGAAGCGGTGACGCGTTCGGCGCCGAAGCTGCCGATCGTATCGACGGTGACCGGCGAACCGCTGGCTGCCGGGAGCGCAATGTCGGCCGAATACTGGTCGCAACACCTCCGCCAGCCTGTGCGGTTCGCCGCGGCGCTGGAACGTGTGGTTACCGATGTGCCTGCGAGTGCGTTGCTCGAGATCGGGACGCGCGCGACGCTGAGCCTGCTTGCGCGACAGCATCCCGCAGCGCAGAAGGCCGAGGTCGTCGCCGTGCCCTCACTGGCGGATGCGCCCGGCCTCGAAGCGGCGAGCCTGCGCAAGGCCGCCGGGCAGCTGTGGTGCCACGGCGTGACGATCGATCCCGCGCAGTTCGACCGTCGCCAGAGGCGCAAGCGGATGCAGCTGCCGACCTATCCATTCGAACGCCAGCGCTGCTGGGTAGAGGCGCGCGCTTCCCATGTCGTCAACATCGCCGCCGCGCCGGTGGCGGTGCCGTACATGGTCCCGGCAACGTCGGTGACGGTGAAGGTGACGCCAGTGGGCGCACTCGATGCAGCCAACAGCGACCGTCGTACGCGCGTGCTCGCCGAGCTCAGGCAGACGTTCGGCGAGATCACCGGCTTCGACATGGCGACCGCCGACGCGGCGGCAAACTTCATCGAGCTCGGCCTCGACAGCCTGATGCTCACCCAGATTTCCATGCGGTTGCAGAAGGCCTTTGCCGTGCCTGTCACCTTCCGCCAGTTGATGGGCGATTGCTCCAGCCTGGACACCCTGTCGCGGATGCTGGACGAGCAGTTGCCCGCCGCGCCCGTCGTGGCATCCATGGCGGCGTCCACCCCCGTGGCGGAGGCGCCGGCACCGCCATCCGTGCCGGCCGTATCCTCGCCTCCCACGGACAATGCAGTCTTCCTCCAACTGATCGAGCAGTCGATATCAGGGCCGGCACTGCAAACGCATTCGTCGCAGACCAGTGGCGATCCGGCAGCTTTGGCCGCTGCGTCGACCGCACAGGTCACTGCTGTCGTCGCGATCGCCTCTTCATCCACGACGCGATTGGGAGCGTTGATGGACCCCCGGCATCCCCTGGTCCCCGGCGCCCGCATCGGCCGCGCACCGGACGGGCAGCCCGCGTGGTTCGTGCCCAATCCAGACCGGCCGGGCAGCTATCTCAAAGTAGGTTTCTGATCAGGCTTGAAGTCCCTGAAACAAAAAGGGTCCGCGCAGGCGGACCCTTTTTTGTTGGTGGAGGGAGAGCGCCGCCGGCTAATCGAGTGTGTGCTTTAGCGGCCGCTGAAGGGCGACTGACGACGTGACAGACATGTTCTCAGAACGCGAACCGCATGTTCGCGGTTTAGACGTGCCCAGTACTGCCAAGAGCGGGTAAATCTGAAGGCGACCGTGGAAGCAGAAGTTTCCGCTGTCTTCCAGCCGTATTCGTGGTGCTATTTCCAACGATTTTCATCGTTTCACGTGCAGCGGCATGGAAGTCTAAGAAAGGCGCAGGGTGACTGCGTTGTCGCAACAAGACAAAAAACAAGAGAGGAATGAGACATGCGTGAGATGAGCATTGAGGAAATCAACGCCGTGTCAGGCGGTGTTGCAGTTGTTAGCGGTGAGGGTGTTACGACCGTTAGGCGTTGGCGGCACTAATGTCGGAGTTGGCGTTGCGGTCGGCGGTGGTGGAGTCAGCGTAAGCGTAAGCGTCAGTTTTTTTGGGAAGAGCTACTCCTTCAGTTTTTAGTTGAAATGACTTTGTAACCGGCTGGCGTAGGGACGGTTTTGACCGCCCTACGCCAGCTTCCCGGCTGTGCCGCGAATTCCTGCAATAGATGGTGAGGGTGGTTATGGTGGTTCTCAATCACATGCTCTCAAATAGCCCGATATTCCTATTTTCGATGACTGCGCTCTTGCTTGCGGCGTATGGGATTTTTCGCTTAGTTCAGGCACTAAAGGCGCGCTGCTCAAAGCGAAAGCGTCAGGGCACTTGAATGGATGGCAGTTACAAGGAGGATTTCCGTGAAACCAATGCGACACGCCGTGCGAATTCATTCCGCGTTGATCTGCATCGCGGTGCTGTTTTCTCTGCTAATGACTTCCTTCGGGCTTATACAGTCAGAGCAGAAGGTCTTTGCCATTCTGTTATTGACGGTGTTCGGAGAGGTCGTTTTGCTGCTCGAACGTATTTTCTCGCTTGTCGCGACGCGTTGGTCCAACCTTTCATAATCTGCGTATGCGTGCTGCCAGGCAGGTGGAAACATCGCTGTCTTTGGTGCTCGCGGGTTGGCGCTTTGGCGGGCTTTTATTGAGTATGGTCGTCGGAGCTTTGATTGCAGAGTTGTTCCATAGACCTGGCAAACGAAGTTGCCAGGGCGTCGGGGTCGGCGACCTCAATACAGGACAAGTTCCTCGAACGAAACCGAACCTGGGCTGCTCATTGGGATTCGAAACATTGCGCTCACGAAAGGCCGGGAGGGCGCCCCTCCCGGCCTGCGCAGCGCGCCGTAACTCTGAAATCGTGCGGCCAATAATTTGCGAATCACCCGGGTCGCAGTGGGGAAGTGTGTTTCACCTGTTCCAATCCACTGGATCGATCAGCTTGTTCTGGATGCCCTTGCCCTGCCCGACATATCGGTAGCGAAAGCCGATCGTATTCACAACGCTGACGAGTCCAAAGTCCAGGAGGGCGTCGCCTGTTTCAGGATTGATGGAAACTCTGCCCAGGGTTCCCCAGGTTCCTGACCCATTCGCACATGCACTGCTCGGCGCCTCGTCGGGTTGCGTTATATCGTTCGAAGGAACCCCCTTTAACGAACAGTACTGGAAAGTCACGGCACCTCCCTGCGCTGGATGGCCGCTGCCATCTTCGACATGCGCCCTGAGAACCAATTCGCCGTCGAACACGAATGTGAGCCCATACAAGCCAGGCACTGGTTGAGCCAGGACAGTCGGCGATGCAGTCAAGCAGGCAAGAGACACGAGTACAGCGACGCGTACGATGAGATTTGCGAGATTAGGATGTGACACGTTGTGACCTCCTCTTCGAGCATTACCCCTGACTCCTGATCTGGTCCAGCCACGCTGTGGTGCATGGACGCGCACGCACAGGATCACGGAGGTCCAACCGGCTCCGTTATCCGAGCGTGCAGTTGGCCAAGTGGGATCGCGAGGGAAGGTTCGACGCCCTCGAAAAACAGCTCGTCATGCCCAGCTCCGCATGGGGTGGGATCAGGCCTTTGCAGCCGGTCGGAAGCCGATCGCGGTGGTCATGTCGCGTGGCCACTGGGTTCGAGGCGATGGCCTCGGGCCGGCGATGAATTAGGGGGCTTCAGCAGATAATGCAGCGTGAAAGTCTGATACGAAAAAGCCAGCGCGAGGCCGGCTTTTCGCTAACTTTTTGATTCTATTGGTGGAGCGGAGGAGGATCGAACTCCCGACCTTCGCATTGCGAACGTCGTTGGTTGGACTCGGGCCAGTGAGAACGCGGTCAGCGTTCCATTCGAGTTGCAGTTATATGAAGGCGCGCCTGCTCGGCGGGGAACTGGTGGCCGGACTCCCTGTTCGAGCCCGTTCACGCCGATGACGCCCCCGCGTCGATGCCGTTGGCAAAGGTGAGCCATGTCCGTCGTCCCCGATCCTCCTTTCTGGGCTGCCCCCGCACTCCTCGCAGCGCTCATTGCCGCCCTGGGCTTCGTCGGAAAGACAATAGCGGATCTCTTCTTGCGTCTGCGGGACGCGGCACGTGCGCGAAGAAGTCGCCTTACTGAGCTGCTCGCGCTCTTGCGAGCTGGGGATACGGCATTCGCCGTCCAGCGAGAATTGTGCAAGCGGTTGGCCGACCAGTTGCGTGAGCGGATTCCGGAGGCCAAGAAAATGCCGCCCGGATACGATCGCCTGTTCAGTGCGACACATGAGTCGATGAATCGCGAGGAGCAAAAGCTGCATACCTTGATTCGAAACATCACTGTCCACACTTTCCATCCCCTGAATCAGTCGCTCCTGAAATGGCTTCATTCAGATGACTACTTTCGAGCCGTAAGCCCTTCCGACCGGAAGCTGGGGCGTCTGGCCCTGTTTTTGGCTCAACTCGAATCCCACCTGGTCCTTTGGGCCGCCAAGTACGAGGCGTGGATTCCCGGCAGTGCGGATCATGCACTGGTTTACCTGGCGGATGAGGAGCGACACGGTGCGGGCTTTCCTCATGACGGATCAAAAATTGTGGCCGAGGTCATTGGTCACCCGGGCGCCGAGGTCAAGGATCAGACAGGCAAGAAGCCCAAGGGATCCGGGTACTTCGCGATCGTCTGCGGCCTGCTGTTTCTCGCGGCCTTTATCTCCAGCCTTTACTTCGACAACTTTGTCGGCGGACTCACGCAAGAGCGTGTGATGGGGGCGTGGTTCGCTGCCGTATCCGCCATCCTGCTCTGGTGGGGCGTGATTCGCGTGCGGACCGGACGACCCGACATGACGATCGGACAAGACACAATCAACTTCGTAATCGGCGTCATCAGTGTCACGATCGCACTGCTGGCCCTCATGGCCAAGTCAGCAGGCTGAGTTCCGCGTGCTGCAGGGAATGCCCGATGGAAGGCCTGAGTGGGCATCGATACCAATACTGACCTAGATACCAAAAGTAGCAGCAGGTTGTGCGCTATTGGTGTCATCGCAATGGGATGGTTCTAGCGGGGCATCACTTCGGCCGCTCGGTGTTACCGATAGTCACCTGATCACGGTCTGGGGTGTGGGCCGGCTCCCTGTTCTTGCGTCGTGCACTCTCATGACGGCCACGGATGGCAGTCGGCGACAAGTGCAGCTGCCCAAGAGCTTGATGCGCTCCACCAACGGAGTAGGACGTGATAGGTCCCGCGTGAGTGAGCTAGATTTCATACCGCTCTAGGACCAGAGGGCTCCTGGATGTGCCGACGCGACAGCGGTTGTCCTGGCGCCCGTTGGCCAGCATCCCCCGGTCGAGGAGCGGTGTGTGAGAGTAGCTATCCTGACCCCTGTCAGACTTCTGGGAGATGTCCTGGCGCGTTGCATGGGGGGCAGATCAGGCATTGAGATTCTCCTGGTGGTCAGCGATATGGCGGAAATTCGCGCTTTGTTTCCGGCCAATTCCGTGGACGCAGTGCTGATCGACATGACTCATCCCATCGACCTCGATGAGGTGCGTTCGCTGGCGATTGCCTATCCGCAGGTTGTGCTGATCGCCTTGGGGCTGACCGAGCAGCGCCAGGACGTGATTCGCTGCGGCCGCGCGGGGTTCACCAGCTACGTTTCCAGGGATTCCACCGTGGAGGGCCTGAAGAAGGCCCTGCATGATGCGCTGGCCGGACGACTTGCCTGCCCGGATGAGATTTCCGGTGAGCTCCTGCGCGCGTTGTTCCGCCAGGAGCGGGAGGTTCTCGGTAGCGACAGCCAGCCGCTGACACGACGCGAGTCAGATGTCCTGCGACTCATCGGCCGCGGGCTGACGAACAAGGAAATCGCGCGCGAGCTGGGTCTAAGCGTCGCGACTGTCAAGCACCACGTGCACAACGTGCTGGAGAAGCTCGGCCTGCCACGGCGGACGCACGCGATGCGGAGGGTTCGCGAGCGGCCGTGGCTGGCGTCTTGAACGACTTAAAAAAGTGTGTGGTCTGCATCCGGAAAGACAATTCTCAGATCTTCGAGGAATCGCTTCCTAGTGTCATCCATCAATCCTGCCGCTTTTGACTGGATGGCTCTTTGCCAAGGGAAAAGCCCTCGACATTCATCCAGCAGATCGAGATAGCGGTCGATGGAAAGAGGTAGCTTGCGAAAATCCTCGGATTCAGGTGGGCCAATTCCAAGCTCGATCTCGCCCTCGTGCAGGCGCACAACGATCAGGCTGTCATCCAACATCTTGTCGAAGGCCGTGTAGGCGTTGCTGTCATAGGAGATATTGAACAGTACGCTGCTGCAAGGAAACAGCGATAACGAGCCGAAGCGGAGTTCGTCGGCTGAGACGTGTTCATAACACAGGCTGATCTCTTTGCATTGCCCGTAGAGTGCTTCAACCGCCGACCTGGATCGCTTGTTCATCAGGTTAAGCGCGGTCGAAAAAACACCGAGATACTCTTGGTCGGCAGGCTCCGAAATGCTGGATACAACGTTCTGGAAACCAGACATGGTCCGGTAGATTTCGATGAACTTCAGTATGTTTCGCATTAGAAAAATGCCTTCGCCTTTTCGCCCTTCACCTTGCCCAGAAGCCGATCGATATGTTCGATGTAGGACTCGAAGTCCTTCTTGTTTGGTCCTTCAAGATTCCTGTAGAAGCGCCGCATGCGACGGAGGAAGTCCGCTTCGCTGGCGAATTGGCCAGAACCCTTCACTCGCGAGATGTTGGCCGCCACGCCTGCATCAAAGCCCAGCGTCCACCTCAGCGTCTTGTAACTGGCTCGCTTCATGTCGACAAGCGCGGTCCCCTTGGGCGGTGGCTTTGGGATCGAGAGCTTCGGGAACAGGTTCATGGTGGTGTCAAGTTTCCATTCGCCTGAAACTTTCTTCATCGTCCCGATCTGAACCGTTAGGCCGGTCGGGAACCCAAGAACGGGATCTCCGCTGTCTGGGTCGGTGATGCTGTAGTAGCCCGTAACGGCCACCTTGTAATGCACCACCAACCCTTGCTTCAGCATGGCCTTCACGGTCGACTCCGGGCCTCGATCCATCCATGAGTTGTCGCCTTTGTGGGCAGGAACGAGGTTCTGGTTGGTGCCAAGTCCTCCGAATGCCTCGCTGACGAGGTGGAGCTTGACCCAGTCCCTGTGCTCCGGGTCGAACGTCTTGACGTGTGTCCAGCCAACGATGTGGGGTTGTGGTGGGGTTCCCCGCGGGGATGCCTTTGACAATCTTGTGGCGGTCACGCTGCCGGCCAAGACTCCCATCGGCGAGTAGTCGATATGTGCTTTTGGGGAGGCGGAGGATTTGCCGACCCCGATCTTTGCCAGGTGGGTGGTCAGTTGCTTGAATGCCCTGCGTAAAGTTTTGATGGCTTCATTGTCTTCTGGGGTCTTGATCAACGTCTTCCTTGCGGCTTCGGCAATTGCCAGCTGCGCCTTGGCCGCTGCGAGCGATGCCGTCGTGTTGCTGCTGATCGCTCTCCTGAGGGTTTCATCATGCTCAAGGAGACGGGAAAGGGTGATGACATCGCTGGCAACAACAATTTGCGGATCTCTGTGGGAGCTATCGATGTAAAGGTTGTGCGGTTCACCGTCGTCGGTTTGGAATGGCTCATTGAATCCGAGCCAGCCAGCGATCTTGCCAACCGCGCTCTTGCCCAGCCCGATCAAGAAATCGATTCCGGCCTTGAGGATGTCGATGAGCCACAGGATCGCCGTATCGACCTTCGCGCGAAGCTTCTCGATGACCTTGCCGATCTCGCGACCGACATCGCCCAGGCCGACCTGGTCGGCGAGGAAGCCGATGACGACCGGCATGCCGCGCTTCATCAGGCCGGCGAAGACGCCGCCGACCTTCTCGAACGCGCCGCCCACGAGGTCCATGACGTTGTCCAGCGCCTGGTCGGCCATGTCGAGGACCTGGCGCATCCACTTCTTTGCGGTGAGCAGTGCGGCGTAGAGGCTCTGCGCTGCAGACAGGATGGCGCCGAAGCCAGCCGTCGCCGCCGCCTTGACGATCTCCTCCGTCACCTTGGCCGCCACCTTCTTGATGATCCATTCGGCGCCGGATTCCAGCAGGGTCAGGCCGAAGTCCTTGGCCTGCTTGAGCATGCCGGCGGCGTTCTGCTTCGGCGACTTGGTGAGGTCGATGGATTTGTCCACCCATTGCATGATGCGCTGCACCTTGCCGACGATCGCGCGGAACTTGTCGATCTTCTCTGGCGAGAAGCGTTGCTTCATCAGTTCGTAGGTGCGTTCCACCGAGATGCCAAGGACGCTCAGGACGAACTCGAAGATCTGGCCAAGGTCGGTCCAGTCCTTCGGCATGATGATGTTCTTGTCCTTGATCTCGCCAAGCAGCCATTCTTGCAGGCCGTGCTTGATGTTCTCCAGTTTGTCGTCCCAGACGATCTTGAAGCCGTATGCGATCGCCTTGATCGTCGATTTGAGGAACTCCAGCGGCTTCTTGACGACGGCGTCCCACGCGGAAAGCGCCTTGTTGGCCACCTTTGTCAGCAGGTCGGGAGGCAGGTTGAAGATGCGCAGCACGAAGAAGAAGGCGGCCTTGATCGCCCCCATCAGGTCCTTGTTGTGGAAGACGAGCGTGATGAGCCTCTCGACTTCCTGCTTGGTCTTCTTCCACGCCTCGTCATCCTTGACCAGTTCGCTGAAGAGTTCGATCTGGCGCAGGATGATGGGGCCGAGGAAGTCGACGATCGGATCGCGGATGCACTTAGGGACGGCGTTCCAGATGGCCTCGCCCAGAAATACCGGAAGCCCATAGATGTCGAGCACCACATCCGCGACGCGACCCAGGAAGTTCATTACCTTCCGGAGCAGGGCCGTGAGGTGATCGAAGCCGCCCACCAGCCATTTCCTGAGCGATGCCAGTCGCGTGGTGGCGAACTCGGCCACGGATCGGATCTGGTCGGCCAGCCATTGGGTGATGCGCACGAGGAACCCGAGCGCGGTTCCGCCCACGACCGCGACCGCCTTGGCGAAGCTGTCGGCGAGTTGCGTCAGCGAAGTGCTTATCGATCGGGCAAGGGCCGTCACCGATGCCGAAACCCTGTCCAGGGCATCGACGAGCGGTGGGATCAGCGTCTTTTCGATAAAGATGCGTGCGGTCGCCATGATCTTGCCCTTGCCCCAGTTGGCGGCGACCCAGGCAATGCCCTTGCCGACCTGCACGGCGGCGGCGCCCAGCGCGAGGATGGGGCCGACAGGAGACAGCGCCGCCAGTACCGCTACAACGGCGATGCCGATCGCCTTCAGCTGATCGGTGTACGGTTGCAGCCGGGCCTTGATTCCGTTCCAGGCGTCGGTCAGCTTCTGCTCGACCCACTGCAGTATCCCGTTGCGACCGTCCGGTGAATCCCCGATGCCGAGAAGGTCCTTCAGCGCATTCCAGAGCCGGATGTACGGCTCCCGCAGTCCTGAGGTCTTGTCCCAGAGCCACGTCGCGGCCTTCTGGACGAGTTCCGCGAGGGCCTTGAGATCCCGCCATTGCTCCGATGCGTACTCCTTGATCCAGTCGACGATGGGAGCGCCGATCTTCTTCCACACGCCGTCGAGGAACGTCTTCAGTCCGGCAACGATGGGCTGCATGAGCTCGACCGCCGGCGTTATCAGCCGCATGGCGAACTGTTCGATCTTTTCAGCCGCCGATCGAAGGGGCGTGCAATCGTTCCGCGCGATCTGCGCGCCCGCGCCCTGGACGGAGTCCACGATGGGGCCGAGCGTGGCGCCCACTTTCTCGCCAATCCCCTGCGCGGCGTCGAGTGGCCGTTTCAGCGTGTCGAACACGCTCTCGACCGCCGACGCGGCCTGTTCCACCAGCACGTCCTTGAACCCGCCCAGTTTGACGACGCGGGAGAGGCTGGGCGCGACGGTGTCGATCGCCAATTGCACGACGCCGTGACTGCTCAGTCCATTGAACATCGAGGCGATGGAATCGACGACGCCGTCGCCGTCCCGTTGGATGCTTCGCTGGGCGCTGCCTCCTTGCTGGATGGTGTGGGTCAACTCGTGGGCGATCAGCTCTCGGCCGCTGTTTCGATCCGGTTGGAACTCGTGGCGACCGAAGAAGATGTGTTGCCCGACGGTGAAGGCCCGGGCACTCAGGTCCCGGCTCATCGACGCCGCGTTTTCGTCGGTGTGGATTCGAACGGAGCCGAAGCTGGCGCCGAATCGTGGCTCCATGAAGCGGCGCGTGGACGCCGGAAGCGATTGGCCGGCGTGAATGCGGCTCGCGATGCGCGCGGAAATCCCGGTCGCTGGCGCCTTCTCGATGGAGGGCGGGGCGCTTGCGCGCTGCACTTGCTGCGCCACGGATGCCGTGGCCGGTGCCGCATCGGCCGACCGGACGACGGCCGCCGCGACTGTGGTCGCCTCGCGCTCGGACGCATCGCCAGGCGATGAGATGCGCAGGTCGCCGGTTGCCGGCATCGAGTCGCCGCGCGCCTGTCTCGCAAGCGCCAGCACCGCGCGGTTTCCGATCCGTTGCTGCAGGGCACCCGAGCGGGATGCAGCGTGTTCCTGGCTTGAAATCCGCTGCACGGACACACGCTCGCGCGCGACAACCGGAGCTCGTTGCAACAGCGGTTCGCGGGACTCTGACATGCGCTGCGCCGATGACGCGCCATCCCTCCGTCGCGGCTACGGGGTCGGAGCAGGCGGTGGGGGCGTTGGAGTTGCAGGTGTTCCGAACCGGCCGGATTCCTCCAATCTGTGGTAATGGCCCACCAGGAACGGGCGAATGTCGCGGACGCCAGAACGGTCGGCATCTAGCGCTACGTCGACTACGAGGGTGGGCGTCACCACGCCGATCAGGATGCACGTGCAGTCGCAGCCGCATGGGCACACGCCTTTGACGTGATCGTCATAGCAACCCTCCACGTCCTTCTTGCCGTCGGTCGGCACGGTGCCTGAAGTGCTTGCGGTGCCTGAGCTGCTTGCTGGTGTGCCGCCTTGGCAGCACGGATCACCGGCTCCGGCGGGCGCGGCCTTTTCCGCCTTGTAGCACGAGCAGGCACACTTGGGCTTTTCGCCATAGACCTTGATCTCGAAGCCCTGCTTCTGTCGTGTCATTGCGGTCTCGTTCCCGCCGTCGTGGCAGCTCGAGAGTTCGCGCGGCGCGCATCCATGGTCGCGGTAGCACGCGACGACCCACAGACTATCGGGAAACGGATCGCACTTCGGGTCAAAGTAAAGTTCCTGCTGGCTCGGGACTTCGATCGGATTGCCGAGGCAATCGAGTCCCAGGCCGCTGCCGACCAGAATCTTCAGCTTCCGGCCATCGCAGGCCTTCTCGGCACTGACGCGAAGGCCGCAGATGACACCGCATCCGAACAGGGAGCTGAAGAGGAGTTGGGTGAGACGGCGCGTGTAGCTGACGCCGCTGCTGAGGTCCTCGTCCTCGAGGAGCTGGCCCGGGCTGTAGAGAGGACGCTCGAGCGTCCCGAAGCCACATTTGCTGACTGCGTTGTTCATGGTCCTGCCTCCCGATGGTCTAGTCGGTCTAGTCGGTCGTGTCTGTGTCGGAGCTGTGTTCCACCTTGAAACTGGACAGGAACGTGCCGCCGGGCGTGCCGTTGCCCGAGGTCACCTTCGCCTGTTCCGCGTCGGACGGCGCCTGGAGTCCAACGGCGTTCGCGTCGACGCTCTGGCCACTGCAGTCGATGATGAGGTCACCGCGCACTTCGATCTCGACCACGAAGTCGCGCTCGCTCAGTTGGGACTCTCCGCCCTTTTCGATCTCGTCCCGGGCCCATCGCCGGGAGACCGCGACTTGCAGTTGGTCCGTGGTCCCGGCAGGCAGGTCGGTCCGGGTTGGCGTGAGGTCAAGAACCGTCAAGGGAATGCGACGCGACCGGACCCACCCGGTGCCGGCGTCGCGCATGTGTATGGTGATCGTGATGACGTCGGTCCGTACCGTCTCCGCGCGAACCGGGCCTGAAAACCGCACCGTGAACTTCGTCAGCACGCTCTTCTCGTCCAGGGGCGTGGCGTTGAAGAAATCGGAGAACTCGCCCCACTTGACCAGTGTGTCGCTGCGGTGCCAGCTGGGCCAGCTGATGTACGAGATCCGGGTCAGGTCGCGCCCATTGAGAAGGTCGAAGAGGACATCGTTGGTCTTGACGATGCGTCGCGGGCTCGCGTCGTCGATCAAGGTGGCCTTGATCGGTTGGCACTCGTCGGGTGGCCCTGCGATCTCAACGCAGGCGAGGGCGATGGCGTCATCGACGGCGACGTCGTAGCCAGACCATGAGCGGAGAGCGGTCGCGCGATCGCGATGGCGCATCGACCACGTCACCAGACGCGCATGCGGGCCTCGCCCCCCTTTGCAGGCATCTTTCACGCAGCCATGAGTCTTTGCGTGCTTTGCCTCGCCGCATTCACATTCTCCGTGGATTGGGCGCAAAGAGAACAGCACCGTTTCGCAAAGGTGCGTTCGCTCGGGATCGCCGCAGCCGCAGGGGGAGCTGGGTACCGTTTCGCCAGCCCCTCGCTCGGCATAATGGACGGCCAGGATGTATCTGCCGGGCGCCAGGCTTGCATCGATATCGCGCGGGCACCAGACGTTGTTCGACTCGACAAGCAGGAACGTGTTCGCGGCGCTCAGTTCGGTCCCGTCGCAAAGCACCGCTTCGCGCCCGCTTCGGTCCAGCGCGAATCCGGAGGTCACGCGGAGGGCGGCCGGCACGGGCCCGGTCGCGCCGGTTGCGGTCGCGGCCGTCACTCGATATCCGCGAACGACGCCGGTTCCGAGGACTTCACGATTCACCTGGCGTCTCCTCGCGATCAGGTGGCTCTGTTCGATCCTGAAATCGTCGGCCAACATCTGCTTGCGCAGAAAGAACCTGTTTCTGAGGCTCTCGACGCAACATGAAAGCTTGGATTCGGTAATCGCTGCCATGACCTTCTCCTTCCCGTAGCGCCTAGCGCAGTTCAAAACCCATGTTGAAACCCGTCCGGATCTGCTTGCTTGCTCTTCCGCCAAGGACCGTCCTGCCAATCCGGCTGTCGATGCCGAGCGATGCCAGTCCCTTCGCGTCCAGTACCAGCGCATGCGGATTCCCTTTCGCGAGATCGGCGATCCGCCAGCGGATGCGATACATGACGCCGACCGGCAGGTACTGGGAGAGGACGTCATCGAGATAGGGGCGGTTCGCCGCGCGCGTCTCGCCGTCGCTTCGGATGTCGATGCGCAGGATCGGGGTGATCACGTCGAGTGGTCCGCCACTCGCCTTCGCGCAGAGGCGGGTGGATCCGAGCACCGCCTTTCCACCGAGCGACGGGGTCCCTCGGCGACGACCACCGAGGATTCCAGCGAGGGGAGAGGCGTTGCGTCCCCTTCCACCGAGGACGATCGCGCCGTGTTCGGAGGTCGTGTCATGGACCTCGACGGCCCCGCGATCGCCGGCAATGCATTCGAGCAGGCGCTTCACTCCGCGGGTGGTTCCGCGCGCCTCGAGCAATGCACCTGCGTCCCGCAGGAGGGCGCGCTTGGTGGTGCTCGCAAGCGCCACGTGGGAAGGCAGGTCAAGCCAGCTGCAAAGGTAGTCGAGCCATTCGTCCGGAGCATCGTTCGTGCCGATGCTCTTCCCGATCGAGGCGATGCTTTCGTCGATTGCCTGGGTGGTCGTTTCGATCACGCCAACCAGGCGACGCATGACGGTTTCGGGGTCGTTGTCCGGATGGGAGTAGTGGGTTGGCAGATAGCGCATCAGGGATCGATCGTCGTACACGATGCGCAGTTCCTTGAGCGTTGGGGGCTGGGCGAAGGACGGCGCCTGGACGCGTAACCTGAGCGCCAGCCAGGATGCATCCGTTGCGAACAGCGGAATCTCCACACGCCGAGTCGAGCCCCCGTCAGCCGACGACAGGGGGGCGGCGACCTCGAACGTGCGGGAGGGTTGCGGAGCATCGT
Source organism: Lysobacter rhizosphaerae (assembly GCF_054779795.1). Classification (NCBI taxonomy): domain Bacteria; kingdom Pseudomonadati; phylum Pseudomonadota; class Gammaproteobacteria; order Lysobacterales; family Lysobacteraceae; genus Lysobacter; species Lysobacter rhizosphaerae. The sequence continues at coordinate 44,226 of NZ_BAAGXO010000009.1, forward strand.
CCAGGAGGGACCAGATCAATTCCTGGCGTGCAGCGCGAGACATGCTGTCGTCGCGTTCGATCGCCACGATGCTTTCGACGGTAGCGGGATCATCGGTGGTGGCGTAGCCGACCTCGAGGCACGCACCTTCGGTTAGATCGACCGAGAGTTCGGCACGAAGCCAGCGATGTGCGCTTCGCCGGGCCGGCGACTGCAGCAGCGGACTCAGCAGCACCGCTACCGCATCGGCCCTGCCGGAGTCATCGCTGGTGTCGACGCGCCACAGGCCGCGATCGGTTGCAAACCAGATGCAGTTGCGGCCGACCGCGAAATCCGCCGGTGCTGCCAAACTGATCGACCTGGGCGTTGAAGGCGGTCGGAACAGTTCGGCGAAGGGGCCTTGCCGGAGTTCACCGAATCGGTCCAGCAGGTAGAGGTGCCAGTCCGATGCACCGTTCTCTACAGTCGAACCTCCCAGCGCCAGGCAATCGTCACCGTCGCTGGCGATACGCTCTGGCCTGAAGTTCGCCTCCAGGTCGTCCAGGTGCCGGAGGCGGCAACGTTGTCCGTCTTTCTGGTCGTGTCGCGCGACGTCGATCAGGACGAGGCAGTGATCGTCGGGACACAACAGTGCCAGCGTACGGCCGCGGTCAAGGACCGCGAGCTGTGACGCGTGGGGCGAATCGCAGGGCACAGCACGACTCGAAACGCATCCGTGGCAATCCGCATGCGCTAGCGTTTGGCCGCGCGGTGCGAACATCAGGATCCAAAGTCCAGCCGCGCCATCGGAGGCGATATCCAGGACCCGCGCGTGCGGTTCCGTCCCAAGCTCGGCGATCCCGAGCACGAGGTCGCGTTGCAATGTGTCGCGGTCGTAACGGACGACTTGATCGGGCGTGAACGACCACAACCCGTAGCGGTCGAGCTGGAAGCGCTTCGTTTGCGCGATCGCGCCCTCGATCGGGAACGGACCATGGGCGAGGCCGGCTTCGTCCATCCAACCGAGTGACTGTGCAGGTGTTCCGATCTGGCGCCAGACAGGCCGGTCGAACCGGTCGACCGCGATCGCGGAAAGCGCGTCCGGTGGCCCGGCCGGGCGTGCATGGGCGCCCAGTGGGCGTGAGACAGACAGCCCGTCCGTCCCGGGCGAATCGAAGCCGATCGCGAGGCAACGCTGCCAGTGTGCCGGCGAATGGAATTGATAAGCCTGGAGACGGTGCGCGCTCATGGCGAACCTGCCACGCGTTCGGCGACGAGGTCGCCGTCGATCGCGTCGAAGCACGGCAACTCGGTCTCGCCGAGTTCGATCGTGTCGGGCTGCGCCACGCCGTCGCGGTACAGCATAAGACCGGCGACATCGAGCACGCCATCGACGCCACGCAGACAGCCAGCGGCCGACCAGCGAGTGAGATCACGACCGAAGTCCCAAGTCGAATTGCCCTCTTTGCTGAACATCGCTTGCAGTGCGCGACGCGCTTCGCGGATGACATTCCCCGGGTTGGTCGACGCAGACACGCGCAACGTGGCTGCGATCCGCACGCGTACCCGATGCGGAGCGATCACCACCAGGCGCTGCCCGGCGAGCAGATTCGGAGCCAGTCGTGCACGGATGGTTTCCAGCCAGCGCGGATTCTCCGGCGAGGGGCACGAATCCGTCCCGGAGTCGGCTTTCGCGACCACGAGCAGCGTGCGCGTACCCCGAACTTGCCGTGCCGTGGTCGCAAGCTCGCGTGCGCGCTGCACGCACAGGTCGAGTTGGGATACGGTGGCGGCTTCCAGATCGAGCGCAGTTACCAGCGGCGATCGCCGGGAAAGGAAGCTGCGCGCTTCGCGCCTGAGATCGGACAATTGCATCGCGTCCGTTCCGCCCACGCACGGCTGCGAGTTGCGCCCGATGGTCCCGGAGACACCTTGCAGGGACCAGCCCACGCCAGGCGGCGCGTTGCCGCGGACGCCAGCGCAGACCTCGTAGCTCACCATCAGCGAGGCCTTGGCGGTCGGCATTTCGCCGTTGATGCCGTTACCGAACACGATGCGTCGGGTGGATTCATCGAACCGGAAATGCTGGTCGGTAGGATCGCTCCGCCCAAAGTCCTCTTCTTGGCTCCAGCGCGTGCCGGCGACTTCCACCACGAGGTCCGCTTTGGAAATGAGTCCGTCGCGATTGAGCTGGTAGTTCTGCCCCGGCATGCCGAGACCGAACAGCGGTTCTTCCTCCGTGATCGACTCCGCCTGTTCCAACTGCAGGACATTCGCGGCGATGCGTCGCACGCGGGGCGCACGCACGAGGCCCCCGACCCGGGGGCGCAGGATCAGCTCGAACCAACGGTCCTGCTCCGGCGTGCCGTGCATCTGCTCGTGTTCGCCGATGTCGAGCAGGATCACGCCGCCTCGCATCAGGCCGTGGGTCGAGTCGCCCAGCACGGAGAGCGGACGTTCGCCGGATGCATCGCGCATCGACACCTGCAGACCGCTGACCGGTGGGCCCAGCGGTGGTGGCAGGACATCCGGGCTGGACAGTTCGACGCCAAGCGCGAACGTCCCCGTTCCGCCGGACGCGATCGCCGTGCCGGCAAAGGTCAGGACGAGTCGATCGTCGGGCGTGGGCGATGTGCCGAAAGGCAGATAGGAGGCACCGTTGCGGCAGTTGAGCCGGGTGTGATCGGCGACGGTGCCATTGGCGAAATGGCTGGCAATGCGCTCCAGGCGCGCCTGCGACATGTGTTGGGGGGAGGTCACGCGAAACAAGGGTGTGTCCGGCCTGTCGGTCGAGACCGCCGCCCCCTGTTCGATCGACTGCCCCCACATCGCGTGCGGTGTGTAACCGGGCTCGTCCGGTTCGAGTGGCCAGACCAGGCCGCGGGCGGGTTGCGGGCCGCGGCGCGCGATGCCAAGCAGCCGTGCAAAGGCCCGGCGCTCATCGACGCGACTTCGCGCCAGCGAGTAGATCTGCGCCTCGGCCACCCAGGCCATGAGGTCGATCAAGGTGATGCCTGGATCGTGCAGGTTATGGTCGGTCCATTCGCGGGCCAGGGCAGGAATCATGGCCCGGGCCGATTCGGTCAGGGCATCGAAGTTGGTGTCGTCGAGATTCAGACGAAGTTCCATCACGCCGCCTCCGTGGTTCGGAAGCGGATGGACACGGCGTCCGCGGATAGCACCGCCAGCTGGTCCCTGCCCAGGGCCGACGCGCCGTCTTTCTTGCGCATTACTTCGATCTGCTCGATACCGTCGATACCGTCGATGACAGGGACTTGCATGATCCTCGCGGCCACGTCCGTTCCGGAGACCATGCGACCGAGCGGCCATCCGGAGCCGTCGAAGCCGCCGCTCGCGCCATCGAGCAGAGAGGTCATGCGTTCGCGAACTTCCGCGGCGATCGCGGCGACCTTCGACGGATCGCGCACCGCCAGTGTGATCTCGACCTTGAGGTCGACCGTTGTGGGGCTTTGGACTCGTACGTCATGCCGGAGGGCAGAGGTGGCCCGTTTGCCCAGACTGTTCGCCAGCTCGCGCCTCTGCGCTCTAGTGGGCGCGGGTTGGCGTCCGCGCATGACTATCACGAGCGAGATACCGCTTCCATCGTGGAAGGCCTTCGCCTGCCCGATGTCCGGCGAGAATTGCAATGCGAGCCGTTCGAAATCGGCCAGCGTTACGGCCCGGTCGCGCGTGGCGATTTCGACCGGGGCGAAGTGAAGTACGGTCGCGGGATCCTGCGGGTCGCTGCCTCCGGCGGCGCCCTCGGGAGTGAAGGTTTCCTCGACGCCGCGCAACGGGCCGATGAGATTGAGCCGGCTCCAGGCCTTGACCAGGTTGGCGGCCGCGCCGCCGCCACTGCGGTAGCGGACGGCAACGATGTTGTCGCTGCCGATCGGTGGTATCGCACCGTTGCGGCCATCGCCGAACACGATCGTGCCGACCGATGCATCGAAGTCGAACACTCGGTCCGTTCCGCGGGCAGCGGCGAGATCTCCGGGACGCCATCGCACCCATGGGCCGGTCCATTCGCCGATGTCGTTCACGACTTCGTTCGAGTCAGCCTCCTTCAGTGCCGCGATCTCTTGGTCGCTGACCGGCTCGCGGACGCGCAGTTCCAGCGTGTCGTCCAGGACTGGCGAGTGCGCAAGACGGAATACCTGGTTTGGTGAGCCATCGGATAGGCCCACGATTTCGTGGCGATGCGTCTCACCCGCGCTTACCCAGACGCTGTTCGGGTATACGCCACGGATTGAAGGACTCCACTCGGCTGCGAAAGCCCGTGGAAATAGCCTGATCCAATACAACGATTGGCCGAAGAACACGACCCTTTGCAGGGGGACAGGGAATGAGAGCAGGATGATCCCCGATTCGGACAGGGCTTTCGTTCCGTCCTTGATCGTGAGTCTGTGGAAGGCGTCATCGAAGAAGGCTTCTGCTTCCAGCGCCGGCGGCTCCCCAGTCCATTCCTGTTCCTTGTGGACGAGGAACAGCAGGCTGACCCAGGGCCCGAACAGATCACCCGTGAAGCCGAGATAGATGGCTTTGTCGTGCGCAGACCGTGCGGCCTCCGCGGGGGCGCCGTCGCCACATGCGTCGCAGCACTGTGGTTCGGTCGGCTGTATGGCTTGCGTCGTCGCGCGTGCCAGCGAGTCGGCCAGCGGCGTGAATATGGCGAGGCTGGCGTTGTCCAACCGGTTGAGGTCGGTCTGGTCCTGGTAGGCGCCGTTGTCGAAGGTCAGGACGCGTTCCGGTGCGAGCGATGAGCACGTCTTGTAGCTGACGCTGATGTGGGCGATGTAAGGCGCTCGGATCGCGGAGGGATCCCGATTGAGCATCCTCCTGCCATCGCCGTCCCGCTCGTCTTCGGGTTGCAGCCAGACCCTCTCCTGTCCGTAATCGCCGCCCACGAGACGTGCGCGTATCCAGTGCCCAGGGCGACCGGCCACGTCGCTGGGCTGCAGATCACGCGGAACGCAGAACTGGATGCGCCCCGACCGCACCAGGTGTCGGGTGCCGTCGATGAGCTTGGGGATCTTCCACCAGGTGCGACCGTTCCAGTATTCCCACGAAAGCTCGGGGTTCTGGGCGGTGGGCGGTTCGACGGCATTGCCGCGCGGTGGCGGGAGGATCAGCCTCAGCACACTCCCTTTGGCGGGAGTGAATGGGGGCGCCTTGTCGAAGATGATCCGGCCGTTCGCGCCCGTGACGGGTTTGTCCCACAGCCGACCCGTCCAGCTCTTGCCCGCGAACTCCACGATCGCGTCTGAAGGTTGCGTGACGAGCGGGAAGGCGCCCTCGCAAACCACGGTCGGCCGTATGTCGAACGGCAGGTCGTGCTGACCCGTGACCCGGTAGTAGGAACGGTCTGCGGTATTGGGAAGCGGTGGGTCGAGCTGGGCGATGCGCGTGATGGACCCCGGCGGCGTGGATATGTTCGTGACCTTCGCCAGCAGCGGAGCGGCATTTCGGCGACAGAGGCACAGCATGTCGCCGTTGTTGGTGTCGTGGTCCTCTGAATCGAGTTCGATGCTTTGGACCGTTTGCACCGTGCACCGGAATCGTCGTCCCAGCGAATGGACCCGGCCTTGGATGTGGCCTTGCGCGGGGGGCGTCGGTGGCGAGTACGCGAAGCCGATCCTCTTGGGTGCACCGATCGTTCTTGCGATGAACAACTCGCCCGCCAGCTCCAGCGCCACGCGCGCCGTGATGTCGACGGGTATCGCGTCCGACAGGGCGATGGCGGTCATCGCCCCGGAAGTGGGCGCTGCCTGGATGAATGGCTCGTCGGTCGTCCGGGAGGCCGCGACGGCGCCGTCCTTCAGCGGCAGCAGGTAACCGCCCGCAATCCTCACGGGGGGCTGTTCGATGGACAGGGCGGGCGCGACAAGCTCACCCAGATACGGGTCGGTGGCCGCGAACGGTCGCCAGAGGCCGACCCTCGACTCCGCCTGATGCGAACCGACAAAGAGCGCCATGGGATGATCGACGCCTTCGCGTGCGACGAAGGAGAGGCCACTGCCGGTCGCGGGGACCGGTACCACGTGATGGTCCTGCGTGACCTGGTCATTCGCATCGATGGTTGCCGCTTCGATCGTTGCGTCGCTGCCGTCTCCGCGTCGACGGGTTCCGGGCCAGAACACGTATTTCGCCTTGCTGTGCAACAGGGCGACGGGGTACGCGCCCGGTGTCGCGACGGCGTCGCCGATGGCCACCCATCCCGGCCCCGAACCCTTCCAATGGAGCGGCGTGCCGTCGGAGGTGATGCCCACCAGGCCCAACACATCGGAACCGGTACCGGGTGGCTGGTCCGTGCGTTCGAACGGAGCCAGACGCGCGAGCGATACCTCCTTGTTGCCCACGCTGACCGGAAGACGTGTCCAGCCGCCATCGCCGAGGACGGGCCGCCAATGCACACCGCCGTTGACCAGCGCGTAGATCCTCAACTCCCTGTCGGCGTCGCGGATCAGGCAGGTTTCGCTCATCGGCGCGCCCGCCATCGGCGATGCCAGGTTCATCCACTTGTACGCCATCTCGGCGCCAGCTTCTTTCAACTTGGACAACGGCATGTCAGCGCGGCATATCCAGGCTTCGGCGCCATCGGTGGCGCTGACGAAGCAGGTACTGGATGAGGCAGCGACTCCTACCTTCTGCACCAGGAGCTTGACCGGTATGCCGTCCGATCCGGGAGGCTGCGTAATGGCCAGGAAGCGGACCACAGGATCGTCGGCGTTCGTGTCGACATGGACCAGTTGCAGTCGTTGGTCCTGGCGGATGCCGCCGGCCAGAGTGGAACCCTCGGCATCGGCGACCGAACTCAGTGGTCCGCTGAAGCCGTCGCCAGCCCTGACTTCGACCGTCGCAAGGACGTTGGGTTTTCCAAAGGCTTCGGGGCAGCTCAGATGGAAGGCGTCGAAGGGGCGCGGCTCTCGGCCCAAGGGATGGAAGCCCCTATTGAGGACGACCGGGGTCGTGTTGGCCACGGCCTCCAGATTGCCCGGGTCCGTCGGCAGTTGTCCGTCCTTGTCCTTGTCCGTGTCCTTGCGCGGGTAGATCCTGAACCTGATCTCAGAGGCAAATTCGGTTTTCGCGACCGATTCCTGCAGGGGCTCGGCGCGCAGCCAGCGCAGCTTGAAACCATTGATCTCGAATTTCTCGATCTGTCCGGCGTCTTTGGTCAGCACGTTCCGCGCCGATTCGATGCTCTGCCAGCAAACCACACTGTCAGCGCCCTTGCCCCAGTAGCTCCATTTGCACTTCGACGAAATCCCCATCAGTTCGATGTGGCATGCGCTGCTGATGTTCAGAAGCTCGTCCGCGCCCAGATAGAGGACATGCTTTTGGCGATTTCGCTCATACGCGTCGAATGGCGAGAACGCCTCGACGGAACGGAGCTTTCCTTCGTAGGGGCCTGGTGGAGCGGGGTCCTTGTTCTCGGGCACGCCGAGGCCGTGGGACAGCGTGACGATGCCGTCCTTGGCGGTCTCGATGCGATAGCGGTTGTGGGCGTCGTCTTCCAGAATCATGTCCTTGACAAGACCGTCCGGCGGGTCCAACTGGGCGGTATTCGAGCCGATGCGCACGCGTGTACGGACCTGCCAGGTGCGCTGCGTCGGCGCAGGTCCCATCGCCCCCAGCCCGTCGGGAGCGCGGTAGAACCGGTCCCGAATGGCATCGGTGGCAACAACGCTCAGAAGGCCGGATGCGACGAGATTGATCCCGCTCTCGCTCTCGAAAACCACGGGTGTGCCGTCTGCGTCCGCCTGGATCCGGATCTGTTCTGGCGCGTACATAGGTTCGGCGTGATCCGACATCCGGAAGACCACGGGCATTCGCGCGGATCGCGCCGTGCCGCCGCGCTTGCCGAGCCAGTGCAGGAGATCGCGGAAGCATTTCTCGGGAACCCGATCCAGGCGTCGCGTCACTTCCGAGCTCACAGAGGCGGCAATGCCGAGCAACGCCGACAGCACGTCCGGCCTGTTGTCGTCGGCGCGCCAATCGGGGAACCAAAGCCTGGCGCGCGACCGCAGCTCCTCGTGGAGCTCGTCGCGCTTTCTCGCATCGAAATGCGGAGGGACGGGCAACTTCATCGCCGGCTCCTCGGCGTGCTCTGTCCGCCTTCGCGGAAATAGAACGGATAGACGAGGTTTCCCGACTGATTGGTCTGCCGGATCCGGTACTCGAGTTCGACCAGCAGCAGCCCATCGGCCGCCCACAGCGGATCGGCACGCACGCCAAGCAGTTCCACGCGCGCTTCGTACTTGATGATGGACTCACGCACCTGGGTTTCCACGCGAGTCAGCATCGCAACGTCCATGACGCTGAAGACGAGGTCATGGATCCCGCAGCCGAAATCAGGGCGCATCACGCGTTCGCCGGGCGCGGTGCCGAGGAGGATTCGAAGCGACTCGCGTATGTCGCGTTCGTGTCGGGAGAGTTCCGGCGTGCCCGTGTACGCATCCATCCGTATGGGATACGACCATCCGCAACCCTGCCATTGCTTCTGTTCGTCCATGGTCGCCTCATCCAATCAGCACGCTGGTTGCGCCCGCAAGAATCGCGTTGGGACCGCCTCCGGCCTCGACTACGACGTCGCCGAGCCGTGCCGCGGGCATTCCTCCGATCCTCACCGTCATGCTGCCGACCATGACCGCGCCGCCACCGTGTGGCTGAGGAGAGGCCAGTGGGCAAATGTAGGTGTCGCCAACCCGCCACGCGGGCTTCTTCTCGATCAGCACCGTGGCGCAGAAGCCCGGCCCCGCGAGAGGCGAGCCGTGCGACGTTAAGTCTCCAAGGCGAGCGGCCGGCTGTCCCATCGTCATTCCTCAGTTGATCGCGACCTGGCTTCCTCTGAGCGTCATCAGACCCTTGCAGTCTGCCGTCATGGCGCTGCTGGCATTGATCTCGACGGTCGGTGCTGAAATGGACAGGCGTGTCGCCGCGCGGATGCTCAATGAGCCATCGCGGCTCTGGATGGCCAGGCTGTTGCCGCTGCCGTCGTCCAGGCGGATTCCGTCATCATCCAGTTCGAGTTTCTTTCCGTCGCTCAGTTCGAGTCTGACCAGGCCCTTGGATCCATCGTCGAAGGTCAGCCTGTGCCCGGATCGCGTGTGGATGACGCGCAGGTTGTTGCGACCGTCGCCATTGTTCTCAGGCGTCTTGTCCTTGCCGTTCCACAAGGCACCGAGCACATAGGGGAAGCGGACGTCGCCGCGATCGAACGCGACCAGGACTTCATCGTCGATCTCGGGAAGAAAGTAGATGCCGCGCCTGCCGCCTGCCATCGGCGTGGCGACGCGGGCCCAGTAACTCTGATGCGGAGTGGTGTGCCAGGGATACGTCACCCGCACGCGTCCAAGGCCGCTGTCGTCCCGGTTCTCGCACACGATGGCCACCGCGACACCCTTGGCCGCGCCTGCGGTTTCGAGCGAGGTTTCCGGCGAGTAGGGGGAGATGGTGCTCACAGTGACGTCTCCTTGACCTTGAAGCGGGTGCGGTAGCCGTTTCCGTCGACCTTGTGGTTGGCGGAGTGCACGTAATAGTTCTTGGAGAAGGGATGCCCCAGTTGACCGAGAAACACGTTCGTGTCGGGCAACAGATCAGGCAGGCCGATGCACTCGGCTTCGCCGGTCAGGAAGGTCTTGGCGTGGTCGCTGAGGACGGCCTTGGCGCGCTCGCGGGCTTCCGCCTGCGTGAAAACCGGCTGTCTCAGCTCGAGGACCACATCGCCATTCCTCACGGCTCGCAATCGCTGGCCGCCGCTCTGGCGAGACGCCTCGGCCCCGGACTCTTCGCCGGCGCTGGCCTCGCCGATGATGGTCTTCTTGCTTTCAGGATCCCAGCCGATGATCTTCACCTTGCTGATCTGGGATGCGAGGTTCGCCTCGGGCTTGAAGTTGAGCAACCCCTTTCCCCATGCCAGCGCAATCACCCCGTTCCTGGTGTCGCGCGGAGGCGCGAAGCGCAAAACGTTCCGTGCCGTCATGTAGAACTCGTAGTGGTTTCGCTTGGCCAGCTTGGCGATGAAATCGACGTCGCTCTCCTGGTTCTGTTCCGTCTGGTCGTGTACTTGCGACGTCGGAGTGATATCGGTCGAAAGGTCGTAGCCCTTGGCGATGAGGCTCACGATCTGACTGTCGGTGGCGTCTTTCCAGCTGTGCGATCGCTTGCCAAGCGTCAGCGGGAACAGGTTGTCGTAGCCCGATACGCTGAGCTCCGGCGCTCCACCCTCGGCGAAACCCGTGGATAGATGGGTAATGACTCCGAACAGGATCGGCGACAGTCGACGATGGTCGCCATACCCAAGCGCGATTTCGACGCGGGAACCAAACTTCAGCAGGTCCAGGAGGGAAGATCCAGATGCTGTCTCGAACTCGCGCTTCTCCGCATCGAAGGCATTGGCGACTGTGAAACTGAAATGCGCGGCGCCGCCCAGCGTCTTGTCGACCTCGACCTGGGTGACGGCGATCGCGACCTCATGCATCAGGGTCTGATCGTCGACCTTGACGGTGAAGGACGGCACATAGAACGCGCCCTCCCGGTCAGATGCGGCGACGAGTTCCATCTTCCGGCTCCAGTGGAGGGATCGTTATCCATTCGCCCGCTTCGATGTCGCGCGGGTCGTCCAGATCGTTTTGCTCGGCGATCTCACGCCAGCGACGTACGTCTTGATACTCGCGCGCGGCGATCATCCACAGGCTGTCTTCCCCGACGACGACGCGCCGCTTGCTCTTGTCGGCCGATTGCAGGCGAGGATTGGTCAGGAGCTCCGGAAGCGTCCGGTACTCCTTGAAGCTGACGCCAATCGTCGCGCGCGCGGGGATGCCCTGCGGATGGAACAGGGTGTGCTTGCGGGTGACCTTGTCGAGGATCGCCTTGAAGCTGAGCTTTCCCCAGACGAACCGGACGATTGGCGGCGCGTGCAAGTTGTTGTCGATATCGAGCAGTGCGACTATCTCGTCGATTCGCTCGCGGACGCTGGCTTCGCCGTTGCGTGGCGGATCGGTGTCGTCGAGGAAGAGCTCCATGGAGAGGGTCTGCGCCTCGCCGTTTATGAAGTGGAACAGCGGGCCGCCCACGCCAGGAATCGATGTCGACTTGTAGCTGTTCGATCGCTCGAGCGTGTACTCCGTCGGGTTGAACAGCACACGAATCTGCGTGCCTGCCTTGCTTCCGGTTACGACATCGATGGTGGCTTTCTCGAGGGTCATGGGCATTCTCAGAGACCGCGCCGTTCCCGCTCGATACGGGCGCGGCGTTCGATGCGATGGATGACCTCATCGGCCAGCCGGTCGGCCAACGATGGATCGAATGCGGGGGCGCTCGGTGCCGCGGGTGTTCGCCTGGATGCATGGATCGACGGTTGATCAGTCGGCGACGCTCTTTCGAACAAGGCGGCCTCGTTTTGGCCGTCGGGCGCAGGTGACATGCGCAGTTGCATGTCGGCGGTTGTTGGCGCCGCGCGTGTAGGCGAATCAATGGGCCGCGACCGGGGCTCGAAGCGTTGGGCGCTTGCCCGTTTGGTCTTGTGCAGGCGACGTTTTTCAGGGAGGAGCGTCGTTGGAGAAGGCGGTGGCACGGCGGGGCGCTGCGGCGCGTCGACGCCTTTCGAGCCGGGGCGCGCGGCCATGGGATTCCCCCGAGAGATCGAAACGACGTGACCGGCCGGATGACGCGGCTCTGGCGAGGCGGCACTTCGAGCGGTGACGTCGGTTCGCAGCCGCATGAGCCTGCGTACGGGAGCCAGGAGGTGGGTTGGCGCAGCGTGGCTGTCGGACGCTGGCACGCAAATGCACCGATTGAGTTTCTGAAGAATGGCGGGCGCGCCGGAAACGTGTCGCGTGGAAGCCGCAGGCGATTTCGGGGCGGCCGCCCGCTGCTGACTCGGGTGCAATCGGCTCACGCGAGGATTCGATGGCGCCGCCGGTGGAAGCGGGGAGGCGGGCGCAATGGCGCGCGCTTCGACGCGGGCGCGCGGCTCCCGCACCGGAACGTGTCGCACCCGGTGCCACAGCACGCGAGTGGTGGCATGCATGGTTTTCACATGGACGACACGCGGCGCGTCGAGCCGGGCCCCCAGAGAGGGCACGACCGCGGGCGCTGGCGAGAGAAGCGACGCCTTTCGACGCGCCTGCCGTCGCCACATCAGGATCGGCGAGGCGAGCGTCGCCCTGATACGCGGACGCGTCCAAGCGCGTCCGCGGCGTTCGAAGGGCCGCCGCCGGTGCGTGATCGCGCTGCGCGAATAGAGGCGGTGCATTGTCAGCCCTTCCTTATTCCGCGATGCGCAAACTCGATACTCTCGATCAGAACCTGGGAGCTTGCCGCATCGAGGTCGGAGGCCGTCCACTTGACGGGGAAGGCCCCGTCCACCAGCCAGCGCCAGACTTCCTTGAGTTCCCCGTCGCGCAGCACGATTGTGATGTTGCGACGCTCGACGCGACCATCCGCTGTCGCTTCCTGCCAGGACCAGAGGAAATCGTCGACCAGCCCGCGTTCGAGAGTGATGTTGCCGTACGTCGTGTAGGAAGCGAGCCGATGCTCGAATTCGTTCTGCCCGCCTTCGTGATACGTCTCCACCTTGACGTCGCGCGAAACGCCTTTGACCTTGTTGAAACCGCCACGCTGTATCTGGTCGAACTCGACCACGTAGCGGAAGTTCATATAGGGATCGCTGCTCGTGCGCACGGCGGTGGAATCCTAGACTTCCTCGAACGGGTTGGTGGGCGTGCCGTCCAGTCTGCGGTTTATCGCGGAGATCGATCGGCACCAGTGCCTGCGCTCGACGTGCTCGAGGTTGAAGAGCTCGGCCACGCCCCAGTGGAAGTGGTATGCGATGAAGGCCATCTCCTCGCGAAGTATCTGCGACGGATAGGCCTTCAGGCTTCCCCCACCGTTCGGAAGCTCCTCTCCAGCTTCAGGGGAACGTCGGTAGTGCTGGGTGCTCCGATCGCGTCCACGGGCTGATCGACGTGGTCGTCGCCATTGACGCGTTCGTAGAGGCGTTGCAGGAAGTTCAGGTCGGAGGCGTAGAGGCCCTCGACCACGCGGGTATCGATGGTCGGAAGATCGCCCAGGCTGGTGATCACACGCGCGAGCACTATGATCGCCAGATACGCCTCGTTCTGCTGCACGCGCGCATCGCGCAGTGGCAGGATCTCGTCCGCAGCGGTCGCCAGCCTCATCACTCCCCGCGTGTGCAGCACTCCCGTCTGGTCGAGATATCCCTTTGGCAAGGTGAACTCGATCTCTGTCTGGAAATGGGCCGGGCCTCGAATGTTCATCGCATTTCTCCGGATTCCGTGGTGAGCGGCGTTACATATCGCGCTCGACGCCTTCGTTGACGAGCTCGATCGACTCGACCCACACTTCGTTTCCCTTCCCGTTGAGACCGGTGATCTGGTATTTGGACGGCCAGGCTTCGCTGACGACGAAGCGCGCCTTGTCCGTGCCGGATTCGTCCATGACGATGATCGTCACGGTCTTGCGCTGCGACTGGACCTGGCCGGCAACGATGGCGTCGTGCCATTCCTCCAACTCCATGGAGTCCGTCACGCCCCACTTGAGCGTGACGTTGCCGTACTTCGTCAGCCCGCTGAGCTTTCGAAGTGGTCCCAGTTCGTTCCCGTCGCGGTAATCGACGACGTCCGTCGCGGTCTCGCCGATCGTCACCTCGCTGAAGTTCGCCTGCGTGATGCCGTCGATCTCCAGGCGAAACCGGAAGTTGCGCAGTGGATCCTTGCGGGCCATGGTCGTGTCCTCAACGTTGCGCTTCGGCGGTGTGCTGGAAGATGCGGAACACGACGAACTCGGCCGGTCGCACCGGCGCGATGCCGATCTCGCAGATCAGGCGGCCGTTGAGTATGTCGTCCTGGGTCATCGTGGTCCGGTCGCAGGTAATAAAGAAGGCTTCCTTCTCTGTGCGGCCAAGGAGTGCGCCGTTGCGCCATTGCGACCGCAGAAACAGGCGGATCGTGTCAGTGACGCGCGCCCAGAGCCGGTCGTCGTTCGGCTCGAACACGACCCACTGGGTTCCCTCATAGATCGACCTTTCCAGGAAGATGAAGAGTCGGCGGACCGACACGTACTTCCATAGGCCGTTGGAAGACAGGGTTCTGGCGCCCCAAATGCGGATGCCACGGCCCGGAAAGCTCCTGATCGCATTGACGCCACGCGGATTCAGCGTCTCCTGCTGGATGTCATTAATGTCGGTCTCCAGCTTCACGGCGCCGCGCACCGTCTCGTTGGCGGGGGCCTTGTAGACGCCGCGCTCTGTGTCAGTCCGAGCGTAGACGCCCAGCGCGTAGCCACCAGGAGGAACCAGTGTGGGCGCTCCGCTCTTCGGGTCGGAAATATGAATCCAAGGGTGATAGATCGCGGCGTAATGCGAGTCCGCGACCACCGTTCGCGGGTCAAGAGCGCTGAGGTCGGAGACCTTCTTCTCCCCATCCAAAACTGCGAACCGAAAGCGCATGCGCTCACAATGATCGATCACCGCTTTTGCGACGTCAGTGTTGTTCGGGGCGAAGTACGGTGCATGGACCAGGGCCACTTCCCGGTATGGGTCAAGTGTGAGCGCTTCAAGGCCCTGTGGCTCGTCGCCGGGGTTGACTGGCTTTCCGACATAGTCGGTGGAAGTGAGTTGACTCAGGGAATCCGCGCCGCCGTCAAGGAACTCTCCGTCAGTCGGATCTGGAAGGGAGAGGTCGCTCGTGTCCTTGAGTTCTATGGAAACGAGGGCAGAGTTTCCGGACAGCCGCTTCTCGAAGTAGTCCGAGGAATCCGGCTGGAGCGTCAGGTCGTTGAAGTCCTCCGTGAGGACCGGACGCGGCTTCTTTTTCCGGTTCTCATCCTTGAACGGGTCGAATGGGTCCTTTGGCTTCGTGGTCCAGTACGCGAGGCGCAGGCGGAATCCGATCTTGACTTTCGTGCCATCGTTGCCATCGTCCAACCTGCCTTCCGTCGACCCTGATTCGATCTTGACGAAGACACGTTCGCCCCACGAGCCGGCGCCGACTGCCTTGATGATGAGGTTGCCGACTTCCGCGGAGGCTACCGTGGCGTCAGCGCCCACGATGCGGCAAACGAACAAACGGCGGCCTCCATTCTCGAAGAAGCCATTTGTGGCGTAGGGCATGTATTGATCACGGTCGAAGACATCGCCGAACCAGCGCTTGTACTCGACGTAGCTCGAGATCAGGCGAGGCCTGGTCGGTCCGCGCTCGGTTTCTCCGATGAAGGCGGCCGTGCTCGTCGGAACTCCTTCGATGGGGCGCGGCCCACGCTCGATCTCTTCAATGTAGACGCCAGGGCTCAGATACTCGGGCATGACTCATTCCTCCTGGTCGTTCGCGGGAGCGGTGTCGGGCTTTTCGGTGGTCTGCGGGGCAGGAGCGCCGCCGCAGGTCGGTTTCTCGACCTTTATGGACGCGAGACAGCAGCGCACGTCATCGTCGAACGACTTGCGCAGCGCATCGAGCCGCTTCTTTTGCGATTCGAAGTCGTCAGGATCGACGCTGTACTTGTCTTCGGCGCTGCCCAATGCGTCCTTGCTTTGGCGATACCGATTCCATGCTGCGTAAATCTCGTTCTCGTAGCTGTCGGGACTGATCAGCCACGGAGCGGGGCGGCGCGATGAGGCGGGCGATGTCTCTTCGCAGAGCTTTTCCATCGATTCGTCCTCGGCGAACTTCAGGCAGTCCCCGACACTCTGCGGCCTGAGTCGTCTGTGAGACGGAAGGAGCTTTCCCCATAGGAGATAGACCGCTACAGCGCTCCCCTTCGGCGCCTCGAGCAAAGTCCTGATATCCGAGACCGACTTTTCGTTCTCCGAGAGGGTGGTCTCGATCCTCGTGACGTTGTCGATCAGGGAGTCCAGGTCGTTCTTGGCTTCGTCGGATGCTGCCTTCGCAATGTCGCGAGCATGACCCAACTCGCCGCTGACGCTGGTGGCACGTTTGTCGAGTTTCGTTTGGAGGTCGCTTATCGTCTTTCTCTTGTCGCAGACGCAAGACTTGAAGTGGTCATGCCACGCCTCCTTGCCGAACTTCTCCTTCAACTGCCCATGGAGGAACTTGAGTGGCTCATTGAGCTTCTCCCACCTTTCCAGCAGGATCGGGTACTTCAGCCTGTATCCGTCGACCACCTGCGCTCTCTTCTTCTCGAACGCTTCAAGTTCGCCCTTGAGTTTCGCGAGATCCTTGGCCTGGAAGGCCGCGACCTCGCCGCCGATCTCGTTGATGAGATCCTTGATGTCGGCCTTCGATTTGTCATTGCTCGCTGCTTCGGGCGTCGGGCTCATCGCGGTTGCCTCACTGTGGTTTCAGTTCATTCCAGTCCAGCTGCAGTCGGGTCGGTAGGAGTTCTCCTAGCGGGATGCAGCCGCCCTCTATCGTCTTGAGGAAGGAGAATTTTTTGGCCGTCCATGCGGTAGCTGCGGGATCGAACCGCGTGACCCGCAGCCGGACGTCTGGAAATTCGGTGTCGACGCTCAGGCGAACGCCGCTGCCAGATCGGTCAGCCAGCGAATGGCCCACGTAATCGGATTGCCCCGTGCCATCCCTGCGCAGGCGCGCAAAGACGATGAACTCTCCCGCATCGTCCGTGATGCTCTCCCCGACACCGATCTGAGATGGCAGCGCGGGTTCTGGAACAATCCAGCCGCCAATGGATCTCCAGACCATCTGCACTACCGCGCCCGGGATTGCCAGGCGCCGCTCTTCTTGGCCTTCTTGGCGCACCTTCCGGAAGAGGGTCCCGCGCATCGCGGTGACACCCTTAGGGATCGAGTAGTCGCGACGCAGTCGGAGCCTCACGCGAATGAGGCCGCCTTCCTTCAGGTCGGCAGGGATGGGAATGTCGTAACTGGCGTAGGGAAGTCGACCCGACGATAGGCCGACGCTGGCCGGCAGTGGGTCGCCATGGCTCAACCATATGAATCTCCCCGAGCGGGAGACGATCGGTGCTTTACCTGTCGGGCGCCCCTCGTCGTCCTTTGCCTCCACGCGTAGGCCTTTGCACACGGTGCGGCCGTCGAACGGGTCGAGCAGTTCCAGCGCGAACCGGACGTTTCGCGTGATCACGTCATGAGTAGCTTCCACGATCATGGCTGCTCCTCTACCACTGGCGCGAAGCCATACCGCTCCTTGACCACCGGACCTGCCGGATCCGTCAGCGGCGTGTGGTCGATCCAGACGGGCGTCGCCAGGATCAGCACCGACATGCGGTAATTGACGTTTGGGAACAACGCCCAGACACGACCGATCTCCTCGGTCGTCATTGCCTGGAAAGACAGATGCACGATGTCCGACTGCAGCGCAGCGCCGGCGAGGTAAGGCCGGTCGTTCAGGGCTTGCATGGCAATGCCGAGGTCCTGGAGCCCATTGGTGCTTGGCGAGCTCGTGCTCAGCAAGTAGTGGAGATCAAGAGGTAGTGAGTTCTCGTATGTTGCGATGGGCAAGTTGGAGAGTGTCGGCACGATGCGATGTTCCGCATTGCGGAGCTCAGCATTGACCGACACTCGATACAGGCACAGGACGAGTCGAGCGTCCTTGGCTGCCGTATCGTTGAGTGGCCCGATGTGCACGGCATCGGCCGACCGCGACGACGCCCTGGCGTGCAGCGCGGCATCGATCCGGTCCCGTAGGGCGCGTGTCACTATGCTGAGCGCGTCGTGGTTCATCGCGACCTCACGCGGCCAGGTCGTTGGCGTGGAACAGTTCGATTTCGTCGAGATCGCGGGCCGCTCCGTTCTCGCCGAGCTTCAGCAGCTCTGCACGGGTGGCAGCGAAGATGTGCCGCATCTCGATCGCGCACTTCTCCCGCGCCGCGGCAAAGGCCGCGCGCAGCGTGATCTGCCGGATGTTGCCGCCCGTGAGTTCGATCTGACGAGCCAGGAGCGAGAAGTCCACGCCTGCCCCGACAGGGGCCGTCCCGGGCAAGCACTGCTTCCAGATGGCCTCGCGTGCCCGTGCATCGGGTTTGGGGAACTCGATGACGAAGCGAATGCGTCGCAGGAATGCCGGGTCGAGGTTCTGCCTGAAGTTGGTGGTCAGTATGGCGAGGCCGGAATAGCTTTCCATCCGTTGCAGCAGGTAGGCGACCTCGAGGTTGGCATAGCGGTCGTGGGCATCCTTCTGTTCGCCCCGCTTTCCAATGGCCGATTCGGCCTCCTGGATGGCGAGGACGGCATTGGCGCGTTCGGCCTCGGAGAACACGAGGTCTAGGTTCTTCTCGGTTTCCCCGATGTACTTGCTCACCACGCGGGAGAGGTCGACGGCGAAGACCTCCGTGCGAAGTTCGCGCGCAATCGCCTGTGACGCCATGGTCTTGCCGGTGCCGCTGGGGCCCGAGAACAGCGCGACCACGCCGCGGCCGTAGGGCAGTTGCTTGGCGAAGCCCCATTGGCCCAACACGGTGGGCGCGTTCATCACGTTGCCGACGATCTCCATCAGCTCGGCGCGCTGCTCGGGCGGGAGGATGACCTGGTCCAGCGAGAAGCTCGGGGAAAGTCGATTGGCGAGACTCCCCAGGCGCGGGCTGGAAATGCGCCGGCACGCCCCCGCGATCAGCTCGTAGTGATCGTTCTGCGGCTTTGACCGGGCATCGCCAAGGACCAGCAGACCGACTGCGTCTTCGATCGCGTCCAGCGGCATGGGGAAGGCAAGGGCGATCCGCTGACACTCTTCCGGCGAAAGCGACATCCCGGCCTTCCTGGCGGCGGCGTCATAGATCCCGGGTAGCTCGATCGCGGGGGCGAATGGCTGGGGTGTGGCGATGGCGCCGATGTCCAGCGAGCCGACGTGGCACTCGACGTCGCCTGATATCAGCACTGCAGGCAGCGGAAGGATGGCGAAGGCTTCAGCCAGGTGAGGGAGCAGCGCTCGGCGATTCTCGTCGGCAGGCTCGTCTGCCAGATCGACGATGGGCGTCATGCCAAGCAGGTGGGCGGTGCGCGCGAGGCGAGCCGCGACTTCATGCTGATCGGATTGCGGGAGCGAGAGCAGGCCGGATGTCCGGCACCGCAGGAGCCGCGTTCCGCCGTCGCGGGCGGCAAGTTCGCAGCGAGCGCGCCACTGGTCGACATTCGTCCCCGGAAGCACGATCCATTTCTTCTCTGTCAGGAAGCGCCTGGAGAGGTCGCGGATCGGGAAGGGAGAGTCCTTGCCAGCCAGCAGTGACGCGCCGGCGAACGGCTCCGTGCGGACGTAAGGGCGGATAGCCGGATCGTCGAGCAGTGCGGACGTGCTGCCCAGCAGCCAGGAGGTCAAGTGCGGTGCCAGCCGTACCAGGTCATCGGCCTGCGGCGGCGATGCTCCGCCATCCAGCAGCCGCCACCGGGCCAGATTGCCGGCCTGCTCGATGTCCTGGCGAGTCTCGATGGGATTCCCCACGATCGCGCAGGCAAGGGCGAGCGTCGGAGACTTGCGGCCAAGGTCGTCGTTCAGTAACCCGAAGACGATCTGGAAGTTGATGTCGATCTCGGGGGCGAGAGCGAGAAGCACCAGCTTGAACTCGGCGTCGGTCAGGCCGAGTCGATGATGGAGGCGGGCAAGAGGCTCGTTGCTTTCGCGGCCATCCTTGCGCAGCGTCGTGAGGAGGTTTGCGAATGCTCGCTGGACCTCCTCGCAAGTCACGTCGACGGCTGGCGCGCGAAGGATGCCTTCCAGCGAATCCGGACTGCGTGCATGGCCGGGGACGTCGAGGTCGGACCTGGGCAGCCGTTGCCAGTACGCCAGCAGTGCCTGCCGTATCCATTCGGCCGTCGCCTGCAGGACCCTGTCATGTGCGGGCAAGACCTCTACGAGTCGGCACGATCCGCATGCCTCCTCATCCTGGACGAG
The DNA here is from genome assembly GCF_054779795.1 of Lysobacter rhizosphaerae. Classification (NCBI taxonomy): domain Bacteria; kingdom Pseudomonadati; phylum Pseudomonadota; class Gammaproteobacteria; order Lysobacterales; family Lysobacteraceae; genus Lysobacter; species Lysobacter rhizosphaerae. Next base: position 64,022 of record NZ_BAAGXO010000009.1, read on the forward strand.
CTGGTATTCGAGAAGCCGAGGCTGTTCGCGGCGCCGCCCGCGTGAAAGTGCGATCAGCGTGTCGATCAGCTGCTGGGCACTCTCCTGTTTGAGCCTCACGTTGACCGTATCGGAGCCGATCCTGATGCCGTAAACGACGAGCTCAGCGTGTTGTTCGACGATCTCCTCCATCAATCCTGCGGCGAAATCCCCGACCGCAATCAGCGCATCGGCATTCTCGACGAAGGCGGCAAGCCGGTTGGCCGGATTTGTATGGGGGAGTTGTCCTGTCGCGACTAGGCGCAGTTCGGAAGACGCCCTGATCTCACCCTCGATGAGCTCGGCAAGCACATCGTCGCGCGACCTCGCGATTGCAACCCGGACCACCACGTGTCAGTCCCTGCATCGAGTGTTGCCCGCAGTATGAGTGGGGCGTCTCCAGAGGGTGATCCTGCGCGGTGGCTCATGGATGGCTCGTTCGGGATTGCTCGGGTTCCTCGATCTTCGATGGATCCTTCGTGTGGGCCCGAGGGTCCCATCTCTCGATCCTGGGATGTAAGCGCGGCATTAGCCCGATGGGCATGGGCACGGGGCGTCAGCGTGCGGCCCACACAAGGTGCATTGAATTACCGGACCTGCTCCCAACGACCGGCCGTGCGGTTTTTTGCCAACCACTTCGAGATCCGGGTTGCCTCCCTCCGCCGAGGGGATGCCTGCGAGAACTCGTCGCGCGCGCAACGCTTATTTGCGGCCGCGTCAAGTCACGAATGACTCGCCCGAACGCCAAGGCCCAAGAAGCTTCGTGGCCTTTTTACCGCCGCCCCGCGAGTTCTATGTGGCAACCCCTTCTGCACTTAGCGATAGAGCGGTCAGGGCCGGCGCCGCGCTGTTACCGTGCAGTTACGAAAAAGCCGGCACTAGGCCGGCTTCTCGTAAGTCATTGATTTAATGGTGGAGCGGAGGAGGATCGAACTCCCGACCTTCGCATTGCGAACGCGACGCTCTCCCAGCTGAGCTACCGCCCCACGTAGGGTCGAAAGTCTACCGACCGCAACAGGGAGGCGCTAGTCCTGCGCGGCGAGCAGGGGCGCGAGGCTGGGTTCGAGGGCTTCCCGGCGCCAGCCAGCGAGGGCGCTGGGCCATTTGCCATCGTCGAGCAGCGCCTGCAGCCACCGCCGCGAGGCTAGTACTCCGTCGGGCAGTCCGAGCTCGGCGCTGCGCTTGCTCACCGCATCCTGCAGCTTCTTCAGCCGTTGCTTGTCCCGTGTTTCGCCCGCGCTGGCATCGGGGGCGTCGGCTTCATCCGGCAGCGGCGTGCCCAGTGCACGCCAGATGGCGTCGCCGAGTTTGCGCGGGGCCTTGGGATGCGCATCGAGTTGCGCCTGCAGCCCCTCACGGTCCGGTGGCGGGGTGCGGGCGATCGCCACGGCGAGCTCATTGTCGAGGATCCAGGTCCGCGGACGGTCGTTCTCGCGAGCGTAGGCATCGCGCCAGCGCAGCAGGCGCACCAGGCGGCGCTGCATGTCGGCATCGAGGAACTGCGCACTGCGTATCGACAGGTGCGGCCAGCGCTCGGGTCCTTCGTTCTCGGCGTTCGCCACGGTGCGGATCGCGTCTTCGAACAGCCATTCGCGACGGTTCAGCTGCGCCAGCATGCCGTCGAGCACGTCGTGCATCGCGTCAAGGTGACGGACATCGTCGGCGGCATAGTCCAGTTGCGAAGGCGAGAGCGGGCGGCGCAGCCAGTCGGAACGGGTTTCGCCCTTGGCCAGCGTCACGCCTGTGAGCTGTTCGACGAGTTTCTGGTAGCCGACGCCGGCGCCAATGCCGGCAAGGGCGGCGGCCTGTTGCGTGTCGAACAGGGGCTTGGGCACCACGTTGCAGGCATGCTTGAAGGCAACGAGGTCCTCGCTCGGACTGTGCATCACCTTCAGGATGGATTCGTTGGCGAGGATCGGCGCCAGTGCCGCCGTCATGCCGGGCACCAGCGGATCGATCAGCAGCACGGTCGGTTCGCCGGACGCATTGTCGAGCGCGATCTGCACCAGGGCCAACTGCGGCCAGTAGGTCCGCTCGCGGATGAATTCGGTGTCGAGGCCGATGCGTGCGGGGACGTGGGTGAAATGCGCCTGAAGCGCAGAGGGGTCGGAAATCCAGACGTGCATGGATCGGAGGATAGGGCAGGTTGCCGCGGCGGGCGACAATAGCCTACTTTCGTCCCCGGTAACGCCAAGGATCCCCACGGCGTTTCCGTCCTTGCTGTTCCACACCGTCCGCGTCGCACGCCAGGGAGTTGCGTGGCTTGAATCCGAATTGGCGGCCCCTTCGACGTATGGCCTGGTCCCTGGGCCTGGGCCTCGCGCTGACGTGCGCAGCCGGTTGTGGCCGCAGGCAGGCGGAGGCGGAGAAGGCCAGCGCGCCCGAGCCGCTGGTCACCATCGGGCAGGACCAGTCGGTGTCGCCGGTACCCGCATGGCGGGCGCCGGCAATAGCGGTGACGGATGCGAACGCGACAGCGCTGCGCAAGCAGGCCGCGGCGGCGCTCAAGGCCGGGCACCTGTACGGCGGCGAGCAGGAGGCCGAAGCGGCGATCCCTCTCTATCTGGCCCTGCAGCAGTACTCGCCCCGGAACGAGCGCATCCGCGACGGCGTGCGTGAATCCCTGCTCGCATTGCTCGACGAAGGTCGCAAGGCACTGAATGCCATCGACTACGACGCGCAGGAACTGCGCCATGCGCACGAAGTCGGGGCGGTGGCGCGCGTGGTGGCGCCGGCGGACCCGCGGGTTGAAGCTTTCCTCGACCGGCTCGACCGCGCCGACGAGGCCGCACAGGCGAACCGGCTCGGCGAGGTAGCGCTCAATGCCGAACACATTGGCGAGAACAACGAAGCGAACGGTGCGATCGCCTACTTCCGCGAGGCCCTGCGGGAACGACCCGGCGACAGCCGGGCGGCGCAGGGACTTGCCGCTGCCGAAAGTGCGCTGATCCGCCGCGCCGAAGCCGCGGCTGACCGGGACGACTACGACGGCGCGAACTCATGGCTGGCCAAGGCAGCCAGGGTGCGTCCGGGCTTCGTCACCATCAGGGATGCGCGCGAACGCATCGCGATGCAGCGTGCCACGCGTGTGAACGCATTGCGCGACGAAGGCATCGCGCAGCTCGCCACGCCGACCGCCCCTGGCCTGCGCCGCGCGCGGGAAACGCTGGCGCAGCTGTTGCGGATCGCCGCGACGGGCGATCCCGCCGTCCTGGAGTTGCGCACGCGCATCGAAACCGCCGCCCATTACGGCTTGTTCCGGGCAGGGCAGGCGTTCACCGATGCGCTGTCGAACGGTGGCCGCGGCCCGCAGATGGTGGTCGTCCCGCACGGTGCCTTCCGCATGGGAGCGCTGGAAGGCGAAGCCGATTCCAGCGATGCCGAGAGGCCCGTCCGCAACATCCGTTTCGATCGCGGCATCGCCATGGCGCGTACGGAGGTCACCGTCGGCGAGTTCCGCCGCTTCGTCAATGCAACCAGGTATCGCGCGCGCGCGACGCGACGGGGATATTCGACGATCTACGACGAGCGCAGCGGTAATTTCGTCCGCGCCGGCAACGTCGACTGGCAGTCGGACTACGTGGGCCGCCCGGCCAGCGACAACATGCCCGTAGTGAACGTGAGCGTCGGCGACGCCACGCGCTATGCAGAGTGGCTCTCCGAGCAGACCGGCCAGCGTTACCGGCTGCCCAGCGAGGCGGAATTCGAATACGTGCTGCGCGAGGGCGGGCAGTCGCGCTTTCCCTGGGGCGATGGCGCGCCGCCGGCCCAATCCGGCAATTTCACCGGAGGCAACGACGTCTCGCCCTCGGGGCGGCGTTGGAGCAACGCGTTCCCCGGCTATGGTGACGGCGCCTGGGGCCCGGCGCCGGTGGGAAGCTACCAGCCCAACCGATGGGGCGTGCATGACCTTGCGGGCAACGTCAGCGAATGGGTCGACGACTGCTGGCACGGCAATTTCCGCCGGGCGCCCCGCGATGGCCGGCCTTGGGTGAACCCGGGGTGCCGGAACCAGACGGTGCGGGGCGGGTCCTGGGCGAGTTCGCCCGCGCACACGCGCTCGGCCGCGCGGCAGGGCACAGACATCAACAACACAAGCGCGCGCGTAGGGTTCCGCGTGGTGCGGGAAATCTGACAGGTCTGCTTGGGGCGCGATGGCCGGCCCGGATCGCCCCGGACAGCAGCCGCCATCTCGATGGCATCACGGAGGGCACGATGAGAGTTGATCCCTTGGGTAACCAGCAGGCGCCGCAGCGTCGCGGATTTGGCATGGGCGGCATGCGCTGGTTGATCCTGCTCCTGTTCGCCGGCTACGCGGCATGGTCCTGGTTCGGCAGCGCGAAAACCGATCCGTACACCGGCGAAACCGCGCACTACGGCGCCTCGCCGGAAGAGGAGGTCGAACTTGGCGCGCAGGCCTACCAGCAGGTGCAAAGCGACGCCTCGGCACAGGGGGCGCTGTTGCCGGCCAATAGCCAGGTAAGCCAGCAGATCCGCGAGATCGCCAGTCGCCTGGTCAATCGCGTGCCGCAGGTGACCGCCGATCTCGCCGCGATGAACCAACAGCAGGCACCCACGGATTACCAGAACTTCCAGTGGGACGTCAGCGTCATCCAGTCGGAAGAGGCCAACGCGTTCTGCCTGCCGGGCGGGAAGATGGCGGTGTACACCGGACTCATTCCGATCGCAGAGAACCAGAATGGGATGGCAGTCGTGATGGGCCACGAAATCGCCCATGCGCTGTTGCGCCACGGGTCCCAGCGCATGGCGCAGCAGAAGCTGGTGCAGATGGGGCAGATGGCGGCCGGTATGGCGCTGGGCGGCATGGATCCGCAGCAGCAGCAGGCAGTGATGGCGGCGCTCGGAGCCGGCGCGCAATACGGTTTCATCCTTCCCTATGGCCGCAATCACGAGACGCAGGCCGACAAGGTCGGGCTGATGCTCGCCGCGGCGGCCTGCTACGACCCGCGTGAGGCGATCCCGTTGTGGGAACGCATGTCGCAACTGGGTGGTGGTGAGCGCCCGCCGGAATTCGCATCGACGCACCCGGATCCGGCCAACCGCATCCAGACACTGCAGGCGCTGATGCCGACGGCGCTGGAGTTCTATTCGAAGTACTGCCCGGGCCAGCCGCCGCTGAAATGAGGCGGAGGGCAGGCACAAAAAAAGCCGGGGGTTACCCGGCTTTTTTGTTGCGGCGGGGAGGTCCCGTCAACGCTTGGTATCGGCCTTCGGCTTCGATGTCGGATTCGCGCCCATGCTGCCAGGCCCGATGTTGCCGGACATGTTCTGCTGGAATTCCTTCCACATGGCCATGTTGCGCTCGGTGAGCTGGTTCATCATCGCCCACGGCGTCTGGCCGAGCAGGCCGCCGATCTGGGCGCGGAACTGCTGCTGCTGGTCGAGGAAGACCTGCATCGACCGTTCCAGGTAGTTGCCCATGAAGCCCTGCAGCGAATCGCCGTAGAAACGGATGATCTGGCTGAGCAGCTGCGTGGAGAGCACCGGTTCGCCGTCGGACTCGTGCTCCGCGATGATCTGCAGCAGCACCTGCCGGGTGAGGTCATCGCCGGACTTGGCATCGCGCACCTCGAAATCCTCGCCGTCGACGATGAGCTGCCGCACATCCTCGATGGTGATGTAGCTGGAGATCTCGGTGTCGTAGAGACGACGGTTGGGATACTTCTTGATGATGCGGATCGAACTCATCGAGCGCCGACTCTAAATCGTGGTGCTGCGCAGCATGGCTCAGGGGCGGTTGCCTTGCAACTCGCCCCGGTCATGTGCCGTCGGTCACGGCCAGGTTGGCTGAATCTGGCGGAAGCAGCGCGGTTTTGTGCGCAGCAAAGCGCTGTCCGCAGGGCCGCTTACCAGCCCGGGCTGCTACCAACCCGGGCTGCTGCCAACCCGGGCTGTTACCAACCCATGTACTGACCGCCGTTTGCGGACAGGTTGGCGCCGGTGATCCAGCCGGCCTCGTCGGGAATGAAAAAAGCCACCGCGTAGGCAATTTCCTCGGGCGAGCCAAGGCGGCCCGTCGGGATCTGCGTGATGATCTTGTTGCGGACCTCCTCCGGCACGGCCATGACCATGTCGGTGGCGATGTAGCCCGGGCACACGGTGTTCACGGTGATCCCGAACTTCGCATTCTCCTGTGCCAGCGAAATCGTGAAGCCGTGCATGCCGGCCTTGGCGGCAGCGTAGTTCGCCTGGCCGTATTGGCCTTTCTGGCCATTGATCGAGCTGATCTGCACGACGCGACCCCACTTCCGCTCACGCATGCCCTCGATCACCGGGCGGGTGACGTTGAAGCACGAGTTGAGGTTGGTGCAGATGACGTCGTTCCACTGCTCCGGGGTCATGCGGTGGAAGGTGGTGTCGCGGGTGATGCCGGCGTTGTTGACCAGGATGTCGACGGGGCCGAGCTGGCGCTCGATGTCGCGGACCATCGCTTCGGCATCCGCGGCGGTCGAGACGTCGCCGGGCGCGATCGCGACCTCGAAGCCCTCGGCGCGCATCTGCGCCTGCCACGCCTTCGCCTTTTCCTCGTTGCGGTAATTGGTGGCGACCTTGTGGCCCATGCCGGCCAGGCGCTTGACGATCGAGGTGCCGATGCCGCCGGTACCGCCCGTGACGAGTGCGATGCGAGATTGCATTTGTTCTCTCCATGAAAACTGCGAAAGGAAGCCCGAAGGCATTCTATGGAGCAAATATGAAACCTGTGTTGTGCGCTGCGGCGAGCATGATCGCGCCGGTGCGCGGAATGCGGGCGGGGTCGAAGCCGGGTTGCGCACGTGCCAGGAACGAGGCGACGCCGTCGGTCCCGGCGATGGCGTCCGGGGACTGTCCGAGTGCGCGCCACGCCGCTTTCAGTGCCGGTAGCGGGTCGGCCGCGTCGACGGGAAGGGCTGCATCGGACTTGGACAGCTTACGCCCGTTGGCGTCCACGACCAGCGGAAGGTGTGCGTAGCGCGGCGTCGGCAGGCCCAGCGCGCGCTGGAGCAGGATCTGTCGCGGCGTGGAATCCAGCAGGTCGGCGCCACGCACGATATCGGTGATGTCCTGCGCGGCGTCGTCGACCACGACGGCGAGCTGGTACGCCCAGTAGCCTTCGGTGCGTCGGAGGACGAAGTCGCCGACCTCGCGCGAGACGTCCTGCTGTTGGGGGCCCTGCATGTCGTCGTCGAAGGCGATGACGGTCCCGTCGGGGACACGCAGGCGGATGGCGGGGTCGGCCCGCCGCGATTTCGCGACGCATTGCCGGTGCACGCCGCCGCTGGCGGCCAGGTCGCTGCGGCTGCAGTGGCATTCGAAGGCTCGGCCGTCGTCCAGGAGGCGCTGCAGGGCAGCTTGGTACAGGGCGCTGCGCGCGCTCTGGCGGACGATGGCTTCGTCGGAATGCAGTCCGAAGGCGACCAGGGCATCCAGTTGCCGTTGCGATGCCCCTGCCACCTCGCGTGGCGGGTCGATGTCTTCCACGCGGACCAGCCAGGTTCCCTGCGCATGCCGTGCCAGCAGCCAGCTTCCGAGCGCGGCCAGCAGCGAGCCGAAATGCAGGTCGCCGGTGGGCGAGGGGGCGAAGCGGCCACGATAGGGGGCGATAGCGGAAAGAGGCATGGTGCTGTTGGCTGGGTTTATGGCAGCTTGCGCAAAGCATTCGGCTTGAATTTTCATCGAGCCTGCCACATCTTCGGTCCGAAACCATCAGCCGCCGGTTGCGCGAAAGGTCCCCCAATGTTCAAGCGTGTCGCCCTGTTCCTCGCCACCAATCTGGCCGTCCTGGTCCTGCTGGGCATCGTGATGTCGGTGCTGCAGAAGTTCGGCTTCCGGCTGGGCAACCAGGGACAGCTGATGGTGATGGCCGCGATCTTCGGTTTCGGCGGCTCGTTCATTTCGCTGCTGATATCCAAGTGGATGGCCAAGCGCAGCACCGGTGCGCACGTGATCGAGCAGCCGCGCAACGAGCTGGAGCAGTGGCTGGTCACGACGGTCCATCGCCAGGCCGAGCGCGCAGGCATCGGCAAGCCGGAAGTCGCCATTTACGACGCCCCGGAAATCAATGCCTTCGCCACCGGCGCCAACCGCAACAATGCCCTGGTCGCCGTGTCCACGGGCCTGCTGCGTTCGATGAGCCGCGACGAAGCCGAAGCCGTGCTTGGCCACGAGGTCACCCACGTTGCCAACGGCGACATGGTGACCATGGCGCTCATCCAGGGCGTACTGAATACATTCGTGATCGTGCTCTCGCGCGTGGTCGGTCGCGTGATCGACGGCTTCATCAGCGGCAACCGTGAAAGCAGTGGCGGCGGCATCGGCTACTTCATCACGGTGTTCGTGCTGGACATCGTGTTCGGCCTGTTCGCCAGCATGATCGCGATGGCCTTCTCGCGCCATCGCGAGTTCCGTGCCGATGCCGGTGGTGCGGACCTTGCCGGTCGCGACAAGATGGTCGCCGCGCTGCGCCGCCTGTCGCAGAACCACGGCCAGAGTTCGCTGCCCAGCCAGATCCAGGCCTTCGGCATCAGCGGCGCGGTCGGCCATGGCATGCGCCGCCTGATGATGAGCCATCCGCCGCTGGAAGAACGTATTGCGGCGCTGCAGCGCTCGATGTAACGCTCTGCCATGCAACAAAAAGCCCGCCGATTGGCGGGCTTTTTTGTTGGCGCATCGTTGCGGCGATCAGGGCATCAGCCGAAAGGGCATCAGCCGAACTCGTAATCCATTTCCGGCCCCGCCGGTGCGAGGAAGTGCCCCTGCGCGTAGTCGATTCCGGCGCCGAACAACGTGGACATGCTGCCAGCGTCCTGCACGTATTCGGCGATGGTCTGCTTGCCCAGTTCCTGCGCCTTGGACGCGAACTCGCGGATACGCTGCTGCAGCTCGGGGGTGCTGGCCAGGTCCTTCATGAAGGAGCGGTCGATTTTGATGAAGCTGGCGTCGAAATGGGTGAGCATCTGGAACGGGTTGAGACCGATGCCGAACTGTTCCAGGCCCACGCGGACGCCAAACTCCGCCACGCCAGCCTGGAACTGCTGGGCGGCACGCAGGTTCGTGAAGACCTTGGATTCGGGGATCTGCAGCACGAGCAGGCGGCCATCGACGCCATGGATCTTGAGCTGTTCGCCGATGTACGCGAGCAGGCTGTCATCCTGCAGCGAAGCCTGCGTGATCTTCACCATGAGGCGGGTGCGGCGGTTGATGCGCTGGCGGTCGGCAATCAGCCGGATCGAGCGGCCGACGACCCAGCGATCGATGTCGCCCAGCAGCCCATGCTCCTCCGCGATCGGCAGGAACGTGAGCGGCTGCACCAGCCCGCCGTCTTCGCCACGCAGGCGCAGCAGCGTTTCGTACATCTCGTCCGGCGCGCCGTGCAGGGGTACCAGTGGCTGGAAATGGATGACGAACTGGTCGGTCGCGATGGCTTCGCGAAGGCGCGCGACCCATGCGGCGACCCGCTCGAGTTCCGCGCGGTCGGTTGCGCTGGGATCGTGCAGTTCGGAACGGTTGCCGCCCACGCCAATCGTGGATTGCAATCCCTGGCTGGCCTTGCCCAGGATCGCGGCGACGTTGGCGATCTTTTCACCGACCTGCACGCCGCCGATGCTGAGCGTGATGTTCAGCGAATGGTCGCGCGCCTCGATGACGGTATCGGCGAAGGCAGCGCGCAGGGATTCGGCGAGCCTGGAGGTCTGCGCATAGTCGCTGTTGTGCGTGAGCACGGCGAACTGGTGCTCGCCGAAGCGCGCGACGATGTCGTTCGCGCCGACGGTGGAGCGCAGGCGCTCCGCCACCGCGGCAACCAGGTCGTCCGCCGCGTCGAGGCCGAGGTCCTGCAACAGGCGCGCGTAATGATCGGGCTCGATCAGCAGCAGGCCGTGCGAGGTCGCCTTGGCTGCGGTTTCCGCCACCGCGTCCTCGAGTGCGCGCAGGAAGGTGGGGCGGTTGAACAGGCCGGTGACCTGGTCGAGCTGGCGCAGGCGTTCGAGTTCCGCCGCCGCCTGGGGGTCGAAGACCTCTTCCTGCTTGCGCAGCACCACCTGCAGGCAGCTTTCACCTTCGTAGGTGGCCTGGGTGAACTCCATGACGGCCGGGAAGTGGGTGCCGGTGATGGTGACGGCTTCCGTTTCGTAGCGCGGCGGCGGAGCTTCGCCCTTGGACAGCTGCTTCAGCAGTTTCTTGAATTCATCGACCTTCTTGGAAGCGACCAGGTCGAGCAGCGACATGCCCTCGATGTCCTCGAAGGAGTCGAAGCCGAACATTTCCAGGTAGGCCGCATTCGCGCGGATGTGCATGCCTTCATGGATGTAGGCGATGGGGTCGCGCGAGGAATCGATCAGCGCGTCGCAGCGGCGCTCGATCTCGCGCATCTGCGCGTCGAGGCGGCGATAGGAGCGGCGCGCTTCCAGGTCGACCCATTCCGCGCGCAGCACGTGCAGGACATGGTCCATGTGCTCGCGCAGCACCACCCGGCGTGCGCCCATGGCCATCATCTTCAACAGCGCGGTCTCGTCCAGGCTGCTGACGAGCACCAGCACGGGCAGGTCCTTGCCACTGGCATCGACCTTCTCCATCACCTTGGCGAGAGTCACGCCGCCGGCGTTCTGCGCGGCCAGCACCAGGTCCTGCGGCTGGGACTCGATCAGCGACTGGAGTTCGTCCTCGGTTTCCGGCCGCGACGGGCGTACCGCGATGCCCGCGTTGCGCAGCCCGCTGACAATGGCCTCGGCGGCTTCGACGCTATCGTCGACGATCAGCAGTCGCAGAGCCATGTCTTTGCCGAATTGCATCCCCAAACCCTCCGTTCGCGACGGCCTTCCGGCTTCCCGCTTAGGTTCCCCGTGATCCGGGTTTATGACATGAAGGCGCGGCTGGAGTCCACGTACCTTGGCCACGGGTGTGCCGCGGTCGGCAGTTCGCTTTGGCTTGGAAGACATTTCGATTCCCCTGAAGGACGCGATGCGCCCATCAGATCCAAACGCCTCCGGCCGATCAAAGCGGCCGCTTGCCCGGGTCTCCCGCGACTTCGCGCACCAGGCGCGGCACCAGGTAGCCCGAGAGCCGCGCCGCTAATGCCGCGTGAAGACGCCTGGCTTCCTCGTCGCTGACTTCGAAATGCGCAGAGCCCTGCACCCGGTCGAGCTGGTGCAGGTAGTAGGGCAGCACGCCTGCCTCGAAGCTGCGTTCGCTCAACGCGCTCAGTGCCTCGACACTGTCGTTGACACCGCGCAGCAAAACCGCCTGATTCAGCAAAGTTGCGCCGGCGCCGCGCAGGGCTGAACAGGCCTGTTCGACACTGCAATCGATTTCAGCCGCATGGTTGGCGTGCAGGACCACGGTCACCGGCCAGGGCAGGCCGCGCAGCCAGGCGAGCAGGGGGGCGTCCACACGTTCGGGCAGCACGACCGGCAGCCGGGTGTGAATGCGCAGGCGCCTGAGGTGCGGCACCTGGGCCAGCGCATCGGTGAGTTCGGCCAGCTTGGCAGTGGCCAGGGACCAGGGATCGCCACCGGACAGGATGACTTCGTCGATGTCCGGGTCGGCGCGGATCAATTCGACCGCCTGCCGCCAGTTGCCGGCAGCAGCGGTTTCGGAGGCGTAGTCGAAGTGGCGGCGGAAGCAGTAGCGGCAGTGGACCGCGCAACTGCCGGTGGTGACCAGGAGGGCACGGCCACGGTATTTGCGGATCACGCCGTCGGCGGCCTTGGCCGCACCGTCGCCGACCGCGTCCAGGCCGAAGCCGGGCCTCGGCTGCATTTCGTCGTCGAGCGGGAGCACCTGGCGCAACAGCGGGTCGCCGGGATCGCCATGCCGCATCTTCGCGACGAAGCCGCGCGGCACCCGCAGCGGGAACTGGGCGGCCGCCGCATCCGAGATGTTCAGTGCGGCCGATTCGAGGCCCAGCAGCACCAGCAGTTCGCGCGGGTCGCGGATGGCCTCGCGCCACAGCTGCTGCCAGCCGGGCGCCTGGGGCGGGGTGCGCTGTCTGAGGGCGGGGGCAACGGGTATCATGTCGGATCGCGATTTTCCGGCGCTGCCGATCTCGCGCAGCAAAGCCCGACATTTTAGCCGTTCCGCCGCCCCGCGGCGGCAGGGCGCACCGATCACTTTTTCAGGAGTTACACCCATGGCCAGCCTGGGCATGAATGACGTCAAGACCGGACAGAAGATCCTGGTCAATAACGACCCGTGCATCATCACCGAGACTGAATACGTCAAGCCGGGCAAGGGTCAGGCCTTCACCCGCATCAAGTACCGCAGCATCAAGTCGGGCCGCGTGGTCGAAATGACGATGAAGGCGACCGACAACGTCGAACAGGCGGACGTGGTCGACACCGACATGCAGTTCCTCTACGCCGACGGCGAGTACTGGCACTTCATGAACCAGGAGTCCTTCGAGCAGGTCCAGGCCGACAAGGCCGGCATGGGCGGCGCCGAGAAGTGGCTCAAGGGCGAGGAAGAGTGCGTGGTGACGCTGTGGAACGGCACCCCGATCGCCGTGCAGCCGCCGAATTTCGTCGAGCTGAAGATCACCGAGACCGACCCGGGCGTCCGTGGCGACACCTCGGGCGGCGGCGGCAAGCCGGCGACGCTGGAAACCGGCGCGGTGGTCCGCGTGCCGCTGTTCGTCGGCCAGGACGAGGTGATCAAGGTCGACACCCGCAGCGGCGAGTACGTTTCGCGCGTCAAGTGACGATCTGGCCCGTGGCCGCCTAGCGGCCACGGCTTTGCCAGATCGTCATCCCGGCGAATGCCGGGATCGATTTTGCCATTGCCCTTGCTCTTGAAGGCGACGGCGAAAGCAAAGTGAAAAAGTCAAAATGGATCCCGGCTTGACCAGCCTGCGGCTGTTGTAAAGCGCCTCGCCGGGATGACGGACCAAATCGACGGACCAGAGCGGCACGACGGAATCCGGAATGACGACAAGCATTCAACCCGAAGCCTGCGACCTCCTCATCGAAGCCGGCTTCGTGGTCCCGGTCGAGCCGCACGGCGTGGTCCTCGAAAACCACGCCGTTGCCATTCGCGACGGTGTGATCCTCGGCCTGTTGCCCATCCATGAGGCGCGGGCCCGCTACGAGGCGAAGGAAACCGTCTCGCGTCCCGACGGCGCCCTGATCCCCGGGCTGGTCAACGCCCATACGCACAACCCGATGACCCTGCTGCGCGGGGTGGCCGATGACCTGCCGCTGATGGAGTGGCTGCAAGGCCACATCTGGCCGATCGAGGGCGCGGTCATCGGTCCCGGATTCGTCGCCGACGGCATCGCCCTGGCCATCGCCGAAATGCTCCGTGGCGGCACCACCTGCGCCAACGAGAACTACTTCTTTCCGGACGTGCAGGCCGCGGTCTACAAGCAGCACGGCTTCCGTGCGCGCGTGGGCCTGCCGGTCATCGACTTCCCGACCGCATGGGCGAAATCCGCGGACGAGTACTTTGATCGCGCCACCGAGGTGCACGACCAGTGGCGGCACGACCCGCTCGTGGCCACCACCTTCGCGCCGCACGCGCCCTACACGGTGAGCGATGCGAATTTCGAGCGCATCCGCATGCTGGCCGACCAGCTCGACGTGCCTGTGCACCTGCACACGCACGAAACCGCCCATGAAGTGGCCGAATCGCAGCAGAAGCTGGGCCAGCGTCCGCTGGCACGCCTGGATCGCCTGGGCCTGGTCAATGACCGTCTCATCGCCGTGCACATGACCCAGCTCACCGATGCCGAGATCGCGTTGTGCGCGGAGCGCGGCGTCAGCGTGGTGCACTGCCCGGAGTCCAACCTCAAGCTTGCGTCCGGGTTCTGCCCGATAGGCAAGCTGCAGAAGGCGGGCGTGAACATCGCCCTCGGCACCGATGGCTGCGCCAGCAACAACGACCTCGACATGTTCGGCGAAACCCGCACTGCCGCATTGCTGGCGAAGGCGGTGGCCGGGGATGCCTCGGCCTTCGACGCTGCCAGCGCCCTGCAGGCCGCGACCCTGGGCGGCGCGCGCGCGCTGGGCTTCGAGACGCAGATCGGCTCGATAGTGACTGGCAAGCAGGCGGACCTGGCCTGCGTCGATCTCGGCCAGCTGGAAACGCAGCCCTTGCACCACGTGATCTCGCAGCTCGTCTACGCCGCCGGGCGCCATCAGGTGAGCGATGTCTGGATCGCCGGCAAGCCGAAGCTGCTGGAGCGCGTGCTGGTCGATATCGATGCCGCCGCCGTGGTGGCCAACGCGCGGCAGTGGCGCGACCGCATCTCGGCGATAAGAATTTCCTGAGCTTTTGTTCGTCATCCCGGCGAGGCGCTTTACCACAGCCGCAGGCTGGTCAAGCCGGGATCCACTGCTGTTGCTATCCGGTTATCTGCGTCGCTTTGCAAGCGCTGAAGTCAAAATGGATCCCGGCTTTCGCCGGGATGACGGCCTGAGAGAATCCTGGGATGAACACGACTACATCCAACGACAACTTCAGCCAGGCCGAACTCGACAAGTTCGGTGCGCTGGCGCAGCGCTGGTGGGACCCGGAAGGCCCGCAGAAGGCGTTGCACGCGCTCAACCCGGCACGCCTGGGTTACGTGGCCGATCGCGTGAAGTTGCAGGGCGCCGCCGTACTCGACGTGGGTTGTGGAGCGGGCCTGCTCAGCGAAGCGCTCGCACGCAATGGCGCGCAGGTGACGGCGCTTGATCTCGCCCCCGAGTTGATCAAGGTCGCCAGGCTCCATCGCCTGGAAAGCGGCATCGATGTCGACTATCGCCTGCAATCCGCCGAAGCGCTGGCTGGGGAAATGCCCGGGAAGTTCGACGCGATCACCTGCATGGAGATGCTGGAGCACGTTCCCGATCCGGCCGCGATCGTCCAGGCCTGCGCGACGATGCTGAAGCCAGATGGCCGCCTGTTCCTGTCCACGCTCAACCGCACTCCAGCCGCGTTCGCGCTGGCGATCGTGGGCGCCGAGTACATCGCACGCGTGCTGCCCAAGGGCACGCACCAGTACCGTGACTTCATCAAGCCGTCCGAACTCGCCGCGTGGCTGCGCGCCGCCGGGCTGCAGCTCGAGGATGTCAGCGGCCTGATGTACGAGCCCTGGCGCAATTCGGCACGCGTGGTCTCGCGCACCGATGTCAATTACCTGGCGTGTGCGCGCAAGCCCGCCCTCGATTAACCCAAGCCACTGCGCGGCTTGCGCCGCGCGCGGCTGATAGAAATCACTCCCCAGCGTACTTGCATGCAGCCATCCCGCTTCCCCAAAGCCGTCCTCTTCGACCTCGACGGCACCCTGGTCGACAGCGCGCCGGATTTCATCGCGGTGATAAACCGCATGCGCAGCGATCGTGGGCGCGGTGCGATGGTGCTGGACGATCTGCGTCCGGTTGTCTCGAAAGGCGCCCGGGCGATGCTCCGCGCAGGGTTTCCCGACGTCGAAGCGAGTGAACGTGAGCGCTGGGTGCAGGAGTTCCTCGATCTCTACGAACTCGAGCTTGGCCTGCATGGCAAACCTTTCGAAGGTATCGAAGCCATGTTGGCCGCGCTCGAAGCGAACGGTTCCACCTGGGGCATCGTCACCAACAAACCCGAATACCTCGCGAAAAAACTGATGCCGCTGCTCGGCTGGCAGACGCGTTGCGCCGTGCTGATCGGTGGCGACACGCTGCCGGTACGCAAGCCCGATCCCTTGCCGTTGTTGCACGCGGCGCAGGTGATCGGGATCCCGGCCGAGGCATGCGCATACGTCGGCGACGACGAACGCGACATCGTCGCCGCGCGCGCCGCGGGCATGCCGTCGGTTGTGGCGCTGTGGGGCTACCGCCTGCATGAAGACGACCCGTTTGCCTGGCAGGGCGACGTCCTGATCCACGAACCGGGTGAGTTGTGCGAGGCCGCTGCCTGGCCGGGCGTGGGCGCTTAGTCACGGCATGAGCGACCAGGAAGCCCTCGACAGTTTCATCGGCAAGTGGCGCGCGCGCTGGCCGGAGTGGTCGGTCGCGGAAGTCTTCGTGCCACGCGAACAGCGCGAACCCGTGCTTGCATGGATGGCCCTGTTGCAGGAACTCACCGATGCCGCCTGGGGTGGCAGCGATCCACGACCCGGCGAAGCGAAGCTCGGCTGGTGGGTCGAAGAGCTGCAGGGCTGGTCGCGCGGTATCCGCCGCCACCCGCTGGGACAGGTGCTGCAGAAGTCGCCCGCCCCCTGGATGCAACTGGCGGCATCGCTGCCGTCGTTGCGCGGCAGTCGTGAGCGGCCCGTGGATGCCGAAGACGCGTTTGCGCAACTTGGCACCGTGGTGGAAGCCGTGGCCGTGATCGAGCAGGGATTGTTCGGTGCAGGTTCGGCAGCACGCGATGTCATCGCTGCAAATCTCCTGCAGCTGCGCCTCGCGCATCACCCGGGCGAAGCCGCGCCGCTGCAGGTGCTGGCCATGGCCGGGGAGGGCGGCGCGATCGCGGAATGGACCCGCCAGCTTGCCGTGCGCATCCCCACGCATGGCGCGACGAGGCCCCGCCGCCTGCTGGCGGGCCTGGCGCGTGCAAGATTGCGTCGCGGTGAAGCCGTGCAACCCGTGCCGGCCCTGCAGGCCCTTTGGGCTTCATGGCGCGCCGCGCGCGATTGAATCAGTGTGCTGGATCAGCGTGCTGAACCAGTCTGCTGAACCAGCGTCCGTGCCACCAGGTTTCAATGGGCGGTCGCTGGACCGGTCCGTTCCGCCAGCATGAAGGCCAGGGGGCGCAGGCCCGGTAGAATGCCGCACATTGCGATCCCCGCCTCAGACCCCACATCCAGCCCCGTGACTTCGCTTCCTGACCCCTCCCGACGCCTTCCCGACGTGGCCTTCGACGCCGCGGCCCTGGCGCGTCCGCTGGACTGGGTCGGCATGTCGAACATCGCGCTGCCGCTGCGCGTGGCGTCGGCGGGTGAGACGATCACGGTGCCGGCTTCCGTCGATGTTTCCGTCGACCTGCGTGACGCGAGTGCACGCGGCATCCACATGTCGCGGCTGTACCTCGAGCTGCAGCATGCCTTCGCCAGCGAAACCGTCACCCCGGCCGGTCTGCGCCGCGTGCTGCAGACGCTGGTGGACACCCAGGGTGGACTGTCCACGCGGGCGCGCCTGGTCCTGCGATACGAGCACCTCATGCTGCGTCCCGCGCTGGCCAGCGAGCATTCGGGCTGGAAGCGCTATCCGGTCGAGATCGACGCATCGCTGATCGATGGCCACCTGCGCTTGGGCCTGCGGTTTTCGGTCGAATATTCCAGCACCTGTCCGGCTTCCGCCGCACTGTCGCGCCAGCTCAATGCCGAGCGCTTCGCCGAAGACTTTGCCGATGCGCGGCCGCTGTCCTCCGCGGTCCACGAATGGCTCGCATCCGAACGTGGCCTCGCGGCCACGCCGCACGCGCAGCGCAGCCGGGCCGATGTGCACGTTGAGTTGCGCCACGCCTTCGACGAATTGCCGCTGACCTCGCTGGTCGATGCGATCGAGGCCGCCCTCGGTACCCCGGTGCAGACCGCGGTCAAGCGCGAGGACGAACAGGCCTTCGCCCGTCTCAATGCCGAGAACCTGATGTTCTGCGAGGATGCCGCGCGTCGCGTCGCGGCCGCGCTGTCGGCGGATCCGCGCGTCGAGCGCTATGACGCGCAGGTGTCGCATTTCGAGAGCCTGCACGCACACGACGCGGTGGCCCGCGTTTCCGGCGGCGCCTAGATAGAAACGCAGTTGCCGCGATGAGGAACGCGCCGCCGCGCGTGATGCCGCGCCAGGTGGAAATGCAGTTGCCGTGATGATGAACGCGCCGCAGCGTGCGCTGCCGGCGAACTACGCCAGCAAAACTCACTTCTTGCGTTCAAGCACCAACAGCGGATCAATCCGCACATCAAACCAATTCATCCCCCAGTGCAAATGCGGCCCCGTAGCGCGCCCCGTCGCGCCGACGGCGCCGATCACCTGGCCCTGCTCAACGCGGTCGCCCACCTTCACGTCGATGCGCGACAGGTGCAGGAAGTTCGAACTCACGCCGTGGCCGTGGTCCAGCAGGACAGTTCCCCCGGTGAGATAGAGACCCGGATTCGCGAAGGTGATGATCCCCGCCGCGGGCGCCAGTACCGGCGTGCCCTGCGTGGCGGCGATGTCCATGCCCGAATGCGGAGGCTTCGGCGTACCGTTGTAGATGCGCTGGTTGCCGAAGCGACCGCTGACGCGACCCTGTACCGGCCAGATGAAGGGCTGCGCGAAGTCCGCACGATCGTCGTCGCGGACGCGCGCCGCCGACACGAGCGCCTGTTCGCTTTCGATGCGTGCCGCGATTTCGGGTGGTGGATTCACCGTGTCCGGGGGAACTCCATCGATGCGTTCGATGGGCCAGTCGCGGGGCGCCACGGAGATCGTCGCGGTTTCACTGCTGCCGTCGCTGCGTCTCACATCGACCCGAAGCGGGCCGGTGGCATCGCGACCGACGCCGAACACCACCGTGCCGTAAGGCGTCGGATGCAGCGTGCGTCCGGCGAACAGCACGGTGCTGCCCGCCGGTACCTTGCCAAATACCAAGGCTCCCTGCGAGGCGGTGGCCGGAAACACCACGCGCTGGTCCGAAGCGGCGGGCGGCGCCGGTTCGGGATCTCGCGGAGGCGCCTTCACGTTCGCGCCGTTTGCGCACGCGGCCAGCGACGCGAGGAGCGCCGCCGACGCGAATCTCCTCAACGATCGAACTCCAGCCGCTGCCCCATCGCATCGCCGAGCAACTGACGGCCATCCCAGGCCAGTACGCCATTCACCCAGGTCGAGGCGATGCGTGAATGGAAGGTCATGCCATCGAACGGCGACCAGCCACATTTGGACAATATGTCGTCGGTTTGCACGGTCATCGGCGTGTCGTCGACCAGCACCAGGTCGGCGGCATAGCCCTCGCGCAGGAAGCCGCGATTCTTCACATTGAACAGCTGCGCGGGCGCGTGCGCGAACTTCTGCACGACCTGCGCAGTGGTGAGCTTGCCTTCGTGCACCAGTTCCAGCGCGGCAAGCAGCGCGTATTGCACCAGCGGCAGTCCGGATGGCGCCTGCAGGTAGGGCTTCTTTTTCTCTTCTAGCGTATGCGGGGCGTGGTCGGTAGCAAGCACGTCGATCACGTCGCTGGCCAGCGCCGCGACCAGCGCCTCGCGGTCCGAGGCGTCCTTGATCGCCGGGTTGCACTTGATGAGGTTGCCAAGACGCTCGTAGTCCGAGCGATCGAAGCGCAAGAAATGGATGCAGGTTTCCGCGGTGATGCGCTTGCCTTCGATCGGGCCGGCGTCGAACAACGCGAGTTCGTCGGCGGTACTGATATGCAGCACGTGCAGTCGGGTGCCGTGCCTGCGCGCGAGCGAAATGGCGAGCTCGGTCGACTTCTTGCAGGCCTCGCGGGAACGGATGTCCGGATGGCAGGCCACCGGGATGTCGTCGCCGTACTTGGCCTTGTAGCGGGCCAGTTCGGCTTCGATCATCGGGGTGTCTTCACAATGCGTGATGATCGGCGTCGGTGCTTCGCGGAAGATTGCGTCGAGCACCTGCGGGTTGTCGACCAGCATGTTGCCGGTCGAGGCGCCCATGAACACCTTGATGCCCGGCGCCTTGCGTGGATCCAGGCGCCGGATCGCCTCGAGGTTGTCGTTGCTGGCGCCCATGTAGAAACCGTAGTTGCCCCAGGCCCGTCCATGTGCGCGACGGTACTTGTCCTCCAGCGCTGCCGAATCGAGCGTCGGCGGCGACGTGTTGGGCATGTCCATGAAGGTGGTCAGGCCGCCGGCCACGGCCGCTGCGGATTCCGTGGCGATGTCGGCCTTGTATTCGAGTCCCGGTTCGCGGAAGTGGACCTGGTCGTCGATCATCCCCGGCAGGAGGCGGCGGCCGTTGGCATCCACCACGGTTTCGTTGCCGCGTACGCGCAGGCCTGTGCCGATTTCGGCGATTCGACCGCCCTCGATGCGCAGGTCGCCGTCGAATTCGCGTCCCTCGTTGACCAGGCGGGCGTTGACGATCAGTGTCGATGACATTCGGCGTTCCTGTCAGGTGATGGTTTGGCCGGCGGCACCGGATCCAGGCCGCCAGGGTGCAGGGGATGGCAGCGCGCCACTCGGCGCACAGCAAGCCAGCTGCCCTTGATCGCGCCGAAGCGCGAAATGGCTTCCATCGCGTAAACCGAGCAGGTGGGATGGAAGCGGCAGGCGGGTCCCAGCAAGGGGCTGAGCCAGCGTTTGTAGCCTCGCAGCATCAGGATAAGGAGGCGATCTATCACGATTCCTTCATGCCAACAGGCAGTTACTGGCGGCAATGCACCGGAAGCATTGGTTTGCGCCGGTTTCGTAATTCTTCAAGTGCAGAAAACCGCGGTGGTGCGCGGTTGCCGCGGTAGCCGGGGCAGGGTATAACAGCGCGCTTTCCAGATACAGGGGCATGCTGTAGGGGCTGACGAAAGGCGATTGCTTTTTCCAGCCTGGCCCCCAACTCTGGCCGTCCGGACCAAGTGCAATGGGTGTTTAGGCAACCTTGCAGGATGTTCGAGCGTTTCATTCGAAGGAACAGAGGACACGCCGCTCGTGGCAGCAAAGAAACCCGCGAAGAAGGCCGCCAAGGCCACCAAGAAGCCGGCTGCCAAGGCCGCCCCGAAGAAGTCCGCGGCGAAAAAGCCTGTCGCGAAGCCCGCGGCGAAGAAGGCCGCTCCCGCCAAGAAGCCCACGAGCAAGCCTGCCGCGAAGAAGGTCGTGGCGAAGAAGGCAGCCCCGGCCAAGAAGCCGGTCGCCAAGGTCGCCGCCAAGAAGGCCGCGCCCACTGCGAAGAAGGCTATGCCGGCCAAGACCAGCAAGGCACCGGCCAAGACCACGGCCAAGCCCGCTCCGGTCAAGACCGCTCCAGTCAAGGCCGCCCCCGTCAAGAACACCAAGCCCACCCCCGCCAAGGCTGCGCCGGCACCTGCCGCCGCCAAGCCCGCCACGGTGGTGAAGAAGCCGGCACCGCGTCCGGCGACCAAGACCGCCCCGGTCCCCGTGGCAGCCGCTCCCGCGAAGCCGGCCGCTCCTGCCAAGCCCGCGGCCAAGGCCACCGATACCGTGAAATCCGCATCCACCCGCTCGCCGGAAATCCCGGCGCGCCCCGCACCGCCGCAGCGCCCGGCTGGCAAGGTTGCCGTTGCCGTCGCCGCCAACAAGGACAAGGCCCCGGCTCCGCGCGGCAAGGTCAAGATCGTGGAATACAAGACTGATGAGGCCACTGGCCGCCCGGTCGTCCCCAAGGGCTATGTGCCTTCGGCGGACGAGGAATACATGAGCCCGCTGCAACTCGAGTACTTCCGCCAACGCCTGCTCAAGTGGCGCGGGGACCTGGTCGAGGAATCCAAGCAGACCATCGAGAATCTCAAGGATGAAGTGCGCGACGTCGGCGACGAAGCCGAACGCGCCACCCGCGAAACCGAGAACTCGCTGGAATTGCGCACGCGCGACCGCTACCGCAAGCTGATCAGCAAGATCGACAGCACGCTCAAGCGCGTGGATTCGGGCGATTACGGTTTCTGCGTCGACACCGGCGAGGAAATCGGCCTGGAGCGCCTGGAAGCCCGCCTCACCGCCGAGCGTACCATCGATGCGCAGGAGCGTTGGGAGCATATGCAGAAGCAGATGGGCGATTAGTTTCCCTGGCTTCCGCATGCAAAACAAAAGCCCCGCTTCTTGCGGGGCTTTTTCGTTTGCGCGGCATGGCGGATGCGCTAATGCAATTCGCGCAGATCGAGGCGCCGCAGCCTGGGCGCCAGCCTGGATGTCGCCGCAACCACGAGCAGCGTCATGCAGCCGCCGAAAACGATGGAGGGCACCAGGCCCAGCAGTCGTGCGGCCACGCCGGATTCGAACGCCCCCAGTTCGTTGGAGGATCCGATGAAGATGCCGTTGATCGACGACACCCGACCGCGCATATGGTCGGGCGTCGCCAACTGCAGGATGGTCGAACGCAGGACCACGGAAACGCCGTCGCACATCCCGGACAGCATCAGCATCAACGCCGCAAGCCACAGGTGCCGCGACAGTGCGAATCCGATGATGCACAGCCCGAAACCAGCCACTGCGAGCAGGAGCACCCGGCCTGCGTGTCGTTGCAGTGGATGTCGGGCCAGGTAGAGACCCATCAGCACCGCGCCGGCCGCGGGCGAGGCGCGCAACAGCCCCAGGGCTTCCGGTCCCAGGTGCAGGATCTCGTTGATGAAGGCCGGCAGCAGCGCCACCGCGCCGCCGAACAACACCGAGAACATGTCCAGCGCCTGCGCTCCCAGCACCACCTGCGTGTTGAAGACGAAGCGCAGGCCCTCGCCGATGCTCTTGAACACCGGCGCGCGCTCGGCGGGCAGCGGGGGCTCGGAGACGCGTAGGGTGGCGACGGCTATCGCGGCGGCGGCAGCGAAGGCCGCCGCCACCAGATAGGCCGTGGTCTTGCCGCCCCAGGCCACCAGGAGGCCGCCCACCGCCGGGCCGAGCACCAGCCCCGTCTGCATGACCACGCTGCTGATGCCCGCGCCGCGCGGAAACTGCTCGCGCTTGAGCACGCGTGCGAACAGCGACATGTACACCGGCGCCAGGAAGGCACGCACCACGCCGTTGACGGCGATCGCCGCATAGATGGCGAGCGTTCCGAAGCGCCCGATGCCGGCGGGCAGCACGCCGCTGGCAATGCCAGCCAGGGCCAGCGTGGTGGCCAGCAGGCCGGTGCACGCCGCCATGCCCAGCTTGCGGCGCGGCAGGTGGTCCACCGCATAGCCGGCGAACAGGGCGAAGCAGAAGTAGGGGATCACTTCGGCCAGGCCGATCAGGCCCAGGGCGAAGGCATCATGCGTGATTTCGTAGACGTGCCAGCCGACGGTGACGGCGACGATCTGGTAGGACAGCAGCGCCAGCAGGCGATAGCCGAGCAGGCCCGTGAAGCCGCGATTGCCCAGCAGCGCCGAGATGCCAGCCGGTCCGGCCGCCGTCGTGTCGCTCACAGCGCCTTGCGCGCGTGGTCGTGGATGAAGCCGAGCAGGGCGACCAGGCCATTGCTGCGCGTGGGCGAGAGGTGCTTCGCAAGCCCGATGTCGGCGATGTAATCGGGTTCGGTGGCGAGGATCTCCTGCGCGCTGCGGCCGGAATACACGCGCAGCGCCAGGTAGACCAGTCCCGAAACGATGGCCGAGTCGCTGATCGCCTGGAAATCGAGCCGTTCTGCGTTGCCCGAAGGCACGATCCAGACCATGGACTGGCAACCAAGCAGGCGGTGTTCCTCGGTCTTCCACGCGTCCGGGAAGGCGGGCAGCTTGCGGCCAAGGTCGATGAGGTACTGGTAGCGTTCCGACCAGTCGCCGAAGAAGGCGAATTCGTCGCGGATCGCGCCCTGTGCTTCGGTGGCACTGGATTCGAGGGGGAAGGTGGAGGCATCCATGGGGCGATTTTACCGCGTGTGATCGCGCGACTTCTTTGCGCGATCACTACGCAGGGGCGAGCCCCAGGCGCCTGCTCGGGTCACCCACGCTTCCAGCGCACGCCCTGCGCGGTGTCTTCCAGCACGATGCCTTCACCGGCGAGCTGGTCGCGGATGGCGTCGGCGCGGGCGAAATCGCGCGACTTCTTCGCGGCATTGCGCTCGTCGATCAGCGCCTGGATGCGCGCATCGTCGTCGCCGGAAGTCCCGCGCGCGAACCATGCCGCGGGATCCTGCTGCAGCAGGCCCAATGCCAGTCCCGCGCCCAGCAGTTCGGATTTCAGGCTCTTCCGGTCGCCTGCCGATTCAGCTTTGCGCGCTTCACCGGCGATCCGGGCGATTTCAGCCAGCACGGACGGGGTGTTGAGGTCGTCGTCCAGGGCGGCCTCCACGCTGGCGGGAATCCGGGCGTCGGCTTCGACATCCGCCAGGTCGCGCAAGGTCCCGTACAGGCGGTCCAGCGTGCGGATGCTCTGTTCGATCAGCCCATCCGACCACTCCAGCGGCTGCCGGTAGTGCGCCGACAGCAGGGAGAAGCGCAGCGCCTCAGGCGGGTGCTCGCGCACCAGGTCGTGCACGCGCTGGATGTTGCCGACCGACTTCGCCATCTTGGCGCCGCCGAAATTCAGCATGCCGTTGTGCAGCCACCAGCGCGCGAATGGCCTGCCGCCATGCGCGCATTCGCTCTGCGCGATTTCGTTCTCATGGTGGGGAAACTGCAGATCGACGCCACCGGCGTGGATGTCGATGGTGTCGCCCAGGTGCGCCTCGGCCATCGCCGAGCATTCGATGTGCCAGCCGGGGCGCCCGTAGCTCCACGGGGAATCCCAACCCGGCAGGTCGCCGGTCGACGGCTTCCACAGCACGAAATCGCCCGGATCGCGCTTGTACGGCGCCACTTCCACGCGGGCACCGGCGAGCATCTCCTCGGGATCGCGGCGCGACAGCTTGCCGTAGCCCTCGAAGCTGGCCACGGCGAACAGCACATGGCCTTCCGCGGCATAGGCATGCCCGTGGTCGATCAGGCGCTCGATCATGTCGATGATCTGGGCGACATGGCCCGTCGCCGTGGGCTCCAGGTCCGGCGGCCGCACGCCCAGCGCGCCCATGTCCTCGCGGTAGGCGGCGGCGAACTTGTCGGTGATGACCGAGATCGGCACGCCCTGTTCGCCGGCGGCGTTGTTGATCTTGTCGTCGATGTCGGTGATGTTGCGGGCATAGGCCAGCCCGCCATAGCGGCGGCGCAGCACGTCGGCCAGTACGCCAAACACCACGGGCCCGCGCGCATTGCCGATGTGCACGTAGTTGTAGACCGTCGGCCCGCACACGTACATGGTCACGCGGGCGGGGTCGAGCGGCGCGAAGGGTTCGACGCGGCGCGTCAGGCTGTTGAAGAGGTGCAGGCTCATGGGGGATGTCGCGGGGATTGCGGACAATTCTAGCTGCCTAAAGCCGGGATTCAGGGCCTTGGGGCGTCTGTCGCCTACAATCCCCCGGTCCCCGCGAACCCGAGTGCGATGATCCGTCTTCGTCTGTTGCTGCCCCTCCTGCTGATCTGCGAGGTCCTCGCGGCCGGCCCGGTAGCTGCGCAGCACACGGTCATCCAGCAGGAGAACGTGCGCTACGACTATGCGCAGGTGCTTCGCGTCACCCCGGTTTACCAGACCCTGACGGCTTCCCGCACCGAACAGCGCTGCGAGCCCGTGGCCGATGCGAAGAAGGATTCGCGCATCTCGCGTGCCGTCGTGGCGATCAAGGACGCCCTGCGCCGCGAGGACGACAAGGCGACCAACTGCAAGTCGGTGTCCGTGGAGCGCGAGTTCCGCCGCCCCATCGCCTACGACGTCGATTACGTCTACAAGGGCGCCAAGTTCCGCTCGCGCCTGCCCGAGGACCCGGGCAACCGCCTGCGCATCCGCATCGCCATCACCCCGGCCGTGCCCGGCGCCGCCACGCCTTGACCCATTCCGGCCAATCACGGCCAATCGCGTCCCGCCGGTTGCGCCCGCGGGCCCCACGTGCGAGCATTCGCGCCCTCATGAAGCCCCTTCGCGCCGACGCCGATGTGATGACCTCCGCCTGGATGGCGGCGGGCATGACCTCGCGCGCGCGCCGACCGTTGCCGCCACTTCTGGCTGGGTAACGGCGTACACGCCTTCGTTCCAACGATGGCATGACACTCGAAAAGCCCAGCCTGTGCGCTGGGCTTTTCTGCTTTTCCGGCCCAGCGACATCTTCCGATTCGTTTCTTGGAGACCGCGATGAAGCCTGCTGCAAACCGACCTGCTGCAAACCGACACTTCCTCAACACCCAGGACTGGTCCCGCCCGGACCTCGACGCCCTGCTGACCCAAGCCGCGATCTTCAAGCGCAGCAAGTTCGGCGACGAACTCAAGGGCAAGTCGATCGCCCTGGTCTTCTTCAATTCCTCGCTGCGCACGCGGACCAGCTTCGAGCTGGGCGCGTTCCAGCTCGGCGGCCACGCCATCGTGCTGCAGCCGGGCAAGGACGCATGGCCGATCGAATTCGACCTGGGCACGGTGATGGATGGCGAGACCGAGGAGCACATCGCCGAAGTCGCTCAGGTGCTGGGGCGCTACGTCGACCTGATTGGCGTGCGCGCCTTCCCGAAGTTCGTCGACTGGACGCTGGATCGCCAGGACCGCGTGCTCAACGGCTTCGCGAAATATTCGCCGGTGCCGGTGATCAACATGGAAACGATCACCCACCCGTGCCAGGAGCTGGCGCACATCCTCGCGTTGCAGGAGCACTTCGGCACCACCAACCTGCGCGGCAGGAAGTACGTGTTGACCTGGACCTACCACCCCAAGCCGCTCAACACCGCGGTGGCGAACTCGGCGCTGACCATCGCCACGCGCATGGGCATGGACGTCACGCTGCTGTGCCCGACGCCGGACTACATCCTGGATGAACGCTACATGGGCTGGGCGGAGCAGAACGTCGCCGAGAGCGGCGGTTCGCTGATCGTCAGCCATGACATCGAAAGCGCCTACCGGGGCGCCGACGTGGTTTACGCCAAGAGCTGGGGTGCGCTGCCGTACTTCGGCAACTGGGCGCCGGAAAAGCCGATCCGCGACCAGTACAAGCACTTCATCGTCGACGAAGCCAAGATGGCCATGACCAACGACGGCGTCTTCAGCCATTGCCTGCCGCTGCGCCGCAACGTCAAGGCCACCGATGCGGTGATGGATTCGCCTCGATGCATCGCGATCAACGAAGCCGAGAATCGCCTGCATGTGCAGAAGGCGATCATGTCGGCATTGGTCAGCTGAGGATTTCCCCTTCCCCCGCGTGCGGGGGAAGGTCGGGATGGGGGCAGCAGCGCCCGCATCCTCCCCCCACCCCAACCCTCCCCCGCAAGCGGGGGAGGGGGTTAATCAGAGAGACATCGAATGAGCACCAAAGACATCGTCCTCGCCTTTTCCGGCGGCCTCGACACCAGCTTCTGCGTTCCTTACCTGCAGGAGCGTGGCTGGAACGTGCACACCGTGTTCGCCGACACCGGCGGCGTCGACGCCGAGGAACGCGCCTTCATCGAACAGCGTGCCGCCGAACTCGGCGTGGCTTCGCACGTCACCGTCGATGGCGGCCCGGCGATCTGGGAAGGCTTCGTCAAGCCGTTCGTCTGGGCGGGCGAGGGCTACCAGGGCCAGTACCCGCTGCTGGTCTCGGACCGTTACCTGATCGTCGACGCCGCGCTCAGGCGCTGCGCCGAGTTGGGCACGAAGGCCATCGCGCACGGCTGCACCGGCATGGGCAACGACCAGGTGCGCTTCGACCTGGCGGTGAAGGCGCTGGGCGACTATGAAATCGTCGCGCCGATCCGCGAAATCCAGAAGGAACACACCGAAGTCCGCGCGTACGAACAGAAATACCTGGAAGAACGCGGCTTTGGCGTGCGCGCCAAGCAGAAGGCCTACACGATCAACGAGAACCTGCTCGGCCTGACCATGTCGGGCGGAGAGATCGATCGCTGGCAGGCGCCGGGCGAAGGCGCGCGAGGCTGGTGCAAGCCGCGCGCGGAGTGGCCGGCGGAGTCGTTGCGCGTGAAGGTCGGCTTCGTCAACGGCGAAGCAGTCGCGCTCAATGGCGAGAAGATGGAAGGCCACACGCTGCTGGCCAGGCTCAACACGCTGTTCGCGGCATACGGCGTCGGCCGTGGCATCTACACCGGCGATACGACCATCGGCCTCAAGGGCCGCATCATCTTCGAAGCGCCGGGCCTGATCTCGCTGCTCACCGCGCATCGCGCGCTTGAAGAAGCCGTGCTGAGCAAGCAGCAGAACCGCTTCAAGCCCGAAGTGGCCCGCAAATGGGTGGAGCTGGTCTACGAAGGCTTCTTCCACGATCCGCTCAAGACCGACCTGGAAGCGTTCCTGGCCTCGAGCCAGTCCACCGTCACCGGCGACGTCGTACTGGAGACGCAGGGCGGCACGGTGAATGCGATCGCGATCGAGTCGAAGCACATCCTCAACGCCAAGGGCGCGACCTACGCGCAGGCGGCGGACTGGGGCGTGGCCGAGGCCGAGGGCTTCATCAAGCTGTTCGGCATGAGCAGCACGCTCTGGGCCGAAGTCAATCGCAACTGATCCGACAGAACGCACATGCTCGATCAAGTCCTCAAGCACCTGGAAGCGCTGGTGTCCTTCGACACCCGCAATCCGCCGCGCGACATCGGCACCGGCGGCATCTTCGATTACCTGCGCTCGCAGCTCGAAGGCTTCCGTGTCGAAGTGACCGACCACGGCGCAGGCGCGGTGTCGATGCTTGCCGTGCGCGGCAATCCGACGCGCTTGTTCAACGTTCACCTGGATACGGTGCCGTCGTCGGAGGCATGGTCGGCGAATCCGCTGAAGCTGCGCCTCACCGGCGATCGCGCGATCGGGCTGGGCGCGTGCGACATCAAGGGCGCGGCGGCGGGGCTGCTCGCGGCCGCGGCGGGGACGGGCGGTGACGCCGCGTTCCTCTTCAGCACCGACGAGGAAGCCAACGACGCCCGTTGCATCGCCGCGTTCCTGGCCCGGGACCATGGCTTCCGCGAAGCCATCGTCGCGGAGCCGACGAAGTGCGAAGCCGTGCTGGCGCACCGTGGCATCGGTTCGGTGCTGATGAAGTTCCGCGGCCATGCCGGCCATGCCTCCGGCGCCGACGCGCTCCACGCCAGCGCGCTGCACAACGCCATGCGCTGGGGCAGTGCCGCGCTGGAGTTCGTCGAGTCCCAATCGCACCAGCGCTTTGGCGGCCTCACTGGCCTGCGCTTCAACATCGGCCGAGTGGAAGGCGGGATCAAGGCGAACATGATCGCGCCCAGTGCCGAGGTGCGCTTCGGCTTCCGGCCGCTGCCTTCGATGCCGATGGATGCGTTGCACGAGCATTTCCGCTCGCTGCCCGGTTCGGCGGCGCTCGAGTCCTACCAGGAAACCTTCCATGGTCCCTCGCTGCCCAGCGGCAACATCGCCGGTGCGGAGCAGCGTCGCCTCGAGGCACGCGACCTCGCCGATGCGCTCGAACTGCCCATCGGCAATGCCGTGGATTTCTGGACCGAGGCTTCGCTTTTCTCCGCGGCGGGGCTCACCGCGATGGTCTATGGCCCCGGCGACATCGCCCAGGCCCACACCGCCGACGAATGGGTCGCGCTCGACCAGCTTTCCACCGCTGCTTCCACCTACCAGCGCCTGTTGGCGCAATGAACGCCGAGCTCCAACCGACAATGACCGATATGCGCAACACGATCGTCCGCCTGCTGTCCAACATGGCCAGCGCGAAGGAGATCCAGCAATACCTCAAGCGTTTCTCGCAGGTCGACGCATCCCGCTTCGCGGTGGTGAAGGTCGGCGGCGCGGTGCTGCGCGACGACATCGACGCGCTGGTGTCGTCGCTCGCGTTCCTGCAGCAAGTGGGCTTGACGCCCATCGTCGTGCACGGCGCCGGTCCGCAGCTCGACGAGGAAATGAAGCGCGCGGGCATCGAGAAGCGCACGGTCAACAACCTGCGCGTGACCGATGGCCCGGTGCTGTCGGTCGTGCGCCGGGTGATGCGCGAGGAAAACCTCAAGCTGGTCGAGGCGCTGCAGGCGCAGGGCGTGCGCGCGACGTCGATTCAGTCGGGTGTGTTCGAAGCCGAATTCCTCGACCGCAACGTCTACGAGCTGGTTGGCAAGGTCACGCGCGTCGACACCG
Organism: Lysobacter rhizosphaerae; assembly: GCF_054779795.1. NCBI lineage: Bacteria > Pseudomonadati > Pseudomonadota > Gammaproteobacteria > Lysobacterales > Lysobacteraceae > Lysobacter > Lysobacter rhizosphaerae. Next base: position 93,684 of record NZ_BAAGXO010000009.1, read on the forward strand.
ACGGCATCCAGGCGGCAATCAAGGTCGAATCGATCCCCGTGATCGCGTCCCTGGCCGAGACCGCCGACGGCCAGATCGTCAACGTCAATGCGGACTGGGCCGCCAACGAGCTGATCAAGACGCTGCAGCCGTACAAGATCGTGTTCCTCACCGGCACCGGCGGCCTGCTGGACGAGGACGGCAAGGTGATCGATTCGATCAACCTGTCCACCGAGTACGAGCACCTGGTAGCCCAGCCCTGGATTCACGGTGGCATGAAGGTCAAGATCGAGCAGATCAAGGACCTGCTGGACGTGCTGCCGCTGTCGTCGTCGGTGTCGATCACCCGGCCGGCGGAACTGGCGAAGGAACTGTTCACCCATCGCGGTTCCGGCACGCTGGTGCGCCGCGGCGAACGCGTGCTCAGTGTCGAGCGCTGGGGCCAGCTCGACCTCGCGCGCCTGCGCAGCCTGATCGAATCCGCCTTCGGCCGCATGCTGCTGCCGGATTACTTCGAGCGCACGAAGCTGCATCGCGCCTACGTCAGCGAAAACTACCGTGCGGCGGTGATCCTCACGGATGAGGGTGGGTTCACTTACCTGGACAAGTTCGCCGTGCTCGACGAGGCGCAGGGTGAGGGCCTCGGCCGTGCCGTGTGGCAGGTCATGCGCGACGAGAACCCGCGCCTGTTCTGGCGCTCGCGCCGGGGCAATCCGGTCAATACGTTCTATTTCTCCGAAAGCGATGGCTGCATCAAGGAACCGAAGTGGAAGGTGTTCTGGTACGGCCTGCAGAACTTTGACGAGATCGCGCACTGCGTCGAGCATTGCCGCACGCGCCCGGCTACCTTGAAGGACTGACGTGAACGCAGAGCATTCCCTCGACCCCTGGCAGCAGCCGCCCACGCTGCGTGGCACGCATGTGTCACTGGAGCCCTTGCAACGCGAACACGCGGAGGGATTGCGCGACGCCCTGGGCGAGGGCCGCCTGTGGGAGCTCTGGTACACGAGCGTGCCGCGTCCGGAGGCCATCGAGGACTACGTCGATACGGCGCTCGCCGCCCAGGCCAGGGGCGAGGCGCTGGTCTTCGCCGTGCTCGATGCCGCGGGTGCGGTCGTCGGAACGACGCGCTATTACCAGCTGGACCGCAACGTGCCGCGCCTCGCAATCGGCTACACCTGGTACGCGACGCGCGTTCAAAGGACCGGGCTCAACACCGAGGCGAAGCTCCTGCTGCTGGCGCATGCGTTCGAAGCCATGCAGTGCGCGGCCGTCGGTTTCGAGACCAGCTGGTTCAACCTGGCGTCGCGCACGGCCATCGCGCGCCTGGGCGCCAGGCAGGACGGCGTGCTGCGCAACCACATGCGTCATCGCGACGGCACGCTGCGCGACACGGTGGTGTTCTCCATCCTCGCCAACGAATGGCCGGCGGTGAAGGTCAACCTGCAAGGGAAGCTGGCGCGCCATGACTGAAACATCCGCACGGAAACGCATCGGGATAGTCGGGGCCCGCGGCTACGTCGGCTCCGAGCTGATCCGCCTGGTCGCCGCGCATCCGCACTTTGAACTGGCATTCGTTTCCTCGCGCGAGCGCGAGGGCGAGCGGTTGCAAGACCACGAATCCGGCTACGCCGGCGACCTGGCCTACGTTGCCTACGGCCCTGAAGCCGCGGCAGGGCAGGGTGTCGATGCACTGGTGCTGGCCTTGCCCAACGGCAAGGCGGCACCCTTCGTTGCGGCCGTGGATGCGATCGCGCCGCAGACACTGGTGATCGACCTGTCCGCGGACTACCGCTTCGACGACGGCTGGTATTACGGCCTGCCCGAATTGACGCGCGGCAACTATCGAGGCCAGCGCCGCATCAGCAATCCGGGCTGCTATGCCACGGCGATGCAACTGGCGATCGCGCCGATGCGCGACGTGCTCGAAGGCGCGGTGCAATGCTTCGGGGTGTCGGGCTATTCCGGCGCCGGCACCACGCCCTCCGACAAGAACGATCCGGACAAGCTGCGCGACAACCTGATGCCCTACGCGCTCACCGGTCATGTGCACGAGCGCGAAGTGACACGCCAGCTCGGCCATGCGGTGGAATTCATGCCGCACGTCGCCCCGCATTTCCGCGGATTGACCATCACCGCCAACCTCCACCTGGCCCGCGCGGTCGCGCGTGAGGAAGCGGTCGCACGCTATCGCGAGCGCTACGCGCGCGAGCCGCTGGTGCGGGTCGCCGACGAGGCCCCGTGGGTCAGTGCCATCGCGAACGCGCACCACGTCGATATCGGCGGTTTCGCGATCGCCGACGACGGCCGCCGCCTCGTGGTCGTCTCGACCGAAGACAACCTGCTCAAGGGCGCTGCCACGCAGGCGCTGCAGAACCTCAACCTGGCGTTCGACCTCGAAGAAACCGCCGGGATCCCGCTTTAAGGAAGCACTTTAAGGAAGTCCCATGTCCGATCTGCTCTGGCAAAAACCCGGCGTCAAGGTCGATGCCCGCATCCAGGCGTTCCTCGCCGGCGAGGACGTGATCCTCGATCGCGAATTCTTCCTGTTCGACATCGAGGCCAGCCGCGCGCATGCCGAGGGCCTGCAGCAGATCGGCATCCTCGATGCGCAGGAGCTCGAAGGGCTCACGCGCGAACTGGCGGTGCTCGCCGACGACTTCCGCAGCGGCGCCTTCGTGCTCGACGAGCGCTTTGAGGACGGCCATTCCGCCATCGAGGCGCGCCTGATCGAACGCCTCGGCGATGCCGGACGCAGGATCCATACCGGCCGCAGCCGCAACGACCAGATCCTTGTCGCCACGCGCCTGTGGCTGAAGGACCGGCTCGCACGCGTCGCCGCGCTGTGCCGCGAATCGGCGGAGGTTGCACTGGCCCGCGCCGAAGCCGAGAGCACACTGCCACTGCCGGGTTACACGCACCTGCAACGTGCGGTCGTGTCCTCGGCCGGCATGTGGTGGGCAGCGTGGGCGGAAGGATTCATCGACGACGCGCTGCGTGCGCGGCAGACGCTCGCTTGGGTCGATGCCAACCCGCTCGGCAGCGCGGCCGGCTATGGCGTCAACCTGCCACTGGCACGCGATCACACCACCCAGGCGCTCGGCTTCGGTCGCATGCAGGTTTCGGCGGCGTACGCGCAGCTTTCGCGCGGCAAGTTCGAGATGGCGGCGATCGAGGCGCTGTCCTCGGCGCTGCTGGACCTGCGCCGCCTCGCCTGGGACCTGAGCCTGTTCACCAGCGCCGAATTCGGTTTCGTCGCATTGCCGGCCGAATACACCACCGGCAGTTCGATCATGCCGAACAAGCGCAATCCGGACGTGATCGAACTGATGCGTGCCAGTTATTCCGCTGCCGCGGCGGCGCGGACCGAGATCGAGCAGCTGTTGTCGCTGCCATCCGGTTATCACCGCGACCTGCAGTTCTCCAAGGGCGCGATCTTCCACGCCTTCGGTCGTGGCCTGGGCGCGCTGGAACTGCTCCCCGACCTGCTGCGCAACCTCGAATGGAAACCCGATGCGATGCGCGCATCGCTCGATCCGTCGATGTATGCCACCGATCTTGCGGTCGACCTGGCGCGCCAGGGCGTCCCGTTCCGCGACGCCTACAAGCAGGCCGCCGATCCGGCGCTGTGGGGGCAGGGCGATCCGCAGCGCAGTCTTGCGGCGCGCGTCTCCCCGGGCGCGGCTGCAGACCCGCGCCTGCACGTGCTGCGCGAGCGGCTCGCGGCACTGGGCGACTAGAACTGCTGGCTGATCTCCAGGAACATGTTGCCTTCGCCGCCCTCGCGCAGGCCGAAGCCGAAGAGCAGCGGGCCCAGCCAGGAATCGAAGCCGAAGTAGACGCTGCCGTTCACGATGCCGTCGCCGAGATCCATGTCGTCGCGCTCCTGCCAGGCGTTGCCGTATTCGAGCGTGCCGCCCAGGAACGCGCTGCGGCCCAGCACGCTTCCGAGTTGATAGAGATAACCGCCGACCAGCACGACATAGTCCTGGCCGGTCAGTTCGTTGCGCCGGAAGCCCGCCAGCTTGGTGTAACCGCCCAGGCGATAGAGGCTCTGCACAGGGGCCGTGCCATCGATCGTGCTGTGGTAGCGAAGGCCCCCTTGCACGGTGTGTTTTCCGAAACTTTTCGCGAGCAACGCATCGAAATCCACCTGGTCGAACTGGGCGTCCGCACCCAGCGACTCCCTGGACATCGTGTAGCCCAGTTGGGCGATATAGCCATCGCGCGGGAAGTACAGATTGTCGAGGCGGTCCAGGGTCAGGGTCGCGAGGGCTTCGCCGACATCCACGTCGAAATTGGGCAGGGCGATCGGATCGCCGGTTTGCAGTTCGGCATGCCCCTTGCCGCGTCGTAGTCCGATTGCCAAGGCACCGTATTCGCCGAACTGGCGGACCCAGCCTCCCTCGATCGCTCCCAGATAGACGCCGTAGTCGGCCAGGTTGTTGCCATCGGAGTCGTAGAGCGGAACGTTGCGCTTGTCGATGGTCCCGCGCGTCCAGAACACGTTGTGGTTGGCGGGATCGAACGGATGGTAGTACTCGCCCGCCAGGCCTGGTTCGCTGCCGAGCTGGAGGAGGACGCGGGCCTCGGCACCATAGGGGGAAAGTGGGGCAATTCTCACTCCCACGCGCAGGTTGGCGTCGAAGCCGCCCTGGAAGTCGTCACTGGCCTGCAGTCCTCCCAGCAGGTAGTTCGGCCCGGTGGGGTTTGGCAGGACATGCACAAGGACACCGGTGCGCCCGTTCTCCTCGACCACCTCGTAGTTGACGAGCGAGAAATTCTCGATGCCGTAGACCTCCTGGACCTGTTCTTCCATGGCCTGGACGTCGAGCGGTTTACCCAGCGGCACGTTGATCCGGACCGCGAAGTACGCATCGCTGTATTGGGTCTGGTTGTCGAGCCGATAGAACTCGATGATCGGCGGCTCCAGCGACCGCACGGCGACAGGCGGCGCCGGTTGGCCCGCGGGCCTCGCGTTGGCGGCGGCGATCGCCTCGATCCGTCCACGCGCAGCCAAGGCCGCGGTTTCGCCGATCTTGAGGGCCTCCTTGCCTTTGTCGAAGTCGCCGGTGCCGACTTCCTTGCCAAGCGCCGGCACGATCAGCAGGTCCTGCTCGCCCAGGGTGCGCACTGCCGCGCGGGTATTGCCCACGGTCATCATTCCGGTCATCTGCCCCAGGACTTCGACCAGGCTGGCGTCACGGCCGAGCGTTTCCAACGGCGTGCCGACATCGACCGCAATCACCACGTCCGCGCCCATCGCGCGCACGACGTCGATCGGAACCTGGTTGGACAAGCCACCGTCGAGCAGCACTTTGCCGTTCATTTCGGTCGGATCGAAGATGCCAGGCAACGACATGCTGGCACGCATCGCCATGCCGAGATTGCCGTGGTCGATGACGACGGGTTCACCGGTATTGAGGTCGGTGGCAACGGCGCGAAAGGGAATCGGAAGCTGGTCGAAGTCGCTGATGGCGCTGACCGGCAGGGTTTCGCGCTCGAACAGCAGCAGGATGCGCTGGCCGGCAAGCACGCCGGTCGCAACCCGCAGTTTTCCCCGCGTGAAGCCGACGCCGATCGGCGTCAACGCCTGGCGGTCTTCTTCCTTGCGGCGGTAGCTCCGCTTCTGGCGCTCGAGCGAGTCGTCGAACAACCGGTCCCAATCGAGCGAGAGAATCATCTTCTCGATCTCGGCGGGCGTCATGCCGGAGGCGTACATGGCCCCGACCAGCGAGCCCATGCTCGTGCCTGCGATGCAGTCGACCTTGATGCCCGCGCGCTCGATTTCCTTCAGCACGCTGACGTGGGCGATGCCGCGTGCGCCGCCGCCGCCCAGTGCAAGTCCGATGCGTGGCCGATGATCATCCGGGGCGCGTGCGCCGCAGCTGGTCTGGTCGGCGGCCGATGCCGCGGGGGCCAGCAGGCCGGCCCACATCGCCAAGGCCCAGATCGCCGCGCGCTTCAGCATGACCGCCTCTCCCATGTCATCCGGCTGCGTTGGCCCGGGAAACCGCGGCCATCAGCGTTTGCAGGCCCAGCGGCGGCAAAGCGCGCCCCGAACGGCGCGGACCGGCATCACCTCGGTATACGGCGAAACCGGCACTGGAACGGCCATCGCCGCGAAAGTGCGTTCAAGGTCGCCGCGACGTTGCCGTGAGAGACGGCAAGCTTCAACTGGGACTCCAGGCCTTATGGATGAAGGGCTGTGCCTCCTCCCAGGTCATCGCCTGAGCCTTCCAGCTCTCGTGGATACCGGCGAGAGCATCCCAGCTCTTTCTCACGCTGGACCTGCACTCTTCCCAGTTCTCGCCCCGGAACACCCTGCGGCAAACCAGGCCGAATTGCTCTGCATATTCCTTGCCGGAGTACGGAAGTTGGTGCATCGCTGCCTCGCAGGGCATGGAGGTAACGAAGGTGCACCGGAGGCACTACAGGGATGTGACTGAACGGGTGCGCGGCCAAGACGGGCAAGGGGCGCTATCGCTGAAAGCAAAACGCCCCTATCCAGTTCGCTAAAGGCAAGTTCGCGGTCAGGGTTGGCGGGACTATGCCCCGTCGTCTCTACAACCGAGACGAGTACAGGGGGGCTTGCCGCTTTTGCAGAACTGCAGAACGAAAAAGCCCAGCGCGAGGCTGGGCTGTTCGAAATCTCTGGGATTTATTGGTCGGGGAGACAGGATTTGAACCTGCGACTTCTACGTCCCGAACGGGATTTTGTGGGGCGGAAGATCAGCCACATGCGCGATATATGATTGATTTATAAAGACGTGATTCATCGCGTTGTTTTGCGTTACCCTTCCATTTGCTGGCACATTGCTGGCATGGGGAAGGCGATGAGCAAAAGGCAGCGCGACAACCTGACCGCAAAAGACGTGGAAGCGGCGAAATCACGGGATACCGCATACCGACTTCACGACGCGAAAGTGCCCGGCCTGTCTTTGCGTGTCCTACCGTCCGGGGTTAAATCTTGGTCGATCCTTTGGGCCCGCAACCGGGAACTGGCGTTGGGCAAGTGGCCCGGCGTCACGCTGGAATCGGCGCGGGCGAAGGCGCGGGCGAAGCTGACCGAAACCGATACCCACGGCGCGCCCGTAGCCGTGATTGAGGCTAACAAGCCCGCCGCCGCCAAGCCCATCACGCTGGGCGACTTCATCAGGGAGCACTTCGCCCCGTGGGCGCTAGCTAACCAGAAGCAAGGGCGAGCGACCGTGGACGCGCTGGAAGCCTGTTTCGGCGACCTGTACGAGCGCGAGCTTCGCAGCATCGTGGCCTTCGATATCGAGCGATTCAAGACGGCCCGGAAGAAGGACAACATCAAGCCGGCGACGATCAATCGCGACCTTGACCGCATCCGCAAGGTGTATTCCTGCGCCGTCGAATGGGACTTCCTAACCGATCATCCCTTGAGGAAGGTCAAGCGGCTGAAAGTCGACAATGCCCGCGTGCGCTACCTGAGTGAGGCCGGGGAAAAGCGGTTGCGCAAGGCGCTGGCCGATCGTGAGCAATCGCGCCGCGACCGGCGTGAAAGTGGCAACAACTGGTGCGCCGAACGCGGCTATGGCGAAGGCCGAAGGATGTGGCCGGAGGATGGCTTTACCGATCACGTCACGCCGATGGTGCTGGTGGCGTTGAATACCGGCCTGCGCCGTGGCGAATTGTTCGGGCTGGAATGGCGCAGCGTGAACCTGCAAGCTTGCCTGCTGACCGTGGAAGCTGGTAACGCGAAGTCTGGCAAGACCCGACACCTGCCGCTGAATGCCGAGGCGCTGGACGTGCTGACTCACTGGCGCGAACAGTCGAAGAAAGAAAAGAAGCACGTCACCGGCAACGCGCTGGTATTCCCATCCCCAAGCGGTGCGAAGTTCGACAACATCAACAAGGCATGGGATGGCGTCGCTACGGTGGCGAAGCTGTCCGATTTCAACTTTCACGACCTGCGCCACGACTTCGCATCGAAACTGGTCATGGCAGGCGTCGACCTAAACACCGTCCGCGAGCTACTCGGACACGCGGACATCAAGATGACCCTACGTTATGCACACCTAGCGCCGGGCAAGCTGGCCGATGCGGTGGCGAAGCTGGGTAAACAAAATGTAGAGATCGCTACTTCCGAAGGGGGCAACGCATGACCACCATGAAGCCGGCTACGAAGAAGTCATCGTCCCGTACCGCCTCTGATCGTGGAAGCGGCACCGACCCGATGGCGAAAGGCTATGCGTCCCTGCTGGGGCGAACCGCGCCTGGCGGTGAGGTTGCGCAGAAGAAGCGGGGGCGTCCCACGAAGGATCGACCCGGAGATCCGGTGCTGCGCGCAGCGATTGTGCTTCACCTATTCACGGAAGCGAGACAGAACGGGAAAACCGTAAGGGCGGCGCGCGCGCAGGTTGTGGAGAGGGCGCTCAAGGAGTACGGCATACGCTTGTCTCCGACCGCGGTGCAACGAGTCACTACAGGACTTCAGCCGTCGGGAGAGCCGCTTGAATGGGAGCAAATCGACGGCAGCACTCCGATTACCGGAGTGCTTATCACGGAGGTCGATGCTGAGACAGGCGAAGTCAGGGCGCGAATCGGCCACCGACCGACTTATCCGCGCGAGCGCAAGCCTTCGCCTTCGTTCGATTTCAGGAAAAGATGCGCTCACCGATGAGCTGATCGCTCAGACCGACCCGGGCTGATCATCTGACCGCTGCTGATCAGCGGCATGTCCGCTAACGGCGACAAGCCGACGGTCACACCAGTGCCCGCATGCTGACGTTCATCCGCTCAGGCTCTGCCACCCCGCTGGAACTAGGTCGCTGCCTCGCACCAGACTTGCGCACCTTGGGTGGAATCCTCATTTCAGAAAGGCTGTTTGCCAGATCGGCGAACCAGGCTAGGGAACATACAGTTCGTTACGACATCGTTAGGGCATCGTCGTGCCGTACCTGGATTCCCTGGCTTCGTGACCGGTCAGACCTCCACCCGGATGCCCATGGCGCCATCGCTGGGGCCAGGCCTGATCGTCAGCCCGGAACCAGCCGGAGCAACGGCTTCGGCCTGCTTCCGCTCCGCGTGCTCTGCATTCCGTGGCGCATCATCCCCGCGGCAATACCGAGTACGTAGACGCCCCCAGCAATCCCCTCGATTGCATCGCTGGGTGGAAGAATGTCTGCCGAAGTGCGTGGATTCGCAAACCACTGTTGCGCTCCTAGATTAGTGGCTGCCGCAAGCGCCGACCCTATCGGCGCCCTACCGGCTTTCCCCCACCACAATCTTCGAGTCAAACATCATGAGCAATGCAAACAAGGTCGCCATCGTCACCGGCGCATCCCAGGGTATCGGCGCCGGCCTTGTCAAGGCGTTCCGCGATCGCGGCTACCGCGTCATCGCCAACTCGCGTTCGATCAAGCCGTCCAACGATCCCGACATCCTGACAGTTGCCGGCGACATCGCCGACCGCGCCGTGGCCGAGCGCATCGTCCGCGAGGGCGTGGCCAAGTTCGGTCGCATCGACACCCTGGTGAATAACGCCGGCATCTTCATGCTCAAGCCGTTCACCGCCTTCACCGCCGAAGACTACGCGGCCCAGATCGGCGTCAATCTGACCGGTTTCTTCAATGTCACCCAGGCTGCCGTAGCCGAGATGGAGAAGCAGGGCAGCGGCCACGTCGTGAACATCACGACCAGTCTGGTCGACCATCCCGTCGACGGCGTGCCGTCGGTGCTGACGTCGCTGACCAAGGGCGGGCTCAACGCCGCCACGAAGTCGCTGGCCATCGAGTACGCCAAGCGCGGCATCCGCGCGAACGCCGTCTCACCCGGCATCATCAAAACGCCGATGCATGCACCCGAGAAGCACGCCGCGCTCGCCGGCCTGGCTCCGGTGCGTCGCATCGGCGAAGTCGACGACGTCGTCCAGGCCGTGCTGTATCTCGAGTCTGCTGGCTTCGTGACGGGCGAGATCCTCCATGTCGACGGCGGCTCCAGCGCTGGCCACTGACATCCGCCAATGTCGGGCCGGATCGGCCCGACGTTTCGCAATCCATCAAGCGGTCAGCACACCGCACAGGAGGTTCCCGTGAACAAAGGTTATTGGGTCATTGCGTGGGGCGTCATCTCGGATCCGGTGGCAGTCGAGCGCTATGTCGCGCCTGCTACCGAGGCCATCGTTTCGCACGGCGGCAGGGTCGTCGTGGGCGGCGAGCCGGCGCGAACCTACGAGCAGGGATTGGCGTCGCGCATCGTGGTGGTCGAGTTCGATAGCCTGCAGGCGGCCATCTCGGCTTATGAGAGCCAGGACTATCAGGCAACGCTGCATCATCTGGTAGGCGCGGCCACACGTGATGTCCGTATCGTCGAGGCCATCGGATGAGAACGATGGTTGCTCAGCGGTGGCAGCGCGTGCCATTCGTCGGCAGCGTGGGTGATATGCGCCCCGACCACATCGCGCGCCGGAAGGCTGACTTCCGTACCGCATACCTTCGCGGCGCGGAAAGAGACGCATACATTCCTCGCCCCACAGAAAGCGGTCAATGCGGTCGCTTCGGAGCATGGAAATGAACAGCGTGGCCATTACAGAGACGACCGCGCCAACAATGGTTGGCGTAGTCAGGGAAACCGCGCCCGGCGAGCGGCGAGTGGCGCTGACGCCGACGGATGTGAAGCGCGTGGCAACC
>NZ_BAAGXO010000010.1:0-244910 GCF_054779795.1 Lysobacter rhizosphaerae
TCCTCCTGCGCGTCTAACGCCTGAATTAAGCCGAGCCGCGAAGCGGCTTCGGCTTGAATGAATTGTTAGACCGCTGGCCGTTAGCCGCAACCATCTTGTCCCTCGAAACCATCGGCAGCGTGGACCCAGACGGTCTTGCCATTTGCCAAGCGAACTTGAGCCCACCATTCGGACTTCAACTCTCGGGAGAGAGTACCCCAACAATACTTTTGGTCAGTGCACCGCTCGCCACCGGTTCCGCCGTAGGGGCTGAACCCTAAGTCCTCCGTGAACCTTTCGCCGTTGTACCAGACCGAGAACGCGCCCTCTCCGTAGTAGGTGTAAACCATGAGCTTGTCGCCGGGCTTGTATGGCGGGTGGCTGCGGCTAACAACAAAGGGCTGGCCAACGGTGCGGACGTACCCAGTTGACGCCGTTACCTCTGCACCTGGTGGGATAGTAAGCGTTGCACGCTTTGCGCTTGGGGAGGCAAATGCGGGGGTGGCTTTGGTGGCCGTCCAGCGGCCGTATTGACAGCACTCGAAGGGGCACGCGCCCTCATCTATGAACACCTTGGGCGGCTGTTCCTGTGCAGCGACACCAGCGGCAAATGAGAAAAATAGGATTGAAGCTGCAATTGATCGAATCATCTCAGTCACGTCCCTGATGAGTTGTGCAGCTGTCTAACGCCTGAATTAAGCCGAGCCGCGAAGCGGCTTCGGCTTGAATGAATTGTTAGGCGTTACCCGTTGAACTGGTTTACGCATGCTGGCTTGACTGACCTGGTGTCGGAGATTGGCTTGAGGACCCCTGCCTCCTCACGCATCACCGAGACATGGCACATTGACTCGGTCTGGTCGAAGGCCACCAGGTAGCTGCCGCCAGCCTCGGGCACAAATGTTTGGGTGAGCGTGCAGGTTTCAGTATCCGTAAAGCCCATGGCACCGGCTTGGTATGCGAATGTGACCACCGCCGCCTGACCTGCAGGCATAACGCGGCTCACGCCCGAATGCGGGTCGCCCTTTCCCTGTACTGCGGTTGTCGTGAACGTCGCCAGCCTCGTCCCGTTGGGACTTGGCTGGCAGCTTTCAGAGGCGAAGTTCTGGACTAGCACCCACGCGCCCGTGCGGATGCCGGACGCTGCAAACGTAACGGTCGCGGTGGCACCAGAGGTGGGCGGTGAATAGTGCGTAGCACAGCCCGCCAGCAGGACCAGGCCAATCGCTAGTACAGCCTTTTTCATCATTCCCCCTGAATTGTTGGTGTAACGCCTAACGCCTGAATTAAGCCGAGCCGCGAAGCGGCTTCGGCTTGAATGAATTGTTAGGCGGCAAGCCGTTAATGCGCAACGACCTGATCGCCGGTGTCTGGCGGAAATGTGTGCACGACGATAACGATCCCATCGAGTAGCGCCTGCTCAAAGTACTCAAGCCCACTCTCCGTGTCTGTCAGGTCGTCGCGCGTTACCCAATTAACGTCGTCGATAGCGTCGAATTGCCATCCGGCCTCTCGGACCTCGACTGTCGCGACTGCAATTGCGTCAGTCTCAGTCTTGGAGGTTGTGTACACATTGATATAAGCACCGCCAAACTCGAAGAACCTTTCGGACCCAGGGAGTGGTGACGCTTCAACTGTGACAACGTAAATGCCGTCCATGCCGCCTAACGCCTGAATTAAGCCGAGCCGCGAAGCGGCTTCGGCTTGAATGAATTGTTAGGCGCCTGCAGTAGGCCGCACGAACGCTCGCGCGATCCACATTGCAGCACCTGAAAGAAGAGCGCAAATTGCCAGAAAAATGGCGAGTGCGATGCCAACAATGGGCGGCTGATATAGGAGCCATGTAACAAGAAACTCGAGCCCGCTCAGAAGGAAGCACGCTGCCGCCAGGACATACCCCGCCTTGCGCCGCAGAGCCATAAGTGCCGCCGAGACAAGAAATCCAGCGCCGATAGCGCGAACAAGAATGTTATCCACCGTGAAGAATGGACTGCCTTCTGACGCCCCCAAGACGAGGTCAAGCACACCAACGCACATTGTGATTAGAAGAACAACTGCAAGGACGAGCCAGTGATACCAACGTGGGCTGTGCACTTTTGTCTCCTGCGCCTAACGCCTGAACTAAGCCGAGCCGCGAAGCGGCTTCGGCTTGAATGAATTGTTAGGGCTCACCTGCATGCGCTAAGCGCCCCGGTCTATGTCGATGATGTGGCGTGGCTGGAACCAGAGCTCCATGCCGGCTTGAATAGCGTCCGTGCAGTACGGGTCATTGTCTAGTGCGCCCAGATACCAATCGTCATGCCGGGCCTTAACGAGAACCCACATGCGCTCCCCGTGGTCCACGAGCTCGCCAGAATCATTCGGCGCCCGAATGTAGAAGCGGATCTTGACGAGGGATCCTGGCTCAAGGGACTGACGCTCGGCGAGCGGCGGAATCCAGAATGTTTCCGGGCTCTCCTGGTGAGCCACCTCGCCGTCATCTATCAGCCAGCCGTCGGCCTCTATCGATGTCAGGTGCGGATTGGTCACTAGTGAGCCCTAACGCCTGAATTAAGCCGAGCCGCGAAGCGGCTTCGGCTTGAATGAATTGTTAGCGCCCAGCCTTTGAGCGCCAGTACTCGAGGGCTGATCGTCTTGCGCCGATCTTAACGGGGTCACACCAGACTAGGTATCTGCGGTTCAAGTAATAGAGACCGTACGCCGGGATTGCGGTTAGAACCAGAAGCAGCCAAGGGTATGAGGAGACGATCGTCTGAAACGCGGGAATTTTTACTAGTTGCCAAGTGGTTATAGGCGCTACTAGCAGCGATGCAAGCAAGAAGAAGAATGAAAAGACCAAATATCGATAGGTCCAACGAGTAACAAGCTTTGGGCTATCGATTGACTCAGTAGACAGCTTCCACCTGGAGATGTGCCGCATGGCGATAAGGCCAGCGCAGCCGGAGATGAGAATGTGGCCTACAACGAACTCACCAAAGCTCATGGGCGCTAACGCCTGAATTAAGCCGAGCCGCGAAGCGGCTTCGGCTTGAATGAATTGTTAGATTGCGCCGCCATAACGCTTGGCGCGCCAACTCTTGACCTGCAGAACTATCAAAACCGTAAGTGAGCAGAGAGGCCACCAGGCTGCGCCAGCAATCCACAGGCCGAGGTCGGTAGGGATGGGCCAGCCGTCCGGCGAGCCCTGAAGGGTCGCGTAGCCTTGATCCTCAAGCACCTCCAGGCCTACTACCGTTGGGAAGTAAAGCAGCATTCCAAGCGGAGGCAGCAGTCGGACGGTAAGCCACAAAAGGGCAAGCAGTATGCCGCCGCTGGGCAATGAGATGAGTGCTTGACGAGCGATTGCCTTCATAGCGCGATCGAACGCCTGAATTAAGCCGAGCCGCGAAGCGGCTTCGGCTTGAATGAATTGTTAGGCCCCACGCCGAGATCTTTCTTGAAGCGGTAGCTAGTAGCCTCATACCCGACAGACTCGTAGAAGCCGTGGGCCCGCTCCAAGCGAAAGTTGCTGGTGACCTCAACCAAGCCACAGCCGCGCGATGCTAGAAGCGCCTCAGCAGCGGTTACAAGGACGCGACCGATACCCAAACCACGATTGTCCTGTGCCACGACAAGTGCGGAAATCCTGCCGACCGGCATCGGTCGGTGCAGTACCGGCATGACATTAGTTGTAATGACTCCCGCGATGCGCCCCTCAAGGGTGGCAACCAACGCCATGTCCTCTGCTGCGCCGAGGCGATCCAAGACCTCATGCGGCGAGCACGGGAAGCCTAACTCACCAAAGAGCTCAGACAACGCAACTGAGTCCCCTGGCTCGGCGGGTCTTACTTTTGGCAGCGAATCAGGTTCCATAGGGGCCTAACGCCTGAATTAAGCCGAGCCGCGAAGCGGCTTCGGCTTGAATGAATTGTTAGGCCTCACGCGACCACCTGTCACGCTCGGCCGGACTCGCCGCTGGCCCCCAGCCGTGCTCATCTGGATGATGCAGCGTAATGGCTCTGGCTAACACCGCGTCGGGGCTCAGTCCGGAGCGGCTAGCTGCCTCCGAGAGGTACTTGGCCACGATTAGCGGGCTCCAGGCGGCATACAACTGAGTAGCCGTGACCTCGCGGGCAGCGGTCAGTAGCTCACCTAGACCCTGCACTGAGTCGAGCGGGATAGGAAGCGGGTCGCCGAGGCCTGTGATCCGCAGACGTTCTACCTGTGCATCCCATGCGACTACAGACTCTGCAGTGACTGCGTCCTCCAGGTGTTGGCAGAACGCCTCTATGTCTGGATGGGAAATTTCACGGACGCTGCAAAAGTGACGCACGCATTGAGCGGCAGACCAGGATGCTGCTCTTACGGACGGCTGGGGCTTTTCCATGAGGCCTAACGCCTGAATTAAGCCGAGCCGCGAAGCGGCTTCGGCTTGAATGAATTGTTAGGCCACATGCCGAGGTGCCTCCAATGCGAGCATTTGTCTGCTGGGTCGATGTACTGCCCTCGCCAATCACCAATAAGAGGATCCCAAGCCCGCTCACCCATCAAAATGTGTCCGTCGATAAGCGAGAAAGTGACTGAGTAGTACTCGTTTGTGGCGCGGCGAGGGTCGTACTTACCGCTATCGAAGGTTAGTGATACGTAAGCCGGCAGGCTGCCGCGCGTGTGGTACCAAGAGCCGCTCGCTTGGAGTTCTGTGACGCCTCTTAGCTTGGCCAGGATGCACTGATTGAGCGAGACGTTGAAGCGTGGCGATTCAAGCGAGACTCGTGTCAGTGTCGTGGGGTTTCCGACGGCGCGAGAGATGGTGACCCGAACGGGGCCGTACTTGGCAGGAAGGTCGCCCAAAGTGCCATCTGCTTTGATCGGCAAGATGCGATCTTGGTGGGCCAAGGCCACGCCTGCTAAAAACCAGAGCATCAAGATCGCAGCAAATTTTCTCATGCGGCCTAACGCCTGAATTAAGCCGAGCCGCGAAGCGGCTTCGGCTTGAACGAATTGTTAGCCCTCTGGCCCGCTGACCTTGGGCATTGATTGCCAATAGGCGCCGAGAACGGAAAGGGGCTTGTCTGACGTGATGCGCACGGATCTTATGACAGTTCCCTCCGGGGCTTCAGCATTGCCAGCACTTGAACGGACAGTTCCGCGCTAGATGAAATGGCGCCATGCAAGTCCCAGGCTTGCCCAGCACTGCTAAGGTGATACTCCTGCCCGCTATCGGCAGTGAGCGTGGCTGAGATATTTGCCCCTTGTAGTAGGGACTCAAAGTCTTGATCCATTTGCGCCTGCGGCGCGGTCGGATAGTGCGTTTTCAAGACAACGCAGGCATTCGACATGCCTAGTGCCTTCATTTGCTCTTTGCTGGTAAAGGTCCGTCCTTGGGAGTCGAGATCAAACGGCCGCGAAGTAAGGGCGACTGTCTCCCATCCAGCGAAGCCCATCGCTGCTGTGTCCAGACGATCGCAGCCGGCTACCAGCATAAGAGGCAAAAGAATTAGTTGTCGCATCACTGTCCTCAGAGGGCTAACGCCTGAATTAAGCCGAACCGCGAAGCGGTTTCGGCTTGAATGAATTGTTAGGTGTGCTCGCTGCGGGCTGGGAGCACGGGGCCTTTCTGCGCGGACGTGTGTCGCAAACCTTTACTCCCTTAAAGTAGCTTACCCATTGATCCATTGCGGCCACGTCAGGAGCGCCATGCCATTGTCTAAAAAGGAAGTAACTTGAGTCCCTGCCAGAAAGAAACAACCACAAAGCCGTAGTTGATGAACCATCGGGTTGAGCGCACTCCCCGATCCACAACGAACGGTCGTAGCCATTCAACTTTGAATCCTCAAGAACTCGACCGCTGAAGCTAGCGCAAGACTCCCGGCCGCCCTTGAAATTGATCTCCCTAAAGCGAGTTGGCGGGTACCCGCCGCCGCCACGCATAATCACCGTTCGTGCGCGATCGGCACTCTCTTTCTTTCTCCAGTCAACAATCTCATTTCGGCCCTCAGTAGACTGCGTGGCAAGCCACACACCATCGGGCAACGGAAGTGGTTGCAGAAGATTTTCCCCGTCATGGAGTTGACCGGCAGCCCGGAAAGACAAGGACAAGGCCAAACATGCGGTTGTGATTAGCAGTACTGGAATCCTCATTGCACACCTAACGCCTGAATTAAGCCGAGCCGCGAAGCGGCTTCGGCTTGAATGAATTGTTAGCCATCGCCTACTGAAGCATGCGGTGACTATGGAAGAACTTTACGACACGGTAGAACGCCGGCGCAGACTTAGCCTTGCCGCCGAGCGGCAAGTAGATGGCGGAGATAGCACAGGATGCCATGGCCGCTATCAGAAGCGCCGGGAACACGAACACCGCAGAGAGCAGCGACCAGCCAGTCATCATTGACTCAGTAACAAATAGCAGGCCTTCCCGGTATGAGACTAAGTGGCTGGAGCACTGGCGATTCGAGAGCCACAGAAGCAAAGCGGTGAGAAGCGCTCCCGAAGCGGATGCGCCCCAGGCCAAGGAACTTCCGGAGCGCCACGGGGCCAGCAACAGGAAAGGCGCAGCTAGAAGCAGCCCGACGAATACGCCGAGATAGAGGTTGGGGAAGAGCCCGAACTGAGGACGATCGCTCATGCGATGGCTAACGCCTGAATTAAGCCGAGCCGCGAAGCGGCTTCGGCTTGAATGAATTGTTAGATTTCCAGCCGAGAAAATAGGCTGCAGGAATGAAGTAGAACGCCATCCAATGGCCGGAGAATCCTCGTGCCTCATTCACTTTGAAGGAGGAATACTCGGCAGCAGAAATCTCGCGGATGACCCGCCCGTGATCAAGCAATAGATATTTGCCGTCGCGGATTGCGGGGGAACCGCCATCGGTGCCTGCAATGAACAATGCGAAATTGATAGTTGCGTAAACGAATATGACGATGCCCAGAACAACGACCCAGCGAGGAAGACCTGCTGATATCTGTGATAAGGAGGGAGGGCGGCCGCCAAAGTCCCTGCTGGCGAAGAGAACGAACGGAGTAAAAACAGCAAATATGCCGAAGTGTAGGAGCCACACGCCAGGAAGCTGGGCTTTAACATTGACGCCAAAGAGTGCCGCAGCGTGCACAAGCGACGACGCCACGAAGCCCATGGATGCGACGGTGCCGATTAGTGGTCGGATGTAATTCATCATGGAAATCTAACGCCTGAATTAAGCCGAGCCGCGAAGCGGCTTCGGCTTGAATGAATTGTTAGGCCGCGCCATAGGAGCCCGCAAGATGCAAATGGATGAACCAAAGTATTGGCACTGTCCAAAGGGCGAAGGCCACGATGAGAACGGCAAGATGAGAAGAGGTAAGGCCGGAAGCCAGTAGCGGCCGCAGCCGAATCCGATATACGGCAACGGAAAAGCTGACTAACGATGCGATGAGCAGCAGATCGGCGACAAGCAGATTGGTCTTGCACAGGGTCAGCAAAATGCCTGCGGCGCCAATGTAGCCGCCAACCATGCGGAGCAGTGCCTTAGGCGCTGACGTTGCCACCCTTTCAGGCGGAGGTGAGGCCTCCGGCACATAGCGCTGGCGGGCGCGATCAAAGAGCCAGGCGCAGAGAAACATGCAAGCGAAGCCGGTTGCAAGGTACAAGAGTGGTTGATCAACTGAAGTCATTGGTGCGCGGCCTAACGCCTGAATTAAGCCGAGCCGCGAAGCGGCTTCGGCTTGAATGAATTGTTAGGGCCCACACCGAGGCCCCTCAATGACCAGCTCATATTTGCCGAGCGCAGACATAACCGCTGCAAGTGCGTTCTCGTTCGTTGGCGTGACCAAGCTTGATGTCATCGAAGCTGACGGGCTCAAAGTAAGTGCCGAACAACGCCAGAGAGCAATCGCTCAGGCCGAACAGCGAATCTCACAGGCCGTTACGGACTTGGCACATTCGTGACATGCGTCATGGTCGCAGGACCGTTCCTGCTATTTTCCAGTTTGTATTGCTGCCACCGGACTCGGCATCAGGCGACCACTTAGGAGGACGCGGGCATTGCGCGTCACAGCCGGCACCCGCGGATGTCCGCTAACGGCCAGAAGCGGACATCCGTGCGGGCTTTATTCGAGCCAGGCTGATTCATCCTCCGAGGCATCACGTCCGTGCAAGTCGCTCACGCAGGAATTCGATGAAACGCTGTGTCTTTGCAGGCAGCAGGCGGGTTTCGGTCATGGCGTAGACGGGCATCGGCCTGCCTTGCCAGCTGGGCATGATCCGCCGCAGCTTTCGGCTGGCCAGCTCATCGGCGACGATTTCTTCCGGCATCAGCACGATGCCCTGATCGAGCGTCGCCAGGCGTCGGATCATGCCGACGCTGTTGAGCGCGAACCGACTGCCTATCGTTACCGTGGCGGTCTTCTTGCCGTCGTGCAATATCCACGAACCGGTCTTCCCGATGTTGAAACACTCATGCCGTTCTAGATCAGCTGGCTTGCGCGGTTCGCCAGATCGTTCAAGGAGCCGGGCGAGGCATAGAGGTTGGGGGTGAGAGAGGCGAGCACACGTGCGATCAGTTGCGAGTCCTCCGATTCGCCCATGCGAATCGCCACATCAAAAGGTTCGCTGACCAGATCGACCCGGCGCGGCGTCAGGTCGAAGTCGAAGGTAATGCCCGGATAGAGTGCGGCAAACTCGGCGATCAGCGGCGCTAGGTAGGTCACGGCGAAGTCCACTGGCAGCGACGCACGCAGCACGCCACTAGGCTGGGCGAGCATCTCGCCGAGTTGCTCGTGCGCCAGTCGGGCCTCATCGACGATGCGCTTGCTTCGCTCGAAATAGATCTGGCCAGCCTCCGTCAGTTCGATCTTGCGCGTCGTGCGGTGAAGCAGGCGCAGGCCAATCGCCTTCTCCAGCGCATTGATCCGCCGAGACAAGGTCGAGTTAGGGATGCCCAGCGCGTCAGCGGCCGCGCGAAACCCCCTGGCTTTGACGACCTCCACGAACAAGGCCATGTCATTCAGCAACTCCATTGACTGCTCCATCTGTGCATCAATGTTCTTCAAAATACCATGTTTATCCCGCCAGTGAGGCGGAGCATGATGCCTCCATTGAACTTGGAGCACTCATCATGAAGCGAGACGACAGCGTGAATTGGCATCGCCGGGGTGCATTCGCCGGCGATTTCGAAGGCAAGCAGATCGCCATCATCGGTGGCACCGGTGGAATCGGCCGCGCCTTGAGCCGCCATCTGGCCGCGCTCGGCGCACGCGTCATCGTCGTGGGGCAAACCTTCCGCGATGCCGGCACGTCCGGGATCACATTCATTCAGGCCGACCTGAGCCTGATGCGCGAAGCGCAACGCGTTGCCGCGGAGCTGCCGGCGGAGACGCTGGACGTCGTGATCTTCACCATCGGCATCTTTGCAGCGCCGCAGCGCCAGGAAACCGCCGAGGGTATCGAGCGCGATCTGGCCGTCAGTTACTTGAACCGGCTTGTCATCCTGCGCGCCATCGCGCCGAAGCTGGGCACGAAGCGCCCCAAGTCGCCGATGAAGCCGCGCGTGTTCCTCATGGGTTATCCCGGCAGCGGCCAGATCGGCACGCCGGACGACCTCAATGCGGAGAAGTCTTACAAGGCGATGCCGGCGCACATGAACACTGTTGCCGGCAACGAGATTCTTGTGATCGACGCGGCCAAGCGCTATGCCCACGCCACGTTCTTCGGCCTGAACCCCGGTCTCATCAAGACCAACATCCGCGACAACTTCTTCGGCAAGGACTCGCTGAAGTCGCGCCTGATGGAAACACTGATCGGCTGGTTCACACCTACGGCCGACGCCTACGCCGAGCGGATCACACCATTGCTGCTCACGCCGGAGCTGGAGAGCCATAGCGGCGCGATGTTCAACAACAAGGGCCAAGCCATCCTTCCGTCGGCGGGGCTGAGCAATGAACACATACGCAAGTTCATGGGCGCATCAGAGGCATTGGTAGCCCATGCCGGCATCCAGGGCACCGCCTCGTAATCGAGCCGTCGTCCCTCTCCCCTCATTCGGAGTATTCCACCTTGAGCAAACTGTTCGATCCCGTCCGCGTCGGTCGCTATTCCCTACCTAACCGCCTAGTCATGGCGCCGATGACCCGTTCACGCGCACAGTTCGATGGCACGCCGGGCGAACTGGCCGCCACCTACTACGCGCAGCGTGCAAGCGTTGGGCTGATCGTCTCCGAAGGGACGCAACCGTCCGAGGATGGCCAAGGCTACCTGACCACGCCGGGCATCTATACCGACGCGCATGTAGCGGGCTGGAAGCAGGTCACTGATGCCGTTCACGCCAAGGGCGGCCACTTCTTCATCCAGCTAATGCACGCAGGGCGCATGTCCCATCCGGACAACACTGCGCACCATCGCCAAGGCGTCGCGCCGTCGGCAATCGCGCCTGGCTCGGGGATGTTCACGGCGAAGGGTATGCAGGACATTCCGGTGCCGCGCGCCCTTACTACCGAGGAAGTGCGTCAGACCGTCCAGGACTTTCGTTACGCGGCGCGTCGCGCGATCGAGGCCGGCGTCGATGGCGTAGGCATCCACGGCGCGAACGCGTACCTGATCCAGCAGTTCTTCGCCCCCAGCGCCAATACCCGCACGGATGAGTACGGAGGCACGATCGAGAATCGCGCCCGCTTCGCCATCGAGGTCGCTACCGCCATCGCCGAAGAGATTGGCGCGGATCGCACCGCCATCCGCCTGTCTCCGGGCACCTCGATGTGGGGCATTGATGAAGGCGCCCAAGGGCCGGATCTGTACCGTTACCTGGTCGCCGAACTCGACAAGCTGGGGTTGTCCTACCTGCATGTCATGCACCAGGGCAACGAGCCGCTGTTGGCCGACATCCGCAAGCTGTGGAAGGGCGCGCTGGTCTTGAACCGCCCGGGACGCCCACGCGAGCAGGTCGGCGCCGACGTAGCTTCCGGTCTGGCCGACTTGGAAGCGTACGGTCAGATGGTGTTGGCGAACCCTGATTTCGTCGAGCGGCTGAAGACCGGTGCGCCCATGAATGACGCGCGACGTGACAGCTACTTCGGCGGCGATGAGCAGGGCTACACCGACTATCCGACTTTGAAGCAATAGACACCTGAGGTACGCCTCACGCCCCCCGTGGCAGCGCCAAGTTCATGCTGTTTCGCGGGCGCGCCGCGCCCCCCACCGCACCTCGATCCAAGGAGGCCACATCATGGCTTTCGTACGTTTCAATGCTGAGAACGCGGCCCTGCTGCTGATCGACCACCAGGTCGGCACGATGAGCTGGGTGAAATCCATCCCCTTCGAGGAGATGAAGCGCAATGCGCTGATGCTTGCCAAGACCGCCAAGATCCTAAAGCTGCCGGTCGTGCTGACTTCCAGCATGGAAGGGCATGCGCAGGGGCCGTTGCTGAGCGAGCTGGAAAGCATCCTGCCAACCGAGTTCGCCGCCCGCATCAAGCGCATCGGGATCGTTAACGCAATGGAAGACGAGAGCTTCGTTGCGGCCGTCAAGGCGACCAAGCGCAAGAAGATCATCATTGCCGGTGTCACCAATGACGTTTGCACGGTCTTCCCGGCGCTCACCCTGGCGCAGGACGGTTATGACGTGCAGGTCATCGCCGATGCCGGCGGCTCGCCAAGCAAGATGGGCGACGAAATGTCTCTGCGCCGCATGGAAAGCCATGGCGTTACGTTGTCCAGCACAAACCAGGTGATCGCGGAACTGGCCGGCGACTGGGCCACCCCAGAAGGCGGCCAGATCGTGCAGGAAGTTGTCACGCCAGCCCTACAGTGATTCTGCTCCAGTACGCGGGTTGACCGATCCCCGACAAGGGTGCCAAGAACTGAAAGGGAGACCAATGATGGTCAAATCAGACCAACGCCCAGTCGCCGTAGTTGCCGGGGTCGGCCCTGGAAATGGACTTGCACTGGCCAAGCGCTTTGCCAAGGCGGGATATGCGGTGGCCCTGCTGGCACGCGATGCGTCCAGGGTCGACTCCATCGCTGTCGACATTGACCATGCACGGACCTACTCGTGCGACGTCGGCGACTCGACATCCGTTCGCGACACCTTCACCGCGATCCGCCAGGAAATGGGCGAGGTCGATGCGCTGCTCTACAACGCCGGATCGGGAGTGTTCGGCGATATCGACTCGATCAGTCCGGACCAGTTCGAGACGGCCTGGCGGGTCAATGCCTATGGCGCGCTGCTATGTTCGAAGGAGGTCATCCCGGCAATGAAGGCGCGGGGACATGGCGCCATTGTTTTTATCGGGGCTACTGCGTCCTTGCGTGGCAATACGATGACGGCAGCCTTTGCTCCTGCAAAGGCTGCTCAGCGCAGTCTGGCGCAATCGATGGCCCGATCTCTTTGGCCCAAAGGCATCCATGTCGCGTTGGTGATCGTCGACGGCATGGTCGAGAAGCCGGGGATCGAGGCTCATGTTGGCGACAGGCCGCTCGAGGCCCTGATCGACCCGGCGGCACTTGCTAATACGGTGTACGAGCTAACAGAGCAGGATCCGCGCGGTTGGAGTTTCGAGGTCGAGGTCAGGCCGGCGCTGGAGAAATGGTGAACCGGACCGCGATCTGCGGAAGTGTTGTCGAGAACAGGCATCCGACCGGGCTAGTAGGGACGGCGTTGAATGTCCGCTTTGGGTCGAAAGCGGACACAAGGAACGCATAAACGAGTTATGGGTTAAAGATGTGCTTGTCGCCACGGCCTGTGCCTGCAATTCGCCTGGTTTTGGAGGGCCCAGGCAACTCTCGTCATCCGCATCTAGGGTGGGTGACCTGTCTACGAACTGGCTTGCCAACCGCGGGGATACCAGCCGGGATACCGCTACAAAATCACATTCGCAATAAACAATGGAATCATAGGCTTATTTTCCATATTAGATTCCCTCCCCGGCCACCATTAAAAACATCAAGCCCCGCAATGGCTCACGCCAGTGCGGGGCTTTTCGTTTTCTGTGACCTCTAGCTGGCGGGACCTACTGATGCGCGTGAGCTTCGGCGTGCGTCAACGCGATGCGGTTTGCTCCGTCAGGATGTCGAACGCGCCGTTGCTTGTTCCTTCAGAACCGCCGGACGGGAAGACGGACGTAGATGGATCTACGTCCGCCCGATCTACGAGAGTCCACATTCCGTGAGGTACCACGCGGGCAGCGCGTGCGCGGCGCCCTGCCCGCTGGGCCGTCTGCGGTCAGCGCTTAAGCCAGCCGACCAGCTCAGGGTCGAGCAGCTTGGCGACGAGCTTCTCGTCCGGGAGGTTCGCAAACTCTTCCGGATCGGTCGCCATCACGACGCCCGTGTTTTTGAACTCCTTCGCGATCTCCTCGACGAACTCGAATTTCTCGTGCTCGCAGGCGCCGATGAACAGGAAGTAGACCTGATCGCCACGAGTTTCCGAGGCCCGCAGGACCTCGCGTGTACGGCGCTTGTCACCGTGGTAGTTGCCCGGATCGTTTTCGCCGTCAGTGACGAACAGCACGATGGAACGCTTCTTCGGACGCGGGCTCTCGACCTCCGCCTTGCGCTCGGCCGTCATGCCAAACACGCGTTCCCAGAAGCGTGGTTGCTTCACCGGGTCGCGACCGGGCGGATAAGGCATCCAGCCCAGCACGCGCAAGCCCTCCTCGAGCGGGTAGCTATAGGTGGTACCGCCCTTCCAGCCGGTCACCTGGTCGACCACATGGTCAACGATGTAGTTGCGTGCGTTGCTTTCGTCGATGGTGCCGAGATGGCGCACCGAGCGCTCGCCACCGCTGAAGGTGATGAGGTCGAACTTTCCATCCGGGTCCAGCACCTTGGCGAGCGGCACGAAGCGCTCCAGCAGGATGCTGGTCGTGCCTTCCTCGTGCTCGTGTTCGAAAGAGGCCGATACATCCATCACGACGATGAGCTCGGCCTTGATGCCAGGCGCGACGCCGGCCTTGTCGAGGGAGAGGCGGAAGGCGGCTGTCGACTTGTGGAGATCGAGCGCGAGTCGTTGAGACATGGATATTCCTAGATGTTGAGCTGGCTGAGGAGGTCCCGAAGCTGGTAGCTCATGTCACGGACTTCGGTGGGCGAGGCGCCCTTGGCGGAAAGGAGGGTGAGCAATGCGGACATTCCGGCGATGCAGCCGGGTAGCGATACCAGCGCTACATTCTGGATGGCGGCGATCAGCTGCAGCGGTTGCTGGAGCTGCATGCGGTAGATCGGGCTGCTCTGGCGCATCTGCGCAAGGGTGGCGTTCAAACTCATGCTGCGCTCGGTGAACAGTTGTGCCAGCTCGGGCGCCCTCGCAGCGAAATGCCCGGACAGGAACAGTGCGGCGAGCGCGGCGGATTCGATCTCGACCTCGATCCGGCCGATGGCATCGGCCTGCTGCTGTAGGCGTTCCTTGAGTTGCAGGAGCCGGTCGATCGCCGCTCCAGTGCGTTCGAGCAACAGGCGCAGCTCGTCCAGCGCGGCCGACAACTCGCGTGGCGTATCGATGTCGTTGCTCATGGCCTTCGCCACGCTGCCGAGTAGACCGCCCTTGCCGTGGCCACACACAGCCATCAGGTCGATCGCACCCAGGATCGCGGTCATGCGGCTGACCCAGGCGCGCGCCTGCTCGACCACGGGATCCTGCGCGAGCGAAAACGTCCCGGTCACGCGTTCGCCATAGGCCTTCTGCGCTTCGTGACCCCACAGGACCGCCTTGCGCTCGCTCATCCGCGAGTCGACGACTTCGCGGATCATTTGCAGGGCCGCCTGGCACACCGGCGCCGGGGCATCGGGCGCCAGCACTCGCAGCCCGGCGATGTCGACCTCGATGCGTTGGCGGCGTACGCCTGCCACGACGGTCGGCGTTGCGATGCCGGGCGCAGGCGGCAGATCCGGGGCCGGCGACGAAGCCTTGCGCTCGCGCGAACGTTTCTTCGGCGGCTTCATCACCGTCGGCTGCAACCGACCCGGCTGCGGTGGCTTTTCCTCCGTCACGCGATCGCTCAGCAGAAGTTGCCCAGGGCTTCGTTGAAGTCGCCCCTGAACCCCACGCCGACCGGGACATATTCCCAGCCGCCATTGCGGCCGAGCATCACCGAGCCCAGTTGGACTACGTTGAACTCGCCAAACTCGTCGGACAGCTTGTACTTGCCAAGGACGGTTCCGGACTCGTCGGAGATGGTGACGATGCACACGTCGATATCCGCGAACGCCGCTTCATCGTCGTCCTCGCCGTGCTCTTCCTCGTGCGCATCGCCGTGATCGGCCTTGTGCACGGTGGCGAACAACGGAATCTCGTTGACCTCAGGCGGCACCTTCGACCCGTCGATCGTCAGAACTTCGGCCCGCAGCCCCTGGCGCCGGACGTCACCCGAATGTGAGAGGCCGCCGGACGGGGTGGCGAAGGAACCGTCCTCGTTGTTGCGCAGCACGCCGCTGCGCGACATGCGCGTGGTGTTGTAGGTAGACAGGATGTTCTCCAGCGCGCCCACCTTGGCTCCGCTGCCGGAATTGACCGCCTCCAGCGCGTGCACGTCGACGTCGTCCTCGTGCTCGGCCTTGCAGTCCCACTCGACCTGCACGCTGAAGCGCACGCCCTTGTTCAACGACAGTTGCAGCTTGCGGACAGGAGCCGAATCCGGCTTCTGCAGGTTCAATGTCAACATCAGGTTTCGATCCTTATTCAGAACGCAGCTGGGCGAGCGCGTTGCGCGATTGCTCGAAGCTCGCGCGGGCGATATCGAACTTCTCGTCGGTTTCCTTACGGGTCGCCTTGACCAGTGCGTTGATTTCGCGAGTCGAAACGATGATCGCCTCGATCTGCTTGGCCTGCATCAGGCGGTTGTCGCCCGGTGCGCGCGCGGCGGAAACGGCGACGTCCTTGAGCGCATCGCCGCGCAGTTTCGTCAGTTGCTCGTCAAGCTTGGCTTGGCGCGCCGAGATCTGCTGCACGGTCTTGACCGCAAAGGCGCCCTGGATGGAAAGCAAGGCCATCTTGATTGAAGCGAATCGCGAGGCGACGGTCGTCGCCGTTTCCTGCAGCGTGGCCACACCGGCGTCTTCCACCTGCTGGATGACCATGCTGTCGGCAGGAAGACGCGTATAGGTGCCTTCCAGCGCCAGCGCGCGGCTGTCGAGCAGGCGCAGTTTGTCTTCGAGCTCACGCACGCGCGCCTGCGCTACCAGGTCGGCAGGATCCGCCGCTGCCGCCTGCGCCTGCACATGGGCGCGTGCCTTGTCCACGAAGGCACGCGCGACCGCGGCCTGCACGGTGAACTCGCCGAAGTGCTCGGCATACTTCTGCTTGAGCTGCCCGAGGCTGGTGAGCTCGGTGCTGAGCACCTGCATTTCCTTGTTGAGCTCGCCCTCGAGCTTCTGCATCTCCATCGCAAGCGTGCGCGTACGCCCGGTGATCAGCTCGGACAGCTGGTCCATGAGGTCCTGTGCGATCTCGTCGGCGCTCTTGCCCATCAGCTTCAGCAACAGCGCGCGGAGAGTGCCAAGCAACCCTCTCTTTTCGCCACTCTGCACCTTTTGCAGGATCTCCGGCAGATTGGCGTCGTCGACACCCTTCTGCAGGCGACTGAACAAGTCGAACACCTTGGCCGCCGACTTCTTGTCCAGCCGGGCGAGCATGCCGTCCAGCGTCCTGCCCAGGTTCTGCTCGGCACCGATGCCGATGGTGGCGATCTGGCCCGGACCGATCGTCTCGAAATCGAGCGCGGCCAGGGCGGACTCGGCCTGCGGCAGTTGGTGTTCGCGCAGCACGATCGCGCCGGTGTTCATGGGCGTGCCGATCGCAACGGGCAAGGTCGGCGAGGACGAAACTACGGGATCCGAAACGGAATCAGGCGTCGTGATGGGCAATGACATCGTGGTATTTGCTCCCTGCACGGCCGTTGCGGCCGTCATTGGTAATTTTATACAGGATCCCTCGGACAAGGCCCGGCGGATCAGTTCGGGTCCCGGTAGGCCAGCAAACGCAGCGCGTTAGCCACTACCAACAGCGTCGAGCCCTCGTGGAAAACCACGGCCCAGCCCATCTGCAGGCCCAGCACTGTCGCAGGGATGAGCACGGCCACCATGCCCAGGCTGGCCCACAGGTTCTGGCGGATGATCCGGCGCGTCTGCCGGCTCAGGCCCACCACAAAAGGCAGGTGCTCGAGGCGATCGCCCATCAGCGCAACGTCGGCCGTCTCGAGCGCGACATCCGAGCCCGCTGCCCCCATCGCGATGCCGATCGAAGCGCTGACCAGTGCCGGCCCGTCGTTGACGCCGTCGCCCACCATGGCTACCTCGCCGTGGGCGCGAAGCGTCTTGATCGTCTCGACCTTGCCTTCGGGCATCAGTTCGCCAATTGCATGATCGATGCCCAAGCTACGCGCCACGGCATCCGCCACGCGCTGATTGTCGCCGGACAACATCACCAGCTTGGTCACGCCGAGCTTGCGCAAACGTTCCATCACCGCGCGCGCGTTCGCGCGCGGCACGTCCATCAAGCCGATCGCACCCAGATAGCGTCCGCCTTGGCGCACGACAAAGACCGTGCGCCCTTCTGCTTCGAGTGCGTCGATACGCCCGGCCAGATCGTCCGGCAGCGGATTGCCTTCGATCTCCGCGAACAGCGACCTCTTTCCCAGATGGACGGCCTCGCCAGAAACGCGCGCTTTGAGGCCCCTACCCGTGAGACTGGTCAGGTCAGTGGCGACCGGAATCGGAGCGCCTGCCAGCCGTGCGGAACCGTCGCGCACCACGGCACCCGCGAGCGGATGCTCGCTGAGTCGTTCGACGGCGACCGCGGTCGCCAGCAGTTCCTGTTCGGTCGCGTCGCCGTAGGGCACGACATCGGTGACGCTGGGCTTGCCTTCGGTGAGCGTGCCGGTCTTGTCGAAGGCCAGCGCGTGCAGGACGCCGAGGATTTCAAGCGGGGCGCCGCCCTTGACCAGAACACCGCCGCGGGCCGCGCGTGCGACGCCGCTCAATACCGCGCTCGGCGTGGAGATCGCCAACGCACAGGGGCTCGCGGCCACCAGAACCGCCATCGCGCGATAGAAACTCGCACTGAATGATTCATCGATCACCAGGGGAGCGCAAAGCAGCAGCCCGACCAGTACCAGGACGGCAGGCACGAACAAGCGCTCGAAGCGTTCGGTGAAACGCTGCGTGGGTGATTGCTGCGACTCGGCAACCTGGGCCAGTTCCACCATTCGCGCCAGCGTGCTCTGGTCGGCGCGGCGAGTTACTTCGATTTCGAAAACCCGCCCAGCATTGATGGTGCCGGCGAAAACCCGATGCGCGGCCGCCACCGGATCCGGCCGTTGGCGCGCTGCCTCGACATCGGGCACCGGCAACTTGTCTACCGGAATGCTTTCGCCCGTGATCGCCGCCTGATCAACGGAGCTCTCGCCCAAGATGACGAAGCCGTCGGCGGCGATGCGCTCGTCGGGCTTCACGATCACTTGTTCCCCAATCTCCAGGGATTCCACCGGCACCTCGACGAGCTGGCCTGCGCGTCGTACCAAGGCGGTCTCCGGGCGCAGTTTGCCCAGGGCTTCAACCGCGCGCCGCGCGCGGCCCATGGCGTAGTGCTCCAGCGAGTGACCGAGCGCGAACAGGAACAGCAACAATGCACCCTCGGCCCACCGGCCTAGCGCCGCCGCGCCGATGGCCGCCACGATCATCAGCGACTCGATCTGGAATCTGCGCGCGCGCAGGTGCTCCCATGCCTCCTGGACGACGCCCCAGCCACCGGTCAGGTAGGTCAGCGAATAGAGAACGATAGCGGCGATGGCGCCTGCACCGACGGCGCGCTCGACCAGCCAACCGGCGACCAGAAAGCAGCCGCTCAACAGTGCGAGGTAGAGCTCCCCGAAGCCATCTCCGTGCGAATGCCCATGGCCCTCGTGGCCATGGCCTTCGTGACCATGGCGATGTCCATGTCCATGCCCGTCTCCGTGCCCGTGTCCATGTCCATGTCCATGCCCGTCTCCGTGCCCGTGCCCGTGCCCGTGTCCATGTCCATGTCCATGTCCATGCCCGTCTCCGTGCCCGTGCCCGTGTCCATGCTGGTGGTGGCCGTGCTGGTCACCATGACCGTGCTCGTTGCCATCGTCATGGCCGTGGCCATGACTGGAGTGCTGGTCCGAGCTGTGATTTCCGGCGCCCATCGGGCCTCCTGTGCTTGTCCGTCGACCCCTTCGGACTGAAGGAGTGGTTGGCGAAACGTAGCCAAAGCAGTCGAGCAACACAATTACAAATCACGTCGATCTGCGTGTCGGAGGTCCGCTTAGGGTCCGCCAGGCCAAGCCAGCGCCCTTGGAAGAACCAAAGCGATGCAGCCCAATGCTGTGCCCCCGGCGCATCTGACGGCGCCCGCGGCCGCGTTCGGTCGTATGTGGAGCGCGAACGCTACGCGGCACGCGAGATGCGGGAAACGATATCGAGCGCGACTGCTTCGGCTGTGCGGATGCCATCGACGCCGGCCGACAGGATGCCGCCCGCGTAGCCAGCGCCCTCGCCTGCCGGAAACAGGCCGCGTGTGTTCAGGCTGTGGCCGTCCTCGCCACGCGTGATGCGCACCGGCGAGGACGTGCGGGTCTCCACGCCAGTCAACACCGCGTCGTGCATCGCAAAACCGCGGATCTGCTTTTCGAACGCGGGCAGCGCCTCGCGGATCGCCGCGATCGCGTACTCGGGCAGCGATGGCGCGAGATCGCCCAGGCGCACGCCGGGCTTGTACGAGGGCAGCACCGTGCCGAACGCGCTCGACGCTCGACCCTTCAGGAAATCGCCCACCAGCTGACCCGGCGCTTCGTATTCGCCGCCGCCGAGCTCGAACGCAACGGCTTCCCAGTGCCGTTGCAGCTCGATGCCGGCGAGCGGACCCTCGCCGTAGCGCGCGAAATCCTCTGGTGTGATGCCGCAGACGATCGCTGCATTCGCGTTGCGCTCGTTGCGCGAGTACTGGCTCATGCCATTCGTGACCACACGCCCGGGCTCGCTGGCCGCGGCGACCACGGTGCCGCCCGGGCACATGCAGAAGCTGTACACCGAGCGGCCGTTGCGGCAATGGTGCACGAGCTTGTAATCGGCCGCCCCGAGCAGCGGATGCCCGGCCTGCGCGGCAAAGCGGGCGGTATCGATCAGCGATTGCGGATGTTCGATGCGGAAGCCGATCGAGAACGGTTTCGCTTCGACGAACACGCCGCGTGCATGCAGCATCGCGAATGTGTCGCGCGCGCTGTGGCCCAGCGCCAGCACGACATGGTCGGCGCGCAGCTGCTCGCCGCTCTCCAGCGTCACGCCGCGCACGTGGCGCGTGCCATCGCGGTCGGTCTCGACCAGCAGATCGTCGACGCGCTGGCTGAAACGGATTTCGCCGCCGAGGGATTCGATCGTCGCGCGCATCTGTTCCACCATGGACACCAGGCGGAACGTGCCGATGTGCGGCTTGCTGACGTACGCGATCTCTTCCGGCGCGCCGGCCTTGACGAATTCGTCGATCACCTTGCGGCCGTAATGCTTCGGGTCGCTGATCTGGCTCCACAACTTGCCGTCGGAGAACGTGCCCGCGCCGCCTTCGCCGAACTGCACGTTGGACTCGGGGTTGAGCACCTTCTTGCGCCACAGGCCCCAGGTGTCCTTGGTGCGCTCGCGCACGGCCTTGCCGCGCTCGAGGATGATGGGTCGGAAGCCCATCTGCGCGAGCACGAGACCCGCGAACAAGCCGCAGGGTCCCATGCCGATGACAAGGGGGCGCAGCGGAAGGCTCTCCGGCGCGCGCGCCACGAACTTGTAGCTCGTGTCCGGCGTGCGCATCACCTTGCCGCCGTCGCCGGTGTGCGCGAACCCGTCGGCCTCGTCGTCCAGCTGCAGCCGCCGCAGGATGTCGCCTTCGCGCGGCGTGTCCACGTCGACCGAATAGATCAGCACGATCGCGCCGCGTCGGCGCGCGTCGTAGCTGCGTTTGGCGACGGTGTAGCCGGCCAGCTCGGCGGCGGCGATGCCCAGTCGCGCCAGGATCGCCTCGCGCAGCGCCGCCTCGGGGTGGTCCAGCGGCAACTTGAGATCGGTCAGTCGAAGCATGCGGTGTATCCGAGGGCGTGGGTTGATCGCCGTCACTTTGGGGCAGCGGCACGGGCACTGAGCGCGGTGAAGCACCCGATATCCGAGGATGATCTCGGGCGTACCAAGTCAGTGGATGAGCTTAGACGGGAGGACGAATGTCCGCTATGGGTCGTTAGCGGTCACTGCCAACTCGCCGTCGCGGCCTGCTGATCTACGATCGCTGCCGGGCCCAGTCATTCTCCGGCCCCGCTCTTTCGGATCAGGTTGATCCCCTCCCGATACGTCATGACCTCGAACTGCGGGAATCGGCGCTTGAACTTGCTCGAATCAAACAGGTTGTCCTGCTCGTAGCGCGGAAGCAATTCCCGGATCTCCCTCACTTGTGGCGAGAAAATTCCCGCAGCCGCGAAGGCCCACTTGCCGATGACCTTGTACGACACGGGCCTGTCGAATGCTTCGCAGGCCATGGTGACGAACTGCCTGTACGTCGGTCGCTCGTCGCAGCAAGGCAGGTGCCAGGTCTGTCCGTATGCATCGGGTGTATTCCCGAGGATGGCCAATCCCCGGCTCGCATCGGGGGTCCAGATCAGCGTGCGCCTGGTGTCGTCGCGCACCGGGAGACGCGGCGCCTTGCCAGCCTTCAACTTGTCGGTCACTAGTGCGTTGGTGAAGCTCTGGGTCTTGCCAGGGCCATAGAACTCGGGCGCGCGACCAATGAGCACCGGGATTTCACCGCGCGCCACCTCCTCCAGCACCATGGTGGCCATGTGCGCACGTACGCGGCCTTTGCGTCCGACCGGCGCGAATCGCGTCTCCTCCGTCAGCAGCCTGTCGTCCTGCGGGTACATGTAGGTGTTGTCGAAGTAGGCGAACTTCGCACCCGTTGCCCGGCATGCATCGAGGGCGTTCTTCAGCATCGTGGGGAACTGCTTCTCCCACAGCTCGGTGTCCGGCGGCAGTCCGGCAGTGAAGTAGACGATGCTGCTGCCCTCGACGGCCTTTGCGGTCTGCCTGGCATCGAGCAAGTCGGCGGCCACGACGGCATCGGAGACGTTGACCTTGCGTGGATTACGACTGACCAGTCGCAGGTCGCTGGTGTGATTGCGTTGCAACTCGCGCGCCAGTTCCACGGCGATCTGGCCGTTCGCGCCCAATATCGTTTGCATTGTTACCCCTTAGGCATCAGCAGCACGCCCCGCATCCAGTGCGGGGCGTGCTCTTTCGTATCTGCTTCGATCATCGTTGCTGCAGGAAGGCCAGCAGATCGGCATTGACCTGGTCGGCATGCGTGGTGGGGATGCCGTGCGGGGCGCCCTTGTAGGTGTTGAGCTTGCCGTTCTTCACCAGCTTCGCCGACAGCACGCCCGAAGCCTGGTAGGGCACGACCTGGTCGTCGTCGCCGTGGATCACCAGCACTGGAATGGAAATGCCTTTCAGGTCCTCGGTGAAGTCGGTCTGCGAGAACGCGACGATGCCGTCGTAGTGGGCCTTGGCGCTGCCCATCATGCCTTGGCGCCACCAGTTCCAGATCACCCCTTCCGACGGCTTGGCGCCGGGGCGGTTGTAGCCATAGAACGGGCCGGCGGGAACGTCGTAGTAGAACTGCGCCCGGTTCGCGGCGACCTGCGCCTGGAAGTTGTCGAAGACCTCCTTCGGCGTACCGCCCGGGTTGCCCTCGGTTTTGACCATCAGCGGAGGCACGGCGCTGATGAGCACGGCTTTGGACACCTTGTCCTGGCCGTGCCGCGCGATGTAGCGCACCACCTGGCCGCCTCCAGTCGAATGCCCGACGTGCATCGCGCCGCGGATGCCGAGCTTCTCGACCACCGCCGCCACGTCGTCAG
Organism: Lysobacter rhizosphaerae; assembly: GCF_054779795.1. NCBI lineage: Bacteria > Pseudomonadati > Pseudomonadota > Gammaproteobacteria > Lysobacterales > Lysobacteraceae > Lysobacter > Lysobacter rhizosphaerae. Next base: position 22,825 of record NZ_BAAGXO010000010.1, read on the forward strand.
CGTAGTGGTCCATGTCGTGGCCGTCCCAAACCTGGGTGGAGCGGCCGTGGCCGCGGCGGTCGTGCGCGACGACCCGGAAGCCCTTGTTCACGAAGAACAGCATCTGCGTGTCCCAGTCGTCGGAACTGAGTGGCCAACCGTGGTGGAAATGGATGACCTGGGCATCGCGCGGCCCCCAGTCCTTGTAGAAGATCTCGACGCCGTCTTTCGTCGTTACGTATCCCATTGGGCTTCTCCTATGCAGTGCATGGGCGGGTGGTCGTCGATCCCGAAGGCGGGTTGCCCGGATTCGGGTTTGCGTGCGGATGAAGCGACGGGACGAGGTCGTCAGGAGGTCGATCCGCAGCCAGGGGGCAGAGCATGTCCTCTGGATCGTTGCGCCACTGTATGTTTAAAGTAAGCTTTAAGGTCAAGCATCCCGGGCGGGCACCATGAAGATCGGTGAACTAGCGAAGCAGACGGGTCTTGCGGCCTCGCGAATCCGCTTCTACGAGAGCGCTGGCCTGCTCCATACGGTGGCACGCCAGGCCAACGGTTACCGCGATTACCCGCCTGAGACGGCCTCGGTACTGCAGATCATCGACAGCGCCCAACGCGCCGGCTTCTCGCTGGAGCAGATCCGCCACCTTCTGCCGCTCAGCAATGGCAGTTGGGATCACGATGAATTGCTGGTGGCGCTCAAAGCCAAGGTCATGGAAATCGAGGCGTTACAGGTGCGCCTGAAGCAGAACAAGGCGCAACTGCTGATGGCCATCGACAGCATCGAAACCCGACCGGACGCCATCAACTGCGCGGACAACCGGATACGCGTGCTGGATCGGCTGCGCGACAAGGGCGTGGTGGCATCGCGCCGAAAAGTGGGGCGTGATCGCTGATGCGGCTTTCACCGGCTTGACCTTCAACTGCAGTTGAAGCCTAGCGTATCGAGCCGTTGATACCCACTACGGAGAGCTACCGCAGATGACTCGACGCATCCTCCATGTCGTCAGCAACGTCGCCCACTACGACGACCCGTCCCATCCGACCGGCCTGTGGTTGTCGGAATTGACGCACGCCTACGACTTCTTCGAAGAGAAGGGCTACGAGCAACGCATCATGAGCCCGAAAGGCGGCACCTCGCCCTTGGAGCCTCGTGCGCTCAAGTGGCCGCTGCTGGACGCTTCCGCTAAAGCCTGGCTGGCGGACAAGGAGCGGATGGTCCTGCTGGAGAACACTGCCCGCCCCGACGAGATCGATCCGGCAGACTTCGACGTGATCTATTTCACTGGCGGACACGCGGTAATGTGGGACTTCCCGGACAACGCCGGGCTCCAGCGAATCACGCGTGGAATATACGAACACGGCGGGGTCGTATCCGCGGTGTGCCACGGCTATTGCGGCCTGCTGAACACGAAGCTGTCCGATGGCTCGCTACTCGTCGCGGGACGCAGGGTCACGGGCTTCTCCTGGCGTGAGGAAGTCCTCGCCGGCGTGGCGAGGGACATGCCATACAACGCCGAAGAAGAGATGAAACAGCGCGGCGCAAGATACGAGAAGGCATTCCTGCCGTTCGTCCCGAACGCTGTCGTCGATGGCCGCTTGGTGACCGGCCAGAATCCGGCATCGGCAAAGGTAACGGCGAAGCGGGTGGTCGATCTCCTGTGACCGCTTTGGATCGAAAGCAACTCAAGGTGCCCCTTACGTGGCGCGCCGCGGTTATGCTCGCCGCATCCAACAGGCGGAGCAGCGGCATGAAGGCAGGAGTTTGGACTAGCGGGTTTGCAGTCATGGCGGCGCTGCTGCTGGGCGCCTGTTCCCACGGCATGGTCCGCCGCGTCTCCGAGCCTTCCGCACAGATCCAGCAACTCACGGTGCGCGCTGACGGCCGCTGGGCGGTGGAACTGCGGATCGAGAATTACAGCAGCATCCCGATGCAGTTCGACTCCGTCGACCTCGCGCTCAACGTTGGCGGCAACGACGCGGGCCGCGTGACGGCACAGCCGTCGATGTCGATCGGCCCGGAATCCGCCGACGTCGTTACCACCGTCCTCGCTCCGCAGGCCGCCGGCAAGCTTGCCGTGGCCGACGCCCTCGCCGCCGGGCGCAGCATTTCCTACACGCTCATCGGCACCGTCGCCGCAACCCCGGATGAAGCCCATCAGCGCAGCTTCGAGGTCAAGCACAGCAGCCAGCTCAGTCCCGCACCGGGCCTGCCGGGCGTGCTGCGCTAGAAGACAATAACGCGGCTCGCCGCGTCCCCAGCATGGGTGGCGCAGCGGAACCAGTAACCACATTCGTTGCACGGCGAAGTGGCGCAACGGTGATGGAAGCCAGCTGAAGCAGGGTTGCCGAAACAGCGCCGGGGCGACGCAGACCACGCCACAGGCGAGCATCGATGTGGCCCTGCGGCGGGCGTGCGCCACCAGGCGTGCCACCCAGGTGTAATCTGCACACCCGGCCGCGACGCCCGTGCAGTTTCGTTCTTCGGTACTACGATGACCGAGTCCGAATTCACTCTGAAGGCCATGCCGCCGCGCTTGCCGCGCGAGGCGCTGGAGCGCCGGCACCTGCAGCGCGCATGGGACCAGGTCCATGACCGCGCCGCGATCGTGATCGTCGCGCCTGCGGGCTTCGGCAAGACCACGGTGCTGCTGCAATGGCGCCGCCGCTGGATGGAGAACGGCGCGCTGGTCGCCTGGCTCGACGCCGACGACCAGGATGAGCCCGAGCGTTTCACCATGGCGCTGCTGTACTCGCTGCGCACTGCCAGCGGGCGCCCCGTCGATCCCGCCGCACAGTGCACGGTCGTGCCCGGCGTGGAGGCATTGACGAACCTGCTTTCGGACGTCGCGATGCGCGGCACGCAGACCGTGCTCATGATCGACGACGGCGAGCGCCTCCCCGAAGCAGCCGTGCGCACCGTGCTCCAGTACCTGCTGATGAACGCGCCGGCGAACCTGCATGTCGTGATTGGTACCCGCCGGCAGCTGCCGTTGCAGGTTGCGGAGCTGGCGGCCAAGGGCCATTACGCGGCGTTGGGAGCCGAGGACCTGCGGCTGCGCCTCGAAGAGTCGATGGAGATACTCGAACGGCGGTTCGGACCGCGCCTGGGCGCCGACGATCGCGCCCGCCTGCACGAGGCCACCGAGGGCTGGCCCATCGGCCTGCAACTCGCGATCGCCGCGATCGAGCCGGAACCGGACCTGGCCGCCGCCGTGCACGACCTGTCGGCGCGACGCGGGAGGACGCAGGAGTATTTCGTCGAAACGCTGCTCTCGCGCATGCCTTCCGGGATGGCGCAGTTCCTGGAGCGGGTCGCGATCCTCGATCCACTCAGCGTTGCCCTGTGCGAAGCCGTCACCCAGGATCCGCAGGCCGGAGCCCACCTGGAATGGCTGGCGCGCGAGACGCCGATGGTGATGGTCGGCGAGCAGCACGACTACGTGCGCCTGCATCCGATGGCGCGCGATTTCCTGCTGGGCCGCTTCGAGCAGCTGCCCAGTGAAGAGCGGGATGCCCTGCATGCGCGTGCGGCGCGCTGGTTCGCCGCCGCGGAGCGCTACCACGAGGCCGCGAACCATGCGCTGGCGGCAGGCCACGTCGCCGACGCCGAGGCGTGGGCGGCGAAGTCGTTGTGGTCGCTCAGCACCCGGGGACAACTGGCGGAGGCGCGCGAGTGGCTGGAGCGGCTGCCCCGGGAGCTGTTCGCCGGCGATCCCAATTTGCGGCTGGTGGCTGCCTCCATCATGGCCTTCAGCTATCGGAATGCCGAGGCGCAACGCTTCGCCTGCACGGTTCTCGACGACCCGACGACGGGGACTCTGACAATGGTGAAGGCGCTACGCATCGCCGCAGGCTCGGCCGCCTACGCCGACCAGCTCGACAAGATCCCGCCGCTGCTGCCGCGCTGGCCACCGCGCGAGGCCACGATTTCCCCGCTGTACACGGTGACCAGGCTCAATGTGCGGGCACTGCTTGCGCTGCATTCGGGCGAGACTGTGCAGGCACGCGAATGCATCGCCGAGGCCACCGGGCACGGCGACACCGGCTCGCTGCGGCTGGCTGCTGGAATCGGACGCATGCTGCTCGGCCTGAGCCACCTCTGGGACGGCGATGCCTACCAGGCCGAAGCCGTGCTGCGACCCGCGCTGTCCCGTGCCGAACGCGAGGATGGCCGGCGCAGCATGCGCGCTAGCCTGCTCGCCGCGGTGCTGGCCGAAGCGCTGGTGCACAGCGACCAGAACGAGGCGGCGCAGGCATTGCTGGCCAACCGTATCGACGTGCTCGAGCGCAACGGCTTCCCGGACACGTTGTTGTGCGCATACCGCAGCCTCGCCCGCATTGCGCTCAGCCAAGGCGACGAACGGCGCGCGCTGGGCGTGCTCGACGACCTGTGCGCGCTGGCCGAGCGAGGCCACTTGCCGCGCCTGCGCGTGCATGCACTGGCCGAGCAGGTGCGCATCCATGCCCTGCGCGGACACATCGAGACCATCGCGAGCCTGGTGGATGCGCTGGTCGCGATGGAACCGGTATTCCTCGAGCCGCCGCTGCGCTGGTTCCAGCCGCAATACCGACTGGTGGTCGCCATCGCCAAGGCCCACGCGGCGATCGTCCGCTACGATTCCGACGCAGCCGGGACGCAACTGGCCCTGGCCGATGCGCTGGCGCGCGAGCAGCATCGCGGCCACGACATGCAGACCACGAAGATGCTGCGCGCGGTCGTCGCCCACCAGCGCGATGCCGACCACGCGCTGCCGCTGATGGCCGAGGCGCTGAGCCTGGCGCAGCTGTCCGGCAACACGCGCCTGCTGGCCAACGCGCCGGCCACCGCCGTGGACATGGTGGACGAGCTGCGCGCATCGGGGTCGCGCGCGGCGCTGCGGCTGGTCGCGCACTCCGAACCGAAAACTCCGCCTGCAACGGCACGTGCGCCGCGCCAGGCTCCCGTGCGGAACGCCCTGCTCACGTCCAAGGAGTGGGAAATCCTGCAGCTGCTGCAGAACGGCATGAGCAACAAGCAGATCGCGCGCACCCTGGACGTGAGCGGCGAGACCGTGAAGTGGCACCTCAAGAACCTGTTCCTGAAACTGTCGGCCGGCACCCGCAAGCACGCCGTGGACCGCGCCCGGCTGCTCGGGATCGTCTAGCGCGCGAATGCCTGCGGCCCACGAGGCGCTGCGTTAGTGTAGGCAGGCGACCCGACAGGATCCGCATCGATGGCGCCGAGTCCAGGCTCTATCCTTGTGGCGCAGACTCCGGTTGCCCTGCGCGCGACGCGCGCGCCCCGCCCGACTCCCCATTCCACCCACGCGAATCACGGCCCCCTCATGAGCACCTATAAAGCGCCACTCAACGACATGCGATTCGTGCTGTACGACGTGCTTGGCGCGGAGCAGGAGTTCGCGCGCCTCGGCCAGACCGACGCGACCCGCGACGTGCTCGACGCCGTGTTCGACGAGGCTGCTCGCTTCACCGAAACCGTGCTCGCACCGCTCAACGAAACGGGCGACCGCATCGGCTGCAAGTTCGACAAGGCCACCGGCGCGGTCACCACGCCGCCGGGGTTCAAGCAGGCCTACGCGCAGTTCGTCGAAGGGGGCTGGACCGGGTTGGTATCGCCGGTGGAATTCGGCGGCCAGGGCCTGCCCTACACCGCGGGCGTGCCGCTGAAGGAAATGATCGACGCGGCGAACCTCGCGTGGGGCAATTTCCCGCTGCTGTCGCACGGCGCCACCGATGCCCTGCTCCACCATGGCGAGGACTGGCAGCGCGAGGTCTTCCTCAAGCCGCTGGTCGACGGCACGTGGACCGGCACGATGTGCCTTACCGAACCGCACTGCGGCACCGACCTGGGCCTGCTCAAGACCCGCGCCACCCCGAACGGGGACGGCACTCATTCCATCACCGGCACCAAGATCTTCATCACCGCCGGCGAGCACGACATGACGGACAACATCGTGCACCTGGTCCTGGCGAAACTTCCCGATGCGCCCGCCGGCAGCAAGGGCATCTCGCTCTTCATCGTGCCCAAGTTCAAGGTCGCGCGCGATGGCACGCAGGGCGACGCCAACGCGGTGCGTTGCGGCAGCATCGAACACAAGATGGGCATCCACGGTTCGGCGACATGCGTGCTGAATTTCGATGGTGCGCAGGGCTACCTGATCGGCCAGCCGAACAAGGGCCTGATGGCGATGTTCACCATGATGAACACGGCGCGCCTCGGCGTCGGGGTGCAGGGCCTGGGACTGTCGGACCGCGCCTGGCAGAACGCGCTGCGCTATTCGCGCGAGCGCTTGCAGGGCCGTTCGCTGTCCGGCGTGAAGTTCCCGGACAAGCCGGCCGATCCGATCATCGTCCAGCCCGACGTGCGTCGCATGCTGCTCACCTGCAAGGCGCTGGTCGAAGGCGGCCGCGCAATGAGTTACCACGCCGGACTGCAGGTCGATGTTTCCGAACGCGCGCCGACGCAGGAGGAACGCGAGCAGGCCGATGCGCTGGTCGGATTCCTCACCCCGATCGTGAAAGCCTGCCTGACCGAGTGGGGCATCGAATGCACCTACCAGGCGCTGCAATGCTTTGGCGGCCATGGCTACATCGCCGAGCACGGCATGGAACAGCTCGCGCGCGATGCCCGCATCACCACCCTGTACGAAGGCACCACCGGCATCCAGGCGCTGGACCTGCTCGGCCGCAAAGTCATGCAGCTGCAGGGCGCAGGCCTGAAGATCTTCCTCGGCATGATCACGCAGTTCTGCGATGCGCAGTCCGGCAATGAAGGCGTCGCCGAATTCATCGGCCCGCTGCGCGAGAAGGCCGCGCAGTGGCAGCAACTCACGCTGCAGGTCGGACAGCGCGCGAAGGCCAACCCCGAGGAAGTCGGGGCCGCGTCCTACGACTACCTGATGTATTCGGGTTATGTCGTTCTTGCCTACTGGTGGGCGCGCAGTGCCGCCGCAGCGGCCGCATCACGGCATTCGGATGCCTTCAAGCAGGCCAAGTTGGAAACGGCGCGCTTCTACTTCGCCCGCATCCTGCCGCGCACGCTGGCCCATGCAGCGGCAGTGGGCAGCGCTGCAAGCACGCTCACCGCGCTGGATGAAGCGGCCTTTGATGCTTGAGGAATACCGATAAGGACACCGATAAGAGCGCCGATAAGGCGGCCCGCGGATGGATTTGTGGCTGCGAGTACACAAAAAGTAAACAATGGCGTATAAGCTGGTGTCCCGATGGAGACCGACAGAGCCAACCTGAGGCTGGTCCGCACCGGAGATCACGCTGAGATACTGCAGCGTGACCCGGTCCTCCACTCGACGCCTGAATTTTCAGCCAGACCCTCCACGGACCGCCTCAATGCGGTCCGTTTGCTTTCTCTGGATGCGCACGGCCGCGTACTCGACTGGATGAGCTGGCAGGACGCCGCCTGCCTGTATGCGCGCGGCGCGGTGGCATGGACCCTCGGTGATCCCTGCCTGCAGGTGCACGGCGGCACCTGCCGCATGACAGGCATGCAGAGCCTGCTCGAACTGCATCCGATCGTCGCCGCGCGCGGACATGCGCGCGCGCACGCACTCGATCCGACGCCGGCATTGACCAACGCCGCCCTGTTCGCGCGCGACGCCTATCTGTGCCTCTACTGCGGCCACGACTTCAGCCGGCCGCACCTTACCCGCGACCACGTGCTGCCCGTATCCAAGGGCGGACGCGACGTGTGGGAAAACGTCGTCGCGGCCTGCTTCCACTGCAATTCGCGCAAGGGCAACCGCACGCCGCAACAGGCGGGAATGCCGTTGCTGGCGGTGCCGTACCGGCCGAGCTGGGTCGAGCACCTGATCCTCAGCAACCGCAACATCCTCGCCGACCAGATGGCGTTCCTGAAGGCGCAGCTGCCCAAGCGCACGCGCCCTCAACTCGCGGTGCAGTAACCGTCCACCCGCCCCGGCGGGATCCTACGCTCGAGCTCACGTGATCGCGGTCGCACCTGACCCGGGCGCGTCACAAGCTGACGTTTCCCGCGCGTTGACCGGCCCCATGCCGCCGCGCAACACTCAACGTCTTGTCACATTCAATCAAAACGGACTGGTCATGCTCCCGACTTTCGGCCTTACCGGCATGGACGCCAACACCGAAACCGCCCTGAAGTCCGCCTTCGCCGAAGCAAGCATGCGCCTGGGCGGCCGATGGCCGCTGGTGTCCGAACAGGACGCGACCCACGTCGTCGTCGACATGGACAGCATGTACGGGCCGATGAGCTGGCTGCGGCTGCACGGTGCGGGCAAGGTCGTGATCGGGTTGACCTCGGCGGCGCGTTCGCAGACCGACTTCCGCCTGGGCAAGCCCTTCGACGCCGAAGCCGTGGCACAGCTGCTGCAGCAGATCGCCCCCAGCGACGGCGCGGCGCCGCACGGGATCACCCCGGCCCCGGCACCGCAACACCAGTTGCCGGAAGAACTGGCCAAGCCGGTCAGCGAGGAAGCGGCAGCGCCGGACCAGCGTCCTTCCGCGGCCGTCAGCGCGACCCTGGAGACGCCGGCCGCTCCGCCCGCACGACCCGTCGAGGCCCCGAGCGCAGTGCCGCCTGCACCCAGCGCGACCGCGCCCGCGACGCCCGCTCCGGCCCCCGCCCCGGCCGCCCCGCCGCGCGATCGCACCCTGATCGACTGGCTGGCACCGGGTCAGCTGAATGGCCGCGTCCGCCTGCAGCGGGGCGGCACTGGCGTACTGCTGGACCTCGACAAGCACGAGTACTTCGGCCCGGCGACGCTCAAGCCGCTGGTGTCGCACGCCGAATCGATCCTGCAGGCCGGCGATTTCACCGCGGTGGATGCCGCCGCCTGGAACAGCGAAAGCACCATGCACGGCCAAGCCCAGCCCCTTTCCCGCCTGCTCTGGTTCTGCGCGCTGCAGGCCGGCAAGGGCCAGCTGATGCCCGGTTTCGATCCCGGCGCGCGCTATCGCCTGCTGAAATGGCCCCAGACCGAACGCGAGTTCCCCAAGCACTTCCGCATCGCCACCGCGATGATGAAGGGCCCGGCCACGCTGGACGAAGTCAGCGCCGCCTGCGGCGTGCCGGCCGCGGAAGTCGCCGACTTCGTCAACGCGAACCTCGCCACGGGCTACGCCGAGCCGTACCGCGATCCCGAGCCCGAGCCCGAGTCGCAGAAGTCGGGCGGCCTGTTCGGACGCCTGCGCGGACGCTGATTGCAAGGGACGGTTTGAAGAGGGCGGCCCCTGGCCGCCCTTTTTTTGGCCTGTCGCGGCCCGCTGGCCACGCGTGCTGGCTGCACCCGAGGTGACGACGCAACATCGGATTGCTTGCCCCCATACGGACCCGGCGGGACAATGACCGACTTGTCGTGCCGTTGAGCCCCTGCGTCCCCCGCATGATCGATCCGCAGCGCTATCCCCATCTTTCCCGCATCCAGGTTCCCGCCGACCTGCGCCAGTTCCCGGAAGAGGAACTGCGCGCCGTGGCCGATGAACTGCGCGCCTACCTGATCGAACAGGTCGCGATGGTCGGCGGTCACTTCGGCGCCGGCCTCGGCGTGATCGAACTCACCGTCGCCCTGCACTTCCTCTACGACACGCCGGTCGATCGCCTGGTCTGGGACGTCGGCCACCAGTGCTACCCGCACAAGATCCTCACCGGCCGCCGCGACACCATCCACACGGTCAAGCAGAAGGACGGCGTCGCGCCGTTCCCGAAGCGCGAGGAATCCGAATACGACACCTTCGGCGTCGGGCACTCCTCGACTTCGATCTCCGCCGCGCTTGGCATGGCAACCGCGCTCCAGCGCGCCGGTGACGATCGCAAGGTCGTGGCGGTGATCGGCGACGGCGCGATGACCGCCGGCATGGCCTTCGAGGCGCTGATGCATGCCGGCGGCATGGAACCGGAACCGAACCTGCTGGTCGTCCTCAACGACAACCAGATGTCGATCTCCGAGAACGTCGGCGGCCTGACCAAGATGCTCGGCCGCCTCACCGGCAGCCGCACCCTCAACGCCATCCGCGAGGGCGGCAAGAAGCTGCTCGGCGACAAGCACAAGCCCGCGGCCAAGTTCGTCAAGCGCTGGGAAGAACACTGGAAGGGCATGTTCGTGCCGTCCACGCTGTTCGAGGAGATGGGCTTCCACTACACCGGGCCCATCGACGGCCACGACATCAACGCGCTGCTCGCCGCGATGAAGACGCTCAGGACCCTCAAGGGCCCGCAGCTGCTCCACATCATCACCACCAAGGGCAAGGGCTACGAGCTCGCCGAAGGCGACCAGATCGGCTACCACGCCGTCGGCCCGTTCGATCCGAGCAAGGGCCTGGTCGCCAAGCCGGGCGCGAAGAAGCCGACCTACACCGATGTCTTCGGCGAGTGGCTGTGCGACATGGCGGCCGCCGATCCGCAGCTGATGGGCATCACGCCCGCCATGCGCGAAGGCTCGGGGCTGGTGCGTTTCAGCAAGGAATATCCGGAGCGCTACTTCGACGTCGCCATCGCCGAACAGCACGCGGTGACGCTCGCCGCCGGCATGGCCTGCGAAGGGGCCAAGCCGGTGGTCGCGATCTATTCCACCTTCCTGCAGCGCGGCTACGACCAGCTGGTGCACGACGTCGCCATCCAGAACCTCGACGTGCTGTTCGCCATCGACCGCGGCGGCGTGGTCGGCCCGGATGGTGCGACGCACGCAGGCAACCTCGATCTCTCCTATCTGCGCTGCGTACCGAACATGGTGGTGATGGCGCCGAGCGACGAGAACGAATGCCGGCGGATGCTCACCACCGGACACCGCCACGTAGGCCCGGCCGCCGTGCGCTATCCGCGCGGCACCGGTCCTGGCGCCGTGATCCAGCCGACGCTGGATACCCTGCCGATCGGCAAGGGCGAGGTGCGGCGCCGCGGTTCGCGCCTGGCGCTGCTCGCCTTCGGTGCGATCGTTCCCGCCGCGGAAAAGGTCGGCGAGGAACTCGACCTCACCGTCGCCAACATGCGCTTCGTGAAGCCGCTGGACCGTGAGCTCGTGCTGCAGCTGGCGCGGACCCATGACGGCTTCGTGACGCTCGAAGACAACGTCGTCGCCGGTGGTGCGGGTTCGGGCGTCGCCGAGCTGCTTGCGGCAGAAGGCATCACCCTGCCCGTACTGCACCTGGGCCTGCCCGATGAATTCCAGCACCACGCCAGCCGCGAGCAGCTGCTGGCCGAAGCGGGCCTGGATGCCGACGGCATCCGCGCGTCCGTGCTGAAGCGTTGGCCGCAACTGACCAGCACGCAGGCACGCGCCGCGGTCTGACGCCGACCGACGACCGCGTCATGGCGCGGTCACACGCCTGAAACGGCCGTTACACGCGCCCCGCGCAACCTCCCCAAAACCGGGAGTTGCGCATGCGTTACGCCATCGTCACCGAGACCTACCCGCCGGAAATCAACGGCGTCGCGCTCACCGTGCAGGGCCTCGAACAGGGCCTGCGAGGACGCGGACATGAGGTCACCCTGGTGCGTCCGCGCCAGGCAACCGAAAGCGCCGACACACCGGCGGCCGAGCACGAGTTCATCGTCCGGGGTGCGCCACTGCCACGCTATCCGGGCCTGCGGTTCGGGTTGCCCTCGACACGCAAGCTGATCGCGCAATGGAAGCTATCGCGGCCGGATGCCATCTACGTGGCCACGGAAGGCCCGTTGGGTTGGTCGGCATTGCGCGCGGCGCGGCGCCTGGGCATTCCGGCCTCGACCGGTTTCCACACCCGCTTCGACGAATACATGCGCGATTACGGTGCGGCGTTCCTGGCGCAGACCGCACTGCGCTGGATGCGCCGCTTCCACAACGGCGCCGATGCGACCCTGGTGCCGACGCGCGAGTTGCAGCAGTTCCTGCAGAGCAACGGCTTCAACGACGTGGTCCTGCTGCCGCGCGCGGTGGATACGACGCAGTTCGACCCCGCGCGGCGCGACAACGCATTGCGTGCGCAATGGGGCGTGGGCGAAGACGGACTCGTCGCCATCTACGTCGGCCGCATCGCGGCGGAGAAGAACCTCGATCTGGCCGTGCGTTCGTTTCGCGCCCTGCAGAAACAGCGTCCGGACGCGCGCTTCGTCTGGGTAGGCGATGGCCCGGCCCGCGCCAAGCTGCAGCAGGAGAATCCCGACTTCATCTTCTGCGGCATCCAGCGCGACGAGATGCTGGCGCGGCATTTCGCCAGCGGCGATTTCTTCATCTTCCCCAGCCACAGCGAAACCTTCGGCAACGTGACTCTCGAAGCGATGGCCAGCGGCGTTCCACCGATCGCCTTCGACTACGGCGCGGCGCGCGAGCACATGCGCGACGAAGTGCACGGTGCCGCGATCGCCGACGGCGACGACGAGGGCTTCATCCGCGCGGTGGTGCGTATCGCGACCCAGCCGGTGCTGCACGCGGCGATGAGCCGCGCCTGCCGCGAAGCCATGCTCGGCCTGCGTCCCGAACAAGTCGCCGCCGATTTCGACGCGTTGCTGCAGGCGCTCGTCGACACGCGCGCCGGCACGGAGTCCTTCCAAGCCGATCCGCAACCCGACCGGGAGATCGCATGAAGACGACCTTGCCCAAGCGTTTCCTCGCCAACGAATCGGGCTGGTGCCTGCGCGCCAACCGGCTGGGCGAACCAAACGGCTCGCGCGCTTATTTCGCCGCGATCAGCCGCCTCGGCGACGGCATGTTCTGGTACCTGCTGATGAGCGCGCTGATCGTCGCCGATGGCCTGCGGGGGTTGGCGGCATCCGCACACCTGGCTGCTACCGGCCTGATCGCATTGACGCTGTACAAGCTGCTCAAGCGCTGGACGCGACGCCCGCGTCCATTTGCCAGTGATGCGCGCATCCGCGCATGGGTGGCCCCGCTGGACGAGTTTTCATTTCCCTCCGGGCACACGCTGCACGCGGTGGCGTTCACCGTGGTCGCCCTCGCCCACTATCCGGTGCTGGCGTGGGTGCTGATTCCGTTCACCGCCAGCGTGGCGGCATCGCGCGTGGTGCTGGGCCTGCACTATCCGAGCGACGTGCTGGCGGCAACCGCCATCGGCGTGGCGCTGGCCAGCCTGTCGCTATGGCTGGTCCCGGGCGTGTCACTGTTTGCCTAGACACGATGAGGGCGCGGCTTCTCGCCGCGCCCTCTCGTTGATTCGGAGTGTGATCCGGCCAGATCAGATCGAAGCCGCCAGCGGCCGGCCCCTGCTGAGCTCATACCAGTCCACCTTGCGCGTGATCACCATGATCGCGGCGAGGATGACGAACAGCAGGCCCGAGCCCAGGACCAGCGCGTTGTCTTCCGACACCAGCAGCCCGTAGAGCGCGGCGTACAGCATCGCCAGCATCGCCGCGAAACCCAGGCCGCGGCCGACGCTGCGCAGCACCGCACTGAGGTAGAAGCCGAGCAATCCTATGCAGGCGGCGCTGGCGGCCAGGTAGGCCCAGGGGAACGGGATGTGTTCGCTCAGGCTCACCAGCAGCAGGAAGAAGATCGCCAGCGACAGGCCCACGAGTCCGTATTGCACGGGGTGGATCGGCAGCTGCTTGATCAGCTCGAACATGAAGAAGCCGACGAAGGTCAGCACCACGAACAGCAACCCGTATTTGCTCGCCCGGTCCGCCTGCGAATAGACGTTGACCGGATCGACCAGCGCGACGCCCACCGCGTCGATGCCACTGGTATCGAACGCCGGAGCACCATCGCCTTCTCCGCGCGTGTCGCTACGGCCGGTTTCCATGGAAGGCAACGTCTTGCCGGCCAGGAATTGCGCCTGCGCGCTCGATGCCAACGACGAGACTTCCCACTGCGCGGTGAAGCCCTTGCTGCTGACGCTGGGCTGGCGCGGCAGGAAGTCGCCGCCGAAGCGCGGGTGCGGCCACGCCGAGTCGATCTTGAACACATTGCTGCGCGCCAGCGGCACCAGCGCCAACGATTCGGTGCCTGCCAGCTTGATGTCCAGGCGCGTGTCGAACTGCAGCGGGGTGCCTGCCGCGGGCACGGCCAGGCGCACATGCACGCCGCCACCTTCGCGGCTGCCGAAGCCTTCCACGAGCGCCACGTCGCGACCGTCCACACGCAGCTGCGGCGTCCCCGCCAGGCCGCGCACATCGGCGATGCCGTAACTCAACCAGGGCCGACCGATCCTGCGCGGCAGCTCCGGATTCTCGTCCGCGGGAATGCGCACGTTGAATCCGGCCACGGCCAGCGCCTGCAGTTCGTACACGCGGACCTCGTGCAGGCCGAGCCGGCGCGTGTTGGGGATCAGCCTGCCCTGCACGTCCAGGCGATCCGGGAAGAAGGTCCAGCGACCCGAAGCCCCGTCGCGCTTCACCTTGCGGATGACCTCGCCCTTGTCGTTCTTCTCCTCGACTTCGACGGTCTCGACGTAGGGCACCACCAGTACCGGTCCGGAAAACGCCTGCGCCCCGGCGGAACTCCGCGCGATGTTCGCGATGGCCTGGGTGCGGTAGTACTGGCGCTCGCTGATCGTGCCGCGGATGAGCATCAACGGGATCATGATCGCGACGGTCATGCCGAACACGAACATCAGTTTCAATAACAGACGCATGGCTTCCTCCTGCCTCGGGCGATGGCCACAGGTTCGGCGGCGCCGGTGCGCGGACGATGGAGGAAGGGTGAAGCGGGAGTGAAGTCGCGCCGCGGCTACAGCGGGATCGACAGGCTTGCCTGCGCCCCTTTGGGGTCGCGGTTGGCGAGCATGGCCTGTCCGCCATGCAGCGTGGCGACCTCGGCGACGAAACACAGCCCGAGGCCGCTGCTGCGGCTGCCGCCCTGCGGGCGTGCCAGCGAATAGAAACGCTCGAACACGCGCGGCATCGCGTAATCGGGAATGCCCGGTCCTTCGTCGATGACGTCGAAGCGGATCGCGGCGGCATCGCTGCGGGCGCGCAACGTGATGTGGCCGCCTTCCGGCGAAAAATCCGCGGCGTTTTCGACCAGGTTGACCAGCGCCTGGCGCAGCAGGAAGGCGTCGCCGCGCAAGGGCGGCAGGTCGTGCGGTATGTCCAGGTCGAGCACGAGGTGGCTGCGCGCCAGCCGCATCGCGCACTGCTCGGCCGCCGAGCGGACCAGCGTGGGCACGTCGAGCGCCTCCGGGCTCTCCAGCCGTTGCCGGTGCTCCACGCCGGCGAGGGCGAGCAGCTTGTCGATCATCTGCGCCAGCCGATCGCTCTGCAGGCGGATGCTGGTGGCGAAGCGCGTGCGGTCGGCCTCCGCCATGGCGTGCTCGCCGGATTCCTCCAGCAGCTCGGCGCTGCCGCGGATGGCCGCGAGGGGGCTTTTCATCTCGTGGGTCAGCGTGTGCACGTACTGCTCGACGTACTGCTTGCCTTCGAGGCGATCGCGCATGGTTTCCAGGGCACGGCCGAGCTCATCGAACTCGCCCGCGGCCCTGGGCAGCGTCGCGCGCTCGCCGGCGGTGACCGCATGCGCGTAGCGGCGCAGGCCACCGAGCTGTCGCGACAGCCACCATGCCGCGACCAGGCCGATCAGCAGCGCCGCTCCCAGCAGCGCAAGACCCCAGCGCAACACCACCGCCTGGCTGCGCGCGATCACCGGTGCGATGGCGCGGTTGGGCTTGCCCACGGTCAGCACGCCCACGATGCGACCGCTGGCATCGTGCAGCGGCGCGGCCACGTGCATCACCGAGGAGGTTTCATCCTTCGGGTCGCTCGGCGTCGAACGCGCACCGTAGCCGCCGCGCAGGGTGAGGTACACGTCGTTCCAGCGCGAATAGTCCTTGCCGAGATCGCGTCCGTCGCTATCGAACACGACGATGCCGCGCGCATCGGTCACGTAGACGCGGTAGCTCGTGCCGTGCTTGCGCCGGCCCCAGATCTCCGCGTCGACCCTGCGCTCGCGCAGGGCACGCACCCGCCGGGCGAACTCGCCATCGTTGATGTGGCCGTCGAGGAAATCGGCCGTGGCCAGTTCCGCCAGCACGTTGGCGGTGTCGACCAGCGTGTCCTCCATGGCCTGGCGCACGCCAGGCTTCACTTCGGCCACGAACACGCGCATCAGCAGGAACGCCGCCAGCGCGACGATCAGGAAGTAACCCAGGAAGATGCGCAGGCCGATTTTCATGTCGCGCAGCTCACGCCGATTCCAGCGAGTAACCCAAGCCGCGATGCGTGCGGATCGGGTCCGCTTCGGGCGCCACCGTGCGCAGTTTGGCGCGCAGGGTCTTGATATGGGTGTCGATGGTGCGGTCGCCGCTGTCCAGCGCGTCCCCCCAGACGCGATCCATCAGCTGCGCGCGGGAGAGCACGGCGCCCGGCCGCTGCAGCAGCGCCGCCAGCAGGCCGTACTCGTAGCGGGTGAGGTCGAGCAGGCGGCCCTGGTAGCGGATGCGGTGTCCGTCGGCGTCGTGTTCGAAACCGCTCGCGCTGACGCCGAAGGCATTGCCACCGTGCCCACGCCGCAGCACCACGCGCACGCGCGCGACCAGTTCGCGCGGCGAGAAAGGCTTGGTGACGTAGTCGTCGGCGCCGATCTCCAGGCCGAGGATGCGTTCGGCCTCGGCATCGTGCGCGGTGAGGAAGATCACCGGCAGGTCGCGCTGCCTGCGCAGTTCGCGGCATAGCGCGAACCCGCCGATGTCGGGCAGGCCCACGTCGAGCAGCGCCAGGTCGAAACCCTGTTCGCGCACGGCGCGCATCGCTTCGCCGCCGGTGAGGCAATGCCGCGCCTCGAAACCCTCCGTGCGCAGCGCATACAGCACGGTCTGCGCGATGGCGGGTTCGTCTTCGACAAGCAGGATGCGCGGCATGCGGGCGACGGAAGGCGGCGGTGCCCCAAGAATAGAGCACGGCGCGGCGGCCATCGCGCTACCCTAGCGCCATGAATTACCGCCACGCCTTCCACGCCGGCAACCATGCCGACGTGCTCAAGCATGTCGCCATGCTGGCGATCTGCGACGCCCTCACCGCCAAGCCGGCCCCGCTGTTCGCGCTGGATACCCATGCCGGGCGCGGGTTGTACGCGCTCGACAGCAACTCCGCGCAGCGCACTGGCGAGGCCGAAGGCGGCATCGGCCGGCTGATGGCGGAAGCGCCGTCCGACCCGCTGATCAACCGCTACCTGCAGGCCGTGCGTGCCTGCCGCAACGAGCATGGCCGCATGGCCTACCCGGGCTCGCCGTGGCTGCTGGCGCATGCCCTGCGCGAGGACGATCGCGTCGCCGCCTGTGAACTGCACCCGGAGGAAGCGGCGCAGCTGCGCAGCAACTTCGGCCGCGACCCGCGCGTGGCGGTGCACGAACGCGACGGCTATGCGGCGATGAAGGCGCTGCTGCCGCCGCGCCTGGGCGAAACCCGGTTCGGCCGCGGCCTGGTCCTGATCGATCCGCCCTACGAAGCGCAGCTGGAGGAATTCGACACCGCGATCTCCGCGCTGCGCGACGCCCTGGGCCGATGGCCGCAGGGCTGCTATGCGCTCTGGTACCCGATCAAACTGCGCCGCGCACTGCAGCCGTTCTATCGGCGCGCGGCAGCCTTGCCGGCGAAATCGGCGCTGGTGGCGGAACTGCTGGTAAGGCCCGACGACTCGCCACTGAACATGAACGGCAGCGGCCTGCTGGTGCTCAACGCGCCCTTCCAGCTCGACGCGAAGCTGCGCCCGTCGCTGCAGGCATTGGCGAAGGTGTTGGGCGAACGCCAGGCGCAGGCGCGCCTGGAGTGGCTCAAGACGGCGGCCTGACCGCGCCGGCCGGGAAGTGCCGGACGGAATCAGCGTGCCGGCTGCGGTTTCAGGTCCGGCTCGAAGAAGCTCCAGCGCACTTCCGGGAACTGCGCCTTGAACGCGCGCTCGATCCGGTTGATCTCTTCGGCGAGCTGATGCGTGGTCGCCTGGCTGTCGCGCATCTCCGCCTGCACCGCGACCATCACCTCGTTGCCGAGCTGCAGCGTGATCAGGCTGATGACGCGGCCCACTTCATCGCGCGCCACCAGGAAATCGTGCATTTCCTGCTCGCGTATCGGATCCACGCTCTGGCCGATCAGCATGGCCTTCACCTCGATCGCCACGAACACCGCGACGACCACCAGCAGCGCGCCGATGGCGACCGTGCCGATCGCGTCCCACAGCGGATTGCCGGTGACGACCGACATGACCACGGCCGCCAACGCGAATACGAGGCCGAGCAGCGCCGCCAGGTCCTCGCCGAAGATCACCACCAGTTCGGCCTGGCGGCTCTGGCGGAACCACTCCCACAATGTGCGGGAGCCGCGAGCCTTGTTGACTTCCTGCATGCAGGCGCGCATCGACGTGGCTTCGGCGATGATGCCGAACGTGAGCACGCCCACGGCCCAGTACCAGTGCTTGATCGGTTCGGGATGCTGCAGCTTGTGGATGCCCTCGAACAGCGAGAACACGCCACCGACGCTGAAGAGCATCAGCGCGACCAGGAAGGACCAGAAATAGATTTCCTTGCCGTAGCCGAGCGGGTAGTCGGGCGACGGCGGTCGCTTGGCCTGGCGCAGCCCGAGCAGGAGCAGCACCTGGTTGCCGCAGTCGGCGACCGAATGCACGGTCTCGGCCAACATCGCGCTGGAACCGGTGAAGAACGCCGCTACGCCCTTCGCCACGGCGATCGCAAAGTTGGCACCGAGCGCGAAGAAGATCGCGCGGGTCGAATCACCACCACCGGCCATGCATCTGTTCCTTGTGTGCGTGCGGTTGCTAATGCGGTCGCTGAAAAGCCGGCGAATTCTAGCATCGCGACGATGCGGCCCCCGACTCACGCGGCGATGCGGACCCGCGACTGCGCGATGGCATCGGTGATTCCCGCCGCGGCTACGCAGGCGATCGAATGACCGCGCCCAGCGCATCAGGCCGCGCGTGGACTCATCGCCGCGATCGCCGCCACCAGCACGCCGCGATCACGGCCGCGAGATGTGAACGCCGTGCCGTCGCGCTCCAGGCAAGCATCGGCGGCCACGGTCAGCAGCCACCACGGAGCCAGGCACGCGGCGGCGACCCGGACGGCCCGCCAAGGCCGGGAAACCCGACAATGGGCCAGGGCGGGCCGGCCGGGAGCGCGGCGTCGGCGACCCCGAGGCCGCGCGTCGCCTCAGTCGGCGAGTTCCCGCTGGGTCTTCTTTGGCAGCCGGGCACGCACCAGTTCGTAGCTGCGACGGATGAGGCCGCGCAGTTCGGCGGCTGGCAGCGACTTCGCCGTGGCGATCTGCACCCAGTGCGCGCGGGCCATGTACGGCGCCGGGATGAAGCCCGGGCGCCCGGTGAACTCGAGGAAGCGCTCGTCCTCCACCTTGAAGCTGATCGAGCCCTTGTGCGGTCCGCGCAGGCACGTCACGCAGAACATCTTGCCGGCCACGGTGAAGACCAGGTCGTCCTCCCACTTGATCCCGGCCTCGACGCCGGGCCAGGCCGCGAGCCTGCGCAACGCACTTTCGTCCATCTGTAAACCACCCAATTGTGTGATGAAGTTCTAAACAATCAGTGTGCCAATATTGGCCCCATGACAGGAGCTTCCCCCCCGCGCGAGCGCCTCCCGCCCTGGCATGAACGGCTGACGCTGTCGAATGGACGGCAGGTGCTGATCCGCCCTATCCGCCCGGAGGACGGGGAGCCCCTGCGCGCCGGCTTCGCCCTGCTCGAACCCGACGAGATCCGCCAGCGCTTCCTGCACGCGATGAAGGAACTCTCGCCGGAAGCCGCCGAGCGCCTCACCCACGTCAATCCGCGCACCGAATTCGCACTGGTGGTGGCCGAGCCGCTGCCCCCGGGCGAAGCGCTGATCGGCGCGGTGGCGCGGGTGTCGATGGATCAGAACGGCCGCGATGCCGAGTTCGCGATCCTGGTGAGCCGCTACATCAAGCACATGGGCCTGGGGCGCTACCTGATGACGCGGCTGGTGAAATGGGCCAAGGGCAAGAAGCTGACCCGGCTCTACGGCGACGTCCTGGAAAACAATGCGCCGATGCTGTCGCTGGCCCAGTCGCTCGGCTTCGAGCGCGAATTCCGCCAGGAATCGTCAGGGCTGGTGCGGGTGACGCTGGAGTTGAAGCCGCGCAGCAGCACCCGGCTGCCGTCCGACCAGTGGTCGTCCGTCCACGCCCACCAGGGGCGTTGAACCTGCTTGAGGGAGATTGCGCGTGGAGGGGGGCCCGCACACGCGCCTGACCAACGCGTCCGCAGGTGATCGCCATGCCCCGCTACGTGATCGAACGCGACATTCCAGGTGTCGGCACCCTGTCTGCCGCCGAGCTGCGCGCCATCTCCCAGAAGGCCTGCTTCGTCCTCGACCAGCTCGGCCCGCAGGTGCATTGGGACTACAGCTATGTCACTGGCGACAAGGTGTATTGCGTGTATATCGCGCCCAGCGAAGACCTCATCCGCGAACACGCGCGCCGGGGTGGTTTCCCGGCCGATCGCGTTTCCGAGGTGATATCGGTCATCGACCCGGTGACGGCGGAATAGCGGCGCCACTGACCGCTCCCGACCGGGCCACGCGCCGGTAACGCCCCGGCCGGAGCCCCGCGCTAAACTGCGCGCCCCCTTGCCCCGCGCTGGACGCATCGACTGCGTCCGGCGCTGTCGTCGTTTTGCGCAGCGTCCATGAACGAATCCCTCCTTCCCCGCTTTCCCTCCCCGCCCCTGCCCAAGGCCGGCCAGCAGCGCGCCTGGTGGCGCGCGCCTGCGTCGCCGTCCGCGCTCGCGTTCCATATCGCTGCGGCGGCGATGGCGCACGCGGGGCCGGTGCTGGCGATCGCGCGCGACAACCAGGGCGCCAACCAGCTCGAATCCGACCTGCGCACGCTGGTGGGCAACGACGCGTCGCTGCCGGTGCTGCCGTTCCCGGACTGGGAAACCCTGCCCTACGATCAGTTCAGCCCGCATCCGGACATCGTCTCCCAGCGACTGGCCGCGCTGCATCGGCTGCCGGCGCTGAAGCGCGGGATCGTCGTGGTGCCGGTGCAGACGCTGCTGCAGCGGCTGGCGCCGCTCAGGCACGTGGTCGGTGGCAGCTTCGACGTGCGTGTCGGCCAGCGCCTCGATCTGGATGCCGAGAAACGCCGGCTGGAAGGCGCGGGCTACCGCAACGTGCCGCAGGTGCTCGACCCCGGCGACTTCGCCGTGCGCGGCGGCCTCCTCGACGTGTACCCGATGGGCGCGGATTCGCCGTTCCGGGTCGAACTGCTCGACGACGAGATCGACACCATCCGCGTGTTCGACCCGGAATCGCAGCGGTCGCTCGAGAAGATCGACTCGGTGCACCTGCTGCCGGGCCGCGAACTGCCGCTCGACGAGGCTTCGCTCAAGCGTGTGCTGGACGCGCTACGCGACCGCTTCGATGTCGACGCCCGCCGCAGCGCGCTCTACCAGGACCTCAAGGCGGGCCTCGCCCCCGCCGGCATCGAGTACTACCTGCCGCTGTTCTTCCAGCAGACCTCGACGCTGTTCGACTACCTCGGCGCGGATGCGTTGCCGGTGATCGGCGACGGCGCGCTGGAAGCGGCCGAACAATTCTGGAAGCAGACCGCCGAGCGCTACGAGCAGCGCCGCCACGACCTCGAACGCCCCCTGCTGCCGCCCAACGAGCTGTACCTGTCGCCGGACGCGCTGCGGGAACAGTTCAACCAGGGCGATCGCGTCGAAGTCTGCGGCGAGATGCACCCGCAACGGGACCGGGCCGTGGCGCTCGGCGACCTGCCAGCGCCGGCACTGCCGATCGCGGCGAAGGACGCCCAGCCGGCGGAAGCGCTGAAATCGTTCCTGCACACCTATCCGGGCCGCGTGCTGATCGCCGCGGATTCACCGGGACGGCGCGAGGCGTTGCTGGAGCTGTTGCAGGCGGCGCAGCTACAGCCGGCGGTCGTGCCGGACTGGCCCACCTTCGCGGCGAACAACGAACGCTTCGCGATCGCGGTCGCCCCGCTGGAAGACGGCTTCGCACTCAGCCAACCCGTGCTCGCGCTCCTCACCGAGCGCCAGCTGTTCCCCGAACGCGCCGCGCAGCCGCGCCGCCGCAAGCGTGCCGGCCGCGAGCCCGAAGCGATCATCCGCGACCTCGGCGAACTGTCCGAAGGCGCGCCGATCGTGCACGAGGACCATGGTGTTGGCCGTTATCGAGGACTCATCACGCTCGAAGCCGGCGGCATGCCCGGCGAATACCTCGAGATCGAATACGCCAAGGGCGACCGCCTGTACGTGCCGGTCGCGCAGCTGCACCTGATCAGCCGCTATTCCGGCGCCTCGGCGGAAACCGCGCCGCTGCATTCGCTCGGCGGCGAGGCCTGGACCAAGGCCAAGCGCAAAGCGGCGGAGAAGGTCCGCGACGTCGCCGCCGAACTGCTGGAAATCCAGGCCAAGCGGCGGGCGCGCGCGGGCCTCGCGATCGACATCGATCGCGCGATGTACGAGCCGTTCGCCGCAGCATTCCCATTCGAGGAAACGCCCGACCAGCACGCCGCGATCGAAGCCGTCATCCGCGACCTCGCCAGTTCGCAGCCGATGGATCGCGTCGTGTGCGGCGACGTCGGCTTCGGCAAGACCGAGGTCGCCGTGCGCGCCGCCTTCGTCAGCGCCGCGGCCGGCAAGCAGGTGGCGGTGCTGGTGCCGACCACGCTGCTGGCCGAGCAGCACTACCGCAACTTCCGCGACCGCTTCGCCGACTGGCCGCTGCGCGTGGAAGTGCTGTCGCGCTTCAAGACCAAGAAGGAGATCGAAGCCGAACTGGCCAAGGTCGCCGAGGGCAAGATCGACGTGATCGTCGGCACCCACCGCCTCCTGCAGGGCGACGTGCG
Source organism: Lysobacter rhizosphaerae (assembly GCF_054779795.1). NCBI lineage: Bacteria > Pseudomonadati > Pseudomonadota > Gammaproteobacteria > Lysobacterales > Lysobacteraceae > Lysobacter > Lysobacter rhizosphaerae. Next base: position 45,581 of record NZ_BAAGXO010000010.1, read on the forward strand.
CTTCAAGGACCTGGGCCTGGTGATCGTCGACGAGGAGCAGCGCTTCGGCGTGCGCCAGAAGGAGGCGCTGAAGGCGCTGCGCGCGAACGTGCACCTGGTGACGCTCACCGCGACCCCGATCCCGCGCACGCTCAACATGGCGATGGCGGGATTGCGCGACCTGTCGATCATCGCCACCCCGCCCGCGCATCGCCTGGCGGTGCAGACCTTCGTCGTGCCATGGGACGACGCCCAGCTGCGCGAGGCCTTCCAGCGCGAGCTCTCGCGTGGCGGCCAGGTGTACTTCCTGCACAACGACGTCGAGAGCATCGGCCGCATGCAGAAGCAGCTGGAGGAACTCGTTCCCGAGGCGCGCATCGGCGTGGCCCACGGCCAGATGCCCGAGCGCGAGCTGGAACGGGTGATGCTCGACTTCCACAAGCAGCGCTTCAATGTGCTGCTGGCCTCGACCATCATCGAGTCGGGCATCGACATCCCCAACGCCAACACCATCATCATGAACCGTGCCGACAAGTTCGGCCTGGCCCAGTTGCACCAGTTGCGCGGCCGCGTCGGCCGTTCGCACCACCGTGCCTACGCCTACCTCGTCGTGCCGGACCAGCGCTCGATCACCGCCGATGCGAAGAAGCGCCTGGAAGCGATCGCCGCGATGGACGAACTCGGCGCCGGTTTCACCCTCGCCACGCACGACCTCGAGATCCGCGGCGCCGGCGAACTGCTGGGCGAGGACCAGAGCGGGCAGATGGCGGAGGTCGGCTTCAGCCTCTATACCGAACTGCTGGAACGTGCGGTGCGCTCCATCAAGCAGGGCAAGCTGCCCGATCTCGACGCCCACGACGCGCGCGGCGCCGAAGTCGAACTGCACGTGCCCGCGCTGATCCCCGACGACTATCTTCCCGACGTGCACACGCGCCTGACCCTGTACAAGCGCATCAGCGGTGCGCGCGATGTGGAGGAGCTGCGCGAGCTGCAGGTGGAGATGATCGATCGCTTCGGCCTGCTCCCGGATCCGGCGAAACACCTGTTCACCGTGGCCGAGCTGAAGCTGCAATCCACCGCGCTGGGCATCCGCAAGCTCGATCTCGGCGACAAGGGCGGTCGCCTGCAATTTGTCGAACGGCCTACGGTCGACCCGATGGCGGTGATCCGGCTGATCCAGGGCCAGCCCAAGCATTACCAGATGGAAGGCCCGGACAAGTTGCGCGTGAAGCTGGAGCTGCCCGATGCGGCTTCGCGCGTCGCGGCGGCCCGCGGCCTGCTGACCATGCTCGATCGCGCGGCGTAATGCCCATGCCATCCTGCGGAACCAACGCAAAGGACAATCAGATGCTTTCCAAGCCCCGGGCAATCGCCTCCACACTGCTGCTTGCGGCAACGCTGCTTGCGGCGTGTGCGTCGCAGCCGCCGCACGCCGATGCCCTCACCTTCGTCCTCGTCCGCCACGCCGAAAAGGCCGATGACGGCAGCAAGGACCCACCGCTCACGACCGCGGGCGAAGCACGCGCGCAAACGCTGGCCGCAGGCCTGGGCGCGGCACCACTCCGCGCCGTCTACGCCACCGCTTACAAGCGCACGCAGGCGACCGCCGCGCCGTCCGCAGGCGCGCATTCGTTGCCGGTGACGACCTACGACGCAAAACTCCCCGCGCGCGATTTCGCCGCGCAACTCCGCAGTGAATACCACGATGGCACCGTGCTGGTCGTCGGCCACAGCAATACCGTGCCGGACATCGCCGCCGCCCTGTGCCAGTGCAGCGTGCTGCCGATCGACGACGCGGAATACGACCGCCGCATCACCATCCACGTCGATGCGCAGGGTCGCGCCGCCATGCAGGTGGACCGCTACTGATGATGACCGTCCCCGAATGGACCGGTGATGTCGCCGCCCTGCGTGCAGTGCAGGACGAGCTTGCGCAGCAAGTGCGGGTGAAGGATTCGTTCGCCAAGCCCCTGCGCACCATCGCCGGCTTCGATGTCGGATTCGAGGACGACGGTGCCACCACGCGCGCCGCGGCGGTCCTGCTCGACGCGAATACAATGCAGACGCTGGAAACACAGGTGGTGCGGCAGCCCACGCGCATGCCCTACATTCCCGGCCTGCTCAGTTTCCGCGAGCTGCCCGCCTTGCTGGAAGCCTTGGCGCTGCTCTCCACCGAGCCGGACCTGTGCTTCATCGACGGACACGGCATCGCCCATCCGCGGCGGCTCGGGATCGCCGCCCACTTCGGCGTCGCCACCGACCTGCCCACGATCGGCGTGGCCAAGAAGATCCTCATCGGCGAGTCATCCACGACCCTGCATGACATGCGCGGTGCGTTCACCACGTTGCGCGACAAGGGCGAGCAGATCGGCTGGTTGCTGCGGAGCAAGGTCGGCTGCCTGCCGCTGGCCGTGTCGCCGGGGCATCGCGTGGCCATGGCGAGCGCACCGGAAATGACGATGCGCTTCGTCACCACCTATCGCCTGCCCGAGCCGACGCGGCTCGCCGATCGCCTGGCGTCGCGCCGCGACGAATAGACCGTTGCGCATCCGTAACCGTTCGTCTCGCGGCCACGGTGCTAGCCTTGCCGGCAAGTCCCGCGACAGGAATTGCCATGTCCCGTTTCCTCGCCCTGGGTGTACTGGCGTTGTCAGGCTGTGCCAGTGGGGGTGTCATCACCACCGGCCAGGACTTCACGATGCGCGTGGGCCAGCACGTTTCGCTGCCTGACGCCTCGACACTGGGCTACACCGGCATCGCCAACGACTCGCGTTGCCCGCCCGACGTGCAGTGCATCCGCGCCGGCGACGCCGATGTCCTCTTCGAGTATTCGCCACGGGGCGGCGCCGCTACACGGGTCACCCTGAATACCGAGCGCCAGCGCACGATGCGCATCGGCGCGTGGCAGCTGCGGCTCATCGACATCGCCCAAGGCGACGCACCACGCGCCACCGTTCGCGTGGACTCGGGCAACCTGGAGGCTGCACCATGACCTTGATCATCGCCCCGCGCATTCACGACCTGGGTGGTTTCCAGGTACGCCGCGCCGTTCCCTCGCTGCAGGCGCGTTCGGTCGGCCCCTTCGTGTTCGTCGACCACATGGGCCCGGCGACGTTCGAAGCCGGACGTGGCGTCGACGTGCGCCCGCATCCGCATATCGGCCTGGCGACCGTGACCTACCTGTGGTCGGGCCGCATGACCCACCGCGATACGCTGGGCAGCGTGCAGGACATCGAGCCCGGCGATGTGAACTGGATGACCGCGGGGCGCGGCATCGCCCATTCCGAGCGCACTCCGCCGGCGTTGCGCGAACACCCGCATCCGCTGCACGGGCTGCAGACCTGGGTCGCGCTGCCGCGCGCGTACGAGGAAGCCGAGCCGGGATTCTTCCACCACGCCGCGGCGTCACTGCCGCAGCAGCGCCGTGAGGGGGCCTGGCTGCGCGTGGTCGCCGGCCGTGGCTATGGCGAGGAATCGCCGGTGCGCGTGTATGCCGACACGCTCTACGTCGCCATCGATCTCGACGCGGACGCCGAACTCGCGCTCGACGCCGACCACGTGCAACGCGCGCTCTACATCCTCGAAGGCGACGCACAACTCGATGGCGTCGATATTCCCGCGCAGCACCTGATCGTGCTCGACCCCGCCACCCGGCCGCGCCTGCGCGCGAAGACGCCGCTGAAGGCGATGCTGCTCGGCGGCGAACCGCTGGATGCCCCGCGGCACATGTGGTGGAACTTCGTGTCCAGCTCGAAGGAACGGATCGAGCAGGCCAAGCAGGACTGGGTCGATGGCAGATTCGGCGCAATTCCCGGGGAGACCGAATTCATCCCCTTGCCCGATCATTGACCGCATCTGGCGGCACAAACGCAAGCAATTGATTTAAAAGGTGAAATTCACCCATGAAACGGTTTCACGCGATACCATTGCCACATTCAGGGATGTGAAAAGCCGGAATTTGTCAAGCCCCTGAAACAGCGCTATGTTCGACCCAAGGTCGTCCGTTTCACAGACCTTTAACGAAGTCGCAAGATCGCCAGGGGGAAATTCTGATGAACAAGCCAGTTTGGCTACTGCCACTGCTGCTGCCGCTTGCGGGTGCCGCCGCGGCACAGGACGCGGGCGCATGCCCGTATCTCGCCGCCGATACCGGATTGACCTGGGAACACCGCGGCGCCGCCGGTTCCGACTTCTGCCGCGCCCTGCGCGCGGACGGCAGCGAAGCGTTCGGCATGACCATTGCGCATGACGCGCCGTTCAAGCCCAAGGGAGGCAATCGCGCCGAGCACGTGACCATCGATGGCCGCGATGTCACCTGGTATCGCACCGAAATCGCGGGTTCGCGTGTCCAGGCGCGCGAGACCCTGGTGCCGCTGGCGGACGGTCGTGTCGCCTACATCTGGGTGCAGGCGCAGACGCCGGAAGAGTTGAACCAGGTGCTGCAGCAGACGCAGTCGATGAAGTTCGACGCGACGCGACTCAGCAGCAACTGACGCAGTGCGGGGCAACAGGCGGCGCTGGCGGGTAAGACTGCCGGCGCCGTTTTCGTTTGCGGTCCTGGCGTAGCATCGTCACGGGACCGGCCCATCCCGGACCGGGCAGGGAGCAGTTCATGATCAATCGACTGGGTGCCGAACTGGTCGGCACGTTCTGGCTGGTGCTGGGTGGTTGTGGCAGCGCCGTGCTTGCAGCGAAGTTCGGCGGCGACGGCAATCCACTGGGCATCGGCCTGCTCGGCGTGTCGCTGGCCTTCGGCCTGACGGTGCTGACCGGCGTCTACGCCCTGGGCCATATCTCCGGCGGCCACTTCAACCCGGCCGTGAGCCTGGGCCTGTGGGCGGGCGGCCGCTTCCCCGCGCGCGACCTGTTGCCCTATATCGTCGCGCAGGTGGTGGGGGCCATTCTTGCCGCCTTCATCCTGATGCAGATCGCCAGTGGGACGGGGACGTTCACGGTCGATCCCAATGCCCCGGGCGTGTTCGCCAGCAACGGCTACGGGGCGATGTCGCCGGGCGGCTACAGCGTTGCCGCCGGTTTCCTGTGCGAGGTGACGATGACGGCGATGTTCCTGACGGTCATTCTGGGTGCGACCAGTCCACGCGCTCCGGCCGGGTTCGCGCCGATCGCGATCGGCCTTGCACTCACGCTGATCCACCTGATCAGCATCCCGGTAACGAACACATCGGTGAACCCGGCGCGCTCCACGGGCGTCGCGCTGTTCGCCGGTCCCGGCGCGCTCTCACAGCTGTGGCTGTTCTGGCTGGCACCGATCCTCGGCGGCCTGCTCGGCGGCTACCTGCATCGGATGCTGGAACGCGACTGAGCCCTGCTCACCCATCCAATACGACAACGGCCACGTCTCGCGACGTGGCCGTTTTTGTCTTCGCGCTTGCGCAACGCTGAGGCTCTTTAGAAGCGGCCTTCCTGGAAATCCACGAACGCCTGCATGACTTCCTGCTTGGTGTTCATCACGAACGGGCCGTAGCGCGCCACCGGCTCGCGCAGCGGTCGGCCCGCGACGAGGATCAGTCGCGTTTCCGGGCCGGCCGCCGAAACCCTGAACACGTCGCCGCCGCCGAGCACCGCCAGTTCGTGCGTACCCAGTTTGCGTGCGCCCTCACCGTCGCCAACCGTCGCTTCACCTTCGAAGACATACGCGAACGCGCTATGGCCCTCGGGCAGGGAAAAGTCCCAGCTCGCTCCTGCGTCCAGCGCGATATCGAGGTACAGCGGGTCGGTCGCGGGCTGCGCGATCGGTCCGCGGGTTTCGCCGACCGCACCAGCGATGACCTTCACGCTCACCCCCGCCGCCGGCTGAACAACGGGGATCCGCTCGGCCGGGAATTCCTGGTACTGCGGCTGCGTCATCTTGTCCTTCGCCGGCAGGTTCACCCACAACTGGAAACCGCGCATCCGGCCTTCGTGCTGCTCCGGCATTTCCGAATGCACCAAGCCGCGGCCCGCGGTCATCCACTGCACGCTGCCGGGCGTCAGCAGGCCTTCGTTGCCGTGGTTGTCGCGATGGCGCATGCGGCCGTCGAGCATGTAGGTGACGGTCTCGAAGCCACGGTGCGGGTGCTCCGGGAAGCCGGCGATGTAGTCCTCGGGGCGGTCGGTGCCGAACTCGTCCAGCAACAGGAACGGATCGAGATCGGGCAGTGTCGGCCCGCCGATGACGCGAGTCAGGCGCACGCCGGCACCATCGGACGTGGCCTGGCCGCGCAGCGTGCGCACGGTCCGGGCGTAACGGTCGGTAGTCAGAGTGGTCATGGAAAGCGCTCCTGTTGGCTGCGCACCAAAATGGCGCCGCCAGCGGTAACGGCCAGTGACGCCGCGGCGGAAGATCGTTCCGCCAATGGGGTCAATCCGCGGCCGGGGCGTGTCGGCTGTACACGTACACCGTCGCCGGCGGCATGTTGCGCAGGACGAAATCGCCGCGGTGCACCCTGAGCTTCAATTGGTCCACCACCGGCTCCGCGACCGGTGCCGCCGGACCATAGGTGAACTGCACGAAAACGCCGTCGGCGCCCATGCACGCGAACGCGGCCGAAAGGATCTCCTGCTGCAGGGGCTGCGGCATGGTCAACAGGCCCAGCCCCGAAACGATCGCATCCGCCGGGCCGTCATCGAGGAAGCCGCAGCCGTGCGCCAGTTCGCGCAGGGAACGCGCATCGCCGAGCACGATGTGCACGCCGGGGAAGCGGGTGTGCAGGTGGGAGTGCAGTTCCTCGTTGAGTTCCAGCACGAGAAGTTGCTTCGCATGGATACCGGCGGCGAGCAGCTCGCGCGTGATCGCTCCCGTGCCGCCACCCAGCTCGATCACGCGCCGCGTGCCTTCCGGCAGCTCGGCGATCATGGCGTAGGCCAGTTCGGAGCTGGACGGCACCACGGCTGCTGTCCGCAATGGATTCTTCAGCCATTGCCAGAAAAAGGTGAAGAATCCGTGGCGCGGTCGTTTCATGGCTTCACAGGCGCCTCAACTGCCAGCAACGGTGGATGCGGGCATCGCGCTCGAAATCGGCCGGGATGGTCTCGCGGCTGATCTCGATGCAGCGTGCGAACTGCGCAACTGCCGCTTCGTCCAGGCGGAAGCGGCGGAAGTTGTTGGAGAAGTACAGCACACCTTCGCGCGACAAGCGCGCAACGGCCGCGCGCAGCAGTTCCACGTGCGCCGCCTGCACGTCGAAATCATCGGCGCGCTTGGAATTGGAGAAGGTGGGCGGGTCGCAGAAGACCAGGTCGTATTCGCCTTCGTCGTGTTCGAGCCATTCCATCACGTCGGCCTGCACCAGCCGGTGCTTCGCGCCGCCAATGCCGTTTTCCTTGAGGTTGTCCGCGCACCATTGCAGGTAGGTCGCGGACAGATCGACGGTGGTGGTCTGCCGCGCGCGTCCCAGCGCGGCATGCACGGTGGCCGCGCCGGTATAGCCGAACAGGTTGAGGAAGCGCGCGTCCTGCGCCTCGTCGGCGATGCGCAGGCGCATCGGGCGATGGTCGAGGAACAGGCCGGTGTCGAGGTAGTCGAACAGGTTCACGCGCAGGCGCGCGTCACCTTCGCGCACGACGACGAATTCGCCGCGGGTGTCGAACTGCCCGTACTTGCTGCCGCCCTTGCCGCGCAAGCGCGTCTTCAATGCGATCTGGTCGCGGGGCACGGCGAACACCTCGCGTGCGGCCGCCAACGCCTCGTTGAGGCGGCGGCGCTGCACGTCCTGCGGAATGTCCGCGGGCGCGGCGTACTCCTGCACGTGCAGGAAGGTCCGGGGCCCGCTTCCGACCCCGACGGGCTCGTCGGTTTCGTAGACGTCGATCGCCGCCGCGTATTCGGGGAGGTCGGCGTCGTAGGCGCGGTAGCAGTGCACGCCTTCGCGCTCGCGCCAGGACTTGAGCTTGCGCAGGTTCTTGCGCAGGCGGTTGGCGACCATCTGCGCGCCGTCCGACAAGGCCTGCGGCTCGGCACTGCGTTCGCGCTGCGGCGGCGCGATGGGGTCGGCGACGATCAGCGTGCACTCGATCGCGCCGTTGAAGAGCTGGTACTTCTTCGATGCGCGCAGGCCGGTGGCGAAGGCAAGGTCGGCGTCGCCGCACAGCAGGCTCGCGCGCCACTGCGGCACGCCACGCTTCAAGGCGTCGCCCAATGCGCGATAGAGCGCCGGATCGGCGGCCAGGCGCGCATCGTAGGGAGGGTTGCACGCGACCAGGCCACGCGCGGATTGCTGCGGATCGCCTGCGGCAGCCAGCTGGCGGATGTCTTCCACCTTCCATGCGACCGCCTCCGCCACGCCTGCCACCAGCGCGTTCTCGCGCGCGGACCGGATCGCATGCGGATCGAGATCGCTGCCCTGGAATACCGGCCGCAGGGCGTCGCGCCCCCTGGACTCGCGTGCCTGCGCGTCGTCGAGCAACTGCTTCCAAGACTCGGCGTCGAAACCGCGCCAGCGCGTGGGCCGGAAGCCGCCCTCGCGCTGCAGGCCCGGGGCGACGTCGGCCGCCATGAGCGCGGCCTCGATCACCAGGGTGCCGCTGCCGCACATCGGATCGAGCAACGCGCCGCCTTCGGCATACACACGCGGCCAGCCGCCGCGCAGCAGCACCGCGGCGGCGAGGTTTTCCTTCAGCGGAGCCTCGCCCTGCATGCGGCGCCAGCCGCGACGATGCAGCGGACCGCCGCCCAGGTCGACCGACAACACCGCCCTGCCCTTGCGCACGACCAGGTTGAGGCGCAGGTCCGGCGCTTCCACGTCGACGTCCGGACGCGCACCGGTGCGCGCACGCATCACGTCGACGACCGCGTCCTTCACCCGCTGCGCGGCGTAACGCGCGTGGGTGATGCCCTCGCCCGACACATGCGCATCGACCGCGAGGGTGTCGCCGCTGGAGAGGTGTTGCGGCCAGTCGAGCTGGCTCACGCCCTGGTACAAAGCGTGCTCGTCAGGGCAGTCGAATTCCACAAGCGGCCACAGCACGCGGCTCGCCAGCCGCGACCACAGCACGGCGCGCTGCGCGTCGAGGAGCGAACCTTCCACGTTGACGCCGGCCATGGTCGCGGTCGCGCGCGCGCAGCCCAGCGCGATCAGCTCGTCGGCGAGCAGGTATTCGAGGCCCTTGCCGCAACTGGCGAAGAATTTCACAGCGACTCCAGGAACTGGCCGAACGCGCTCGCGCTGGCATCGACATGCGCCGAAAGGCGATGGCTGTCGTCCACCATCAGCAGGCGGGCGCGGCGTTCATGTGCCCATGCGACGACCTGTCCGGCGGGAATCAGCTCGTCGTCCCAGCCGTGGATGATGCTGGTCGGTATGCGCGCGGCCTCGATCGGATGCGCCGCATCCAGGGTGATGGGTGGCGCCATCAGGAACAGGCCCTTCACCGCGACCTGCATCGACGCCTTGCCGGCGATCCACGCGCCCAGGCTCGAACCCGCCAGGACCAGCGGCCCATGCGTCGCGGCTTCGCGCGCGATGCCGAGCAGGCGCTGCACGCGCGCGGACACGTCGCCAAGGTCGCTCACGTCGCGCTTCGCATCGAGGTCGGTGAAATCGGGACGTTCGGAAGTCCAACCCAGCCGCTGCGCGATGTCGGCCAGCGCGGTGACCTTGGTCGCGTCGGGACCGCTTTCGAAGCCGTGGCAGAGGATGCAGTGTCCGGGCATGTCGTTCCGTTGCGATTGGGTCTGGCATGCGCGGGTGCGCATGCAGGAGTGAATGACGCGGCGGCGCGTCAGGTCAGCGCGACCACCGCATCGCCGAGGCGGAACACGCCGCCCTCGATGATCCGCGCGCACAGGCCACCATGGCTGCGCATCGCGTTGAACCCGCCCGGACCGAGCGCCTTTTCCATGTTCGAACATGGATCACACTCGTCCGTGCCTTCCAGCACGACCGCCCCGATGCGGAAGCGGCGGCCCTTCAGCGCGATCAGGGGCAGGCCCGAGACCACGACGTTTCGCCGCAGCAGCGACGGCAACACGCTGGCGTGGCCCGAGAGCGCGGCGATCACCGGCAGGTGTTCGGCCTGGATCAGGGTGACCCCACGCTTGCCGCTGTCGCTTGCGTAACGGTCGCCGATGAGGCCCTTGCCGGCCACGGCTTCGACTTCCGTCATCTCGCGCATGGCCTGCGCACGCGCGGGACGCAACCCGATCCACTCCACGCGACCGGGGCGCGGCAGCGTGGCCATCAGCTTGCCCAGCTCGGTTTCATGCCTGTCAAGGCCGGCGGGTGGCAGGGTCATGGCGGGCCGGCTCGGGCCAGAGCGAGGGGAGCGGAGGCGAATGCTAGCATCCGCGGCATGTTGCCCGACCTGCCGCTCCCGCCAATCACCGTCGACCTGCTGCCCTACGAAGCCCGACTGGATGAACGTCCCCTCGGACAGATCGACCTGGTGGTGATCCACTGCACCGAGCTGCCCGACATGGCGATGGCGCGCCAGTTCGGCGAGCGCGTGCATTACGCCTCGGGCACCGGCAACAGCGGCCATTACTACATCGACCGCGATGGCACCGTTTACCAGTACGTGCCGCTGCAACGCATTGCCCACCACGTGCGCGGCTACAACGCGCGCGCGATCGGCATCGAGCTGGTGAATACCGGGCGCTATCCGGACTGGCACGATTCGCGGCACCAGGGCATGGGCGAGGCCTACACCGAAGCCCAGGTCGCCGCGCTGATCGGGCTGCTGCGGAAACTGCAGCAGGACGTGCCGTCGCTCACGCAGATCGCCGGCCACGAAGACCTCGACACGACCACCACGGCCGCATCCGACGATCCCTCGGTGCAGGTGACGCGCAAGCGCGATCCGGGCCCGCTGTTTCCCTGGCCCCGCGTGCTCGATTCGGTGCGATTGCAGCGCCTGCTGCCCTAGTGGCTCCGGATCGGGCGCCCCCCGGCCGATATAATTGCGCTCCCCCACGCAGGCGTCGCCCATGACCTCCCCTGTTTCCGAGCTCATCGAACTGCTCTCGCTCGAACGCCTGGAGGACAACCTGTTCCGTGGCCAAAGCCGCGACATCGGCACCAAGTACGTGTTCGGTGGCCAGGTGCTCGGCCAGGCGCTTTCGGCGGCACAGGCGACCATGGAGTCGGCCAGCGAGGCGCGCCACGCCCATTCGCTGCATGCCTATTTCCTGCGCGCGGGCAACATCGAGGCCCCGATCGTCTACGTCGTCGACCGCACGCGCGACGGCGGCAGCTTCTCGGTGCGGCGCGTCACCGCGATCCAGCATGGCCAGCCGATCCTGTTCCTCGCCGCCTCGTTCCAGAAGGACGAGCACAGCGCCGAACACCAGCTGTCGATGCCCGAGGTGCCCAAGCCCGAGGACATCGAACCCGCGCCTGCGCTCGCGCCGGAGATCCTCGCCACGCTGCCCACCAAGGTGCAACGCTGGGTGACGCGGCAGGGGCCGTTCGAATTCCGCCACGTGTATCCACGCGACGAACTCAATCCGCCCAAGCGCCCGCCGTACCAGCATGTGTGGTTCCGGCTGTCCGAGAAGGTCGGCGATGCCCCGGAACTGCATCGCGCCCTGCTCGCCTATTGCTCCGACTTCCACCTGCTCGGCACCGCGACCTTCCCGCATGGCATCAGCTACTACCAGCCGAACGTGCAGATGGCATCGCTCGACCATGCGATGTGGTTCCACCGTCCGTTCCGCGCGGACGACTGGCTGCTGTATTCGATCGACAGCCCGAGCGCGCAGTCCTCGCGGGGGCTGGCGCGCGGCATGATCTATGACCGCCAGGGGCGGCTCGTCGCAAGCACCGCCCAGGAAGGCCTCATCCGCGTCGTCGAGGCGAATGCGGGCAAGCAGGGCAATGTCACGCAAGACGGAAAGGCGAAGTAAGCAATGCGCAAGGTATTCAGCAGTCTTCGCCTCGAGAACGTCGAAGCCGTCGCCCAGTTGCTGCGCGACGCCGGCATCGAGGTGCGCATCACCGACGGCCGCTCCTACAAGGGCAAGATGCGCAGCCGCGCCAGCTACAGCGACCAGTCGGCGGTGGAGCCGGCGGTGTGGACGGTGCATTCGGAGGACCACATCCGCGCGCGCGACGTCCTGCGCGACAACGGCCTGCTCGAATCCACGCGCCCCACCGACAGCTTCCAGCCATTGAGTTTCCGCCACGACGAAACCGTCGTGCAGAAGTCGCCCGCGCAGAAACGCATGTTCCGCTTCAAGATGGTCCTGCTGGCGGGCATGGCAGTGATCATCGTGCTGGCGATGCTGCGCGGCTGCTATGCACCCAGGCAGGTGGTTGCGCCCGCCGCTCCGGTCGTGTCCGACAAGGCCGCGCATGCAGGCGGCACGCCAGAGTCGCTGGCGCTGGCCGTATTCGCGAAGGAAGTGGCGAAGGAAAGGCTGGTGCTGTGCCTGGCCATCGACGATGCCGACGCCTCCGGCGCGGTCATCGCCGCCATGAAGCAGCCGACCAACGAGGTCGTGCCGATGTCGCAGTGCGTGCGGGAATTCGATCCCGATCGCGGGAGCTACCAGGCCACGACCGGCAAGCCGGCACTGCTGGTGACGGTGCGCTCGTTCAAGCCGACCGGCCCGGGCGCCGGCACGGTCGAGTTCGAATCCTTCCATCATGGCCAGTACGCGCATTACAAGACGCTGGAGGTGAAGCGCGTCGGCGGTGCCTGGCAGGTTACGAAAGTGTTGCGCCACGTCGCCTCCTACGGCACGGGCGGGTAATCCGCGGGACCGTTTCCCGTGACGATGCCGGGGCCTCCGCCCCGGCAGCCCGACTTCACGCCACGCCCGCGCCACTCCGGCGCGGCGGCGCTATGCTGCCACCATGGGCACCGACCCCGGCCAGCACGCAGACGATTTCCGCCTGTTCCAGACCACCGAGCATGCGTGTGGCTACTGGCCTGAGCGCGTCGCACGCGACCTCGTGTTCGATCCGCGCGACCCGCGCATGCAGCAGTGGTACCCGTTGGCGCTGGGTTGGGGATTCCGCCGCTCCGGCGACATCGTCTACCGCCCGCACTGCGCGCAATGCCGTGCCTGCGTGGCTGTGCGCATACCGGTGGCGCGGTTCCACCCCGATCGCAGCCAGCGTCGTTGCCTCGCCCGCAACGCGAACGTGGACTTGCGCGTGCGGCCGGCCGAACGCACCGACGAGCAACTCGCCCTGTATCGGCGCTATCTCACCGCGCGCCATGCGGGCGGCGGCATGGACGGCCATGGCGCGCTGGAATTCGACCAGTTCCTCGTCGGCAGCTGGAGCGAAGGGCGTTTCATCGAATTGCGCGAGCATGCCGACAATGGCCACGGCCAGCTGCTCGCCGTCGCCGTCACCGACGTCGTCGATTCGGCGATTTCAGCGGTCTATACCTTCTACGAACCCGGTCTCGAACATCGCAGCCTGGGCACCCTGTCGATCCTCAAGCAGATCGAATGGGCACGCAGCACCGGGCGCACTCACTTGTATCTGGGCTACTGGATCCACGGCCACCGCAAGATGGATTACAAACGCCGCTTCCGCCCCATCGAAGGCTTCGACGGACGCGAGTGGCGCGAGCTCGATTTCGAGACGCGCTAGGCACTGCCATCTTTCTTTAATGATCCGGTAACACGCGCGCCCTGAAGTACGCGGCATCGGCTGCGCATCGCGGCCCTACGACCGCGAGCCGCTTCCATGAAGATCCAGACGTTGTACCCGTCGGTTGCCCTGCTGTGCCTCGTGGTCGCCGCATGCTCGCCGGCGGAGTCCAAGGATGCGTCCAGCCCCGCCGACAGCGTCATCGGCATCATCCAGTGCGACGACTATCTCGCCCAGGTCAACACCTGCATCCGGGAAAAGGTGCCTGCCGACAAGCGCGCCGCCCTGACTGCCGAAGCGCACCAGATGTTCACCACGTGGAAGGAAGCCGCGGCCGACCCGCAGCACCGCGCGACCCTGCCGCAGGCCTGCGGCATCACGCACGAGGTCGCGCGCGAAGAGTTCAGCAAGTACGGCTGCGCGCTGTAGCGACGCGCGTCAGGGCTTGGGCGGCGTGCCGGTCGGCGCGTCGGTCGAAGCCTGCGCCGACGCGGCCTGCGCCGGCGCGGCAGTTGCCGGGCCCAAGGCCGGCGATGCCTGGGTTGGCGACGCCACGACGCGCGGCTGGAAGCCGAACTGCTCATCGCCATGCGCCGACACGATCATGCGCACCATCGCGCCCGGCACCATCAGTTCGATCTGCACCGTCCGGCCGTCCTGCGTCTGTCCGCTGAGTGTCATCTCGATCAGCGCACCGCCGGTGTCGACCTCGCGGCAGAGGATGTGCTTGTTGTCGCCCTCGCCCAGCAGGTAGGGCTGGATCGGCGCCCCCAGCGCCTCGAGCGCCTGCGCATGGAAGAAGACAAAGTAGCCTTGCGGATCGTTCATGGCACCTGCTCCGTTCAACCCAATTCGATCGTGAGCGCCGCGGCGGCATCACGTGCGCGCTGGCGCGCCTGTTCGACATCATCCGCCAATGCCAGCGTAACCGCGACACGGCGGTGACCTTCCACGCGCGGCTTGCCGAACAGGCGCAACTGCGTGTCGGCCTGCGCCAGGGCGGCATCCACGCCGGCGAACACCGGCACGCCATGCCCCTGCGCCAGCACCGCGCACGAGGCCGACGCACCCTGCGGCCGGATAACCGGGATGGGCAGCCCCAGGATCGCCCGCGCATGCAGCGCGAACTCGCTCAGGTCCTGCGACACCAGGGTCACCAGGCCGGTGTCATGCGGACGCGGCGACACCTCGCTGAACCACACTTCGTCGCCCTGCACGAACAACTCCACGCCGAACACGCCCCAGCCGCCGAGGTCATCGGTGATCGACTTCGCGATCTGCTGCGCGCGCTCCAGCGCCCGTGCCGACATCGGCTGCGGCTGCCAGCTCTCGCGGTAGTCGCCGTCGCGCTGCAGGTGGCCGATCGGCTCGCAGAAGCTGGTGCCGTCGCGGTGGCGCACGGTCAACAGAGTGATCTCGTAGTCGAAATGGATGAAGCCCTCGACGATGACGCGACCCGCACCGGCGCGGCCTCCGGTCTGCGCGTAATCCCAGGCGGCGTCGATGTCGGCGTCGGTGCGCACCAGCGATTGGCCCTTGCCCGAGGACGACATGACCGGCTTCACCACGCACGGCAGGCCGATGGCCCGGACCGCCTCACGGTAGTCCGCGAGCGTGTCGACGAAGCGGTAGGGCGACGTCGGCAGGCCCAGCGTTTCCGCCGCCAGCCGGCGGATGCCCTCGCGGTCCATGGTCAACCGGGCCGCGCGCGCGGTCGGGATCACGCGCGTGCCCGTGCCGTGTTCGGCGAATTCCCGTTCCAGTTCCACCAGGGTCTGCGTATGGATCGCCTCGATCTCCGGCACGATCAGGTGGGGCCGCTCCTGCGCGATCAATGCGCGGATGGCGGCGCCGTCGAGCATGTCGAGTACGTGGCTGCGGTGCGCGACCTGCATCGCCGGTGCGTTGGCGTAGCGGTCGGCGGCGATGACTTCCACGCCGAAGCGCTGCAGTTCGATCGCCACTTCCTTGCCGAGTTCGCCCGATCCGAGCAGGAGCACGCGAAAGGCGTGCGGGGACAGCGGCGTACCAAGCTGTGTCATGGCGGTCGAAGGCGCGGCAAGTGGGGCGGGTAGTTTACCGGCACCGGTTGCCGTGGCCGGATCGCGGGACGCGTGCGATGCTTCAGCCATGTCGCGTATCGGCCTGTCCCTGCTGCTCGCCTTCGTCCTGCTCGCTGCAGCGGGCTGCTCGCGCGATGCGGGCAAGGCGGACGAAGCGCGCGGCGGGTCGCTCTCCGGCGTGCTGCTGGATTCGCAACTGGCCGAGATCAGCGGCCTCGCCGCATCGCGGCGCCATCGCAACGTGCTGTGGCTGCACGACGATGGCGGCAATCCGGCACGCCTGTTCGCGGTCAACACCGATGGCGATCGCCTCGCCACATTGCGCATCGAAGGCATCACCAAGACCGATTGGGAAGACATGGCGGCCTTCCGCCTCGAGGGCCGCGACTACCTGCTGCTCGCCGACACGGGCGACAACGGCGGCCTGCGCCGCACGTTGCAGCTGCATGTGATCGAAGAGCCGGCCCGGCTGGAAAATGCGCGGCTCAAGCCCGCGTGGTCGATAGCCTTCCGCTGGCCCGACGGTGCGCGCGACTGCGAGGCCGTCGCTGTCGACGAACGCGCCCGCCAGATCCTGCTGATCTCGAAGAAGCGACAACCGCCCGAGGTCTTCGTCCTGCCGTTGCGACCGCAAAGCGGCGTGCAGACGGCGCAATTGATCGGCACGCTCGCGGGGGTGCCGCAGCCCAGCGCCGTCGAACTGCGCAGCAATCCGAAGCAGGCACGGACCATGAACCAGGTCACCGCCGCCGACATCTCGCCCGACGACCGCACCCTCGCCGTGATGACCTACCGCGACCTGCTGCTGTATCCGCGCCGGGATGGCCAGTCGTGGGCGCAGGCCGTCTCCGCAGGACCCAAGGTCAGCGCGCTGCCGTGGCTGCCGCAGGCCGAGGCCATGGGCTGGTCGGCCAATGGCAAGGCGATCTACGTCACCGGCGAATTCATTCCCGCGCCGCTGTACCGGCTGAAGCCGTAGCGGCTCCGGCGCCCCCCTGGGCCCGCACCGCCCGTCGGATCCCCGTTGACTTGATATCAAAGTGATATCACAGTTTTGCGGAAAAGGAGATCCGACCATGAAAGAGAACCCGCTTCGCTCATTACCCGGCATTCCCACCCTGCTGGGCATCCTCGCCACCGAAGTGCTGGCGGTGTACCTGTTCCTGCACGGCGCCTTGAACGTTGGCGACGCCAACGTCGTCACGGCCGCTTCCCCGGCGATGGCGATTGCGGGTGTCGTGATCGGGCTGCTCGCCGTGTTCTGCCTGTTCGGCCTGTACATGGTCGAGCCCAACCAGGCCGCCGTGCTCAGCCTGTTCGGCAAGTACGTCGGCACGGTCAAGGACAACGGCCTGCGCTGGAACAACCCCTTCTATACCAAGAAGAAGATCAGCCAGCGCGTGCGCAACTTCGAGAGCGGCAAGCTCAAGGTCAACGAACTCGACGGTTCGCCGATCGAGATCGCGGCGGTGATCGTATGGCAGGTGATCGACTCCGCCGAAGCCGTCTACAACGTCGACGACTACGAGAGCTTCGTCCACATCCAGTCCGAGTCGGCGCTGCGCACGATGGCCACCAGCTATCCCTACGACCAGCACGAGGACGGCCAGATCGCGTTGCGCAGCCATGCCACCGAGATCTCGCAGCACCTCGAACAGGAACTGTCCGACCGCCTGGCCGATGCCGGCGTGCAGGTGCTCAACGCCCGCATCAGCCACCTCGCCTACGCGCCGGAAATCGCCCAGGCGATGCTGCAGCGCCAGCAGGCCAACGCGATCATCGCCGCGCGCACGCGCATCGTCGCCGGCGCCGTGGGGATGGTGGAGATGGCACTGGCCGAACTGCAGAAGAACGGCGTCGTGCAACTCGACGAAGAGCGCAAGGCGCAGATGGTCAGTAACCTGCTGGTGGTGCTGTGCGGCGAGCGCGCCACCCAGCCGATCGTCAACGCCGGCACCTTGTACTGAGGAACCATGGCCATGAACCCGATCTTTCCGTGCGCCACCATCGCGGTGATCATCCTCATCGCTGTGGCCGCCAGCCGCCGCCGCGGGAAATAAGCCCCGATGGCGGAGAAAAAGGCCTATCCGCTGCGCATCAACGCCGAGGTCCTGGCGGCGGCGCAGCGTTGGGCCGATGACGAACTGCGCAGCCTCAACGCGCAGATCGAATACGTGCTGCGCGACGCGTTGCGCAAGGCGGGGCGGCTGAAACCCGCCGCCCAGGAGTCCACCGAAGAGCCACCGGAGGAATAGCCATGAAACCGTTCACCTCCCTCGCCTGCCTGCTGCTCGGGCTGGTCTCCATCCTTCAACTTGCCCGCGTGCTGCTGGGCTGGGAGATCGTGGTCAATGGCATGAGCATCCCGCTCTGGGCCAGCGGCGTCGCCTGCGTCGTCGCCGGCACCCTGGCACTGATGACCTGGCGCGAAGCGCGGCGCTGACTGCATAGCATCCGACCGCCAAACGTGGATCTGTGATGCGTGTCATCGAGCAACGCGACGGCAATTCCCAGAACTGAATCTGGCGTCAGCATCGATGCGCCTGCTACCGCCACAATCGGCCCGGGGAAATCACCGGAACTTCGCGATGGCCGACCAACGTGCCACCAGCCACAGCTATGCCGTGATCGCACCGCCGTCGGCGGCAAAAATGATTGCCTTGGCAATTGCCGCCACGGCGGGCGCCACGGGATTGTCCGTCGCGCTCGCGTAGAACAACGCAGGCAGCCCGTTCTCGCCCGCCCTGTGGGTGGCCACCTGCGGCGCCGCCCTCGCGGTGGCGGTGCTATCCCTGCTGCAATGGCGACGATCGGTGGCTCTCGAGGCCGGCGTACTAGTGATCAAGGCCGGTCTCAACACGCGTCGCGTGCCCGCGTCGTCGATCGAACTGGAACGCGCGCGCATCATCGACCTGGAAGAACGCGCCGAACTCCAGCCCGGTCGCAAGACGCTCGGCGCCTCCCTGCCCGGCTATCAGACCGGATGGTTCCGCACGCGTCAGTGGGGCAAGGGCTTCTACCTGCTGACCGCGCGCCAACGCGTGCTCTGGTTGCCGGAACGCGATGGGCCGCATCTGCTGCTGTCGTTGCAGCAACCGCAGACCCTGCTGGCGGCCCTCAACGCGATGGCGCCACGACGTGACCCGGGCTAACCTGCGCCCATGCGGCGCTCCTCCCGACTGCTGATCAACACGCCGGACATCGAAATCTGGCCGGGCGGGCTGTTGAGCGCGCGCAGCAATCACGATGCGAGGGCGCTGTCGCGGGCGCGACACGTGCTGCGTCGCAAACGCGACGGTCTCTATCTCGCCGCCGACCTGCCCGAAGGCCTGCTCGCGATGGTGCCACGGTTGCGGCACGAACCAGGCATCGAAATCGCGCTGGGCGCACTCGACCACTTGACCGAACACCGCCGCGTCGGCATCGACGCCATCGGCGAACTGCCGCTCGACTTCCTGCAGGAACGCCTGCACGCGCTCGGGCTGGACGACAGTTACGGCGAACGCACCCACCTGCCGCTCGTGGCCGAACCCGCGGCACTTGCCCTCGCTGGCTTCGACCGCTATCGCCGCCCCTTATGGCTCGTTTCTCCCGCTGCGCGCGCCTGGCACTCGATGCAGGCCGCCGCGATGCACGAGGGCGTGGTGCTGGAAGCGATCTCGGGTTATCGCAGCCACGACTACCAGCTGGGCATCTTCGAGCGGAAACGGGCGCGCGGACTCAGCGTCGAGGAGATCCTCACCGTCAACGCGGCGCCGGGCTACAGCGAACACCATTCCGGGCGCGCGCTCGACATCGGCACGTTGGACGAAGCGCCTGCGGAAGAAAGCTTCGAACGCACGCCGGCGTTTGCGTGGCTGCGCGACAACGCGTCCGGATACGGCTTCGTGATGAGCTATCCGCGCGACAACCCGCACGGGATCGTCTACGAACCGTGGCACTGGCGGTTCGAGGGGCATTGACCCGCAGCAACGCGCGAAGCCCGGTGGTGCCTATTCCTTGTCGAAGCTCAGGCGCACGCCCTGGACGGTGCTGCTGGTGAGGGTGAGGTCGAATTTCGCGCCGCCCCTGCCCTGCTTCACCAGGACGTCTTCGCCGTCATCCACTTCCGCCTTGTAGCGCTGGCCCAGTTGGCCGCGGATGGCATCGCGGATGGTTTTCGCCACCTGGTTTTCGCCGGTGCCGTCGGCCACCTCCACCGTCACGGACTCTGCAGGCCCGTCAACGGGCGCGATCTGCAGGACGATGGTGCCTGCGCTCTCCGCGCCGCCGCTGACCTGAATCCGCCATTTGTTGGATGGACTGGCCACCGCACCCGTCATCGCTAGCAGCGCGCCCAACGCCACTGCTGCGGCCCATTTCCGGTTCCGCTTATCCATGACCACCTCCGGGACACAGCCCGCCGTGATGCCGGCCAGCGTAGCGCAGGGCACGTCAGCGACAGGTCATTCCTGCGAGCGCCTGGTCGGCTCTTTCGCCTTCACCCCGGCGTCGGCAATGCGCCACAGGTACAGGCTGGCGTAGGTGCGGTAGGGCCCCCAGCATTCGCCTCGTTCCAGCAGTTCCTTCGGCTTGAGCATCTCGTCGAGCTTGTCCACCACCTGCGCGCCCTTGCGCACGCCGAGGTCATCCACGGGCAGCACGTCGGGGCGGCCGAGCCGGAACATCAGCATCATCTCGACCGTCCAGCGGCCGATGCCGCGGATATGCGTGAGCGCATCGATGATGGCGTCGTTGTCCATCGTGCTCATGCGGCGCAGGTCGGGGATTTCGCCCCGCGCTTCGCGGGCGGCGAGATCGCGCAGGGCCAGGGCCTTGTTGCCGGACACGCCGCAGGCGCGCAGGCCAACGTCATCGATCCTGGCCAGCGTGTCGCAATGGAAGCGCTTGCTGTCGATCGCGATTTCGACGCGGCCCACGATCGTCGCCGCGGCCTTGCCGCTGAGCTGCTGGTACAGGATCGCCCGCGCCAGCGCGTCGACCGGATCAAAGGATTTGCGCCACCGCGCGTCGGGCTCGATCGGGCCCAACTTTTTCATCCAGGTGCCAAGCTTCCGATCCCGCTTCGCCAGGTGCGCGAAGGCGGCCCCGGTGTCGAATCCGCGGCTGTGCCGGGGCATCGTCAGCGCCTCAGGGCCGCGACTGCGTACAGCAGCCAGGACAGGATCAGCACGCTGCCGCCCAGGGGTGCCAGGCGTACGGGCAGCTCGAGCACGTGGTGCAGCACCAGGCTGCCGGAAAACAGCAGAGTGCCAAGCAGCAGGCCGCACAGCGCTAGGAAATGGAGTTGGGTCGGCGTGCGCGGCGCCAATGCCACGAGGGCGATGCCATGACCGAAGGCCAGGATCGACGCGACGTATAGCGATGCCTGCGCGTCGCCCTGCGCAGCGTGGGCGGCATAGGCCGACAAGGCGACGGCCGCGGCGGCGAGCACGGCGCCGGTAGCGGTCAACAGGCGCAGGCGTGCTGCCAGTTCGTTGGGGGTATGCATGCCCGCACGATAAGTCGGCACGCCGGACCTTTGTAGTGCCGGGGCCTGAAAAGCAGAACGCCGCGCAATGCGCGGCGTTCTGGCGGAACCGATCGGGTGTGTTGCTTACTTCACCGACCAGACCACGTCGTACTCGCCTTCCTGGCCCGGGGCGAAGCCGGCGTCGATGCCGGCCTTCCAGGACTCGTAGGCGCGATCGGTCGGCTCATAACCGCGGGTCATCGTCCAGGCGCGCAGCGCATCACGCACGTTCTGCAGGTTCGACATGTGGCCCTTGAACGGAACCATGGCGATCTTGCTCGGCGGGTTGTAGAGCAGCTCGACGTTGTTGGCCAGGTTCAGGCCTTCCAGCTTGGCGCTCGCATCCGTACCGGCCTTGCGGACCGGCTGGGCGACGTCGAACGAGTAGATCTGGCTGCCGTATTCGTTGGTGATGATGCGCACCGGGCCGGCGGCCTCAAGGCCGTTGGCGGCCATGTTCTTCTTGATCCACTCGATGTTGGTCTTCATCTGGGTCTGGATCGTGATCTGGTTCAGCGGAACCGCGGCATTGAGCACCAGCAGGTTCTCGGCCGGGCGATCGACAAGGCGCGGCGCCATCGTCGGATCGTCCTTGCCCAGGACGGTGTAGTCGAGGTTCGGGATCGTGGCCAGCATGTTGCTCAGGCTGCTCAGGCCGAGCTTCATCTTCTCGCCGACGTTGCTGGTGACATACAGGCCCGAGTAGCGGCCGAGCAGGTTCATGCCGTAGTCGACGTCGTAGCTCTGGGTGATCTGGATGTTGCGGCCGGCCTTGCCCGTCTTGGAGAAGGTGAATTCCGAACGCTTGTTATGGCCGCGGTCGACGTCTTCGATCGCGTATTCGACCACCTGGCCCGGCACGCTCTTGGTGATGGCCCAGTTGCCCTGGCCCAGGGCCTTTTCTTCGGAATCCCAGCTGACCTTGGCGCCCACGCCCGTTTCCGGGCCCGACAGGTTGATCTTGATCTTGGGATCGCCGGCGACAGCGGGGTTCCAGTCCTTGAAGCGGCGCACGCTGTTCAAGGTGTCGAACACGATGGTCATCTTGCGGTTGGTCTCAACCGAGTTTTCCAGATGACGGCTCGACGGCAGGATGAAGCCGACGACAGTAAACAGCACGGCGACGATCGCCAGGGAAATCAGGATCTCGAGCAGACGGGTCATTCAGGTTCTCCAGGGCCCGGTCTCGGCAATCGGCCGGGGCGCAAGTCGACAATCGTACCGCAGCCGGTGCCCGCAAGGCAGCAGGGAAGCGGGTGATGGGGCGGGTCCCGGGGCCGGAAACCGCCCGGACCGCCACGAAACGCAAAGGCGGTCAAGGTTGCGGCACGGTCCCATCGGCGGGCAACGAGCGTGGGGCGCGCCGGGGCCGCCCCTGCCGCCAGTGCCCGGCGCGCTGCGCCGGGCCGGCATCCTGTGGTCAGACCAGTTGCAGCTCGAACGCCTTGAGTACGGCCCGGGTGCGATCACGCACGCCGAGCTTGGACAGGGTGAGCGGCCGCTGCTTGCGAGCCAACTGGCTCGCGCGGCCGCGAACGCCCGGCGCGCTGCGCCGGGCCGGGCATCCTGTCGGTCACACCAGTTGCAGCTCGAACGCCTTGAGTACGGCCCGGGTGCGATCACGTACGCCGAGCTTGGACAGGATGTTCGACACATGGTTCTTGATCGTGCCCTCGGCCACGCCCAGGGAATTGGCGATCTCCTTGTTGGAGAAACCACCCGCCATCAGGCGCAGGATCTCGGTTTCACGCTCCGTCAACGGGTCGGGACGATCCAGGCTGACGAAGTCGTTACGCATATGTTCCAGGCCGGAGAGCAGGCGCTGGGTCATCGCCGGCTGCACCAGCGAACCACCGTCGGCCACGGTCTGGATGGCACCGACCAGCTGTTCCAGCGACACGTCCTTGAGCAGGTAGCCCTTGGCGCCCGCCTTCAGGCCGGCCAGCACCAGCTGGTCGTCGTCGAAGGTGGTGAGGATGATCGTCGGAGGCAACGAATTCGTGCGTGCCAGCGCCTGCAGGGCCTCGAGGCCCGACATCACCGGCATGCGCATGTCCATCAGCACCACGTCGGGCTGGACCTGCGGAATCACGTCCACTGCCTGCTTGCCGTCGCTGGCTTCGGCAACCACCTCGATGCCTTCTGCCAGGGCCAGCAACGAACGCACGCCCTGGCGCACCAGGGTCTGGTCGTCCACCAGCAGCACACGGATGCTCTTTTCACTCATGCAATCGCTCCTTCGCTTGCGGCCAGGGTGGCCGATGCCGGCAGCGTCAGCCGCAGGCGGAATCCCGCTTCGGGATGGGGTCGGGGTTGGGTTTCGATGCTCAGGTCGCCGCCATGCTGGACCAGGCGCTCGCGCATGCCGCGCAGCCCATTGCCAGCCACCAATGCATCCGCGCCGCGCCCGTCGTCGCGTGCGTCCACCACGATGTTGCCACCCTCGCGGCGCGCATGGATCCAGAGGTTGTGCGCGTGGGCGTGCCGAACCGTATTGGTGATGATTTCCTGGGTGCAGCGCAGCAGCACGTGGGCGCGCTCGGGATCGTCCAGGGTAAGCGGAGTTTCGATATCCATGTGGATGTCGATGGCGGGAACGTTCTCAGACAACGGCGTGAGCGCGGCGGCGAGGTCGATCGCCCCGCCCTCGCGCAGCTGGCTGACGGCTTCGCGCACGTCGGTCAGCAGCAACTTCGCCAGCGTGTGGGCCTGCTGGACGTGCTCGCGCGCCCGGCCTTCCGGCGCGAGGTGGCTGGCGACTTCGAGGTTCAGGCTCAGTGCGGTGAGGTGGTGGCCGAGCAGGTCATGCAGCTCGCGGGAGATGCGGGTGCGCTCGTTGACGCGCACGCTTTCGCCCAGCAGGGCGCGGGTGGCGCGCAGTTCGGCATTCAGGCGGCGCTGTTCCTCGCGGGCTTCGGCCTGCTGGCGGGCGACGAGCGCGGTCACGAAGACGAAGCTGGAGAACCCCAGGTACAGCAGCGATTGCAGGACCCCGATCATGGGCGGGAAATCCAGCGCGTTGACGAACACGGGCACGGTGGCGAGGTTGCTGGCGATCAGCCAGGCCATGCCAACCGGCAACCGCAGCAGCCAGGGCAGCAGCCCCGCCAGCACCATCAGCAGGATGCTGCCCAGGCCGGAGCCGGAGAAATAACTCACCCCGATCGCGCAGGCGGTTAGCACCAGCAACAGGGCGTGGTCGGCGAAGCCCGGGCGGCGCTGGCCCAGCGACCGCGTGATCCACCAGTAGACGACGCCGAAGACCAGGTAGACCGCCAGCCAGCGCATGATGCGCAGGCTCAGCACCTCGCCCGGCTCGGGCGGCACGAAGGTCGGGTCCAGCCAGACGTTCAGCAACCACAGGCCCACCGCCCCCCAGGTGAAGAGACCGGCGTAGCGCAGCAGGCGCGAATGGTTGAGTCGGGAAAGCATGAACCCATGCTAACCACTACCTCCTGTAGCGGAGCCGTCCGAAAGTCATGCACGGGCGCCGGGAGCGACACCCACGCCAGCACGACCCGGCACGAACTTCGTCGGGGGGCCCCCGCTCGCCGTGCCTGCCGGCATGCGATAATCGCCCGGCCGACGGCACCAGGGCCGCTGCCGGCCAGAACCATGGAGTTACGACGAAATGTCGATCGTTGTCCGCGACGTGCGTGAGCACGAGCTGGATTCCGTCCTCGCTCTCAACAACGCCGCCGGACCCGCGATCTTGCCGCTGGACGCGACGCGACTGCGCCACTTCTTCGATCACGCCGAGTACTTCCGCGTTGCCGAACGTGACGGGACGCTGGCGGGTTTCCTGATCGGGATGGGTTCGGGTACGCAGCACGACAGCAGCAATTTCCGCTGGTTCCGCGAGCGCTACCCGGAGTTCTTCTACATCGACCGCATCGTGGTGGCGAGCCGCCGCCGCGGTGGCGGTGTCGGCCGCGCGTTCTACGCCGACGCGCAAAGCTATGCCGAGCTCCGCTACCCGCACATGGCCTGCGAAGTATTCCTCGATGGCACCAACGACCCGGTGCTGTTGTTCCATGGCAGCTTCGGCTTCCGCGAGGTCGGCCAGCACGTGATGGATGAAACCGGCGTGCGCGCGGCGATGCTGATGAAGCCGCTGTGCAGCTACGCCTGGGTGCACGACACCTACGGCGACCAGCTTCCCGATGTGGCATGGCTGAGCCAGCCGCGTGCCCTGAACGGCCACGTCCCGCCGCGCGCAACCGGAACCCGTCCATGACGTCGTCGCCCATGACAACGTCCGCGACGCCGCTGTCCATGGTGGGCACGTGAGCGTGGCGGTCGACTACGAGCTGGCCGGCGATCTCAAGATCGGCCAGGTAGGCATCGCCAATCTCCGCATCCGCAGCCTCGACGTTCCGCGCCTCATCGAGGAAATGCGCGGGCGCGTGCAGCGCGCGCCCAAGCTGTTCGCGCGTGCGGCGGTGGTGATCGATTTCGGCGGCCTGACGCAGGCTCCCGACGTCGACACCGCGCGCCGGCTGATCGACGGTCTGCGCGATGCCGGCGTGCTGCCGGTCGCGCTCGCCTACGGCACCAGCGAGATCGAGCGCCTGTCCGAGCAGCTCGACCTGCCGCTCCTGGCCAAGTTCCGTGCGTCCTACGAGCGCGATGGCGAAGCCGAAGCACCTCCGGCACCCGCTCCGCGCGCCAAGCAGGAACCCAAGGCGAAGGCGGAGCCCGCCCCGACACACCCCGTCCCCGCACAAGTCGCCCCGACTGCGCCCGGCCTCATCCAGTCGACGCCCGTGCGCTCCGGCCAACAGGTCTATGCCGCCAACCGCGACCTGAGCGTACTGACCACCATCGGCGCCGGCGCCGAGGTGATGGCCGACGGCTCCATCCACATCTATGGCCCCTTGCGCGGTCGCGCCCTCGCCGGCGCGCAGGGCTGGGAACAGGCGCGCATCTTCTGCCGCGAGTTCCACGCCGAACTCGTCGCGATCGCGGGCCGCTACAAGGTCCTGGAAGACATCCCGAAGGAATTGCGCGGCAAGGCCGTGCAGATCTGGCTGGAGGGCGAGGACCTGAAGATCGCCGCGCTTGACTGATTCACGCACGCCGGGCCTGCCCGGCGTGTTTTTGTTGTACATAGTGCTACTACAAGAACGGGGCCTCGATCCCCGGCATTACAAGAAGAACGGCGCACCCCGCCGTCGAACAGGACATGGGAGAGAAAACTTGGCAGAAATCATCGTTGTCACCTCGGGCAAGGGCGGCGTGGGGAAAACCACATCCAGCGCCAGCGTTGCCTGCGGTCTCGCCCGCCGCGGCCACAAGGTCGCCGTCATCGACTTCGACGTCGGCCTGCGCAACCTCGACCTGATCATGGGTTGCGAACGCCGCGTGGTGTACGACTTCGTCAATGTCATCAGCGGCGAAGCCGGCCTCAAGCAGGCGCTGATCAAGGACAAGCGCTTCGACAACCTCTTCGTGCTCGCCGCCTCGCAGACGCGCGACAAGGACGCGCTGACGACGGAAGGCGTGGAGAAGGTGCTGAAGGACCTGTCCGACGAGGGTTTCGACTACATCGTGTGCGACTCGCCCGCCGGCATCGAGAAGGGCGCCTTCCTCGCCATGTACTTCGCCGACCAGGCGATCGTGGTGGTGAATCCGGAGGTGTCCTCGGTCCGCGACTCCGACCGCATCCTCGGCCTGCTGGCCTCCAAGACCAAGCGCGCCGAGAACGGCGAGCGCGTCAAGGAGCACCTGCTCCTCACCCGCTACAGCCCCAAGCGCGTGGAAACCGGGGAGATGCTCAGCGTCGGCGACGTCGAGGAGATCCTCGGCCTCAAGACGATCGGCGTCATCCCCGAATCCGGCGACGTGCTCAACGCCTCGAACAAGGGCGAGCCCGTCATCCTTGAAACCGAATCCGATGCGGCCCAGGCCTACGACGATGCGGTTTCGCGACTGCTGGGCGAGGACCGCCCGATGCGCTTCACGCAGGTCGAGAAGAAGGGGTTCTTCAGCAAGATGTTCGGAGGCTGACCATGGGCCTGTTCGATTTCCTCATCACCAAGAAGCCCACCGCCTCGATCGCCAAGGACCGCCTGCGCATCATCGTCGCGCACGAGCGCAGCGGCCGCGGCAGCAGCCCCGACTACCTGCCGATGCTGCAGCGCGAACTGCTGGAAGTGATCCGCAAGTACGTCAAGGTCGAAGACGAGGCGGTAAAGGTCGACCTGATCGGCGAAGGCGACAACAAGGTGCTCGACATCTCCGTCGCACTCCCGGAAAACCCGGCCCACGCCTGACCACCACTCCCCTGCGCACGCCGCAGGGGAGCCGGCTACGTCCGCATGCTCACCCTCGCCGACATCGCCGTTTCCGACATCACCGCCCTCCTCGCCCGGTACGGCCTGCAACTGCAGCTCGTGCCTGACGGCGACGCGATTCCGGGCAGCTACTGGGGCGAGAGCGAAGCCGGCCTGATCGGCACGACCGTGCATGCGCGCGGCGACACGCCCGTGCATTCGCTGCTGCACGAGGCCGCCCACCTGATCGTGCTGCCCCCCGAGCGCCGGGCCCTGGTCCACACCGATGCCACCGATTCGGTCGAGGAAGAAGACGCCGTCTGCGTGCTGCAGGCGCTCCTCGGCGACGAGCTTGCGGGCGTAGGCCGCGACCGCGTCCTCGCCGACATGGACGAATGGGGTTACACCTTCCGCCTGGGCTCCGCCCGTGCCTACTTCGAACACGATGCCGAGGCCGCTTGGCAGTGGCTGCTCGCGCACGGGCTGATCGACGCTCCACACGGCCGCCTGGTCCCGGCCGCGGCCTGATCGGCTTTGCCGATCGCGGGGCCGCGACGGGCATCACTTGCAGCCCCCCGCCCGCCCACACTAGCCTCGCGTTTCTCGCGCCCGCCCGGGCGCCCGCAGAGGATCCACCGTGAACCATCGTCATGCCCTGCTCGCGCTCGCCATAGCCGCGGGCTTCACCTTGTCGGCCTGCAAGAAGGAACAGGCCCCCGCGGAAGCGGTGAAGGCACCGGAGGGCGAGACCGCCGACCAGTTCGTCGCGCGCGTCAACGATGAAATGCGCAAGATCTATCCCGAGCTCAATGCGGCGCAGTGGGTATCGTCGACCTACATCAACGGCGACACCGAAGCACTGACCGCGAAGGCCAACGAACGCTTCCTGACCCAGCTCAACAAGTGGATCGACGAATCGCGCAAGTTCGAGGGCCAGAAGATGTCGCCCCAGAGCGCGCGTGCGATCAAGCTGCTGAAGCTGTCGGTGGCCATGCCGCCGCCGAAGGATCCGAAGCAGCTGGAGGAACTCACCGGCATCGCCACCAGGCTGGAAGGCATGTACGGCTCGGGCGAGTACTGCAAGGGTGAAGGCAGCGCGCGCAAGTGCCGCCAGCTCGGCGACCTCGAGGACGTGCTGCGCGACCCGTCCTCCTCGTACGAGGAACAGCTCGACGCCTGGCAGGGCTGGCACACCATCGCGCAGCCGATGCGCAAGGACTACACCCGCTTCGTCGAGCTGGTGAACACCGGCGCCAAGGACATGGGTTTCGCCGACACCGGCGAACTGTGGCGCTCCGGCTACGACATGACGCCGGCGGAAATCTCCGCCGAGACCGATCGCCTGTGGCTGCAGGTCAAGCCGCTGTACGAACAGCTGCACTGCTACACCCGCACGCAGCTGGAGAAGAAGTACGGCGACAAGGGCCACGTGGCCGGCGGCATGCTGCCGGCGCACCTGACCGGCAACATGTGGCAGCAGGATTGGGGCAACCTCTGGCCGATCCTGAAGCCCTACAGCGACGAACAGGCCGGCAACCTCGACATCACGTCCGCGTTGAAGAAAGCGCGTGACACCAAGGAAGCCGAGCTGCTGCGCGACCTCGACCACGACGCCAACTACGTGGAACGCAACGACATCGCCCAGGCCGCCGACCTGTACGAGGCCAAGGCGATGGCGGAGCGCGCGCAGGACTTCTATACCTCGCTCGGCATGCCCAAGCTGCCGGAGAGCTATTGGACCAAGACGCAGTTCATCAAGCCGCGCGACCGCGACGTGGTCTGCCACGCCAGTGCGTGGGACATCAACATGGCCGGCGACGTGCGCACCAAGATGTGCATCAAGCCGAACGAGGAAGACTTCACCACCATCTACCACGAACTCGGCCACGTCTATTACTACCTCGCGTACAACGACCAGCCGCCGATGTTCCAGCAGGGCGCGCACGACGGCTTCCACGAGGCGATCGGCGACACCATCGTGCTGTCGATGACCCCGGCCTACCTGCAGTCGATCGGACTGGTCGGCGCGCAGACGCCGAGCAACGAGGCGGTGATCAATGCGCAGATGCGCATGGCGCTGGCGAAGGTGTCGTTCCTGCCGTTCGGCCTGATGATCGATCGCTGGCGCTGGGGCGTGTTCGATGGCTCGATCAAGCCGGACAACTACAACAAGGCCTGGTGGGACCTGAAGGCCAAGTACCAGGGCGTCGCCCCGGTCACCGCGCGCGGCGAAGACTTCTTCGACGCGGGCGCCAAGTACCACGTGCCGGGCAACACGCCGTACACGCGCTACTTCCTTTCGCACATCCTGCAGTTCCAGTTCTACAAGGCGCTGTGCGATGCCTCGGGCTACAAGGGTCCGCTGCACGAATGCAGCTTCTACGGCAACAAGGCCGCCGGCGCGAAGTACCAGGCGATGCTGAGCAAGGGCGCGAGCCAGCCGTGGCAGCAGACGCTGAAGGAACTCACCGGCAGCGAGAAGATGGACGCCTCCGCCGTGCTCGAATACTTCTCCCCGCTGCAGGCGTGGCTGAAGCAGCAGAACGAAGGCAAGACCTGCGGCTGGAATGCGGAAGCCGCGAGCGCGGCGTCGGCCCCGGCGGAAAAGAAAGCGGCCGGCTGACAGGCAACACCGCAAAAAGGAAGGGCCGGCAATCGCCGGCCCTTTTTTGTCTGCGCTGTTCTTGCCTGCGGAGTCCCGTCCGTGCCATCACCGCACGCTGGCGGCCGTCTGCCCGAACAGGACGCGACGTTCGGCCTCGGTGATGTTGTTGCGCCCCGCATACGCGGGCGCTACGCCCTGGTAGGCGCGCATCGTGGCCGGCCGCGCCCGGATCGTCTCGAACCAGCGCCGGAGGTTGGGGAATTCATCGAGGTCCTGGCCGTGTGGCTCATGCGGGACGATCCATGGGTAACTGGCCATGTCGGCGATCGAGTAATCGCCGGCGATGAATTCACGGTCGGCCAGGCGCTTGTCCAGCACACCGTAAAGGCGGTTGGTTTCCTTCACGTAGCGCCCGATCGCATACGGCACCTTCTCCGGTGCATGCACGACGAAGTGACCGTTCTGTCCCGCCATGGGTCCCAATCCACCGACCTGCCAGAACAGCCACTGCAGCACCTCGGCACGGCCACGGATGTCGGCCGGAAGGAAGCGGCCGCACTTCTCGGCGAGATAGAGCAGCATCGCGCCGGATTCGAACAGCGCAACCGGCGCCCCGCCTCCAGCCGGATCGTGGTCCACCAGCGCGGGGATCTTGTTGTTGGGCGAGATACGCAGATAGTCGGCCGCGAACTGCTGGCCCGCGCCGATGTCCACCGGGATGATCCGGTGCGGCAGGCCGCTCTCTTCCATGAACAGCTTGAGCTTGAGGCCGTTGGGCGTGCCCCAGTAGTACAGGTCGATCATCTGTCGCGGCTCCGGCGATAACGGGTTGCTAGATATCTATTGCGACGCGGGTTGCCTTGCGCAAGCGCATACTCGGCCCACTGTGTTGCGGAAATGCCGGCGTGCGCCACACGGTGATCCGCAGGTGCACAGGATGGGTTTTCGACCGCCGCGCGTGGGAACCAGATCCCGGTCCTTTGCGGGAACCAGTTGCGTCTGTCGAGTGCGATTTGCGGCATTGCCAGCCGATGGCAGCCCGGATGAAAAGAGCGATACTCCGCGGATGAACCGATCCGACGCCACCCACGACCTCGCACCGCAGCCGCTCGACCGCGCCCGTGCGTTGCACGCCCGCTACTACGCCGACCCCGCGATGGTCGCGATCGACCGCCAGCTCATCTTCGACCGGGGCTGGCAGCTGCTGGCGCACGTGTGCCAGCTGCAGAACGCGGGCGATCACGTGGTCAGCGATTTTGCCGGCCTGCCGGTGATCACGGTGCGCGGCGCCGATGGGCAGATCCGGGTCTTCCACAACGTCTGCCGCCACCGCGCCGGTCCACTCGCGCAGTGCGACGGCCTGGCGGCGAAATCGCTGCGCTGCCGTTACCACGGCTGGACCTACACGCTTGAAGGCACGCTGCGCTCCGCTCCGGAAATGGGTACGGCGGCCGAGTTCGATGTCGGCGACATCAAGCTGCCGCAACTGGCGGTCCGGGTGTGGCAGGGCCTGGTGTTCGCGGCCGTCGACGAGGCCCATGCCCCGGCCTTCGACACCTTCGTGAAGGACATCGACGCGCGCCTGGGACCCGACCGCCACCTCGAACGCTATGGACATCATCGCCGCGTCGGTTACGACGTGGGGTGCAACTGGAAGATCTACGTCGACAACTACCTCGAGGGCTACCACGTCCCACATGTGCATCCGGGCCTGAACAAGCTGCTCGACTACCGCAACTACATCACCGAGACGCACGACTGGTACTCGCTGCAATGGAGCCCGCTGGAAAGCAGCGACGACCTCTACGGCAGCGGCGACGCCCTGTACTACTGGATGTGGCCTAACACGATGCTCAACATCGTTCCCGGGCGCATGCAGACCAACCGCATCATTCCCAAGGGCGTGGATCGTTGCCGGGTGGAATTCGACTTCTACTACGCGATGGACGAGTCCGAGGAAGCCTCGGCGCGGCGCCTCGCCGACGTCCGCTTCAGCGATGAAGTGCAGTTCGAGGACCTGACCATCTGCGAGGACGTGCAGCGCGGACTGGCTTCCGGTTCGTATGAACCCGGACGCTTGAATCCGCTGCGCGAAAACGCCGTGCATCACTTCCACGAGCTGCTGCGCAGCACCTACCGGAACGCAGGGCTCGCCGAAGCAGCTTCCCGCTGA
Organism: Lysobacter rhizosphaerae; assembly: GCF_054779795.1. Lineage (NCBI taxonomy): Bacteria > Pseudomonadati > Pseudomonadota > Gammaproteobacteria > Lysobacterales > Lysobacteraceae > Lysobacter > Lysobacter rhizosphaerae. The sequence goes on from NZ_BAAGXO010000010.1 coordinate 77,732, forward strand.
GCGTTCTCGCCAGCGGGACCGCCTGGTTACAGGGTTTCGCCCGGCATGGTTTCGGCTTCGCCGGTGGACGTGACCATCGGTTTGGACACGCGCCGCTCCCACGTCCAGAACCCGAATGCCAGCGACAGGAACACGGTTGCGGCGACCACCATCCACAGCACGTGTGCGCTGATCAGCGGTGACAGCACGCCCGCGATCAGGGCATTGAGCACCAGGCTGGTAAACGCCTGCAGCGACGAGGCCGAGCCACGCTGGCGCGGATACATGTCGAGGATCGCCAGCGTCACGATCGGGAACACCAGGGCGATGCCGAAGGCATTGAGCGAGATCGGGATCACGGCCCATGGCACGGTCGGCGTGTCGACCAGCAGCGTGTAGGCGAAGTTGAGCAGCATCGCGATGGCGCTGGCGATGAAACCGATCCGCACCAGCTTCTCGCCGCTGACCTTGCCCGCCGTGCGCCCGGAGACGAACGACCCCGTCACCATGCCGCCGATCATCGGCACGAAGAACCAGCCGAACTGGCCTTCGCCCAGCTTGAGGTGGTCGACGACGAACGCCGGCGCGGAGGAAATGAACAGCCACAACGCGGCGAAGTTGAACGCACTCGCCGCCGCCAACCGCTGGAAGCGCGGATTGGCGAAGATCGACACGTAGTCGCGCAGCAACGGACCGGCGCGCAAGGACAGGCGCGCCTCCTTCAAATGGGTTTCCGGCAGTCCCAGCCAGGTCACCACCAGCAACACGACCGAGAACGCGGCGAGGAACCAGAAGATCACCGGCCATGCGCTCCAGCCGAGGATCCAGCCGCCGATGATCGGCGCGATCGCGGGGGCGATGCCGAAGATCATCGACACCTGGCTCATCAGCCGTTGCGCGGCTTCGCCGTGCAGGACGTCGCGGATCACCGCGCGCCCCACGATCAGGCCGACGCCCGACGACAGGCCCTGCAGCGCACGAAACGCCAGCAGGGTCGTCAGGTCGCGCGACAGCGCGCAGCCGATCGAAGCGAAGGTGAAGACGACCAGCCCGCCGAGGATGACGCGCTTGCGCCCGATCGCATCCGACAAGGGCCCGTGCACCAGGCTCATCAGCGCATAGGCGACGAGATAGGCACTGATCGTCTGCTGGATGGCGACCTTGTCCGCATCGAGTTGCGCACCGATGGCCGGGAACGCGGGGAAGATCGTGTCGATCGAGAACGGCCCGAACATCGCCAGGCCGCCCAGGATCAGGGCGAGGCGTGGAAAGGAAAGGTTGCTGCGCGGAGTGCTGTCGGTCATCGATCGCTGGGGATTGGGCTTACGTGATAGCGGCCATGCGGCTGTTGTTTGCCTTTGTCGGCCGCCGGCGCGGCATCGTTCATGCCGTTGATTCATTCAAACCGCGGGCCGGGGCGCCCTTCAGTTCGACCAGGTTGCCTTCCGGATCGAACAGGTATTGCGAAGGTCCTTCCCCTTCGGCGCCATAGCGCGACCCGAAGTCGCCGATGCGCACGCCGTGCGCCTGCAGGTGCGCCACGATCGCTTCGACGTCGAAGGGTTCGGCGCGCAGGCACAGGTGATCCATATTCCGGCCCTCGACACCCGGTGCCGCACCGCCCATGGCGCCAAGCTTGCCCGCCACCGGCACCAGGTCGATCAGCGATCGTCCCGCGCGCAGCTGGACCAGGCCGATCGCATCCTGGCGCCGCTCCACGGTGCAACCGAGCACGTCGCAGTAGAAGGCCACCATCGCCGCTTCATCGCGGACACGCAGCACGACGTGGTCGATCTGCTGGAGCGCGAAGGGCGGTCGCGTAGTCATGAAATTCAATGGCGTGGGCGGGCCAGCATAGCAAGCACCACCGGCACGCGATCCCGTGCCGGAATGCATGTGCCCCGGGAGTGCGGGCTGACGAATTTGGTCACATCCGTGAACGACGCCCAGCCACTCGTCGAAAACCGGCGCCAGCGCCCGGACCATGTGCCACGCCCGTCACGGAACGGGTCGTCGTCGTGGTGGAAGCTCTTCACCCCTGCGGGTACCTTGCTCACGTGTCCCGAAACCTGCCCACGCAGAAGCACCGGCTCATCGCGAAACCGCGCGTCCGCGCACCGCGATGGATCGGTTGTACGTACCCGGCGTCGCCAGGTACGGGCGGGCAGGTTTACGGTCGCGCACGGCACGCCTGGAAGGTCGCCGCGGAATCGGCGACCGCCACGTGGAGCCCAGGGAGGAGCCGGCCGTGAACGACAACGAGCCGCGCCCGGCCTTGAACCCGACCGCTCGCGGCGGGCGCACGGGCATCGCCGATCCTGCCGGCATCGCCGGCGACACCAGCCACTTCAAGCGCCTCGAATCAGAGCTGCTGGAGAAGAACGCGCTGCTGGAATCGGTGCTGGAAAACGTCGATGCCTGCATCTACACCAAGGACCGCCAGCGCCGTTACACCTATGCCAACGCAAAGATGGCCGCGGTCGCGGGCCGCGCGCCGCATGAGCTGATCGGCCGCACCGACGAGGAACTGGTTTCCGCCGACATCGCCGCGGACTGGCGCGTGCTCGACGACCGCGTGTTCGCGACCGGCGAGACCCAGTCGGGCGAACAGATCTCCGCATCCGCCGATGGCGAGATCCGCCACTTCTGGGTCGTGCAGATCCCGCAGCGCGACAGCGGGGGCGAGATCGTTTCCCTGCTCGGCATCGCTACCGACTTCACCAAGTTCTACCGGTTGAAGGAAGAACTCGCGCGCCAGGCCACCACCGACGAACTCACCGGGGTGCGCAACCGCCGCAGCCTGCTGGAAACCGCGCGGCAGGAGTTCTCGCGCGCCAATCGCTACGGCCATCCGCTGTCGGTGCTGATGCTCGACATCGACCACTTCAAGCGCATCAACGACAGCCACGGACACGATGTCGGCGACAAGGTCCTGAAGGCGGTCGCCGATGCCTGCCGCCGCGAACTGCGCGACAGCGACGTGCTGGGCCGCTTGGGCGGCGAGGAATTCGGCGTGGTGTTGCCCAACACCAGTAGCGAAGGCGCGGTGACCGTCGCCGAACGCCTGCGCGCGCGCATCGACGCCATCCGGCTGGTGGGCGAGTGGGAGGATGAGATCACGCCGAAGGTGAGCGTCGGCGTGGCGTGCATGCAGGGCGCCCATCGCGTCGAAGCGGTACTGAAGCGCGCCGACCAGGCGCTGTATGCGGCGAAGGCGGCGGGACGCAACCGCGTGTATGCGGCAAGCGACCTGGTCCGCCCCGACGATCACTGCTTCCCGACGTCCACGTCCGCGTAGCGGCCGAACCCGCCCCTTCCGACGCCGCGTCGCCGCCATGGCTGCTCCCCAATGCCGGCCGCGAATCTGAACGAGGACGGCTCCGAGCCCGATTCCGCCCTCCAAATCCGCCTTCTCCGGGTCGGCACAGCAGCGCCGACGGCATGCTTCCAACCGGTATAATTCGCACTCCACGCACACGGTGGGAGAAGCGGACCAATCGGGCCCCGGCCTGATCCGCTGCCGAAGGCGCAACCGCCCGGAATCGCTCAGGCCCACGTACTTCCGTGTCGCGACAAACTCTGGAGAGACCGGCTTGCACCGCCCGCCCGGTATGGGGGCATGAGCGAGAACCGGCGCCGAAGGGGCAAGAAGCGCAGATCGGGATCTCCTCCCCCTCCCGCGCGCTTCCAAACTCTCAGGCAAAAGGACAGAGGGGCACGCTCTCACCGAGCACGCCATGCCGCAACCGCATCCGCGACCGCGGCCTCCAGACGACGCCCCTGCCATGTCCCAGACCAAGCCTGCTTCCCTGCGCGCACTCGAGCACCACGACGCGTTCCTCGAGCGCCACATCGGCCCCAACGACGCCGAGATCGCGCACATGCTGCGCATCGTCGGCCACGACTCGCTGGAAGCGCTGACCGACGCCATCGTTCCCGGTTCGATCAAGTCAGCCAATCCGCTCGCGCTGCCGGCGCCGATCACCGAAGTCGAGGCCATCGCCAAGATCCGTGCGATCGCCGACAAGAACCAGGTGTTCAAGTCCTACATCGGCCAGGGCTACTACGGCACGCACACGCCGAACGTCATCCTGCGCAACATCCTGGAGAACCCGGCGTGGTACACGGCCTACACGCCGTACCAGGCCGAGATCTCGCAGGGCCGCATGGAAGCGCTGATCAACTTCCAGACCATGTGCGCCGACCTGACGGGCATGGAGATCGCCAACGCCTCGCTGCTCGACGAAGCCACCGCCGCCGCCGAAGCGATGACGCTGGCCAAGCGTTCGTGCAAGTCGAAGTCGAACACCTTCTTCGTCTCCTCTGGCGTGCATCCGCAGTCGCTCGAGGTCATCCGCACCCGCGCCGAACCGCTGGGCATTGAAGTCGTCGTCGCCGACGACGCCGAAGCGCTGAACCTCGACGCCTTCGGCGTGCTGCTGCAGTACCCCAACACCTTCGGCCAGGTCAGCGACTACAAGGCGCTCGCCGATGCCGTGCATGCGCGCGGCGGCCTGGTCGCCGTCGCCACCGACCTGCTCGCGCTCACCCTGATCGCCGCTCCCGGCGAGTGGGGCGCGGACATCGTGGTCGGCAACACCCAGCGCTTCGGCGTCCCGTTCGGCTTCGGTGGCCCGCACGCCGCGTTCATGGCCTGCCGCGACGCCTACAAGCGCTCGATGCCGGGCCGCCTGATCGGCGTGTCGGTCGATGCCGAAGGCAAGCCGGCCTACCGCCTCACTCTGCAGACGCGCGAGCAGCACATCCGCCGTGAGAAGGCCACGTCCAACATCTGCACCGCGCAGGTGCTGCTGGCGGTGATGGCGTCGATGTACGCCGTCTACCACGGCTCGGAAGGCCTGACCCGCATCGCGCAGCGCACGCATCGCCTCGCCGCGATCCTCGCGGCCGCGCTCGGCAAGGCCGGCGTCAACGTGGGCCCGGACTTCTTCGACACCCTGCACGTCACCGGCATCGATGCCGCGGCGATCCATGCCAAGGCGAAGGCCGCGCGGATCAACCTGCGCGCCATCGACGGCGGCAGCGTCGCGATCAGCCTCGACGAGACTACGACGCGCGACGACGTCGCCAGGCTCGCCACCCTGTTCGGTGCGGATGCCTCCGATATCGACGCGCTCGACGCCGCCACCGCCGACGCGATCCCCGCCGGCCTCAGGCGCACGACCGCGTTCCTCACCCACCCGGTCTTCAACACGCACCACAGCGAGCACGAACTGCTGCGCTACATGCGCGCGCTCGCGGACAAGGACCTGGCGATGGATCGCACCATGATCCCGCTCGGCTCGTGCACGATGAAGCTCAACGCCACCGCCGAAATGATCCCGGTGACGTGGCCGGAATTCGGCAACCTGCATCCGCTCGCCCCCGCCGAGCAGGCGCTGGGCTACAAGGAACTGATCGACGGCTTGGAAGCCATGCTGGTCGAGTGCACCGGTTACGACGCCGTCAGCCTGCAGCCGAACTCCGGTGCGCAGGGCGAATACGCCGGCCTGCTCGCGATCCGCGCATACCACCGCTCGCGCGGCGACGACAAGCGCGACATCTGCCTGATCCCGGAATCCGCGCACGGCACCAATCCCGCTTCGGCGCAGATGTGCGGCATGACCGTGGTCGTCACCAAGTGCGACGCCAACGGCAACGTCGATGTCGAGGACATCCGCCGCGCCGCGGAGAAGTACAGCGACCGCCTCGCCGCGATCATGATGACCTACCCCTCCACGCACGGCGTGTTCGAGGAAGACGTGGTCGAGATCTGCGAGATCGTGCACAAGCACGGCGGCCAGGTGTACACCGACGGCGCCAACATGAACGCCCTCGTCGGCGTGGCCAAGCCCGGCAAGTGGGGCTCGGACGTCTCGCATCTCAACCTGCACAAGACCTTCTGCATTCCGCACGGCGGCGGCGGTCCCGGCGTCGGCCCGTGCGCGGTGAAGTCGCACCTCGCGCCGTTCCTGCCGCGCGCACTGGGCAGCGACGGCGTGCGCACGCAGGGCGTGGGCAAGGGCGAAGTCGGCATGGTCAGCGCAGCCAGCTTCGGTTCCGCCTCGATCCTGCCGATCAGCTGGATGTACATCACGATGATGGGCGCGCACGGCCTGCGTAAAGCCACCCAGGTGGCATTGCTCAACGCCAACTACATCGCCAAGCGCCTCGCGCCGCACTACGAGACGCTGTACACCGGCCGGAATGGTCTTGTCGCGCACGAGTGCATCCTCGACCTGCGTCCGCTCAAGGATGCCACCGGCATCAGCGCGGAAGACGTCGCCAAGCGCCTGATCGATTTCGGCTTCCACGCCCCGACCCTGAGCTTCCCGGTCGCCGGCACGCTGATGGTGGAGCCGACCGAGTCCGAATCGCAGCACGAACTCGACCGCTTCATCGACGCGATGATCCAGATCCGCGACGAGATCCGCGCCGTCGAGGAAGGCAAGCTCGACCGCGAGGACAACCCGCTGAAGAACGCGCCGCACACCGCGACCGCGGTCAGCGCCAGCGAGTGGACCCACGCCTACCCGCGCGAACTCGCGGCTTTCCCGCTGGCGACCCTCAGGCTGCAGAAGTACTGGCCGCCGGTCGCGCGCGTCGACAACGTCTACGGCGACAAGAACGTGATGTGCGCGTGCATCCCGGTGGATGCGTACAAGGACGAAGTCGAGGCGTAAGCCGCTTCAGGCTGCAGAGAAAAGGCCCCGCGATCGCGGGGCCTTTTCATTAGATGGTCTCGATACCGCCCTTGGCGATGATCGGCCCGGTCGGCACACCCTGCGGCGCACCGCCCGGCGGCTCCAGCGAGATCGCCAGCGTGGAGCCCTTCGCCAGTGCGCGCAGCAACGCCTTCGGCACGATCACCAGCTGTGTCCGGTCGACCGAGATCAGGCCCAGCGAACGCGGCGCCTCGCCGGGCGGAATCAACCACAGTTCGGGAACGCGCCCCTGCGCATCGGCAGGTGCCGGCACCGGCACTATCCGCACGGTGCCGCGTGCCGTATCGATCGAAGCCAGCCAACCCGGCGAGCCGTCATCACGCGCCAGCGTGGTCACGGGTTGCGCCGATTCGGCAGGCTGCACGGCCACCGGCGGCGTGACCGGCGGCGCGACTGGTGGTGCGCGCGGCGGTTGCAGGCGACCAAAGAACACCGCCGCCACGGCCGCAGCCGCCGCCAACGCCGTCATCCCCCGCCAGAAGCCCACGCTCTGCCAGATGCCGCGCTTGCCGCCTTCGACCGGCGACCAACCCAGGCGCGTGCGGATGCGTGGCCACAGATGCGCGGGCACGACCACCGGCTCGATGCCATCGAGCCATGCACCCAGCCGTTGCTCCCAGCCTGCGACCAGGCGCGCGAATGCGGCGTCGGTAGTGATCCGTGCGTGCACCTGGCGTCGCTGCTCCGCATCGAGCACACCCAGCACGTATTCGCCTGCGAGCACGTCCGCATCCGGCGGTTCGCGCCCGGGTCCTTCATCGAATCGAGGGTCGCGAATGTTCATTGTTCAAGGCACGTCCGCAGTTGCATCAGGCCACGGCGGATCCAGCTCTTGATCGAGCCCAGCGGCGAGCCGCTGCGTACCGCCAGTTCCTCATAGGTGGCGCCTTCGAAGAACGCTGTATGGATCAGCGTGCGGCGGCGGTCGTCGAGTTGCTCCAGGCAGTGATCCAACCGCGCGCGTTCGGTCGTTGCCTCGGTGTGCTGCAAGGGCGAAGCGAGCGGATCGGCCACTTCTTCGGCCAGTTCGATCGGCGCGTTCCGTTGCGGACCCGGCAGCGCGCGCAACCGGTCGATCGCCTTGTTCCGCGCGATCATTCCCAACCACGTGATCGCGCTCGCCCTTGCCGCGTCGAACTGCACGGCCTTGTGCCAGACGCTGGCGTACACCTCCTGGAGCACATCCTCGGCCTCCGCGCGATCCGAGAGAAGTCGCAGGCAGATACCGAACAGCTTGCTCGATGTCGCGCGATACAGCGTCTCGAAAGCGCTGCGGCTGCCACTGGCGACATCCACCAGCAACTCCGCCAGCTCTTCGCTGGAGTCGACACTGGGTGGTAGCGATGAATGGGGCATCCGGGCACCTGGCGATATCGAATGCAGCGCGGCAACACACGAAGCGCGGACGCAGGGAGCCATCCGTCTGTGGCTAACGGCAGCCAGCAGCTGCCGCGGCCACATCCACGAACGATGCCTCACGAACCGCTATACGGGTCGATGGCGCATCCGGATGCAGTCCACCGACGTATCCATCGATACCAACCGCTGGACGCTTACCTGGCTCCGCCTCCGACCTGCGCCCCGACGAACGGATGCATCCGGACACCGGGCTTGCCCCGTAAGCACGCAGGAACGCAGGCAGCGCGACGCGCAAGCACCTGCGGTTCGGCTAGGCAGGCGCCGTTCGTGCCTGCACTTACCCAGGACCCCGCCATGAAGCCCTTGGTCAAACACTCCCTCTCGAAGCGCGGCCTGCTCGCCGTCGCCATCGCGGGATTGACGGTCGCGGCCGGCGCCGCGCTTGGTTCCAGCCATCGCGAAGCCCCGCTGATCACCCAGACCCCGAAGGTCGACGGCACCGATTTCTACCTGTTTCGCAGCTATGAAACCGGGCGCGCCGGCTATGTCACCTTCCTCGCCAACTATCAGCCACTGCAGGCACCCTACGGCGGCCCGAATTACTTCCTGATGGATCCCCATGCGCTGTACGCCATCCACATCGACAACGATGGCGATGCACGGCCCGACATCTCCTACTTCTTCAAGTTCCGCAACCGCTTCAAGAACCTCACCGTGCCCGTGAACGGCATCGATGTGGCGGTGCCGCTGAGCAACATCGGGCCGTTCGGCGCCACTGCGGCGCAGGAAGCCAATCGCAACGTCGACGAACGCTACTCGGTCGTCAGCGTGCGAGAAGGCGGCCAGACCGAGGTGGCCCGCAATCTCGGAACCGGCGGCTATCTGTTCAAGAAGCCGTTCGACAACATCGGCACCAAGTCCATCGCCAACTACGCTGCGTACGCCGATCGCCAGATCTCGCGTATCGGCGTGGACAAATGCGCGGGCGAAGGCCGCGTCTTCGCCGGACAACGCAAGGACGGCTTCGTGGTCAACCTCGGCGAGGTATTCGACCTGATCAACACCAATCCGGTCGGTGCGCCGGACGGCGAGCGCAATCTGCTCGACGATGCCAACGTCACCACGCTGGCGCTGGAATTGCCGATCGCGTGCCTCACCCATTCCGGCAACCCGATCATCGGCGCCTGGACCGCGGCCTACACGCGCGAAGGCGATCACTACCGGCAGGTGTCGCGCCTGTCGGCGCCACTGGTGAACGAAGTGGTGATCGGTCTTCCGGACAAGGATCGGTTCAACGCCTCGCAGCCAGTCAACGATGCGACCTTTGCGAAGTACGTCACCAACCCGAGCCTGCCGATCCTGATCCAGGCGCTGTTTCCCGGCGTAAAGGCGCCGACCAAGTATCCGCGCGCGGACCTGGTCGCGGCGTTCCTGACCGGTTTGTCGGGTCTCAATCAGCCGGCGTCAGTGAAGCCGGCGGAAATGATGCGCCTGAACACGTCGATCGCGCCCAAGGCCGCCGCCTCGCAGAAGACGCTCGGCGCGCTCGCGGGCGATACCGCCGGCTTCCCGAATGGTCGTCGCCCGGGCGACGATGTGGTCGACATCGAACTACGTGTGGCGATGGGCGTATTGCTGCCCGCCGCCGACGCCCCATCGGGGCAACTGCCCTACACCGATGGCGCGGCGCTCAAGGCCAGCGACTTCCGCGCGACGTTTCCTTACCTCAACACACCGCTGCCGGGCTCACCGAGCAACTGAGCGAGCTGTGTCGGCGTAGCCCGCCCTTGCATGGCCCTCCGGCAACCACGCCCTGCGTGCTGCCGGATGGCCGGGAGGAAGTCACGATGTTTCGCCTTGCGCTGTTGCGCACGCTGCCCCTGATTGCCGGTCTGATGGCGGCCTTTGCCGCGTGGGCACAACGTCCGCCATCGCAGGTCCCGGACGATCCGCATGCGGTGCTCGAGCGCCTGCCCCACGGCTACGCACGACTGATGCCATCGTCCATTCCCGCGGCATCGGCCGTCGCACCGGTTACGGGCTTGCAGGTTTCGATCCTGCGCATCCAGCAGTTGCTCACCACCGCGGCGCAGACGGGCGACGCGCGGTTGGCGGCGCGGGCCGATGCTCTGCTCGCGCGGCTGCCAGCAGATACGAAAGATCCCGACGTGCTGCTGGCCCGCGCCTTCAGCGCGCAGCATCGGCACGACTTTGCGGCCGCGGTGGCCCTGCTCGACGCCGTGATCGCGCACTCGCCGCGTAACGCCGCGGCGCACCTGTCGCGTGCACAACTCCAGCTGGTACTCGGCAATGTGGATTCAGCCCGCGCGGACTGCACGGCACTGGCCTTGGGCATCGACGCGGGCAGCGGCCTGCTGTGCGTGGGGATGCTGTCCTTGCGCCGCGGCGATTACGCCGCAGCGGCAGGCGCGCTCGAGCACTGGTTGCAGGACAGCGCCGCTACGGATGAGACCCGCCGCTACGCACTGCTGATGCGTGCCGAAGTCGCCGCACGGGCGGGTGGTCGCGATGCCGACACATGGTTCAGGCGCGCGCTGGCACCCGCGCCGGACGATGTCCGCACCTTGATCGCCTATGCGCGCTATCTGCGCAACATGGGCCGCGATCGCGAAGTGTTATCCCTGCTCGCCGCGCAGACCGGCCACGAAGGTCTGCAGCTGCAGCGCACCCTTGCGGCGTGTCGCCTGTCCCCCGGTCGAGCGTCGTCTCTGGTGGCCGCACAGGAACGACGCTTCGCGGCCGCGCGTGCCGCGGGCAGCCCCGTGGAATTGCGCGACGAAGCCGAGTTCCTGCTGGTCGCGCGCCATGCCCCCGTCGCGGCGCTGGCCCTGGCCCAGGCCAATTTCCGCACGCAACGCGACTACGAAGACGTGGCGCTGCTGCAGCGCGCGGCCGTGGCGGCACGGCACAGCGAGGCCCTGCAGCCGCTGCGCAGCTGGGCGGCGGCGCAGCACCTGTCATTGCCACCGGTGCCGGAGGTCACGCGCTGATGCAGCGTCACTGGCTTGCATTGCTGCTGTTGCTGGTCGCGTGCTCCATGCAGGCGTGTTCCGTGCAGGCGCACACCTTGTCGGTCGCGCACCTGGACATCGCGCGTTCCGGCAGCGAAGCGCGGATCGAGCTGGACCTGGCGATCCGCGATATCGCCCTCAGCTTCCCGCTCGACGCCAATCGCGACGAACAGGTGACGTGGGGCGAACTCCGCGCATTGCAGCGCCCGTTGCAGCAGTGGGTCGCTTCGGGACTTACGATGTCGACCGCGGCCGGCGCGTGTGCCTTGCATCCACTCGGACTCGCCACGCGCCGTTATGACGATGGCGCCTACGCCACGGTGCAACTGCTCGCACAATGTCCTGCGCCATCGGACATGCGCGTGAGCTACGACCTGCTGTTCGCACAGGATCCGCAGCATCGCGTCCTGGTCACACTGCGACAGGGCGCAGGCGTGCGCACCGCCACCGTCCGCGCCGATGCGCGCACGGTAGTCCTGGGCGCGGCGCCGGACCGACCGTTCGCCGACTTCCTGCGCGAAGGCCTGCACCACATCCTGGTCGGTTACGACCACCTCGCCTTCCTGCTGTCACTGCTGTTGCCGGCGGCATTGCTGCGCCAGCATGGCGAATGGTTGCCGGCGCAAGGCTTCCGTCGCGTCCTGTCGCAAGTGCTGGGGATAGTCACTGCGTTCACGCTGGCGCACTCGCTCACCTTGAGTCTGGCGGCGCTCGGCTGGGTGACACCCGCATCGCGCTGGGTCGAACCCGCAATCGCCATCAGCGTGTTGCTCGCCGCGATCAACAACGTCCGCCCACTGATCACGCGGCGCGCCTGGCTGGTCGGCTTCGGCTTCGGCCTGATCCATGGCTTCGGCTTTGCGGGGGCGCTGGGCGAATTGGGCTTGCCCACCACCACGCGCCTGCTCGCGCTGGTGGGGTTCAACGCAGGTGTCGAGCTGGGGCAGCTGGTCGTCGTATGCGCGGTGCTGCCAGGCCTGTTCCTGCTGCGGCGCGCGCGCTGGTATGCCGGCACTGCCATGCCCCTGCTTTCGCTGGGAATCTGTGCGGTGGCGGCGACTTGGCTCTGGCAGCGCCTGCCCACCTGAGCGCCCGACAAAAAAGGCCCCGCGATGCGGGGCCTTTTTGCTCAACTGTTCAACGCTCAACGCCCGAGCCGCGTCGTGCCCTGCTGCCGCTGCAGCCAAGCATCGATCGCCGGCAGGCGCTCGTTGCGCACCTTCAGGCGGTACTCGATGTTGGCCACCGCCGTGTCCGTGGCGCGACGCGAGCTGGCGGCGATGTGCTTCGACGCGAAGTCCTTGAGCTTTGCAATCGTCGCCGCGTCCAGCGAGTTGTTCGCCAGCCCCGGGTAGTAGCGGCTGAGCGAGGTGGTGTCGACCTTGGCGTTCACCTGCTCACGATGTGCGGTGGCAAAGTCGAACGCGAGTTCCGGGTGGTGATAGGCCACCGTCGAGATCATCCCCGCGCTGTTGGTCTCGCCGGGCTCCGCCGTCAAAGCGAGCTCCAGCGCGCGCTTCGCCAGGGCCGGATCCTCGGCCGATGACAGCAGGGCGTAGTACTCGTCCTTCACCAGCGGCGTCTTTTCCGCCTGCGCGGCAGCGTGCAGCCGCTCCCAGTTTGCCGCGTCCGCGTGCCGAGCGACCGCGCCGAGGATGGTCTTGCGCAGTGCGGGCGGCATCGCATTCGCATCGCCGGCGGCATAACGGCGCTGCGCTTCATGGATGACAGACGCGTCGCCCAGCGTGCCCAATGCATCGATCAGCTGCGTGCGCAGGATCGTGACCGGATCGGCCTCGCCCGCCCTGGCCTCCCAGCCCACGCGTTTGAACACGGGCGAGAGCGTGTCGATCGCGAAGGCGCGGAACCTGGCCTGGCGCTTCGCGTCGCCACGGTAGTAGTCATCCAGGCCGGTCAAGGTTTCGGCGATGTCGCCCCAGATCTGCGGGTCGGCATCGATGGGCGTGGCCTTGGCCAGCTCGAGGTAATCCGTCGCCGGACGCAGCCCGGACATGCCCAGCGCCCACGCATCGCCCATCAGGCCGAGCTGGTCGATGGCGTCGAGCTTGGCGAAATCCTTGCGGAGCGTCTCGAACTGCGGCTGCGCATACAGCGTGCGGTAGTAGCCGCTCTGCCCCGCATTGACGACCAGCGGACCGCAGCCCGGCACATCGATAGTTGTAGCGCCGCCTTCGACGACCGTGCGCACGGCCTCGCCGCCGGCCTGCGCGATCACCGGCACGCGCCACTGCAGCGCGGCCTTGCCGGGGCGGTCCTTGGTGAATTCGCCCTGTGTCAGCTTGACCGTGGTCGTGTGGCCATCGCACGACGCCGATTCCACGCGGATCAGCGGCACGCCCGGCTGCAGGGTGAAGTCGTGGGCGATGTCGAGAATGGGCTTGCCCGCGGCGGTCTGCACCTCGCGCCAGAGGTCGTCCGACACCGTGTTGCCGTAGGCATGCGCCTTCATGTAATTGCGAACGCCCTCGCGCCAGGCGTCGGGGCCGACGAAGCCCTCGAGCATGCGGATCACCGCACCGCCCTTCTGGTAGGTGATCGCATCGAAGGCCTGGCTTGCCTGCTCTACCGTCTCCACGTGCTGCACGACCGGATGCGTGGATGCGACGGCGTCGCGCGACATCGCGCGCTCGCGGCCGTCGACGGTGCCAAGCCGGGTGTTCCATTCCGGATGCAGCTTCTGGGTGGTGCGGCCCGCCATCCACGTGGCGAAGCCTTCGTTGAGCCACAGGTCGTCCCACCAGCTCATCGTCACCAGGTCGCCGAACCACTGGTGCGCGATCTCGTGCGCGGCGACCGAATACACGCGCTGCTTGTCCGATTGCGTGGAGATGGTCGGATCCAGCAATAGGGTGTGTTCGAAGGTGAAGATCGCGCCCCAGTTCTCCATCGCGCCGAAGAACTGGCTGCTGCCGGGCGAGGCCACGTTGTCGAGCTTGGGCAGCGGATAGGGCGTGCCGAAGTAGTCGTTGTATTCGCGCAGTACGTCCACGGAGGAATCCAGCGCGAACTTCGCCTGATCGACCAGGCCCGACTGGGTGACGACGCCGATTTCGGTATCGCCCAGCTTCGCGGTGGCGCGCTCGAAATCGCCAAGGCTGAAGAAGAGCAGGTAGGTCGACATCTTCGGCGACTGGTCGAACCGCACCCGCTTGGTGCCGTTGCCGAGATCCGTGGTTTCCACCGCCGGCATGTTGCTCACGGCCAACTGGTTCGCGGGCACGGTGGCCGTCAGCGCGAAGGTCGCCTTGTAGTTGGGCTCATCCCACGACGGCACGAATTTGCGCGCGTCGGAATTCTCGAACTGGGTGTACAGCGCGCGCTTCTTGCCGGCCCGGGTGTCGTAGTCGATCGCGAACAGGCCATTGGCCTGGGTGCCGATCTTGCCGGTGTAGTCGGTGGCCAGCGTGTAACGGCCCGGGACGAGCGGCTTGTCGACGGTGAAGGTCGCGGTCTGCGCTTCGGCGTCGATCGACACCCTGGGGACCATCGCCGTGCGGCCCGTGCCGGCCAACGTGGTGTTGGCGAAGATCATGTCGACGGCGTTGACGGTGATGGACGCCGTCGGCTCCAGCACGTCGAGCGTGATCGCGACATGGCCGTCGAAGGTCATCGTCCCGGCGTGCGGCGCCACGGCCACGTCGTAATGCACCGGGCGCACCGTGCGCGGCAGTTGGGTGGTCGCATCCTTCACTTCGGGCGCGGTCGTCGTGGACGCAGCAGCCGGGGCCGGTGCGGCGAGGACGGATCCGGTGCCGGCAAGAGCCAGGGCGATGGCGGTAACCAGGGTGCGACGCATGCAATGTCCCTTGTGGAGGGCTGGCGCGGCCATGGGCCGATATTCGCAAGCCGGAGGTGATCAAAGGATCGATGGTGAGGGCTGGCGGGGATGGCACCGACCGCCAGAAGTCATGCCGGAGTCGACAGGTTTTGCGGTTTGCGCGGCGCCATGGGAGCCCTCGCGGGAGCCCTGGCGCAGATCCGGCCTGCCGGCCCATTCATCCCGCCGGTTCATCCCGCTTTCGGCCGCTTCCATCGCGCGATCCCCGGTTTCGTCGCGCTTCGGTTCCCATCGCGCCAGCGACGGCTATTCTTCGCCGCAACCAACGACGCCCCGGGAACCACCGTGATCCGCAACGTCTTCTTCGTCGCCCGCATCGCCATCGCCTGGGGGCTCGCGCTCATCCTGCTGACGTCGTTCTACAACGAGATCCCCCTCATCGGCCGGTTCGAACTGCCGATGGTGCTGTTCACCTTCATCACCCTCGGCCTGGTCGTGACCAGCGCGTTCTCGCACCTGCGCCGGGTGCGCCTGATCGCCGGCTCCGAGCAGGAAGGCCTGGGCAACCGCCAGCGCCGCCAGATCGAGATTCCGTTCGAGGCAGGCGAGGCCTTCGACCTGCTCGATGCCGCCATCCGCGAACTGCCGCGCACGCAGGACGTCGAAAGCGCACGCGACAGCCTGCAGGTGCGTGCGAAGGTGTTGCGCCCGGTCACCTACGGCGACGAGCCGCCGCTGGGTCGCTTCCACCCGATGCAATGGTTCGGCAACACGCGCAACCAGATCCTCGCCACCGTCACGCCCGTCAACGGCACCGGCAGCGTCACCCTGATCTGCGAGCCGGAAAGCGGTGCATGGAGCGACTGGTTCCGCGTCGACGACGGCACCAACCTCGAGAACGCCAACGCGATCACCCGCGCCATCACCCGCCGCGTCGCCGAGCGCCGCCGCAACGAACGCGACGCCGCCGCGCAGACCGCGACCGAGAAGGAGCTCACCGTGGCCCGCCTCAACCTGCTGCATGCGCAGGTCGAGCCCCACTTTCTCTACAACACGCTGGCCAGCGCGCAGTACCTCACGCGCACCGATCCGCCGCGCGCAGACGAGATGCTCGGCCACCTGATCCAGTACCTGCGCCATTCGTTGCCGCGCACGCAGGACGAACAGGCGACGCTGGGCGACGAACTCGAACGCGCCCTCGCCTACCTGGAAATCCTCAAGATCCGCATGGGCCAGCGCCTGGCCGTGCAGGTCGACGTACCCGACAACCTGCGCGGCACCGAACTGCCGGCGATGATGCTGCAGACGCTGGTGGAAAATGCGATCAAGCACGGCCTGGAGCCGCGCACCGCCGGCGGCACGGTCTGGATCCGCGCACGGCCTGTCGATGACGGCGTGGCGATCACCGTCGCCGACGATGGCGAAGGCTTCAACGTGCAGAGCGCCGGCACCGGCATCGGCCTGAAGAACATACGCGAGCGCTTGCAACTGGTCTTCAATGGCAAGGCCTCGCTCGCGGTGGTCGCCAACTTCCCCTCCGGCGTCGCCGCGACGATTACCGTGCCAGCCGTGCCGGCCGCGAACTCGACCGCGAACCCGACTTCACCGCCGACGTCCGCACCCGCACCTGCCATGCCTGCCACGCCCGCCGAGGATCACGGCAATGTCTAAGGCCACCTGCACTGCCGTCATCGCGGAAGACGAAGCCCTGTTGCGCAGCGCCATGCTGGAACAGCTGCGCGAGGCCTGGCCGCAACTGGACATCGTCGCCGAGTGCGAAGACGGCGCCAGCGCACTGGAAGCCATCGACGAGCACCAGCCCGACGTCGCCTTCCTCGACATCCGCATGCCGGGCCTGACCGGCCTGGAAGTCGCCGCCGCCGCGGCGCAGGCGAGCCCGCATACGCAGATCGTCTTCGTCACCGCCTACGACCAGTACGCGATCGATGCCTTCGACCGCGGGGCGATCGACTATCTGCTCAAGCCCATCGCGCGCGAACGCCTGGCCGCCACCGTGCAACGCCTGAAACTGCGCGCGGCATCGGGTGCCAGCGACGCAGCGGCGCTGAACGCCGTCCTGGAGCGCCTTGGCGCGACGTTGCCGAAGAACCCCTCGCGCCCGCCGCTGACCTGGCTCACCGCCAGTGCCGGCCGCGAGACGAAGCTGATCCTGGTCGACGACGTCGCCTACTTCCGCGCCGACAACAAGTACACGACGGTGATGACGGCCGAGGGCGAAGCCCTGCTGCGCACGCCGATCCGCGAACTGCTGTCGGTGCTGGATGCCGATACGTTCAAGCAGATCCACCGCTCCACCATCGTCAACCTCAAGGCGATCGCCTCGATCGTGCGCGACGACACCGGCAAGGGCACGGTCCGCCTGAAGAACCGCCCCGAAACCCTGACTGTCAGCCAGCCCTTCATGACCCTGTTCCGGCACATGTGATCGCGACGCACGGCGCGTAGCCGCTTCCGTGATCGTGCCTTCCGCCATGGCGGCCATGCCGCCAGCAACCGCGAGACAACAGCCATGCGCAACCTGATCGCCGCGATCTACTACCTGCTTGCCATGTTCGGTTGCGAAGGTGGCACCACCATCGTGAGTCGCTCCGTCATCGACGGCGTCGATGTGATCCACAGCAAGACCCGCATCATGGCCGGCATCGCCCATTTCGAATGCATCGCCAGTGCCAGCGGTGAATGCCACTACACGCTGTTTCCGCGCCAGTGCGCCCCGGCCGACGGCGACTGCGCCACACAGCCGATCGAACGCTTCACCATGGCGGCGGGCGCCACGCGCGAAGTCGTCGGCCTGCCTGGTTTCAACGCCTGCGTCACCCAGGCGGACATCCCGCTGGGCAGCGACTGCAAGCCGCCGCAAGGTAGCGATACCAACGAGCCCAGGTAGCAGCCCATATTGCGCGTGGAGATGACAAAGGCCCCGCCATGCGGGGCCTTTGCTTTGGAACAGGCAAGTCCCAAATCAAGTCAGTGCAGTGGGCGCATTGGAACAGACAAGTTCGAAATCAAATCAGTGCAGTGGACGCAGTCGTGTGTTGAACACGTACTTGCCGATGTGCTCGCCCAGCGTCACCGCGTTGACGCAACCGGTACGGAAATGGATCCCGGCGTACACGCGTGCCGAAGCGGATTCGTCCGCCGCCTGCGACAGGCTGGTGTAGCTGCGGGTCACGGCTGGCGGCAATCCCACGGCGGTGAAGGTGAAAGCAACATCATCAGTGCCGAAGACGTCGCGGATCACCTCGGTACCGGCGCCGATCGTCGAGGGAAGCCCACAGGTGTAGTCCGGGTACGGCGGCGTGGTGATGTAGGAGGACCAGTTGGGATCGGACTCGGTGTCGGGGTTGCCGTCATCTGCCCAGTGGATCGCGGTGACCGGACGCCAGAAGTTGTACTTGTACTTGGTCCTGAACGTCGCGA
This sequence comes from Lysobacter rhizosphaerae, assembly GCF_054779795.1. NCBI lineage: Bacteria > Pseudomonadati > Pseudomonadota > Gammaproteobacteria > Lysobacterales > Lysobacteraceae > Lysobacter > Lysobacter rhizosphaerae. The sequence continues at coordinate 96,067 of NZ_BAAGXO010000010.1, forward strand.
TCAGCGTGTCGTTCACGGCGATGTTCATCAGCGCGAACAGGCGTGCGTTCTCCCAGGAGTCCATGTCCTGGCCGGCGAGGATCACGCGCAGCACACCGTTGAGATTGGAGCCACCACCTGGCCAGTAGCGCGCGATCCGGCTTTCTTCCGAATCCGGAGCGGCGCCGCGCACGGCGGCGGAGCCAACCGCCTTCACTTCGTTGTAGTCGACGGCATAGGCCTTGCCTTTCACCCGCAGGAAATCGGTGCGCCCCGGATTGAACTGCGCCGCGCTTGCGAGCGCGAACGGCGTAACCTCGCCCCAGCCACCAAATTGCGGGAACGGCTGCGGCGGCGGCGGAGTGGGCAGCGTCGGCTGATAAACACCGATGCCCGGCGCGAGCGTATACGGCACGTGCGGCGTTTCCGACCCATCCAGATTGCGCATCATCACGATGGCGTGCGCGGCGGCGGCGCCGATCGCTTCTCCGTCGCTGATGCACGTGGCGTGCGCGGCCGGGCACGCCGGCAATGCGGCGATGTAGTTGGCGTAGGTCGTATTGATCGCGGTGGCCTGGCTGGCAGGCAGTGTCGCGAGCAACACGTCGCTCGCGGCGCGCGCTACCGCGGCATCCGCGGATGCGTTCGGGTTGCCGCCGCCGATGCTGGTATAGGACTCATAGCGCGGATCGATGGCGTTGAGCGCGTCATGCACGGCGATCTGCACCATCGTGAAGACGCGGGTCTGCTGCGGCGGTCCTCCCGCCGAGCCGACGACTGCGTTGGCATTGGCATTCCAGTCGATGACCGGGTCGGCAGTGGCGGCTCCAGGCAAGGCGAAAGCCACGGAGGCAGCAAGCACCCAACCGCGCGGCATCGGAAAACTCGAGGCGCGTGCGCGAACAGACGAGAGTTTCATCAGACACTCCTTTGACGAGATACAGCGGGACGGACAACGCGAGCGCGCATGCGGTCCAGCCGACGCGATCGCGGCACTCGGGTAAGCCGTGGTGGTTACGGAAGGCGGCCGGGGGAATTACAGGCCCGTGCGGGCCGCCGGCCTGGCGCGTTGCAGTGCAGCGTTGGACAGAACGCCATCTGGCCGCGTTTTTTGCGAAGCCCGGCGCCCGCTGGCCCAGTGCGCGGGAGTGTCAGCACCACCCATTGGGGTGCAGGCATGGAGGATGCCTGCCGGCTTCGGCGATCAGGTGCGCAGCGCGGCGGCGTGGTAGGCGACGTGCTCGCCGATGAAGCTGGCGATGAAGTAGTAGCTGTGGTCGTAACCTGCGCGACGCCGCAGGGTGAGCGGATGCGCGGATTGCCGGCAAGCGGTTTCCAGCAGTTCCGGCCGCAGTTGCGTGTCGAGGAATTCGTCGGCTTCGCCCTGGTCGACCAGCAAGGGCAGCTTGTTGGCGCTATCCGCAGCGGTGCGAACGAGCTCGCAGGCATCCCACTGCCGCCAGGCGTCGAGATCGTCGCCCAGGTAGGCAGTGAACGCCTTCTCTCCCCAGGGCACCTGCATGGGCGCGACGATGGGCGAGAACGCCGAGACGCTGTGGTAGCGACCGGGGTTGCGCAGCGCGAGCACCAGTGCACCGTGGCCACCCATCGAATGCCCGCTGATCGACCTCCGGTTGCTGGCGCTGAAGTGTGCTTCGACCAGGTCGGGCAGTTCGCGCTCGACATAGTCGTGCATGCGGTAGCTCTCCGCCCACGGCGCCTGCGTGGCATTGAGGTAGAAACCTGCGCCCTGGCCGAGGTCGTAGCCGTCGGCATCCGCCACGGCCACGCCACGCGGGCTGGTATCGGGCGCAACGACGATCACGCCATGCTCGGCCGCGTAGCGCTGCGCGCCCGCCTTGGTGATGAAGTTCTGCTCGGTGCAGGTGAGGCCGCTGAGCCAGTACAGCACCGGGCACTGCGCATGCACGGCATGCGGCGGCAGGTAGATGCCGAAGCGCATGTCGCAGCCCAGCGTGTGCGAATGGTGTTGCCAGACTTCCTGCACGCCGCCGTGGCTGGCGTGCTCTTGCACCTTCTTCATGCTCGATCCTGTCGTGGCGGGCCCGCGGCCCGTTTGCAGTCAGTCCTTCAGCACGCCCGATCTCTTCGCCACATGTGTGGAGATCGCGTCCATCAGCGGCGGGCTGAGGCTGTCGTAGGGCGTGAGCCCGAGTTCGTTGAGGCGTGCGCGCACGCCGTCCATCTGCTCCGGACGCGCGCCGCCGCCTTCGATGATCGAGGACACGAACGCGGCGAAACGCGGTTCTTCCCAGCCGCTTTGTGGCGACAGTTCGGTATGGACGAAGTCGAGGCCATGGAACGCGTGGTCCTTTTCGATGCGGCCGTACATGTGTACGCCACAGCCCTTGCAGGCGTGGCGCTGGATGGTGGCCGTGTCATCGACGATGCCGAGCTTCTCTTCGTGAGCGGTGACGCTGACCTTGTCGCGCGGCACCACGGCGATGACCGCGAACGCGGCACCCTTGGGCTTCCAGCATTTGGTGCAGCCGCAGACGTGGTTGTGCGCGACCTGGGCGTCGATTTTCACTTCCACCTTGTCGGTCGCGCACAGGCACTGCAGCGTGCCGCCCTTGAAAGCGGCGTTGCCCTTCCTGATGCCGTTGTCGACGGACGGATGAATGGAGACTGCGTTCATTGTTCACCTCCTTCGTGGCCGGGGATGGTTCTTTCCAACATCGAAGCCGGGCGTGGCACCGTCGGGCGCATGCCTTCGCGTTGCCTGGGCGTGGCTGCGGAATCCTCAGTAATGGATCACCGTGCGGATCGACTTGCCTGCGTGCATCAGTTCGAACGCCTCGTTGATGCGCTCCAGCGGCAGGGTGTGGGTGATGAAGGGATCGAGCTGGATGTCGCCCCGCATTGCGTCCTCCACCATGCCGGGAAGCTGCGTGCGTCCCTTGACCCCGCCGAACGCCGAACCGCGCCAGACCCGGCCGGTCACCAGCTGGAACGGGCGCGTGCGGATTTCCTGGCCGGCACCGGCGACACCGATGATGACGCTCTCGCCCCAGCCCTTGTGGCAGCACTCCAGCGCGGCGCGCATCACGTCGACATTGCCGATGCACTCGAAAGAGAAATCCACGCCACCATCGGTCATCTCGACGATCACGTCCTGGATCGGCTTGTCATGCTCCTTCGGATTGACGACGTCGGTGGCGCCCATCTGCCGCGCGAGGTCGAACTTGCCGGGATTGGTATCGATGCCGATGATGCGGCCCGCCTTCGCCTGGCGCGCGCCCTGGATCACCGCCAGGCCGATGCCGCCCAGGCCGAACACCGCCACCGTGTCGCCTGCCTTCACCTTCGCGGTGTTGTGCACGGCCCCGATGCCGGTGGTGACGCCGCATCCCAACAGACATACTTTTTCGTGCGGGGCTTCCGGGTTGATCTTCGCCAGGGATATTTCCGCCACCACCGTGTACTCGCTGAAGGTGCTGGTGCCCATGTAGTGGTGGATGGGCTGGCCGTTGTACGAGAAGCGCGAGGTGCCATCGGGCATCAGTCCCTTGCCCTGCGTCGCGCGCACCTTCTGGCACAGATTGGTCTTGCCGGACTTGCAGAACTTGCATTCGCGGCATTCGGCCGTGTACAGCGGGATGACGTGGTCGCCCGCTTGCAGGGTGGTCACGCCCTCGCCCACCTCCACCACCACGCCTGCGCCCTCGTGGCCCAGGACCGCAGGGAACAGGCCTTCAGGATCGTCGCCGCTCAGGGTGAACGCGTCGGTATGGCAGACACCCGTATGGGTGATGCGGACCAGCACTTCGCCTGCGCGCGGCGGCGCGACGTCGATCTCCACGATCTGCAAGGGTTGGCCCGGGGCGAAGGCGACGGCGGCACGGGATTTCATGGCGATCCTCTGTGGGAATGGACGGGGCGCGGGATTGACCGCGCCCAGGAAGCGATTGTTGCGGTTGCGGCGGTTATCTGGAAGTAAAGCCGGATGCCATTGTGGTGCTCCAGGCGGAGGCGCCCCGATCCAGTGCAGGCGGCATGGATCGCAATCTAAAGGGAAGCTGGGGAAGAGGCCGGAATCGGCACTGTCCCTGCCGCTCCGTCGCGGCATGATTGGACGGATCGAATCAAACGGATCGAACCAGGAGACCGAGATGACCTCGCCATCGCCCAGCCCCGACTTCGCCGCAGGTCAATTGTGGCGCTGCGCCGGCCGCAACGCCGACGAGGCGCCGCTGTTGCTGATCAACCGCGTGGATTCGCATCCATTGGGCGGCGAGATCTTCCATGTCTCGATTTCGGGCGTCCGCGTAAGGAATCCGGCGGACCCGTCGGGCTTCACGAGCAGGCTTCCGCACGTACCGGTCATCCGCCAGACCTTCGAACGCAGCAAAGCGGAGTTCCTGCGGAATGAGGTACCAGATCCTGCCTTCCTGACCGGCTACGCCCAATGGAAGCGCGAGTTCGACGCCGGCAATGCAGGTTCGTTCGGTGTCAGCGTGGCGGAAGTGCTGGATTTCATCGAGCAGGCTGTAGGCAAGCGGGGGTAACCCCTCGATAGCCCGCCAAAGTGGAGTCTTTGATTTATCGCGTTGGGTCAGGCCGTTCCGATGCCCATACCCAATTGACGACGCTTCGGGAGATCAGCACCGCCACGACAATGGCGGGAACGAGTGCCCACGCCCACTGGCCGTTGGGAGCGACGTCCTCGAGGAGCACCATCAGTATCAACGCCACGGGAACGGCCAGCGTCCACTGCACGAACTTCTTGAGAATCGATGGAATCACGGCTGCCATGCTTTGAAGGAATGATTGCGGTGGACCAAGACTAGAAGCGCGACGAGGCACGGCACTGGCAGACTTGCGAACACCTGGTTCGCGGAAAGGGAACACAGACACAGCCCAACTCAAGGGCATAAAAAAAGCCCCGCGAATGCGGGGCTTTTCGATCTTGCCTGGCAGGCCGGGGCTTACGCCCAAGGATCCCGCAACACGATATTGGCATCGCGATCCGGGCCGGTGGAAACGATCGCCAGCTGGCAACCCGAGAGTTCTTCCAGTGCGCGCAGGTAGGCGCGGGCGGCGGGCGGGAGCTTGTCCCACTCGGTGATGCCGGCGGTGGATTCCTCCCAGCCCGGGAACTCGAGGTACACGGGCGTGCACTCTTCCCAGCCCGCTGCATCAAGCGGGGCGTATTCGCTGCGCTTGCCGTGGTACTCGTATGCGATGCAGACCTTGAGGGTCTTCATGCCATCGAGGATGTCGAGCTTGGTGATGCACAGGCCGGTGATGCCGTTGATGGCGACCGCGCGCTTGAGCGCGACGATGTCCATCCAGCCGCAGCGGCGCGGGCGGCCGGTAGTGGCGCCGTATTCCTGGCCGCGGTCGCGGATGCCCTGGCCGACTTCGTCGTCGAGCTCGGTCGGGAACGGTCCGCCGCCCACGCGCGTGGCATAGGCCTTGGCGATGCCGAGCACGTAGTCGATCGCATCGGCGCCGACGCCGGTGCCGGCATACGCACCACCCACCGTCGTGTTCGACGAGGTGACATACGGATAGGTGCCGTGGTCGATGTCCAGCAGCGAACCCTGCGCGCCTTCGAACAGCACGCGCTTGCCCTGCTTGCGCAGTTCGTGAAGGATGCCGGCGACGTCGGACTTCATCGGCTCCACGTATTCGCCGAAGGCGAGCGCGTCGTCGAGCGTCTTCTGGAAGTCGACGGCTTCGACGCCGAGGTACTTGGTGAGCACGAAGTTGTGGTAATCCATCGTGCCACGCAGCTTCTCGGCGAGCTCCTTGGGATAGCGCAGGTCGGCGACGCGGATGCCGCGACGCGCAACCTTGTCCTCGTAGGCGGGACCGATGCCGCGCCCGGTGGTGCCGATGGCGCTCTTGCCGAGGGCCTTCTCGCGCGCCTGATCCAGGGCGATGTGGTACGGCATGATCAGCGGCGTGGCCGGGCTGATCTTGAGGCGCGAACGCACGTCGACGCCATTGGCTTCGAGTTCGCCGATTTCCTTCTGCAGCGCGCCCGGATGCAGCACGACACCATTGCCGATCAGGCACAGCGCGTCGTCGCGCAGGATGCCCGAGGGAATCAGGTGCAGGACGGTCTTCTTGCCGCCGATGACGAGGGTGTGGCCGGCGTTGTGGCCGCCCTGGAAGCGCACGACCGCGCCGATGTCCTGCGTGAGCAGGTCGACGATCTTGCCCTTGCCTTCGTCGCCCCACTGGGCGCCCAACACCACGACTGACTGACCCATCTGGAAATCTCCTGTCGCCCCGGATCGGTCCCAGGGCTGGTAGTGGCATGTCTGGGCAGCTGTCCTCGCCTTCGGGCGGGATGCGGGGGGCCCACACACGGAAAAAGCCGGAGGGGCGGGCCCCGTCCGGCTTTTGTGCATTATCCGGGTTTTAGGGGGGCGGGGCTACCCTCCCCGCCTTCCGTTTCCGCCGTGCTCAGGAACGGAACAATCTAGACATGCCTGACCAGGAACAGCGAAATCAGGCCGATGGCGACGAACACGCCGCCCAGCAGGCGCAGGCCCCAGTCCGAAAGCTGGTGCAGCTGCTCGATGGCCTGCCTCCAGCCGCGCGGGGCGACGAACAGGAACAGGCCCTCGATCACGGCGACCAGGCACAGGGCGGACATCAACTCGACGGTCATGCCAATGCCCGCGATCAGCGGTCCGACTTCATGTACTGCAGGAACGGATCGTTGCGGTCGAGCACGATCACGCTCTGGCCATCCGCGAACGAGGCGCGATAGGCATCGAGGCTGCGCTGGAATGCGTAGAAGCTTGGATCCTTGTTCGCTGCCTGCGCGTACAGGCGCGTGGCTTCGGCATCGCCTTCGCCGCGCAGCTTCTGCGCGTCGCGCTCGGCTTCGGCCAGCAGCACGGCACGGTCACGTTCGGCCTTCGCCCGGATCGTCTGCGCCTGCTCCACGCCTTCGGCGCGCAGCTGGCTGGCGACCTGGAGGCGCTGGGAGCGCATCTGGTCGTACACCGAGCCCACCACGTTGCTGTCTGTCGGCAACTCGATGCGCTTGATGCGGATATCCATGATCTTCACGCCCAGCGTCTGCGCACCCTTGTTGATCGTCGCGAGCTGCTTGCCGATGAACGCGTTACGTTCGCCGGACACCACTTCCTGGAGCGTGCGCCCGTTGATCTCGTTGCGCAGCGAGTCGCGGATGATAGGCGCGAGGCGCTGCACCGCGACCTCCTCGTCGCCACCGGTGGCGCGGTAGAACGCCTGCAGGTTCTCGATGCGACCAAGCGCGAAGAAGTCGATGCTGACGTCCTGCTTGTCGTCGGTGAGGTAACGCTCGGGCTCGGAATCGAGCACCTGCAGGCGACGATCGAAAACGCGCGCGCTTTCCACCAGCGGCACCTTGAAGTGCAGGCCGGGCTCGATATCGGTGCGGACGATGGTGCCCAGGCGGAACACGATCGCGCTGTGGCCTTCGTTCACGACAAACACGGAACCGAGCAGCGCCAGCAGTGCACTGACGACAATGGCGATCCACAGGGAAAATCTCATCGGCGGTCCTCCTCGCGGGTCGGGCGCGGGCTGCGCGACGGACGCGCGGAATCGTTGGCTTCACTTGTCGGCGACAACACCTCAGGCGTCAGCAGCGGTGGGGCCGAAGCCGCATTGCTGGTGGCGCCACCGCGCTTGTCTTCCATCGGCACGTAGATCAACTGGCGCGAATCGCCGCCGATGATCTTGCGGTTTTCCGCCAGCACGTCCTGCAGGGTTTCCAGCCACAGGCGCTTGCGGGTCACATCCGGTGCGTTCTTGTACTGTTCGACGAGCAACGAGAAGCGTTGCGCGTCGCCATCGGCGTGCGCGATCGAAGCCGTCTTGTAGCCTTCGGCGGTCGTGCGCGTGCGCGCGGCCTCACCGCGGGCCTCGGGCACGATCTTCTTGGCATAGGCCTCGGCCTGGTTGATGGCCGTGTTCTTGTCGGCACGGGCGCGCTGCACTTCGTCGAAGGCGTCCTTCACCTCGTCCGGCGGGCGGGCGTTGGGGAGGTTGACCTCGGTGACGACCAGGCCGGTGTGATAGGCCTGCAATGCCTTCTGCAGATGCTCGCGCACGGCGACGGTGAGTTCGCTGCGCGCATTGAGCACGGTATCGAGGTCCGAACGGCCGACCTGCTCGCGCACGGTGCTCTGCGCGGCCTGCTGCAGCACGCTGGCGGCATCGCGGGAACCGAACAGATAGGTCTGCGGATCGCCGATGCGGTACTGCACGTTGATCTCGACGCTGACCATGTTGCCGTCGCGGGTGAATACCGGGACGGTTTCGCTGTACGCGTTGCTCTGCGTCGCGTTGACCTTCTGCACCGTCTCGATGGGCCAGGGCGCCTTGAAGTGCGGGCCCGGCTGGAGGATGCGGGCGAAGTGGCCGAAGCGCAGGACGACGCCGCGTTCCTGTTCGGTCACCAGCACGAAGGTCGTGAAGACCAGCCACAGGCCGAAGGCGATGGCGACCCAGCGCCAGATCGAACCACCACCACCGAAGAGGTCGCGCACCGAGTCGAGCAGGCCATCGAGCCCACCGCCCCCGGACCTGCGGCGCTGGGGACGGCGGCCATCCGGGCCGGGTTCGTTGCTGCCGGGGCCACTACTTCCAGGGGTGTTCCAGGCCATGCCTGCTCCAATGAGGACGTTCACGCCAGTGGGCGTGCGTTGATTCTAGGTTAGCGCTCGTGTGGCCTCAAACAAGGCAAGCCTGCCTTGCCGTGCGACTACCATCCCGCGGCTTCGTCTTCGAACGCGCCAGCGGCTTCGAGCAGGGGTCGCAGGGCTTCGCCATGCGCCTGCGGGAACAGCTTGAGCGCATCGGCGATCGCCATGTCGACCTGCAGGCGCCAACCGTGCTCGTCATGCGCCTCCTCGCGAATCACGCCGAGTTCATGCAGGCGCGCATGCAGGCGCGCGGCCTGCGAGGGCAGGCGCAGTTCGCCGACGACGTGGCGCAACTCGAGTACGTCGGCAAGCGCCTTGCGGACGAGATCCAGGCCGAGGCCGAGTTGCGCCGAAACCCAGACGCGCTGGCGGCCTTCGCCGGGGCGGTCGTGGCGTGGCTCGGGTGCGGCGTTGTCCTCGCGCTCCAGGCGATCGATCTTGTTGTAGACGAGCAGTTGTGGGAGGTCGCCCGCGCCGATCTCGGCCAATACCTCGTCCACCTGTGCGATGCGTTCGTCGCGCAGCGGATCGGCGGCATCGACGACATGCAGCAGCAGGTCGGCTTCGCGCGCTTCCGACAAGGTGGAGCGGAAGGCCGCGACCAGCTCGTGCGGCAGGTCGCGGACGAAGCCGACGGTATCCGCCAGCACCGCTCCTCCGCCCGGCAGCGCGATGCGACGCACGGTGGGATCGAGCGTGGCGAACAACTGGTCCGCGGCATACGCGGAGGCACCCGTCAACGCGTTGAACAGCGTGGACTTGCCGGCGTTGGTGTAACCGACCAGCGCGATGCGCGGGAGCTCGCTGCGCATGCGTGCGCGACGCATCTGCGTGCGCTGCACTTCGACCTTGTCGAGGCGCTTCTGTAATTGTTCGAGTCGCTTCTGCAGCAGGCGGCGATCGGTTTCCAGCTGGGTTTCACCCGGTCCGCGCAGGCCGATGGCACCGCCGCGCTGGCGTTCAAGGTGGGTCCAGCCCCGCACCAGCCGCGTCGCCATGTGCTTGAGCTGGGCGAGTTCGACCTGGAGCTTGCCCTCGGCGCTCTGCGCCCGCTGGGAGAAGATGTCGAGGATCAGGCCGGTGCGGTCGACGACGCGGCGCTGCAACGCCTTTTCCAGGTTGCGCTCCTGCCCCGGCGACAAGGCGAAGTTCACGAGCACGAGATCGGCGCCGCTGGCATCGGCCGCGGCCTTCATTTCCTCGAGCTTGCCGCTGCCCACCAGCGTGGCGGGATTGGGACGGTCGATGCGCGCCGTAAGCAGCGCGGCGACAGAGGCGCCGGCCGAACGGGCCAGGTCGGCGAATTCCTCCATCAGCCCCTCGTCCGGCGGTCCGCCGGCATGGGGCTGGATCAGCAACGCGTGCTCGCCCTTGCGGGAACGTTCAAACATCCGGTCTGTTTACTCCTTCCCCGGTAGCGGGGAAGGATGGAATGGGGGCGCGGACCGCCTGCTTCAAGCAGCGGCGCCCTGCATCGCCCCGATGCCGCAAACCGACGGGTTACTCGGTGTCGTCGCCTTCTTCGCCGTCATCGGCCTGCGCCTGGCCGCCACCCGGCCCCACGCGCACGTTGCGCGCCGGCACCACGGTCGAAATCGCGTGCTTGTAGACCATCTGGCTGACGGTATTGCGCAGCAGCACCACGAACTGGTCGAACGATTCGATCGTGCCCTGCAGCTTGATGCCGTTGACCAGGTAGACCGAAACCGGCACGCGCTCGCGCCGCAAAGCATTCAGGAACGGGTCCTGCAAGGATTGCCCCTTCGACATGTTTTCCCCACTGTATTTCTAGTTATAGGTGGCGAAGCGGATGGCCGGAGGCCCATTCCGCAATCGCATCGCCGATGCTGTCCCCGCACGGACGACGGGGCCGATGGTAACCCAGCCCGGCGCAAAGCGAGCGGGACGGGTGCCGCGATCCGTGAACACGCCGGATCGGGCATGCGCGGGCGCCGGGACGGGACGGAGTGAACTCGCGCAGGCCGAGCCGCGCCGGGACCGCCGCTACCGGGAAGGGAGGAACAACCGCAACGCCCGCTCCAGTCCCGCCCGATCCTGCTGCGGATCGAACCAGCGCGCATCCAGTTCCCCGCGCAACCAGGTGAGCTGGCGCTTGGCAAGCTGGCGCGTGGCGAAAATGCCGCGGTCGCGGAACTCGCCAGCATCGAAGACGCCATCCAGGTGCTCCCACGCCTGGCGGTATCCCACCGCCCGCAGGGCCGGCAGGTCGAGCGGTCGCGGGTGGCCGCGCAGCTCCGGCAGGTCGCGCAGGCGGCGCACCTCATCGAGGAAACCGCCTGCCAGCATCGCGTCGAAACGCTGTTCGATGCGCTGGTGCAGTACCGCCCGATCCTGTGGCGCCAGTACCAGCTTCAGAACGCGCACCGGCAATCGCGGCGCACTCCTGGCGGCACGACGCCAGTCGCTGATGCTGCGGCCGGAGAGCCGGAACACTTCCAATGCGCGCTGGATGCGCTGGGCGTCGGTGGCATGGATGCGCGCGGCGGCTTCGGCATCGATGCCGCGTAGTTCGGCATGCAGCGCGGCCCACCCACGCTCGGCCGCCTCGGCTTCGAGTTGCGCGCGCGTGGCGGCATCGGCCTCCGGCATGTCCGACAGGCCGTGCAGCAGGGCATGGAAGTAGAGTCCCGTGCCGCCCGCGAGGATTGGCAGCTTGCCGCGCGCAATGACGGCGTCGAGCGCGCGGCGGGCATCCGCCGCGAATTCCGCCGCGGAGTACGGCTGCCAGGGTTCGCGCAGGTCGAGCATGTGGTGCGTTACCGCGGCCAGCTCGGCCGCCGTGGGCTTGGCGGCGCCGATGTCGAGACCGCGGTACACCAGGGCGGAATCGACGCTGACGATTTCGCCGCCCAACCGCTGCGCCCAGTCGAGGGCGAGTGCGGTCTTGCCCGAGGCGGTCGGGCCCATCAGGGCGATGGCGAGCGGGCGCTTGTCGGCAGTCATCGATGCACCAGTTCCGCGGGCGTGCGAGAGCGCCTGTCGGGGCCTCGCTCGGCGTGCCCGAAAGCACGCAGCCCGCGATCGTCTAGGTCACGCTTCCTGTCCGCGCGCCAACAGACTGCGGCTGCGACCGTAAGCGAGATAGGCCACCACGCCGATCACGTTCCACGCCAGGAACCAGACCTGGGTGGTGCGTGGCAGGCTCCAGAACAGGTACAGGCAGCCCAGGATCGCGATCGGCCCGACCACCCATGCAAGCGGAGTGCGGAACACGCGTGCACGCGCGGGATCGCGCTTGCGCAACACCAGCAGACACACCGCGACGGCGATGAAGGCCGCAAGGGTGCCGGCATTGGCCAGCGCCGCGATCTCATCCAGGCGCGCCACGCCCGCCAGTGCCGCCACCAGCGTGGCGGTGAACAAGGTCGTCGCGATGGGCGTACCGGTGCGCGGGCTGACCTTCGACAGGCCGCGCGGCAACAGGCCGTCGCGCGACATCACGAAGAAGATGCGGCTCTGTCCGTACAGGAACGCAAGCAGGACCGTCGGCAACGCGATCACCGCGGCGGCTGCAATGATCGTGGCGGCCTTGCCCTGCCCCAGTTCGCGCAGGATCAGCGCGAGGGGCTCGGGGCTCTTGGCGAAGACGGTGTAGCTCAGCGCACCCACCGCGGCCAGGGCGACGATCATGTAGATCAGGGTGCAGCCGATCATCGAGCCGACGATGCCGATCGACAGGTCGCGCCCCGGGTTCTTGGTTTCTTCGGCGGCCGTGGAAATTGCGTCGAAGCCGTAGAAGGCGAAGAAGATGATCGCCGCCGCGGCCATCACCCCGCGCTCGACGCCGTCAGCACCCATCGACTTCACGAAACCGAAGGGCATGAAGGGTTGCGTATTGCCGGCATCGAAATGCGGCAGGGCGATGGCGATGAAAATGCCCAGCGCGACGATCTTGAGCACCACCAGCACCGCGTTGAGCGTGGCGCTTTCCCGCGTGCCTGCCATCAGCAGGCCGGCCACCACGAACACGATGGCCACCGCCGGCAGGTTGATCAGCCCGCCGGCATGGTGGCCGACGGACAACCACAACGGCAGGTCCACGCCCAGGCCCTTGAGGAAACCGACCGCGTAGCCGGACCAGCCGACCGCCACCGCGCTCACCACCAGCGAATATTCCAGGATCAGACTCCAGCCGACGACCCAGGCGATGGTCTCGCCGAGCACGATGTAGCTGTAGGTGTAGGCGCTGCCGGCAGCCGGCATCATCGTGGCCATTTCCGCATACGCCAGCGCCGCGCAGGCACAGACCACGCCCGCTACCAGGAACGACAGCAGGACGGCGGGACCTGCAAGGTTGGCGCCGACGCCAATCAGCGTGTAGATGCCGGTGCCGACGATGGCGCCGATGCCCAGCGCGATCAGGTGCGGCCAGCTCAGGGTGGGGACCAGTCGGCGGCCCTCCTCGTGCACCGTGACCTTGTCGATGTCCTTGCGCCGGAGCCATGCCTGCATACAACCCTCGTCTCGAACGGGTGAACGGAGCCGACATACTGAGCCATCGACCGCTGCAATGCGAAGCGACGCGATACGCGGTGCCGCTCCCGGTTGTCGGTTGCCGGGCCCGCGCCGGTCCGGGGCGGTCGCCTTCCGGTGCATTGGGGGCTAGCCTTGGCGCATCACCGGACAGTGGAGCCTTGCCCATGTCGACGCTGTTGATGCTGGCGGTTGCCGTGGCGCTGGTCGCGGTCGTGTGGCGGGCGTCGCACGGCGGTCGCAACGGTCGCATCTCCGGGACAAACGACGCCGCGTCGGGTACGCCCTATGCCGACGGAAGCGACACCGGTCCGGGCACCTCCTTTGGCGATGACGCCTCGAGCGGATCCGATTGCGCGGATTCGGGTAGTAGCGACAGCGGTGGCTGCGATGGCGGCGGGGACGGCGGCGGTGGCGACTGAAGAGCGCACTTCGATGGACGGATTCCGCCATGAAGGCGGCTGCCATTGCGGCGCGGTGCGCTGGACTTTCGAGACCGCGCATCGGCTGGAGGAATTCACTCCACGCGCCTGCGACTGCGATTTCTGCACGCGCCATCGCGCCGCATGGGTATCCGACGCGGCGGGTTCATTGCAGGTGCGTGATCCGGGCGGCCGGCTGCGACGCTATCGCCAGGGCTCCGGGCAGGCCGACTTCCTGATCTGCGGAAATTGCGGCGTGCTGGTCGGCGTGACCTGCATGGACAACGATGGCTTGCGACGCGGCGCCGTCAACCGCAACAGCTTCGACGAGCGCCACCTGCTGGGCGCCGAGGTTGTTGCATCGCCGCAGCAACTGGCGCCGGAAGCCAAACTCGCGCGCTGGTCGCAGCTGTGGACCCCGGCCACGCTGTCCTGAGGCAAGGCGCTGGCATCGGGCGCCAGTTGTTCACAACACCTGTGGATAGTTTTCCCGGACATCCTGTGGACAACCTTCTGCGCGCCTTGCAGGACAAGCGTGTCAAGCGGGTTGGCTAAAAATTGACCACTATCGGGCGATAAATTTTTTACCGCGCGACTGGTGAAAAAATAGCCATATCGCTTGACAGCCTTGTCCCGCCTGGGCGGCAGCCACTTGTCCACAGGATGTTCGGGAAACTTGCCCACAGCCCTTGTGCACAAGTCGACGGCGAACGATCAGTCGTCGTCGGGCCAGCGGATGGTCGGCGTGGCGGCCTTCGCCCGCGGCAAGGGCTGCGCGGCGACGGCGTTCCAGACCTTGAGCGCATCGACGGTGGCCGCCACGTCATGCACGCGCACCAGCTTCGCGCCCCGCTGTGCCGCGATCACGTGGGCGGCGACGGAACCGAAGACGCGGTCGTGGGGGTCGTCGCGACCGGTGAGTTCACCGATCGTCTTCTTGCGCGACAGGCCGGCGAGCAGCGGCACGCCCAACTCGCCGAACCGCTCCAGCTGCGCCAGCAGGGCAAGGTTGTGCTCGCGGTTCTTGCCGAAGCCGAAGCCGGGATCGACGACGATCCGCTTCTTGGCGATCCCGGCCATCTCCGCGGCGAAGATGCGTTCGGCGAGGAAGCGGTGCACTTCGGCCACCACGTCGTCGTATTGCGGCGACGCCTGCATCGAGCGCGGCTCGCCCTGCATGTGCATCAGGATGACCGGGACTCCCAGCGCGGCAGCGGCGTCGAGGGCGCCTTCGCGTCGCAGGGCGTAGACGTCGTTGATCAGGCCGGCGCCTGCGGCGACGGCGGCGCGCATCACCTCGGGCTTGGAGGTGTCGATGCTGATCGGCAGCGTGCATCCGCTGGCGAGGCGCTCGATCACCGGGATCACCCGGCGCAGTTCCTCCTCGACACTCACCTCATCGGCGCCGGGCCGCGTGGATTCGCCGCCGACATCGAGGACATCGGCCCCCTCTTCCGCCAGCTTCAGGCCATGGGCGACGGCAGCGTCGGTCCCGGCGTGCTCGCCGCCATCGGAGAACGAATCCGGGGTGACATTGACGATGCCCACGACCCGCACGCGGTCGAGAACGAGGGCACGGCCGTTGCAGTCCAGCGTAGGCGACAAGTCGAACATCTCAACCCTGCCCGCGCTTTTCGCGCACCGCCAGGGCGACGCCGATCGCGACGCCGGCGGCAACCCCAACGGCCAGGTTGTGCATGGCGACGCCCATTCCGGCACCCAAGGCAATGCCGAAGGCTATCCAGCGCCCGTGGCGCTTCCGTGGCTGTTGCTCCATGCGCGTCGTCCCCAAAGAAAAAGGCCAGAGCGGACTCTGGCCTTTTCGGATCGAAGCGGCAACCGGCGGATCAGGTCTGCGCGGCAGGACCCGCGATCGGCGGCAGCGGCGGCACTTCGCTCGACTTGTCGCTGCCGTTCTTGCCCCAGCCTTCCGGCGGCGGCGGCACGCGGCCTTCCATGATGGCGTCGATCTGCTTGGCATCGATGGTTTCGTACAGCAGCAATGCCTCGGCCATGTCATGCAGCTTGTCGAGGTTCTCCTTGAGGATCTGCGTGCTGCGTGCGTAGGCCTTGTCGAGGATGCTGTGCACCACTTCGTCGATCTTGCGCGCGGTTTCGTTCGACACGTTCTTGTGTTGCGTCACCGAACGACCGAGGAACACTTCGTCCTCTTCCTCGCCATAGGCGATCGGGCCCAGCTCGTCCGACAGGCCCCACTTGGTGACCATGTTGCGCGCCATCTTGGTCGCGCGCTCGATGTCGTTGGACGCGCCGGTGGTGACCTTGTCGGCGCCGAAAATGAGTTCCTCGGCGACGCGGCCGCCGTACAACGAGCACAGCTGCGATTCGATCGCGACCTTGTTGTAGCTGTACTTGTCGCCTTCCGGCAGGTACATGGTCACGCCCAGCGCGCGGCCGCGCGGAATGATCGTGACCTTGTAGACCGGATCGTGCTCGGGCACGACGCGGCCGACGATGGCGTGGCCGGCCTCGTGGTAGGCGGTGAGCTTCTTCTCGGACTCGCTCATCGCCATCGAGCGGCGCTCGGTGCCCATCAGGATCTTGTCGCGGGCGCGGTCGAAGTGGTCCATGCGGACTTCCTTCGCATTCTCGCGCGCGGCGAACAGCGCGGCCTCGTTGCAGAGGTTGGCGAGGTCGGCACCGCTGAAGCCCGGGGTTCCGCGCGCGATGGTCATCGGCACGACGTCGTCCGCCAGCGGCAGCTTGCGCATGTGCACGCGCAGGATCTGCTCACGGCCCTTGACGTCGGGCAGGCCCACCACGACCTGGCGGTCGAAGCGGCCCGGACGCAGCAGCGCGGGATCGAGCACGTCGGGGCGGTTGGTCGCGGCGATGACGATCACGCCCTCACCGCCTTCGAAACCGTCCATCTCCACCAGCAACTGGTTGAGGGTCTGCTCGCGCTCGTCGTGGCCACCGCCGAGGCCGGCGCCGCGATGGCGGCCGACCGCGTCGATTTCGTCGATGAAGATGATGCACGGCGCGTGCTTCTTGGCCTGCTCGAACATGTCGCGCACGCGGCTGGCGCCGACGCCGACGAACATCTCGACGAAGTCCGAACCGGAGATCGAGAAGAACGGCACCTTGGCTTCGCCGGCGATCGCGCGGGCCAGCAGCGTCTTGCCGGTACCCGGCGGGCCCACCATCAGCACACCACGCGGGATCTTGCCGCCGAGCTTCTGGAACTTGCCCGGGTCACGCAGGAACTCGACGAGCTCGTGCACTTCTTCCTTCGCTTCGTCGCAACCGGCGACGTCGGCGAAAGTGACCTTGACCTGGTCCTCGCCCTGCATCTTCGCGCGCGACTTGCCGAAGCTCATCGCGCCCTTGCTCCCGCCCTGCTGCATCTGCCGCATGACGAAGATCCAGAAGCCGACGATCAGCAGGATCGGCAACAGATTGAATACGATCGACCAGAACGACGGCCCTGTGTTGGGCGGCTTGCGGGTGATTTCGACCTGGTGCTGGAGCAGGTCGGTGACCAGCCAGTTGTCGGACGGGCCATAGGCCGTGCCCTTGCTGCCGTCCTTGCGCTCGAACTGCAGCGCATTGACCGCCAGGT
The DNA here is from genome assembly GCF_054779795.1 of Lysobacter rhizosphaerae. NCBI lineage: Bacteria > Pseudomonadati > Pseudomonadota > Gammaproteobacteria > Lysobacterales > Lysobacteraceae > Lysobacter > Lysobacter rhizosphaerae. Next base: position 113,223 of record NZ_BAAGXO010000010.1, read on the forward strand.
TGGTGTCATCGGTGTACTCGACCGACTTCACTTTGTCGGCCTTCACGTCCTTCATGAACTGGGAATACGTGACCTCCGTGGAGGTCGCCCCCAGTCCGGTGCGCGGGCCGAACGCCTGGAACACCACCATCAATACGACGGCGACGATGACCCAGAGCAGCAGATTTTTTGCGAGATCGTTCATTGGTTCGCCCGTTCAGCGGTCCGTGCCGGCTTCAAATAATGTGTTGGAACTGTCATTTCATCTGCGCCAGCTTTCCCTGCGCCAGTGCATATACCTCCGGCGAACGCTTGCGCGAGGCCGCCGGCTTGCGGATCACGACCTTGGCGTAGCGACGGCGCAGGTCGCGCACGTAATCGTCGAAACCTACGCCCTGGAACAGCTTGATCAGGAACGTGCCCCCGACGCGCAGGTGACGGTCGGCAAAGTCCATTGCCAGTTCCGACAGATGCATCGCCCGCGGCAGGTCCACCGCGTCCACACCGCTCATATTGGGGGCCATGTCGGAGAGGACAAGGTCCACAAGCTGGCCATCCAGCGTGTTTTCCAGATGCGATAGGACCGCATCCTCCCTGAAATCCCCATGAAGGAACTCCACGCCCGCCAGGGACGGCATCTCGAGGATGTCCAGGGCGATCACGCGGCCCTTCGCACCCAGCGCCTGCCGCACCCATTGCGACCAGCCGCCGGGCGCCGCGCCGAGGTCGACCACGACCATGCCGGGCTTGAGCAGGCGGTCGCGCTCGACCAGCTCCTCCAGCTTGTAGGCGGCGCGCGAACGCAGCCCCTCGGCCTGGGCCTTCTTCACGAAGGGATCGGAAAAGTGTTCCTGGAGCCAGCGATGACTGCTTTTACTGCGGGTGGCCACGAAAGCGCTCGCCCGGGAGAGTTGGGCCTCCATGATACCCTGCACGCCCGTTTCGCCCGCCCGTGATACTGCCCATGAGTACCGTCCTGACCTCCGCCCAGACCCGTTTCCTGCGTGGGCAGGCGCACGATCTGCGGGCGATGCTGCAAGTGGGCGGCAAAGGCATCACCGACGCCCTGATCGCCGAGGTCGACCAGGCGCTCGAACACCACGAGCTGATCAAGGTGAAGGTCGCCGCCGAGGATCGGGACGCGCGCGACGCCATGATCGGCGAGATCGCTGAACGGGTCGGCGCCGCCCTGGTACAGCGCATCGGCCATACCGCGGTGCTGTACCGGCCGAGCAAGGACAAGCGCCAGATCGTGTTGCCCCGGGCCTGAACAGCCAGATCGTCGTGGCGGCTCCATGCAACTGAACCTCGAACACCCCGACCATGAATTCCTGCTGCGCGGTGCCGACGGCCGGATCGCGGTGGTCAACGACCGCCAGCTGAACTCCAGCTTCATCATCGCCCCGGACCGGCTGGTCGAAGCGTGGCTTGTCCAGGATCCGCGCGCTCTCGTGGCCGCCGACCTCGAGGCCCTGCTCGGGCTCGATCCGGAAGTGGTCCTGCTTGGCACCGGAGCCACCCAGGTCTTTCCGCCCCCCTCCGTCATGGCCTACTGCATGGAGCGCGGCATCGGCATCGAAGTCATGGCCAATGCGGCCGCGGCACGCACATTCAATGTGCTGGCCAGCGAAGACCGGCGGGTAGTGGCTGGCTTCATCCTGCAACCTGCTCCTTAGAGTCGAGTCCAGCGACAGAGCCCATCGCCGACGCCTGGCGAACCTGACCCTTTTATTTGGTCAGTCGTTTCAGTGCCCTGTGGCCCGGGGCTTCACCGGACGGTACTGCTTCTTGTCGCCGAACTTCGGCGCCTTGCTGTCCCACATTCGCGCACAGGCGGCCATCACACAGGGTCACGTCGGCGGCGTTGTACGCCTTCAACAGCTCGGCGGCGACCTGATTGCGGCGGATTTCGTCGTAGTAGCGGTTCGACAGCCAACCGCCGGCCACTAGCAGCAACGCCAGAGTGCCCAGCGCGATCCCGGCGACCTTCCAGACCAGATGCTTGTGCAACCGCTCGGCACGCTCCAGCTGCGCGGACAGGGCGAACGCCGCCTTGTGCAACTGCTGGCTCGCCTCCTCTAGGCGCGCTTCATAGCCGGCCACCGGCCGCTCGATGCCTTGGCGTACGCTCGCGATGATTTCGCCAGGGAGGCGCTTGAGTTCATCATCGGCCGCCTTCCGCAGGACCATCGGCACCTGCTGCGTGAGTTGCCGCAATTCTGCGGACGATTGTTCGCAGCGGCGCTCGAAATGCTCGACCAGCGCGGCGATCCTGCTGATCCGTGCGACTTCGTTGTATTCGCTCATTGGGATGGACTCGGGCGGGGAAACGGCAACTGGCCACTACGGAATGCGTCAACGGCTTCGCGCGCGCGGTGCATGGTGGTGGGCCTCTTGCTGGGCCTGTTGTTGCTGTTGCTGTTGCTCAAACTGCTGCTGTGCAGCCAGCTGTTCCTGCCGGTCGACCTCGGCCCGCGCCTCCGCCATGAGCGCCCGTCCCGGGGGCAGGTCCGCCAGCGTCTGGGTCATCTTGCGGAAGGTGGCGTCATCACCACGGTTCGTGGCGTCCAACATTCGGTCCAGGAACGCGTCGAAGTCCTTCACCGGCGACAGCTCGCGCGCGGCGTTGGAGTTGGAGGGGCTGTGGGATGCTTCGCGTTCGTGAGACGAGTGCGGGTGGCTGGGGTCCAGAGTTCCCTGCCGCAGCGGCGCATGCACCTGACCGTGCGGGTGCAGGTAGTCCGGCAGCGAAACACCGGACCGCAGGGGTTCGCTGTGGCCGTGCTCCTGTTGCGCCAGCAGCGCCCGATACGCGCGTTGCGCCTCGTGCTCGGCCTCCTGCGCGGCCGGTGCGCCCGGCGGCAGCGGGCCGTGGGCAACGTCGAAGGCGTCCTGTACCCAGCCCACGGTGCTGCGCGACAACGCGGTGATGCCGCCGCGCGTCAGGGCCACGTCGCTGCGATAGCGGTCGATCATCGGTTCGTAGTGCTGCGCGAGATCGCGAGCCTGCGGGTTCAGTACCGAGTGGTGACCTGCGACATTGAGGAAGTTGTTGATGGCGTGGTACCCGAGCGACCCGCCCGCCGCCACGATCACAGCGCGATCGTTCATCAGCCACTCGCGGTCGTTCTCGTAGCCCGCATGCTTGAGCGTGGCGATCTGCTGCGGTGTGGCGTAGACCCGGACCTGTCCGTAATGGTGGCTGGCCGCGCTCACCACGTCGGCCGCCATCACGTGGTTGATGACCTGGCCGCCGCCTTCGGGAATGCGTAGCCCGAGACTGACTGCTCCGTAGGCGTTGAAGGTTTCGCCTTTCAGGTCGAAGTGGTGCGCTGTGATCTGTGCGAGACAACCGCCCAGCGAGTGGCCGGTGACGGTGACTTCGGGGGCGTACCCGCCGTGGAAAATCGCTTCTCTCTGTGCGAGCTCCTTGGCACGCCTGGTCAGCTCGATGGCCTCCGGCGCCTGCAAGTTGGCGCGGCCCAGCACCATGCCGGCATCGGCCTTGCCACCATCCTGCCAAGGCTCCCGATCAAATTCAGTGCCGCGATGGGCCACCACGATGTCGCCGGTGTCCTTGCGCTGGTAGATCGTGCCTTGGTAGCCGGTCTCCGGGTTGTTGACGTGCTCGCGGATTATGAACGTCACGCCTTCAAACGTGACCTCAGGCCCCTTACCCGGCGGATAGACGCCCTGGCGAACAGTCGGGTCGTAGACATGCTTCGCCAGATCAGCGTACTGCTGCGAGGTCTGGCTCATGGCTGCACCTGCTCAGCCGTCAATGTGATGGTGAACAGCTCATCGTCAGTGATGCCAGGGGCAAACTGGCTGCGATCAGGCTGACCGATGGTCGAATAGTTCTCGATCCCCGAAGGGAGCAAGTAGAATTCCTTGGGAAAGTAGGTCTTCTTCTGCCCCCCGGCCGATACCTCCTTTGCCGATAGATCCGGTTCAAACGTGGTTTCGTTTTTGTCCTTCCCGGTGGCGCTGAAAGACACACTGACGGCGACGAACTCCCACCGGCACACGCCATTTCCGTAATAGTCCGCATCCGGCAATCGGTCGAGGTAGAACGTACCTTCGTATCGGGTGTCCGAGACCTTGATCAACTCGAACGGGACGCCGGTGTTGAGGCCGGTCGTAAGCCCCGCCCACTTGTCGCGTTTGCCACAGGCGTCAGAGTTGACCACCTGATAACTCCCCATTCCCTCGACCATTGCGAACGGCCCCGGCGCGTCGTCGATGGTCGCGGTGATCTTGTAGGCCAGCATTGGATGTGGCTTGAGATCGACGTGCAGCTCGTCCGTGTTTTGGGGTTCGGTAGCGTCGCCGTTGAAGCGGTGGCAGGCGGCCAATGCCAGCACCGGCAAGAGGCACGAGAGGGCTAGGCGGGCCAACGGGGAACACTTCATGTCGAGTCCTTTCGATCAACGGCGAGGCGCCGCGCGATTATGGTCACGGCTATCCAGCGAAGGCGTTGCGCGAAAACGAACAGGTTGTTCGTGGCAGAGCATCGACCTTGATGCAGCCTGCCTTCAGCAGCGAACGCATGCCAACTGACCCAAGGCGATCAGTAGGAAACGGGGGAACGGGGTCGGCGCCATGAGGCGCGGGACGTGCCGGTCTTCCAGCAAAGTCCCTGGATCCCCGCATTCGCGGGGATGACGAGCGATGGGTCGGCTCGGTATGTTCTGCCGCTTCCGCGCTGGCGCCTTCAGCGCTTCGGAAGGTACGTCAGCGGATCCACCGGCTTGCCGTTGTAGCGGATCTCGAAATGCAGCATGTCGCGCGGCGCGCCGGTGCGGCCCATCACCGCGACCTGTTGGCCTGCCTTGACGATCGCGCCTTCGTTGACCATGCGCGAACGGTTGTGGCCGTAGGCCGAGAGCCAGGCATCGTTGTGCTTGATGATGATCAGTTCGCCATAACCGACCAGGCCGGAGCCGGAGTACACCACGACGCCATCGGCCGCTGCCGTGACCGGTGCGCCGCCTTCGCCGGTGATGTCGATGCCCTGCTTGGTCGGTTCGCCGGCGACGAAACGGTTGAGCAGCGCGCCATCGGCAGGCCAGCGCCAGCTGATGTCGCTCACTGGTGCAGCGGGAGGTGGCGGCACCGGCGTGGTTGCAACCGGTGACGTCGCTGCCGGACGCACCGGCTTTGCCGTGCCTGCCGTGAGCCGCGATGGCGCAGTAGTGGTCGGCGGCCGCGTCGCGGTCGGAGCAGGCCGAGTTGTCGCTGCCGCGGAACCGTTCCGTGGATACAGGCGCAGGCTCTGGCCGGGATAGATCGTGTACGGCGCACTGATGCCGTTCCATGCCGCGAGGTCGCGCACGTCGATGCCGTTGCGGAACGCGATGCCGTAGAGCGTGTCGCCGCGTTGCACCTGCGCGGACGTGCCGTATTTCGGCGTCGAGACGCGCGGAGCCACCGGGCTGGTCGAGGTCTTGCGCACCACGGTGCTGGTGCAGGCGGCCATCGCGACGGTCGCGATGGCGAGGAAGGCAATCCGGGTGATGTTGGTCATACGCCCTGTCGAGCCCTCCAGATCACCCAGCCCACCAGCGCAGCCAGCAACACCGTCGCAAACCAGCCGATCGGCTCGATGTAGCGTCGCAGCATCTGTTCCGCGCGCGGGCCGCCGATGCGGATTGCGGCGGCGAGAAGAAAGACCCGCTTGCCGCGCCCGATGAGCATGCTCAGGAAATACTGCAGGAGGGGCACGCCGACGATCCCCGATGCCCATGTGAACACCTTCATCGGAATGGGCATGAAGCCGCCCAGCACGAGGAACAAGAACACCGCCCACGGCGACTCGGCCATCTTTGCCTGCACGATCTGTATGCCCGACTCGATGCCATGCAGCATGCCCAATGCCGCGAACACCGGCTTGAGCGCTTCGAATGCGTAATGCCCCAACGCATAACCGACCATCGCGCCGGCCATGGAACCGGCCAGGCTGAGGGTCGCGAACCAGAACCCGCTTTTGGGCTTGGCCACGCACATCGGCGCGAGCATGACCTCGGGCATCACCGGGAAGATGATCGCTTCGACGAAACTCAGGCCGGTCAGATAGACCGGTGCGTGGCGATGGCGCGCCCAGCTCAGGGCACGTTCGTAGAGGGGACCAAAGATTTTCAATCAACCATCCCGGAAAGCAGGGGCACGAATACCACCGGCGCCATCACCTCCTGGGTGATCTGGCTGTCGGCGTCCTTGTGCAGCTTCAACAGCGACTGCGACGACGCTCCGCCCACCGGTGCGACCAGGTTGCCGCCCGGGGCGAGCTGTGCGGTCAGGGCATCGACCAGGGCCGGTGCGGCGGCGGTGACGATGATGGCGTCGAACGGGCCATTTTCTGCCCAGCCGATACGGCCATCGTCGTGCTTGCTGCGGATGTTCATGCCGAGCGTGCGGAAACGCTTGCGCGCCGTGCGCAGCAGCTCGCCGATGCGCTCGACGGTATGCACTTCCAGTCCCAGCGCGGCGAGCACCGCCGCCTGGTACCCGGAACCGGTGCCGATTTCGAGGACCTTTTTCGGCGCGCATTCGAGCACCGCTTCGGTCATTCTCGCCACGACCCAGGGCTGCGAGATGGTCTGGCCCTGGCCGATCGGCAGTGCGGTGTCCTCGTACGCCCGGGTCGCCAGTGCCTCATCGACGAACAAATGACGCGGCACGGTGCGGATCGCGTTGAGCACGCGCTCATCGCGGATGCCGTTTTCGCGCAGGCGATCGACCAGGCGGTCGCGCACGCGCTGCGACGTCATGCCTTGTCCAATCGCTTCGGGTTGCAGTCGCATGCGCATCATCATGCAGCCTTTCCCGTCGCGGCGGCGAGGCCGCCTACCCAGCTGGCGACCTGCTCGAGCGCGGTGTAGCGCGTCAGGTCGACCTGGATCGGCGTAATCGAGATATGGCCGCTGCGCACCGCGTGGAAATCGGTGCCCACGCCAGAGTCGGCTTCGGGCCCCGCCGGGCCGATCCACCACCATTGCCGGCCACGCGGATCGCGCTGCTGGATGCAGGGTTCGGCGCGATGGCGGTTGCCCAGGCGCGTGACTTCGAACCCGGCCAGTTCGTCCCACGGCAGGTCGGGGACATTGACGTTGAGGATCGTGTCGGCCGGCAGGGGTTCGGCGACCAGCCTGGCGATGATCTCGACCGCGGCGCGGGCGGCGCTTTCGTAATGCCGTCCCTTGTGGTCGGTGGTGACCAGCGAAACGGCCACCGCCGGCAGGCCGAGGAAACGCCCTTCCATGGCGGCGGCAACGGTGCCGGAATAGATCACGTCGTCGCCCAGATTCGCAGTGTTGTTGATGCCGGAGACGACGATGTCGGGTTCGGTTTCGAGCATGCCCGTGATGGCGACATGGACGCAGTCGGTCGGGGTACCGAAGACGCGCCAGGTGGCGGCGTCCTGCTGGTTCACCCGCACCGGCATGTCGAGCGTGAGCGAGTTGCTGGCGCCGGAACGGTCGCGGTCGGGCGCCACCACCAGCACCTCGTGGCCGGCCGCGCGCAGGCCCGCGGCAAGGACCTGGATACCAGGGGCGTCTACACCGTCGTCGTTGCTTACAAGAACGCGCATCAATTCAGAAAATCTGGGGGATTGGAACGGAGTAGCCATGATAGCCGATGGCCCCACCGCAGGCCGGCCGCGGCAACCCGGAAACGACGCATGGGCGCCCGTTTGTGCCGAGCGGCCGTCGCTTCAGGCCATGCGCGTCCCCCGCGTGCGCGGATGAGCGCGCAGGCACCATCGGCATCCCCATCGCGGTAGGCTGCCGCCATGACGTCAGACCAAGACGACGATGCCGACCTGTTCCGCTCTGCGGTCGGTCCCGTGCGCAAGCTGCGCGATGTGACGCCGCCGCCGGCATCCAAACCGAAGCCGAAACCGCGCGCGCGCATGGCCGAGCGGGATGAAGCGGCCGCACGCGACGAGTTCCGCCACGCCCTCGACGCGACACTGGTGGAGTCCGGCGACGTGCTCTCCTACCGCCGCGATGTGTTGCCGCCGCGAGTGCTGCAACGGCTGCGCCGTGGCGAGATCGCCGTGCAGGACGAGGTGGACCTGCACGGCGCCGATGTGCGCGAAGCCGAAGCCCTGCTGCGCGCCTTCCTCGCGCACGCGCGTGACCACGACGCCGCCTGCGTACGCATCATTCATGGAAAGGGGTTGCACGGTGGCGGCCCAGGCCCCTTCTCGAGCCGCGACGTGCCGGTACTGAAAAACCTGGTGGACCGCCTGCTGCGCCAGCGCGCAGACGTCCTCGGTTTCCACTCCGCGCCGCCCACGCAGGGCGGCACCGGAGCGGTGCTCGTGCTGCTGGCGCCGCGTCGTTCCGGCTCAGCCTGAGCGGTCAGCCAGGCGGAGCCAATCCGGGCAGCGCAGGAGCTGGATCACTCGTCCTTGGATCACTCGTCCTTTGCGACGATTTCGCGGGGCGGGTTCACCCAGGTCAGATCGATGCCACGACGGCGGTCGTAGGCTTCGATACGTGCCATATAGGCCTCATTGTTGGACATGCGGGTCTGCTGCTGTGATTGCGGTTTTGCGCTGTAACTGGTCGTGCCACCCGAGCTGGCGCAAGCGGCCAGGCCGAGCATCGACACGGTCAATACAGCCATGCGCACTGACATTTTCATGACGGCACTCCCGAAGGCTCTGCGTCCGTTTCATGCAGACGGCACCGGCACCAAGCCGGGTGCACTTCCTGCTTATACGCCGGGCCAATTAACGGGCCAGTGTCGTCAATGGCTTTCCGACGAGCGGTCGTCAGGCCGGAACTGACGAGCTGACGGCGCCAAGTTCTGCCAGTACGACCGTGGCGTAGGTGCCGGGCGGTAGTGCGAACGAAAGCTCCAGCGAGGCGTCATCGCGCCACTGCCAGGCGATGTCCAGCGGACGCAGTCGCAAGGAGCGGCGCTCCTGTTCGAGGCCCGCGGCCTCCAGGCCCCTGCGCAGCGCGATTGCCTCTTCCCCGTCGAGCGCCCGGGTTTCCAGTTCAGCGGCGTCCGCCCGGCTGCGCAGTTCGCCGCGTCCCCACAACGGACCGCTCGGATGGATGTCGAATGCGGCCAGGCGCGCCGCCAACTCCGCGGTGAAAGGCTCCGGACCGAACACGCTGCGACTGCCATCCAGCGACCAGACTTCGCCCTCGAGCGCGCTGTCCCAATTGCCGGCCTCGACGCGTGCGGCGAGCACGCGGTTGAACAGTTCCGAGCGGGCCGCCGACAGCAGCAGCGTGCGCTCCTCGCGGCGAACCCGGCGTCCGCCGAACATCGCCAACGCCTGCGCGACGTTGTCGCCGGCGCGGCCAAAGCGTTGCTCGCCGAAATAGTTGGGCACGCCGCGCGCGGCAATCGCCTGCAGGCGCTGCTCGATGGCATCGCGATCGCCACTGACCGCGCGCAGAACCAGCACGAAGCGGTTACCCGCCAGGGCGCCGCGCGGCAGCTTGCGCGAATGCCACGTGTGTTCGAGCACGCGCAGTTCTTCGCAGTCGAGCGCGGCGATATCCGGCGCGATTTTCTTCGGGAGGTGCACGCTGAAACGCTGGCGGGTAACGGCATGCCGGTCCTTGAGCCCGGCATAGCTCACCGCCATTTCCGGCACCCTCGCCCACGCTGCGATGCGCTTCGCTGCGAACGCGGTATTCATGCCGCGCTTTTCGATCGTCAGCAGCAGGTGTTCGCCGCTGCCGCTGGGCTCGAAACCGGGCAGCTCTTCGACACGGAAGTCATCGGGCGTACTGCGCATCCTCGCTGCGAGGACGGCCTCGCCGTGGGCATGGGGCAAAGTCTGGTGTTCTTCCACGTTCGTTTCGTCCGCGCTTCCGCGCTGATCCTTACGCCACGGGCTCGGCGCGCACGAGCAATACCGCCGCCTGCGCGGCGATCCCTTCGCCACGCCCGGTGAAGCCGAGCTTTTCGCTGGTGGTGGCCTTGACGCTCACCGCGTCCACATCGATCCCCAGGTCCGCCGCCAGCCGCTCGCGCATCGCCGGTGCGTGCGGGCCCACCTTGGGCCGCTCGCAGACCACCGTGATGTCGGCGTTGCCGACGCGCCAGCCACGTTCACCAATCAATTCATTGCAGCGACGCAGGAAGGCGCGACTGTCCGCGCCCTTCCACTGAGCGTCGCTCGGCGGAAAGTGCTGGCCGATATCGCCCAACGCCAGCGCCCCGAGCATGGCATCGCACAGCGCATGGATGGCCACGTCGCCGTCGGAATGGGCGACCACGCCCCGGTCGTGGGGGACACGGACGCCGCCCAGCATGACGTGGTCGCCCTCACCGAAGGCGTGCACATCGAAGCCCTGGCCGATGCGGATGTTCATTTCGCCAACCGGTAATGGGAACGGCCGTTCATTCGCATTCCCCCTGACTCGCCTTGCCCAGCAGGAACTCTACCAACGCGAGGTCCGCCGGCGTGGTGACCTTGATGTTGTCCTCGCGTCCTTCCACCAGGCGGGGTCGGAGACCGGCCCGCTCCATCGCCATCGCCTCGTCGGTCACGACGACGCCGTCGGTGCGTGCGCGCTCAAGCGCCGCCGCCAGGGCGCCACGCCGGAACGCCTGCGGCGTGAGCGCGCGCCACAGTCCCTCGCGCGGCTCGGTGGCGGCTATGTCGCGCTGTGCATCGGAGCGCTTGAGCGTGTCGCGTACCGGCGCGGCCAGGATGGCGCCATCCGCATGCGCGTCGGCGGCCGCGATCAGGCGATCGATATCGCCCAGGCGCAGGTTCGGCCGCGCCGCATCGTGTACCAGCACCAAGGCAGTGTCGGCGACACCGGCTGGCAAGGCCTGCAATGCGGCGAGCACGGAATCCGCGCGTTCGCGGCCTCCCTGGCAGCGCAGCACCGGCTTGCCCCACAAGGATTCCCAATTCGGCCAGCGCGTATCGTCGGCCGCCAGCGCCACCACGGCACCGGCGACGCGAGGATGGGACAGCAGGACTTCCAGCGCGTGCGCGATCAGCGGCCGACCCGCGACTTCCAGGTACTGCTTGGGGATATCGCCGCCAAAGCGGCTGCCGCGTCCGGCTGCGGGGATGACCACCCAGACGGGATCCGCCCAGACAGGACCCGCGGCGTGCGTCGTGGTCACTGCTTCGGCTCGGAAGGCGTCGCGTCCTCGTCCGTCGCCGTGGACCCTTCCGGCTCCACCACGCGATAGAAGGTTTCGCCGGGCTTGATCATGCCGAGCTCACTGCGTGCGCGTTCTTCGACGGCCGCCTCGCCGGATTTGAGGTCCTCGACTTCCGCCCCGAGCGCGGCGTTGCGCTGCTTGAGGCCTTCGTTCTCGCGCGCCTGTTGTTCGACCTGCTGGCGCAGGTCGGCCACCGAACGGCGGCCGCCCTCGCCCCACCACAGGCGGTACTGCAGGAATGCGAGCAGCGCCAAGAGCGCCACCAGCAGGAGCCCGACAACCTGGTTCGGCAGCCAGCGCATTCCCAAGCGTCTTGCCTCAGCGCTTCAACGACACGAAGGCGTCGCGGCCGGCGTACTTCGCGGCGGCGCCGAGGGCTTCCTCGATGCGCAGCAGCTGGTTGTACTTGGCCACGCGGTCGCTGCGGCACAGCGAGCCGGTCTTGATCTGCGTCGCCGTGGTGGCGACCGCGATGTCCGCGATGGTCGTGTCCTCGGTTTCGCCGGAACGGTGCGAGACGATCGCCGCGTAGCGGTTGGCGTCGGCCATGGCGATGGCTTCCAGCGTCTCGGTCAGCGTGCCGATCTGGTTGACCTTGATCAGGATGGCGTTGGCTACGCCCTGGTCGATGCCTTCCTTGAAGATCTTCGGGTTGGTGACGAACAGGTCGTCGCCGACCAGCTGCACCTTGTTGCCGATGCGGTCGGTGAGCAGCTTCCAGCCGGCCCAGTCGTGCTCGGACATGCCGTCCTCGATCGTGATGATCGGGTACTGCGTGCACCAGTTGGCGAGGAAATCGACGAACTGCTCCGAGGTCAGGCGCTTGCCTTCGCCGGTGAGGTTGTACTTGCCGTTCTCGAAGAATTCGCTCGAGGCGACGTCGAGACCGAGCAGGATGTCCTCGCCGGCCTTGTAGCCGGCCTTGCCGATCGCTTCGAGGATGGTCTCCAGCGCTTCCTCGTTCGAACGCAGGTCCGGCGCGAAGCCGCCTTCGTCGCCGACGGCCGTGCTCAGGCCGCGGCCCTTGAGCACCGACTTCAGCGCGTGGAACACCTCGGTGCCGGCGCGCAGCGATTCGGCGAAGCTGCCCATGCCCACCGGCAGGACCATGAATTCCTGCATGTCGACGTTGTTGTCGGCATGCGCGCCGCCGTTGATGATGTTCATCATCGGCACTGGCAGCACGACTTCGCGGCCGTTGGCGAGGTGTTGCCACAGCGGCATCTTCTTCGACGCAGCCACCGCGTGCGCGTTTGCCATCGACACGGCCAGCAGCGCGTTCGCACCCAGGCGGCCCTTGTTCTCGGTGCCGTCGAGGTCGATCAGGCGCTTGTCGAGTGCGACCTGGTCGGCGGCGTCGAGGCCAGTGAGCGCGGAGGCAATCGTCGTGTTGACGTTCTCGACCGCCTTGCGCACGCCCTTGCCGAGGTAGCGGGTCTTGTCGCCGTCGCGCAGTTCGACAGCCTCCTTGGTGCCGGTCGAGGCGCCCGAGGGCACCATCGCGCGGCCGAAGCTGCCGTCACTCAGGGTGACGTCGGCTTCAAGGGTCGGGTTGCCGCGGCTATCGAGGATTTCGCGGGCGTGGATCTTGGCGATCGTGGTCATCGTCAGTGGTTTTTTTGTTTGAAGGGAATTTGGATCAGACGCCGGCTTCGAGGAAGCCGTTCTTCTTGGTGATGCGGTCGATCTCGAGCAGCGTCTCAAGCAGGGCGCGCATCTTCGGCAGCGGCCACGCATTCGGGCCGTCGCTCAGCGCCTCTTCCGGCCTGGGATGCGTCTCCATGAAGATGCCGCTGATGCCCACGGCCATCGCCGCGCGCGACAGCACCGGCACGAACTCGCGCTGGCCGCCGCTCTTGCCGCCGGCGCCGCCGGGCAGCTGCACCGAGTGCGTCGCGTCGAACACCACCGGGCAGCTGGTGTCGCGCATCACCGCCAGCGAACGCATGTCACTGACGAGGTTGTTGTAGCCGAAGCTGGCGCCGCGCTCGCAGACCATGATGTCCTTGTTGCCCGTGGCCAGCGCCTTGTCGGCGACGTGCTTCATTTCCCACGGCGACAGGAACTGGCCCTTCTTGATGTTCACCGGCTTGCCGGCGCGGGCGACGTTCTGGATGAAGTCGGTCTGCCGGCACAGGAACGCCGGCGTCTGCAGCACGTCGACGACGCTCGCGACCTCGTTCATCGGCGTGTATTCGTGCACGTCGGTGAGCACCGGCAGGTCGAGCTGGCGCTTCACTTCCGACAGCACTTTCAGGCCCTCTTCCATGCCCGGGCCGCGGAACCCCGACACCGAAGTGCGGTTGGCCTTGTCGAAGCTGGACTTGAAGATGAAGGGGATGCCGAGCTCGCTGGTGATTTCCTTGAGCGTGCCCGCGGTGTCGAGCTGCAGCTGCATCGACTCGATCACGCAGGGACCGGCGATGAGGAAAAAGGGCTTGTCGAGACCGATCTCGAATCCGCAAAGCTTCATGCCGTGGCTTCCTTGAGGAGGCGGCCGCCCGCCTTGTGCTCGCGCGCGGCGCGGACGAATCCGATGAACAACGGATGGCCATCGCGCGGCGTGGACAGGAATTCCGGGTGCGCCTGGCAGGCCAGGAACCAGGGATGCCTGGAACGCGGCAGCTCCACCATTTCCACCAGCGTCTCGTCCATCGACTTGGCGCTGATCACCAGGCCCGCGTTCTCGAGCTGGTTGAGGTAGCGATTGTTGAACTCGTAGCGGTGGCGATGGCGCTCGCCCACGACGTCCTTGCCGTAGACCTCACGCGCCAGCGTGCCGGGCTTGATCCGCTGGTCCTGCAGGCCCAGGCGCATCGTGCCGCCCAGGTCGGATTCCTCGGTGCGGCGCTCGATGTCGCCGCTGGCGGTGCGCCATTCGGTGATCAGGCCAATGACCGGATGATTGGACTGCTTGTCGTTCTCCGTGCTGTTGGCATCGGCGAAACCGAGCACGTTGCGCGCGTAGTCGACCACCGCGGCCTGCATGCCGTAGCAGATGCCGAAGTAAGGCAGGCCGTGTTCGCGCGCGTACTGCGCGGTGAGCACCTTGCCCTCGAAGCCGCGATCACCGAATCCGCCCGGCACCAGGATGCCGTCGACGCCTTCCAGCGCCTTCGCGCCGCTCTGTTCGACCTCGGTCGACTCCAGCCACTTCAGCTTGACCTTGGTGCGCTGGCGCAGGCCACCGTGCTTGAGCGCCTCGGCCAGCGACTTGTAGGCGTCCTGGTGGTCGATGTACTTGCCGACCACGGCGATGGTGACTTCGTCGACCGGATGCTCGGCGGCATCGACGACGGCGTTCCATTCCGACAGGTCGGCATCGGGCTTGGCCTTGCCTTCCAGGCGCAGGCGCTCGACCACGATCTGGTCGAGCTGCTGCTGGTGCAGCCACATCGGAATCTTGTAGATGTTGTCCAGGTCGACCGCGGAGATGACGGCCTTTTCCGGCACGTTGGTGAACAGCGCGATCTTGCGGCGCTCTCCGTCGGGCAGTTCCTGCTCGCTGCGGCACAGCAGCACGTCGGGCTGGATACCGATCGAACGCAGCTCCTTCACCGAGTGCTGGGTCGGCTTGGTCTTCAGCTCGCCCGCGGCGGCGATGTACGGCACCAGTGTCAGGTGCATGAACAGCGCCTTGTCCTGTCCGCGTTCGGTGCGGATCTGGCGGATGGCTTCGAGGAACGGCAGCGACTCGATGTCGCCCACCGTGCCGCCGATCTCGACCAGGCCTACGTCGTAGCCGGCCGTGGCCTCGTCGATGCGGCGCTTGATCTCGTCGGTGATGTGCGGGATGACCTGCACGGTACCGCCGAGGTAGTCGCCGCGGCGCTCCTTGCGGATCACCGATTCGTAGATCTTGCCGGTGGTGATGGAGTTCTTGCCGGAGAGGCGCACGCGCAGGAAGCGCTCGTAGTGGCCCAGGTCCAGGTCGGTCTCGGCCCCGTCGTCGGTGACGTAGACCTCGCCGTGCTGGAACGGGCTCATCGTGCCCGGATCGACGTTGATGTAGGGGTCGAGCTTCATCATCGTCACGCGCAGGCCGCGTGCTTCGAGGATGGCGGCCAGCGAGGCGGCCGCGATGCCCTTGCCAAGCGAAGACACCACGCCGCCGGTGACGAAGACGAGCGGCGTTATGGAATTTGGGGGGGTCATGGGGAAGCGGGCTCCCGGAAAGCCATAGTTTACAGACTGGTTGCGGCCGCGGCGAGCTTGACGGCGGCGGGACGGTTCGTTCCGCCCCGCATCCCTCTTCGCCGCGGCCAAAAAGCAGAACGCCCCGGCATGCGGGGCGTTCTGCCTGGGAATTGCGGCAGGAACTAGCGGCCGTCTTCCTCGGGTTCGTCGGGCTGTTCCTGGTCCGCGCCGGACTTGGCGTCCTTCTTCGCGGACTTCGGCTTGGCATCCTGCTTACCGTCCTTGCGGGCATCGGCCTTGGCGGCATCGGCCTTGGCTTTCGCCGCGTCGGCCTTGGCCGCGGCGGTAGCCTGGTCCTGGGCGTGTGCCTGGTCCTTGGCGCCCGCGTTCTGCGCGAAGGCGGTGGGCGCCGCCAGCGCGGCGGCAATCAAGGTCGGGAGCAGCAGCTTGCGGATCGTCATTGATTTCTCCTCGTTTGCTGCCAGGACATCGACAGCGGCGTCACCTTACGGCATGGGGCCATGCCCGGGACTGAACAGCATCCCCATGATGCAGACGCCTGGATACCCGGGCGCCTGCATGCGACGAGGCCCGCTCGATCAGCGGCGTGGCTCGTTCTTTCGCTGCTGGTCGCGTGTGTCCTTGCCCTTGGCCAGCTGCTTGCCCTTGTCGTCGATGGCCTCCCGGTACATCGCCGGTAGGGTTCGCGTTCACGCTATCCTGCGCATTCCGTCACTCTCCCCCGGCTGCCGCGCTGCTCCTGCGCGTTACATGCATTATTTGCGCGTATTCCGCCGCTCCATGCCCAGCCACAACCCTTGCAAGCACCACGTGAAAACAGCCGAATGAGCTCCCGTTACGACGCCGCCGATATCGAAGTCCTCTCCGGCCTTGACCCCGTCAAGCGCCGCCCCGGCATGTACACGGATACCGCGAGACCGAACCACCTCGCACAGGAGGTCGTCGACAACGCCGTCGACGAAGCCCTGGCCGGGCATGCGCGCTCGATCGAGGTGACGCTGTACAACGACGGCAGTTGCGAGGTGTCCGACGACGGTCGCGGCATGCCGGTGGACATCCATCCGGAAGAGAAGATTCCGGGCGTCGAACTGATCCTCACGCGCCTGCACGCGGGCGGCAAGTTCAGCAACAAGAACTACACCTTCTCCGGCGGCCTGCACGGCGTCGGCGTGAGCGTGGTCAACGCGCTGTCGAAGCACGTCGATGTCTTCATCAAGCGCGAGGGCAACGAATACAAGATGAGCTTCAAGGACGGCGACCGTGCCTCGAAGCTCGAGGTCGTAGGCAGCGTCGGCAAGAAGAACACCGGCACGCGCCTGCGCTTCTGGCCGGATCCGAAGTACTTCGACACGCCCAAATTCAACCTGCGCGCGCTCAAGCACCTGCTGCGCGCGAAGGCGGTGCTGTGCCCTGGCCTCACGGTGAAGCTGTTCGACGAAGGCACCGGCGAGAAGCACGAATGGATGTATGAGGACGGCCTGCGCGATTACCTCAAGGGCGAGCTCAGCGGCCTGGAGGCATTGCCGCCCGACCTGTTCGTCGGCTCGCTGAAGAAGGACACCGAAGTCGTCGACTGGGCGGTGGCCTGGCTGCCGGACGGCGAACTGGTGCAGGAAAGCTACGTCAACCTGATCCCCACCGCCCAGCACGGCACCCACGTCAACGGCCTGCGCACCGGCTTCACCGACGCGCTGCGCGAGTTCTGCGACTTCCGCAACCTGCTGCCGCGCGGCGTGAAGCTGGCGCCGGAAGACGTGTGGGACCGCGTCGCCTACGTGCTCAGCATCAAGATGACCGACCCGCAGTTCAGCGGGCAGACCAAGGAGCGCCTGTCGTCGCGCCAGGCCGCGGGCTTCGTCGAAAGTGCCGCACACGATGCGTTCTCGCTGTGGCTCAACCAGCACACCGACCTGGGCGAGAAGATCGCCCAGCTTGCGATCGAGCGCGCCGCCGCGCGCTTGAAGACCGAGAAGCAGATCGTCCGCAAGAAGATCACCCAGGGACCCGCCCTGCCCGGCAAGCTCGCCGACTGCACGTCGCAGGACCTCTCGCGCACCGAGCTGTTCCTGGTGGAAGGCGATTCGGCCGGCGGCAGCGCCAAGCAGGCACGCGACAAGGACTTCCAGGCGATCCTGCCGCTGCGCGGCAAGATCCTCAACACGTGGGAAGTGGCTTCGGGCAGCGTGCTGGCATCGCAGGAAGTGCACGACCTCGCCGTCGCGATCGGCTGCGACCCGGGCAAGGACGACATCTCCGGCCTGCGCTACGGCAAGGTGATCATCCTCGCCGACGCCGACTCCGACGGCCTGCACATCGCCACGCTGCTCAGCGCGCTGTTCGTCAAGCATTTCCCGTCGCTGGTCGATGCCGGCCATGTGTTCGTGGCGATGCCGCCGCTGTTCCGCGTCGACGTGGGCAAGCAGGTGTTCTATGCGCTGGACGAGGAAGAGAAGCGCATCCTGCTGGACAAGATCGAGCGCGAGAAAATCCGCGGCCAGGTCAACGTCACCCGCTTCAAGGGCCTGGGCGAGATGAATCCCTCGCAGCTGCGCGAATCCACGGTCCATCCCGACACCCGTCGCCTGGTGCAGCTTACCGTCGACGACAACGTCGAGACGCATGCGCTGATGGACATGCTGCTGGCGAAGAAGCGCTCCGGGGATCGCAAGGCGTGGCTTGAAACCAAGGGTGACCTGGCCACTTTGGAAGTCTGACCGGCTCTCCGCATCCTCTGCCGTGGCGACGGCGCATGCATCGCCGCGACGGAAGGAACTACCTGGCGCGGCTTGAAACCAAGGGTGACCTGGCCACTTTGGAAGTCTGACCGGCTCTCCGCATCCTCTGCCGTGGCGACGGCGCATGCATCGCCGCGACGGAAGGAACTACCTGGCGCGGCTTGAAACCAAGGGTGACGTGGCCACTTTGGAAGTCTGACCGGCTCTCCGCATCCTCTGCCGTGGCGACGGCGCATGCATCGCCGCGACGGAAGGAACTACCTGGCGCGGCTACCTCGAAAGTCTGACCGGCTCTTTTGCATACTCTGCCGTGGCGACGGCGCAGGCATCGCCGCGACGGAAGGGCTACCTGGCGCGGTCATGACAGCGCGGCCTCCAGCAGCGAGCGGATCACCGCCTGCGCATCGGCGGCCTTGCCTTCGTCGTATGCGAACGTGGTCTCGTCCATGTAGATGCGCTGGCCGATCTCGAGCTGGATGGCATCGATGCCGTTGGCGGGATCGGCGTAATGACGGGTGATGTAGCCGCCCTTGAAGCGGCCGTTGACCACGAAGTCGTAACGCGATTGCGCGGCAAGCGCCGCCTCCACTTGCGCCTGCCGCCGTGGCGAACAACTCGCGCCGCCGGACGTGCCGAGGTTGAGGTCGGGCAGGCGCCCGGGGAACAGGAATTCGAGGTCGCTGCCCTTGATGGAGTGGCCTTCCCACAGCAACACGCGGCCATGGGCCGCGCGCAGGCGCGCCAGTTCGCCCTGCAACGCTTCGTGGTACGGCCGCCAGTATGTTTCCGTACGGGCCGCGATCTCGTCCGCGGACGGCGCCTGCCCATCGAGGTACACGGGCGCACCGGTGAACTGCACCGCGGGACACAGGCCGGTGGTGTTCTGGCCGGGATACAACGACGTGTCGTCCGGCGGCCGGTTGAGGTCGATGACGTAACGCGAATAGCGCGGCACCAGCATCGAGGCACCGAGTTCGCGCGCGAATGCGTACAGGCGCGCGATGTGCCAGTCCGTGTCGGGCGCGAGTCGCGCGCGATCGACCATCCGCTCCTTCAGCGCGGTTGGAATCTCGCTGCCGTTGTGCGGGACGCTTACCAGCAACGGCGCGGTGCCGCGATGGAGTTCGAAGACATCGTTCATTTGATCGTTTCCATCAAACAAAGCGCGCCGGCGAATACGGCGCAGGATCAACGGCGGCTGCCGAACCGGCCACGAGATCGGCGACCAGCTGGCCCGTGGCAGCGCTCATGCTCACGCCCATCATGCCGTGCCCGGTGGCGATCCACAGGCCGTCGCGTCCCGGCACGCGGCCGATCAACGGCACGTCATCGATGCACATCGGCCGCCACCCGTACCACTTCTCACGCACCTCGGGACCGGCGGGGCGGCGCAGGTATTCCGCGGCGCCGCGTTCCAGCGCGGCGAGGCGGCGCTCGTTGAGCGTTTCGTCGTAGCCGGAAAACTCCATCGTGCTGCCCAGGCGGAAACCGCTGCCCCAGGCCGTGACGCAGACGGACCGCTCGCGCAGCACGATCGGGCGACGCGGCACCAGCGAGGGCGCCGAATACGTGATCGAGTAGCCCTTGCCCGGCTGCATCGCGCGCCGCAACCCCGGGAAGCCGATCGCCGCTGCCAGCCGCGGCGACCAGGCCCCCAGCGCGAAGACCGCCTCGCGCGACTTCCACGTGCCGTGCGACGTACGCAGCGACACGCCATCGCGACCCGCATCGACTGATTCGAACGCGCATTGCTCCACGATCTCGCCGCCACGCTCGCGCACCAGCCGCGCCAGCTCATCGACATAACGATCCGGACGCAACACCGCATCGCCATCGAAACGCAGCGCACCGGCGACACCAGGCTTGAGCGCCGGTTCCATCGCTTCGTAGTGGCGGCCGTCGATGGCCTCGACGGAAACCCCGAACTCGCGCAGCGCGGACATTTCCTTCTGCTCTTCGGCGAAGGCACTCGCGTCGCGGAAGACGTAATCGACGCCGGCCTCGGCGAACTCGCACTCGATGCCATAGTCGCGTACCCATTGCGCCAACCGCGCGCGCGAATCGTTGAGCAGGACCGACTTCGCCTGTGCGCTGCGCTGCCAATCGCGCGGATTGCAGCGCGCGGCGAAACCGAGCAGCCAGCGCCACAGCGCGGGGTCGATGCGCGGCTTGATGTAGAGCGGCGCGTCCGGCGTGAGCATCCAGCGCAGCGCCACCGCGACCATGCCCGGCGCGGCCAGCGGCGGTGCATGGCTCGGGGTGATGGTGCCGCAGTTGCCATGCGATGCGCCGCCACCGACAACGCCGGCATCGATGACACGGACGCCGCGCCCGGCTTCGAGCAATGCCAGCGCCGACGCCAGGCCGATCACGCCGGCCCCCACCACGATGATGTCGTTGGAATCCTTGTGCATTGCGCGAAAGGGCGTTGGAAGCGTTAGGGTCGTTGGAAGCGATAGGGTCGTTGGAAGCCGGCAAAAAGAAAAGAAACCAGCGGCCGGCGCTTCGCCTTTGCCGCATTGCAGCATGACAGAACCCCACCCGCTCGCCAAAGATGCGCGGGTTCCCTCCGTGCTGCATGGGCCGCAGACGGATTGGTCACTCAACTCGTTCTGGACGCCGCCGTTGCGGGGCGCACTGAACGCGAGCGTGCGCAATCCCGGTTCTCCGGTCCTTCGACATCACTCCAGGGTAATCAACGATGCAACATCGTCTCCTCAGCGCGGCGGTTCTCGCCTCGCTCGCTGTTTCCGCTCCCGCTTTCGCCGGCAAGGCCGATTCTCCGGCCGCCCAGCGCGCCCGCGGCCTGATCGACGCCAACGCCACTGCCGTCCAGCGCGCGGCCGAGGACAGCTTCACCGTCAAGAACGTCGTGGTCGAAGGCGGCACCGAACACGTCCGTTTCGAACGCCAGTACCGCGGCCTGCCGGTCATTGGCGGCGACTTCGTCGTCCATTCGAAGAACGGCCAGTTCAAGTCGGCCAGCCTGACCCTGAAGACCAACGGTCGTCCGGACGTGGTGCCGCAGATCAGCGCCGACCAGGCGATCGTCGAAGCCGGCGCGGAATTCGGCACCGGTTTCCACGGCGTCCCGACCGCCAGCCTGGTGGTGTATGCCCGCGGCGCCCAGCCCGTGCTGGCGTACGAAGTGCGCATGAACGGCACCAAGGCCGACCAGACCCCGACCGAGATGCGGTACTTCGTCGATGCGAAGAACGGCAAGGTCCTCGATGGCTGGGATACGGTCGAAACCACCGCCGCGATCGGCACCGGCAACACCCTGACCCTGGGCCAGGTATCGCTCGACACCGACTCGACCGGCACCGGCTACCAGATGGTCGACACCACCCGTGGCAACGGCGTCACCAAGGACAACTTCAACGGTTCGACGTCCTCGACCACCGGCACCACCTTCACGGACGCCGACAATGCCTGGGGCAACGGCAGCAACGCCGATCGCGCCTCCGCCGCCGCCGACGCCCACTTCGGCGTCGCCGCGACCTGGGATTTCTACAAGAACACCTTCGGCCGCAACGGCATCAAGAACGACGGCAAGGGCGCCCTGAGCCTCGTCCATGTCGGCAGCAACTGGGTCAACGCGTCGTGGAGCGATGGCTGCTTCTGCATGCGCTACGGCGATGGCGACGGCACGACCTATCGCCCGCTCGTCGCGCTCGACGTGGCCGGCCATGAAATGACCCACGGCGTGACCGCGGCGGTGAACGGCCTGGCCTACTCCGCCGACGCGGGCGGCCTCAACGAGGCTACGTCCGACATCATGGGCACGATGGTCGAGTTCTCGGTCAACAACGCCAACGACCCGGGCGACTGGCTGATCGGCGAAAAGATCTACATCAGCAACCCGAACGGCACCAAGGCGCTGCGCCAGATGTTCAAGCAGAACCTCGATGGCGGTTCGTTCGTCTGCTATCCGAACAAGGGCTTCACCCGCCGCAACGACCCGCACTACACCTCGGGCGTCGCCAATCGCTTCGCCTACCTGCTGTCGGAAGGTGCGGTGGTGCCGGCCGGCTTCGGTGCGGGTACCAGCTTCAACCTGACCCCGGCCTCGCTGGTGTGCAATGGCGACACCACCATCGCCGGCATCGGCCGTACCAAGACCGCGGCGATCTGGTACCGCGCGATGGACCTGTACTTCACCTCCAGCACGACCTACCCGCAGGCGCGTGCCGCGACCCTGCAGGCGGCAGCCGACCTGTACGGCGCGACTTCCGCCGAATACCAGACCGTCGCACGTGCATGGAGCGCGACCGCGGTCAACTGATCCAGTCGTCACGGATGGCCCGTGGTCGCGGGCCATCTTTTCCCAGCATCTGCAGCACCCCGCAACCAGAGGAAAAACGGAATGAAACTGATCGGCGTCGTTTCCTGCTCCGCCGTACTCGTGGGCACCATTGCCGCTGCGGCATCCGCACAGCCATCGGCGAAGGCCAATCCGCTGCGCGTCAGCATCGTCGCCGCACAGGCGTCCAGCGGCGGCTTCCTGGGCGCCGTCGAAGTCACCGTGACCAATACCAGCAACCACACCGTGCGCGTGCCGAAGTGGGAACTGCCATCCGATTCCATGGAAGCGAAGCTGTTCCAGGTCAGCCGCGACGGCCAGCCGGTGCAGTACGAAGGCTCGATGGCCAAGCGCGGCCTGCCCAAGGCCGAGGACTTCGCGATCCTGCGTGCAGGCGAAACCCTGCGCACCACCATCGACCTCTCGGGCAGCTATGACATGTCCAAGAGCGGCGACTACGTCGTCACCCTGCTGTCGCCGCTGCAGCACGCCTCGATGTCGAACGGCGAAATGCTCAAGCACGACAACGGCCTGCCGATGACCATCCAGTCAGCGCCGCTGCGCCTGTGGGTCGACGGTACCGACATGCTCGCCAAGGGCGGCAGCCAGATCATGAAGAAGCCGCCGTCGGGCGGTGGCACGGTCGTCAACGGCGTCACCTTCGTCGGTTGCTCGACCACGCAGATCAGCCAGGCCGGCCAGGCCGTGGTCGACGCCCGCACCTATACCGAAAACGCCAAGGGCTATCTCAACGGCGGCACGGTCGGTGCGCGTTACACCACATGGTTCGGCGCCTACACGTCGGCGCGCTACTCCACCGCGAACCAGCACTACGTCTCGATCGATGGCGCGATGGACCAGAGCGGCGGCCAGATCAAGATCAACTGCGGTTGCAACGGCAGCGAGTACGCCCATGTGTTCCCGAACTCGGCGTACGAGATCTTCGTCTGCCGCGCCTTCTGGCCGGCACCGGCGGTGGGCACCGACTCCAAGGCCGGTACGCTGATCCACGAGATGAGTCACTTCACCGTCGTCGCTGGCACCAACGACTGGGTCTACGGGCAGGCCGGGGCCAAGAACCTCGCCATCACCAACCCGACCAACGCGCTGGACAACGCCGACAACCACGAATACTTCGCCGAGAACAACCCGTTCCAGAACTGAGCGAAGCATCGCGCAACACAAAAACGGCCCGCGCATGCGGGCCGTTTTCTTTGGGGTGTCCAGAGCTCAGGGCAGCAGGGCTACTTCGTCGCGCTGGCCCAGCCCGTCCATCCCGGCCCGCGCACGACCTGCCCGGGCGTGGCGCCGGTATGTTCGCCAGCGCGCAGGACCTGCACGCCGTTGACGAAGACATCGCTCACTCCGGTCGCGAACACCATGGGCTTTTCGAACGTCGAGTGGTCGCTGATCGTGGCCGGATCGAACACCACCAGGTCGGCGTGGCAACCCGGATCCAGGCAGCCACGATCGCGCAGCTTCCAGTTGTCGGCGGGCAGGCGGGTGAGGCGGCGGATGGCTTCCTCCAGCGGCATCAACCTGCGATCGCGCACGTAATGGCCAAGGAAGCGGGCGAAGTTGCCGTAGGCGCGCGGATGCGTGCTGGACTTGAGGAAGACGCCCTCCGGCGCCGACGACTCCGCATCCGACCCGAGGCTGACCCAGGGCTGGCGCAGGCCGAGCTCGACGTTGTCCTCGCTCATCAGGAAATAGGCGGTGTCGACGCGCGAGTCGTCCTCGAGCATCAGGTCCAGCACGGTGTCCTCGACCGGGGTGCCACGCTGCGCCGCGACCTGGGCCAGCGTGCGGCCGATCAACGGCTTGAGTTTTTCCGACTTGAAGCCGATGAACAGCACGCGCTCGGGTGAGCCGGCCTGCAGGCGCAGGTTTTCCCACCCGGCGTTGGGGTCCTTCATGTCGGCGATGACGCGGGCGCGCGTCTTCGGATCCCGCAGCCGCTGGTTCAGCGCCTCGCGGCCACCGGCCTGCACCCACGGCGGGATGCTCGCATCCAGTCCGGTCGCACCCGCGGTGTAGGCATACATGTCGGCTGCGACATCGAGCCCCTGCGCACGCGCGCCATCAATGCTGGCAATGGCCTGCGCCATCTTCGGCCAGTTCCGCTCGCCTGCGGCCTTGAGGTGATAGACCTCGGTGTGTTGCTTCGTCGCGCGGGCGATGCCGATGGTCTCGTCGAGTGCGTCCTGCAAGCCGTTGGCTTCGCTGCGCATGTGGGCGACGTAACCACCGCCGGACTCGGCGGCAGCGTTGGCCAGCGCGGTGAGCTCCGTGGTCTTCGCGTACGAACCCGGTGCGTAGATGATCGCGGCGCCTACCCCGAGCGCGCCTTCCTGCATCGCGGCGCGCACCTCGTCCTGCATGCGAGCCAGCTGCACGGGCGTGGGCTGTATGTCGCCTTCGCCCAGCTCATGTATCCGCACCGTCGCCGCACCGACGAACGAGGCGATGTTCGGCGTGATGCCGCGCCGCTGCAGGTAATCCAGGTAATTGCCCAGCGTGGTCCACTCGATCGGATACCGGATGTCGCCCTGCTGGCGCAGCATCTCGGCTTTCATCTCCGGATTGAGCGGCCCCATCGACCAGCCCTCGCCAAAGATCTCCAGCGTCACGCCTTGTTTGGTATCGCTCACGCCGCGCCCGTCGGCGATGAGCGATTCGTTCGCCCAGCTCAGCACGTTGATGAAACCCGGCGCGACCGCCTGGCCCTTGGCATCGAGCACCTGTGCCGCCTCGGCAGGACTTCCCGCTGGCAGCAGCGCCGCGACCCGATCGCCGCGCACCCCGATGTCGACGCGTCGCGGCGGGGTCCCGCTGCCGTCGTAGACCAGCCCATTGCGGATCAGCAGGTCGTAGCGCGCCAGCGCCGCAGGCTGCGGCGGCGATGTGCTGCAACCGGCAAGGGTGAGCACGCCAACAGAGAACACACCGATCGAAAACACGCCGATAGAAGACGCGATCTGGACAATCCGGCTCATAGGGATCCCCCCACATTGAAGTGCGGGCGATTACACCATGGGCGCGACTGAGCGGTGCGCGCGGTGCAGAAACGACAACGGCCCGCATGCGCGGGCCGTCGTGGAGCAGCGGATAGCGCCGGTACTCAGTGCTGGTGGCCGCCTTCGCCGTGCACGTGGCCGTGCTCGACTTCCTCGGCCGAGGCTTCGCGCACGTCGACGATCTCGATGGCGAAATGCAGGTTCTTGCCCGCCATCGGGTGGTTGAGGTCGACGTCGACCACGCTCATGCCGACCTTCTGGATGGTCACGGCGCGCGGGCCGAAGTTGGTCTGCAGGATGACTTGCATGCCCGGCTCCAGGCGCTGGTTGCCGAAGTGCTTCTTCGGGATGCGCTGGCTCAGGCCGTCGCGCTTCTCGCCGTAGGCATCGGCGGCGGCCACGTCGACTTCGAACTTGTCGCCCGCCTCGCGGCCATCCATCGCGGTTTCCAGGCCCGGAATGATGTTGCCGTGGCCGACCAGGATCACCAGCGGATCGCGGCCTTCGGAGCTTTCCAGCGACTCCTGGCCCTGCTCGCTGACGGTGTAGTGGAAGCTGACGACGCGGTCTTTCTCGATCTTCATTGCTTGACTCGGTGGTGGGCCACGGCTGTGGCCGAGAGCTGCCGCGCCTTGTCGGCTGCGGCGGGAACGGCCAAGCTTCGGTTCGTGAAGACGAATATTCCGAGCCCTGCCAAGGGAGTCGCGCATTATCCCGGCAACCCCGGCGCCATGCCAGCGCGAGGGTCGCTTCTCTTACTAATGTGGCTGGCGTTGCTGCTTACGGGCTGTGGCGGCGACAAGCTGGTCCGCCAGCCACTGCCGGCACATCGTTCCTGGCCAGTGGTGGCCCCGGCCGACCCGGTCCGCGCCAATGCGGTGCTGATGCGGGCGATCAGCCTGGTGGGCACGCCCTATCGCTATGGCGGCAACACCCCCGACACTGGTTTCGACTGCAGCGGGCTCGTCAATTACGTCTACCGGGACATGCTCGACCTGCGCCTGCCGCGCACCTCGGGCGAACTCGCCGCATGGCAGGGGCCCCGGATCGCCCCGGAGCGGCTCGCGGCGGCGGACCTGGTGTTTTTTGGCTCCGGCAGGGGCGTCAGCCATGTCGGCATCTACGTGGGGGAAGGCCGTTTCGTCCATGCCCCCAGCACGGGCGGCACCGTGCGGCTGGACTATCTGGACGGGCCGTACTGGCGCGACCACTACAGCGGGGCCAAGCGGGTCCTCAACTGACCAGCGGCCGGTTTTGCCAACTTTGACGGCGGATTTAACGAATCCCTAACTTCTTCTGAACAACATCACCCGGTCGGGTAGGCATGATCGCCACCAGTTTGTGAATCGCGATGACTGCGTGACGCCAGAGTACGGCCGCCCTGCTGGTACCACCCCTTCCCGGCTTGCCCGGGGTTTGTTGCGTTTGTCGCTCGCGCTGGCGCTCACCGCCCCGGCGTTGTCGGCCTTCGCGGCACCGGTGGACGATGCTGCGCCGTTCCCCGTCAAGCACCCGGCCGCGGTTGCACCCGAATCGCTGTCCGGCCGCGCGCTCGACCTGGTGGCAGGCGCCAATCGCCTGTTGAACCCGGCGGCTGCGCTGGAACTGCCCGCCGAAGCCATCGGCACGCCCATCGGCGACGACAGCAAGGTCAAGAGCGTGCTGCAGAAGGCGCTCGCCCTGCTCGGCACGCCGTACCGCTGGGGCGGCACCGATCCCAACAAAGGTTTCGACTGCAGCGGCCTGGTCGGTTACGTCTTCCGCAATGCGCTGGGCATCGAACTGCCGCGCGTGTCCCGCGACATGGCCAAGAACGGCGAGCTCGTCACCGACCGCGCCAAACTGGTCGCCGGCGACCTGGTCTTCTTCGGTCGCAAGGGCCGCGTGAACCACGTCGGCATCTACCTCGGCGACGGCCGCTTCGTCCATGCCCCGCGTACCGGCAAGGACGTCACGGTCTCAAGCCTCGAAGAGGGTTACTGGAGCGGGCGCTTCGTGCAGGCACGACGCGTGAACACCAGCGGCGGCTGATCCGCCCGACGCAAGAGACCAAAGGCCGCCTTCGGGGCGGCTTTTTCATTTCCGCAGTTCCATTTCCACGGCTTCATTCCGCGTCAGCCGGGATCGCGGAAGTGCTCGATCGTGGCTTCGATGCCCTTGCTCAGCTCCATCACCTTGAGCGCGTACTCGGCCAGGCGCTTGTCTTCATCGCTGGCCATCTGCAGGGGCGGCACGGGCGTGGCCTTGGCGTTGGCGTCCATCGCCACGAACACGATCACGCAATGCGTGCACAGGCGGGTCTCTCCGCCCATGGGGTCGCGGGCGCTGACGTCGATGGAGAAGTGCATGCTGGTGTTGCCGGTATGGATGAGCTTGGCGCGCACCGCCACCAGATCGCTGATCAGGATCGGCGCGACGAAGCGGATCCCACCGACGGCGACCGTCACGCTGTAGTGGCCGCTCCAGCCCACCGCCGCGGCATAGCCGGCCTGGTCGATCCATTTCATCACCACGCCGCCGTGGACCTTGCCACCGTAGTTGACGTCGACGGGCTCCGCCAGGAAACGCATGGTGAGTTCGCGCTGGGTTCCGCTCATGGCCGACTCCAGGAATGAGACGTGCAAGTGTGCACCTTGCGACGTCCCGTGGGCGTGGGCGATGCTTCCGCCACCATTGGGGAGGAAGCAGGCATGGGGCGTACGATCCTCGGCGTTGTGGCGGGACTGGTTGTCGCGTGGCTCACGATCACGCTGTGCGAATTCGCCAGCATGTTCCTGCACCACCCGCCGCCGGGCATCGACCTGCGCGACCCACAGGCGCTGGCGGCCCATGTCGCCGCCGCCCCGACACCGGTGATGCTGATCGTGCTGGCAGGGTGGTCGCTGGCCGCCTTCCTCGGCGGCTGGATCGCGGCACGCATCGCGCGGCATCGCCGGGCGGCCGCGCTGGTCATCGGCACGCTGGTCGTCGTCATGGTGCTCGCCAAGCGCATGCTGATTGCCTATCCGCTGTGGATGACGGTCGCCGGCCTCCTGCTGCCACTGTCGCTGGCCTGGCTGGCCGCGCGCCTGGCGACACCGCGCACATCGCCCTGACGCCGCTGTCGGATCGCGCACTGGCCCGGCCGTGCGCGATCGCCGACACTGTCGCGCCCCCGGTTTCGCACGCTCCCACGATGCATCGATTCGCGCTCGTCGCCTCCCTGCTTGCCATCACATCGATCGCCCACGCCGCCGAACCGGTGCTGCCGCAATCGAGCCGCTACGAAACCGACGATGCCTGGCGCCAGCCGATCGCACCGTTTCAACTCGCCGACCACACCTGGTACATCGGCACGCAGGGTCTGAGCGCCCTGCTGATCCGCACGCCGGAAGGCGCGGTGCTGATCGATGGCGGCCTGCCGCAGGCGGCGGACATGCTGCTGCAGCGGATGCGCGACCTCGGTGTGCAACCGCAGGAACTCAAGCTGATCCTGCACAGCCACGCGCACGGCGACCACGCCGGGCCGATCGCCGCGATCAAGCGGGCCACTGGCGCGCGCGTGGTCAGCAATGCCGAATCCGCCGTGCTGCTGGCGCGCGGCGGCAGCAATGACCTGCATTTCGGCGACGGCATCCTGTATCCGCCGGTGCAGGCGGACCGCCTGGTGATGGATGGCGAAGCCGTCGAGTTGGGCGGCCTGCGCTTCGTCGCGCATTACACGCCGGGCCACACGCCCGGCAGCCTGAGCTGGACCTGGCGCGACACGCGCAATGGCAAGCCGCTGGACATCGCCTATGCCGACAGCCTGAGCGCGCCGGGCTACCAGCTGGTCGACAATCCGCGCTATCCCCGCATCGTCGACGACTATCGCCGCGGCTTCGCGGCGGTGCGCGCGCTGCCCTGCGACGTGCTGATCACGCCGCACCCGGATGCGAGCGGCTGGACGCCCGCCAATACCACCACGCCGCATCCCGCGCCCGTCACCTGCCGCGACTATGCCGACAAGGCCGAAGCGCGGTTCGACGCGCAGCTGGCGACGCAACGCAAGGAACGACCGTAATGCCCTACACCCCGATCGTCGCCACGCTCGGCTACGTGCTGTCCGCGGATGGACGCGAAGTGCTGATGGTCCATCGCAACGCACGCCCCGACGACCACCAGCTCGGCAAGTACAACGGCCTGGGCGGCAAGATCGAACCGGACGAAGACGTGCTCGCCGGCATGCGTCGCGAGATCCACGAGGAAGCCGGCATCGACTGCGTCGACCTGTCGCTGCGCGGCACGATCAGCTGGCCCGGTTTCGGCAAGCAAGGCGAGGACTGGCTCGGCTTCGTCTTCCTCATCACCCGTTTCACCGGCACCCCTTTCGAAAGCAATGCCGAAGGCCCGCTGGAGTGGGTGCCACGCGAGCGCCTGCACGACCTGCCGATGTGGGAAGGCGACCGCCAGTTCCTGCCGCTGGTGTTCGACGACGACCCGCGCCCCTTCCACGGCGTGATGCCGTATCGCGACGGACGCATGCTGTCGTGGAAGTTCTCGCGCGCGTGATCGCGCCGGAGGCCTAGTCAGCCGGGTTCGAGGCTACGAGATACTCCATGTTGACCGATGCCGGCGCCGTCTCGACGAAACCGTACTTCGCATACAGATGGCGGGCTTCGCCATCGGCGACGAGGGTGACATAGGCCGAAGGCTCCGCGTTCGCGCGCAGCCACGCATCGAGCGCGGTCATGATCCGTTTGCCCAGCCCACGTCCCTGGAATGGCGGTGCCACCGCGATATCGACGACGGTGTAGAAGCAGCCGCCATCGCCGATGATGCGTCCCATCCCGATCACTTCACCGTCGTGGCGCAGGCTCACGCCATACAGCGTGTTGGGAAGCCCCTTGCGCGCGGCCTCGATTGTTTTGGGCGACATGCCGGCGACGCTGCGCAACCGGCAGTAATCGTCGGCGCCGGGAAACTGTTCGACCAGCTGGATGTTTTCTTCGGCCATCGCCACCGCTCCGCCATCAGTGCATTCATGCCCGGATATCTTGCTGCGCAGGCATGAAAAGGATGTGTGAGGTTCGCGATGCGGACTGGTTAGCCGGTGGCGTCGCTGCGGATCTCCGCCATCTCGCCCTCGGCCACGCCGACGTTGCTCGAAGCCGCTGCGTACAGTTCGCGGTCGAGCAATCCGGTTTCCTTCGCCACCAGCACCGGCACCAGCATCTGGCCGGTCACGTTGGTCATCGTGCGCATCATGTCGAGGACGCGGTCGATGGCGTACAGATAGCCGATCGCCTCCAGCGGCAGGCCGGCGGCGC
This sequence comes from Lysobacter rhizosphaerae, assembly GCF_054779795.1. NCBI lineage: Bacteria > Pseudomonadati > Pseudomonadota > Gammaproteobacteria > Lysobacterales > Lysobacteraceae > Lysobacter > Lysobacter rhizosphaerae. The sequence goes on from NZ_BAAGXO010000010.1 coordinate 143,860, forward strand.
TGAGCACCACCGTCGCCATGATCACCGCGGTGCCGGGTACGCCGGCGGTACCGAAACTGCCCAGCACCGACGCCAGCGCGATGATCAGGTACTTGTCGAACGTGAGGTCGATGCCCGCATATTGCGCGATGAACACCGCCGCCAGCGCCGGATAGATCGCGCCGCAACCGTCCATCTTGATGCTGGCGCCGAGCGGGACGACGAAAGCGGCGTAGTCGCTGTCGACGCCGTGGTTGTGGACCACGCTGCGCAGCGACACCGGCATCGCGGCGAAACTCGACGAGGCGACGAATCCCACCTGCATCGCGGGCGCGGCGCCACGGAAGAAGCGGATCGGATTCAGCCCGTGCGCCAGCAGCAGACCGCTGTACACCACCACGATGTGGAACGCGCAGGCCGCGTACAGGGCGACGACGAAACTCGCCAGCGGCTTGAGCTGTTCGAACCCATAGCCGCCCACCAGCGCGGCGATCAGTCCGAACGTACCCAGCGGCGTGAATTCCAGCACGAAGCGCGTGACCTGGATCATCGTCTCGCTGGCCTCGCCGCACAGCCGGCGCAGGTGTGCGGTCCGCTCGCCCAGCTTGACGAAGGCAAAGCCGATCAGGCCGGCGAAGAAGATCACCTGCAGCACCGTGCCGTTGCGCGGCACCAGCACCTTCATGCCGTCGGCGGTCTTGGCGGTGTCGGCACCCGCCATCGCCGCGATGGGATTGGACGGCACGATGTTGAACAGCACGTCGAGCACGCCGGGCGGGTTCTTGGGGACGTAGTCGGACGCCATCTTCAGCGTGCCGACATCGACGCCGACACCCGGCTTCACCACCCAGCCCGCGAGCAGGCCAACGCCGACCGCCAGCACGGCGGTGATCGCAAACCACAGGAAGGTACGTCCGCCGAGCGCGGCGATCGACTTCTGCCCATGCAGCGCGCTGACCGCGTTGATGACCGCAAAGAACACCAGCGGCACCGCGATCATCTTGATCAGGTTGACGTAGACGTCGCCAAGCGGACCGAACCACGTCGCCGCATCCTGGCCGAACAGCCAGCCCGCCAGCGCGCCCAGGACGAAGCCGAGCACCACGCGCTGCCAGAACGGGATCCGCAGCCAGCCGGAAACCACCTTCATCATCCGGAAAATCTCCGTTGCGCCGGCCGGGCCGGGCCGGCCCGCGACCCAGGGCCGCAACTCAAGCCCGCAACATAGCCGAGGCCGGCGCGGCGTGGCGAGCCGTGAATGCAATCCGTTGTTCCAAACCGGAATGAGCATGGGCCCCCTCTCCGCCCACCCGTTTGCGCAAAGCCGGCCACGAAATCCCGCGCGATCGGCTTGGCATAATCCGCGATTCCCTGTTCACCCGGTCCCGGCAGGTTTTCATGTCTTCCTTGCGCGTCCTCGGTATTGCCCTGGCTTCCACCCTGCTCGGGGCCTGTGCCAGCACCGCGCCACGCGCGCCGGCCAGCGGGCCGTTCATGGTGGAGGTGCCGGCGATCAAGCGCCCCGATGGCGAAACCCCGGCTTGGTGGTTCCGAGACGGCGCCGCGCAGGCGGCCCAACGCGGCGCGATGGGCGGACACGCGAAGAACGTGATCCTGTTCGTCGGCGACGGCATGAGCCTCACCACCGTGGCGGCAGCGCGCATCCTCGAAGGCCAGCGCAAGGGCGCACCGGGCGAGGAAAACCGCCTGAGCTGGGAGAACTTCCCCGCCACGGCCCTGAGCCGGACCTACAACACCGACTCGCAGACGCCGGATTCGGCCGGCACCATGTCGGCGATGGCCACCGGCGTGAAGACACGCGCCGGCGTGCTCAGCATCGGCCAGGAAGCCAGGCTCGGCGACTGCGCGGCGGCATTGAAGACGCCGGTGCTGACGCTGTGGGAACTCGCCGCCAGCAGTGGCCTGGCGACGGGCGTGGTCACCACCACGCGCGTCACCCATGCGACGCCGGGCGCGACCTTCACCCATTCCGCGCACCGCAACTGGGAGAGCGACGCGGCGATGACGCGTTACGGCGATCCCGCGGGTGGCTGCACGGACATCGCGCGACAGCTGATCGAATCGCCGTACGGCAGCGGTCCGGACGTGCTGATGGGCGGCGGTCGCGCCAACTTCATGCCGGACACGCAGGCCGATCCCGAATATCCCGATACGCGCGGCCTGCGCAAGGACGGGCGCGACCTCATCGCGCTCTGGCGCCAGCGCCATCCGCAGGGCGCCTACGTGTGGGACGCGCAGCAGCTCGCGGCGGCGCCGGGCGACCAGCCGGTGCTTGGCCTGTTCGAGCCCAGCCACATGCATTACGAACACGATCGACCGCAGGACCGTGGCGGCGAGCCTTCGCTGGCCGAGATGACGCGCGCCGCGATCACGCGCCTGCAACGCAACGACAAGGGTTTCGTGCTGCTGGTCGAAGGCGGGCGCATCGACCATGCCCACCACAACGGCAACGCCTACCGCGCGCTCGACGAGACGATCGCGCTGAGCGATGCGGTGCGCACCGCCACGGAACTGACCTCGGCCGATGACACGCTGATCCTGGTCACCGCCGACCACGCCCACACGCTGAGCTTTTCCGGCTATCCCGAACGCGGCAACCCGATCCTCGGCAAGGTCCGTGGCAGCACCGGCGAGGAGGAAGGCAAGGACGCGTATGCACGCGATCTGCTTGGCCTCCCCTACACCACGCTCAACTACGCCAATGGCCCTGGCTACACCGGCGAAAGCGACGTGCAGCCAGCGGGCGCCAAGCGCAATCCGCACGATCTGCACAAGATCAAGCCGGCGATCGGCCGTCCCGACCTCACCAACGTCGACACCACCGACCCCGATTACCTGCAGGAAGCGATCGCGCCGTTCACCCAGGAATCGCACGGCGGCGAGGATGTCGGCATCTGGGCACGCGGCCCTGGCAGCGATGCCGTGCGCGGCAGCGTGGAGCAAAACACGATCTTCCACTTCATGCTGCAGGCGATGCCGGCATTGCGCGAAGCGCTATGCGCCAAGGGCGACTGCGACCGCAATGGTGTGCCGGTGGAGCTGCCGAAGCCGGCGGATTTCAGAACGGCGCCATGAACTCGCTCCGTCATCCCGGCGAAAGCCGGGATCCATTTTGATCTTGCCGTTGCTTTGGCTAGCAGAGCAGGAGCAACGGCAAAATGGATCCCGGCTTTCGCCGGGGTGACAAGGTCTCAGAACGGCTTTGCCAGCACCAGATAAACGATCGCGATCAGCAGGAACACCGGCAATTCATTGAACCAGCGCAGCGCGCGCGACGACGGCAAGGGCCGGCCGGCCTCGACACCCTTCAACCAGCGGCCGGCGACGATGTAGTACGCCAGCATCACCGCCACCAGTGCGAGCTTCGCGTGCAGCCAGCCGCCGGTCGCGAACATCTGCGGCAGGGCATCGCCGAACACGCGGTGTCCCTGCCACATCAGCAGGCCGAAGACGAGCGCCAGCCCGAACATGATGTGGCCGAAGCGGTACAGTCGCCGCCCCATCAGCAGCAGGCGCGCGCGTACCCCCGGATCGTTCCCGGCCTCGGCGAGGTTCACCAGGATGCGCGGCAGATAGAACACTCCCCCCATCCACGCCATGACGAACACGACGTGGGCGGTCTTGATCCAGAAATAGGCTTGCATTGGCTGCGCGTCCCGGGAATGGTGTCGAGGCGCGATAGGATGGCACGAATGCGTTCCACCCTTCTTCGTCATCCCGGCGAACGCCGGGATCCAGCATTTGATTCGCGTTGGCCTGTTCTCGCGAGAACAAGAGGCAGCGGCTGGATCCCGGCGTTCGCCGGGATGACGATCCTAAAGCCTGCACCTCGATGACTAAACACTACGATCAGAGCTACTTCGACACTTGGTACCGGCAGCGCGGCATCGGCGACAGCGCGCGGCTCGCGCGCAAGGTGGCGATGGCGGTGACGACTGCCGAATACTTCCTCGAGCGTCCGCTGCGCACCGTGCTCGACATCGGTTGCGGCGAAGGCGTGTGGCGCGCGCCCCTGCTCAAGCTGCGACCGAAGGCCCGGTACCTCGGCTTCGACAGCAGCGAGTACGCGATCCGCCGCTACGGCGCGCGCCGCAACCTGCACCTGGCGGGCTTCGGCGACTTCGCCCTGCTGCGCCCGTGCCCGCCGGTGGACCTGCTGGTGTGCAGCGATGTCATGCACTACCTCGACACGCGCGAACTCGACCGTGGCCTGCCGGGCCTGGCCGAGTTGTGCGGCGGCGTCGCCTTCCTCGAAACCTTCGCGCGCGAGGACGGCGCCGAGGGCGATGAGCACGACTTCCGCAACCGGCCGGCGAAGTTCTATCGCCAGCGCTTCGGCAAACTCGGCTTCACCCAGATCGGCTCGCACCTGTGGCTGTCGCCCGCCCTGCGCGACCACGCGACCGCGTTGGAAATCCAATAAGCCACCCCCGGCGGCGCAACCCCGGAAACCGCGACTCGCTTCACAAACCCGTCGCCACCATCGGCTATGCTGCGGCGCGTCATGGCGCTTTCGAACGCGCCGTTCCCAGGGTCAGGGGCCCTACCGCGAATGCTGCTTTACCACCTGCACGAACTCGGCCGCGCCTGGATGCAGCCGTGGAACTACTGGGCCGAGGCCAATTCGCGCATGTTCGGCGCGTCGGGCAGCTGGTTGTCGTCGTTGCCGGGCGCTTCGCGCCTGTCCGCCGGCTACGAGCTGATGTATCGCATCGGCAAGGACTACGAGAAGCCCGAATTCGGCATCCATTCGATCGAGAAGGACGGCAAGAGCCATCCGGTGGTCGAGCGCGAGGTGTTGAAGAAGCCGTTCTGCCGCCTGCTCCGCTTCAAGCGCTTCGCCGACGACGCCGGCAACATCGCCGACTTCAAGGACGACCCGTCCGTGCTGGTCGTCGCGCCGCTGTCGGGCCACCACGCCACGCTGCTGCGCGACACGGTCAAGACGCTGCTGCGCGACCACAAGGTCTACATCACCGACTGGGTCGACGCGCGCATGGTGCCGCTCGAGGAAGGCGCCTTCCACCTCGACGACTACGTCGCCTACATCGAGGAATTCATCCGCACGATCGGCGCCGACAACCTGCACGTGATCAGCGTGTGCCAGCCGACCGTGCCGACGATGGCGGCGGTGTCGCTGATGGCTTCGCGTGGCGAGAAGACGCCGCGTTCGCTGGTGATGTTCGGCGGGCCGATCGACACGCGCGAGAATCCGACCAAGGTCAACGACCTCGCCACGCACAAGCCGCTGTGGTGGTTCGAGGCCAACCTCGTCCACGCCGTGCCGCCGAACTACCCCGGCCACAACCGCCGCGTGTATCCCGGCTTCCTGCAGCACGGCGGCTTCATGGCGATGAATCCGGAACGCCATTTCCAGTCGCACTGGGATTTCTACCAGGACCTGGTGAAGGGCGACCTCGAGGACGCCGATTCGCACCGCCGCTTCTACGACGAGTACAACGCCGTGCTCGACATGCCGGCCGAGTACTACCTGGAGACCGTCGACGTCGTGTTCCAGCGCCACCTGCTGCCGAAGGGCGAATGGGTGGTGCGCGGTGAGCGCGTGGATCCCGGCGCGATCCAGGGCACGGCGATCATGACGATCGAGGGCGAGCTCGACGACATCTCCGGCCAGGGCCAGACCCGCGCCGCGCATGCGCTGCTCACGGGCATCGCGCCGGAAGACCATCGCCACCTGACCGTCGAAGGCGCCGGCCACTACGGCATCTTCAGCGGCCGCCGCTGGCGCACGCAGGTGTATCCGCAGGTGCGCGACTTCATCGCGCAGTACGCGGCGAGCTGAAGCAACAGGCATCCAAGCGGAGCTGGCCCACCGGATCGGCTACTCCCTCCCCCGCTTGCGGGGGAGGCCCCCATCCCAGCCTTCCCCCGCAAGCGGGGGAAGGAGCAAAGCGCCGCACTGCAACCGTTGCGAGAGCGCGTATCTCGAAACAACGTGTTGACACTCCACACCTAGCCCAATGGTCATGTTGTCCGCGCCGCGCAAAGGTTGAACCATGGGCTCCTTGTCCCGGAGCCCATCATGAAGCCATCAGCCGCGCTGCTGACCCTCGCCCTTTTCGCCCATACACCCGCTTTCGCTGCCACCGCCGAGGGTCCATCGCGCCTGCTGACCGGCCAGGACCTGTTCTCGCTGGAAGTCGCCACCGATCCACAGATCAGCCCCGACGGCCGCACCATCGCCTACGTGCGCCGTTCCAACGACGTCATGACCGACCGCGCGCGTTCGGCGATCTGGCTGATCGACGTGGCGAGCGGCACGCAGGCGCCCCTGATCGCGGGCACGGGATCGCACATGCAGCCGCGCTGGTCGCGCGACGGCTCGCGGCTGGCCTACGTGTCCACTTCCGATGGCGGCGGCGCGCAGCTCTACGTGCGCTGGATGAAGACGGGCGCAGCGGCGCGCGTCACCGGCCTGCCGGAGACGCCGTCGGGCATCGAGTGGTCGCCCGATGGCAACCGCATCGCCTATTCGATGTTCGTTCCCGCCGAAGGCGCCTCGCTGGGCAAGGCGCCGGCGAAGCCCGAGGGCGCGCAATGGGCCGAACCGCTGCAGGTGATCGACGCCGTCACGTACCGCAACGACGGCGACGGTTACGCCAAGCCCGGCTTCGAGCACATCTTCTGGGTGCCCGCGGAGGGTGGCGCACCGACGCAGGTCACCTTCGGCCAGCACAACGCCGCGGGTCCGCTGTCGTGGACACCCGATGGCAAGGCGATCGTGTTCAGCGGCAACCTGTCGAAGGACTGGGAGCGGCAGGCGGTCGACACCGACGTGCACGTCGTGACGCTCGCCGACAACGGCATCCGCACGCTCACCGACCGCAACGGGCCGGATCGATCGCCGGTGGTGTCGCCCGATGGCAAGCGCATCGCCTATCTCGGCTTCGACGACCGCCGGCTGGGTTACCAGAACACGCTCCTGTACGTGATGGACAGCGACGGCCGCAACGCTCGCGTGCTGACCGGCAGCCTCGACCGCAGCGTCGACGGCCCGGTGTGGTCCGGCGACGGGCGTTCGGTCTTCGTCGACTACGACGACCATGGCAGCGTGCGCGTGGCCCGCGTCGGCCTGGACGGCTCGGTGCGCACGGTCGCGGAAGGATTGACCGGCAGCGGACTCGACCGGCCCTACAGCGGTGGCGAATACAGCGTGGCGCGCGACGGCACGCTGGCCATCACCAGCGGCACCCCGCTCCGCCCCTCCGACGTGGCGGTGGTGCGCGGCGGCAAGGCGCGGCGCCTCACCCACCTCAACGAGAGCCTGCTGGCGGCGAAGACGCTCGGCGACGTGCAGCCGTTGCCGGTGAAGGCCTTCGACGGTCGCGAAGTCGATGCGTGGATGGTGACGCCGCCCAACTTCGATGCGTCGCGCAAATATCCGCTGGTCCTGGAGATCCATGGCGGTCCGTTCGCGGCCTACGGCCCGGCGTTCTCGACCGACGACCAGCTCTACGCCGCGGCCGGCTATGTCGTGGTGTACGTCAACCCGCGCGGCTCGACGTCGTACGGCGAGGATTTCGCCAACCAGATCGACAAGGCGTATCCGGGCCACGACTACGACGACCTGATGAGTGCGGTGGATGCGGCGATCGCCAAGGGCTTCGTCGACAGCGACAACCTGTTCGTCACCGGTGGATCCGGCGGCGGCGTGCTGACCGCCTGGATCGTCGGCAAGAACGACCGCTTCCGCGCGGCGGCGACGCAGAAGCCGGTGATCGACTGGACCAGCTTCGCGCTTACTTCGGACGGCGCGATCTACTACCACAGCTACTGGTTCGACAAGCTGCCGTGGGAAGACCCGCAGGGTTACTGGGCGCGTTCGCCCCTGTCGCTGGTCGGCAACGTGAAGACGCCGACGCTGGTGGTCGTGGGCTCCGAGGATTACCGCACGCCGGTGAGCGAAGCCGAGCAGTACTACACCGCGCTGCAGCTGCGCGGCGTTCCCACTGCGCTGGTCAAGGTGCCCGGCGCGAGCCACGGCGGCATCGCGGCGCGGCCGTCGCAGTCGGCGGCGAAGGCGTCGGCGATCCTGGCCTGGTTCGAACGTTATCGCGGCAAGGACGGGTCCGGCGCCGCGGCGAAGTAATCCACGCTTCCGCAATGCAAAGAGCCGGCATCGCTGCCGGCTCTTTTTGTTTGCCGAGATGGCGCGGCTCAGTCGAACTGCGAGGTCTTCACCAGCATGTGCTTGGCCAGCTGCCCGTGCAGGTGGCCGATCGCGCGGGCCAGGTGCAGCGTGGCGAACAGCAGCACCACGCCGACGATGAAGCACAGCGGCAGCGCCCACCAGCCGTCGACGCCGATCACGTTGACGTCGTCCATCCACAGACCGCCGTTGAATCCGCCGAACAGCGCGGCAACCGGTGCCGCGATCAGGCCCAGCGACGTCGCCAGCCCGGTGACCGCCACGGTGAAGTAGGCGATGCCCAGCGGCAGCATCAGCAGGAAATACAACTGCGTGGCCCAGGTGCGCGGATCGGTGAAGAGGTCCTTGATGCGTTCCAGCCACGGCCTGCCGCGGGTGGAATACAACGGCCGGCGCGGCATGCGTTCGCCGAGCATCACCTCGACGATGCGTCCTTCCACCAGCGACAACACGCGGATCGAGCCGAAGTACAGGATCACGAACGGAATGCCGATGATCAGCACCGCGAGACCGCCCGACAGCGAGATGCCGGTGACGACCCAGGTGAAGTAGAAGATGCCCGTGGCCAGCGCCAGCAGCATGTAGAACAGCGCCGCATACGTGCGCGGCTCGGCGATCACGCCGAAGAAGCGGCTGATCCACGAACGGTTGGCGACTGGCGGGCGCGTGGTCGGCGTACGCAGCGCGCTCTGCACCTTCACTTCAGTGTCGCGGTAGATGTCGGCGACTTCGTCCGGCGCGCCATAGCTGCTGGCCACGGCGGCGATCACCTCGGCCTCGGACTTGCCGGGGTTCTCGGTCAGCTCCGAACGCAGGTATTCCTCGGCGTCGTACAGCGCGTCCTGCACCAGCGCCGGATCGGCACCGGCCAGCGAGCGGCGCAGCTGCTCGAGGTAGTCGGGAATGGTGGTCGGCAAAGCGGTGGCGTTCATTTGGCTTCCCCAAGGACAGCGTCGACGGAATCACGGGTGGCGCGCCAGGCGGCGGACCATCCGCGCAGGGCTTCGCGCCCGGCTTCGGTAATGCGGTAGTAGCGGCGCGGCGGGCCGGACACGGAGGGTTCGACGAAGCTGTCTAGCAGCCCGTTTCCCTCCAGGTTGCGCAGTACGGGGTACAGCGCGCTCTGCTTGCCGCTGAGGACGCCCTCGCCCTCCTGCTCCAGGCGCTTGGCGATCTGGTAGCCGTACATGGGCTCGCCGGCAGTGCCCAGTACGGCGAGCAGGGCCAGAGACACGGTGCCGGCGCTGAGCTCCTTCTGGAACTTGCGCAGGTGGCTGTCGAGCGTAATGGGGGAATCCGGGGTCATGGCGTGTGTCCGGTAACTTGAAGCAAACACTACTGCTAACTTCGCTATACCGTCTCTGCCATTAGTCACGGGGTGCCGTTGGTCATGGGCGGGACTGGCGCCGTATCCTCGCCGCTCCGTCCCAACCAGAACGCCACGATGGATATGCCGCGTCCCGGCGCCGAACACGAGCGCCTGTTTTCCCGCCTGCAAGGCCGCTGGTCAGGGCCCGAACAGCTGGCACCCTCGCCCTGGGGCGAAGGCGGCGCCGCGATCGGCCGCACGCATTGCCGCGTCGCCCTCGATGGCATGACGCTGGTCCAGGAGTACGAGGAGGAAAAGGATGGCCACGTCTGCTTCCGCGGCCACGGGGTCTTCCTGATCGAACCCGGCAGCGGTGACGTGTTGTGGTGGTGGTTCGACAGCATGGGTTTCCCGCCCGAACCCGCGCGTGGCCGTTGGGAAGGCGACACGCTGCTGTTCGAGAAGAAGACGCCACGCGGCGAGGCGCGCTACCGCTACGACTTCGCCGGCGACGGCTATCGCTTCACCATCGAGAACCGCTTCCCGGGCCAAGTCGAATTCAGTGAATTCATGCACGGCAATTACCGCCGCGCTGAATGATGATTTCGAATGACTTCGAACAATGATTTCGAACAACCGGGTTTGATCCGTCGCGGCGTCCCTCGCGACCCTTAGGAGCTTGCATGCACTTCAACCGCGTAGTCCTGCTGTCCGCCATGCTCGGCCTGGCCTGTACCGCACATGCCGCCAAGCCGACGAAGAAGCCGGCCGCCCGGTCCTCGACGCATAAAGCGCCGGCACGGAAAGCGGAGCCGGCGACGCCAGCCGCGCAGGCCACCAAGCCGAAGTCGATGCAGGAGATCCTCGACGCAACCCAGGCGGCCGATTGGCGCACGCTCGATCCGGCCAACACGCTGTACCTCGATCTCGCCTCGGGCCGCGTCGTGATCGAACTCGCCCCCGGCTTCGCCCCCGCGCATGTCGCCAACATCCGCACGCTGGCGAAGGAAGGGTATTGGAACGGACTGAGCATCAACCGCTCGCAGGACAACTTCGTCGTGCAGTGGGGCGATGCCGCCGAGGACGACCAGCAGAAGAAGCCGCTCGGCACCGCCCAGGCCAAGCTGCCCGCGGAATTCGAACGCACGGGCAAGAGCGTCAAGTTCGACCGCCTGCCCGACAGCGACGGCTGGGCGCCACAGGTGGGGTTCGCCGAGGGTTTTCCGGCCGCGCGCGATCCGCAGGCCGGCAAGACGTGGCTGGCACATTGCTACGGCGCCATCGGCGCGGGTCGTGATGTCGCCGCCGATTCCAGCAACGGCACCGAGTTGTACGTCGTGACCGGCCAGTCGCCGCGCCAGCTCGACCGCAACATCACCGTGGTCGGGCGCGTCGTGCAGGGCATGGAATTCCTCTCCGTGCTGCCGCGCGGCACCGGTCCGCTCGGTTTCTACGAGAAGCCCGAACAGCGCACCGCGATCAAGGCGATCCGCCTTGCATCGGAGGTACCGGAAAACGACCGCGTGCCGCTCGAGCTGCTGCGCACGGACACGCCCGCCTTCACCCAGCTGGTGGAAGCGCGCCGCAACCGCCGCGACGAGTGGTACAAGCGGCCCGCTGGGCATATCGACCTGTGCAACGTGCCGCTGCCGGTGCGTCCCGCGAAGAAATGACGCCAGCGTTCCCGAAGCAGAAAGGCCGCCGAAAGGCGGCTTTTCTGTCTGCAGCGCATGACCCGGAACGCCTGCCGTGCAGCGGCTCCGGTTCGACAAAGCCCGATCGCTCCGTCACGCACCCTTGCCGCTTCAGCGCCTAGCCTGACCGCGCCCCAGCCCAGACCAGGACAAGGCCGCGCCATGCCCCAACTGCGTTTGCGAATCACCGGCAGCGAGGACGATGCACGCGCGATCGGCAACCTGCTGGCGAGCATCGAAGGCATCGAGCACGTGGAGGAAGTGGCCGACCTCATGGGCCACATGGACGATGACGATTCCAGCTCCGCCGGCCTGCCCGACGACCAGGGCCCCGGCGTGCACGAACTGGAGATAGACGCCCCCAACAACGCCACCGCCGCCAAGGTGAGGGAGGCGGTGGAAGCGCTGGCATTCGAACTCGACGTGCTCGTCGAATTCGAGTCCGACGAGGAATGGAGCGAATAGCCCGCGGCTTCGTTCGCACCCACCTTCCCTGCCGGCCAACCGCGACGCATCACAACCCCGACTTGCGGCCCGCGCATCGCCGCGGGCATGGCGATATGCTCGGCCGTCGCAGCTCCGCTGCACACCCGACCACCCTCCATCCGAGATGCCCGAGACCACCATGCGCCTGCGTCCCGTCCCAACGGCGATCCCACTGTCGATCGCCCTCGCCCTCCTGATCTCCACCTCCGCCTGCCAGAAGCACGAAACGCCCGCTTCCACCGCCACGCCGGCGGCGACGCAGGCTTCCACCACCGCAGCCGACGCGAAGTTCGCCGACCTCTCCAAGCGCTGGCTCGACGGCTGGCTGGAACAGCAACCGGTCAGCGCCACCCAGACCGGCAAGCACGACTTCGACGACCGCATCGACGACTTGAGCGCCGCCGGCCGCCAGAAGTTCACCGATTTCAGCAAGCAGATGCTGGCCGAGGTCGATGCGGTCGACGCCGCCAAGCTCTCGCGCGAAAACCAGGTCGACCTCGCCATCCTGCGCAACCAGATCCGCTACGACATCTGGCAGATGGACACGCTGCAGAGCTGGGCATGGGATCCGCAGGTCTACAACGGCATCGCCGGTGGCGCGCTGTACACGCTGATGGCACGCGACTTCGCGCCGATGCCGCAGCGCCTCAAGGCCGCGACCGCACGCATGGAGAAGATTCCCGCGCTGTTCGCCCAGATGCGCGAGAACCTCGACCTGGCGCGCGTGCCGAAGATCCACGCCGAAACCGTCGCCAAGCAGAATGCCGGCATCACCAGCATCGTCGACGACATGATCGCCCCACATGCGGGCGAACTCAGCGGCGCCGATCGCGTCCGCCTGGATGCCGCGATGGCCTCGCTGAAGAAGGCCGTCGCCGAGAACCAGGCCTGGCTCGACAAGACCCTGGTGCCCGGTGCGAAGGGTGACTTCCGCATCGGCCAGAAGCTGTACGACGAGAAGCTCGCTTTCGCGTTGAACTCGCCGCTCTCGCGGCAGGACATCCGCACCCGCGCCGAAGCCGCGATCAAGCAGACGCGCACCGAGATGTACGACATCGCCCGCAAGGTATTGGCCGGCAAGCCGAATGCGCCCGCGGAGATGCCGGACACGCCGAGCGACGAGCAGCAGCAGAAGGCGATCGAAGCCGCGCTCGAACTTGCCTACGCCGATCGCCCGGCGCGCGACAAGGTGGTCGAACTCGCCAAGCAGGCCACCGCCGATGCGACCGCGTTCGTGCGCGAGAAGCAGCTGGTATCGGCGCCCGATGCGCCGGTGCAGATCATCCTCATGCCGGAATTCCAGCGCGGCGTGTCCGTGGCCTACTGCGATTCGCCCGGTCCGCTGGACAAGGGCCTGGACACGTTCTACGCCGTGTCGCCGATCCCGGATGACTGGAGCAAGGAGCAGGTCGATTCCTTCCTGCGCGAATACAACACCCGTTCGATCCACGAGCTGAGCATCCACGAAGCGATGCCGGGCCACTACCTGCAGCTGTGGCATTCCAACAAGTACCCGTCGACGCTGCGCGCGGTGCTGGGCTCGGGCTCCTTCATCGAAGGCTGGGCGATGTACGGCGAGAAGGTCATGGCCGATGCCGGCTACATGAACAACGATCCGCTGATGCAGCTGATCCAGCGCAAGTGGGCGCTGCGCGCGATGGCCAACGCGATCCTCGACCAGGCCATCCACGTCGATGGGATGAGCAAGGAGGACGCGATGAAGCTGATGACCGTGACCACCTTCCAGCAGGAGCGCGAAGCGTCCGGCAAGTGGGTGCGCGCGTCGCTGACCTCGGCCCAGCTGCCGACCTACTTCGTCGGCTACAGCGAGCACATGGACCTGCGCAACGAAGTGCAGAAGCGCGAAGGCGACAAGTTCAACATCAAGGCCTACCACGACAAGCTGCTGTCGTTCGGCTCGCCCCCCGGCCGGTTCGCGCGCGAACTGATGCTGGACGAACCGATCAAGTGACACGCCGGGCCGGCGCGCGTCGCAAGGCGCGCGCCGGCCTACCGTGGCCGGTCAGCCGGGCGGACGGGCGGACGAATGGACACCGCCAGGTCCTTGTCACAGTGGGCGGCGCCGCCCGACCCGTCCGGGTGGCGGCCGCCCTTGCCCGCAATGCCCGCACTTCGCCGTTCGTTCAGTAGCAACATCCAGCGGTACCATCCCGGGCCCTCCCAAAGTCCCCTGCCTGCATGAGCCGAAAACCCGCCTTGCCCGATGACTGGTCGCGCACCTCGGTGCCCGCCATCGACGGCATCCGTGTCGGTATCGGTGGCTGGAACTACGTGCCCTGGCGCAACAACTTCTATCCACCCGGCCTGGTGCAGCGGCGCGAACTCGAATATGCCTCGCGCCACCTCAGCGCGATCGAGATCAATGGCACCTACTACGGCGCGCAGCGGCCCGCGGTTTACGAGAAGTGGGCATCGGAAACACCCGACGGTTTCGTGTTCTCGCTCAAGGCGCCGATGCGGATCATGCAGTCGCGCGTGCTCGCGAATACCGGAGCGCAGGTCGAGGACTTCCTTGGCGGCATCGCATCCCTGGGCGATCGCCTGGGGCCGGTGGTCTGGCAGTTCGATGTCGGCCGCAAGCTGGAACGCGAGGACTTCACCGCCTTCCTCCACCTGCTGCCCGACGAAGTCGATGGCCGCCGCCTGCGCCACGTGCTGGACGTGCGCGACTCGTCATTCGTCGACGCACGCTTCGTCGCTTTGTTGCGCGAACGCAACCTGGGCGCCGTGTTCACCGACTCACGCGACTATCCCTCGTTCGCCGACATCACCACCGACTTCGTCTACGCGCGGCTGATGCGCTCGCGCAGCGAGATCGACACCGGCTACACCGCCGAGGAACTGGCTCATTGGGCCGAGCGCGTAAGACTGTGGGCGCGGGGCGGGCATCCGGAGGACCTGCCGCACATCGCGGCCAACGGCATGCCACCGACCGAGCAGCGCGACGTGTATGTGTTCTTCATCAGCGCCGCGAAGGAACGCAATCCAGCGGCGGCGATGGCGTTGACCGAACTGTTGAAACGAGTGCGGTAATCGCACCGACAGCGGGACGCTCTGAGTAGAGCAAAGGCCTACCGCCCATTGTTCGCATTTTGCGAACTCGTTGTTCGCAGATTCCCACATCAATATGCTGGCGGATCAGCCCGCTGACCGTACCTCGTAGTGCTCCACCTGCGGCTCGCGCGCGAGCAGGAAGCCCTCGTCTTCCGGGTAGTACTTCGCCTTCAACAGGTCATCGCCGGCGAAGGCACGGATCGCATCCTCGCTTTCCCAGTAGCTCAGGGTGAGGAAGTGGGCGATGTCGCCTTCATCGCGCCGCAACACCTGCGCGCCGAGGTTGCCCGGCGTGCCGCGGTAATCGGGCATCGCGCGATCGGAGAGGAACGTCGCATATGCATCGGCGCGATCGAGGCGCGTGGTGCCATGCCAGAGTCGGGCGATCATGCCTCACCCCTTGATGAGTGGCGGAATACCCGCCACATCTCAGCGCGACGGTTGCTGGCTCATGGCCACACTACCCAGGATGAGCGCGGCCGAGATTGCCATCGTCCAGGTTAAGGATTCGCCAAGCAGCAGCCATGCCCAGGCAACGCCGAACACCGGGATCAGGTAGGTCACGGTCGAGGCACGGCTCGCGCCGACACGGGCGATCAGGCGGTAGTACATGACGAAGGCGATGCCCGTGCACAGCACGCCGAGCATGCCCGCGGACAGCCACGACTTCAGGGGGATCGCATGCTGCGGCCAGGTGGCGATCGCAAACGGCAGCGTGAGCAGGGTCGAGGTGCCCAGCGTCGCCGACGCCACCGCCGCCGGCGGCAGGCCGGTCAGGTGGCGGCGTACCAGGTTGATGCCGATGCCATAGAGGAACGCCGCCGCGCTGCCCGCCAGGACCGCCCAGCCGATGCTCGCGCCCGCGATCTTGCCGCTGGCCAGCACCACGACGCCGGCGAAGCCGGTGAACAGGGCGACCGCGCGCTTGGCACCGATCTTCTCGCCGAAGAACAGGAAGCCGACGAGCGCGGTGAACAGCACCGTCATCGCATTGGAAATCGCGCCGACGCCCGCGGGGGCCCGCTGCGCCGCCCACGCGAACAGCATGAATGGCACGGCGGAATTGATCGCACCGATCAGCGCGAGCTTGCCCCACAGCTTCGGCGAAGCGAAGTGCGAGCGATAACGCCACAGGAACGGCAGCAGCACCAGCGAGCCGAGGCCGAGGCGCACTTCCACCAGCGGCATCGGACCGAAGTCGTTGGCGGCCACGCGCATGAACAGGAACGAGGCGCCCCAGATGGCGCCGAGCACCGCCAGTTCCACCGGCGTCAGCCAGGCGCTCTCGCGCAGGCTGCGCAGCGGGCGATCGGTGGCAAGAGTGTTCATGGTGCGAGTCCTCATCGGGAAGCTGTCATGCGGGCCGGTTGGCGTGATCGCAGCGACAGTCAACCTT
Source organism: Lysobacter rhizosphaerae (assembly GCF_054779795.1). Classification (NCBI taxonomy): domain Bacteria; kingdom Pseudomonadati; phylum Pseudomonadota; class Gammaproteobacteria; order Lysobacterales; family Lysobacteraceae; genus Lysobacter; species Lysobacter rhizosphaerae. The sequence goes on from NZ_BAAGXO010000010.1 coordinate 159,990, forward strand.
GGCTGTAATTGAAACGATGTGCACGGCTTGCGGCTTCGCGCGCGGCGCCCAGCGCCGCCGGATCCAGGTTGAAGCCGAACAGGCGCACGCCGGTCTCGCTCCTCGGCCTGTGGCTCGTGCCCGGCAGGAAGCGCACGTAGGTTCCCGCGCCATGGCGCGCGTGGCCTTCGATCACTTCGCCTGCGATCACGTAGTAGTGCTCGCCGGTGTCGTGGTCGTCGACGTACGGCCAGGTGCTGCCCGGCTCCATGTCGATCACCCACACGCGCACGCTGCCGTCGGACGACAGGTCGCGCCGCGAGCAGCCGTGGCCCACGCGCACTGCCGGAATGTCGTCGATCAACGACGCCTGCAGGGTGGAAACCGAGATCGCATCCAGTCGGCCCATGTCTTGTTCCGTTGGCGATGGGCGCATGGCGCCCGTGGGGGAGGTGCACGACACGGCCTGTCGGGCAGCACTGTCGGCATACGCAATTTTCGGCCCACGGCCATCCGGCACAAGCGCATACTTTCGCCGACAGACACAAACCAGATTTGAGGCTCATGATGGCCCTGCGTGCGGACCTGCTCCCGGCCCTGGCGGCATTCGAATCCGCCGCGCGCCACCAGAACTTCGCCCACGCCGCGGAAGAACTGCACCTCACCGCGAGCGCCGTCAGCCACCATGTCCGCAAGCTCGAAGCGCGGCTGGGCGTGGTCCTGTTCCAGCGCCATGCGCGCGGGGTATCGCTGACCGCCGAAGGGCGCCAGCTGGCCGACGCCGCGGGCAGCGCGATGGCCGACATGGAAAGCGTGGTGCGCAGCCTGCGCGTCGCACGCGCGGAACTGGATCGCGTGCACATCACGACACTGCACTCGCTCACCTACACCTGGCTGCAGCCACGCCTGCCGCAATTCGCCGCGCTGCATCCGAACGTGCGGCTCACCGTCGATACCGAGGTGGCGCTGACCCGCTTCGACGATGGCGGGCCGGACCTCGGCATCCGCCATGGCGCGGGGCACTGGCCGGGACTCACCGCGCACCACCTGATGGACGACTACCTGTTCCCGGTGGCGTCGCCCACCCTGCCCGGCGTGGAAGACGTGCGCGATGCCGCCGCGATCACGCGCCTGCCGCTGGTGTCCGACCTCGCCCGCCAGGGCTGGCACGACTGGCTGCGCGCGGCCGACGTGCATGGCGCTTCGATCGAGGAACGCTACCGCTTCAGCGACAGCACGGCCGCCCTGAATGCCGCGGTGCATGGACTGGGTGCCGCCCTGGCGCGGGACAAGATCGTCGCGCCCTATCTCGCCGCCGGCATGCTTGTCCGCCTGCCCGGCCCGGCGTTGAAGGCGCGCTGGGGCTATTACGTGGTGTATCCGGCGCACAAGCGCCTCAAGCCCGCGGCGCGTGCCTTCGTCGACTGGCTGCTCGCCCTGCCCGGCGAATCCGCTAACCCACCTGGCTAACGAGGACGCTTGGAGGCGCGGACGCGCTTCGGCGGTGCGTTGGCCTTGCGCAATGCCGCCTCGTAGGCGAGTTGCGCCCACGGCAGCATGTCCTGCGCGGATTCCATGGCGGCGGCCGGCGCGGACCAGTAACTGAGGGTGATGGGCTCGCGCTGCTTTTCGTACACGAACGGCGCACTGCCCGCCGCCTCGAAACGCGCCTGCGTCTGCGCATCGACTTTCAGGTACAGCGATTCGTCGATCACGAGCGCAAAAAACACGCCATCGCGATAGAGGCCGTGGCCGCCAAACATCCTGCGCGCGGTCACCGGACCGAAGCCGGCGAACAGGTCCTGCAGGTAATCGATGAAGTCGTCGCGCATGGAGGATGTACTGCCGGCAGGAAACACGGGCGACGCGCCTTCCCGACGCTTCCCTGCACCAGCTTGCCATGACCAGGGCCGGTCGCGCGCCAGGCGGGCAGGCTCGCGGATAATGCCCCCCATGCCCATGACCGACACCCGCAAGGCCTTCCTGCAAATCCACTTCTGCGTGGTGCTGTGGGGCTTCACCGCCATTCTCGGCAAGATGATCTCGCTGCCGGCGTTGCCGCTGGTGTGGTGGCGCCTGCTGATCGTGGTAGCCGCACTCGCGCTGGTGCCGCGAGTCTGGCGCGGGCTGCGCGCGATGCCGCCGCGGCTGATCCTCGCCTACGCCGGCATCGGCGCATTGGTGTCGCTGCACTGGCTCACCTTCTACGGCGCGATCAAGCTGTCCAATGCCTCGGTGGGCGCGACCTGCATCGCGCTGGGCACCGTCTTCGTCGCGATGATCGAACCGTGGCTCACGCGTACCCGCTTCTCCAAGCGCGAACTCGCCCTGGGCGTGCTGGTGCTGCCCGGCGTGGTGCTGGTGGTCGGCGGCGTACCGCACGGCATGCGCGCGGGCATCGCTGTCGGCGCGCTGTCGGCGCTCCTGGTCGCGATCTTCGGCTCGCTCAACAAGCGCTTCGTCGAGCATGCCGATCCGCTCACCGTCACCGCACTCGAACTCGGCGCCGGCGCGATCGTGCTCACGGCGCTCGCCCCCGTGATGCCGTTGCTGTTCCCGGCCTTCGCCGGCGACCTGCTGGTGCTGCCAAGCACGCGCGACGTCCTGCTGCTGCTGGCCCTGTCGCTGGCCTGCACGCTGTTGCCGTTCACGCTGTCGCTGGTGGCGCTGCGGCACATGAGTGCCTTCGCCCAGCAGCTGGCGGTCAACCTGGAGCCGGTCTATGCCATCGTCCTGGCCATCGTGCTGCTGGGCGAGCAGCGCGAGTTGAGTGCGCAGTTCTATCTCGGCGTCGCGATCATCCTCGCCGCGGTCTTCATCCACCCCTTGCTGGGCACGCCGCATCGCCTGCGACCGGAAGTGCTGGGCACCGCCGAATCCAAGGGCGCGGCCGAATAGCCACGCCTGAACGAGACGGGCATCGCTACACGCCCGGGTTCGTGGCAGGCTAGACGCCGGTCCACCCCTGGTCTGCGCATGTACCTCGAGCACTACGGCCTCAAAGAGCCGCCTTTCTCGATCACGCCCGACCCGCGCTTCGTGTTCCTCAGCGAGCGCCATCGGGATGCACTGGCGCACCTGCTGTTCGGCATCGGCCAGGGCGGCGGCGGCGGCTTCGTGCAGCTCACCGGCGAGGTGGGCACCGGCAAGACCACCCTGAGCCGGCTGCTGCTGGAACAGATCCCGCCGCATACCCGCGTCGCCCTGGTACTCAATCCACGCGTGACGCCGGCGGAACTGCTGGCAACGATCTGCGAAGAACTGCACCTGCCCGTCGACCCGGGCATGTCGGGCAGCATCAAGGCGCTCACCGACGCGCTCAACGCCTACCTGCTCGACGCCTATGCGCAGGGCCTGCGCGTGGTGCTGATCATCGACGAGGCGCAGAACCTGTCCGTCGACGCGCTGGAGCAGGTGCGCCTGCTCACCAACCTCGAGACCGACACCCAGAAGCTCCTGCAGATCATCCTGCTCGGCCAGCCGGAACTGCGCACGATCCTGGCGCGGCCAGACCTGCGCCAGCTCGCGCAGCGCATCACCGCGCGCTACCACCTGACCCCGCTGGACGCGCACGAAACCGCCACCTACCTGCGCCACCGCCATCGCGTCGCCGGCGGCCTGCACCTGCCGTTCGATGCCGGCGCGATCAAGCGCATCCACGTGCATTCGGGTGGCGTACCGCGCCTGATCAACGTGATTGCCGAGCGCGCCCTGCTCGGTGGCTACGCGCACGACGACACCCGCATCGATGCCCGCACGGTCGATCGCGCCGCGCGGGAAGCACTGGCGCCGAAGGCGTCGTCGGCCTGGCGCGCCAGGCGCTGGCTGATACCCGGCGGCGTGGGCGTGGCGGCACTGGCCCTGGTCGCGGGCGTGTACGCATGGCGGGCGCCGCCGGCAGCTCCGGTGGCGAAGCCGATGGCAACAAAGTCGATGGCCGCAACGATCACCGCGGCCACTCCCGCGACGACGGCGGACAAGGTCCGGCCCGCTCCACCCGCCGCAGCCGCGCAACCCGCGCGTCCCGCGGTCCTCGATGCCGATGCGCTGGCCAGTCGCATCGATGGCGCCGCAGCCGCTTCGCCACTGGCGTGGCAGCACTTGCTGCAGGCGTGGAAGCTGCCATCCGACAACCTCAGCATCTCCATCGCCTCGGGCTGCTCCTTCGCGATCGCCGCCGATGCCTACTGCCTGCGCGCACGGGGCACGCTCGACCGCTTGGTGGCGCAGGATCGACCCGTGTTGTTGCGCCTGCGCAGCGGCACGCACGAGGCGTGGGCCGTGCTCCTGGGCGCCGATGCACGCATCGCCCGCGTGTCGCTCGACGGCCACACGCTCGATATCGAACGCCTGGCGCTGGCGCGCCACTGGAACGGCGAATACGCGGCACTGTGGCGCGGCCCCGCCAACCTGACCCTGCCCGTCGCCGGAGAAACGCCGTCGCTCACGTGGGTGCGCGACCGCCTCACGACGCGCTACCTGCCGGCGGATGCCGTCGCCACCCTCGATGCCGACATGCTCGCCGCGGTGCGGCGCTTCCAGGGCGACAGCGGACTCGCCAGCGACGGCGTGATCGGTCCGGAAACCCTGATGGCCCTCGCCGCGCGCGACGAAGCCGGCCCGCGCCTGTTGAAGGGACTGGAGTAGTCCATGTCGATGATCCTCGAAGCGCTGCGCAAGTCCGAAGCCGAGCGTCGCCGCGGCCAGGCGCCCGACCTGCTCAGCGATGCCACCCCGATCGCGTCAACGGCAACGACCGCGACGCGCAACCGGAACGCATCGATCGCGGTGGCAGCAGCGGCCCTGGCCACGCTGCTGCTGCTCGCATGGTGGTTGCGCCCGGCGCTGGGGGAGCCCGCGAGCAGCCCCACCGCCCGCGAACCCAACGCTGACGAACCGAAGGCCCCGGCGGTCGTTTCGCTGCCCGCATCCCTGCCCCTGCAGCCGCGCGCGAGCGCGCCTGTCACGACGGCCGCGACCGGCGCCGTCACCACGACATCCGTGGCTCCGCTCGCACCACCGCCGGTGGTGTCGCCGCGGTCCCGGCCGCCGGCGGCCGCCGCGACGCCGGACAACCCCGCGACAGCTTCCGCCGCTTCTGTCGCTTCCGTCGCTGCCGCCGTCGTCCCCGCCCCTCAGCCGGCGCCCACGCAGGTCGTGTCCGAACCACCATCCACGGCCGCGCAACCCTCGTTCACCAGTCCCGACCTGCCCCTGCGGCTCTCGGACCTGTCGTCCGATGAGCGCCAGCAACTGCCCGCGTTGAAGGTGAGCATGCACATGTGGGCGCCCGCTGCCGCCGACCGCTTCGCGATCATCGACGGCACGCGCGTCAACCAGGGCGATCGCCTCGGCGAAGCCACCGTCGAATCGATCCAGAACGACGGCGTGATACTCGCGTGGCGCGGGCGCCACCTGCGTCTGCCGATTCGCTGAAGGTTCGCCCGAACCGTCTCAACCCCGCCCCGGCCCCTTCGGATTGCCATCAGCATCGAAGGCCGGCGGGTGAGAAATTGAGCGTCTTGAGCAGCGCGCGCCCGGTGTTGCGGACTTCATGGCGTTCGCGCTTCTCGATCACCAGCAGTGCGCCGGCCTTGAGCGGTACGCGGCGTCCCTCGACGATCGCCACGCCGCTGCCCGACAGGACGAACAGCCACTGGTCCGCGCCGCGATGACGGTTGTCCGGCCCGCCTTCGCTGTCGCCCGGCGCGATCACCATCTCCGCCGCCTGCGCCTTGCGCACATCGAAGGCGACGCGGAAGCCCTCGCCGAACTTCAGGGTTTTGCCGCGCATGGCCGCCTCCCGGGAACAGGCCCAAGCCTGCCCGCGCCGGCGTCAACGCCGGATGCAGGACGACCCTGTAAGGAATCGCCGCCCTGCGCGAATCACGTTTCCGACGACGCCGTGGGCGGCCCGCTGGCCCACGGTGACTCCACCTAGAATCGACACGGATCTTCCATGGAAATCGCCGCCCCCATGCAGGACAGCACGCGACAGGAATTCGGCGAACTGCTCGAACGCCATCGCGGCATCGTGTTCAAGGTCGCGTACTCGTACTGCCACCACCCCGACGATCGCGCCGACCTGGCCCAGGAGATCGCCACGCAGCTGTGGCGCGCGTTCCCCGGCTACGACGCCAGCCGCGCCAGCTTCTCCACGTGGATGTATCGCATTGCCCTGAACGTGGCGATTTCCCAATTGCGCAGCAACCGCCATCGCCAGCAGCAATCGGTGCCGCTGGACGAGTCGCTGCACGACATCCCCGGCGATGGCGGGGACCACGAAAGCGACCAGCACCTGCGCCTGCTCCATCGCTTCATCGTCCGGCAGGACCCGCTCAACCGCGCGCTGCTACTGCTGTACCTGGAAGACCGCAGCCATCGCGAGATCGCCGACATCCTCGGCATCAGCGAAGGCAACGTCGCCACCAAGATCAGCCGGCTCAAGCAGCGCATCCGCAACGACATGGCCTGAGCCATGCACGCAGACAGGACCCCGCCCATGGAACTCGACGACTTCAAGACCGCGTGGCAGAGCCTCGACCGCCGCCTGCAGCAGCAACACCAGCTCAACCTGCAGGTGTTCCGACAGGGCAAGCTCGACCGCATGAAATCCGGCTTGCGCCCGCTGTTCTGGGGCCAGATCGTGCAGATGCTGTGGGGCCTGGCGTTCATTGCCCTGGCCGCGCTGCTGTGGAGCCAGAAGCCGGAAGCGGCGTCGGTGATCGTGGCGGGCGTGATCGTGCACGCCTACGGCGTGGCCTGCATCATCCTCGCCGGCGTCACCCTAGGGCAGATGGCACGCATCGATTATTCGGCGCCGGTGCTCGACATCCAGAAACAACTGGCGAAGGTGCGGCGCTCGTACATCGTCAGCGGCATGGTGGCCGGCCTGCCGTGGTGGTTCATGTGGCTACCCATCCTGATGGTGCTGCTGGCCCTGGCCGGCGTCGATCTCTACGCACGGGCACCGTCGCTGGTCGGGATCGGCGCACTGGTCGGCGTGGCGGGGCTATTGGCGACCTGGTGGTTCCACCACTGGTCCCGGCATCCCAGCCGCCCGCGCCTGGCCCAGGCCATGGAGGACAGCATCACGGGAGGCAGCCTGCGCAAGGCGAAGGCGCAACTGGACGAACTGATGCAGTTCGAGCGCGAGTAAATCCAGACGCAAACAAAAAGCGGGCCGAAGCCCGCTTTTTGTTTTAACTAGTTGGGGTCTCAGGCGTGCAGCTGCTTGAAGCCCACCATCCGGCGCGTCTCCTCGCACCACAGCTTCAGGCGCGCGCTCTTCAGGCTGGTCCACAGCGTGATGCGCGGCGCCGCCTGCAGCAGCGGGCTCGACTCGAACGCCTCGCGCAGGCGGTAGTTCGGAATGCGGCTGGCGAGATGGTGGATGTGGTGGTAACCGATGTTGCCGGTGAACCAGTGCACCACGCGCGGCAGGTCGTAGTAGGAGCTGCCGGCGATCGCGGCCTGGCTCGAATCCCAGTCTTCCTTGCGCGACCAGTACGCGTCCTCGAACGTGTGCTGCACATAGAACAGCCACACGCCGGCGGCGCCCGCGATCAGAACGATCGGCAGGTGCACCAGCAGCACGGCCTTCCAGCCCAGCGCCCACATCATTGCGCCACCGACGACGATCAGTACCAGGTTGTTGAGCAGCACGCTCGCCCATTCCTTCTTCCACGTGAAGGGAAGGTCGAACGGAAAGCGGTGCTTGAGCACGAACTGATACAGCGGACCGATGCCCAGCAGCACCGGCGTGCTGCGATACATGCGATAGACCAGGCGACCGAACTTCGAACGCGAACGGTATTCGGCGACGGTCAGCGTTTCGATGTCGCCCATCTCGCGGCGGTCGAGGTTGCCGGAGGTGCCGTGGTGGATGGCGTGCGTCTTCTTCCAGTAGCCGTAGGGAAACAGCGTCACCACGCCGAGGACACGGCCCACGATGTCGTTCGCCCGCGCGCTGGCGAAGAACGAGCCATGGCCGCAATCGTGCTGGATGATGAAGGTGCGGACGTAGAGGCCGGCTGCAGGGACTGCCAGCAGCAGCGTCCATCCATGGCCCCATTCGGCGATCACGCTCCATGCCATCAGCGTCCACAGCACGATGAAGGGCACCAGCGTGTTGATCAGCTGCCACACGGCACGACCCAGTTGGGGAGCGGCGAATTGCGCGCAGAGTTTGCGCAGGTTGACGGACGGAGCGGCGTTGGGGGTGACGTGCGATGCAGCAGTATTCAAGGTGTTCTCCCGAAAGGGGCCCCCATTGTCCGGCCCAGCACGTCCCACCGCAAATGAGGGGTGCTACGGTCCGATATGAATGCGTGCCCCGTCACACTCTGCTTGCGAATCCGCGATCCGGCTGCGACGCTGGACCAATTCCTCCCAGAAACGACCATGCAGCTCATCACTTTCGAACTCGATCGCGACTTCGTCGAACTCAACCAGCTGCTCAAACTCACCGGCCTGTGCGACAGCGGTGGCGCCGGCAAGCAGCTCGTCGCCAGCGGCGTGGTGCGCGTGGACGGCATGGTGGAGTTGCGCAAGACCTGCAAAATCCATGCAGGCCAGCGCGTCACGATCGATGACATCGGGATCGACGTGGTTGCACAGGACTGAGCGCACGGAGCCCACGGGCGCAACCGACTTTCGCCGACGGAACTGGTTTACGCTTCGACTCCCGCACGCGGAGGTCGCCGTTGGTGGACGTCGTCAGTCGATTCCTGTTGCACCGAGACCGGCTGCTGCTGCGGCTCGACGAACTGCTGCAACAATCCGCCGATGCGGATGAGGTGGCCTGGATCCTGTGCGAGCACACCGGCCGCGAACTCAATCTCGCCGACTGCGTCCTGTACCTGCCCGCCGGTGACGACACGCTGGTGCAGGCTGCGGCCTGGGGGCCCAGGCGCGGCGCCGGTCGCATGCCGGAAGCGCGCCTGCGCCTGTCCGTCGGCCGTGGCGTGGTAGGCGATTGCGCGCGCCTGTTGCGCACGCAACGCGTCGACGACACCCGCCTGGATACGCGCTATGTCCACGACGGCGGGCTGGGCCTGTCCGAACTCGCCACCGCCATCAGCCACGACGAGATCCTGCTCGGAGTGCTCGACAGCGAAGCCGTGGACGCCGCGTTCTATGACACGCGTTACGAGCAGGCCTTCGAAGCGATCGCGGCGTGTGGCGCGGCGCACCTGTGGCGTTTCCGCAACGCGGCGGTCGCAGGTGCCGGCCGGCGCTGAATACGTATTCATCCGCTCCCGGCGCGGATCCCTGTCCGTTTGAGCAACCGGTTTTCGTGAGTGGTCCTGAATCAACAGGAAGACACGAACGATGCGACGTTTCATGAAATGGGCCGGCCTCGGCTTGGCCATCCTCCTGCTCGGCGTTGCCGGGTTGTTCGCCGTGGCCTGGGGCGTTACCGGCAAGGCGATGTCGCGCAAGTACGCGGTCAACGACCCGCCGTTGCGCATCGGCACCGACGCCGCGGCGCTGCAGCGCGGCAAGCACCTGTTCGACACGCGCGGCTGCGGCGATTGCCACGGCCCGCAGGGCGCCGGGCGCGTGCTCATCGACGATCCGATGCTCGGCCGCATCGTGCCACCCAACCTCACCCGCAGCCTGCGCAATCCGGCCTACACCGACGACGCGCTCGCCGCTGCCATCCGCCACGGCGTGCGTCCCGGGGGCACGCCGCTGCTGCTCATGCCGTCGGGTGAGTTCGCCAACCTCGCCGACGCCGACACCGCCGCCCTCGTCGCCTACATGCGCACGCTACCGCCCAGCGACAACGATCCGGGCACCAGCACCATCCGTCCGATGGGCCGCGTGCTCTACACGCTCGGCAAGGTGCCCCTGTTCTCCGCCGAAACCATCGACCATGCGCCGCGCCCGCGCCAGGCACCGGCCGCTGCGGCCACGCCCGACTATGGCCGCTATGTCGCGCAATCCTGCACCGGCTGCCATGCGCCGGACCTCGCCGGCGGCATCGTCGTCATTCCCGGCAAGCCGATGTCCGCCAACCTCACGCCGCATCCGAACGGACTGGCGAAGTGGAGCGAAGCCGACTTCCTCCGCCTCATGCACACCGGCCATCGCCCCGACGGCACCGTGGTGGATCCGCTGATGCCGTGGGCCGTCTACAACAACATGGATGAAACGGAATTGCGTGCAGTGTGGGCCTATCTGCGCACCGTCGAGCCTTCGCCGGGACGCGGCAAGGTGGCCCAGCGCTAACACCGGGGCACGCGCCCCACGGACGATGCGCCATCACGGCGACGTGATGTCCGCCCCGACCCGCAGGCGATGCGACAAAGCCCGTTCCGGCGGGCAGAACAATTGCCCGATCGCGGCGCGCCAGCCCTTCGCGCGCGCCGCGTCGCGGAACATCGCGATCCATTCGTGGAAGGTCAGGCGCAGCGGGTTGTGGCTCCCAGTCTTTCCAAGTGCGTCCTGCCCCACGATGCCGTACTCGCACGGCACCGCCGGGTCTTCCTCCACGAAGCTGCCGAACAGCTTGTCCCACACGATCAGCACGCCGGCGTAGTTGCGATCGATGTATTTCGCATTGCGTGCGTGGTGTACCCGGTGGTGCGAAGGCGTGTTGAACACATGCTCGATCCACCCCAGCTTCCCGACTGCCTGGGTGTGCACGAAGAACTGGAAGCCCAGGTTGATCGCCACCACCGCGACGATGTGCGTGGGTTCGAATCCGAGCCACGCGAGCGGCAGCCAGAACAGCCACATTCCGGAAATCGGATAGGTCAGGCTCTGCCGGAATGCGGTGGACAGGTTCAGTCGCTCCGACGAGTGATGGGTCACATGCGACGCCCACAGCCAACGGATGCGGTGGCTGGCGCGATGGAACCAGTAGTAGAAGAAATCCTGCGCTAGGAACAAGGCGGCGATCGTCCAGGCCGAAGCCGGCACCAGGTCGAACAACCGATGCCGGTACACCGCGTGGTAGATGCCGATCACCAGCAGCCAGGCCACCGCGTCGGCCGCCTGGTGCATCAGCGCCAGCGCCGCGTTCGACAACGTGTCGAGGCCGCTGTACATGCCCGGCCGGCGCCTGCGCCAATACCAGGCCTCAAGCGCGATCAGGCCGAGGAATACCGGGCCCATGCCGAGCAGAATCCATTTCTCCATGACGTCGCGTTCCTTGCTGCGGTCCGCCGGCGAGTCTGCCGGCTGATCGCGGCATCGTCCAGACCGTGGCGTATGGCGCCATCACAGGGCCCGGCGCGGCGTCCCGTGCCTATGGTTGGGCGACCAACGGAAGGAGCGGCCATTCGCGCCAGCGGGCATGCTGGCGCCCCATGAACCTCCCGCACTCCCTTCCGTCGCGTGCCGCGATCGTCGCCCTGGCTGTCGCCGCGCTCGCCTACGCCGGCGCCCTGTTCGTACTGCAACGCGAACCCGGCTTCAGTGTCGTCGAACCCCTGTTCCTGTTCGCCATGCTCGGCGTGGTGTTTCCGCTGCTGGCGTGGCTGTGCACGCTGAAGCGGGATCTGGCCACCGCACCTTTGCCCGAGCCCCACCAGTTGCCGCGCGTGCTGGTGTACCTGGCGGTGTTCGCGCTGGCCGTCCTCGGCTGGGGCTTCACCGCGATCAATACGACTTTCCCGAACGAGCCGCTGCAATCGATCGTCCAGGTCGTGGTGAAGCTGGTGACCATGGTGGTGTTGCCCGCCTGGCTGTTCCTCGGCTTCCGCCTCGATGCGCGCGCGACGCTGTCGTCGCGACGGCTGCTGCTCGTCTTCGTCGTGATGTCGCTGGCCTACCTGGCGATGCAGGCCGTATTCGGGCGCGGCCTGATCACCCTGCACGAACTCTCGCCTGCCGCCAGCACGCTCGCCTGGGCGATTCCGCTCTGCTGGCTCTGGCAGACGCTCGAAGCCGGGCTGTGCGAGGAAGTGCTGTTCCGCCGCGTCCTGCAGGAAAAAATCGCGCTGGCCAGCGGCTCGCAAGTGGCCGCGGTGGCGTGGGCTTCGCTGCTGTTCGGCCTGGCCCACGCGCCCGGCCTGTGGCTACGCGGCGGCCACCTGATGGAAGGCGTCGCGCATGCCACTCCGGCGTGGGCCATCGCCTATTCCATCGTCATGGTCGCACCGGCCGGCATCGCCTTCGGCGTGTTGTGGGCGCGCACGCGGTCGCTGTGGCTGATCGTGCCCCTGCACGGCATGGTCGACTTGCTGCCGCAGCTCGCGCCGTTCATTCGTGCGTGGACCGGAGGCTGAGTCCCGCGGAGGGTTGCGGGCAACAGCTCGCTAGGAATGCCGCAGCGACCAGAAGCCGATGTCGCGCCGGTGGTGGAAACCGAGCTGCTCGTACAACTGCTTCGCCCGCGTGTTCTCGTGGCTCACGTGCAGGAACGGAGTGCGGCCGCGAGCGAGCGTGTCGTTGGTGAGCATCGCCGTCAGCCGGCGCGCGTAGCCACGTCCGTTGAAGTCGGGATGCGTGCAGATCGCACTCATCTCCGTGTAGGCATCGGTGCCCAGGCGCTCGCCGATGATCGCCGCCAGCCTGTCCTCCTGGTAGATCCCGAAATAGCGGCCCATATCCATCGTCCGCGGGCGGAAGTAATGCGGATAGACCAGTGCAGTCAGGGCCAGCACATCGTCACGGTGCGCGTCGGAGAGTTCGATGATCTCCGGCCCCTCGATCACATCGAGCGGCGCGGTGCAGACCATCTGCGCCAAGGGCCGGAACGCTTCCAGGTGCCAGCCTTCCGGCACGATGGGCGCGACCCCCAGCAGGTACACGCTCTCGCCGGGGGCGACCAGCGGCGCCACGGCGTCCGCGACATCCACGCCGGCATGCGCGACGCCAAGGAACGGTGCGAACTCGGCCGGGTAACGGGCCGCCTCACCCTGGGACAGGGCGATGCCACGATGCCGCGTGCGCAGGGAATGCCAGAAGGGATTGTCGAGGTCGGGGGCGATCATTCGCGATACCTGCAGCACAAGGGCCAACGGCTGCCTGCCGCCATGTTCGTCCGCCCGCCCGGCCGCTGGCAACACGCCGGGCGGGAACCACGCCCCTGCATCACCGTCGTCTCGCGGCCCAATTCCACCTTTCCGACATGGGCGTTGCCGCGGCGGCGGCCGCCGTCGTGAGCCGTTCGATGACGAAGATCTCGCCGTCGAGATCGATGATGTAGAGGTTGCCGACCTCGTCGACGCCGAAGCTGACGATGCTGTTGTAGCTACCGGCGTTGGGAGCGAAGTCGGCATTGCGTACGGTGAACTCCGCGCTCGGTATCGTCGTTCCCTGCGTCACCTGCGAGATCGGGATCGTCCAGATATTGGGCGAGCCGAAATCGGCGAACACGTACTGCCGCTGCAACTGCTCGATGGGGCCGCGATAGACGTAGCCGCCGATGACGGTGCTGCCCTCGCGCGTGCCGGGGCCATGAAAGTATTGGGCAATGGGTGGGGTCAGGCCGGCCGTCGAACCACCGCGGAAGGGGGCCGTGCCCTCGAGGATCGGCCAGCCGAAATTGGCGCCGGCATCCTGGGGCCGGAGCATGTCGACTTCCTCCACGGCGTTCTGGCCGACATCGCCGATCCAGAGCACTCCGGTGTTGAAATCGAAGCTGTTCCGGAATGGATTGCGCAGGCCATAGGCGAGGACTTCAGGGGCACCGCCACTGGTCGCGAACGGATTGGCCGCCGGAATGCCGTAATCGCGGGTGGGGTCATTCGGGAAATCATCGCGCGTGGTATCGATGCGCAGGATCTTGCCCAGCAGCGTGTTGGGGTTCTGGCCGTTGTTGTCGGGATCGCCGGAACCACCGCCATCTCCGATCCCGATGTAAAGCAGGTTGTCGGGACCAAACCCGATCCAGCCACCGTTGTGGTTGTTGCGCGGGTGCGGCACACGCAGGATCACGTCGCCGCTCGCGGGATCGGCAAGTTCGCGATTGTTGGCGAACGTGCGATAACGGCGCAGTTCGATGGTGCCATCGAGCACGGTGACGTACACATAGAACGTGCCGGTGGTTCGGAAGTCCGGCGACGTCGCGAATCCCAGCAGGCCCCGCTCGCCATCGAGCGACAGTTGACCGCTCAGGTCGAGGAACGGGTTCGTGGCGATCGCCCCGGTGGAGGGCGTCAGCACCACGATGCGGCCCGCCAGTTCGGTGACGAAGACCCGGCCGGTTCCATCCGGCACCGGTGCGAGGAAGGCGGGCTGGTTGAGGCCTGCCACCACGCGCCGCACGCCGAAGGCGGTTTCGGAGGCGTCGGTGACCGCCACCGACAACGATTGCGTGACGCTTACCCTGCCGTCGCTCACGGCCAGGTCGACCTGGTAGACGTTGTCGCGGTTGGCGTCCGTCGGCACCTCGAAATCCGGCGCCGTGATGAAGGACAGGGCACCGCCCGTCGTGATGCTGAAGAGCTGGCGGTCGCTGCCACCGTTGATCGAGAACGTCAGCGCGTTGCCATCCGGATCCGTTGCCGTGGCGGTGAAGAAGGTGCCCGCGGTGTTCTCCACCACGGTGACCGTGCCGGCCGAGGTGAACACCGGCGGCCGGTTCATCCCGGTGACCGGCGTATTGCCGCCACTGCCCCCGCCGCCTCCGCAGGCCACGGTTGCCAACGCGAGCAGCACGATCGCACCCAGCCCGAATCGCCTTGACCTTGTCATGGGACGCTCCTCGGCACCGGCCGACAGCGGGCCGGGGATTGCGCAAGATTCCTGCGAAGCCCGCTTTGGTTTTGTGAAGGCGCCCGCGCCGGCAAACCGTCCCCAACGCTGCCCCCATCCGGCCCTGTCCACAGGACGTGAAGGTCCGGGCCGCTAACGTGAGTGTGCCGCGTGTCGAAGCGCGGCCAGCTTATTCGTCGTGGTGAAGAGGTGCACGTTCGTCGTGGTGAAGAGGTGCACGCGATAACCGCGCGCATCGGCCCACCCAGCATCGGCCCACCCACAGGAGAACCCCATGTCCTACATCGATGGCTTCATCATGGCCGTACCCTCTGCCAACAAAGACAAATTCATCCAGCACGCCAACAGCGGCGATTCGGTCTTCATGGAATATGGCGCGACCCGCGTCCTGGAGTGCTGGGGCGATGATGTCCCCGATGGCAAGGTCACCGACTTCCGCCGCGCCGTCCAGGCCAAGGACGACGAAACGGTGGTGTTTTCGTGGATCGAGTGGCCGGACAAGAGCACTCGCGACAGCGGCATGGAGCGCGTGATGAAAGACCCGCGCATGAGCCCGGAAAGCAATCCCATGCCCTTCGACGGCAAACGGCTGATCTACGGTGGCTTCGCGCCGGTGGTTGAGCTGCGCAAGAACTAGCGCCGCGGCGGTGCCGGTCTGGGGCCGGCTGACGTGCTGCGTCCACATCGCCGGCGCAAGAGCAGCGTGTTAAGCCTGGCGGGGTTCGCATCCTGCCCGCTGCTCTCTTTTCCCCAGCTTGCGCGCAGGCGCGTGGACGTTCCGTCGTCATGGAACATCGTCATGGCGGCACGTCGTCCGGCGTTGCCGCAGCCACTAAACTCGTGGCATGGCCTGCTGGTACGTCTATCTGATCGAATGCCGCGACGGCAGCCTCTACACGGGCATCGCCACCGACGTCGATCGTCGCTACGCCGAACATGTCGCAGGCAAGGGTGCGCGCTATACGCGCTCGCATCCGCCGCTGCGCCTGCTCGCGCGCTTCGAGCATCCCGACCGCGCCGCCGCCAGCCGCGCCGAATACGCGATCAAGCAACTGACGCCGGCACGCAAGCGCGCGCTGTGCGGGGCGGGATGACGGCGGCACCCGGGACCGACATGTGCCCGGCTGGGCCCCGCCCGCGGCCGCCAAGGCGCCATCCGGGCACACCGTCGCAACTTGCCAACCCGGTTTCCGGCACCATCGAGCCGAGCGACCCCATCTGTCTCCGCCAAGGAGCCTGCCATGCGAATCCTGCTCACGGGTGCAACGGGACTGGTCGGCCAGGGCGTCCTGCGCGAATGCCTGCAGGATCGGCGCGTCTCGCATGTGACCGCACTGGGCCGGCATGCGAGCGGTCATGCGCACACGAAACTCGACGACCTGGTCACCCCTGACTTCGCCGACCTCCACGCCATCGCGCCCCGCCTGCATCCCTACGATGCCTGCCTGTATTGCGCCGGCGCCCCACCCATCGGCACGAGCGAAGCCGAGTACCGCCACGTCACGCTCGACCTGACGACCCACGTGGCGCGCACGCTCGCCCGCCTCAATCCCGCGCTTACGTTCATCTACATCTCCGGCGCGCATTCCAATCCCGACAGCAAGCTGATGCCGCTGCGCATCAAGGGCGAAACCGAACGCGCGCTGGCCGCATTGCCGATACGCACCATCATGTTGCGGCCCGGCGGCATCCAGCCCGTGAACGGCGTGACCTCTCCGCACACCACGCTCGCGCTCATCTACGCCGTCGGCGCTCCCTTCATGGGCCTGGGCGTGCGCCTGATGCCCGGCGTCATGACCACCACCGAACGGGTCGGCCGCGCCATGCTGCAATTGCTGCACCAGCCGGATCCGCCACGGATCGTGGAGAACGCGGAGATCAATCGGCTGGGGAGTTGAGCGGCTTCCGCGGACCCACGGCCGCTTAACCGTCGGGTTCCTAGACTTGGCAACGGCCACTACACGGAGCACCGCCATGTACAGAAATGCTGCGATTGCGTTGTTCGCCACCGTACTGGCCCTGTCATGCGGTCCCGTGGGCGCACGCACCGGAACCATGACCTGCAAGATGACCTACTCCATGAGCGGGTGGTCGATCCTCTACAAGCATGCCTCGGGCACAGGCACGGTCACCTGCAGCAATGGCAAGAAGATGGCGGTCAAACTCACCGCAAACGGGGGCGGACTGACGGCCGGCAAGTACAAGATCACGAACGGAACCGGCGAGTTCTCAGGTGTGCGGGACATCAAGGATGTCCTCGGCACCTACGCCTCTGCAGGTGCGGATGCGGCGGCGGGCAAGGCGGCAGCCGCGCAGGCCATGACCAAGGGCGACATCTCGCTCGCCCTCGCCGGCAAGGGCGAAGGCTGGAACCTGGGCGTCCAGTTCGAAGGATTCACGATTTCCAAGCCGTGAAGCATCGCTACCGGCGCGTGCGCGCAGGCCGCGGAATCACGGTTATTTCCTGGCCTTCGCGAATGGCAGTCCCTGCAGCAGGAATTCCTGGGCTTTGGCACAGGCCTCCGCGGTGTCGTCGCAACGCATTGCGAACTTCACCACCGGCTCGCCTTCGACCATGACGGGCCGGTAATGCGCGGCGACATTTACGCTTCCGCTTTTCAAGGTGAAGAGCCAGAACTCACGCGCTCCCGGTTCACCGACCTGCACGAAGCGGCTCTGCACCGGATACGGCGATGGCCAGATCAGGTCGGGAGACGACTGGATGGCCTTATTCGCCGCGTCCGCGCTCGCGTACGTCATGGCCACATCGTCCATGGCATAGCGCGGCCGCTGGTGCGTCTTCGGCCAGTCCACTTTCTGGTAAGTCAGGATCGGGCCCAGGTTGAAGGCGATCGGCAGCGCGACATGGCCGTCGATGGCCTTCGCGCGCAGGGATTCGGGCAAGGTCACGCCCTTCACCGAAGCCAGCGCCGCGTCATTGAAGGCCCGCTTGTCCGCCTGCTTCACCCTGGCGTCGAGCACACGGCCGCACGTGTCGATCGTTAGGTCGAGGACCACGTTGCCGGACATTCCGCGGGCGAACATTTCGACCGGAAAGATCGGCATACGCAATGGTGTGCCGGGCGCGCACGAATCCGTTGCTGCACCCGGCACCTGTTGTGCGGACACTGGCGCAGCCGCCATGGCGATCACCAATGCCGCTGCAATGCGTGAATTGCCCATCGAATTCCCCTTGGATGCGCCTGCCGCCACAGGCGGCTATTGGCCATCGAGTGTAATGGCCCCGATCATCGCCGCGGCAATCCCTCGTCGTTGGCGCACGGGCGAGCCCGCAAGCCCGCCACGTGCGCCCATGACGCGTCACAGCATCGGCAGCTTCAACCCCTGCTCCTTCGCGCACTGCTTCGCGATGTCGTATCCCGCATCCGCATGCCGCATCACACCGGTGCCGGGATCGTTCCACAACACGCGCGCGATGCGCTTGTCGGCTTCCGCGGTGCCGTCGCAGACGATGACCACGCCGGAGTGCTGCGAGTAACCCATGCCGACGCCGCCGCCGTGGTGCAGCGACACCCAGGTCGCGCCGCCCGCGACGTTGAGCATCGCATTGAGCAGAGGCCAATCGGAGACCGCATCGGAACCGTCGCGCATGGCTTCGGTCTCGCGGTTGGGCGAGGCCACCGAGCCGCTGTCGAGATGATCGCGGCCGATCACGATGGGCGCCTTGAGTTCGCCGTTGCGCACCATCTCGTTGAAGGCGAGACCGAGCTTGTGGCGCAGGCCCAGGCCGACCCAGCAGATGCGCGCCGGCAGGCCCTGGAAGCTGATGCGCTCGCGCGCCATGTCGAGCCAGCGGTGCAGGTGCGGATCGTCGGCGATGATTTCCTTCACCTTGGCATCGGTCTTGTAGATGTCTTCCGGGTTGCCACTCAGTGCGACCCAGCGGAACGGACCGACGCCGCGGCAGAACAGCGGGCGCACGTAGGCCGGAACGAAGCCGGGGAAGTCGAAGGCATTCGTGCAGCCTTCGTCCTTGGCCATCTGGCGGATGTTGTTGCCGTAATCGACCGTGGGGATGCCCTGCGCGTGGAAGGCGAGCATCGCTTCGACGTGTACGCGCATCGACTTCTTGGCGGCGTCGCGGACGCGGCCCGGGTCTTCGGTCTGCATGCGCAGCCATTGCTCGACGGTCCAGCCGATCGGCAGGTAGCCATGCACCGGATCGTGGGCGGAGGTCTGGTCGGTCACCGCATCCGGGCGCACGCCGCGACGCACGAGTTCGGGCAGGATTTCCGCGGCGTTGCCGAGCAGCGCGATCGACTTGGCTTCGCCCGTGGCGGTGTACTTGGCGATGCGGGCAAGGGCGTCGTCGAGATCGGTGGCCTGTTCGTCGACGTAGCGCGTGCGCAGGCGGAAGTCGATGCTGGTCTGGCGGCATTCGATGGTGAGCGAGCTCGCGCCGGCGAGCGAAGCGGCCAGCGGCTGCGCGCCGCCCATGCCGCCCAGGCCGGCAGTGAGGATCCACTTGCCCTTGAGGCTGCCGTTGTAATGCTGGCGGCCCATCTCGACGAAGGTCTCGTAGGTGCCCTGCACGATGCCCTGCGAGCCGATGTAGATCCACGAGCCGGCCGTCATCTGGCCGTACATCATCAGGCCCTTCTTATCGAGCTCGTTGAAGTGCTCCCACGTCGCCCAGTGCGGAACGAGGTTGGAATTGGCGATCAGCACGCGCGGCGCATCCGCATGCGTCGGGAAGATGCCGACCGGCTTGCCGGACTGCACCAGCAGGGTCTCGTTGTCTTCCAGGTTGCGCAGCGATTCGAGAATCGCGTCGTAGCTCTCCCAGTCGCGCGCGGCGCGGCCGATGCCGCCATAGACGACGAGTTCGGCCGGATTCTCGGCAACCTCACTGTCGAGGTTGTTCTGCAGCATGCGATAGGGGGCTTCGGTCAACCACGACTTGCAGTTGAGCGTGTTGCCGCGCGGCGCGCGGATCTTGCGGGAGGGGTCGCGACGGGTGGACGTCGACATCGTGGCGTTCCTGCGGGTGCGGAGGTTGCAAAAATTATCGCGCCGCCGCTTCGGCCGCTGCCATGCGCGAGGCGCCCCGATCACACGGAAACTGCTGTTTGAGGGCCGGATAGAGCCCTCGCGGCCGCTTTTGTATACGCTGTATACATGCCCGCCCGCCTGCCCACCGCCGAACGCATCCTTCGCGCCGCCCGCACCCTGTTCGAGGGCGGCGGTTCGGACGCAGTGAGCATGCGCCGCGTCGCCGACGCCGTCGGCCTGACGCCGATGGCGATCTACCGCCACTTCCCCAATCGCGAAGCGCTGCTCAAGCGCATCGGCGACGACAGCTTCGACGAGATCGCGCGGCACTGGATCGCCCGCAGCCAGGGTGGCAACGTACTGGCGCGGGTGATCGGCCTGCAACGCATCTATCTGGACTATGCCTTGTCGCATCCGCATCTGTTCGATCATGCGTTCTCGGCGCGGCGCGCGGATGCGCGGAAGTACCCGGACGATTTCCGTGCCGGGCGTTCGCCCACGCTCACCGTGGCGGCCGAAGCGGTGGGCGAAGCGATGCAGGCCGGATTGTTGCGTCAGGACGACGCCTGGGACGTGGCGATGACCTTGTGGGCGCATACGCACGGACTGGTGGCGTTGTATCGCGCAGGACGCTTCAGCTACGACGAGGCGCAGTTTCGTGTGTTCTATGAGGCATCGCTGCAACGCTTGCTGCGTGGATTGATGCCATGACTTCACAAACAATCGAGCAGGAAAAGTCTGATTGCCGCGTGCTTTTGGCGGCACGCAGATCGCACACCGACGGCATCGCGACCTACGTCATCGAAGAGTAGCGCCGAGCCAAGCCACGAAGTGACTTTGCCTCCGCCCCCTACTTTCGTGAATGAAAACGCCCGGCATGGCCGGGCGTTCTGAAATGTAGCGATGCGGCCCCTCGGTGGGTCGACCCGCTCAGTGGATCGAGGGGTCCAGCTTGCGCAGCGCCGCGGCGATGTCGATCTCGCCGGTGAGATTGATGTCTTCACGGGTATAGGCGCGACCATTCTGCATCTGGTGGCACCTGTCCGACCGGCGGGTGTCCGCGGTGTGGCGGATGCGCGTGCCGGTATGGCGCAGGCAATAGCGATCGTTGATTTCCGGCGCCTGCGTCGCGTCCTGCGTGCCCGGCATGGTGTTGGCGGACGACGCGATTTCCTGCGACTGGGCGGCCTGGGGTTCGGCGGCCTGCGACTCTACGGCCTGGGGTTCGGCGGCTTGCGCCGCGGCGGCGAAGGCCAATGCGCCGAGCAGGCTGATCATCAGGCGTTTCATGACGCACCTCCGTTGCGATATTCCGACACCACCATACGCCCCGATACCGGGGCTGGCATGTGTCCGCCCGCCTGGATTCAGCCGTTTGTCAGCTGCGCTGCGCGCTGCGGCATTCGGCGCGGCCGGCATTGAACTTGCTTACGTCCTCGGCCGTCGCGGGGCGCGGTTCCACGCCATCGTCGAACAGCACACGCCACACGCCGTCCGCGTCCTTGTGCCACACGGAATGGAACGCGCCCAGCAGGTACCGGTCCTTGGCCTGTGGATCCAGCACCTCGAACAGGGCCGGCCCGCTGGACCAGGCGGTGTCGTCGACGCCCGCGGCCATGGTCACGCGCGTGGGATACCAGCTCAACGCGAGTTGCTTGCCTTCGATCAGTCCGGCCCAGCGTTTCACGATGGCGTCGCGGCCGCGGGTCGGCTCCGGGGTACCGGCGCCAAAGGCCGCGTTGATGCCCACGTGCCCGGCGAAGGCGGTGGCGTCATGCGCGGCGAGCGAGCCGGCGAAACTCTGTTCGCGTTGCCAGACCGTGCACTCCTCGGCGCTGAGCGGTGGCGTTGCGGCAGGCGCGGCGATGGCCACGACGGGAAACAGGCAGGCGAAGGCAAGTAGGTGTAGGCGCATGAGCAGGTCGGATTTGCCGTATCGGCCGGCATCTTGCCAGCCCGGCGGCGCCTGGCGTCCTGCAATAGTTGTCGCGTGGATGGCTGGCTATGATCGGACGATGCTCTCATTCCGATCGCTGGCCTGCGCCGCCCTCGTTTCCCTCGCCTTGGCGGCCTGCGCCGCCGCGCCTGTCGGCCCACGGGAATCCCCACAGGAACGGGCGCCGGTATTGCTGGTCTCGATCGACAGCTTTCGTCCGGACTACCTCGACCGTGGCGTCACGCCGAACCTCGCCCGCATCGCCCGTGAAGGCGTGCGCGCACGATGGATGAATCCGTCGTATCCCTCGCTCACCTTCCCCAACCACTACACCCTGGTCACCGGCCTGCGTCCCGACCATCACGGCATCGTGCACAACACGATGCGCGACGCAGCGCTCGGCGACTTCAGCAATTCGAACGAAACGGCCGTGCGCGAACCGCGCTGGTGGGGCGGCGAACCCGTGTGGGTGACGGCGGAAAAAGCCCACCTGCGTACCGCCACGCTGTTCTGGCCCGGCAGCGAGGCGCCGATCAACGGCACCTGGCCGACCGACTGGATCAAGTACGACGACGCCATGCCGATGACGCAGCGCGTCGACACCGTGCTGGGCTGGTTGTCGCGTCCTGCCGGCGAGCGGCCACGCCTGACGACGCTGTACCTGGGCGCACTGGACCACACCGCACACGACTTCGGTCCCGACGCACCGCAGACGGATGCGACGCTGGCCGAAGTCGACGTGGCCATCGGGCGACTGCTGCGCGGGCTTGCGGCGCGCGGAATGCGGGATCGCGTGAACCTGGTGATCGTGTCCGACCATGGCATGGCGCCGGTGCCGTATTCCCATTCACTGGACATCGGCGCGCTGGTGGACCCCGCCGACGCGGCGTACGTGACTACGGGCGAAGTGCTCGGCTTCGTGCCGCAACCGGGCCATGAAGCCGCGGCCGAAGCACGGCTGCTCGGCCGCCACGACCACCACGAATGCTGGCGCAAGGCGGAATTGCCGCCGCGCTGGCATTACGGCGCGAATCCCCGGGTGCCGCCGATCGTGTGCCAGATGGACGTGGGCTGGGAGGCCATCACGGCGCAGAAGCTCGCGCGGCGCACGCCGGGTTCGACCCGCGGTTCGCACGGTTACGATCCGGCGGATCCGTCGATGCGCGCGCTGTTCATCGCACAGGGCCCGGCTTTCAGGCGCGGGCAGGAACTGGCGCCATTCGACAATGTCGATGTCTATCCACTGCTGGCACGACTGATCGGAATCCAGCCGCAGCCCAACGATGGCGACATCGGCCCTGTTCTGCCGGCGTTGAAATGATGCAAAAGCTCATCGGCCGCCCATGTTCACACGCGCTGCGGCGCGTTCAACCAAACGGCTCGCCGTAGCTGCTCGTGGCGCTGTCCGAATCCGGCGAGTCCGCGCCCCGGCGCGGTGCTAGCCTGCGGCCATGTCCAGCCTCGCCATCCCCACCCTTCCCGATGCGCAGACCTGCGAACAGGCCCGGCGCAGCCGCGACCCGCGCTTCGACGGGCTGTTCTTCACCGCGGTCCTGAGCACGAAGATCTATTGCCGGCCGGTGTGCCCGGCGCCGATGGCCAAGCGGGTCGTGTATTACGCCAGTGCCGCGGCAGCGGAAGCGGCGGGCTTCCGTCCCTGCCTGCGCTGCCGGCCGGAATTGTCGCCGGGCGATGGCGCATGGCGTCGCGGCGACGCGGTGCTGGCGCGCGCCTTGAAGTTGATCGAACAGGGCGTGCTCGACGAACAGCCGCTGTCGGCGCTGGCCGAACGCGTGGACATCGGCGAACGCCAGTTGCGCCGCCTGTTCGTCGACCGGCTCGGGGTTGCGCCCATCGGCGTGCTCGGCACCCGGCGATTGTTGTTCGCCAAGCAACTGCTGACCGAAACCACGATGCCGGTCACCGAGGTCGCGCTGGCCGCCGGCTTCGGCAGCCTGCGCCGTTTCAACGCCGCCTTCCTCGATGCCTACCGCATGGCGCCGCGCGATCTGCGCAAACAACGCGACGAGCTGCCCGGGGAAACACTGACGCTGCGCCTGGGCTATCGCCCGCCGTACGACTTCGTCGCGATGCTGGATTTCCTGCGCGGGCGTGCGTTGCCGGGCGTCGAAGTCGTCGACGGTGCGAGTTACTCGCGCGTGTTCGCCCTGGACGTAGCATCCGCGAACGCTGCACCTGGCTGGCTGCGGGTCTCGCAATGGCCGGCTTCGCGCAAACACGCCGACCCGCATGCATTGCAGCTGGAACTGCATGGCGCGCGCCCGGCGCAGATGCTCGAAATCGTCAGCCGGCTGCGGCGCATGTTCGACCTCGACGCCGACCCGCAGGCGATCGGCGCCGCGCTGTCCGCGGATGCGCGACTGCGCCCGCTGCTGCAGCGGCGCCCGGGGCTCCGCGTGCCGAGCGGCTGGGACGGTTTCGAGATCGCGGTGCGCGCCATCATCGGCCAGCAGATCAGTGTCGCTGGCGCGCGCACGCTGGCTTCGCGCCTGTCGCAGAAGTTCGGCCAGCCGTTGTCCGCGCCGTTCGCCGTTGGCCTGGATCACTTGTTCCCGGCGCCGGACGCGCTCGCCGATGCCGACCTCACCGCGATCGGGCTGACACGCGCGCGGGCCGAGACCGTGCGTACCGTGGCGCGCGCCGTGCTCGACGGTCGCGTCGACTTCAGGCCCGAGCGCACGCTGGACGATTTCACCGCGCGCTGGATCGCGCTGCCGGGAATCGGGCCGTGGACCGCGCACTACATCGCGCTGCGCGCGCTGGGCCATCCCGATGCGTTTCCCGCCGATGACCTGGTGCTGCAGCGCGCGGTGCCCAACGATGGCTCGCGCATGAGTGCGAAGACGCTCGCTGCGCGGTCGGAAGCATGGCGGCCGTGGCGCGCGTATTCCGTGATCCAGTTGTGGAAGGACTCGTCCTTCGACAGGCTCAGGATGAGCGATGCCGCGAAGCCCGCGAAGGTGGTGGCATGAGCGACGTGCTCCATCGCCGCATCGAAAGCCCGGTCGGGCCGTTGCTGATCGCCGGAAACGATGCCGGGCTGCAGCTGATCGAGTTCCACGCGCCGCGCCACCCGATGGCGCATGGCGACGGCTGGCGCGAGGGCGATCACGCCGTGCTGCGCCAGGCGCAGGCGCAGTTGGCGGAATACTTCGCCGGCCAACGTCGCGACTTCGACCTGCCGCTGGCGCCGCAGGGCACCGATTTCCAACGCGAGGTGTGGTGGGAGCTCGCCAATATTCCGTTCGGCGGCACGATCAGTTATGCCGAGCTCGCGCTGCGGGTGGGGCGGCCCACGGCCACGCGCGCGGTGGGTGCGGCGAACGGTCGCAACCCGCTCCCCATCGTGCTCCCCTGCCATCGCGTGATCGGTGCGGATGGCAGCCTGACCGGCTTCGGCGGCGGCTTGCCGACCAAGCAGTTCCTGCTGCAGCTGGAAGGAGCGCTGCCGCGCGAACACGATCTGTTCGCGTAAGCGTGCTTACGCCTGCAACAGGGACTTCATGGCGTTGCGGTAACGTCCGGCGATCGCATCGCGATCGCGGTGCAGACCATTTTTCACGACCTGCTCGCCGCCGACGAAGACGTCACGAACGAGGTTGCGGTTGCCGCTGAAGATCCAGCGATCGATCGCATCGCTGGCCTGCACGCCCGCGAAGTGCGGCGCATCGGTATCGAGCACGAGGTAATCCGCACAGGCGCCTGGCGCCAACACGCCGACAGGCTGGCCACTCGCATGCGCCGCGCTCGCCACCACGCCGCGCAGCAGAGTCTCGCCGACGCTGCTGCAATCCGGACGCACCGCGATGTTGCGATGGCGCGTGACCAGGCGCTGGCCGTATTCGAGCCAGCGCAACTCCTCGACCGGCGACACCGAGATGTGCGAATCCGAACCCACGCCCCAGGCGCCATTGGCATCGAGGTAGTCGCGCAGCGGGAACAATCCATCGCCGAGGTTGCCCTCCGTGGTCGTGCAGATCGCCACCGTGGCGCCGCTGTCGGCGACGCGCCGCGTTTCATCCGCGGTGAGGTGGGTGGCATGCACCAGCGTCCAGCGC
The DNA here is from genome assembly GCF_054779795.1 of Lysobacter rhizosphaerae. NCBI lineage: Bacteria > Pseudomonadati > Pseudomonadota > Gammaproteobacteria > Lysobacterales > Lysobacteraceae > Lysobacter > Lysobacter rhizosphaerae. The sequence goes on from NZ_BAAGXO010000010.1 coordinate 185,670, forward strand.
CGGTCGACCTCGGCGTTGTCGAGCAGCCATTCCACCGGGCGCGCATTGCGCAGCGCGAGGCAATCCTGCACTTCGCCCACCTGCTCGGCGATGTGGATGTGGATGCGGCTGTCGGTCGGCAGCGCCGCCAGCACGGTCCGCATCGCATCCGCCGGTACGGCGCGCAGGCTGTGCAGTGCGCAGCCGATGCGCAGTCGATCACCCGCTTCCGCGCGCAGCAGGTCGAGCAGGCGCAGGTAGGTGTCCACGTCGTGGCCGAAGCGTTGTTGCCGCGCGCCCAGCGCGCGGCCGTCGAATCCGCCGGTCATGTACAGCACCGGCAGCAATGTGAGGCGGATGCCGGTGTCCCGCGCCGCGGCGACCAGCGCGCGCGACATCTCGGCGGGATCGGCATACGCATGGCCATCGGGCGCGTGGTGCAGGTAATGGAACTCGCAGACCGAGGTGTATCCCGCTTCGAGCATCTCGGCATACAGCTGCGATGCGACGGCATGCAGCGAATCGGGATCGAAGCGCGCGGCGAAGTGGTACATCGTCTCGCGCCACGTCCAGAACGAATCGCTGGGATTGGTCTGCCGCTCGGCCATGCCCGCCATCGCGCGCTGGAACGCGTGCGAATGCAGGTTGGCGATACCGGGCACGATCCAGCCCCCACTTTCGCTGGGCTCGGCGCTGCGCAACGCAGTGATGCCGCCGCGATCGTCGATGTCGAATCCGGAATCGGCCTGCCACCCGGCAGGAGTCCAGAGCATGGCGGCGTCGGCTGTCTTCATGGCGCGCATTCTCGCCTATCGCGGCAAGGGCTGGCTGCCCGCTGCCCGGCAGGGCCTCCGCTAGAATCGTTCCGATGAACACTCCTGCCTTCGACGGTCTGATCCTCGGCGCCCACCTAGCCACGCTGGATGCCGACCAGGGTTACGGCGAGATCGCCGATGGCGCGTTGGGCTGGCGCGATGGCGTGCTTGCCTTCGTCGGGCCCCGCTCGCAGCTGCCCGCTGAACCCCGCGCGCTGGCGCGAGAGGTGATCGAAGCCAGCGGCTGGATCACGCCCGGACTGGTCGATTGCCATACCCACCTGGTCTTCGCCGGCGACCGCGCGCGCGAGTTCGAGCTGCGCCTGCAGGGGGCCAGCTACGAGGAGATCGCGCGCGCCGGCGGCGGCATCGTGTCCACCGTGCGCGCGACCCGCGCGGCGGACGAGGCCGAGCTGCTCAGGCAATCGCTCCCGCGCGCGCGCGCACTGCTCGCGGACGGCGCGACCACGCTGGAGATCAAGTCCGGCTACGGCCTCGACTTCGACAACGAGCGCAAGATGCTGCGCGTGGCACGGCAGCTGGGCGAGCTGCTCGGCGTCTCAGTGCGCACGACCTATCTCGCCGCGCATGCCCTGCCGCCTGAATTCAAGGATCGCGCCGACGACTACATCACGGCGGTCTGCGAGTGGCTGCCGCGCCTGCAATCCCAGGGCCTGGTCGATGCGGTCGATGCGTTCTGTGAAGGCATCGGCTTCAGTCCGGAGCAGACCCGGCGGGTGTTCGACACGGCGCGGGATCTGGGATTGCCGGTGAAGCTGCATGCCGACCAGCTCAGCGATCTCGGCGGCGCGGCGCTGGTGGCGGAATTCGCTGGCCTGTCGGCCGACCATGTCGAATACACGTCGCCCGAGAGCGTGCGGGCGATGGCGGCCCGCGGCACCGTCGCGGTGCTGCTGCCCGGTGCCTTCCACGTGCTGCGCGAGACCCGGCTGCCGCCGCTGCAGGCGTTCCGCGAACACGGCGTCGCGATGGCCATCGCCACCGACTGCAACCCCGGCACCTCGCCCCTGCTCTCGCTGCGGCAGGCGATGCAGCTGGGCTGCACGCATTTCAAGCTGACGCCGGAAGAGGCGTTGCGTGGCGCGACCGTGCATGCGGCGCGCGCGCTCAGGCTGGCGGATCGCGGCGTGTTGCGCGTGGGCATGCGCGCCGACTTCGTGCAATGGAACGTGGGCCATCCGGCGGAACTTTGCTATTGGCTCGGCGGCCAGCTGGCGGAAGCCGTGTACGCTTCAGGCCGCGCGCTGTGACGTTTACCGCTGCGCACCATCTGGCCCTGGAGAACGCATGAATCGCAATACGCTGGCAGTCCTGGTTTCCCTCTCGTTGCTGCTGTCCAATGCCCAGGCCGCCCCGGCGCCGGAGGCGGCACGCCGCCTTGCGCAGGACGCGACCATCGTCGACACGCACATCGATGCGCCTGAAGGCCTGGTCGACCATTGGGACGACCTGGCGCTGCCCACGCCCGGCAAGGAATTCGACTACCCCCGCGCACGCGAAGGCGGCCTCGATGTCCCCTTCATGTCGATCTATACCTCGGCCGACCAGGACGACGCCGGCACCGCCTGGCAGGTCGCCAACGCGATGATCGATTCGGTCGAGGCGCTGGCGCAGCGGCATCCGGACAAGTTCGCACTCCTGCGTTCGCCCAGGGATCTCAAGAAGCTGCAACGCGGCGGCAAGGTATTGCTGGCAATGGGCATGGAGAACGGCGCACCGCTGGTCGACGACATCGGCAACGTCGCGAAATTCCATGCCCGCGGCGTGCGTTACATCACCCTCGCCCACGGCCGCAACAACCGCATCAGCGATTCGGCGACGGACACGCAGCCGCGCTGGCACGGGCTGAGCCCGTTCGGCCAGCAGGTGGTGAAGGAAATGAACCGCGTCGGCATCATGGTCGACGTATCGCATCTGTCCGAGGACGCTATCCGGCAGGCGGTGGAGCTGAGCAGCGTGCCGGTCATCGCCAGCCACTCCGCGCTGCGCCACTTCACCCCCGGCTTCCAGCGCAACCTCAGCGACGAGAACGTCAAGGCAATCGCGGCCAAGGGCGGCGTGGTGCAGGTGCCGTTCGGCAGCATGTTTGTCGATGGCCCTGCGGCGAAGGCGTATGCGGATTACGTCAGCGCGCGCGAGGCCTACCGCCAGGCGAAGCTGGCAGCGGCCGCAGCGGGCCAGGCGTTCACCGCGGCCGAACCGCAATTCCCGAAGGTCGCCCCGGGGTCGGTCGCCGAGGTGCTCGACAACATCGATCGCATCGTGCAACTGACTGGCAGCGCGGACCACGCCGGCATCGGTTCCGACTTCGACGGCGTCAATGGCGCGCTCGTCTCGGAACTGCACTCGGTCGCCGACTATCCCGTACTGGTCGCGGGCCTGCAGCAGCGCGGCTACAAGGACGCCGACATCCGCAAGATCCTGGGCGGCAACCTGCTGCGCGTGTGGAGCGAAGTGGAACGGGCGGCGACGCCCTGACCCGCCGCGCCGCGCAACAAAAAAGCCCCGCGATGCGGGGCTTTTTCTTGTCTCACGAAGACCTGCTCAGGCAGCGGACTTCTTGGTCACGGCCTTCTTGGCCGGCGCCTTGGAAACGGTCTTGGTCGCGGCCTTCTTGGCGACCGGCGCGGCGGCGGTGCCGGCGGCCTTGGTCACGGCCTTGTTGCTGCGGGCGTTGCCGTAGCTGGAGTTGTAGCGCTTGCCCTTAGCGGTCTTGCGGTCGCCCTTGCCCATGTTCGTACTCCTGAATCTGTCAAAAATCCGCACGCGGGTGCGGGGTTACTAGAAATCGCGTCGCGCGCGAGGCCGCGAAGTCTATCACGCCGCCCCACCCCATTCTGTCTGGAGCAGAGCCCCCTTAGTAAGGGGGCGCCCCGAAGGGGCGGGGATTGGAAGCACATAGCCGGGGCCCAAGATTTGCGCAGCAAATCTTGGGATTGACCGATGCGCAGCATCGGTCAATGCACGCAGGATGCGTCGTGTACGTGGCCAAGCCGCAGATTGGCCAGGTGCGCCAGCCCGATGAGCGTACCGCCCAGCGTCATCGCGATGGCGTGTGGGACCAGCGCGTGGTGCAGCGGGCCATACAACACCCCAACCCAGAGCGTTGCCAGGCCCGGCAACAGCAGGCCCAGTGCGCGGACCGCCCCGTGACGGCGGTAGCCCCAGATCACGCTGAACAGGCCAAGCATGGTCGCGAACAGGACGAAGCCGCGCTCGAAATCATCTCCCAGCCACGCCGCCACGCCGAGCGACGGCAGCGCCGCGATCAGCAGCGGCAGCAGTGCGCAATGAATCGCGCACAGCAGCGATCCGGCGGCTCCGAGCCGGTCGAGTGTTGACCGGGTCGTAGCCGTGGACGGGGGGCGGGGGGCAAAGTCGCTCATTTCGTTACATTGTAACAGTCGCATGCCGTTGATCGGTCACGCTGCCGCGTCAAAAACGGCCCGCTCGGTTTCATGCGCGGGGTGGGAGCGGCGGACGGCCGGGACGGCCTGCGCCAGCAGGGCGCAACCGGCCAGGGTCCACACGATCATGGCGCCGCTGGGCATGTCGAACACGGCCGACAGCACGAGGCCCGAGACATAGCCGAGCGCACCGATGACGTAGGCCGCGACCAGCCGCGACCGTCCCTTCATGCCCGCCGTCGCCAGGGCCGGAACGATTAGGCTCGCAAACACCAGGTAGACGCCCACCAGTTGCACCGACGCGGTGATCGCCAGGGCAAACAATGAATAGAACAGCAGCCCGACCAGCTTGCCGCCGCGCAGCCACATGAAAGCCAGCAGCACGGCCGACAACACGGCCGCCGGAATCAGCTGTGCATAGCTGACCCAGAGGATCTGGCCCACCAGGAGGTCCTTCAGGTGCTCCCCGCCCTGCGGGTTGTCGGCCAGCAGCAGCAGGCCGCCGGTCGCGGCCAATGCAAACAGGGTGCCGATCAGCGGCTCCTGGTATTCCGGCCAGCGCCGGTCGGTCCACGACAGCAGGCCGGCGCCGGCCAGTGCGGCGGCGGCGGCGGCGATCTGCACGCCGAAACCGTGCTCGTCGATGCCGAGATACTGGGCGAGGATCACGCCCAGCCCGGCGATCTGCGCGATCGCCAGGTCGATGAAGATGATGCCGCGCGACAGGACCTGCTTGCCCAACGGCACGTGCGTGGACAGCACCACGAGCCCGGCGACACACGCGGGGCCGAGGATGCTGAGATCGAGACCTTCGAGTGTCATTTGGCGGCTCCCAGCAACTTGGAAATGGTGGAGTCGAACAGGCCGAACAGGTCCTTCGACTGCGCATCGCCGCCCACGGTGAAGGGCAGCGATACCGCCGGCACGCCGGTGCGATCGGACAGCCATTCGGATGGCTTTCCGTCCTGGTAAGCCGCGCGCACGATCGCCAGCGTCTTGCCGTCCTTGGTGGTGGCGATCAGGCTGGCCAGGTGCGCGCTGGTCGGCGGCACGCCGGGCTTGGGTTCAAGTGCACCGATCTGGTTCATGCCAAGCCAGTCCCACAGGTAGACCCAGCTGATGTGGTGGACGACCACGTTGCGGCCCTTCAAGGGCGCTGCCTCGGCCTTCCACTTCGCCATCGCGGCGAGCCAGCGCTTGCTGAAGCTGTCGAGGCGCTGCTGGTAGGTCGCGGCATTGGCCGGATCCAGCTGCGCCAGGCGCGCGTCGAGCGCCTTGGCGATGACGAGCACGCGGCGCGGATCCATCTGTACGTGCGGATTGCCATCCGGATGCACGTCGCCGTAGGCGCGGTCGAGCGCGGTCGGCTTCTCCAGCGTCTTCACCTGCGCGGCGGCCATGAAAGAACCCTGGCCCGATGCCACCTTGGAGTTGCCGGACTGGCGGATCAGCTGCGGCAACCAGCCCACCTCGAGTTCGGCGCCGGTGCACACCATCAGGTCGGCGCTGCGCACCTTGGCGATCAGGCTCGGCTTGGCTTCGATCTGGTGCACGTCCTGCAATGCCGACGTGCCGACATCGACGTCGACCTTGTCGCCGGCGAGTTCATTTACCAGCGAACCCCATTCCGGTTCGCAGGCGAATACCTTCAGTTTCGCCTGCGCCGGCATCGAGGCCAGCGCGGCAAGCAGTAATACGGAAATCGCGAAGGGCTTCATCGTCTGTATTCCTAAGGGCTTAGAACTTGTGCGCGCCGTGCGCGCCAAGGCTGGTCTGGTACTGCACGGTGACGGCGTTGTCGCTGTCGTCCGTGTTGGGCTTGTCGTGGCTCAGCTGCAGGCGGAACAGGCTGAATTCGCTGTTGCGCCAGGTGAGTTCGGCGGTATGTCGATCCGGGTCGAAGTCGCTGGCGAACGGCCCATTCGAATCCGCCCACAGCTTGTCGTAGCGGTAACCGATATCCCACAGGCGATTGAGGCGATACACCGCTTCGACGTAGGCCCCGCTGCGCTGGCCATCCCATGGAGAGATGAGCGTGTCGTCTTGCGGATCGATGAAGACACCATCGCGGTCGTCGCGGAAGTATTCCGTGCGCAAGGTAATGCCGCCGTCCTTGAAGTTGCCCTGCGGCGCCCATTTCCAGGTCGCGTCGGCGAGGTACACCTTGGCATCGCCGTTGAAGCCATCTTCGCCATCTGCGGTCTTCGTCTTCAGCATCGAGACGCCCGCCAGCCACTCGTTGTTGCTGCCGACGTCGCCGCCCATGTGCGCGAACAAGGTGCGCGTGCCAAGGCCACCGTCCTGCGCGCCACCGCTGGGATAGTTCTGGCCGCGCAGCACTTCACCACCGACTTCGAACAGCAGGCTGGTCGGCGCGACCCAGCGCAGCTGCACGCCGTCGTCGCCGTACTGACCGCCGAGGAACGCCTGGTAGGCGAGCGGGCGGTCAAAGAAATTGTCGGTGTGTGCGTGGTGGCCGTTGAGATAACCGATGTTGGAGAAGAAGCGGCCCAGGCGCAGGCTGAAACCGGCGGGCAGCGCGGTGGTATCGATGTAGGCCTCTTCGATGCCGAGGTGGTCGTCGCCGTCCTCGCTCTCGATCGATGCGGTCAGCTGGCCGTAGAACTTGTCGTCGATGTTGGCGGCGAAGGAAACCTCGCTTTCGCCCAGCGAGAACCCGTTCGGGCTCGGACCACTCTCGCCCGCCAGCGGGAAGCCGGCGCGGACGTAGTTGTCGGGATCGAGCGAATGATGCGAGTAGCTGCCGTTGAGGATGATGCTGATCGCCGGGTTGAACGCGTTGCCATTGGCGCCGCTGGCGCTGGTCGTGCCGGGCGTCGCCGCGACGGATTCGGTGGAATCGGCAGTCGCGGGAGCGGCTTCCGGCGTGGCGGCAAGCGCGTCGATTTCCGCCTCTTCGCTGCTCGCGGGCGTGGCCGCAGGCGCAGGCGTGGCCGCGACAGGCTGCGACTTCAACGCCTGCAATTCCGCCTGCAGCGCCTTGACCTGCGCTTCCAGGGCCTCGATGCGGCGATCGGTAACGGGATCGCCGGCGAACGCCGGAGAAGTCGCGATCGCGCTCAGCACGCACAGGGCAAGCAGGGATTTCCGCACAGGCGCCGGGCTCAGTTTTAAAAGGATGTAATAACATAACACTTGTATCGAACAGGTCGTCAACATGACCTTCGACCTGGTGTAGCCCCCCTGTTCATCCCAGCGGCAGTCGCTAGCATGCGGATATGCGTGTATATACACGCTATGCCTCGCACTGACCCCCACCCACCCAGCCTTTGCACCTGCTTCCGCCTGCGCAAGCTGTCGCGACTGGTCAGCCAGCGCTACGACCGCGAACTCGCGCCGGCCGGAATCAACATCAACCAGTTCTCGATCCTGCGCCGGGCTTCGCGCGAATCGCGGACGATCACGGCCTTGGCGCGCGAGATGGGCATGGACCGCACCACCCTCAGCCGCGACATCAAACCGCTGGTGACGGCCGGTTGGGTCGAACTCGCCCAGGGCGCCACCGATGCACGCCAGCGTTGCATCAGCGTCACCACCGCCGGCAAAGGGGTCATCGATACTGCGCTGCCGCTGTGGCGCAAGGCGCAGCACGCGATCGAAGCCACGCTCGGACAAACCGGCGTCGACGTGCTGCATGGACACCTCGACCACGCGATGCAACAACTCGAAGGCAGCCCGACCGGATGACCACGACCTCGCATTCCCCGCGCTACTGGCCGCTGGTGCTGGCCGCCACCGCGACGCTGATGGTCACGATGGGCATCCGCCAGTCGATGGGCCTGTTCGTCAGTCCGATCGGCAAGGCGACCGGACTGGGAATCGCGCAGATCAGCTTCGCGCTGGCGATCGGGCAGTTCGTGTGGGGCGCGGTGCAGCCGCTGTTCGGCGCGGTGGCCGACCAGAAAGGACCGGGACGCGTGTTGGTGCTGGGCGGACTGCTGCTGGTCGCGGGCACGGCGTTGGTGCCGATGTTCGATTCGCAGTGGGGCCTATTGATGACGCTCGGCGTATTGACCGCCGCGGGCGCCGGCGCCGGCAGCTTTTCCGTGCTGATCGGGGCGACGGCGCAGCATGTGCCGGCGAGCAGGCGATCGATGGTCGGCGGTGTGATCAATGCAGGCGGTTCGCTGGGGCAGTTCCTGTTCGCACCGTTCGTGCAGGCGCTGATCAGCGCATTCGGCTGGGCGGCGGCGATGTGGGCGCTCGCGGTCGCCGCGCTGTCGACGTTGCCCCTGGCATGGCCGCTGCGCCGGCGTGCAACCCCTGCCGCTCCCGCCACCGTGACATCGGCCGCACCCGCCGGAATGAGCCTGCGTGAGCAGCTGCGCATCGCGCTGCGCGATCGCAGCTACTGGTGCCTGCACATCGGCTTCTTCACCTGCGGCGTGCACATCGCCTTCCTGGTCACGCACCTGCCGACGGAAATCGCGATGTGCGGCTTGTCGCCGCAGGTCTCCGCGATCAGTCTCGGGCTGATCGGCCTGTTCAACATCGGTGGCAGCCTAGGCATCGGCTGGCTCGGCCAGCGCTATCGCATGAAGCACCTGCTCGCGCTGATGTATGCGAGCCGCGCGGCGTTGATCGCGGTCTACCTGGTCTCGCCGCCGACACCGATGACGTTCTTCCTGTTCGCCGCGGGACTGGGCCTGACGTGGCTGGCCACGGTGCCGCCGACCGCGGGCCTCGTCGGCAAGCTGTTCGGACCGCGCTACCTCGGCACGCTGTTCGGACTCACCCTGCTCTCGCACCAGATCGGCGGTTTCCTCGGCGCGTGGGTCGGCGGCCTCGTCGTCGAACGCTTCGGCGGCTACACCTGGATGTGGTACGCCGACATCGCGCTGGCATTGATCGCGGCAGCCGTGAACCTGCCGATCCGCGAATCCAGGGTCGTCCTGCAGCCAGCGACCGCGTAGCCCGCGGCTACCACTCCCGCTCAACCTGCGGACGCGGCCTGCCTGGCGCAGTCCGCGCACAGGCCATGCACTTCCAGTGTCTGCGCCTGCGGCATGAAGCCCACGGCGCGCGCGCTGGCGTCGAGCGAATCGACGATCGCGGCGTCCTCGAGCTCGGTCGCCGACTGGCACCCGTCGCAGATCAGGAACGGCACTGCATGTGCGGCGCTGCCCGGGTGGTGGCAGCCGACGAAAGCGTTGATGGAGGCGAGCTTGTGGATGAAGCCGTGCTCGAGCAGGAAATCCAGCGCGCGATACACCGTCGGCGGCGCCGCGGCATCGTGCGTGGCCTTCATCTGATCGAGCAGGTCATAAGCCTTGATCGGACGGCCGGCATCGGCGATCAGGCGCAACGCATTGGCGCGGATCGGGGTGAGGCGCAGGCCGCGTTGCTCGCACGCACGCTCGACCTCGCGCACGAAGGCATCGCCGTCGTGGACGTGGTGTTGCGGGTCGGTGCAGGCGTGCGAGTGGGCCATGGCTCTGATTTATGCCCCCGCCGGCACCTTTGCAAGGGCCGCGTCGATGCGCGCGACCGCCTCGCCCTGGCCCGCCAGGTACACGGTGTGCGAGATGTCCGGGCTGACCTGCGTGCCGGTGATCGCCACGCGCAGCGGCTGGGCGACCTTGCCCATGCCGATGCCGAGCGCCTCGGCGGTTTCGTGCAACGCGGCCGCGACCGATTCGGCGGTCCACGACGCCAGCTTCGTCAGGCGCTCGCGCGCGTCGGCCAGCGGCGCCCGTGCGGCGGCGGTGAGGTGCTTGGCGACGGCGGCCTCTTCGTAGTGCGTGAGCGGCTGGAACCACACCGCGGCACGTTCGGCCATGTCCCTCAGCGTCTGCACGCGATCGCGCAGGGCGACGACGACGTCGGCGGGCTTCGGCCCCTTGGCGAGGTCGTAACCCTGGTTGCGCAGGTGCCACTCGAGGTGCTTTGCCACATCCTCGGGCGCATCGCTCTTCAGGTACTGCTGGTTGAGCCAGCCGAGCTTGGCGGAGTCGAGGCGCGACGCCTTCGGATTCACGTCCTTCAGGTCGAACAACGCCGTCATCTGCGCGATCGAGAAGATCTCCTGGTCGCCATGCGACCACCCCAGGCGAACGAGGTAATTCAGCAGCGCGTGCGGCAGGTAGCCCGCATCGCGGTACTGCATGACGTCGGCCGCGCCGGTGCGCTTGGACAGCTTGGCGCCCTGCTCGTCGAGGATCATCGGCAGGTGCGCGAAATGCGGCACCGGCTTGCCCAGCGCGCGGTAGATGTTGATCTGGCGCGGCGTGTTGTTGACATGGTCATCGCCGCGCACCACGTCGGTGATCTCCATGTCGATGTCGTCGACCACGACGGCGAAGTTGTAGGTCGCATAGCCGTCGGACCGGAAGATCACCAGGTCGTCGAGCTCGCTGTTGCTGAACTCGATGCGGCCCTTGACCTTGTCTTCCCACGCGACCGTGCCTTCGAGCGGGTTGCGGAAACGGATGACGCGGTTGGGATCGTCGCGGAAGCCGGCGTCCTGCGTGCGATACGCGCCGTTGTAGCGCGGCTTCTCGTTCTTCGCCATCGCGGCTTCACGCATGGCCTCGAGCTCTTCCTTGCTCTCGTACGCGTAGTACGCATGGCCCGATGCGACGAGCTGCTCGGCGACTTCGCGGTAACGGTCCAGACGCTGGGTCTGGAAGATCGGGCCTTCGTCGTAATCCAGGCTCAGCCATTGCATCGCATCCAGGATGGCGTCGATCGCGGCCTGCGTGCTGCGCTCCCGATCGGTGTCCTCGATGCGCAGGACGAACGTGCCGCCGCGGCGGCGTGCCTCCAGCCAGCAATACAGCGCGGTGCGTGCACCGCCGATGTGCAGGTAACCGGTGGGACTGGGAGCGAAGCGAGTGCGGGTCATCGTGGGATTGGTGCAGCAGGCGGGAATCGCGCATTTTACTCGCCCGCGGCCGACTATCGGCGGCGGCACCGCGGAAGCCGCGCGGGCGGCCGACAGGGGCGAACAACGGCATCCAAGGCTCCGCGTTTTTCCGGCACGTGCGCGGATTGGCGCTGCACGGAGACAGGTACCCCTAAAATGTCCCCCATGACCACGCTTTTCATCTCCGACCTGCACCTCGATCCCGAGCGCCCGCAGGTCACCGGCCTGTTCGGCCGTTTCCTCCGTGCGGAAGCCCGCAAAGCCGACGCGCTCTACATCCTGGGCGACCTGTTCGAGGCCTGGGTCGGCGACGACGATCCGTCCGAAACCGGCGCTTTCGTCGCGCGCGAACTGCGCACCCTCGCCGACGGCGGCGTGCCGGTGTACTTCATCCGTGGCAACCGCGATTTCCTGCTGGGCGACGACTACGCGCGCCGCGCCGGCATGACGATCCTGCCGGACCCGGCGGTCGTGTTGCTCTACGGTCAACCCACGCTGATCGCACATGGCGACACGCTGTGCACCGGCGACATCGCCTACCAGCAATTCCGCGCCCAGGTGCGCAATCCGGCTTGGCAGCAGCAGTTCCTGTCGCAGCCGCTGGCCGCACGCGTGGCGTTCGCGCAGCAGGCGCGTGCGGCAAGCAAGGCGCACCAGGCCGGGCTGCAGGACCAGGGGGCGATGGAAACGATCACGGACGTCGCTCCGGAAACCGTGGCCGCGACGTTCGCGCGCTTCGGCATCGGGCGCCTGGTCCACGGGCATACGCATCGGCCGGCGATCCATGAGCTCGTCATTGACGGCCGTGCGCATCAACGCATCGTGCTGGGGGACTGGTACGACCAGGGCTCAGTGCTGCGCGTGACACGGGATGACGTGTTGCTGGAGTCTCTCTAGCAACCGACACGGTGCCTCCCCCGCACGCTTCGGCGTGTTCGAGCTGCGGAGTGTTCGCGATGCGACATGTGCGCACGCGCACGCGTCCGCTCACTTCGCCGCTTCCGCGCACCCCTTGTATGTCTTGTCGCCATAAAGGAAGCGCGACTCGTAGTGATAGCGGATGTCGGACATGCCGTCGCTGCATTCGCCGGGGAGGATGTACAGGTTGAAGGCGGTCTTGCCGTCCTTGCCGAAAATGACGACGCCCTCCGGCGAAGGCACGCGCTGCCCTTGCATGGTCCTGCCCGCCTGGTCTTCCGGCGTGGTGAACAGCAGCGTGTCGCCATCCACGCGCACGCCCCAGAAGGGTTCGGTACCCATGGCACGCCAGGCCAGCACGGGCGCGTTCTCCTGGCCGGCAGCGCGCTTGCCCTGCGCCATGGGCGGAGCGATGGGTGCAGCCGTGACCGGCTCGGAGGGCGCCGGATTGGTGCCGCTCGTGGCAGGCGGTGGCGCCGGGGCATCGCGGGAAGCGGCCGGCGCCTGCGTTCCACGCGAGCACCCCGCGAGCAGCGCGGCTGCCATGCAAACGATCACCAGCGGCAGGATGGGATGGCGCACGGGACGACTCCGGTCGACCCGCGCACGCTAGCCGCGTCGCCGTTAGCCAGTGGTGATGTCAGGACGCGGTCGCGGCGGCCTCGGCCTGCAGGGTGAGTAGTTCGTCCGCGTCGAAGCCGGCCGCCAGGCGCGCGTCGGTGTTGAAAGGCCCATGCAGCACGCCGCCGGCGTACTCGCGCAACAACTCGCGGAAGCGCACCGCGTGGCCGACGCCCGCGCGCTCGCAATACCAGCGATACCAGCGCGATCCGGCGGCGACGTGCGCCACTTCCTCGCGCAGGATCAGCTCCAGGATGGCCACGGTCGCCGTATCGCCCAGCGAGCGCAGCTTCGCGATCATGCCGGGCGTGACATCGAGCCCGCGCGCCTCCAGCACGCGCGGCACCAGCGCCATCCGCGCCAGGCCGTCGTGCGCGGTCTTCTCGGCCATCTCCCACAGCCCGTTGTGGGCGTCGAAGTCGCCGTAGTCATGGCCCAGCTGCTGCAGGCGCTCGCGCAGCAGGGTGAAATGGCGCGCCTCGTCGTGGGCGACGCCTATCCAGTCCGCATAGAACTCCGGCGGCAGGCCGCGGAAGCGGTAGGCCGCATCCCATGCCAGGTCGATCGCGTTGAATTCGATGTGGGCGACGGCATGGATGAAGGCTGCCAGGCCTTCCCGGGTGCCGAAGCCGCGACGCGGCAGCTCGCGCGGATGCACGAGCGCGGGGCGCGCAGGTCGGCCGGGCATGCGCACCGGTTCCGGTGCGGGCGCGTCGTCGGGAATGGAGAGTTCGCCGCGGCGAAAGGCGTCCGCGGCGGCGAAAGTGCGGGCCACCTTGTCCGCGGGCGTGGCCGCGTCGAGGCAGGCGCGCGCGGCGTCGAACAGCGACGAACTCACGATTCGTCATCCCGGCGAAAGCCGGGATCCATTTTGATTTTGCTTTGGCAGTCCATTTGCATTGCAAAGGCAACGGCAAAATGGATCCCGGCTTTCGCCGGGATGACAACATGTCCTTTACGACGCACGACTACGACGCGCGACGCGTCTTCTTGGCTTCGTCCGAACGCAGCTGCTTGATGCGGTCGAAGTAGCCTTCCTCGATGCCGGTGACGTATTTGCCGTTGAAGCAGGACGAGTCGAAGTGCTCCATGCGCTGCTTCGGCCCGGACACGGCTTCCTCGAGGTCGGCCAGGTCCTGGTAGATCAGCCAGTCGCAACCGAGCAGCTTCTGCACCTCTTCCTCGCTGCGGTCGTGCGCGACCAGTTCCTCCGCCGACGGCATGTCGATGCCGTAGATGTTGGGGAAGCGCACCGGCGGCGCGGCGGATGCCAGGTACACCTTGCGCGCACCGGCGTCGCGCGCCATCTGCACGATCTGTTGCGAGGTGGTGCCGCGCACGATCGAGTCGTCGACCAGCAGCACGACGCGATTCTTGAATTCCAGCGGGATCGGGTTGAGCTTGCGACGCACCGACTTCGTGCGCTGGCCCTGGCCCGGCATGATGAAGGTGCGGCCGACGTAGCGGTTCTTGATGAAGCCCTCGCGGTACTTCACGCCGAGCACGTTGGCGATTTCCAGCGCGGCATCGCGCGAGGTGTCGGGGATCGGGATCACCGTGTCGATGTCGTGGTCGGGCATCAGGCGCAGGATCTTCTCGCCGAGTTTCTGGCCCATGCGCATGCGCGCCTTGTGCACCGAGATGTTGTCCATCATCGAGTCGGGGCGCGCGAAGTACACGTACTCGAAGATGCAGGGCGTGTGTTCCTGCGGCGGTGCGGTCTGCTGCGCGAACAGTTCGCCGCGCGCGGTGACGACGATGCATTCGCCCGGGGCGACGTCGCGCACGCGCTCGAAGCCGAGCAGGTCGAGCGCCACGGATTCGGAGGCGACGGCGTATTCGTCGGAGCCCTCGTTCTTGTCGGCGCGCTTGGTACGCTTGCCCAGCACCAGCGGGCGGATGCCGTGCGGATCGCGGAACGCGACCAGGCCCAGGCCCAGCACCGTGATGACGACCGCGTAGCCGCCGACGCAGCGCCGGTTCACGCCTTCGATCGCCTTGAACACGGCTTCCGGCGTCAGCGCCTTCTGCAGGCTCAGCTCGTGCGCGAAGACATTGAGCAGCACTTCCGAGTCCGACTCGGTATTGACGTTGCGCAGGTCCTGCTCGAACACCTCGCGGCGCAGCTTGTCGGTGTTGATCAGGTTGCCGTTGTGCGCCAGCGCGATGCCGTAAGGCGAATTGACGTAGAACGGCTGCGCTTCGTCCGAACCTTCGGAACCCGCGGTCGGATAGCGGCAATGGGCGATGCCGAAGCGGCCCTGCAGCAGCTGCATCGAGTCCACGTCGAACACATCGCTGACCAGGCCATTGCCCTTCTGCACGCGCAGCTTGCCGCCGTCGCAGGTGGCGATGCCGGCCGCGTCCTGGCCGCGATGCTGCAGCACCGACAGGCCGTCGTAGAGCTGGGCGGCGACATCCGTGTTGCCGACGATTCCGAGAATGCCGCACATAGCAATGAATCCTGTCTTAGAGAACCCGCTTGTCGTCCGGCGTCGAGCCGTTCGGGGGCGGATCCGGGGTAACCCGTTTTGGATCGGGACGCGTCGCCGGTTGCACCGGCACCCGCGAAAGAATTTCAGGAACCGCCTGCGGTAGCTCCGGGATCGACCGCGGCAGTCCTTCCGGCATCACCTGCCTGAGTTGCTCCGTCCGTGCCTGTAACTGTGCCTGCAGGGACGTGCCACGCCCTTCAAAGTCCACGCGCTGCGCCATCCACGGTGGCAGGCAGCCGCGCATCCACTTGGCCGCCGGCAGCAGCGTCGCGACGCCGGCCGACTCGTGCCACGCGCGCTTGCCGGGAACGCTGGTCAGTCCCAGCATCAACAGCAAGGCGCAGGCGAGGAACAGGCCGCGCACCACGCCCAGGCCGAAGCCGAACAAGCGATCCACGCCCGACAACCCGGCTTCCTTTGCAAGCCGCCGCACCACCAGGCCCACCAGCGCCACGGCGATCCACACGACGGCGAAACTAAGTGCATAGCCGCCGAGGTATTCGCCCCAGCTCAGTTGGCCGTCCGTCACCAGGCCACGGCCCACGTCGCCACCGAACAGATATGCGGCCAACCCCGCCAGTAGCCAAGCCACCAGCGACACCACCACGCCGATCATTCCGCGCAACAGGCCGAGCAGGCCCGACACGCCCACGATCAGCAGCAATACCCAATCCAGCGCCGTCATGGCATGTCGCTCCTACAACGGCTTCACCGCCCGCGACGCCGGGGGCGTCACGGGTGGGGTTTCACGATGGCGTCGCCGATGCCGAGCTTGGCCACGACCTGCGCCTTGAGCAGGTCGGCCTCGGCACGCGTCAGCACCGGTCCGACACGCACGCGGCTGAGCACGCCCTTGTCGGTGCGCACCGATTCGACGAAGGCGTGCAGGCCGGCGGCACGGGCGCGGTCGCGCAGCTTGTTGGCTTCGACCGCGCTCGAGAACGCGCCCAGCTGCACGGCGAAGCCGGTACTCGCGGCGGCGGGCTCGCTCGGCCTGGTCGCGGCGGCAATGGGCGTGGCGGGCTTGCCCGCGGCCGTTGCCGTCGTGGTTGCAGGCTTGGTCGTGGCCGGCGGTGCCGGCTTGGGCGCGGGTGCGGGGATCACGGGCTTGGCGGCGGCGGGCTTGTCGGCAGCGGGCTTGGCGGCAGCGGGCGTGGTCTCGGCCAAGGGCTCGGGCTTGGATACCGGCGCGACAGGGGCGGCGACCGGTTGCGAAACCGGCGCCGCGGCGGTGCTGGCCGGCGCGGCGGTGCTGGCCGTCGCGGCATCGTTCAGGACCACGACCTTGGCGCTGACGTCGTCGCGCACGTGCGCCGCGCGCAACCGCGCGGCTTCGGCGTCCGCCTGGGTGGTGAAGGGCCCGATGCGCACGCGGTACAGCGTGCGGCCGTTGTCGGTGATGGATTCCTGGTAGCCGGTCAGCTGCGAGGCGCGCAGTGCCGCGACCACTTTGTCGGCATCCGCGGCGGTGGCATAGCGACCGAAGCTCACGGCGTAGTCGCCAGCCGCGGTGGCGGCCGGCATCAGTCCCGTGCCGGCGGCGGCGGTGTCCGTCGTCGCGACCGAGGCGTCGTCCGGCTGGGCCTCGCTCGCATCCATCCCGACCACGCCGCTCGCGGGCGCCGCGCCCGGTGCCACCAGGGGCAATTCGCGGGTCTGGATCGCCCCGTCGCCTTGCGGGGCATCAGGGAGCTTGAGGGGAACATCGGAAACGCCGCTTTCCGGGGCGGGACCCTTGATCAGCATCGGCAGGAAAATCACTGCCAGGGCCACGAGTACGACCGCACCAACCACGCGCTGCTTCAAAGCGGGTTCCATCGATTCATCGGCCTCGGGGGAAATGGCGCGTGAATTATAACGCGCCCCGGGAACCCTCCCGCCCCGGGTTGATGAACGCGTCGCCAACATCCATGCGCCAGGATTCGAGTGGAATCGAGCCGGAAAGGCGCGGCACACCGCCTTCAGGGCGACGCCTGCTCCCGCAGGGCAGCGGCCGCCGTATGGAACGATCCGAACACCAGGATGCGATCGCCCTGCCCGGCCTGCGCCAACGCGGCTGCAAGTGCCGCCGTGACGCTTGCATGGCGCTGCCCGGATGCGGCCGCGGCTCCGTCGAGGCGCTGTGCGAAGGCGTCGACATCGAGCCCGCGCGGGCCCTGCTCCGCCAGACCGGCGAGATGCCAGCGGTCGATATGGCTGGCCAGGGCATCGGCCACGCCGCGCAGATCCTTGTCGCCCAATGCGGCGAATACGGCGATCGTCTGCCCGGCAGCAGGCTCAGCGGCGAGCCATGCGGCCAGTTCACGCGCGGCCTGCGGGTTGTGGCCGACATCGACGACCACTTCGACGCCACCGCGCTCGAAACGCTGCAGGCGCCCGGCGACGTGCGCGTTGGCCACACCCTCGGCGATGACCGCGGCCGGCAGCTTCTTCCCGAGCGCGCGCATTGCGGCGATCGCGGTGGCGGCGTTGCGCAACTGCACCGGTGCGGCGAGGCGTGGCAGCGGCAGTTCGAAGGCGCAACCGATCTCGCGCCAGGTCCAACGCCCAGCGTCCGGCAGAACGGCGTCGGTGGGCGTGAAGCGGTTGCCATGGCCACCGGGGGTGTCGAAGAAGAAATCGCAGCCGGCGCGGATCGCGGAGGCACCGATCGCATAGGCGTGGCGCAACACACTGGCAGGCGGATCGTCGTCGCCTAGCACCAGCGGCTTCCATGCTCGCGCGATCCCGGCCTTCTCGAAACCGATCACTTCGCGGTCGTCGCCCAGGTAATCCTGGTGGTCGAGATCCACGGTGGTGATCACCGCGACATCGGGATCGACCAGGTTGGTGGCATCCAGGCGGCCGCCCAGGCCGACCTCGAGGATGGCGAGATCGAGCCGGCTACGCTCGAACAGCCAGAGCGCCGCGAGCGTGCCGTATTCGAAATACGTGAGCAGCGTGTCGCCGCGCGCTGCCTCGATCGCCTCGAACGCCGCGACGAGATCGGCGTCGCCGGCATCGGCGCCGTCGATGCGCACGCGCTCGTTGTAAGCGAGCAGGTGCGGCGACGTGTAGGCGCCCACCTTCCAGCCCGCCGCGCGCGCGATCGCCTCGATGAAGGCTACGGTCGAGCCCTTGCCGTTGGTGCCGCCGACCGTGATGACCTTCTTCGCGGGCTTTTTCAGCCGCAGGCGCGACGCGACTACGCGCACGCGATCCAGGCCCATGTCGATGGTCTTCGGGTGTTGGCGCTCGATGTAGTCGAGCCAGTCGGAAAGCGTCTGCGGCATGTCGATATTGTAGGGCGGCGCCCTCCCCAACCCTCCCCCGCTCTGCGGGGGAGGGAGAAAAGGGAGCAAATCACAACGCCCGATGCACCGCCTCGCCGAACAACGCCGTGTGGTGGCTGCAGTCGTTCAGGCGCACGACGTCGAGATGGTCGACATCGGCGCCTTCGAGCAGGTTGAGCGTGGTGGGTGCCTGGCGGAAGGACCACAGCTTCGCCAGCGGCATGCCGAGGATCCGGCACAGCAGGACGCGGTTGACCGCGTCATGCGCGACCACCAGCAGCGTCTCGTGCGCCCCCAGTCCCACGCACGCACGCGCGAACGCCGGCCACGCGCGGTCCAGTACGTGCTGCAGCGACTCGCCCTGCGGCATCAGCACTTCGTGCGGGGCATGCCGCCACGCCTGCATCAGCTCCGGATCGCGGGCCCGGATTTCCTCGGCGAGCAGGCCTTCCCAGGTGCCGTGCGCGATTTCCTTGAGGCCCTCGTCGAGGGTCAACATCGCCGCGCGTTCCTCACCGAGTGCGAGCTGCGCCGTACGCGCGGCGCGCACCAGCGGCGAGGCGACGGCGCGATCGATGCGCACCTCGCCGAGGCGTTCGCCGAGCGCGCGCGCCTGCACTTCGCCGATCGGCGACAGCGGGATGTCTTCCTGGCCCTGGTAGCGGCCCTCGGCGTTCCACGGGGTTTCGCCGTGGCGTGCGAGCAGTATCTTCATGCTTACACCTGCTGCAGCGAGAGCACGCCCGGGGTGGCGCGCAGGGTGACGAGCTGCGGTTCGCTCAGGGGCTGGTCCACCGTGATCGCCGCGCGCGCCTGGCCATCGCCGGCGGCACCGAGTGCGAAGTTGACGATGTTGATCCCGGCCGCGCCCAGTTGCGAACCGACCGTGCCGATCATGCCCGGACGGTCTTCGTTGCGAAGCAGCAGCACGTGCGCCTGCGGATCGAATTCGATCTCGACGCCGTCCAGGCGCACCACGCGCGGACCGCGATGCAGGGTCGCCTCGATCTCGCGCGGCTTGTTGCCGCCCTCGACGCGGATCCGCAGCAGGCGATCGAAACCGTCGCCGTCGCCGCCCACGGTTTCGGCGACGACCAGGCCGCGCGCGGCGGCTTCCTGCAATGCGTTCACCGGGGTGACGCGGCCCGAGTGCGTGCCGAGCAGCGCAGCGACGAGCAGGCGCGTGAGCGGACGGGTGTCGAGCGCATCGGTGCGGCCGGCATAGGTCACGGTCAGCCTGGTCGGCGCATCGACCAGGCGCGATGCGAGCTTGCCCAGCGACGACATCAGCGGCATCCACGGGCCGACTTCGCGCGCGGCTTCGGCGGTGAGCGGCGGCAGGTTGACGCAACCGGCAACGGCGCCGGTGGCCGTGAAGTCGATGATCTGGCGCGCGAGGATCGTGCTCACCGCCTGCTGCGCTTCGCTCGTGGACGCACCCAGGTGCGGAGTGAGGATCAGCTTGGGATGCGCGCGCAACGGCGAATCGCTCTGCAACGGTTCGGTGGCGAAGGTGTCGAGTGCGGCGCCGTTGAGGTGGCCTTCGTCGAGCAGGCGCAGCAGCGCGGCTTCGTCGACCAGTCCGCCGCGGGCGGCGTTGATGATGTAGGCGCCCTTCTTCATCGCGCGCATGCGCTGTTCCGAGAGCAGGTTGGTGGTCTCCTTGGTGCGCGGAATGTGCAGGGTGACGATGTCGGCCCAGGCCAGCAGTTCGTCGAGCGACTTCAATGGCACGCTGCCCTTGCCCGCGGCCGACGCCGGCAGGAACGGATCGTGCGCGGCCACTTCCATGCCGATGCCCTGCGCCTTGCGCGCGACGGTGCCGCCGATGCGGCCCAGGCCGATGACGCCGAGCTTCTTGCCTTCCAGTTCGAAACCGGTGAGCCCGGCCTTCGGCCACTCGCCGGCTTTCATTCCGGCATCGGCACGCGGAATGTGGCGGGCCAGCGCGAACAGCAACGAGATCGCGTGCTCGGCGGCGGCGAGCGTGTTGCCGTCGGGCGCGTTCATCACCGCGATGCCCCTGGCAGTGGCGGCATCGACATCGATGGTGTCGACGCCGGCGCCGGCGCGGCCGATGACTTTCAGGCCGCTCGCCATGGCCAGCGCCTCGGCCGGGACCTTGGTGGCCGATCGCACCAGCACGGCATCGACCTCGGCCAATGCCAGGGCGAGGACGCCGGGGTCCTTGATCGGTTCGGGGGCGACGAGGACGTCCCATCCCGCCTCGCGGAACAGGGCCAGACCGTCTTCGTGGATGCCATCGCAGGCCAGTACTTTCATCGCAAGCTCCATTGGGGTTGGGAGCGCGGAAAGCCTTGCGAGCCGGCACGACGTGTGGAACCTGCGGCGCCCCGAACCGGCCATGCCGCTTGCGGAACGCATGCGTCGCACGGAAGCGTGGACGCGGTGTTACTCACGGGTCGGGAGACGGGGCCGGCTTGGCATGGGAATCCGCGACGGACCAAGCCTAGCAGAGCCCGGGTACGGATTCGCAACAGTTGCTTATGAAATCGTGGCTGCGCACCGTGCTTGTGAAATTGGCATGCAGCGGGCGGGTACGATGCGCCCTCCCCCGCACACGGAATGCGAACCATGAGCCAGCAGGTCAAGGGCCCCTTCGACGTCAAGCGCACCGCGATGGATTCGATCGATGCCGGTGGCGATGCCGCCTTCGCCCGGATCCGCTTCGAGAAGCGCTTCCACGGCGAACTGGACGCGACCAGCGTGGTGGAGATGCTCAGCGCCGGCAATCCCGCCTCGGGTTCGGCCGGCTATGTCGCCGTCGAGCATCTCGTCGGCACGCTGCAGGGCCGCAAGGGCCGTTTCATGATGCAGCACAGCGGCGTGATGGATCGCGGCCGGGCCTCGCTGACGCTCACCGTCGTTCCCGACAGCGGTACCGACGAACTGACCGGCCTGCGCGGGCGCATGCAGATCGACATCGCCGAGGGCGGCGCGCATTTCTACACCTTCGACTACACATTGGACTGACGGCACGCTGGACTGACCGGCGCTGGTCGCCAAACGGCGGCGCATGGTCGTCCGCCCCCTTCCGGCAAACCGCGCGCTCCGGCAAAGCGCGCAACCGGCAAAACGCGCAACCGGCCGCCGTGCAGGCCCGGCGTATAATTTCCGCCCTCGCGACGCGCCGGCCCCGGCGCGCTCCCACCACGCACGCAAGGCAATCCCCATGTCGCAGACGATGAAAGCGCTGGTCAAGCGCGAAGCCACCAAAGGCATCTGGATGGAACAGGTGCCGGTCCCCGCGCCGGGCCCGAACGAGGTCCTGATCAAGCTCGAGAAGACCGCGATCTGCGGTACCGACCTGCACATCTACCTGTGGGACGAGTGGAGCCAGCGCACCATCAAGCCGGGACTGGTGATCGGCCATGAATTCGTCGGCCGCGTCGTCGACCTCGGCCCGGGCGTGACCGGCTACAAGATCGGCCAGCGCGTCTCCGCCGAAGGCCACATCGTCTGCGGCCACTGCCGCAACTGCCGCGCCGGCCGCCAGCACCTGTGCCCCAACACCATCGGCATCGGCGTCACCCGCGACGGCGCCTTCGCCGAATACATCGTGATGCCGGCGTCGAACCTGTGGCCGATCCCGGATCAGATCCCGTCGGAACTCGCCGCGTTCTTCGACCCCTACGGCAACGCCGCGCATTGCGCGCTGGAGTTCGACGTCGTCGGCGAGGACGTGCTGATCACCGGCGCCGGCCCGATCGGGATCATTGCCGCCGGCATCTGCAAGCACATCGGCGCGCGCAATGTCGTGGTCACCGACGTCAACGACTACCGCCTCAGCCTCGCCGCGGACATGGGCGCGACGCGCGTGGTCAACGTGACCAACACGTCGCTCAAGGACGTGATGAAGGACCTACACATGGAAGGCTTCGACGTGGGCCTGGAGATGAGCGGCAACCCGCGCGCCTTCAACGACATGCTCGAATGCATGTACCACGGCGGCAAGATCGCGATGCTCGGCATCATGCCCAAGGGCGCCGGCGTCGACTGGGACAAGATCATCTTCAAGGGCCTCACCCTGCAGGGCATCTATGGCCGTCGCATGTACGAGACCTGGTACAAGATGACGCAGCTGGTGCAGGGCGGATTCCCGCTCGGCAAAGTGCTGACGCACCAGCTGCCGATCGACGAGTTCCAGCAGGGGTTCGACCTGATGGAATCGGGCAAGGCCGGCAAGGTCGTGCTGAGCTGGAACTGAGGACGACCCCATGTCGCTGACGCATCGCTACGCCGAGACCCTCGACGAAATCCGCGCCGCCGGACTGTTCAAGTCCGAGCGCATCATCACCTCGCCGCAGTCCGCCGAGATCACGCTCGCCGACGGCCGCACGGTGCTGAACTTCTGCGCCAACAACTACCTCGGCCTCGCCGACCACCCGGACGTGATCGCCGCGGCGAAGGACGCGCTCGACACGCACGGCTTCGGCATGGCTTCCGTGCGCTTCATCTGCGGCACCCAGGACCTGCACAAGCAGCTCGAGAAGACGATTGCCGACTTCTTCGGCACCGAAGACACGATCCTGTATGCGGCCTGCTTCGACGCCAACGGCGGCCTGTTCGAACCGCTGCTGGACGAGAACGACGCGATCATCTCCGACGCGCTCAACCACGCCTCGATCATCGACGGCGTGCGCCTGTGCAAGGCCAAGCGCTATCGCTACGCCAACTGCGACATGGCGGACCTGGAAAAGCAGCTGCAGCAGGCCAAGGCCGACGGCGCGCGCACGATCATGATCACCTCCGATGGCGTGTTCTCGATGGACGGCTTCATCGCGCCGCTCGATGAGATCACCGCGCTCGCCGCGAAGTACGGCGCGCTGGTGCACATCGACGAATGCCATGCGACCGGCTTCCTCGGCAAGAACGGCCGCGGCTCCGCAGAAGTGAAGGGGGTGATGGACAAGATCGACATCTTCACCGGCACGCTCGGCAAGGCCATGGGCGGCGCGCTGGGCGGCTTCACCACCGCCAGGAAGGAAGTGATCGAACTGCTGCGCCAGCGCTCACGTCCGTATCTGTTCTCGAATTCGCTGCCGCCGCACGTGGTGGCCGCGGGCATCAAGGCCTTCGAGATGCTGGCCGCCGCGGGCGACCTGCGCGAAACGCTGGCGGCGAACACCGCCTACTTCCGCGAAAAGATGACCGCCGCGGGCTTCGACGTGAAGCCGGGCGTGCATCCGATCAGCCCGGTGATGCTGTACGACGCCCCGCTGGCGCAGGCATTCGCGCAGCGCCTGCTCGAGGAAGGCATCTACGCGATCGGCTTCTTCTTTCCGGTGGTGCCGAAGGGCCAGGCGCGCATCCGCACGCAGATCTCGGCCGCACACACGCGCGAACACCTGGATCGCGCCATCGCGGCGTTCATCAAGATCGGCGGCGAACTGGGCGTGATCAAGGCCTGAGCGCAGGCAGCGGGAACGGGCAACCCGTCGCCCCCTATCCCGCAAAAGAGAAACGCCACCAACCCTCGGCCGTCCGGCCGGGCTTGGTGGCGTTTGCCAGGTAAAGCGCGGTTCGCGCGCTTACTTGCCGCCGCCGCCCTTCTGCGGCTCTGCGTCCTTCTGATCCTTCCCAGCCGCCGGCGCGCCGGTGGCGACGCGGTAGCCGTTCTTCTTCATCCAGGCGTCGAAGTCGTCGGCGGTCATCTTCTTGCCGTCCTGGGTCATGTTGAAGCGCTTGCTGTCGGCCGCCGGAGTAACCGGAGCGGCAGCGGCCTTGGACGCCGGCTTGGGCGCGGCCTTGGGAGCTTCCTTCGCCAGAGCGAGGCCACTGAAAAGCAGGCACGGCAGTGCCACCAGGATCATGCGCATGTAATTTCCCCTTGGTCCGAGTTGCGGTGTGTGGTGCGTAAGAAACCACGCACTCGCCGCAAAAAAGGTGCGAGCAGGCACATTTCGGAAAAAGCGCCTGGCGCACGCCATCCCGGCCGTTGCGATTGCGTGGTGCGTCGCACATTACCCGACCCTGGTGGGCAGGCGGACTAGCGGCCCGGATTCTCCGTCCGCCCCTGCAGGCGGGCCACTTCGTCGGCCGTCAACCACCGCCACTGCCCCTTGGCCAGGTCGCCCAGCACCAGCTCGCCGATCGCCACCCGCACCAGTCGCAGGACTTCGATACCCAAGGCCGCCAGCAACCGGCGTATCTGCCGGTTACGGCCCTCGTCGAGGGTGATTTCCAGCCAGGCATTGCGTTCGCCCGCCCTCAGCAGGCGGACCGACTTCGCCCGCAACAGCTCGCCGTCGTGTTGCGCACCATGCACGAAGGCCGCGAGCAGGGCGTCGTCGGGCACGGTGTCGACCTGCACGTGATAGGTCTTGTCCGGCCCCGATTCCGGGTCGGTGACACGCGCCGCCCACTCGGGGTCGTTGCAGAACAGCAGCAGCCCTTCACTCGCCTGGTCCAGGCGCCCCACGGGCGCCAGCCATGGGAGCGGCCGGCCTTGCCAGCTGGCACCTTCCAGGCATCGGTAGACGGTATCCCGACCGCGTTCGTCGCGGGCGGTGGTGACCAGGCCCCGCGGCTTGTTGAGCATCAGGTAGAGACGAGGGGCCGCATCCAGTTCATCGCCGTCCACGGCGATGCGTTGGCGGCCAGATCCGGCGATGGGGAATTCGGGATCCCGGACGACGCGGCCGTCCACGGTCACGCGCCCGGCAACGATCCAGCGCGCGGCCTCCGTGCGCGAGCAGACGCCGCGCTTGGACAACACACGAGCCAGACCGTGGCGCACCCCCCCTGCCGTCATACGCCTGCCGTCATACGGATGCGCTTGCGCGCTTACTTCTTCTTCTCGGGAGGGTCGGCTGGCTCGACGGGTACGGTGGCCGCGCCAGTCGTACCTGCTGCGCCCTTGGCCACGCGCACGCCACGCGCTTTCATCCAGGCGTCGAACTCCTCGGCCGTCATGCGCTTGCCGTTCTGGCTCATGTCGAAGCGCCAGGGACTGTTGTCGTATTTGGTCTGCGGCTTGTATGCGGCAGGACTCGAGGACGATGGCAGCGCGGGCGCCGTCGCAGGCACGGCGTTGGCAGTGAGACAACCCTGGAGGCGTTGGCGCAGGAGGACGTTGTCGACAGACAGGCTTTCGTCGGGCGTCTGCGCCAGAACGCCGGTGGGCGCTCCCAATTGGTGCGCCGGAGCACTGAGCTCGGGCGAAAGCGGCGCGACCAGGGTCGGCTGGACCGGCAGGCTGGTGGGCAAAGACGTCGAACCGCACTGCTGCGCGTTCTGCGCGTGCGCGACGCCCACGAGGGCGAACAGAGACAAACCACTCAGTACGCGTTGCATGTTGCGCCTCCGCGAGCCTCGTAGATCCGCGAGTGTAGGCGCGGCCCAGTGGACCAACAACCTTCGCGATGTGAAGACGGTCCGCGCTGCATCGGACGGCAATCGGTTCAGTTGTTCACCCAATGGATGCTTCTCGCGGATGCTTCACGCAAAAACGAAGCCCGGCACAGGGCCGGGCTTCGCGGTAAAGCTGGAACGTCGAAACTCAGTTCTGGACGTTCAGCTCGGTACGGCGGTTCTTCTCGCTCTTGCAGCCCGGCATCGTCTGGCCCATGTCTTCCAGCGGACGGCTCTCGCCGTAGCCGTTCGGACCGGTCAGGCGCGCGGCGTCGATGCCGTTGCTGGTCAGATAGTCATACACGGCGCGCGAGCGACGCTCCGACAGGCTCTGGTTGTAGGCGTCCTTGCCGCACTGGTCGGTGTGACCAGCCACTTCGGCCTTCAGCTCCGGATAGCGCTTGAAGATCTCGATCGCCTCGTTGAGGATCTGCACCGCGTCAGGACGCAGCGTCGCCTTGTCGAAGTCGAAGTTCACGCCCTTCAGGTCGATCGACACCGGCACCGGGCAACCGTCCGGACCGATCGTCTGGCCGGCCTGCGAACCCGGGCACTTGTCGTCGCAGTTGTTTACGCCGTCGCCGTCGTCGTCGCCATCGGCGCAGCTCGGAGCCGGCGGCGGCGGCGGAGCGGCCACCACGGGTTCCGGACCCAGCGGGACGATGATGCCGACCGAGGCGAGGATGTCGCCGAACCAGTTCTCGCCCGAAGCGTTAACGCTCTGGTCGTCGAAGTCGGCGCGGTAGGCCAGTTCGGTGCGGAAGCCCCAACTACCCATGTCGCCCTGGATACCGGCGCCGACCTTGGCGGCGAAATTACCGTCCTTGCGCTGGCCCGGCGAGTCGGTGCTCGGGAACGCATCGAACTCTTCCTCGGAACGCTGATAGCCCAGTCCGCCCATGAGGTACGGATTCCAGTTGCGGCCTTCAGAGATGAAGTGATAGCGCGCGTCCAGCGAGACGCCGTACTGGCTCCAGTTGAGATTCTGGTTGTCGTCGAAGTTGGGGTTCTGGTAATTCAGCTCGCCATCGATCGACCAGTTGTCGCTGATGAACTTGCCGACGCCGAGCCCGAGGAAGGGAGCGTTGCGGGTGCCGCGATCGTTGTCCTGGAGATTGAAACCAGCCGAACCGGTCAGGTACCAGCGGTCGTCGAAATCCTGCGCGTTGGCGACCTGCGCACAGGCCAAGCCAGCGAGCAACGCTGTGCTCAACAAGCGGATCTTCATATTTCTGACTCCTTTAGAAATGTCGGGAAAACAACACACACGGCACGAAACTGTGACCGGGATCAACGCGCGGGCGGAACCCCTTCACGATCCCTGGCGCGGGGGATCATAGCATCGCCGAGACAATTGTTAACATTGCTTAACGTAATACGCAAACTTTACCCCCTAACCGGCCATTCAGTTGCAATCGGCGCAAAAACGAAGCCCGGCGCAGGGCCGGGCTTCGCGGTAAGGCTGGCAACGTCGAAACTCAGTTCTGGACGTTCAGCTCGGTACGGCGGTTCTTCTCGCTCTTGCAGCCCGGCATCGTCTGGCCCATGTCCTCCAGCGGACGGCTCTCGCCGTAGCCGTTCGGACCGGTCAGGCGCGCGGCGTCGATGCCGTTGCTGGTCAGATAGTCGTACACGGCGCGCGAGCGACGCTCCGACAGGCTCTGGTTGTAGGCGTCCTTGCCGCACTGGTCGGTGTGGCCAGCCACTTCGGCCTTCAGCTCCGGATAGCGCTTGAAGATCTCGATCGCCTCGTTGAGGATCTGCACCGCGTCAGGACGCAGCGTCGCCTTGTCGAAGTCGAAGTTCACGCCCTTCAGGTCGATCGACACCGGCACCGGGCAACCGTCCGGACCGATCGTCTGGCCGGCCTGCGAACCCGGGCACTTGTCGTCGCAGTTGTTCACGCCGTCGCCGTCGTCGTCGCCATCGGCGCAGCTCGGAGCCGGCGGCGGCGGCGGAGCGGCCGCCGCGGGTTCCGGTCCAAGCGGGATGATGATCCCGACCGAGGCGAGGATGTCGCCGTACCAGTTCGAGTCGGAGTGCACGCTCTGGTCGTCGAAGTCGGCGCGGTAGGCCAGTTCGGTGCGCATGCCCCAACGACCCATGTCGGCCTGGATGCCGGCGCCGACCTTGGCGGCGAAGTTACCGTCCTTGCGCTGGTCCGGCGAGTCCACGTTCGGGAACGCATCGAACTCTTCCTCGGAACGTTGATAGCCCAGCCCACCCATGAGGTACGGATTCCAGTTGCGGCCTTCAGAGATGAAGTGATAGCGCGCGTCGAACGAAATGCCGTACTGGCTCCAGTTGAGGTCCTGGTTGTCGTCGAAGTTGGGGTTCTGGTAATTCAACTCGGCATCCACCGACCAGTTGTCGGTGAAGAACTTGCCGACGCCGAGGCTCACGAAGGGGTCATTGCCGGTGCCGCGATCGTTGTCCTGGAAGTTGAAACCTACCGCACCGGTCAGGTACCAGCGGTCGTCGAAGTCTTGCGCTTGCGCTGCCTGGGCAAGGCTCAGCCCACCCAGCAGGGCGGCGCAGAGGAGTTTCTTATTCATCTTTTGCTCCTTTGTATTGGGAAAGCCGCCACTGCGGGGTTCCTTGGTTGGGGGATGGCATACCTGAACGACACGCCACCCGCGCAGGCTAGGTACCCCCTCGTGAAAGCAGTGTTAAAAAATACGTGTTTCGTACAAGTCTGAATCCGCATTTGAAATGCTTGCGCCTGTCAGCAGCGCCATGAAGGCAGTCACCGGGAGGGCATCCAGCCTTTCGGGGTCGCCGGCCAGTGCCAACAGGGTCTCGACATTGTCGGCAGGCAGCTTCGTGCGGACCGCGGCTTCGAACTTGGCCATCAATAACGGAATGGCTTCGGCGCGGCGCTTGCGGTGGCCCATCGGGTAATCGATCGAGATCTTGGCGGTGGCCGTACCGTCCTTGAAAAAGACCTGCACCGAATTGCCGATGTAGCGCTTGTCCGGATCGAAGTAGTCGCGGGTGAAGCGTGGGTTCTCCTTCACCACCATCCTGTCGCGCAGTGCATCGAGGCGCGGGTCCGCGGCCACTGCATCGCCGTAGTCGGTCGCGACGAGACGACCGAAAACCAGCGGCACCGCGACCATGTACTGCAGGCAGTGATCCCGGTCCGCGTAGTTGGCGAGCGGGCCGGTCTTGTCGATGATGCGGATGGCCGCCTCCTGGGTTTCCAGTTCGATGCGTTCGACCTCGTCGAGCCGATCCTTCACCTGGTCGTGCAGCTGCAGCGCGCATTCGACCGCGGTCTGCGCATG
The DNA here is from genome assembly GCF_054779795.1 of Lysobacter rhizosphaerae. Classification (NCBI taxonomy): domain Bacteria; kingdom Pseudomonadati; phylum Pseudomonadota; class Gammaproteobacteria; order Lysobacterales; family Lysobacteraceae; genus Lysobacter; species Lysobacter rhizosphaerae. The sequence continues at coordinate 214,745 of NZ_BAAGXO010000010.1, forward strand.
GAACTCGGCCGGAAAGCTGATCTTGAAGAGCACGTTCTCCATCACGTAGCTGGCGAATGGGCGTTCGAATTCGAACGGTTTTCCTTTGAAGGCGACGTCGTAGAAACCCCAGGTCGGAACACTCAGTGCGCTCGGGTAGCCAACCACGCCCTTCACCGCGTTCAACGCATGGATGACGGCACGGCGACAGGCATCGCCAGCGGCCCAGCTCTTGCGCGGGCCGGTATTGGGAGCATGGCGGTAGGTGCGCAGCGCACCGTTGTCGATCCAGCTGTGCGAGATGGCGGTGATCACCTCGTCCCTGCCGCCGCCGAGCATTCGCGTACTGACGGCGGTCGAGGCCAGGCGCACCAGGATCACGTGGTCGAGGCCAACGCGGTTGAATGAATTCTTCAACGCATAACAGCCCTGGATCTCGTGCGCCTTGATCGCATGACCCAGCACCTCCCTCATGGTCAGGGCCTTGCCGCCTTCCCGCTCCGCCTTGCGGCCGAGGTAGTCGGCGACCGCGAGGATCGCGCCGAGATTGTCGGACGGATGCCCCCACTCCGCGGCCAGCCAGGTGTCGTTGAAGTCGAGCCAGCGGATCTGGACGCCGATGTTGTAGGCGCCCTGCGCCGGGTCCAGAGCGTGCGAGGTGAATGGCACGCGCGCACCACCAGGCATGTCGGCGCCGGCGACCAGCGGCCCGAGGTGCTTCACGCACTCCTTGTGGTCCATTGCCAGCGCGGCGCAGGCCAGTGAATCGAGCAGCATGTAGCGCGCGGTGTCGAAGGCCTCCCGGGAATCGATCCGGTAATCGACGATGTAGTCGGCGATCTCCGCCATCGGCGGGTCGGGCTCCGGGCGGACGGTGGAACGGATATTGACGTGGCCCATGGGTGTGCTCCGCAGGTGGGCGGCGCTCGCGGGGTTGGCCGCGGCGCATTTCGCCGGGCGGGATGCCGGACCGGCTCCATTGCATTGTGGAACGCATCGACGCGAAGAGCGTGCTTGGAATCCAGCTGTGCCGGGCTCACCCTGACGGCATGGACATCGAACGCCTGCCCACGCTTTTCCTCTCCCACGGCTCGCCGATGCTGGCGACGGAAGACTCGCCGGCGGGTCGCTTCCTCGATGGGCTCGGCGCGGCCCTGCCCCGCCCCCGCGCGATAGTGGTTGCCTCTGCGCACTTCCTAACCGACCGGCCCATGCTGGGGGGCCATGCCCAACCGCATACCGTCCACGACTTCGGCGGATTTCCAGAACCGCTGTACCAGCTCCAATACGCCGCGCCCGGTTCGCCGGAACTGGCGGACGACATCGCCGGGCGACTGGCAAGCGCCGGGCTGGCGGCCAAGGTGCGCCCCGGCCATGGTCTGGATCACGGCGTCTGGGTGCCACTGGGGCGCATGTATCCGCAGGCGGATATTCCGGTCGTGCCGCTGTCGGTGAATCCGCTTGCCGATGCCGCCGCGCACTTCGCGCTTGGGCAGGCGCTGGCCGGCCTGCGCGGGGAAGGCGTGCTGGTGATCGGCTCCGGCGGCTTCGTCCATAACCTGGGCGACCTGGACTGGCAGCACCGCGATGTCCCGCTGGCCCCCTGGGCGGCCGCCTTCTCCTCCTGGATGCACGAGAAGCTGGCCAGCCATGACTGGGCCGCCCTGCTCGACTGGCAGGCGCAGGCGCCCAATGCCCGGCACGCCCACCCCACCACGGAGCATCTGATGCCCTTGTTCGTGGCGTTGGGCGCCGGGGGGACCGACCCGGAAGTCGAAGTCCTGCACCGCTCGCACGAGTTGGGGACCCTCGCCCTGGACGCTTTCGCCTTCCGCTGAGCCCCCATGGCGGATACTCGGGCCTAGCACCGGACCGGGCTGGGCACAATCCGTGACCTGCTTCACCAATTCAGCTACGGTTAGGAAAACCGCCGCTACCGTGCGCCAACTTTTCAGCCGCCCCCCGGCGGCACCGTCGCAACGCCCGCGCCCCCGCGCGGTCCCGATGCCCGGGCAAAGCACGCCAGAGAGCGTGCCGCCCTCCCCAGTACGCCATACCGGATCCCGCCCCCGGCAGCCGCCTCCTCCCAGGAGACGACGCCGACGTGCGGACCGGCCAACGGAGCAAGGAGTACGACATGAAACTCGCCTGGATCCTGTGGCTGGCGTCCGTGCTGCCACCGCAATCAGCCGATTCGCTGTGCCTGAGTACCACCGTCTACCTCGAAGCCCGCGACCAGTCGGTCCGTGGCCAGCAGGCGGTGGCCGAGGTCGCCCTGCGCCGCCGTGACAGCGGCCTGTGGGGCGACACCCTGTGCGACGTGGTGACGGCCCGCAAACAGTTCGCGCCGACCCTGGTCTCGCCCTCGACGCAACTGGGCAATACCGAAGCCTGGGCGCAGGCCGTGACCGTGGCGCTGGAGGCGGAGAACAACTGGTCGCTGCCCGCCGGCAAGCGCAAGGAAATCGTTCCGGGCGCCAGCCACTTCGCCGCGCTCGGCATCGCCAGTCCTACGTGGCGCAACGCCTACCAGGTGGCGACGATCGGCGACCACACCTTCTATAAGGTGCAATCGCTCAAGCCGCGCAGGACCTGATCCGAAAGCCCCCTGGAAGAAGCAAAAGCCGCGCAATGCGCGGCTTTTTTGTGGCTTCGCAATCCATCAGCGCGAGTCTGGCTCGCGCCAAAGGCGCGACATCTCCAGGTAAGTGAAGGAAGCCGACCAGGTGATCAACAACAATCCGGTCAAGGACTCCATGCCCGATACCAGCCGGATGGCGCCCACCGGCGCCAGGTCGCCAAACCCGACGGTGCTGAACGTGATCGCCGACAGGTAGACCGCGTCGAAGACCGTGTCTGTGCCCGGGTTGCCGTGCAGGAATCCGGTCCCCGGCACCTGGATCAGGCCCCAATAGGACAGGCCATAACACCAGATCTCCGCGATGTGCAGCCCCAACAACGCGAAGATGATCTGGAGCATCGCGCCGCGGTCGTGCTTGGGCGCGCGCCGCGAATAGCGGCGCGCCAGCCAATGCACTCCTTCGTAATGGATCACCACCACCAGCGCCGTCACCACGAAGGCGCCTGCGGCGACCAGCAGGTGCGCCTTGAACTGACCTTCCGGGATGAACCAGTTCAAGGCGGCGCCTCGCGTTGTCAGCGCTTGTCGATCGCCACGTATGCGCGATCTTCCGGCCCGATGTAGTTCGCGCTCGGGCGGATGATCTTGCCGTCCTCGCGCTGCTCGATCACGTGCGCGCTCCAGCCGGTGGTGCGGGCGATGACGAACAGCGGCGTGAACATCGGCGTCGGGATTCCCATCATGTGGTAGGCCGATGCCGAGTACCAGTCGAGGTTCGGGAACATCTTCTTGGTGTCCATCATCAGGTTCTCGATGCGCTCGGACACGTCGAACAGCGTCTGGTTGCCGCCGTCCTTGCACAGCTTGCGCGAGAGTTCCTTGATGATCGGATTGCGCGGATCGCCGATGGTGTAGACCGGATGTCCGAAGCCGATGATGATCTCCTTACGTTCCATGCGCGCGCGGATATCGACTTCGGCCTCGTCGGCGCTGTTGTAGCGGCTGATGATGTCCATCGCCACTTCATTGGCGCCGCCATGCTTGGGACCGCGCAATGCGCCGATCGCGCCGGTGATGCACGAATGCAGGTCCGACCCGGTGCCGGCGATGACGCGCGCGGTGAAGGTCGACGCATTGAATTCGTGTTCCGCGTACAGGATCAACGACTTGTCGAGCGAGTCGGCATGCAGGGCGGACGGCTCTTCGCCGTGCAGGAGATGCAGGAAATGTGCCGCGACGCTGTCGTCGTCGGTTTCAACGTCGATGCGGCGTCCATTGCGGGTGAAATGCCACCAGTACAGCAGCATCGAACCGAAGCTGGCGATCAGCTTGTCGGCGATGTCGCGCGCCTCGGATGCCGGGTGGCCCTCGCGTTCGGGCAGTACGGCGCCCATTACGGAGCAACCGGTGCGCAGCACGTCCATCGGATGCGCATTCGCCGGCACCAGCTCCAGCGCTTCCTGAACGATCGCAGGCAGGCCACGCAGGCGCTTGAGCTTGACCTTGTAGGCATTGAGCTGCGACTGCGTGGGCAGCGCCCCGTGCACGAGCAGGTGTGCGACTTCCTCGAACGTCGACTTCGTTGCGAGGTCGTGGATGTCGTACCCGCGGTAATGCAGGTCGTTGCCACTGCGGCCCACGGTGCACAACGCGGTGTTGCCCGCGGCGGTGCCACTCAGGGCGACGGATTTCTTGGCCTTCGGCAGGACCTGGGCAGCGGAATCGGTCATCGGATCTCTCCTTGGGGTTGCAGCAGGATGTTGTTCATCCTGCTTGTCATTGCCGTGTCCGGAATCGGTAAGCAGCGGCGTTTTCTGTTGTAGGAAATAGCCTGGATGCGACCATTGGGGGTCGCGACGACTGCGGCGGGCCAGATCGCGCTCGCCGCAGTCGGAGGGCGGAAGTACGCGCCGGCGGAGGAGGCTACAGGGGGCACGCATCGCGTGAACCTGTTCCGCTCCGTCGGCCGACCCCGCATGTTCAATCCTTGCCGCCGGCGAACAACGCGTCGAGCTTGTCCTCGTAGGCGTGATAGCCCAGGAAGTCATACAGCTCGGCGCGCGTCTGCAGCGTGTCGATGATGTTCTTCTGCGTGCCTTCGCGACGCACGGTCTCGTAGAAGTTGAGCGCCGCCTTGTTCATGGCGCGGTAGGCACCGCAGCAGTAGAGCGCGATGTCGACATTGGCATCACGCAGTTCGCCGGTGGTGAAGAACGGGGTGGAACCGAATTCGGTGAGGTTGGCCAGGATCGGCACCTTCACCGCTGCCTTGAACCTGCGGTAGTCGTCGAGCGAGTTCATCGCTTCAGGAAAGATCATGTCGGCGCCGGCCTCGACATAGGCCACGGCACGCTCGATCGCCGAGTCGACGCCTTCCACGGCCGCGGCATCGGTGCGGGCCATGATCACGAAGCTGTCGTCGGTGCGCGCATCGACGGCCGACTTCACGCGGTCGACCATCTCGCCCTTGGACACCACTTCCTTGCCGGGACGATGGCCGCAGCGCTTCTGCCCGACCTGGTCTTCCATGTGCACGGCGGCAACGCCGACGTTGATGAAGGAACGAATGGTGCGGCCGATGTTGAAGGCTCCGCCCCAGCCGGTGTCGATGTCGACGAGCAGCGGCATCTGCGTTGCGTCGACTATCCGGCGTGCGTCGGTGAGGACGTCTTCCATCGTGCTGATGCCAAGATCGGGCACGCCCAGCGAATTGGCGGCGACGCCGCCGCCGGACAGGTACAACGCCTTGTAACCCGTGCGCTTGGCCATCAGGCCGGCGTAGGCGGTGATGGCACCCATCACCTGCAGCGGGGATTCTTCGGCAACGGCAGCACGGAAACGCGCGCCGGCGGAGGGTGACATGGTCATGGCTTCTCCAGAGTGACCCGCCATTTTAGCCGAGTGCCGCAGGCGGGTTGCCCCCCGTTCGCCCCCCCCGTGGGCGGCCCTGCCGCTCCAAAGCAATGGGGCGGCCGAAGCCGCCCCACTGTGCACTCTTGTCACTGCTTGCACGGTTCGCGCCGGCACCGATGTCCGTCGGCGCGACCCGTGGCTCACAAGTCTGCTCACCCCAGGAGGTGGGCCACGCCGGCACGCTCTTCTTCCAGTTCGGCCAGCGTCTTGTCCATCGCCGCACGGCTGAAATCGTCGACCGGCAGGCCTTCGATGCGCGTGTACTCGCCATTCGCGCAGGTCACCGGCACGCCGTACATCACGCCTTCCGGGATGCCGTAGCTGCCGTCCGACGGCACACCCATCGTCACCCACTTGCCGTTGGTGCCCAGTGCCCAGTCGCGCATGTGGTCGATGGCCGCATTGGCGGCCGAGGCAGCCGACGACAGGCCGCGCGCCTCGATGATCGCCGCGCCGCGCTTGCCGACCACCGGGATGAAGGTGTTGGCGTTCCAGTTGGCGTCGTTGATCTTGTCCTTCAGCGACGCGCCATTGACGGTGGCGAAGCGGTAATCCGGGTACATGGTCGGGCTGTGGTTGCCCCACACGACCATCTTCTCGATGTCGGCAACGGCGACACCGCCCTTGCTGGCCAGCTGCGACAGCGCGCGGTTGTGGTCGAGGCGCAGCATTGCGGTGAAGTTCTTCGCCGGCAGCGACGGTGCCGACTTCATGGCGATGTAGGCGTTGGTATTGGCCGGGTTGCCCACGACCAGCACCTTGACGTTGCGCGAGGCGACGTCGTTCAGCGCCTTGCCCTGCACCGTGAAGATCTCGGCGTTCTTCAGCAGCAGGTCCTTGCGCTCCATGCCCGGGCCGCGCGGCATCGCGCCGACGAGCAGGGCGTAGTCGGCGTCCTTGAACGCGACCTTGGGATCATCGGTGCCGACCATGTCGGCGAGCAGCGGGAACGCGCAGTCCTCGAGCTCCATCATCACGCCCTTGAGCGCGGCCTGGGCCTTCTCCATCGGCAGTTCCAGCATCTGCAGGATGACGGGCTGGTCCTTGCCAAGCATTTCGCCGGAAGCGATGCGGAACAGCAGGGCATAGCCGATCTGGCCAGCAGCACCGGTGACGGCAACGCGGACGGGGGTCTTCATGTGGGGCAACTCCTGGATGGAAAGGCGGGGCGTTCACGCGCCCCGCGACAAACGGATCGTTGGATCAGGACAGTTCGTTGAAGAAGTCCTGGAAACGCTGCAGGCCCGGGGCAAGCTGCGGTGTCGGGCAGGTGTAGCTGATGCGCAGCGCGCGCGGCTCGCCGAAAGCCGAGCCGGGCACGCAGGCCACGCCCTTGGCTTCGAGCAGCGCATTGCAGAAATCAACATCGTTGTTGACCTTGATGCCGGTCGGACCATGGGTCTTGCCGAACGCGACGCTGACGTCGGGGAACACGTAGAACGCGCCCTGCGGACGCGGGCACACCACGCCCGGCAGCGAATTCATCACCGCCATGACCTGGTCGCGCTTGGCCTGGAACTCGGCGTTCTTCTGGATCGGCACGTCCTGCGGTCCGCACAGCGCGGCCACCGCGGCGGCGGTGACGATTTCCGGAATGTTGGTGATGTGGTTCGAGTTCATCGTCGCGATCGCCTGCGCGACCACTTCGGGACCGGCCATGAAGCCAACGCGCCAGCCCGGCATGCCGTAGGTCTTTGACAGCGAGTCGATGAAGATCACGCGGTCGCGCAGTTCCGGCCGTGCGTGCACGAAGTTGTGGTAACCCACGCCATCGAACACCATGCGGTTATAGATGTCGTCGGTGATGATCCAGGTATCGGGATACTTCGCGGCGACGTCGGCGAGCGCGCTGATTTCTTCCTTCGAGTAGACCATGCCGGTCGGATTCGAAGGGTTGTTGAACAGGAACACCTTGGGCTTCTTCGCCAACGCCACGTCGAGCTGGGCCGGCGTGAGCTTGTAGTCCTGCGAAGGCGGGCACGGCAACAGGTCGATCTTCGCGTTGACGATTTCCGCGATGTCGAGGTAGCTGGTCCAGTACGGCGTCGGGAAGACGATGGTGTCGCCTTCGTCGAGCAATGCCTCGGCCAGGTTGTAGATCACGTGCTTGGCACCGATGCCGGTGGCGACGTTGACCTTGGCGTAGCCGTCCAGGCCGATCTTGTGGATATGGGCGAGGAACGCATCCAGCAACACGTCGGCACCGCGGTTGCTGCCGTACTGGCCGCTGTCCTTGGTCAGGGCCTCGCGCGCGGCGGCGTAGACATGCTCGGCGGGAAGGAAGTTGGGGACACCGATCGAGAAGCTGATGATGTCGCGACCTTCGGCCTTGAGGCGCTTGGCCTTCTCGGCCACCTGCATGATCGCGCTGGGCTTGGCGCGACCGATGCGCCGGGCAAGCTGAGGCATGGGGCGGAACCTGTTGAGAGGAAGCTGCATATTGTAGCGGCGCAACTGTTGCGTGGCAGCCACGCAGTTTTCCGCCGGCCCCAAATGAAAAGGGGCGCTTGCGCGCCCCTTCCCTGCTCCGCCCGGCCGACTCAGGCCGCGAGGATCTTGTTCCACTCGGCCACGCGGTCGGCCTTGGCGGCCAGCGCCGCGGCGGCGTCGCCTTCGATCTTGAGCGAGTTGATCTTGTCGCCCTGCTTGATCGAGTCGACCACGTCCTGGCCCTCGAGCACCTTGCCGAAGACGGTGTGCTTGCCGTCCAGCCAGCCGCAGGGCACGTGGGTGATGAAGAACTGGCTGCCGTTGGTGTTGGGGCCGGCATTGGCCATCGACAGGACGCCGCGCTCGTGGCGCAGGCCGTTGTTGGCCTCATCCTCGAACTTGTAGCCGGGGCCGCCGGTGCCGGTGCCCAGCGGGCAGCCGCCCTGGACCATGAACTCGTTGATGACGCGGTGGAACTTGAGTCCGTCGTAATAACCGCGCTGGGCCAGGTTGACGAAGTTGGCGACGGTCAGCGGCGCCTTGTCGGCGGCCAGTTCGACGCGGATCGTGCCGCGGTCGGTGTCGAAATTGGCGATCAGGCTCATGGGGAACGGCTCCGGTAGTGGAATTCACGGCCCGATATGGGGTCCGTGAACAGGACCGACAAGAATACCGCAGCTGTCCAACCTGAACAGGACGCGGGTAATCGGGGCGGGCTATACTTGCCGGCTTCCTTCCGCTGACTTTGCGTCCTCGCCGGCGCCTTCCTGCATGTCTATCGAACGCCTGCGCAATATCGCCATCGTCGCCCACGTCGACCACGGTAAGACCACCCTCGTCGACTGCCTGCTGAAGCAGTCGGGCACCCTGTCCGAACGCACGGTGCTGGCCGAACGCGCGATGGACAGCAACGACCAGGAAAAGGAACGTGGCATCACGATCCTGGCCAAGAACACGGCCATCACCTGGCAGGGCAACCGCATCAACATCGTCGACACCCCCGGACACGCCGACTTCGGCGGCGAGGTGGAGCGCGTGCTGTCGATGGTCGACTCGGTCCTGATCCTCGTCGACGCGATGGACGGCCCGATGCCGCAGACCCGCTTCGTCACCCAGAAGGCGTTCGCGATGGGCTTCAAGCCGATCGTGGTCGTCAACAAGATCGACCGCCCTGGCGCGCGTCCGGACTGGGTGATCGACCAGGTGTTCGACCTGTTCGACAAGCTCGGCGCCACCAACGAGCAGCTGGATTTCCCGATCGTGTACGCCTCGGCGCTGCACGGCTATGCCAGCCTCGACGATGCCGCGCGCGACGGCGACATGACCCCGCTGTACGAAGCGATCATGAAGCACGTCCCGCCGCCGCAGGTCGACCTCGACGGTCCGTTCCAGATGCGCATCAGCCAGCTGGACTACAGCAATTTCGTCGGCCTGATCGGCATCGGCCGCATCCAGCGCGGCAAGGTCCGCCGCAACATGCCGGTCAGCGTGGTCGACCGTGAAGGCAAGAAGCGCCAGGGCAAGGTCCTGCAGGTACTGGGCTTCATGGGCCTGGAACGCCTGGAGACCGAGGAAGCCGAGGCCGGCGACATCGTCGCCATCTCCGGCGTCGCCGACCTGTCGATCTCCGACACGGTTTGCGCACTCGACACCCCGGAAGCCCTGCCCGCCCTCACCGTGGACGAGCCGACCATCAGCATGACCTTCCAGGTGAACAACTCCCCGTTCGCCGGCAACAAGGAACTCAGCGGCGGCAAGTTCCTCACCAGCCGCCAGCTGCGCGAGCGCCTGGAGCGCGAAACGCTGCACAACGTGGCGCTCAAGGTCGAGGAAGGTTCCGATCCGGACAAGTTCCTGGTCTCGGGCCGTGGCGAACTGCACCTGTCGGTGCTGATCGAGAACATGCGCCGCGAAGGCTTCGAGCTGGCCGTGTCGCGCCCGGAAGTCATCATCAAGGAAATCGACGGCAAGCTCATGGAGCCGATCGAACAGCTGGTGGTCGACATCGAAGAGCAGCACCAGGGCGGCGTCATGGAGAAGCTGGGCACCCGCAAGGGCCAGCTCAAGAACATGGAATCCGACGGCAAGGGCCGTGTGCGCCTGGACTACATGATCCCGGCGCGTGGCCTGATCGGCTTCCAGAACGAGTTCCGCACCCTCACCCAGGGTTCGGGCCTGCTGTTCCACGTGTTCGACCATTACGGCCCGAAGGAAACCGGTGCGATCGCCAAGCGCATCAACGGCGTGATGATCGCCAATGCCCCCGGCACGACCCCGGCTTACTCGCTCGGCCCGCTGGAAGAGCGCGGCCGCCTGTTCGCCGCGGAAGGCGACCAGGTGTACGAGGGCCAGCTGATCGGCATCCACTCCAAGGACAACGACCTGACCGTCAACGCGATCAAGCCCAAGCCGCTGACCAACATGCGCGCCTCGGGCAAGGATGACGCGATCAAGCTGACCCCGGCGATCAAGTACTCCCTGGAGCAGGCGCTGGACTTCATCGAGGAAGACGAGCTCGTCGAAGTCACCCCGAAGGAAATCCGCCTGCGCAAGAAGTTCCTCACCGAAAGCGATCGCAAGCGCGCCTCGCGCGCCGCGTAAGCCATGTTGCTGATTGCCACGGGCGACGCCTGTCCATGACCGACGTCGCCCAGCATCAGCATCCGCACTACAACCCGGATCCGCATGCGCATCCGGGACTGCATGTCATCGCGATCTTCGAAGCGGCCAAGGGCCTGCTCGCCCTGGTTGCAGCCAGCGGCCTGGAAATCCTCGGCCCGGCCCCGCTGCAACGCTGGCTGCATGAGCTGATCAACCGCTTCCAGCTCGATCCGCACCATGGCGCGATCGACTGGTTGTCCCACGTCATCAATCCCGGTTCCGTGCACCTGGCCGCGGCGATCGGCTTCGGCTATGCGGCGCTGCGTTTTGTCGAGGCCTGGGGCCTGTGGCGCGTGCGCAGGTGGGGATCGTGGCTGGGTTGCATCAGCGCAGCCGTGTACCTGCCCCTCGATGTGTATGCGCTGATCCAGCATCCCGGCTGGCTGGCGGTGACCGTGCTGGTGGTCAACCTGATCGTGGTCTGGGTGCTGGCGCGCGACCTGTTCAACCGCCGCTACTGACCGCGCCCTCGTCGACGCAGGCGGCGAAATATCCGCAGCGTGACCGCGACCACAGCTTCCGGCCCGCCCTGCCCTTGTCTGCACGCCCGCCTGCGGTGATGCTGAACGGGGCCCGCGCCATGCCGCGGCAAGGGGAATTGCAATGTCCGTGTTGAGCCGAATCCGCGGCGGCCATGGCGTGCGCGCCGCCGCATTGTCTGTTGCCGTGATCGTCGCGCTGGGCGCCTGCGACCGGATCAGGGACCTGATCACCTCCGCCGACGGTGACTCGGTCCGGACGGAAACCACGGCCCCCACCGACTTCGCCTTCGCCGAAGCCGGCATCGGCGATCTGTCCGCGCGAATGGACCGCGGTGAACTGACCAGCCATGCACTCACGCGTGCCTATCTCGATCGCATCGCCGCCATCGACGACGCCGGTCCCACCCTCAACGCGGTGATCGAACTCAATCCCTATGCGCTCCACGAAGCCGATGCACTCGATGCGGAGAGAAAGGCAGGTCGTGTCCGCGGTCCGCTGCACGGCATCCCCGTGCTGCTCAAGGACAACATCGATGCCACGCCCATGGTGAATTCCGCCGGCTCGCTGGCACTGGCAAACCACAAGCCCCGGCGCGATGCATTCGTCGTCGCGCGGCTGCGTGCGGCCGGCGCGGTGATCCTCGGCAAGGCCAACCTCAGCGAATGGGCCAACTTCCGCTCGCCGCATTCGACCTCCGGATGGAGCGCACGCGGTGGGCTGACACGCAATCCTTACGTGCTTGATCGCAGCGCCTGCGGCTCCAGTTCCGGCACTGCGAGCGCGATCGCCGCCAACCTGGCCACCGCGGGCATCGGCACCGAAACCGACGGCAGCATCATCTGCCCCGCTGCGGTCACCGGTCTGGTCGGCTTGAAGCCGACCGTGGGCCTGGTCAGCCGCGACGGCATCATTCCGATCTCCCGCAGCCAGGACACCGCCGGTCCGATGGCACGCAGCGTATCCGACGCGGCCTATCTGCTGGCGGCCATGGTCGGGCGTGACGAAGGCGACGCGGTCACCGCCAACAGCGTCGGGCATGCGGTTTTCGACTACCCGCTGCACCTCAAGGTCGACGGCCTGCGCGGTGCACGCATCGGCGTGCTGCGGCAGAAGATGGGGGCCAGCCAGGTCGTCGATGCCGCGATGGAACGGGCCATCGCCGCGATGCGGCGCGCGGGCGCCGTCGTGGTCGATGCCCAGATCCCCACCGATGGGCAGTGGAAAGCGGGTGAACTCGATGTGCTCACCTGGGAATTCAAGGCCGGCCTCGAGCATTACCTGGAAAACCATGACGCACCGGTGCGCACGCTCGCCGAGCTCATCGACTTCAACAAACGCCATGCGGGCGACGAACTGAGCTACTTCGGCCAGGAATTGTTCGAGCAGGCCGACGCGAAGACGCCACTGAGCGATCCGGTCTACCTCGACGCGCGCAGCACGATCCGCCGGCTGGCCGGCGTGCAGGGCATCGATGCGGCCCTGCAGGCGCAGCGACTGGATGCGCTGGTCGCACCGGCGACCGGCGCCGCGTGGTTGGCCGACATGACCAATGGCGACCCGCACACGGGGACTGGCTCCGATGCCGCCGCGGTGGCGGGCTATCCCAGCCTGAGCGTGCCCATGGGCGAATCGCGCGGACTGCCGTTGGGCATCGTCTTCATGGGCACGGCGTGGAGCGAGCCTCGCCTGCTCGAACTCGGTTACTCCTTCGAACAGGCCACGAAGGCACGCAAACCGCCACGGTTCCTTGCCACGCTGCCGGCACTCGATTCGCCGATGGCCAAGGCCGCGAAGTAGCGCTATTCCAGCCGCGCCAACTGGGCCTGCTTGCGCACGATCAGCATCGCGATTTCCAGCGCCTGCTCGTAGTTGAGGCGCGGATCGACGGTGGAGCGGTAGGCGCGTTCCAGGTCGCTCTCGGTAAGCTCGCGCGCGCCGCCGAGGCACTCGGTCACGTCTTCGCCGGTCAGTTCAAGGTGCACGCCGCCCAGGCGCGTGCCCGCGGCGCCGTGCAGGTCGAAGGCCTGCTCCAGCTCGCTGCGGATGTTGTCGAAGCGGCGCGTCTTGTAACCGTTGCTGGTGCTTTCGGTGTTGCCGTGCATCGGATCGCAGATCCACAGCACGCGGCGGCCTTCGCGCTTGACCGCTTCAAGCAGCGCCGGCAGTTTCTCCGCCACGTGGGCGACGCCCATGCGGTGGATCAGTGTCAGGCGGCCGACCTCGTCGTTTGGGTTGAGCACATCGATCACGCGCAGCAACTGGTCCACCGTCGCCGATGGCCCGACCTTCAGGCCGATCGGATTGCGGATGCCGCGGAAGTATTCGACGTGGGCACCATCGAGCTGCGCGGTGCGCATGCCGATCCACGGGAAATGGGTGCTGAGGTTGAACCAGCCCCATTGCCGCGGCACCTGCCGTGTCTGCGATTCCTCATAGGGGAGCAGCAGCGCTTCGTGTGAAGTGTAGAAGTCGACCCGGTTGAGGTTGTGCACCTCGCTGCCGGACAGCGTTTCCATGAAGCGCACCGCATCGCCCACGCCGTCGACCATGCGCTGGTACTCGTCCGCGAGTGGCGAGTGACCGACCCAACTCAGGTTCCAGTATTCGGGATGGTGGAGGTCGGCGAAGCCGCCATCGATCAGCGCGCGGATGAAGTTCATCGTCATCGCCGAGCGCGCATGCGCCTTCACCATGCGACGCGGGTCGGGAACGCGCGCTTCCTCGGTGAAATCCGGTCCGTTGATGATGTCGCCGCGGTAACTCGGCAGCGTCACGCCATCACGCGTTTCCGTGTCGGTCGAACGCGGCTTCGCATACTGGCCGGCGAAACGTCCCACGCGCACTACCGGCAGCCGCAAGCCATGCACGAGCACCAGGCTCATCTGCAACAGCACCTTCAGCCGGTTGGAAATCACCTCCGGCGTGCAGCCCTCGAAGACCTCCGCGCAATCGCCACCCTGCAGCAGGAAGCGCTTGCCTTCCTGCGCCTCGGCGATCTGCTTCTGCAGCGACAGGATTTCCCACGATGTCACCAGTGGCGGCAGTGCGTGCATTTCCTGCAGCACGCCCTCTAGCGCGGCGGCGTCCGGATACGTCGGCATCTGCAATGCAATCTTGCTGCGCCAGCTTGCCGGCGACCATTCGGTCGGCAGGTTGACGGCGCGGAGATTGCGATCGGAAGCGGACATGGCAATGGAAACGAGAAGGTGCTGCGCTGCAGCGAACTAGCATCATCCGCCGGAAATGCGGGCGCTGCAACGGTTGCAGGGGCAACCGCTGATTCCGTTTCTGCATGGGAAATTCCTGCATGGGAAATTCCTGCATGGGAAATTCCGCATGGGAAACGCCGCGCCTGCGCGGCGTGCGATCAGCGGCGACGGAATGCGGCGTAGCCCGCCCACAGCGCCAGCAGGATCAGGCAAAGCAGGCTCCATGCCGGCATCGACAGGCCGAGAAACGTCCAGTCGACCTTCGCGCATTCGCCCGAGCCGGTCATCACTTTCTGGATGAGCTTCATCGGCCCCATGGTCTGCCGCATGAACTCGAACGGCGCGCCGCAGCTGGGCACCTGGTCGGCGGGCAGATGGGTGATCCAGACGTGACGTCCCGCGATCACGATCCCTGCGCCGGCCGCGATCAGCGCCAGCACACCATAGACGCGACGCCATGCCGCCTTTGCGGGGCCATGCAACGCGCCGATCAGGAACACGACGCCGAGGGAGAAGAACGCGATGCGTTGGAAGATGCACAGCGGACACGGCTCCAGCGGATTCACGTCGCGGAACTGGGTGTGGAAGGCATAACCCAGCAAAGCGGCGCAGGCGAGGAACCCGAGCAGGAACTGGATGCGGAACGAGGCGCGGAAGGGATTCATGTCGTTACCTTAACGGCTGGCCGGATGCGTGCAAAGACAGCAAGGGTCGAGGCGGGTTCCGCGCGGCCGTACGAGCGGTCCGCTCGCGCGCGCCAACGGCAGTTCCTTTCCCCAGAAAGCGAAAGCCCCGGCCAAGGCCAGGGCTTTCGATGAACCGGTTGAAGCGGCGCGCTTACTGCGCGGCTTCCGGACGGTCGACCAGCTCGACGTAGGCCATCGGCGCATTGTCGCCAGCGCGGAAGCCGCACTTGAGGATGCGCAGGTAGCCGCCCGGGCGAGCCTGGTAACGCGGACCGAGGGTGGTGAACAGCGTGCCCACGGCTTCCTTGTCGCGCAAGCGCGAGAAGGCAAGACGACGGTTGGCGACGCCATCGACCTTGGCGAGGGTGATGAGCGGCTCGGCAACGCGGCGCAGCTCCTTGGCCTTCGGCAGGGTGGTGCGGATGAGGCCGTGCTTGATCAGCGAGGCAGCCATGTTGCTGAACATCGCTTCGCGATGGGCAGTGGTGCGGCTGAGGGCACGTCCGGATTTCTGGTGGCGCATGGCTTTGATTCCTGATGAATGTTGGAACTATTGGATTTCGCTGTCGCCATCGTGGCGTTGGAACTTGGACTGCGGATGGTCCGAACCGATCTTTTCCCTGACCGGCGTGTCGCGAACCTTCGGGTCCGTCGACTAGTGTTGCGTTACTTCAAAAAACTACTTCGTGCCTTCCCCCTGCCCGGCGCAGCGCGCCGGGCGTTCGCCCAAGCGCGCGGCATGCCGCGCAAGCGGCTTGGGCTCACCCCATCATTCCATGGGAAGCGATACCGGCCGGCGGCCAGTTCTCGAGCTTCATGCCGAGCGAAAGACCACGCTGGGCGAGGACTTCCTTGATCTCGGTGAGCGACTTCTTGCCGAGGTTCGGCGTCTTGAGCAGCTCGACTTCGGTCTTCTGGATCAGATCGCCGACGTAGTAGATGCTCTCGGCCTTGAGGCAGTTGGCCGAACGCACGGTCAGTTCGAGATCGTCGATCGGACGCAGCAGGATCGGATCCACGCCACCGGTCTGCGGCTTGGCAGCACCGCGGTCGCGATGGGTGAAGTCACCGAACACCGACAGCTGGTCGCTGAGGATGTCGGCGGCGGTGCGCACGGCTTCCTCGGCGTCGATCGTGCCGTTGGTTTCGATGTCCAGGACCAGCTTGTCGAGGTCGGTACGCTGTTCGACGCGCGCGGCTTCCACGGCGTAGGCAACACGACGGACCGGCGAGAACGACGCGTCCAGCATCAGGCGACCGATCGTGCGGGTTTCCTCGTCCGGACGACGACGCGCGGCAGCCGGCTGGTAGCCGAAACCGCGTTCGATCTTCAGACGCATGTTCAGCGCAGTGTCCTTGGTCAGGTGCGCGATCACGTGCTCCGGATTGAGGATCTCGACGTTGTGGTCGGTCTTGATGTCGGCAGCGGTGACGATGCCGGGACCCTGCTTGCTCAGCGACAGCATGGAGCTGTCACCGGTGTGCATGCGGATGGCGACGTCCTTGAGGTTGAGCAGGACTTCCAGCACGTCCTCTTCGAGGCCTTCGACCGTGGTGTACTCGTGGAGCACGCCGTCGATCTCGACTTCGGTGATCGCGAAGCCGGGGATCGAGGACAGCAGCACGCGGCGAAGCGCGTTGCCGAGGGTGTGGCCGTAACCGCGTTCAAGCGGCTCGATCACGACCTTGGCGCGATGGCCGGAGATGCGTTCGATCTGGGGACCACGCGGGCGTAGTACCTGGTTTGCGGTAACCGTCATGTTGTTGCGTTCTCCTGCAATGCCTTCGTTCGTTGTGGGGGTAACGACGTCGGCTGAGGCTTTTGGAGCTCCCTCTGTTCGAGGGAGAGGCCGGTGCGCAGGGCGCACCAGCCTGGGTTTTGGCGGGAGCGACCCTTGCGGGTCGCGGCCGTCCTTTACTTCGAGTACAACTCGACGATCAGCGCTTCGTTGATGTCGCTCGGCAGGTCGGAACGATCCGGCACGGCCTTGAACACACCAGCGAACTTCTTGGCATCCACTTCGACCCACGACGGCGACAGGTCCATCTGGGCGGCAACGCCCAGGGATTCCTGCACGCGCAGCTGCTTCTGTGCGCGTTCCGACAGGGCGATCGCGTCGCCTGCCTTGACCTGGTAAGACGGCAGGTTGACCGACTTGCCGTTGACCGTGACGCCACGGTGCGAGACCAGCTGGCGAGCGGCCGGACGGGTCACAGCGAAGCCCATGCGGTAGATGACGTTGTCAAGACGGGTCTCGAGGAGCTGCAGCAGGTTTTCACCCGTGTTGCCCTTCTTGTTCGAGGCCTTCTTGTAATAGTTGCGGAACTGACGCTCCAGCAAGCCGTAGATGCGCTTGACCTTCTGCTTCTCACGCAACTGGGTCGCGTAGTCCGACAGCTTGCCCTTGCGGGCAGTCGGGCCATGCTGGCCAGGTTTTTGTTCGAGCTTGCACTTCGAGTCGAGAGCGCGGACGGGCGACTTCAGCGAGAGGTCGGCGCCTTCACGACGGGAGAGCTTGCACTTGGGACCAATATAACGAGCCATGTGTCTTCAGCTCCTCAGACGCGACGCTTTTTGGGCGGACGGCAGCCGTTGTGCGGGATCGGCGTGACGTCGATGATGTTTACGATCTTGTAGCCGACGTTGTTCAGAGAACGAACGGCGGACTCGCGACCGGGGCCCGGGCCCTTGATGCGCACTTCCAGCGACTTGACGCCGTAGTCGAGCGCAGCACGGCCGGCCTTTTCCGCGGCAACCTGCGCGGCAAACGGGGTCGACTTACGCGAACCGCGGAAACCCGCGCCGCCCGAAGTCGCCCACGAGAGCGCGTTGCCCTGGCGGTCGGTGATCGTGATGATGGTGTTGTTGAAAGAAGCGTGGACGTGGGCGATGCCGTCGGTGACGACTCGCTTGATCTTCTTCTTGGTCTTGGCAGCAGCAGCCGGCTTGGCCATGGTTGTCTACCCCTTACTTCTTGATGGCCTTGCGCGGACCCTTGCGGGTACGTGCATTGGTACGGGTGCGCTGACCACGCAGCGGCAGGCCGCGACGGTGACGCAGGCCGCGGTAGCAGCCCAGGTCCATCAGACGCTTGATCGACATGCCGATCTCACGACGCAGGTCGCCTTCGACCACGAACTTCGCGATCTCGCCACGCAGGCGCTCGACTTCCGGTTCCGACAGGTCGCGGATCTTGGTCGACAGGGTGACCCCGGCCGATTCACAGACCTGCTTCGAACGGGTACGGCCAATGCCGTAGATGCTTTGCAGCCCGACCCAGACGTGCTTCTGGGCAGGCAGGTTGACGCCAGCAATACGCGCCATGACGCGATTCTCCAACTGGTTTGACGGCCGGGGAATAAACCCGGCGGAGTGAACAAGAAATTTTAGCAGGGTCTCGGGTTCTTTGGAAGCACTGCGACCGAAGTCGCACTACCCGGCATGGGGAGTGTGCCCATGCTCCGGCGACAGTCCCGGACTGGCCGAACCGGACGGGACCCCCTGGTGGGAGCTCCGCCTTGTCCGGCCCCGCGCGCTACTCTGGCGCGCGAAAGGCCCGGAACCACTCGTGCGCGAGACGCCGCCCGAGTCGCCCATCTGAATCCCGGGGTCTATCCCGGGATTCGTTGCGGCCAGGATTCACCCTGGCCACCAATCGGTCCCGGCCAGGCCGGAACCGCCTTGTCTTGCTTAACGGCCGAGGCCGCTGCGCGAACCCTTGAGGTTCGCCTTCTTCAGCAGGCTCTCGTACTGGTGCGACATCAGGTGCGCCTGGATCTGCGCAATGAAGTCCATCACCACCACCACCACGATCAGCAGCGAGGTGCCGCCGAAATAGAACGAAGTACCCAGCTGCGTGCGCATGATTTCCGGCAGCAGGCAGACGATTACCAGGTAAATGGCACCGGCGGCCGTCAGGCGGGTCAGCACGCCGTCGACGTAGTCGGCGGTGGCCTTGCCAGGACGGATGCCCGGGATCAGCGCGCCCGACTTCTTGAGGTTGTCGGCGGTTTCCTGCGAGTTGAACACCAGCGCGGTGTAGAAGAACGCGAAACCGATGATCAGCGACGCATACAGGATCATGTGCAGCGGCTGGCCGGAGTTGAGCATCTGCGCGAGCTTCTGCAGCCACGTCGCGGAACTGCTCTGGCTGAACCACGCCGCGGCCGTCGCCGGGAACATGACGATGCTCGAGGCGAAGATCGGCGGGATCACGCCGGCCATGTTGAGCTTGAGCGGCAGGAACGAGGACTGGTTCATGTACGCGCTGCGGCCGCCTTGGCGCCGTGCGTAATTGACCGTGATCCGCCGTTGCCCGCGTTCAACGAACACCACCAGGTAGGTGAAGCCCAGCACCAGCGCGGCAATGACGATCGCCGCCAGCGCGTTCATGTCGCCGTTGCGGATCTGCTCGAACATGCCGATGACCGCAGCCGGCAGGCCCGCGACGATGCCGGAGAAAATGATCAGCGACACGCCGTTGCCGATGCCACGCTCGGTCACCTGCTCGCCGAGCCACATCAGGAACATGGTGCCCGCGGTCAGCGCGATCACCGCAGTCAGGATGAAACCCGGACCGGGGTTGTAGACCACCGGAATGCCCTGGGCGGCGCCGCCGCTTTGCAGCGCAGTTGCGATGCCCCAGGCCTGGAACACGGCCAGCGGAATCGCCCCCATTCGCGACCACTGGTTGATCTTGCGACGACCCGACTCGCCTTCCTTCTGGATGGCCTTCAGACTCGGCACGATCTGCGTCAGCAGCTGCACGATGATGGATGCCGAGATGTACGGCATCACGTTCAGCGCGAACAGGCTGAAGCGATGCAGGGCGCCACCGGAGAACATGTTGAACATGTCCACGATGGTGCCCTGCTGGGTCTTCATCAGTTCCAGCATGGCATCCGGATTGACGCCCGGCACCGGGATGTAGCAACCGATGCGGTAGACCATCAGGGCGCCGACGACGAACAGCAGGCGCTGACGGAGCTCGGTGAACTTTCCGAGACCGCCGCCGAGGCCGGCCGCTGCGTTGCTGCTCTTCGCCATTCGTGGATTACTCCGCCGAGACCTTGCCGCCAGCCGCTTCGATCGCGGCCTTCGCACCGGCCGTAGCCAGCACGCCCTTGAGCACGAACTTCTTGGTGAGCTCGCCCTTCTTCACGATCTTGGCCTGCTTGGCGTTCGGCGGCACGAGCTTGGCTGCCTTCAGGGCGGCCAGGTCGATGTCACCGGCGGCGAGCTTGTCCAGCGCGTACAGCAGGACTTCGGCCGTGTCCTTCTTGATCAGCGAACGGAAGCCGACCTTCGGGAGGCGACGCTGCATGGGCATCTGGCCGCCTTCGAAGCCAGCCTTGATCTTGCCCTTGCCCGAACGAGCGAACGAACCCTTGTGGCCGCGGCCGGCAGTCTTGCCCAGGCCCGAACCGATGCCGCGACCGACGCGCTTGCGATCGGTGCGCGCACCGTCAGCGGGTTGCAGAGTGTTGAGACGCATGTTGATTACTCCTCGACGCGAACGAGGTAGTGGAGCTGATTGATCAGGCCGCGCACAGACGGGCTGTCCTTCAGTTCACGCACATCGTTGAGCTTGTTCAGGCCCAGCGCCTTCACCGACAGACGGTGACGGGCCTGGGTGCCACGCAGACCCTTGACCAGGCGCACCTTGACGGTGCCGGCAGCTGCCGCTTCCTTCTTAGCCATGGTTAAGGTCCTCCACCTTCTTGCCGCGCTTGGCTGCGATCTTGGCCGGCGAATGCATTTCGCCCAGGCCACGCAGGGTGGCGCGCACCAGGTTGATCGGGTTGCGCGAACCGACGGCCTTGGCCAGCACGTTCTTGACGCCGACCGCTTCCAGCACGGCGCGCATCGCGCCACCGGCGATCACGCCGGTACCTTCGGAAGCCGGCTGCATGAACACGCGCGCCGCGCCGTGGCCGGACTTCACCGCATGCCACAGGGTGCCGTTGTTCAGGTCGACATTGACGAAGCTCTTGCGGGCGTATTCCATCGACTTCTGGATTGCGACCGGCACTTCGCGCGCCTTGCCGTAACCGAAACCGACCTTGCCATTGCCGTCGCCCACCACCGTCAGTGCGGTGAAGGTGAACTGGCGGCCGCCCTTGACGGTCTTGCTGACGCGGTTGACCGCGATCAGCTTCTCGATCATGCCGTCATCGACTTCTTCGCGGTTGCGATCGCGATCGCGGCCCCGCGGTGCACGTTGTTCTTCTGCCATTTCGATTACTCGGTAGTTGAAGGATTTGCGGCGTGGCCGCTTATCGTTGTTGAGTACTTCGGGCGTTTCGCCATACCGGCAATCCGGCATGGCGCCCGATGCGGCCCGCATCGGCAGGTTGGGTCAAGGCGCGCTTGATGCGGCATTGCCGCGCCGCCTTGGCGAACGCCCGACCATGGATGGCCGGGCGGACGATCCGAAGGCACGTGACGTCTCGCCATGGATGGCTACCGTCACTCGCACTTTCAACCCGTGGGCGGGCAAAAACCCTCCCCTACAGCAAAATCAGAACTGCAGACCGCCTTCGCGCGCGGCATCGGCCAGCGCCTTGATGCGGCCGTGGTAACGGTAGCCAGAACGGTCGAATGCGACCTTCTCGACGCCCGCGGCCTTGGCCTTCTCGGCGATGGCGCGACCGACCTTGGCCGCAGCGTCGGTGTTCTTGCTGCTCTTCAGGCCGTCCTTGACGTCGGCCTGCACGGTCGAGGCGGCAGCCAGGACCTTGGAGCCGTCGGCGGTGAACACCTGGGCGTACAGATGCTGGCCGGTGCGCAGCACGGTCAGGCGCGGCACGCCGAGGTCGCGGATGTGCGCACGGGTCGACTTGGCGCGGCGCAGACGGGCGTTGTTCTTGATGCTCATGATCTGGTTCCTCGAAAGCTGAAGACCGATTAGGCCTTCTTGGCTTCCTTGCGAATGATGACTTCACCGGCGTACTTCACACCCTTGCCCTTGTAGGGCTCCGGCGGACGGAAGCCACGGATCTTGGCGGCGACTTCACCGACGCGCTGCTTGTCCGCGCCGGAGACCAGGATTTCGGTCTGCGTCGGGGTGGCGATGGTGATGCCTTCCGGCGTCTGGAACAGCACCGGATGCGAGAAACCCAGCGACAGGTTCAGGTCCTTGCCCTGCATGGCGGCGCGGTAACCGACGCCCACCAGCTCGAGCTTGCGCTCGAAGCCTTCGGAGACGCCCTTCACCATGTTGGCGAGGATCGCGCGCAGGGTGCCGGTGAGGGCGATCTGCTCCGCGTTTTCGGTCGAGAACATGGCGTGGCCATCTTCGACCTTGAGTTCGATACCGGCCGGCTTCGCGATGCTCAGGGTGCCCTTCGGGCCCTTGGCGCTGATGCTGTCGGCGGCGACGTTGACTTCAACACCCTTCGGGAGGGCGACCGGCTTCTTGGCTACACGAGACATGTCAGTAGGCTCCCGTTAGGCCACGAAGCACAGGACTTCACCGCCGACGCCCTGCTGGCGCGCCTGCGCATCGGTCATGATGCCCTTGGAGGTGGAAATGATGGCGACGCCGAGGCCACCGAGGACCTTCGGCAGCGCGTCCTTGCCGCGGTACTGGCGCAGGCCGGAACGCGAATAGCGCTCGAGGCGCTCGATGACGGGCTTGCCTTCGAAATACTTCAGCACGACTTCCAGCTGGGCCTTGGCGCCATCCTGGGTCACGCGGAAATCAGCGATATAGCCCTCGTCCTTCAGGACGGTGGCGATCGCGGTCTTGATCTTGGACGACGGCATCTTCACCGTCTGCTTCCGAACAGCGGCCGCATTCTTGATGCGGACCAGCATGTCGGCGATGGGATCAGTCATGCTCATTAAAAGTCACCTATGAGTGCACCGATATCCGCAGGATTGCGAATACTTCAGTTGTGACGCCCAGCCGGGCTGAATAGCCGGGCCGGGCGTTGGAGCAGCCGGCAAGTCTAGCAGACTTCCCGGCTTTTTTACTGCTGCTTACCAGGATGCCTTGCGCAGGCCAGGAACGTCGCCGTTCATGGTCGCCTTGCGCAGCATGTTGCGGCCGAGGCCGAACTTGCGGTAGACGCCACGCGAGCGGCCCGACAGTTCGCAGCGGTTGCGCTGGCGGCTCTCGGAGGAGTCACGCGGCAGCTTCTGCAGCTTGGTCGCGGCTTCGATCTTCTCTTCGTACGACGCGGTCAGGCTGGAGATGATCTTCTTCAGCGCTTCGCGCTTCGCGCCGTGCTGCTTGTTCAACTTCTTCCGCTTGATTTCGCGGTTGATCATTGAGGTCTTGGCCATGATCTATGTCTCTCGAAATCAGTTACGGAACGGGAAGCGGAACGCTTCGAGCAGCGCCTTGGCTTCGGCGTCGGTCTTGGCGGTGGTGGTGATGGCGATATCCATGCCGCGGATCGCGTCGACGGCGTCGAAGTCGATTTCCGGGAAGATGATCTGTTCCTTCACACCCATGTTGTAGTTGCCACGGCCGTCGAACGAACGACCCGACACGCCGCGGAAGTCGCGGACGCGCGGCAGCGAAACGTTGATCAGGCGATCGAGGAACTCGAACATCTGGGCGCGGCGCAGCGTGACCTTGCAGCCGATCGGCCAGCCGTCGCGGATCTTGAACGAAGCCACCGACACGCGGCTCTTCGTCACGATCGGCTTCTGGCCCGCGATCTTGGTCAGGTCGGCGACGGCGTTTTCCAGGATCTTCTTGTTCGTGGCGGCTTCGCCCACGCCCATGTTGATCGTGATCTTGGTCAGGCGCGGCACTTCCATCGGGTTCGTGTAACCGAACTTCTTGGTCAGGGCCGGGACGACTTCGTCCTTGTAGAACTTTTCAAGACGGGTGTTCATGTCAGATAGCCTCGCCGCTGGAGCGGAACACACGCAATTTGCGTCCATCCTCCAGCACCTTGAAGGCAACGCGTTCGCCCTTGCCCGAGGCAGGGTTGAACAGCATCACGTTGGAAATGTGGATCGGCGCTTCGCGCTCGATCACGCCGCCGGGCTGGCCGGCCTGCGGGTTCGGCTTGGTGTGGCGCTTGATGATGTTGATGTTGGACACGACGATCTTGTCGCCGGCCACGCGGATCACATCACCCTTCTTGCCCTTGTCCTTGCCGGCGATGACGACAACCTGGTCGCCCTTGCGGATACGGTTCATCTCAATTCCTCCGCTCAGAGCACTTCAGGTGCCAGCGAGACGATCTTCATGAACTTCTCGGTACGCAGCTCGCGGGTTACTGGCCCGAAGATGCGGGTACCGATCGGTTCCTGCTTGTTGTTCAGGAGCACGGCGGCATTGCCGTCGAAGCGGATCAGCGAACCGTCCGGGCGACGGACGCCCTTGCGGGTGCGGACCACGACGGCGTCATAGACGTCGCCCTTCTTGACCTTGCCACGCGGGATCGCGTCCTTCACGGTGACCTTGATGATGTCGCCGATGCCGGCGTAACGGCGCTTGGAGCCGCCCAGCACCTTGATGCACATCACTTCCTTGGCACCCGAGTTGTCAGCCACGTCGAGGTAGCTCTGCATCTGGATCATGATTCAGCCCTCCTCTTATTCGGCCGCACGGGTGACGATCGTCACCACGCGCCAGTTCTTGGTCTTGGACATCGGTGCGCATTCCGCCACGCGGACGATGTCGCCCTCGTTGCACGAGTTGTCGGCGTCGTGGGCATGCAGCTTGGTCGAGCGGCGGATGTACTTACCGTACAGCGCGTGCTTGACCTGGCGCTCGACGAGCACCGTCACCGTCTTGTCCATCTTGTTGCTAACGACCCGGCCTTCTACCGTGCGCAGCGCCTTCTCTGTTTTGTTGTCGGTCATGGCGGGTCCTTACTTCTTCTGCCCGAGCAGCGTGTTGACGCGAGCAATCTCGCGGCGCACGCGGCGGGCTTCGTGGGTCTTGGCGAGCTGGCCGGTAGCCTTCTGCATGCGGAGAGCAAACGTCTCCTTGTGCAGCGCGGCCAGGTGGGCCTTCAGCTCGTCGGCCGACTTCGCGCGGAGTTCTTTCAGTTCCATTAGCGCACCGTACGGGTCACGAAAGTGGTGGTGACCGAGAGCTTGGCCGCGGCCAGACGGAACGCTTCGCGCGCCGTGGCTTCGTCCACACCTTCGATCTCGTAGATCATGCGGCCGGGCTGGATCTGGGCGACCCAATACTCGACGTTGCCCTTACCGGAGCCCATTCGGACTTCGATCGGCTTCTTGGTGATCGGCTTGTCGGGGAACACGCGGATCCACATCTTGCCGCCGCGCTTGACGTAGCGGCTGATGGAACGACGTGCAGCCTCGATCTGGCGCGCGGTCAGCTGACCGGTTGCCGTCGACTTCAGGCCGTACTCGCCGAAGCTGACAGCATTCGCGCTCCAGCTCAGACCGTCGTTACGGCCCTTGTGCATCTTGCGATACTTGGTTCGCTTGGGTTGCAACATGGTCAATTACCTCGCTTCGCGGGCCGGACGGCCACGACCGGGACGATCGTTGCGATCCTTGCGGTCGCCACGGTCCGGACGGTCACCACGCTCAGCGCGCGGCGTGTCGTCCTGCTTTTCCTGGCCGACCTGGGAGAAATCGAAGATCTCGCCCTTGTAGACCCATACCTTGATGCCGATGATGCCGTAGGTCGTCTTGGCTTCTGCGAAGCCGTAGTCGATGTCGGCACGCAGCGTGTGCAGCGGCACGCGACCTTCGCGGTACCACTCCGAACGCGCGATTTCGGCGCCGTTGAGACGGCCGGCGACGTTCACCTTGATGCCCAGCGCGCCCAGGCGCATCGCGTTGCCGACCGCACGCTTCATCGCGCGGCGGAACATGATGCGGCGCTCCAGCTGCTGCGCGATCGACTCGGCGACCAGCTGTGCGTCCAGTTCGGGCTTGCGGACTTCGGTGACGTTGATGTGCGCCGGAACGCCCATCACATCGCTGACTTCCTTACGCAGCTTCTCGATGTCCTCGCCGCGCTTGCCGATCACCACGCCCGGACGGGCGGTGTGGATCGTGACGCGCGCGTTGTTGGCCGGACGCTCGATCAGGATCTTGGAGATGCCAGCCTGTGCAAGCTTCTTGCGCAGCATCTCGCGGACCTTGAGGTCGGCCGCCAGGAACGAGGCGTACTGCTTCTTGCCAGCGAACCACTTCGACGTCCAGTCCTTGGAGATGCCCAGGCGGATGCCGGTCGGATGTACTTTGTGACCCATATCTATGCTCCGCCTTACTTGCCCGCGCCCACAACCACAGTGATGTGGCTGGTGCGCTTGAGGATACGGGTGCCGCGGCCCTTCGCACGCGCCATGAAGCGCTTCAGCGAGGGACCCTCGTCCACCGTGATGGTCTTGACGCGGAGGTCGTCGACGTCGGCGCCCTGGTTGTTCTCGGCGTTGGCGATGGCGGACTCGACGACCTTGCGGATCATCGCGGCTGCCTTCTTGTCCGAGAACTTCAGCAGGTTCACTGCGCGCTCGGCCGACAGGCCACGGACCTGGTCAGCGACCAGGCGGGCCTTCTGGGCGGAGATGCGCGCGCTGCGCAGGATGGCTTTCGCTTCCATTGTCATCTCCTTACTTGCCCGACTTCTTGTCGCCGCCGTGACCCTTGAACGTACGGGTCAGGGCGAATTCGCCAAGCTTGTGGCCAACCATGTTCTCGTTGACCAGCACGGGGATGTGGTTCTTGCCGTTATGGACGGCGATCGTGAAACCCACCATGTCCGGCAGGATCATCGAACGACGCGACCAGGTCTTGATCGGCTTCTTGTTGCTACCGGCCGTCTCCACCTTCTTGAGGAGGTGGTGGTCGACGAACGGACCTTTCTTGAGGGAACGTGCCATGGCCGATTAGCTCCTACGATCGCGCACGATGAACTGCGAGGTGCGCTTGTTCTTGCGCGTCTTGTAACCCTTGGTCGGCACGCCCCACGGGGTGACCGGGTGCGGGTTGCCCTGACCGGCCTTGGCTTCACCACCACCGTGCGGGTGATCGACCGGGTTCATGGCCGCACCGCGGACGGTCGGCTTGATGCCGCGCCAGCGCTTCGCACCGGCCTTGCCGAGCTTCTCGAGGTTGTGTTCGTCGTTGCCGACTTCACCGATGGTGGCGGCGCATTCGACCGGCACCTTGCGCATTTCGCCGGAGCGAAGACGCAGCGTGGCGTAACCCTGCTCGCGAGCGACCAGGTAGGCGCTGGCGCCGGCCGCGCGGGCCAGCTGGGCGCCCTTGCCCGGCTTCATCTCGACGCAGCACACCGTGGTGCCCACCGGGATGTTGGTCAGCGGCAGCGTGTTGCCGACGCGGATCGGGGCTTCGCGGCCCGCGATCACCTGGTCGCCATCCTTCAGGCCCTTCGGCGCGATGATGTAACGACGCTCGCCGTCGACGTAGCACAGCAGTGCGATGTGCGCGGTGCGGTTCGGATCGTATTCAATGCGCTCGACGCGGGCGGGGATGCCGACCTTGTCGCGCTTGAAGTCGATGATGCGGTAATGCTGCTTGTGGCCACCACCGATGTGACGGGTGGTGATGCGACCGTGGTGGTTGCGGCCACCGGTCTTGCTCTTGGCCTCAACCAGGGCGGCGTGCGGCGCGCCCTTGTGCAGGCCCGGCGTCACCACGCGGACCGCGCTGCGGCGGCCGGGTGAGGTGGGCTTGAAAGTCATCAATGCCATGAATCTATCCTCAGGCCGTGGCCATCACGTCGATCGACTGGCCTTCGGCCAGCGTCACGTACGCCTTGCGCGAATCGGCGCGGCGGCCCATGCGGAACTTGAAGGCCTTGTTCTTGCCCTTCACGTTCACGACGTTGACCGCTTCGACCTTGACCGCGAAAAGCTTCTCAATGGCCGACTTGATGTCTGCCTTGGTAGCGTCCGTCGCGACTTCGAAGACGTATTTGTTGGAAACTTCCTGCAGGCGCGCGGTCTTTTCGGACACGAGCGGTGCGCGGATGATGTTGTAGAGCTTGGCGTCGTTCATGCCAGCCACTCCTCGATCTTCTTGACCGCGTCGGCGGTGACCACGACCGAATCGGCGCCGACGAGGGCAACCGGATCCAGGCCCTGGACGTCACGCACTTCGACGTACGGCAGGTTGCGTGCCGAGAGATACAGGTTCTCGGTGGCGTCTTCGGTAACGATCAGCGGACGCTTGCCGACTTCCAGGCCCTTGAGCTTGGCGATCAGGCCCGAGGTCTTCGGTGCGTCGACGTCGAACGATTCGACGACCATGATCCGGCCCTGGCGGTTCAGCTCGGACAGGATCGCGGCGATCGCGGCGCGATACATCTTGCGGTTGACCTTCTGCGCGAAGCTGCGCGGCTTGGCCGCGAAGGTCACGCCGCCGCCGACGAAGATCGGAGCCGTCAGCGCGCCGTGACGCGCACCGCCGCCCTTCTGCTTCTTCGACTTCTTGGTCGTGCCGTTGACTTCCGAACGGGTCTTCTGTGCCTTGGTGCCAGCGCGACCGGCGTTGCGGTAGGCAACGACCACCTGGTGGACCAGGTCTTCGCTGAATTCGCGGCCGAAGATCGCGTCGGAAACCGACACCGTCTTGGTGCTGTTATTGATTGCGAGTTCCATCATCAAACTCCCTTGCTCGACGGACGCACGATCACGTCGCCGCCCGGAGCACCCGGAACCGCGCCCTTGATCGCGATCAGACCGCGCTCGGCGTCGACCTTGACCACTTCCAGGCCCTGCGTCGTCTGCTGCACGTCGCCCATGTGGCCCGACATCTTCTTGCCCGGGAACACGCGGCCCGGCGTCTGGCGCTGGCCGATGGAGCCCGGCGAGCGATGCGACAGCGAGTTACCGTGGGTAGCGTCACCCATGGTGAAGTTCCAGCGCTTGATCGTGCCCTGGAAGCCCTTGCCCTTCGTCACGCCCTGGACGTCGACGATCTGGCCGGCTTCGAAAATGTCGGCCTTGATCTCGCCGCCGATTTCAAAGCCACCGATCTGGTCGGCTTCAACGCGCAGCTCCCACAGGCCACGACCGGCATCAACCTTGGCCTTGGCCAGGTGACCGGTTTCCGGCTTGCTCAGCAGCGAAGCGCGCTTCACGCCAGCGGTCACCTGCACGGCGCTGTAGCCGTCGGTTTCGACCGTCTTGATCTGGGTGATGCGGTTCGGCGTGGCTTCGATCAGGGTCACCGGGACCGACTTGCCGTCGGTGGTGAAAAAGCGGCTCATGCCGGCCTTACGGCCGACGATGCCCAACGAATACTTCTTCGCGGTCATGGTGGCGGGCCTCAGGTCAGCTTGATCTGCACGTCGACGCCAGCCGCGAGCTCGAGCTTCATCAGCGCGTCCACGGTCTTGTCGTTGGGGTCGACGATGTCGAGCACGCGCTTGTGCGTGCGGGTCTCGTACTGGTCACGCGCGTCCTTGTCGACGTGCGGGGAGACGAGAATGGTGTAGCGCTCGATCTTGGTCGGCAGCGGGATCGGGCCGCGCACTTGCGCGCCGGTCCGCTTGGCCGTCTCGACGATCTCGCTGGCCGAGCGGTCGATCAGGCGATGATCGTACGCTTTGAGCCGAATCCGGATCTTTTGGTCCGCCATGGCGGAAACTCCTTCGTTTAAAGAGCGACAGGTCCGATAACTGGGTGTATCGGACCCCTGGACTTGGTGCTTCAACTTCCCCGGGATCGCACCAAACCCCGGACAACCTTTCAAAAACAAAGGCAGACCGGTTTCCCGGCCCGCCCAGACTGGAAGTCATGAACGCGCAAACGGCCCCGTCATCGATGTCCCGAACTATTTTTCGGGACGGACGGAGCACTGCCGCGCGACATTTCCCTGTCTGGCGAAAACGAAGCGCTTCCTGCACCTCATTTCGCTGGTTCGCTCCCTTTCCCGAGAGAAAGGCCGCGAGGGTCTTGCATTCTAGAGGGTCTGGACGGGTCTTTGCAAGCCCGCCCAGTCCTTTTTCTACCTCCCGGCGTTGACCGGCCGGAGCTGGTCAACGATGGGCCGCCATTCCGGCCGGTTTGCGGCCGGGATAACGGAACATCAGCCTTACTTGATGATCTTGGCCACGACGCCGGCGCCGACGGTACGACCGCCTTCGCGGATCGCGAAGCGCAGGCCGTCATCCATCGCCACGGGGTGGATCAGCTCCACCACCATCTTGATGTTGTCGCCCGGCATGACCATTTCGACGCCTTCCGGCAGGGTCACGGCGCCCGTGATGTCGGTCGTGCGGAAGTAGAACTGCGGACGGTAGCCC
>NZ_BAAGXO010000011.1:0-259589 GCF_054779795.1 Lysobacter rhizosphaerae
TCCTCCTGCGCGTCTAACGCCTGAATTAAGCCGAGCCGCGAAGCGGCTTCGGCTTGAATGAATTGTTAGGCCGCAGCCCGGCCTTGGGGCGCATCAATGCTGCCACTTTGGGAGCCCGCAGTGAATGCACTCACCTGTGAACAAGGGCAGATTGTTGACATACCGATAGGCGAACGGCTTTCCGCAGGCAGGACATGGGAAGAATTGCAGCCGTAGGGAGACAACGAAGAAAGCGACAACCCAGACGGCAGCCAGCAGAAAAATTGCGGCCCGTGCCAAGGGAGCATCCGGGGCGACCAGGAACAGGCCAACAACGGGTGGTATGGCGCCAAGAACGCAGAAGAACCAACGAACACGCCGACGGTAGTCAGCCCACTGATCTGAGATGTAGCCGGTACTGTCCATGCGGCCTAACGCCTGAATTAAGCCGAGCCGCGAAGCGGCTTCGGCTTGAATGAATTGTTAGGCGTCAATTTCACTTGTACTCCACTTGCGAGGCGTGAAAAAGGTGAACGCCATCAATCAAGCCAAATCGAATCGCGCCGGGCTTGCCGTCAATTTTAACGACGCTAAGTCCGCCGACGTCTGCATATCGTTCCCCTTTGAACGGGATCTTGATCTTTCCATAGATGCGCATGAAATCCGACAATGCTTTCGTGGGGCTGCCTGAGTTCAGAGGAGAGCTTAGCGTGGCGACAAGACCATCTATGGCTGTGGGCGCCTCTTCTTGAATCGCCTTAAAGAACGCGGCTCCGCTGTCCGTTTGAAGCTCGGAATTTTGCAGAGTGGGTTTGAAGTGATAGAAATAATTGATCCCACGCTCGGTCCCGTCTTGTGCATGCACGACGAGTGTGGCGCGTGTGATTCCGTCCGAATCAACGCTGAGAAGTATTGCGTGTTCTTTGATTAGATTGGTTGCGGCCTTTTCCTCAACTATCTGCTCAATCGATCCGAACTCTTGCACCGTAGAATCGCTGTTGATGCTGTTTGCAATGGACTCAGACTGCCGGGTCATTGCGCGACTATTGAGGAGCGCGCCGCCTAGCAAAAATTGCCCCAGGCTTCCGCCTTTGGTTTGATACACAAAAATATTGCTTGTGCCGACTCGGGCGGTATGGTCGCTCAAAGAATCTAAAGCATAAATTTCAGGCTTGGCAGATGTTTGTGCCTCAACCTGAAGTGACGATGACGCTAGTAGGGCAAGCACGATGATGGAACGCATTAAGTCTCCTAATTGACGCCTAACGCGTGAATTAAGCCGAGCCGCGAAGTGGCTTCGGCTTGAATGAATTGTTAGGCGTCATCTGACCGTAAACTCGAGCTTGTCAACGCTGACGCCATTCATGAAGACTTCCGCGTAGTACTGACCTTCCGGCCATCCGTCCGGCTTTGCCACATGAAATTCGGTTTGACCGTAACCAATAAAGACGAGCTCCCGGCTTTCATCATGTACCGCTTGGAGGTTATCGCCCTGACCGTATGTCCATAGCACGCCAAGTGTACGTGGAGCCGTAAAGGAGGCGTGCATTGTTACGGAGATGTATATGGTGTCAGTTGGCTTGAAAATCGTCTTGGGAACAGGTATGCGAAGACGGGAATCAATGTGGGACCCAAGCGCAATGCTTTCAATCGAAACCGCTCCGATCGTGGGCTCGACAATTTCTTGCGTTGACGAATCAGACTGATATGCAGCCGATGGGTCCCCTGTCGCGATCGCGGCCGCAAGAAAAAGGAACTTGAGCATTTGTCTCCCCTTGCGACACTGCTTGAGTGACGCCTAACGCCTGAATTAAGCCGAGCCGCGAAGCGGCTTCGGCTTGAATGAATTGTTAGGGCCCTACGCGACTCGACCGCGAATGCACTCTGCAACTTGCGCGGGTGCGACGTCGTAGCCAGTTGCCCGGTCCCCAGTCCAGTTAACCCCTACGAGAATACCGTCTTCGGTGAGGCCAGGAACCCACCGACTGAGAAAGACACCAAGCTCGATCTCTACCGGAACAAAGCCCTCGTAGGCCGGCACGGACGCGATGATCCGCTCCGCACGAGCGCGGGACGATCAAAACGGTTGCGCCCGTTTCCCGTCGCGGTTGAGTGGCGCGGGAAATCCGCCCTCATCACGGGCCGTCCAGACAACGCCGCTATCAGCCGCCTCTTGGTAGAACTCTGCCGCTTGCGACGCAGATTGCATAGGGCCCTAACGCCTGAGTTAAGCCGAGCTGCGAAGCAGCTTCGGCTTGAACGATTGGTTATACGCCACGGCAAGCAGCGCAGAGACGGAGTGTAACGGTAGCGGCTGCGGGCGGGAGCAGGGAATCAGCTGATGCAAGCCGGGGAGAGTGTGGGGCCGTTGCTTACACATCCGGAGCCGATAGCGCCGCCGAAGTGAATCCATGTTTCCGGAAGCTGAGCGGCGCGAGCAAAGAGCGTCGAACGCGGGCTGGCGGGCCTCACTCACAGCGCCTCCGTGCCGACGCGCATCGCCCGTCTTTTGCCCACGTATAACGCTTAGTAGACCCCAAAAAACGGGATATGGACGGGATATTCAGGTTGATCTTGTGTAGGCGTCAAGAGAGAAATCCTATCGAAGGTCAATGACTTATCTGATTCCGCCTTGCACGCGTGGCGCGCACGATTGTCTGTGCATATCTGACGATACGAGGCGTTATGTTTTATTCCTTGCAATCCGCGGTAATGCGATTCGGTTTGCGGGTCCGGGAGCCGGAGGCGGATGGGAGGGGTGGCGGGCCGCGGTTGTTCGATGAGGTGCGTCGGGTGTTGCGGGTGAAGCACTACAGCATTCGCACCGAAGTTGTGTACCTGGGTTGGATTCGCCGCTTCATCCTGGTCAATGGTCGGCGACATCCGCGTGCGATGGGGGCGCCGGAGGTGGAGCGGTTCCTCTCGTCGCTCGCGGTGGATGGGCTGGTGGCGGCCAGTACCCAGAACCAGGCGTTGTCGGCGCTGCTCTTCCTCTACAAGGAGGTGCTCGGCATCGAGCTGCCCTGGATGGAGGACGTGACGCGGGCGAAGCGGCCGCGGCGGCTGCCGACGGTGTTGTCGCGCGGGGAGGTGCAGGGCCTGCTGGCGCAGCTCGACGGGCGGCCGTGGCTGTTGTCCAGCCTGCTGTACGGCACCGGGCTGCGGTTGATGGAGTGCCTGCGCCTGCGAGTGAAGGACGTCGATTTCGCGCGCAATGAAATCACGGTGCGCGATGGCAAGGGGGGCAAGGATCGGCGGACCGTATTGCCGAAGACGTTGGTGGAGCCGTTGCAGCGCGAGGTGGAGCGGGCGCGGGCGCTGCATGCGGCGGATCTGCAGCAGGGCCTGGGCGGTGTGAACCTGCCGCACGCGCTGGCGCGGAAGTATCCGAATGCGGAGCGCGAATTCGGCTGGCAGTACGTGTTTCCGTCGCCCCGGCGCTCGATCGATCCCCGCGATGGCGTGGAGCGGCGGCATCACTTCGATGACGGCACCTTGTCGCGGGCGTTGAAGGCGGCGTGCAGGCGCGCCGGGATCGTGAAGCCGGTGTCCGCGCATACGCTGCGACATTCGTTCGCGACGCACATGATCGAGGCCGGTTACGACATCCGCACCGTGCAGGAACTGCTCGGCCACAAGGACGTGGCGACGACGCAGATCTACACGCATGTGCTCAACCGCGGGGCGGGCGGGGTGGTCAGCCCGCTGGATCGCTGAAACGTTGCGCAACGAAAAGGGCCGGCAAGTGCCGGCCCTTTGGTCTCGCGGTGGAGCGCGGCGCGAGCGCGCCGTGTCCGGTCAGCCCTTCTTCGTCGCGATCCAGCGGTCGATCTTGTCCTCCAGCACCGACAGCGGCACGGGGCCGTCCTTGAGCACTTCGGCGTGGAATTCGCGGGGATCGAAGCCGTCGCCGAGCGCCGCGCGTGCTTTGTTCTTCAGCGACTGGATCTTGAGTTCGCCGATCTTGTAGGCGGTCGCCTGCGACGGCCAGGCGATGTAACGCTCGGCCTCGGCGGTGGCATCGGTCTCACCGGCCGCCGAGTTGTCGAGCATGTACTTGATCACCTGCTCGCGGGTCCAACCCTTGCTGTGCAGGCCGGTGTCGGTCACCAGGCGGATGGCGCGCCACAGTTCGTTCTGCAGGTAGCCGAAGTAGTCGTACGGGGTCTCGTAGACGCCCAGGTCCTTGCCCAGCGACTCGGCGTACAGGCCCCAGCCTTCGGCATAGGCGGTATTGCCGCCGAAGCGACGGAACGCCGGCACGCCCTGGAGCTCCTGCTGCAGCGCGATCTGGAAGTGATGACCAGGGATGGCTTCGTGCAGGAACAGGTCTTCCGCGTCCCATTGCTTGCGCGAGGGCAGGTCATAGGTGTTGACGTAGAAGATGCCCGGACGCGTGCCGTCCTCGCTGGGGCCCTGGTACTCGCCGCCCGCGGCGGACTTGGCGCGGAACGCCTCGACCGGGCGAATCTCGAAGCCCGCCTTGGGCAGCAGCGAGAACTGCGTGGGCACGCGCGCGTTGATGCGCGCTTCCAGGCTGCGGAAGTACGCGAGCAGGGCGTCCTCGGACTTGAACTCGAACTTCTTGCTGGTGCGCATGGACTTGAAGAAGTCCTGCAGCGAGCCCTTGAAGCCGACCTGCTGCATCACCCCACGGATCTCGCCGTGGATGCGCGCGACTTCGTCCAGGCCGATCTGGTGGATCTGCGCCGGACTCAGGTCGGTCGTGGTCGTGGTACGGACGTTGAAGGCGTACCACGCCGCGCCATTGGGCAGCTTGTCCATGCCCACGGTATCGCGCGTGGCCGGGAGGTAATCCGTGGCGATGAAATCACGCAGCTTGCGGAACGACGGCATGATCTGCTGGCCGATCATGTCGCGGTAGGCTGCGGTCAGGCGCGTCTTGTCGGCGTCGTTGAAGTCCTTGGGCATCTTGGCAATCGGGCCCCAGAACACGCTGTCCTCGGGCTTGGCCTTGATGATGGCGTCGTACTGCGGCACCACCTTGATCATCAGCGCGCGCGGTTGCACGACGCCGGCCTGCATGCCGGCGCGCATGTCGGTGATGATGCTGTCGACGAGCACCGGGATGCGGTTGCCGCGCGCCAGCCAGTTGTCGTAGTCCTTGACGGTCTTGAACGGCTGCGCGCCGGTGCCGGCGCCCAGCTGTGCGGTGAAGGTGGCGATGCTGCCCATCTGGTCGACCGGCAGCATCCAGCCGGGGTACTGCTCGCCTTCCAGCGAATTCTTCGCGTCGCGCACGAAGATCTGGTAGCTGACCAGGTCCTGGCCTGTGAGCCCATCCGGGCCGATCGCCTGGATCTGGTCGAGCCAGCGCTGGGTGAAGTCGTGGGACTGCTGGCGGAACTGCGCGGAATAGAAGTCGGGCAGCTGGTCGTTGTAGCGCGGGTCACCCTGGAAGGTGGCCTGGACCGGATTGAGCTTCAGTGCTTCTTCCCAGTACTGCGCGTACAGAGCATCCAGCTGCGCGGCCTTGTCCTGGGTGGCCGCCTGCGGTGCGGCGGAGGGAACGGGCGCCTCGGCGACGGGTTTGCCGGCGCAACCAGCGAGGGCGGTCAGCAGGGCGGCGGAAAGGACAAGCGGGCGCAGGGTCATGCAGGCTCCGGGTAGACATGGGCTGATCCCCGAGCATGGCCCATCCGCGCCCCCTGCGACCCGGTCGGAAGTCATGGAACGCGCGATGGAGCTCTCATATGGCGCAGCCAAATGCGCCGCAGCGCGTCGAAAAGGGGAACTACGGGCATTGGCTTCGCGCCGCGGAAAGCATGCGCCTGCAGGGACTGTGGAGATTGCTCCCCTATTGCGCCGCCTCAAGCCGCAACTGCTCCGCGCGCGCTTCGCCCAGGTAGCCGGTAATCGCGCGCCGCAGCACATACAGCAGCGGGATCATCACCACCGCCGCCAGCATCTTGTAGCCGTAGTTGACCGTGCTCACGGCCAGGAACAACGAGGTCGGCCAGTGCTGGGGACCGATCACGAACGCGATGTAGAGGACGACGAAGCTGTCGACCAGCTGTGACACCGCGGTCGAGCCGGTCGCGCGCAGCCACACATGCTTCTCGCCGGTGACATCGCGGATGCGATGGAACACGGCGACATCGATCAGCTGCCCCAGCATGAACGCCACGAGCGAGCCGCCGATGGTCCACAGCCCCTGGCCGAACACCGCGGCGAATGCGGCCTGGTAGTCGGCCACGCCCTGCGCCTGCGCGGCCTTGACCCACCAGTCCGCGGGTGCCAGCGAAATGGCGGCGAAGGCGAAAAGGAAGCCATAGGCGATCAGGCCGGCGGCGAGCCAGGAAATCAGGCGCACGCCACGACGGCCGTAGAACTCGTTGACGACGTCGGTCATCAGGAACACCACCGGCCACAGCAGGGTGCCGGCGGTGAAGGAGAGCGATCCGCTCTGGCCGAACAGGTTCCACTGCAACGGCGCGATGCCCAGGGTGTCTTCCAGCGCGAAGATCTTGACGCCGATGAATTCGGCCAGCACCGCGTTGACGCAGAAGAACGCCGCCAGCATGACGAACATGCGCACGGCGCGGTCGTCGAGGAGGCGGCTCACGGGGGCGGAAAGTGCTGGCGAACTTGCGTCATTCACTCGTGTGGTCCTCGGCCTGCGCGCGTGGTTCGAAGTGGTTGTTTGCCATGGCCGGCCGCTGCGGCGGCATCAGCCGCGTCGTCGATCAAACGTTATCGCGGCGCGGCGGCGTGAACGGAATCGTATCCGGCGATACCGCGCCGCCGGAAATGATGAAGCTCATCGCCTGGTCGACGGTCCAGTCGGTCGGCGTGATCTTCTCCACCGGCACGATCTCGAGATACCCGGAGGTGGGATTCGGGGTGGTCGGCACGTACACGGCGGCGAGTTCGCGACCTGTGCCGTGCTCGTGCATCACCTTGGTGACGAAGCCGAGCGTCTTCATCTCGGTATGCGGGAAGTCGATCAGCACCACGCGCTGGGTGCCGTCGGGCTTGGTCTGCAGGATGTCGAGCAGCTGGCGCGCGCTGCCATAGATCGTGCTGGCGAGCGGGATGCGGCGGATCAGCGACTCGAACCAGCGCAGCATGCGTTGGCCGATGACGATGCGGGCCATCACTCCGGACAGGAGGATCACAGCCAGTGTCGCCAACAGGGCCAGCGCGGTCTGCACCCACGGCTCGGCGATCCAGCCCAGGGTCTGCGGCGATGTCGCGGCGAGCCCCTGCAGCAACGGGCCGATCAGCGGCTGGCTGATGCCCGAGAGCAGGACGAACACGAACTTGATCACTACCCACGTCAGCCAGATCGGCAACAGGGTAAGCAGGCCGGTAAGGAAGAGACGCTGGAAGCTGGGCCGCTGCGGGCCGGGACGGGGAGTCGTGGTCATGCCACATTGTAGGCGCAGCGTTGGCGCTCAAACGCGCGCGCGGAGTCCTGCTTCACATCGAAACGCCTGTTAGCGGTCGCGCACCAGGCGGAAACCGACGTCGTCGTAGCCGCGATTGGCCAGCAGCGGGCGTTGCGGGCTGGCGCTGCGCCACGACTTGCCACTGGCGAAACGGCGCCCGCAGCCCGCGGCGCAATCGCGCGACCACAGCGACACCGCGCGGTTGCCGGATTGTGCCGGGGTCTCGTGCGCTTCCTCTGCGGTGGGCAGACGCCAGCGCTGGCCGGTCTTGTGGCTGTACCAGCCGGCATACGCCTCCGCATCCTGCAGGGATACGCACACCACGGGTTCATTGTCGTTCTGGCTGAAGCCCGGCGAACGCCAGTCGCGTGGGGCGATGACGCGCAGCAGGGATACGCGCTCGCGGCACAACGACGCGGTGCGCTTGGTGGTATCGACGAAATGCGCGTAATCGCCGCGCGTGACCGGCGTGCGGCTGACCGCGACGGTGGCCTTGGTGTTGTCTTCGCTTACCCCGCCTGCGGCGGCCGGCGCTGCGCTCTGACTCGGTAGTTTCTCGACGCGGCTGTTGAAGTCGGCGGCCAGGCGCGGCGAGAGCCCGAAGTCGCCGACGAGTTGCGCCGTGCGCAGGGCCGCGTCTTGGTCGTGGCGCTTTGCGGCGTCCTCGAACCGGGCTTTCACCGCCGCCTCGGTCTTCCGGCGCAGGCGCAGGTATTCGGGCGAGCCGGACGTGCCGGTCTGCTCGGCGAGCGCGGTCGCCATGGCGTTGATCTCGCGGGCGCGGGCGTCCTTTCCATCGCGTATCTGGGCAGCAATGGCATTGGCGAAGGCATCGGTGAGGTTGGCGACCAACTCGATCACCTCCTCATTGCTGCCGTCGGAGTTCCACGCTTCCAGCACGCTGGTATAGGCGTTGGTGTCGAGCGGAGTCGTCAGGTGGCCGGCGGCGATCTGCTTGCGCGCCGCATCGATCGCCTGCCGCGCCGGGGACTCCGGCAGCGGCTCGAGCATCGCGGTGGTGACCTGGTTGTGCGCAACAACCGTCTCGGCGGCTTCGCTGCGGGCGACTGCTGCGTCCGTGACGCGATGCCGCGCCAGGTATTCCACGCCGAGCACGCCCACGCCGATGAAGGCCAGCAAGGCACAGATGGCCCAGATCGGCTTGGCGTACTGCTGCATCGGCGCGAGCCGCTGCAGACGGTCGCGCAACGCCGGCATGACGCTGCGCTGCATGACCGATTCGATGCCCGCGCGCATCTGCGCCGCATCCTCGAAACGCTGCGCCGGTTGCTTGGCCAGCGCCCGGTTCATGAAATGCTGCCAGTGCGCCAGGTGCGATGGCAGTTTCGGCACCGGGTCCTGCGCGTGCATCACTGCCATCGACAACGCATCTGGCGCCTCGAACGGCAGCCGGCCGGTCAGCATTTCCCAGATCAGCACGCCGAGGGCATACAGGTCGGCGCGGCCGTCGACCACTTCGCCGCGCGCCTGTTCGGGCGCCATGTAGGCGGTGCTGCCGACGGCGAGTCCGGTGGCGGTCATGCGCGCACCGCCCCAGTCCTTGCGCAGCGCGATGCCGAAGTCGGCCAGCAGCGGCCGGTCGGCGTCGTCGAACAGGACGTTCTCGGCCTTGACGTCGCGATGCACGATGTTGCGGGCATGGGCGTAGCCGAGCACGGACAGCAGGATGTTGGCGATCTCGACGACGCGTCGCTCGCTCTTGCCGAAGTTGCGCTGTCCCAGGTGGCCGCGAGCCATGTACGGCATCGCGTAGTAGGGCAGGCCATCGTGCGTGCGGCCGACTTCGTGGATGCGCACCACGTGCGGATGTTCGAGGCGGGCGATGATGCGCACTTCGTTCTCGAAGCGGCGGCGGCTGGTCTCGTCGACGAGGGCCTGCGGCGACATCACCTTGATGGCGACGTCGCGTCCGAGCGTGTGCTGGCGCGCGAGATAAACGGTGGACATGCCGCCGTGGTTGATCACCCGCAGCAGTCGATAGCCGGTTATTTCCGGCAACGGCGTTCCGTCGTCGTGTTTCGGCTCTTCAGCCATGTTGTTCCGCGCCCCCTGTGGCCGGCCAAGCATACCGCGCGGCGGCGCCGCATACGCCGGTTAGCGCATGCGGGCACGCCCAGGCCCGCTGGATACGCCCGGGGACTGTGATCGTCATCGCCATGTCACCCTTGATTGGCGGTGCCATCGTCGTGCAGGGGATGTCGTGGCCGCGTATTCCCGGGCCGGCGCCGCCATATCGGCGGGGCTCGGCTAGGCGGCCAGGCCGCGTTCCTCGGCCCCGGGGCGGCGGTCGCGCTTGCGCCGCACGTAGACCTGCTTGCGCACGCGGGCGACGGTTTCCCCGGTGGCATCGACAATCGCGGTCTCGAACCAGTGCAGGTGCTTGCCGCCGTGCGCGGTTGCGGCGCGCAGCTGGGCGAGCACTGCGTCGTCGAGCTGGAATCGTGCGTGCACGGTGCCGCGGGCGGGTTTGACGAATTCGATCGAGCCGGCCTGGTCCCAGACGATGTAGTCGTTACCGAGCGCGTGCATGGTCAGCAGCATCCAGAACGGATCGGTCATGGCGAACAGGCTGCCGCCGAAGTGGACGCCGACGTAGTTGCGGTTCCACGGGCGGGCGCGCAATTCGACGCTTGCGCTGTGCCAGTCGGAGGCGATGCCGGTGACGTGGATGCCGCTGAACAGGAACGGCGGCCACAGGTTGAGGACCCGGCGCAACGTGCCGGGCCTGATGCTGTTCTTCATGAATGACACGCACACGCGGAGGGGGAAGCGCGGGCAGCTTCGCCATACGCACGCGTACAGTCAAGGGTTTCACGGCCCTGGACGGGCCGCTTGTCTCAAAACACGCTTGTTTCAAAACAGCAGCGACGACATCTTGCGGCGGTAGGTGCCGACCAGGTCCTCGTCCTCGATGATGCGGAAGGCATCGATCAGCGACTTGCGCGGCAGGCCGTCCTCATAGCCGCGGTCGCGGCGAAGCATCTCCAGGAACTGCTCCAGGCCCTGCTGCGCCTCGCCGGCGACGATGCGCTGCACGCCCAGCAGATGGCGCGCGCGCAGATCGTCGGGATTGCCGGCGATGGCGGCTTCCAGGACTTCGACCGGTGGGGCGTTGTCGAGAAGCGCGGCAAAGCCCAGGCGCGAACGGGCGCTGATCGCGCGATCGTCGTGGGCGAGGTTGGCGGGCAGGGCATCGAGCAGTTGTTCGGCTTCGTGCGCGGCCCCCGTCTTCAGCAGCGCGAGGGCGAGGTCGAGCTTGAGATTGTCGTTGTCGGCAGCGGCCGCCACTTCGCTGCGCAGGCGCATCACCTCGGCATGCGGATCGACCGGCGCGGTTTCGGCTTCCGCCGCCGCGGGTTCGGCGGCAGCGGCCGGTTCGATGCCGTGGTGCTTGAGGAACTCGCGCAGCTGGCCCTCCGGCAATACGCCGGGGAAACCATCGACGAGCTGGCCGCCCTTGACCAGGAACACGGTTGGGATCGAGCGCACCTGGAACGCGGCGCCGAGCTCCTGCTCCTTGTCGACATCGACCTTGGCGAGCACGAAGGCGCCGTTGTATTCGCCGGCCAGCTTCTCGAGGACCGGTCCAAGCTGCTTGCACGGCCCGCACCATTCCGCCCAGAAATCGACGAGGACCGGCGTTTCCAGCGATTTGCGCAGGACGTCGGCGTCGAAGTTCGCCGCAGTGGCGTCGAATACATGGGGCTTGGTGGTATCGAGGGTCATCAGCGGGCGCCGGAGTGCGGAATGGCAGCGAAATGGGGGCGAAGGCGGCAGGACGCAAGCGGCGCCGGCGCGCACGCTAGCATGGCGGCATGAAGGCTCCCTTTTCGCTTGCAACGCGCCTGGCATCCCGGGTCTCCCGGTACGCGGCGGTAGTGGCTGCGCTGCTGTTCACGGGGTCGGCACTGGTCATGGCCGACCGGATCGAGGGTTATTCGCACGTGCTGCATCCGCTGGCCCTGCTCGGCGCGAAGCCGTTGCCGGGCGCCGACCTGTTCAACCTGCTGGCATTCGTGCTGCCGGGCGCACTGGTCGCGTGGGTGGCCTGGCGCCTGCGCGCTCTGTTGCCGGCGGTGGCGCGCTGGCCGGCGCGGATCGGCGCGCAATTGCTGTTGCTGTCGGCGCTCGCGTTCGCGCTGCAGGGCGTGTTGCCGCTGGATGCGGGCGATCTCGACGGCGTGCACAGTGCCCGCCACGCCGCCGCATGGATGGTGTGGTGGATCGCGTTCGCGACCGGTGGCCTGTTGCTTGCGCGCGGCCTGCGCGGTGCAGGCGGCTGGCGGACGATCGCGTCGACATCGCTGCTCGCCGCCGTGCTGGTTCCGCTGTGCGCGCTGGTGTTGCCGAACCTGTTGCCGGCGGGAATCGCGCAGCGGCTCGCGTTCGCGCTGTGGTTCGCCTGGGCGATCCACGCCGGCCTTGCGGTGAGCCGGGCGCCTCAGCCGTAGCGCAGCTTCAGGCCGAGGATCGTCAGCGACAACGCGAGGGTGACGATGTTGGCGATGATCATCGGCCACGACATCAGGTAGATGCCGTAGGCCAGCCAGAACCCGATCCCCACGGTGAAGGTCAGGTACATCAGCAGCGAGAGGCCATTCGTCTGCTTGCTGCGGATGGTTTTCACCGCCTGCGGCACGAAGGAGAGCGTGGTGAGGAGGGCCGCCACGAAACCCATCCATTCCCCGGTCATTGCGCGGCGCCCGGTTGCGCGCTTTCCGGCGACTTGTAGATCGCACCGTCCTTCATCACGAAGTCGACGCCGAGCACGGCCTTGATGTCCTCGACCGGATTGCCCGGCACCGCGACGATGTCCGCGCGCTTGCCGGTTTCAATCACGCCCTGGTCGTCCACCCCGAGCACCTGCGCGGCGTTGAAGGTGGCGGCCTGCAGGGCGAAGGCCGCCGGCATGCCGGCCTCGACCA
The DNA here is from genome assembly GCF_054779795.1 of Lysobacter rhizosphaerae. NCBI lineage: Bacteria > Pseudomonadati > Pseudomonadota > Gammaproteobacteria > Lysobacterales > Lysobacteraceae > Lysobacter > Lysobacter rhizosphaerae. The sequence goes on from NZ_BAAGXO010000011.1 coordinate 12,338, forward strand.
TGTAGAGGAATTCGCGCGCGTTGTCGCCATGCGGGCCGACGCCCATGTCGGTGCCGAAGGCGATCTTCACGCCGTTGCGGTAGGCCTTGCCCGCGGTTTCCTGGATCTGCGCGCCCACGCGGATGGCCTTGGGCCGGATGATGTCCGGGAAGTAGCCATCGATCTTCGCCTTGTCGGCGACGAAGCGACCGGCCGAGATGGTCGGCACGTACCAGGTTCCCTTCTGTTTCATGAGCGAGATGATCTCGTCGTTCATGTACGTGCCGTGCTCGATCGAGGTGACGCCACCCAGGACCGCGCGCTTCATGCCTTCCGCGCCGTGCGCATGGGCGGCAACGCGATAGCCGTAGTCCTTGGCGGTATCGACGATCGCCTTGATCTCCTCGACCGTGAACTGCGGCGCGTCCGCCGATTTCGCATACGACAGCACGCCGCCGGTGGCGGTGATCTTGATGACGTCGCTGCCCTCCTTGTAGCGCTGGCGCACGGCCTGGCGGGCATCGTCGACGGAATTGACCACGCCGTCGGCGGGGCCAGGCGGGCCGAGCAGGTGCGAGAGCTCGGCGTTGTAGCCGTTGGTGGGGTCGGCATGGCCGCCGGTGGTCGAGATGATCTTGCCCGCGGCCCAGATGCGCGGGCCGTCGACCAGGCCCTGGTTGATCGCGTTGCGCAGGTGCAGCGACACATCGCCGCCGAGGTCGCGCACGCTGGTGAAGCCGGCCAGCAGGGTCTTCTTCGCGTAGCCGACCGAACGGAAGGCGAAGTCGGTCTCGTCGAGGCGGAATTCCTCCTCGTAGCTTTTCGGGCTGCTCTCCGAACCCAGGTGCACGTGCAGGTCGGTCCACCCCGGGGTGCAGGTGTGGCCGGACAGGTCGACCGCCTTTGCGCCCGGCACATCGACGCGTCCGGCCAGTACATCGGCGACCTTGCCATCGCGCACCACCACGGTACGGGCATCCAGCAGGCGGGCGCTGCGCGAATCGAACAGGTGCCCGCATTGCAGGGCGACGGGCTCGGCAGCGTAGGCCGGCGCGGCGGACAACAGGGTCAGCAGGGCGATCGACAGTCGGGTCACGAAGCCTCCAGGGCTTGCTGCGGCGGGTTGGACGGCGGGTTGGACGGCGATTTTAGACACAGCTCATCCAGACACAGCCCGCGCGGGCTTTACGGCTTCGGGCGGTTCAACACAGGGGTGATACGGCTGGCGACGTGCCCGTCTCGCCAGCGGCCGGCACCGCTGGTTCGCCATTCGGGGCCGGGACGGCCCGCGGCGGGCCCATTCGCGCGCGCATGGCGGTGTTTTGTGCGCTGCGGTAGGCTTTCAGGTCTTTCCCCCAGTTCCTGCCCGCCATCGTGTCCACCGAAGCCGTCCAGACCGAATCCGCCGCCTACGATCCGCAAACCCTGGAGGCCGCCGCGCAGCGCTTCTGGACGGGAACGAAGGCGTTCGAGGTCGACGAGGCGTCGGCCAAGCCCAAGTACTACTGCCTGTCGATGCTGCCGTATCCGTCGGGGGCGCTGCACATGGGCCACGTGCGCAACTACACCATCGGCGACGTCATCAGCCGCTACAAGCGCATGACCGGCTTCAACGTCCTGCAGCCGATGGGCTGGGACGCCTTCGGCCTGCCGGCGGAAAACGCCGCGATCAAGAACCACACCGCGCCGGCGAAGTGGACCTACGCCAACATCGCGCACATGAAGGCGCAGCTGCAGCAGATGGGCTACGCCATCGACTGGTCGCGCGAATTCGCGACCTGCCAGCCGTCGTATTACGTGCACGAGCAGCGCATGTTCGTGCGCCTGATGAAGCAGGGCCTGGCCTACCGCAAGAACTCGGTGGTGAACTGGGACCCGGTCGACCAGACCGTGCTCGCCAACGAGCAGGTCATCGACGGCCGCGGCTGGCGCACCGGCGCGCTGGTGGAGAAGCGCGAGATCCCGCAGTGGTTCCTCAAGATCACCGACTACGCCCAGGAACTGCTGGATGGCCTGGACACGCTGCCGGGCTGGCCGGATGCGGTCAAGACCATGCAGCGCAACTGGATCGGCCGCAGCGAGGGCCTGGAAATCCGCTTCGACGTGGTCGACGGCAACGGCAACGCCGTGGAGCCGTTGAGCGTCTTCACCACGCGCCCTGACACGCTGATGGGCGTCACCTTCGTGTCGATCGCCGCCGAGCATCCGCTCGCGCAGCACGCCGCGAAGACGGATGCGGAACTGGCCGCGTTCATCGCCGACCTGCGCCAGGGCGGAGTGTCCGAGGCCGAACTGGAAACACAGGTGAAGCGCGGCCGCGATACCGGCCTGCGCGCGCTGCATCCGGTGACTGGCGAACAGGTGCCGGTCTACGTCGCCAACTTCGTGCTGATGAACTACGGCACCGGCGCGGTGATGGCGGTCCCCGGCCACGACGAGCGCGACTGGGAGTTCGCCCGGTCCTATCAGTTGCCGATCAAGATGGTGATCGTGCCGGCCGACGTGCGCGATGCGATCGAAGAGATCACCCGCGACGTCGCGCGCCACGGCGATGCCATGAGCACCGCGCTGGGCGAGGGCGGTGCGCTCGATGCCTACGCCACCGGCGCCGCCGTGCAGGTGGTGCAGGAATTCGAGCGCCAGATCGCCGAAGAGGGTGCGTATACCGACCGCGGCTACCTGGTGAATTCCGGCGAACTCGACGGGATGGAATACCAGCAGGCCTTCGATGCCCTGGCCGCGCGTTTCGAGCAGGCCGCCCGCGGCCAGCGCCGCGTGAACTACCGCCTGCGCGACTGGGGCGTGAGCCGCCAGCGCTACTGGGGTTGCCCGATCCCGGTGATCCTGTGCGGCAAGTGCGGCGACGTGCCGGTGCCGGAAGAGCAGTTGCCGGTGGTGCTGCCGGAAGATGTCGAGGACGCGTACGCCAAGGCCGGCGCGGTCACCTCGCCGATCAAGGCCGACCCGGAGTGGCGCAAGACCACCTGCCCACGATGCGGCGGTGCGGCCGAGCGCGAAACCGACACCTTCGACACCTTCATGGAGTCGAGCTGGTACTACGCGCGCTACACCTCGCCGGGCGCATCGCAGCAGGTCGACGAACGTGCCAGGTACTGGACGCCGGTCGACCAGTACATCGGCGGCATCGAGCACGCGATCCTGCACCTGCTGTACTTCCGTTTCTACCACAAGCTGCTGCGCGACCAGGGCCTGGTGAATTCGGACGAGCCCGCGGTCAACCTGCTGTGCCAGGGCATGGTGATCGCCGAGACCTTCTATCGCGAGAAGGCCGACGGATCGAAGGACTGGTTCAATCCCGCCGATGTCGAGGTCGAGCGCGACGCGCGCGGCCACATCACCGGCGCGCGCCTGACTTCCGATGGCCAGCCGGTGCACATCGGTGGCACCGAGAAGATGGCGAAGTCGAAGAACAACGGCGTCGACCCGCAGTTGATGGTCGGCAAGTTCGGCGCCGACACCGTGCGCCTGTTCTCGATGTTCGCCGCGCCCCCGGAACAGTCGCTGGAATGGAACGAAGCCGGTGTCGAGGGCATGGCCCGCTTCCTGCGCCGTTTCTGGCGCGAAGTGCTGACGCATGTGTCGCAGCCGGACCATCCGGAAGTCGACGCCGCCCAGCTCAACGCCGCGCAGAAGACCCTGCGCCGCCAGTTGCACGAGACGATCCAGAAGGTCGGCGACGACTACGGCCGTCGCCACAGCTTCAACACCGCGATCGCCGCGCTGATGGAACTGCTCAACCACGTGTCGAAGTTCACCGACATGAGCGACCAGGGACGCGCCGTCCGCCATGAAGCGCTGCAGGCGATGGTGCTGCTGCTCAATCCGGTCACGCCGCACGTCTGCCACGCGCTGTGGCAGGCATTGGGCCATCCGGAAACGCTGCTGGAGGACGTGCCGTTCCCGGCCGCCGACCCGGCCGCGCTGGCCCGCGACAGCATCACCCTGGCGGTGCAGGTCAACGGCAAGCTGCGCGGCACGATCGAGGTACCCGTCAACGTGGCGAAGGAAGAGGCCGAACGCCTCGCCCTGGCTTCACCCGGCGTCGCGCAGTTCATCGGCGGCCAGGCGGTGAAGAAAGTGATCGTGGTGCCGGGCAAGATCGTCAACATCGTCGTCGGCTAGTCGCAGGCGGATGACTGCCCGGGCGCGAGTTGGCTGCCGCCGATGCTGCGTGCCGCCTGAACGCTCCGGCTTGCCGCCTGCCCCGACCTCGTCCAGACTCCCCGCATGATTCGTCGCAGCCTGCCTATCGTCCTCGCGCTGGCCCTTTCGGCCTGCGGCTTCCATCTCCGCAGCCCGCTCGTGCTTCCGAGTGACCTCGGTCCGGTGCGCGTGGCATCGGTCGATCGCTACAGCCCGCTGGCCGATTCGCTGTCGCAGTCGATCCGCCGTGCAGGCGCAACCATCGCCCTGCCGACCGATCAGAACGCGACGGTGGTCGACCTGCTGTCCGAGCGCTGGGGCGATACGCCGATCAGTGTCGACCAGCTCGGCCGCGCCCAGGAATTCAGCCTGCGCTATGCGGTGGTGTTCGAGATGCGCAGGCCCGACGGCTCCAAGCCGGTGCCGCGCCAGGCGGTCGAGCTTTCGCGCGACTACATCTCCAACCCGGTCAATGCCATCGGCACCGAAGGCGAGCGCGAGATCCTGGTGAAGGAACTGCGCCGCGAGATGGCCGCCTCGATCATCCGCCGCCTCGGTGCTGTTGCCCGTTCGGGCGAGCTGACTGCCCCGGCTTCGCGCCTTGACCAACCGGTCGCCGAGGATGCCGCCAAGGCGGCCCTCGAAGCCGCCGATGCGAATCCGCCACCCGACGAACCGGCCACCGACGAACCGGCCACCGAAGCGACGCCGGCCACCGAAGCGACGCCGGCCAATCCGCCGCAGCCGCGCTGAAGGCCTGCCAGACAGGCCGCGGAATGATGGAACTCAAGACGGAGCAGCTGGCCGCGCAGGTACAAGCGGGCCCGCTGCGCCCCGCCTACCTGATCGCCGGCCCCGAACCGCTGCGCGTCCTCGAAGCAGCCGACGCCGTGCGCGCGGCCGCGCGTGCGCAGGGCATCAACGAACGCGAGATCTTCGAAGCCGAAGGCAACCAGCGCGAGCCCGACTGGGCCGCGATGGAAGCCAGCGTCCAGGCCCCCAGCCTGTTCGCCAGCAGGCGCCTGTTCGAAGTGCGGCTGCCCACCGGCAAGCCCGGCACCGAAGGCGCGCGCGTGATCAGCGAGTTCTGCGCCAATCCGCCCCACGACATCACCCTGCTGGTCACCGCCGGCGAGTGGAGCAGGCAGCACGGCGGCAAGTGGAGCGAAGCGATCGGCCGCATCGGCTGTATCGCCGTCGCATGGCCGGTCAAACCGCATGAATTGCCGGGTTGGATCGAAGCCCGCCTGCGTTCGCGCGGCCTGAAGGCCGATCGCGACGCCGTGCAGTTGCTGGCCGACCGCGTCGAAGGCAACCTGCTCGCGGCCGCGCAGGAAATCGAGAAACTCAAATTGCTTGCGCATGGCGCAGCTCCAAATGGAGATGTCCTCGATGCCGCGCGCATGGAGGACCTCGTCGCCGACGCCGCGCGGTTCGACGTGTTCCGCCTGATCGACGCCGCGCTCAACGGACAAGGCGCGCAGGTGTCGCGCATGATCCGCGGCCTGCGCGGCGAAGGCGAGGCGGTGCCCGCGTTGCTGGGCATGGTGATCAAGGAATTGCAGACCGCCTCCGCGCTGGCGCGCGCCGGCAACCTGGCCAATGCGTTCAAGGCGCAGCGCGTGTGGGATTCGAAGCAGCCGATGTACCGTCGCGCGCTGCAACGCCATGACGCAAAGCGCTGGGATGCGTTCCTTGCGCAGGCCGGCCGGGTCGACGCCATCGCCAAGGGGCGCCCGCGTCCCGGACAGGAACCCGTTGATGCCTGGGTCGCACTCGAGCGGCTGTTGCTCGCCATTGCCGAGCCACGTGCCTCACGCCTGCTGCACGTGCGTGGTTGAGCAAGTGGGATCGAGGTCGTGACGATGATGATCTGCTACGGCGGCACGTTCGATCCGGTGCACAACGGCCATCTGGCCGTCGCCCGCGCTGCGCGCGACGCCATGCAGGCGCACGGCCCTGTGCAGGTATTCCTGCTGCCCGCCGCCGATCCGCCACACAAGGGACCGACGCACGCCGATGCGGCGCAGCGCGCGCGCATGCTCGACCTCGCCATCGCGGGTGAACCCGGCCTCAAGGTCGATCGCCGCGAACTACGCCGCGCCGGTCCGTCCTATACCATCGACACGCTGCTGGAATTGCGCGCCGAAACCGGCCGCGAGCTGCCGATCGCGTGGCTGGTCGGCGGGGATTCGCTCAACCAGCTGCATACCTGGCATCGTTGGCGGGAGCTTTTCGAGCACGCCCACATCCTGGCCGTGCAGCGGCCGGGCTCGCACATCGACGCGGGGGCGCTGGGCCTCGCCGCGCCGCAGGTGGCCGCGGAAGTGGCATCGCGCTGGCGCCCGCTCGATGCGCTGCGATCCACGCCGGCCGGCGGGTTGGCCGTGTTGCCCTTGCAAGAATTGCGCCCGGAATCCTCGACTGAATTGCGGCGTCGCATTGCCGCGGGCGACGCCTGGCAGGGCTGGACGCCGCCGTCCGTCGCCAGTTACATCGTTCGTCACCATTTGTACTCGACAGCCCGGCAAAACTCGGGTTCCCTATAACTTCCCAGGCAATCCACCAGAGTTCCGCCCTTGACCAGCCAAGCCCAAGTCATCAAGACCCGCCTTCCCAATCCCCCCCCGCCGGCCGACGCATTGCTGAAGACAGTCCACGCGGCGGTCGAAGAACTCAAAGCACGGGACGTGGTCGAGATCGACGTACGTGGCAAGAGCAGCGTCACCGATTTCATGGTGATCGCATCCGGCACTTCGACGCGCCACGTGAAGTCGATCGCCGATGAAGTAGTCAAGTTCGCCAAGAACCTCGACGTCCAGCCGCTGGGCGTGGAAGGCGAGCGCGAAGCCGAATGGGTGCTGGTCGACCTCGGTGATGTCGTCGTCCACGTCATGCTGCCGCGCGTGCGCGAGTTCTATGCGCTGGAGCGCTTGTGGACGGTGGGCGACCAACCGCCACCGCACCGCGAGGCCGACGAAGGCGAAAGCGGCGTCCGAAGCCGGTTCTGATTCGTAACGTTCTGATTCGCAACGACACCGACGGCGCCCTCGAGGCGCCGTCTTCGTCTGCGAACAAGTGAAGCCTGGTGTGTGCGCATCCACGTGGCGTCGCATCCGCGCAATCTCTCCGCAACATCCCGCACGCAGGATGGCCGCCTTCCCAGGACGGAGATCCCCGATGCGCCAATCCCGATTGATACTGGCCTGTGCTGCCGCAACCGCTCTCGTTGCAGCGCCGACGTTTGCCGAGAGCCCGAAGCAGTGGTACGAGGACGGTGCGCGCGCCGCGCACGATGGCGCCACGCTGCGCGCCAACGATCGTCCGGCGAAAAACGTGATCCTGTTCGTCGGCGATGGCATGGGCCTGTCCACGGTGGCGGCCGCGCGCATCCTCGAAGGCCAGCTCAACGGCCACACCGGCGAGGAGAACTCGCTGAGCTTCGAGCGCTTCCCCTACGTGAGCCTGTCCAAGACCTATTCGGTCGATGGGCAGACGCCGGATTCCGCGCCGACCATGAGCGCGATGATGACGGGCATCAAGACCAACCAGGGCGTGATCGGCGTGACCCAGGCCACGCGCTACAACGACTGCGCCTCCGCGCGCGGACAGGGCGTGGCGACGTTGCTGGAAATGTCCGAAGCCATGGGACTGGCGACCGGCGTGGTCAGCACCGCGCGGCTGACCCATGCGACACCGGCCGCCACCTATTCGCACACGCCCAACCGCGACTGGGAAAGCGACGCCGAACTCAGCGCGGAAGCCAAGGCCAACGGCTGCAAGGACATCGCGCGCCAGCTGGTCGAATTCCCGTTCGGCGACGGCATCGAAGTCGCGCTCGGCGGTGGCCGCAGTTACTTCCTGCCCAATACCGCTAACGATCCGGAAGACGCCGGCAGCAAGGGCCGCCGCAAGGACGGCCGTAACCTCGCCGAGGAATGGGCGGGCAAACCGCGGTCGGCGTATGTCTGGAACAAGGCGCAGTTCGACGCGATCGATCCGCGCCGCACGCGCCACTTGCTCGGTCTGTTCGAGCGCTCGCACATGGAATATGAGTACGACCGGCCGACCGACGCAGGCAAGGAACCGAGCCTCGCCGAAATGACCGGCAAGGCCATCGACGTCCTCAACGCCAGCGGCAAGAAGGGCTATTTCCTGATGGTCGAAGCTGGCCGCATCGATCATGCGCACCACGCCGGCAACGCGTTCCGCGCGCTGACCGATGCGATGGAGTTGTCCGATGCGGTGCGCGTGGCACAGAGCAAGGCATCCGCCTCCGACACGCTGATGATAGTTACCGCCGACCACAGCCATGTCTTCACCGTGGCCGGTTATCCGGATCGCGGCAACGACATCCTCGGCAAGGTGGTCAGCGGCGGCCAGGTCGCGCGCGACGCCAACGGCAAGCCGTACACCACGCTCGGCTATGCCAATGGCCCGGGTTATCGCGCACCGGGTCCTCGTCCGGACCTGACCGCTGTGGATACCACCGCTCCGGCCTTCCTGCAGGAAGCCGCCGTGCCGCTGGAATCGGAGACCCATGCTGCCGAAGACGTCGCGATCTATGCACGCGGCCCGGGCGCGCACGCATTCCAGGGGGTAGTCGAGCAGAACACGATCTTCCACGTGATGGCGCGATCCGAGCAGGGCGTGAGCGGCTTCCTCTGCAACCTGTACGGCAACTGTGGCAAGGGCAAGAAAGTTGCGCCGCCGCTGATGGTCAGCGACCTGCTCGCGGGCATGGCCAGGCGCGGTCAGTGATGCGTCGCATGCTGCTTCTGTCGTGTCTGCTTGGAGCCGGTCCCGCGTGGGCCGGCTCCACGGCCATGGAATCGCCAGCGGCTCCGGCTCCGGCTGCGATTGCAGGGGCCCCGATTGAACAGACTGCGATCGCACAGGCCCCGATTTCAGCGGCATGGCTCGCCGAATACCGCGTGCACGACGCCCAGGGCGATCGCACCCTGGTGCTGGTGCGCGGCGACGACCGCGTCGAATACCGACTGGCGGGCGAGCCCGTCCGCGTCTGGGAAAAAGTGGCCGACGGCCTCGTCCATCGCGAAGTGTTCCTCGATGCCGGCCGCGTGGTGAGCTATGCCCCTGGGGACCTGCGCGCGCTGGGCCGCACTCCCGGCTGGCCGCAGCTGAGCCACCTGGTCGATCCGGACCTGCGCACGCAACTGGGCGAACGTGGAGTGGCGAAGGTGCGTGCCGCGCACGATGCACAAGCCACGCGCTACCGGGGCGAGGCCCACGGCGTGCCGGTGGAACTGGACTGGCTGGATGCCGCCGACCTGCCCGCGACGTATCGCAGCGGCCAGGGCAAGACCCTGTTCGCCGTCGAGCTGCGCTCGCTGCGGCAGGTGCCGGTCGCGCAGGCCTTCACGGCCACCGAAGGATTGCGCGAGATCGACTACGCCGACATCGGTGACATGGAGCTGGATCCGTTCGCGCGCCAATACATTCGCGAAGGCGCGGGCCACGCCGACGCAGGCCACTGACGGCAGTCGCAGACCCACGGCGGGTGCGGGCAGCTACCATGCGGCGATGAAAGCGAAACTCATCGCCGTCGGTGAACGCGCGCCGCGCTGGGTAGCCGAAGGGTTCGGCGAGTACCAGAAGCGCCTGTCGCACTGGTTGCCGCTCGACCTGGTCGAGATCGAACCGGGCCTGCGCGGCAAGGGCCGTGATGCCGCACGTGCGACCCAGGACGAAGGTGCGCGCGTGCTGGCGGCGTTGCCGAAGCAGGCGACCGTGGTCGCGCTGGACGGTCGCGGCAGGACGTGGTCATCGGAACAACTGGCGCAACGGCTGGAACACTGGCGCGGGCAGGGACGCGATCTTGCCTTCCTGATCGGCGGACCGGAGGGGCATTCGCCCGAGGTCATCGCGCGTGCCGACGAACAGTGGTCGCTGGGACCGCTGACATTGCCGCACATGCTGGTGCGGCTGGTGCTGGCCGAGCAGCTGTATCGCGCCGCGGCGTTGCTGGCCAACCACCCCTATCACCGCGCGTAGAACGCAGGCCCGGATCCGGGCCTGCGTCGTTTGCGGGCTTACTGGTTGAGGTTGAATGCCACCGGGACCAGGCCGATGGCCTGCACGGCCCGGCCGTCCTGGATTGCGGGCTTGAAGCGCCACTTCGCCAGCACCTGCCGCTTCGCCGCCGCATCGAGCACGCGATGGCCGCTACTACTTTCGACCTGCACGTCGATCGGCTTGCCATCGACATCCACCAGCACGCGCAGCGTGACCGTGCCGGTGAGCGACTCGCGGATCGCTTCGATCGGGTAGCGCGGGGGTGGGGCGGTTTCGTATTCGAGATGTGCGCCCACCAGCGGCTCGGTGATCGCATCGCCCAAGCCGGTATCGACCTTGGCAAGCTGCCTCGGATCGATCGCGATGTCACCCTCCTGCGCGTCCACCACGGGCGGCTGCTGCAACTCGGTCTTCTGCGGCAGCACCGTCGGCGTCGTGGGCACGAGGCGAGGCTTGGTGATTTCGACCTTCTCCGGCGGCTTGGGTGGGACCGGCGGCTTTTCGCGGATTACGGGAAATATTTCGATGGTGTCGCGTTCCGCCGCTGGCGGCACGTACATGCTCATCGGCGCCAGCAGCAACAGCAGGGCCGCGCCGTGGATGGCGATCGCCCCGGCTTCGGCGGAAATACGAGTGAAGTCCAGCTTCCCGATGCGGAAACGATGCGTGCGAAGAGCGAGGGTCCGAGCCATGTGCCACCTCATGGGTTGTCGTGCATGGATGACAACGCCTGGTCGTGGCGAGCGGGGTTCGGCCCTCGAAAAAAATTTCTGCCGGCGAAAAGCAGAAGGCCCGCAGGTGCGGGCCTTCGCTTGACGGTTGCGGCGACAACTCAGCGGGCGAGTTCGAACACCACGTCCAGGTTGATGCTCAAGGTGTTCTCGCCGGGCGACACCGAGGTATCGGCTTCAGCCTTCATCGCCACCATGCCGCGCGCCATCGGCATCGGCGGGGCGAAGCGGCCGCTCTCGCTGATGCTGACGATCCGGCGCACCTTCATGCCCAGGGTCTTCGCGTACATGTCGGCGCGCGCCTGCGCGCTGGCGACGGCCTTGCGGCGGGCCTCGTCCAGCGCTTCGTCCTTCTTGTCGACGTCGAAGCTGGGGCCGTTGATCTGGTTGGCGCCGACGGACGCGAGCGTGTCGAGGATCTTGCCGAGCTTGGCGATGTCGCGGACAACGATGCTTACCGTGTTGTTGGCCTCGTAGCCGGTGATCGTGGGCGGCTGGTTCTCGCGGTACTGGTAGGTCGGGTTGAGGTTGATGCCGCTGGTCTGCACGTCCTTGTCGGCGATGCCCGCGGCCTTGATCGCGGCCACGACCTTGGCCATCTGTTCGGCATTGGCGCGCATGGCGGCATTGGCATCGGCGGCGCGCGTGACCACGCCGGTCGACATCGTGGCGATGTCGGGGACCCGCTTGGCTTCGCCCTGGGCCGAGATGTTCAGCAGGGTGCCATCGGTGGCGACATAAGGCATTGTCTGGGCGTTCGAGGACATTGGCGAGCAGACTCCAAAGGCGAGGAAGGCGGCCAGCGCAAGGGGGCGCAGGGCGAAGCGGGACAGCTGAGGCATGGGGGTCTGACTCCTGTTGGACGGTGGGGGAAGCGCCGGCTGTGCATTGGGCACGATGTGCCGCGCGGGTACGGTAAACGATTCGTAAGCCGGTTCAGGGTTACGTGACCGCCACCGGGGTGGGGTCCAGTCAGCGCGGGTTATCCTTCCCGCCCAGCGAATCAGCCGCCAATAAGAACGCGCCCGGGTCGCGCGCGAGCGCGCCACGAGCCTCCAAGCAAGGTCCCGATGCTCTATCTCGCCTCCCAATCCCCGCGCCGGCGCGAACTGCTGGGCCGCCTTGGCCTGCCGTTCGGCATCATCGACCTCGATGTGCCCGAACAGCGTGCGCCCGGCGAGCCCGCCGAGGACTACGTGCGCCGCGTCGCCCGCGAGAAGGCCGGTGCCGGTCTGCTCCAGGTGATGGGTAATCCGACCGCCGTGGTGTTGGGCAGCGACACCGAGGTGGTGCTCGATGACGAGGTGTTCGGCAAGCCGCGCGACGCCGCGGACGCGGCCGGGATGCTGCGCAGGCTGTCGGGTCGCACCCACCAGGTGATCTCGGCGGTGTCGCTCGTATCGCCCTCGCGCGAAATGCAGACGGTGTCGATTTCCGACGTCAGCTTCGCCGCGTTGACGCAGGCGCAGATCGAGGCGTACCTGGCGGGCGACCAGTGGCAGGGCAAGGCCGGCGCCTACGCGATCCAGGGCTTCGCCGAAACCTTCATCACCCGGCTGAGCGGCAGCTATTCCGGCGTGATGGGGCTGCCCGTGCACGAAACCGCGGCGCTGCTGCGCCAGTTCGGACTCGAACCGGTACCGACGGTGGCCACGCCATGAGCGAAGAGATCCTTGTCAACGTCACCCCGCGCGAGACCCGCGTGGCCGTGGTCGAGAACGGCATGCTGCAGGAGCTCCACATCGAGCGCGGCTGGCGTCGCGGCGTGGTGGGCAACATCTACAAGGGGCGCGTGCAGCGCGTGATGCCGGGCATGCAGGCCGCATTCGTCGAGATCGGCCTGGACCGTGCGGCCTTCCTGCATGCGGCCGACATCGTCAAGCTGTCCCAGGTCGTCGAGGGCGAAGGCGAGGGCGATGCCGCGCCCCTGCCGCCAACGCCGACCCGTCCGATCGCCGAACTGCTGCGGGAAGGCCAGGACATCATCGTCCAGGTCGTGAAGGACCCGATCGGCAGCAAGGGCGCGCGGCTCACCACGCAACTCAGCATCCCCTCGCGCTACCTCGTGCTGTTGCCGCGCACGCGCGTGGTCGGCGTGTCGGCGCGCATCGAGGACGAGGCCGAGCGCGCGCGCCTGAAGACGCATGTCGCCGCGTTGTCGCCGGCGGGTGCCCACCATGGCTACATCGTGCGCACCAACGCCGAAGGCCAGCCGGAAGAGGCGCTGGCCGAAGACATCGCCTACCTGAACCGCGCCTGGGCGCTGATCGAGGAAAAATCCGCCAGCGCCCGTGTCGGCGAGCGCGTGTACGAGGACCTGAGCCTGCCGTTGCGGGCCGTGCGCGACCTGATGCGCAAGGACGTGGAGAAGGTGAAGGTCGATTCGCGCGAGACCTGCGATCGCCTGCGCACGTTCGCGGCGCAATACATGCCCGGCCTCGCAGAGAAGATCGAGCATTACACCGGCGCGCGCCCCATATTCGACCTGTATGGGGTCGAGGACGAGATCCAGCGCGCACTGGAGAAGGAAGTGCCGCTGAAGTCCGGTGGCTACCTCGTCATCGACCAGACCGAGGCGATGACGACCATCGATGTGAACACGGGTTCATTCCTGGGACAGCGCAACCTCGAGGAGACCGTCTATCGGACCAACCTCGAGGCCGCGCAGTCGGTCGCGCGTCAGCTCCGCCTGCGTAACCTAGGCGGCATCATCATCATCGACTTCATCGACATGACCGATGCCGAGCACCGCCGGCAGGTGCTGCGTCAGTTGGAGAAGTCGCTCACCCGCGACCACGCCAAGACCACCGTGTACGAATTCTCGCCGCTGGGGCTGGTCGAAATGACCCGCAAGCGCACCACCGAAAGCCTGGAGCGCCAGCTCAGCGAACCCTGCCACGAATGCGGCGGTCGCGGCACGTTGAAGACGCCCGAAACCGTGACCTATGAAATCTTCCGCGAAATCGTGCGCCAGGTGCGGCAGTTCGACGCCGCGCGGCTGCTCGTCATCGCCTCGCCCAAGGTCGTCGCGCGCATCACCGACGAGGAATCCGCTTCGGTCGCTGAGTTGGAGGAGTTCCTCGGCAAGTCCATCCGCTTCCAGGCGGACGAGCAGTACGCGCAGGAGCAGTTCGATGTCGTGCTGCTTTGAAGGCGCCGGGGCTCGCAGTCATGCATCGCTGCCGAGCTTGCCGACGCTGGGGCGCGAATCCCGCATTTTCGTGAGTGAAGCAGCCTGATGCCCACTCCTATGCGCCGCCGCCTGCGCATGGCCCGTCGTGGCTTCGGCTACACGGGCGCGATCGTGCTCGTAATGATCGCGTTGCTGTTGGGCGTGGCCAGCCAGGTGCTGCCGCTCGTCGAGCGGCACCCCGACCGCATCGCCGCGTGGCTGAGCGAACGCGCCGGTCGACCGGTTGCCTTCGATCGCGTCGAGACCGAATGGACCCGGCGCGGCCCGCTGCTGAAGCTGGACAACCTGCGCATCGGCGAAGGCGAGAAGGGCTTCACCATCGGCGACACCGAAATGCTGGTGTCGTTGTATGCCGGCCTGCTGCCGGGGCATGCATTCTCGGAGCTGCGCCTGCGTGGCCTCGACCTTACCCTCGAGCGCGCCGACGACGGCCGCTGGCAGGTGCGCGGCTTGCCGGGCCAGCAGAAGGCGGGCAGTGATCCGTTCTCCGCGCTGCAGGGGCTGGGCGAATTGCAGGTGATCGGCGGCAAGCTCGCCGTGCTCGCTCCGTCGCTGGGCGTGGACGTGCACATTCCCAAGGTGCACGTGCGCCTGCGCGTGGACGGCGACCGCGTCCGTGCCGGCGTGCGCGCATGGCCGCGACTGGATGCGACCCCGCTCGACGCGGCGCTCGACTTCGACCGCAAGAAGGGTGACGGCCGTGCCTATGCCGGGGCGAAGCGGATCGATCTCGCGGCATGGTCGGCACTGTTGAAGGTGCAGGGCGTCACCGTCGAAAGTGGCCTCGGCCGTGCCGAAGCCTGGGCCGAATTGCGCGGCAATCGCGTGGCCACCGTCACCGTCGATACCGCCCTTGACGCCGTGGCATTGCGCGGAACTTCCCTTGACGCCGCTGAGGCGCCGCCGCGCCGCCGCTTCGACCATGTCCAGGCGCGCGGGCGATACCAGCTGATCAAGAGTGGCTGGCGCGTGGATGCGCCCCTGCTGCGCATCGGACGCGGCGACAAGGAGCAGAAGCTCGACGGCCTGCTGATCGCGGGCGGCGAACAGTACGCCGTGCAGGCGAAGGAAGTCGACGGCGGTCCATTGCTCGCTGCCCTCGCTCTCAGCGACAAGATTCCGCCCGGCCTGCGCCGCTGGCTGCAGGCCGCCAAGCCGGTCGTGTCGCTGCACGACGTGGAAATCGCCGGCCGCCGCGGCGGTGCCGTGCGTGCCCACGCGGTCATTCGCGACCTCGGTTTCGATGCGGTCGGCAAGTCGCCAGGTGTGCACGGCCTCGGCGGCCGGATCGACGGCGACGGCAACGGCTTCACCCTGGATTTCGATCCGCAGGCCGAAGTGGGCTTCGACTGGCCGGAAGGCTTCGGTGTCGTGCATACGGTGAAGCTGCGCGGCCAGGCCGGTGGCTGGCGCGAAGGCGCGGGCTGGCGCGTGGGCACCACCGCATTGCGCATCGACGGGCAGAGCGTGTACGGCGCCATTGGAGCGATTGCGCGCGGTGGATTGTGGTGGCAGGGCGACGGCACGCGACCGTGGATCGACATCGCCGCGGAGATCGACGACACCCGCCTGCCGGCGGCGAAGGGTTTCTGGCTGCGCAAGGACATGCCGGCCAGCGCGGTGCATTGGCTCGACACCGGGCTGGTGGACGGCACGTTGCAGGGCGGCCGCGCGGTGATATCGGGCGACCTCGACGACTGGCCGTTCCGCGACAACACCGGCGTGTTCGAGGCCACGGGCCACATCAGCGACGCGACGATCCGTTTCAACGAGGAATGGCCGGCAGCGCAGGGGCTTGAAGCCGACGCGCGCTTCACCGGCATCGGCTTCGACGTGGTGGGAACCGGCCGCCTCGGCGACGTCGGCATCCGCCATATCGAAGCGCGCATCGACGACTATCGCGGCGGCGCACTGACGGTAAAAGCCGACGGCGACGGCGACGCGGACCAGCTGCTCACCGTGCTCAAGCAGAGTCCGTTGCAGAAGGAAAACGCCGACACCTTCGCCAACATCCGCGCGAGTGGTCCTGCCGACGTGGGGTTTGGCCTGAAGCTGCCGCTGGTGCATGGCAAGGGCGTGGAAATCGACGGCACGGTTGCGTTGAAGAATGCCAAGCTCGCCGATCCGCGCTGGAAGCTCGCCTTCGACCAGGTCAACGGCGAGGCGGTGTATTCGAACGGAGGTTTCAAGGCGGACGGGCTTGCGGTTCGCCAAGAGGGCGAGCCGGGCAAGTTGTCGCTGCGCGCCGGCACCCGCTACGTGCGCGACCCGGGGCACGTGTTCGAAGCCGGCCTCGACGCGAGCCTGGGCGCGGTGGAACTGATCGATCGCGCGGAAGACCTGGGCTGGTTGAAGCCTTACCTGTCGGGTCGTTCGCAGTGGACGATCGGCGTCGCCATCCCGCACGCCAAGCCGGGAGCCACGACGCAGACCCTGTTGCAGTTGAATTCCAACCTGGTCGGCACGGCGATCACCTTGCCCGCACCGATGCGCAAGGCGGCCGCAACGCCGCTGGCGGCATCGATCCAGACGCCGTTGCCGATGGGCAGCGGCGACATCCTCGTCGGCCTGGGCAACGTGATGGCGTTGCGTGCCCGCAGCCACCAGGGACAGACCGGCGTGCGCGTCGCGTTGGGTGCGGATCGCGTCGATGAGGCCGCGCCGGCCTCGGGACTGATCGCCACCGGCCGCGCCGACACGCTGGAGGCGATCGACTGGATCGCGTTCACGCTTGGCGGCGAGGGCGGAGGCAAGGTCGCGCTGCAACGGATCGACGTCACCGCGCAGCAACTGCAGATGCTGGGCGGTACGTTCCCGGACACGCATCTCGTCGTCGCGCCGGCCGCGCGCGGCGCGATCGCCATCCAGGCCGAAGGCGCCGCCCTGCAGGGCGCGGTGCTCGTGCCGCCGGGCGACAAGGACGCCATTGCCGGACGCCTGGAGCGTGTGTACTGGCGGCCCGCGCCGGTTCCGCCGAACACGGACAACGCAAGTGCGACCACGACGGTCCGCGACGAAGTCGATCCCGCGAAGATTCCGGCACTCACCCTCGATATCGACGAGCTGCGCCTGGGCGATGCGAAGCTCGGCGTCGCCAAGGTGCGCACGCGGCCGACGGCCGTGGGCATGCACTTCGAACAGTTGCAGACGCGCACGGCCAAGCAGCGCATCGACCTGAGCGGCGACTGGAGCGGCAAGGGCGAGGCCGCGAACACGCGCCTGAAACTCGACGTAGCCAGCGACGATTTCGGGGCGCTGCTGGCCAGCTTCGGCATGGCGAGCCGGCTCGGCGGCGGCGAGGGGAAGGTCACGTTCGAAGCGGGTTGGCCGGGCAAGCCGGTCGAATTCAAGCTCGATGGCCTCGACGGCAGCCTGGTGCTCGATGTGCGCGAAGGCCGCCTGTTGGAGATCGAGCCCGGCGCCGGTCGCGTGCTGGGCCTGCTCAGCCTCGCGCAGCTGCCGCGGCGCCTGACCCTCGACTTCCGCGACTTCTTCTCCAAGGGCTTCGCCTTCAACGAACTCAAGGGTGCCGTGCATTTCGGCAATGGCCAGGCGCGCAGCGACCAGCTGGTGATCGACGGTCCAGCCGCGACCATCGACATCAGCGGCGCCGCCAACCTGCACGCGCAGAGTTTCGACCAGACCATCGAAGTACGGCCCAAGACCGGCAACCTGCTGACTGCGATCGGGGCGGTGGCGGGTGGCCCGGTCGGAGCGGCCATTGGCGCGGCGGCGAATGTCGTGCTCAACAAGCCGCTGGGCTCGCTGGCGTCCAAGACGTATCGCGTGACCGGGCCGTGGAAGGAACCGAAGGTCGAAGTGATTACGCACGAGGAGAGCCGCGCGGAGGCCACCGCCAGGGTGCCGCAGGGCTGAGGCCGGTTGGATTCGGCCGCCATCGCCTCCATCTGGTCCATGATGGGTGCCCGCGCCAGATCGCGGGCGGCCGTCAGGTCGTCACCGCACCCGCGGGCACAACGCGCCGGCACCGGCCTTCCTGGCCAACAAGCTGCAACTCGCCTGTGTGAAGACGCTCTCGTCTGATCCCCCCAATACCGGCTTCCTCCCATGACCCTACCGATCCAGCTCGCCGAGTCCCGCCTCCTGCTGCCCGCAGGCCTCGACACCGGCGGCCTCGAACGCACCTTCGGCACGCTGCTCGGACCGGGCATCGACTTCGGTGACCTGTATTTCCAGCACGCGCGCCGCGAGAGCTGGACGGTGGAGGACGGCATCGTCAAGGAAGGCGCGCACTCGATCGAGCAGGGCGTGGGCGTGCGCGCGATCAGCGGCGAGAAGACCGGTTTCGCCTATTCCGACGAGATCAATACCGTGGCGCTGCTGGAGGCCGCGAAGTCGGCGCGCGCCATCGCCCGCGACGGGTCGGCCCGGAATGCCCATGCACTGGTGCGTGGCAATGGCCGCTCGCTGTATTCCAGCGACGATCCGATCGATTCGATGGGCAACGAGGAAAAGGTCGAAGCGCTGCGCCGCATCGACCGCTACGTGCGCGCCGCGGATCCGCGCGTGCAGCAGGTGGTGGTGAGCCTGTCGGGCGGCGTCGATACCGTGCTGGTGGCGCGCAGCGACGGCGTGCTCGCCGGCGACGTGCGTCCGCTGGTGCGCTTCAACGTGCAGGTGATCGTCGAGCAGAACGGCCGCCGCGAAAGCGGCTATGCCGGCGGCGGTGGCCGCTACTCGTACGCGGAACTGCTCGGTGGTGGCAGGCCGGAAGCACTCGCGAAGGAAGCGGTCCGGCAGGCGCTGGTGAACCTGGAAGCTATCGATGCACCGGCCGGCGTGATGCCGGTGGTGCTCGGTTCCGGGTGGCCCGGCGTGCTGCTGCACGAGGCCGTGGGGCATGGCCTCGAAGGCGACTTCAACCGCAAGGGCACGTCCACCTATGCCGGCCGCATCGGCCAGCGCGTGGCGTCGCCTGGCGTGACCATCGTCGACGACGGCACGCTGCCGGGTCGCCGCGGTTCGCTCAACGTCGACGACGAAGGCACGCCGACCAACTGCACGACGCTGATCGAGGACGGCGTCCTCGTGGGCTACATGCAGGACACCCTCAATGCGCGCCTGATGGGCATGCAGCCGACCGGCAATGGCCGTCGCGAATCCTTCGCGCACCTGCCGATGCCGCGCATGACCAACACCTACATGCTCGCCGGCACGCACGATCCGGAAGAGATGATCCGCTCGGTGTCGAAGGGCCTGTACGCGGTCAACTTCGGCGGCGGCCAGGTCGACATCACGTCGGGCAAGTACGTGTTCTCGGCGACCGAGGCCTACCTGATCGAAGACGGCAGGATCACCGCGCCGGTGAAGGGCGCCACGCTGATCGGCAACGGCCCGGAGACCATGCAGCGGGTGAAGATGATCGGCCACGACCTCGCCCTGGATGAAGGCGTGGGCGTGTGCGGCAAGGACGGGCAGAGCGTGCCGGTGGGCGTGGGTCAGCCGTCGCTGCTGATCGAAGCGCTGACGGTGGGCGGCACGCAGGCCGCGTGATCACGGGTCAGTCGCGCCCCTGGCCATGACCGCCCTGATCGCTCCCGGCTTCCGCATCGCCTTCGTCGTCGGCGAACGCGTCCTCGCCTTGCAGCAGCAGTTCGCGCAGTTCGCGATACAGCTCGCGGAACGCGCGCGGCGGCTTGTTGCGCTTGCGTTCTTCCAGCGTGTTGCGCACCAGCTGCCGCAGCAGCTGGCGGTCGGCGGCAGGATGTTCGTCCAGCAGCTGCGCCAATGCCGCGTCGCCGCCGTCGATCAGGCGTTCGCGCCAGGTCTCGACGCGGTGCATCGCCGCGACTTCGCGCCGGGCCGCGTCGCCTTTTTCGTCCAGCGCGTCCCGGAGCGCTTCCAGGGCTTCGTCGCTCTCGCGGCGCATCTGCTTGGCCAGGTACTGCAACTGGCGCTTGTGCGCGATCTGCGCCGTGATGCGCTTGCATTCGCGGATGTGCGGCAGCAGCGATTCGGGCACGGGCAGCTTGGCGAGCTGGGCTTCGGTCATCGAAACCAGCTTCTCGCCCAGGGCCAGCACCTCCAGCGCTTCACGCCGTTGCTGGCTGCGGCTGGGGCTCAGGAATTCGCCGGTGTCCTCGTCACGACCACGCATCGCACATCACCCGTGTCATAGCGCCGCGCTGGCGCACTTCGAATACTGCTTCCGGGGTAACCCGGCCAGGAAAACAAGGATAAAGCATTGAACACGATCACTCCCGCCAACGGCGCCCCCGTCACCACGGACGACAGCCAGCCCCGGCTCGACCGCCTCGCCGACATCGCCCAGCGCCTGCTCGAGCGCTGCCGTGCGCAGGGCGCGAGCCAGGCGGAAGTCTCCTGCTCGGAAGAAACGGGCCTGAACGTCAACGTCCGCATGGGCGAAGTCGAGACGGTGGAGGCCACGCGCGACCGCGGCATCGCCGTTACCGTCTATTTCGGCCAGCGCAAGGGCAGTGCCAGCACCGCCGACCTGCGCGAGGACAGCCTGGATTCCACCGTCGAGCAGGCCTGTGCGATCGCGCGCCACACCGAGGACGACGATGCGGCCGGCCTGGCCGATCGCGAACTCATGGCCACCGACCTGCGCGAATTCGACGGCTGGCATCCGTGGGCCATCGAGGCCGACCACGCGATCGATCTCGCGCTGATGTGCGAAGCCGCGGGTCGCGACCTGGACAAGCGCATCGAGAATTCCGACGGCGCCTCGCTGGGCAGCGGCAGCAGCCTCAGCGTGTATGCGAATTCGCACGGGTTCCTCGGTCGCGAACGCAGCACCAACCACAGCATCGGCTGCGCTCTGATCGCGGGGCGTGGCGAGGCGATGCAGCGTGATGGCTGGTACAGCTATGCGCTGGCCGCGGAGGACCTGGAATCGGCCGCGGCCATCGGCCGCCGCGCCGCCGAGCGCGCGGTGTCGCGTCTGGCCCCGCGGCAGGTGCCGACGGGCGCGTATCCGGTGCTGTTCTCCGCGGAAGTCGCGCGCTCCCTGATCGGCCACCTCGTCGGGGCCGTGTCCGGCGGCGCGCTGTATCGCAAGGCCAGTTTCCTTGTCGACAGCGCGGGCAAGGCGCTGTTCCCGGACTGGTTCGCGATCGACGAGCGTCCGTTCCTGTCGCGCGGCCTGCGCTCTTCCGCCTTCGATTCCGAGGGCGTGGCCACGCGCGAAGCGCCGCTGGTCCAGGGCGGCGTGCTGCAGCGTTACGTGCTCGGCAGCTACTCGGCGCGCAAGCTCGGCCTGCGCACCACCGGCAATGCCGGTGGCGTGCACAACCTGCAGGTGGCCGCGAATGCCGGCGGCCTGGATGAGATGCTGCGCGGCATGGAACGGGGCCTGCTGGTCACCGAACTGATGGGGCAGGGCGTGAACACGGTGACCGGCGACTATTCGCGCGGCGCCGCCGGTTTCTGGATCGAGAACGGCGCGATCGCCCATGCCGTCGATGGCATCACCATCGCCGGCAACCTGCGCAGCATGTTCTCCGCCATCGAGGCGGTCGGCACCGACGTCGATCCGAGGTCGCATATCCGCACCGGTTCCATCCTGGTCGGGCGCATGACGGTGGCCGGAGAAAGCTGAGATACCGTTCCCTTGACAGTGGCCGGCGGGGCGCGGGAGAGTGCCTACATCATCCGTCCGACGGCATGACGCCGTCCTGTTAGGGGAACGCTGGCAATGAACGATATCGCTCAGGAAGAGAAGACCTGGGGCATGCTTGCCCACCTGTCTTCACTGGCCACCTTCATCATCCCGTTCGGCAACGTGCTTGGCCCACTGGTGGTGTGGCTGGTGAAGAAGGACACGATGCCCTTCGTCGCCGACCAGGGCAAGGAAGCGCTGAACTTCAACATCACCGTCGCGATTGCCGCGATCATCAGCTGCATCCTGATGTTCGTCCTCATCGGTTTCCTGCTGATAGCCGTCGTCGCCGCCGGCTGGCTGGTGCTGACCATCCTTGCCTGCATCGAGGCCAACAAGGGCGTGGCTTATCGCTATCCCTTCACGCTGCGACTGATCAGCTGACGCGCTACATCCGGTTCCATGAGAAAACGCCGGCCATTGGCCGGCGTTTTCGTCTGGAGGCCTGCATTGCACCTCAGTTGCGCTGCTCGTACTGCGCCAGCGCACCGTCGCCATGGCGATCGAGGCGCTCCAGGCGTTCATCCAGCGGCGGATGGGTCTTGTACAACTGCGCGAGCCCGCTCGCACTTCCGCCCATGGCCGCCATCTTCTGCAGTACGGCGTACAACGCCAGCGGATTCATGCCCGAGCGCGCCAGGTAGATCTGGGCGACTTCGTCCGAGCGATACTCCGCCTCGCGATCCAGCCCGGTCATCATGATTGTCGCGCCGTGCTTCTCGACGTAACTGCGCGCCATGCTGCCGGCGATGCCGCCACCGGTGCTGACCTGGGAGGCGATGAGGTCCTTTCCCGCCTCCTGGAGTTCCTGCTGGCGTATCACCGTGTAATGGTCGCGATGCACGACGTGGTTGATCTCATGCGCGAGCACGCCTGCGAGTTCCTCGTCGCTGCCCGCCAGTTCGTACATGCCGCGTGTCACCAGCACATAGCCGCCCGGTGCGGCGAAGGCATTGATTTCCGGCGTGTCGATCACGCCGAAGGTCCAGGGCAATTCGGGACGCACGGTCTGCGAGGCCACCCAGCGGCCGATGGTATTGGTCCGTTGCTGTGCCGCCGCGTCGGACCATAGCGGTCGCGCGCCCAGGATGCGGCCGGCGATCTGGGGTCCAAGCGCGAGTTCTTCTTCGAGCAGTTCGCCCTCGGACTTCGATGCCGCCTTGTCCGCGATGCCCAGCATGGATTGTGCGGCGCTGCTGAAGCGGCCGAGCAGTCCGGCGGCGGCCGAGGTGCCAGCGCGCTTTTCGGCCTGGGTGGCGGTGCCCTGGCCCTTGGCCGCCTGGCCTTCGGCGGCGTACGCCACCTGCGTGGCTTGCCATCCCTTGCCACCGGCCCATGCCGCCGCTGCATCGGCAGTGACGCGATATCCCTCCATGGCCGCCAACTGCGCACCATCGAAGCCGGCGCCACGCAGGTCGCTTTCGTCGATGCCGCGCACGCCCGCGGTTTCGCTGACACGTCCCTTGCCGGCCTTTCCCGTCACCAGCGCGCCGGCGTCGTCGCCCTGCGCCGGCGCGGTGGCCGCCATGCGCAGTTCGTTGACGCGTACGTATCCAGTGCCGCCGCCTGCCAGCGTGACGCGGTACCAGAGTCCCTCCTGGCCATCGATCCGCACCTGCGTGTCGCGTGCAAGCGATGTCACTTCCTGCGAGGCGAAATCCGGCTTGGCATGCACGCTCACCTTGGGTTTGTGCACCACCGCCGACATTCCGGTGACGCCGCTTGCGGAGAGTGTTGCGGCGAGTGTCGCGGCGATTGCGAAGCCGGCGCACAGCGACAGCGGCATGAACAGGCGCATCGCGTTCCTCCTTGCCAAGGCGCGGCCAGGCTACCTGGAGGACAACGTATTCCGCGCCGAAAGCGGCCATTCCGCGCGTTCCGCGAGCAACCTGCCGAGCGTGCCACGCACCTTCGCGCGCACCTCGAAAAAGTCCTCGGAAAAATCCTGGTCCGGCTCGCCTGTTTCACTGAACAAGATGGCCACATGCACGCTGCCATCGTCAGGCAGGACGTCGTCGTGTGCGATCAGGTGCGCATGCAGGCCGTCGAGTTCGCGTTCCGCGGCGGCGGCCGCAGTTGCCCGGTCGGGCGCCGACCAGACGAGCACGGTCACGTCCTCCATGGCTTCCCACAACCAGCTCTTGCGCTCGACCACGCCGTCCAGCATCACCGCGTCGATGCCGCCGTGCACGTAACGGCGCAGCCGGCGGCGATATTCGCGCAGGCGCCGCTCCAGTCCGCGGGGATTCACGTGGGGGTCGGGCACGAATCGCACGCGCGCGAAGGCCAGGACGCGATCGCGCGCGGGATCGAACTGCTTGCGGAAGTCATTGTTGCCGATGGCGCGTCCGCGTTGCACGGCCGCGTACAGCCGGCACAGACCGAAGTACAGGCTGACGAAGCCGATCGCGGCGAAGATGTCGAAGAACACGCGGAATGCGGTCAGTCCCACGAACGCCGCAACCAGGAGCACAAGGTTGGTGGCGACGAAGACGTCGTCGATCTCGTAGGCCGGTTCACCGCGGAAGAAGGCAAACGTGGTCAACAGCAGCAGCAGCGCCGCCAGCGCGTACTTGAGCCACGCCGGGGGCAGCCAGATCGCGCTTCCCGCCAGCAGCGCCTCGGTGGCTTCCGCATGCACCTCGACGCCCGGCATCAATCCCGCGGGCGTGGGCTTGGCATCGTTCAGTCCGGCCGCGGTGTAGCCCACCAGCACGGTGCGGCCAGACAACGCGGGCAGGGGTTCGGATGGAGGGCGACAGATGGGCCGGCCCGTGAGCAGGTCGGCGGCGCTCACGAAGGGCAGCTTGCTGCGCTTGCGCCAGTCGATGCGCACGCTATCGGGAAACGCCGCCATCGCCTTCGCGTTGCCGCCGGTGGCCAACCGCAGCGGCATCGATGCCAGCGCCCAATCACCCACTCGCTCGTGCAGCGGCACGTCGCGCAGCACGCCATCCCGTCCGCGCGCGACGTTCAGCAACGCGCTGTTTTTCGCCATGGCCTTGCCATAGGGCAGCAACAGCGCAACCGGCGGATCGTTGCGCGGATGCGCCACCAGCGGATACGACGACGGGGCCTGCGAAGCGTGCAGCGGCGAACCCGGATCGTAGTCCGGGTGCAATCGGGTCGTGCCGAAGACGAAGCGGCCCGCCCCGCCTTCGGCGATGGCATCGAGGGTGGTGTCGCCCAGCGGGTCCTGGGCCGATGCGTCGGCGAACTGCACGTCGAATCCGACCGCGCGCACGCCGGCGCGATCGAGGGCGTCGATCAGGTCCGCATGCAGTTGCCGGCTCCACGGCCAACCACCGGCGCCCTGTTCGCGCATGTACTGGATC
Source organism: Lysobacter rhizosphaerae (assembly GCF_054779795.1). Classification (NCBI taxonomy): domain Bacteria; kingdom Pseudomonadati; phylum Pseudomonadota; class Gammaproteobacteria; order Lysobacterales; family Lysobacteraceae; genus Lysobacter; species Lysobacter rhizosphaerae. The sequence continues at coordinate 37,418 of NZ_BAAGXO010000011.1, forward strand.
GAGCACTCGTCGATCTCGACCACGACCACCTTGCGCGAGGGCTTGGGTTCCCACGGACGGAAACCGATGATCTGGTCGAAGATCGCATCCTCGGCGGAAGCGAGCTGGCGCTCATGCTGCCAGTCCCAGGCCAGCCATCCCAGCGCAGCCAGCGCCAGCAGCGGGAAGAAGGCGTAGCGCAGGCGCAGCGCGACCAGCGCATACACGCGCCGATAGCGCTGCTGCATCGCGCCCCAGAAATCGATGAACGAGTGCCCGAGCCGCGCCATTGCGGCTTCGAACAGCGACTCGATGCGCTGGAAGATCGATTTCCGCAACATGCCCCCCAGAAGCGGGTGCCCCGGAAGCGCTGGCGCACGATGCGGCTGAGCATCGACGCTGCTTCAAGCGGGTGTCAAGCGATCAGCGGTCGCGTTGGATCACCTGGTGCGCGAGCGCTTCGAGCTTGCCGGCGCGCGGCGCCAGCGGCGCCAATGCCTCATGCATGACTTGGGCGAGTTCGTGCAGGCGCGCACGCGACGCCTCAACGCCGATCAGCGACGGAAACGTCGCCTTGGCCTGGGCCGCGTCCTTGCCCGCGGTCTTGCCGAGGGTGGCGCTGTCGCCCTCGAGGTCGAGCAGGTCGTCGCGGATCTGGAAGGCAAGGCCGAGGGCATCGCCAAACCGGTCCAGGCGCTGCAGGGTGTCCGCATCGACCGCGGCGGCGAGGGCGCCGAGCCGCACCGATGCACGCAGCAACGCGCCGGTCTTGAGCGCGTGCAAGCGTTGCAGGTCCTCGATCCGCATCGCATCCGCATTGCCGGTCGCGGCGATGTCGAGGGCCTGCCCGCCGCACATGCCCCGGGGGCCGCTCGCGATCGCCAGTTCGCGCAGCATGGCCACGCGTGCGGCCGCAGCCACGGGGGCATCGGCCAGCAGTTCGAAGGCGAGCGACTGCAGGGCATCGCCGGCGAGGATGGCGGTGGCTTCGTCGAATGCGACGTGCACGGTCGGCTTGCCGCGGCGCAGGCTGTCGTCGTCCATCGCCGGCAGGTCGTCGTGGACCAGCGAGTAGGCATGGATCAGCTCGACCGCCGCCGCTCCGGCATCGAGTTCGGTTTCGCTCGCGCCAAACGCCGTGCCGGTGGCGTACACCAGCAGTGGCCGCATCCGCTTGCCGCCATCGAGCGCCGCATGGCGCATGGCGGCATGCAGCCGCTGCGGTGGATCGGTGGCGAGTGGGAGCGCGCGGTCGAGCACGGATTCAATCCGCAGCCGCCACGCGGCGAAGGACGGATCAGGCATCGGGTGCGAACGGCTCGGCGCTGGCCGGGTCCTGCGGATCGCTGAGCAGGCGCACGCGCAGTTCCGCCTGTTCCAGCGCGGTCTGGCATTTTCGGTAGAGGCCGACGCCGCGCTCGTACGCGGCCAGCGATTCTTCCAGGCTCATGTCGCCGCGTTCCATCTGCTCGACCAGTTGTTCGAGCGCGTCCAGCGATTGCTCGAAGTCGGCGACGGGAGAAGCGGCAACCGACGAAGCGGCGGTCGTGTCGGAACTGGGTTTCTGGGCGGCCATGGCGAAAGTTTGAGGGCCGGGTGCTGGCGGGTCAATCGCGCAGCCACACCAGCCGGGCGCCGCGCTCGCGCAGCCACGCGTCGAAGCCGGCGGAATACGCGAGATCCCCGGCCGCCAGCAGTTCCCCCGCGGAGCTGGACAGCAGCGGCAGGTGATCGCGCACCCACGGCGGCACGCCCAGATCCTGCAGGACGTGCTTGAGGGCGTGCGAATGCTCGCGTCGCGGCAGGGTGATGCGTTCGCCGCCCTGGCGCGCGTGCACGATGCACGGCGCGTCCAGGCCGGGTGCACCGGCGAGGGCGAGCCGCGAACCATCCGGCAGCAGCAGCGGCGCCGCGCCGTCCCAGGCCTGCTGCCAGTCGTCTGGCAGCGGTGGTTGGGCCGTGCCGGCGTACAGCAGGTCGCGCCACGCCCGGACTTCAGCGTATTGCCACTGGAAGCGCGGCTCGGCATCGATGCGACCGGCCAGGAGTTCGGCTTCGATCCGCACGATGCCTTCGGCCGGCAACGACGGTAGGCCGAGTGCCTCGATCCAGCGGCGCAGGACGCGCGCGCGGCGCGCTGCGGGGAGGGCGAGCAGCGCATCCTTCGACAACACCTGCGCATCGGCCGTGCGGGCCTGCGCCAGGCCGCGGTCGTCCTCATTCGCAAGCAGGTCGGCCGCTTCGGTACTCAACAGGGCGGAGCGCGCGAACGCCACGTCGACGTTCGGCCAGCGCTCGCGCAACAGCGGCAGTACGTGCCGGCGCAGGAAATTGCGGTCGAAACTCACATCGGCGTTGCTGGGATCTTCGATCCAGCGCAGGCCGTGTGTCCGAGCGTAGGCGAGCAGTTCCGCGCGCGAACAGGCGAGCAGGGGTTTCCACAGCCAGCCGCGGGAGTAGCGGCGCCACGGACGCATCGCGCCCAGGCCATCGACGCCGGAGCCACGCAGGGCACGCAGCAGGAAGGTTTCCGCCTGGTCATCGCGATGATGGGCGAGGACCAGCACTTCGTCGTCGCCCAGTTCGGCGGCGAAGGCGACGTGGCGGGCGTCGCGGGCCGCGGCTTCCGGACCTGTGCCATCGCGCCGGACCTCGACGCGCACGCTGTGCAGCGGCACCTGCAGCGCGGCACATTCCGCTTCGCAATGAAGCATCCAGGCATCGGCGTCGGCATGCAGGCCGTGGTGGACGTGCAGGGCGCGCAGGCCGCGCGCCCGCGCCTCCGGCAGCATTGCCAGTGCATGCAGCAGCACCATCGAATCCAGTCCGCCACTCAGGCCAACGACCAGTGCGGCGTCGCCGGCCTGGGGCAGTTGGGAAGCCGGAATGAGCGGCGTGGTGGTCATCGCCGCATCGTATCGCGCCGCAGGCAGGGATCGCCGTTGCCGCCAGGACGGAATCGGTTGCAGTGACCGATGACACGTCGGCCGGTGGCGCGGACGCGACAAAATGGCCGCACGAACTCCAGGAGGAAGCATATGCGGCTATACGGACTAGTCTTCATCGCTCTGATCGCGGTTGCCGGCATGGACATGCCCGCACATGCCGCCGACGCAACACCATCCGCTCCCAAGCCGTTCAGCCGCGACGCCGCCCGCGCCATCGTGGCGCAGAGCCGCAGGATCGTCTCGCCGCTGGGGGTCGAAGAGTTGAAGCAGATCGAGATCAATGGCACCAAGCAATGGATCTCGGTCCGCGGCAACGATCGCCGCAATCCGATCCTGCTGTACGTGCACGGCGGCCCTGGCGCCGCGGAAATGGTGGAGTCCTACGGCTATCAGCGGCCCTGGGAGGACTTCTTCACCGTCGTGCAATGGGACCAGCGTGGCGCCGGCAAGACCTATGCATCCAATGCGCCCGAGGCGATGGCGCCGGGCATGACCGTCGACGGCATGGTCAGCGATGCGGAGCAGGTCATCCGCTACCTGATGAGCACCTACGGCAAGAAGAAGATCTTCGTGCTCGGCCATTCCTGGGGCAGCGTGGTGGGCCTGGAAATCGCCCGCCGCCATCCGGAGTGGCTGCACGCCTACCTTGGCGCTGGCCAGATCGCCAACCAGCGCGAAAGCGAAGCGGTCGGCTATCGCTGGGCGCTCGCGCAGGCCCGCGCCGAAAACAACGGGAAGGCGATCCGCGACCTGGAAGCGCTGGCGCCGTATCCGGGGCCCAAGGGGCAGCTGACGATCGAGCGCATCGGCGCGCAGCGGCAATGGGTGATGTACTACGGCGGCCTGGCCTGGGGGCGCAAGGACTTCACGCCGTTCGACGACGCGCGGAAGCTCTCACCCGATTACAGCGACGAGGAAGTGGTCGCGATCGACAAGGGCAGCCTGTTCTCGCTGACCTACCTGCTGCCGCCGCTGGAGTCGATCGACTATGCGAAGGTGGCGCGACTCGATTGCCCGTTCTTCCTCTTCAACGGCCGTCACGACTATTCGACCTCGCACGAAGTCGCGGCGAACTGGTTCGCGCATGTGTCGGCGCCAACCAAGCGCATGTTCTGGTTCGAGAATTCGGCGCACATGATGATGCAGGAGGAGCCGGGGCGGTTCCTGATGCACCTGGTCAACGACGTGCGTCCGCTGGCCGTGCGTGCGGGTGATGCGCCGCCGGACGAGCCGGCAGCAAAGTAACGCGCCATGAAAAAAGCCGCCGGTTGCGAAACCGGCGGCTTTCTCTTGATCCCTCACCGGCGATCAGGCGGCTTCGTAGGCGCCGTAGCTGCGCAGGCGCTTGTAGCGGCGATCCAGCAGTTCGGCGACCGGCACATGTTCCAGCGCGTCGAGCTCATTCATCAGCACGGCCTTCAGGCGCTTGGCCATCTGGGTCGGATTGCGATGCGCGCCACCGATGGGCTCGCGCACGATCTTGTCGATCAGACCGTGTTCCTTCAGGCGCTTGGCGGTCATGCCGAGCTGCTCGGCGGCGTCCTTCGCCTTCTCCGCGGTCTTCCACAGGATCGACGCGCAGCCTTCCGGCGTGATCACCGAGTACGTGCTGTATTCGAGCATCAGCGTGCGATCGCCGACGCCGATCGCGAGCGCGCCGCCGGAGCCGCCTTCGCCGATCACGGTGCAGATGATCGGCACCTTCAGTTCGGACATCTCCAGCAGGTTGCGGGCGATGGCTTCGGACTGGCCGCGTTCCTCGGCATCGATGCCCGGCCAGGCGCCGGCGGTGTCGATGAAGGTGAGGATGGGCAGCTTGAAGCGCTCGGCGAGCTTCATCAGGCGCAGCGCCTTGCGGTAGCCCTCGGGCTTGGGCATGCCGAAGTTGCGCCTGACCTTGGCCTTGGTGTCGCGGCCCTTCTCGTGGCCGATCACGACCACGCTGCGCCCGTCGATGCGGGCGAGGCCGCCGACGATGGCGTTGTCGTTGGCGAAGGCACGGTCGCCGGCGAGTTCCTGGAACTCGTCGCAGATCACGCGCAGGTAATCCAGCGTGTAGGGACGCGAAGGATGGCGCGAGAGCTGCGAGACCTGCCACGGGGTCAGGTCGCGGAAGATGTGGGCGGTGCGCAGGCGCAGCTTTTCGCGCAGCGCGTGCACTTCGGCATCGACATTGACCGCCGGGCCATGGCTGGCATGGAGCACTTCCTGGATGCGGGCTTCCAGGTCGGCGATGGGTTGTTCGAAGTCGAGGTAGTTCGGGTTCATGCGTTGGCCGGGGCCGGTGAAGGCGGCAAGTTTAGCCGAGGTCGGCGAAAGGGGCCGTACGGGGGTGTCTGGGGGCAGTTTCCGGGCGCGAACTGTGACGCAGCACGGCGCTGCGGCGCCCGTTTGGGAGGTCTGTTACCAGGGGCGGGAGAACGCCAGCTTCACCGTGCGCACGCCCGGCTGCGAGCGCAGCGCGCCGGGGAGGTCGGCGTCGACGCGGATCGAATGCGTTCCGTTGAGGTCGAGCATGCCGGCGACGCCCTCGCGCAGCAGGTCCAGGCGCAGCGGCGTGGAGCCGGGGCGGTGCTTGGCCAGCAATGCGTCCACGCGCGACCAGGTGCCCGGTACGCGCAGGTCCAGGCGCAGCGACAGGCGCTGCGCATGCTTCGCACAGAGCTGCGAATAGTCCCAGCAGCGCTGCGCCTTCAAGGCAAAGCCGCCGCTGAAGGCGTCTTCGCGCAGGCCGCCCTGCACGATCAGCAGGCGGTCGCGCGCGATCAGCTGCGCGAACTCGTTGTAGGTCTCGGCGAAGAAGGCGCACTCGAGGCGGCCGCGGCCGTCCTCGATCTGCACGAACATCTGGCTGTCGCCTTTCTTGCGCAGGCCCACCACCTGTCCTGCCACCACCGTTTCCAGTTCCGGGCGCCAGCCGCTGCGTGCGCTTTCCGGTCGCGATTCCCAGATGCGTTCGAGGTCGCCGAGGTCGTGGCCGACCAGCGCGCGCAGTTCGTCGCGATACGGATCGAAGGGGTGGCCGCTGAGGTAATGGCCGAGCGTGTCGCGCTCGCCGCCCAGCAGCTGCACCAGCGGCCATTCGTCGGTTTCGCGCAATTCGATGTGCAGCGCGGGGGCCGCGCTTTCCATGCCGCCGAAGAGCGAGTTCTGCCCGGCTTCGCGTTCGCGCGCGAGCTGCTCGGTCGCCTTCACCACCTCCGGCATTTGCAGCATCAGGCTGGCGCGGTTGCGGCCGAGCTTGTCGAGTGCGCCGGCCTGGATCAGCGCTTCGAGCGCGCGCTTGTTGAGCTTGCTGCTGTCGACGCGCTTGCAGAAATCGAGCAGGTCAGTGAATTCACCGGCGCGGCGCGCCTCGACGATCGCCTCGCAGGCGCCGCGGCCCACGCCCTTCACCGCGCCGATGCCGTAGCGGATGGTGTCGGGTGTTGTCGCCTCGAACATGTACGCCGACGCGTTCACGTCCGGTGGCAGCACGGTCAGGCCCATCACGCGGGTTTCGTCGAGGAACCCCACGACCTTGTCGGTGTTGTCCATGTCCGACGACAGCACCGCGGCCATGAACTCGGCCGGGTAGTGCACCTTCAGCCATGCGGTCTGGTAGGCGACCAGCGCATAGGCCGCCGAGTGCGACTTGTTGAAGCCGTACTCGGCGAACTTCTCCATCAGGTCGAAGATTGGGCTCGCCTGCCGCGCCGGGATGCCGCGTGCCAGGCAGCCTTCCTCGAACTTGGCGCGTTCCTTCGCCATCTCCTCGGGCTTCTTCTTGCCCATCGCGCGACGCAGCATGTCGGCGCCGCCGAGCGTGTAGCCCGCCAGCACCTGCGCGATCTGCATCACCTGTTCCTGGTACACGATGACGCCGTAGGTCGGCGCGAGCACCGGCTCCAGCGAATCGTGCGGATAGGTGACTGCGGCGTTGCCATGCTTGCGGTCGACCCAGTCGCGGTCCATCCCCGAACCCAGCGGGCCGGGACGGAACAGCGCGGCGAGCGCGATGATGTCCTCGAAGGTGTCGGGCTTCGCGCGCTTGAGCAGTTCGCGCATGCCGCGCGATTCGAACTGGAACACCGCCACCGAATCGCCGCGCGCGAACAGCTCATACGTCGGCTTGTCGTCGAGCGGCAGCGTGGTGATGTCGAGCGCTTCGAGGCCTTCGCGCGCGCGGCGCACGTTGATCGCCTTCACCGCCCAGTCGATGATCGTGAGCGTGCGCAGGCCGAGGAAGTCGAACTTCACCAGGCCGACGGCTTCGACGTCGTCCTTGTCGAACTGGGTGACCGGATTCCTGCCGCGGCCTTCGCCGTCGTGTTCGGCGAACAGCGGGCAGAAGTCGCTGAGCGGCGAGGGCGCGATCACCACGCCGCCGGCGTGCTTGCCGGCATTGCGGGTCAGGTCCTCGAGGCTGCGCGCCAGGTCGAGCAGGTCGCGGACGTCGTCTTCGGCGTGGTAGCGCTGGATCAGCTCGGCCGAGGCGAGGTTGCTGTCCTTCTTCGCGGCCTCCGACTCGCCCAGCGCATCGTCGAGGCAGATGCCCAGCGTGTTCGGGATCAGCTTGGCGATGCCGTCGACCATGCCGTAGGGATGGCCCAGCACGCGGCCGGAGTCGCGCACCACCGCCTTCGCGGCCATGGTGCCGTAGGTGATGATCTGCGAGACGCGGTCGCGGCCGTACTTGCGCGCGACGTAGTCGATGACCTCGTCGCGGCGGTCCATGCAGAAGTCGATGTCGAAGTCGGGCATCGACACGCGTTCGGGGTTGAGGAAGCGCTCGAACAGCAGGTCGTACGGCAGGGGATCGAGGTCGGTGATCCCGAGTGCCCACGCCACCAGCGAGCCGGCGCCCGAACCGCGTCCCGGACCGACCGGGATGCCCTGCGCCTTACCCCAGTTGATGAAGTCCGCGACGATCAGGAAGTAGCCGGGGAACCCCATCTTGATGATGACGTCCAGCTCGGTTTCCAGGCGCGCGTCGTATACCTCGCGGCTCTTGCCGGGCGCGAGCGGATTCTTCTCCAGTCGTTCTGCCAGGCCTTCGCGCGCGGAACTGCGCAGCCACGATTCGATCGTATGGTCGCTCGGCACCGGGAATGCGGGCAGTGCGTACTCGCCCAGCTTCATAGTGACGTTGCAGCGTGTCGCCAGTGCGACCGCGTTGTCGATCGCGTCGGGGATGTCGGCGAACAACACCGCCATTTCCTCGGACGATTTGAGGTACTGCTCGGCGCTGTATTCCTTCGGCCGCTTGGGGTCGTCGAGCACGCGGCCGGAGGCAATGCACACGCGTGCCTCGTGGGCCTCGAAGCCCTCGGAATCGAGGAAACGCACGTCGTTGCTCGCGACCAGCGGGATCCCGCGGCGCGTCGAGGCATGCACGGCGAAGGCGTTGAATGCGTCCTCGCCTTCGCGGCCGCTGCGGGTCAGCTCCAGGTGCAGGCGGTCGCCGAATACTTCGCGCCAGTCCGCCAGCGCGGCCTCGGCCAGCTCGTGGCGATGCGTGCTGACCAGTTGTCCCGCCAGGCTCTTGCGGCCGACCAGCGCGAACAGGCCGCCGTTGTCTTCGCGCAGCCACTCCGGGCGCAGCGCCACGCCGTCGATGCGATGGCCTTCCATCCATGCGCGGGAGAGCAGGCGCGACAGGGTCAGGTAGCCGCTGCGGTCGCGGCACAGCAGGGTCATCCGCGCCGGGCTCTCGTTGCCGTCGGCCAGGCCGACATCGGCGCCGATGATCGGCTTGAGGCCCGCGCCCTCGGCCGCCTTGTAGAACTTCACCGCCGCGAACAGGTTGTCGATGTCGGTGACCGCCACCGCCGGCTGGCCGAGCTTCGCGCAGCGTTTCACCAGCTCGCCGATGCGGATCGTCGAGTCGGCGAGCGAGTACTCGCTGTGCAGGTGGAGGTGGACGAAACGTGCGGACATGCGGGCCGGAACGAACTGGTCCCGCAGGTTAACAGCCGGGGGGCGAGCGGACGAGATTTGACATTCGATCCTAGCTCGCCCACGGCGCGCGGGGATGCGGCGCAATCACGTGCGCGACTGCCATTGCCGCTGGCCCCCGCCCCGCTCCTCTAGGGGAGAGGGGACCCGGTCACGCGCAACGGTCCTTCCGGGGTGCGGCCGTTGGCGAAATGCTCGTCCTCCATGCGCGTGTTCTGCCGCAGCAGTTCGATTTCGGCCAGGCGGTCGCGCAGCCAGGCATTGCGCTGCTGTTCCGGGGTGCCCGCGGGGTGCTCGGTTTGCCGGTACAGGCAGAAGTCGCGGTATTCGTCGGCTTCCCCGGCGAAGGTGGGCCACGCCAGTTCGATCAGCAGCACGTCGTCGAGGCGCCCGAGCAAGGGCAACCGGTCGGGGATCAGGTCGTCCTCGCGATCGATGTAGGCCAGCAGCTTGTTGATCCGCATGCGGGTGGCGTCATCGCAGTCCCATGCGGGGTCGTCGAGCAGCGCGCGCAGTTCGTCCATGCGGTCCAGGCGTGCATCGAGTTCCTCGCGCGCCTCTTCCTCCGGTAGCGACAGCAGCCATGCCGCGAGTTGCTGCAGGCGTGGTGGATCGACACGGGCGGCATCGGGGTAGAGGTCATGGACGAGTTCATCGAATCGAGCGACCGCAGGCGCCGACAGCGCCATTTCGGGGAAGCCCGCCGGCGCGCCCAGGTCGTCGACGAGACCGCCCCGGAAGTGTTCGAACGGCAGGGGATGGGCGGTGGGTGTGGGATGAGGCATGCGCATGGGGGCACCTCGCTTCCGGCCGTGTCCGACGGGAGTCTCCCTCGTAGAGCCGCGCTGCGGCCGGTGCTTGCACGGCCCCTGTCCGGGGATGAAGAAATCATGCGCCAGTGCGGCGGGCACGGAAGCGACCTCCGACGGACGGTTCAGCAGGGCGATGCCTTGCTGACTCGGCCGGATGCCCTCCCCGGAAAAAAGCGAGGCCGCCGATGAAGGCGGCCTCATTGGCGCCATCCCTGGCTGCCCACGTTCAGTGGACGATGAATCGGGTTGCCAGCTGGGGCAGGTAGCTGCTTTCGCGAATGCAGCGGCGCTGCTTCTCGAGGAAATATTCAGCCTGGCGGGCATCCTCCCAGTCGTCGCGGGAGAAATTGAAGCCGCCGATGTCCCGGCCGCGCAGGGAGGCCTCCATCGAGCGCACCCGGCAATAGTCGAGGAAGGACGCGACCTCATACTGCAGCGACGGCCAGGCGGCCTCCACGGCGATGGCGTCGTCCAGGTGTCCTACCGTCGGCAGCGTGTTGGGCAGTAGCTGGTAGCGGCCGGTGGCGTAATGCACCATCAGGGACGCGACATTGCCGGCGTCGTCGACGGGTTGCCACTGGACGTCGTCGAGCATCCGGGCGGCCGCTTCGAGGCGCTTCATGCGTTGCAGGATGCAGGCTGGCTCGCCGGCTCCCGCTGCGCTGTCGCGCAGTTCACGCGCGGCCGTTGCGACCCGGTCGCAGTCCAATGGAGCGGCCCGGCGGCCCAGACGGGCAAGCAGGGCGTTGAAGCGGTCGACCGACGCCGCGGTCAAATGGAAGTTGTCTATGCAGTGGCGACGGCCCGGTGCCATCAGCGACGGCTGGTCGAGGATGGCAGGCAGCGGAATCGTGGCGGTAAGCATGGCGTTCATGGCAAAGGCTCCGTGGGGATGTGGGCACGCCGCGTTTTCGGCGTGGGGCCAGCATCCGTCTGTGCTGCAAACCGGTCATGACGCTCGTAAGACCCGTGTCGCAAGCTTCGGCGAGGTTGCCGAGGCATTCATGAGGTTTTGCTGATGGATGCAGGAGGGCATGCGGCAGGCGCCAAAAACGGGGGCGACGGCTACCGTTTCGGCCCGTTCCTGGTGGATGCCGCGGCATACACGCTGACGCGCGACGGCGAGTTGCAGGCGCTCGAGCCCAAGGCCCTCGCGGTACTGCTGCACCTTCTCCGCCACGCCGGTGAACTGGTCAGGCACGACGAGCTGCTGGACGCGGTGTGGGGACACCGCCACGTCACGCCCGGCGTGCTCACGCGGGCGATCGCGCAACTGCGGCATGTGCTCGACGACGACTCCCACCATCCCCAGTACATCCAGACCCAGCACGGCCTGGGATACCGCTTCATTGGTGAGCTCAGGTCCTGGCCCGAGGCGGATGGACCGCCCGCGCACGCCACGGTCGCACCCGCAGCAGAAACCGAACCGGCGCGAGCCCGCGAGGACGGGATGGCGGGTGACACCCACCGGGCGGCGACGGTGGATATCTCCGCAGCGACGGCAACGGCGACGGCGGCCCTGCCCAAGCCCGTTCGCGCTCCGGCACGCAGGCGCTGGCGTCGCGCATGGCTGCTTGCCGCGCTGCTGCTTGCCGGTTCGGGCGGCTGGATTCTCTATCGCGTATCGCCGCGTGCGCCCGCGCTCCCGAGCGAGGCGTCGATCGCCGTCCTGCCTTTCACCAGCCTCAGTCAGAACCAGGACGACAGCTACTTTGCCGAAGGCCTGGCGGTGGAACTGCACAGCGCGCTCGCCGGCGTACCGGGGCTCAAGGTGGCCGCATGCCGGGCGCGCAGCGCCTGCGGCATGCGCGGCGCCGATGCCCGCAAGCTCGGCAAGCTGCTGGGCGTGGCGACCGTGCTCGATGCGGACGTGCGCCGCGAGGGCCGGCAGGTACGGGTGAATGCGCGGCTTACGGACACCCGTACGGGCTACACGCTGTGGTCGGGCAGCTATGACAGGCAGCTCAACGGCGTGTTCGCCCTGCAGAGCCAACTGGCCGGTGACGTAGTGAAATCGTTGCTGGGGGTGCTGCCGCGGGAGCGCGACACGCAGGCGTTGACGCAACGGCTCGCACCGACGCGCAATGTCGCCGCCTACGACGCCTACCTGCACGGCGTGCAGCAGCTGGAACACCGCGACGACAGCGACGGCAAGGGCGGTACCCGAGCGATCGGTTTCTTCAGCGAGGCCTTGGCGGCCGATCCCAGCTTCGCCCGCGCGCAGGCCGGCATCTGCCGCGCGGAAATCATCGAGTTCGAAGGCGCGCATGACGCCGCCGCGTTCGAGCGCGCACAGGCCGCCTGCCAGCGGGCGGCCACGATGGACCCCAGCCTGCGCGAGGTGAGCCTGGCATTGGGCGACCTCTACCGCGCGCGCGGCGACAACGCGCAGGCGGTGGAGCAATACGGCAAGGCCCTGGACGCGCTCGCCTTGCGGCCCGACGCCTACGTCGGGCTCGCGCGCGCGGAATCGGCGCAGGGCAACAACGACGTCGCCCTCGACTACTTCGAGCGCGCCCGCCAGTTGCGTCCGGGCGACCCGAATACCTATCGCGCGCTCGGCTTCGAGCACTACGTGCAGGGCAACATGCCCAAGGCGATTGCGGGATTCGCGACGGCGGCCACGCTCGCTCCCGACGACGAGGACGTCTGGGCCAGCCTGGGCGGCCTCTACATGGTCAGCGGAGATGCTGCCCGCGCCGCCGATGCCTACACCCGGTCGTTGAAGATCAAGCCGAACTACGCGGCGCTGACCAACCTGGGTTCCCTGCGCTACGAACAGGGCCACTATGCCGAAGCCGCCGACTTATACCGGCGCGCATCCCAGATGGACAACAGCGACTATCGGACCTGGGGCAACCTCGGCGACGCGTTGTCCGCGGTGCCGGCCACCGCCTCGCAGGCGCGCGCAGCCTATGAACGCGCCGCGCGCATGGCGCAGGAGTACATCGACATCAAGCCCAGCGATGCGCATGCCATCGCCGTGCTCGCTTGGTACCGCGCGAACCTCGGCCAGGAACCGGAGGCGCGCAGGCTGATCGAGCGGGCGAATGCGTTAAATGTGGAAGAGGGGGAGGTCGCGTTCTGGGCTGCGCAATCGCTTGCGCTGCTAGGCGATCCGGATGGTGCCCGCACGTGGGCGCAGCGCGCCTGCGACGGCGGGATCAATACGCAGCGGTTGCAAGCTTCGCCGCTGCTCAAACCCTTGTTGGCCGGCATAACGCCACGACAGCAGACGGTTGGGAAAGACCGCTGACCCCCTGGCCCAGCGGACGGGCATGAATAGGAGAACAAAAATGAAGAATACGCCCCCGTCCGAAACGTCGATCGCGATTCAAGTGGATGCAGCGACCGGCAAGCCAAGCGCGAAGCCCGACAGCGCCTGGGTCAGCCCCAGCGGAACGATCGTCTGGACCAGCGCGGAGCCGTTCGAGATCATCCTCAAGCTCCTTTGGGCGAACGAGCGGGTCTTGAAGAAGTCGGTCAAGGCGGGCGACAAACACGAACTGAAAGTCATGGCCGGCGCGATCAACGGCAGGTACTCCTACGGCATCAAGGTCGGCGACCAGGAAGTGGATCCGGACGTGATCATCGGGCCGAAATCCCAGAACCAATAGGCAGCGAGCCAACTCGGACAAGGGCAGCCCGCTGCCGTGCCCTTGTTCGAGGCCCGTATCGTCAGGGCGCTTCCGCAGCGAACAGATCCGCCTGAGCGAGCCTGACCGGCATGAAGCTGCGCCGGTGGTGCGGGCATGGCCCGTGCGCCTTCAGCGCGGCCAGATGGGCGGGCGTGGAGTAGCCCTTGTGCTCGGCGAAACCGTACTGCGGCCATTGCTGGTGCAACTCGCGCATGTAGCGGTCGCGCGACACCTTGGCGAGGATCGAAGCCGCCATGATCGCGCGGTCGCGCGCGTCGCCACCGATCCAGGCCTCGCCCGGGCGGCACAGGCCGGGCGGCACGATGTTGCCGTCGATGCGGGCGGCATCCGCGGCATGCGCCACGCCTTCGAGGGCACGGCGCATGCCCGTGAGCGTGGCCTGCAGGATGTTGATGCGGTCGATTTCCTCGACCTCGATGAATTCGATGCGGTAGGCCAGGGCGCGCTGCACGATGCGTTCGAACAGCACTTCGCGGCGTTCGGGATCGAGTTGCTTGGAATCGTCCAGCCCGTTGACCGGTGTGCGCCCGGGCGCGAATACCACCGCGGCGACCACCACCGGCCCCGCCAGCGGACCGCGTCCGGCTTCATCGATGCCGGCGATGCGCGGGGTGCGCGGCGCGAGCGGTGAAGATTCGATCGGCGAGGCAGGCGGGTCGATCAGCATCGTGGCTTACCGGGGCGTCGCGCCGAGCGTGCGCGGTCGGTGCACATTCACGCAAGCTTGGCCGGGCGTGCCGGCAGCAGTTCCGCAATCGCGTCGGCTGCGCGCGCGGAGGCGTCCTGGCGCAACTGCAGGTGCAGCTCGCGGAAGCGGGGCTGGATCCGCGCCGTCGCTTCGGTATCGCGCAGCATCGCCAACGTCGCCTCCGCCAGCTTCTCCGGCGTGCAGTCGCGCTGCATGAGTTCGGGAACGATGCGCTCTCCGGCGAGCACGTTGGGCAGCGAGTAGTTCCTGACCTTCAGCATCCCCAGGCCCTTCACCAGGGCATAGGTGACCGGCGCCACCTTGTAGGCGACCACCATGGGCCGCTTGGCCAGCATCGCCTCCAGCGTGGCGGTGCCCGAAGCCAGCAGCACCACGTCGCTGGCGATCATCAGGCGGCGCGCGTTGCCGACCAGGATGCGCATCGATGACCGCAGCCTTTCGTAGTCGCGATGCGCGCCGAGCAGTTTGCGGAAGGCGAGGTTCGTAGGCGAGTTCGCGATCGGCACCACCACCTGCAGGTCCGGCACTTGCTCCAGTACGCGGGCTGCCGCGGCGAGGAAGGTCGGCGCCAACCGCTCGATTTCACCTACCCGCGACCCCGGCAGCAATGCGAGCACAGGGCGGTCGGGATCGATGCCCAGTTGCTCGCGCGTCGCGGCGCGATCGGGATCGAGGGGCATTTCGTCCGCGAGCGGGTGGCCGACGAAGCGTGCATCGACGCGATGCTTCGCATAGATCGGCGGTTCCATCGGGAACAGGCACAGCACGCGCGAGGCCGATTGGCCGATCTTCGCCGCGCGGCCCTCGCGCCATGCCCAGACCGAGGGACTGACGTAGTGCACGGTGCGGATGCCGCGCTTCTTCAGCCACTTCTCCACGCCGAGGTTGAAATCCGGGGCGTCGATGCCGATGAACACATCCGGCTTCCACGCCAGCACGCGTTCGCGCAGCGCGCGACGAACGCGCAGCAGGCGAGGCAGGTGCCTGAGCACTTCGGACAGCCCCATCACCGCGAGTTCGGAGGCATCGAACCAGGTGTCCATGCGCGCAGCCCGCATGGCATCGCCACCGATGCCCGCGAATTGCGCATCGGGGTAGCGCTTGCGCAGTTCGGCGATCAGGCCGGCGCCGAGGAGGTCGCCGGAGGCTTCGCCTGCGACGAGGGCGATCCGCATCAGTAGTCCCTACCGCAGCAGCGGCCGCTCGCCGCTTTCGATGAAGTCCAGGAACGCTCGCACGTCGGCGCTGTCGCGGGCGATCTCCGCCAGCCTGGCGCGCGCTTCGTCGAGCGTGCTGCCAGACATGTACAACGCCCGGTAGGCGCGCTTGATCGCACCGATGCGATCGCTGTCGAAGCCGCGGCGCTTGAGCCCTTCGCTGTTGATGCCCCGCGGCTTCCCATAGCCCTCCTGGGCGACCATCAGGTAGGGCGGCACGTCGCCGTTGACGAACGCGCCCATGCCGATGAACGCATGCGCGCCGATGCGGCAGAACTGGTGGATGCCGGCGAAGCCGCTGAGGATGACGTGGTCGCCCACGGTTACATGGCCGGCCAGCGTGGCGTTGTTGGAAAACACGCAGTGGTTGCCGACGTGGCAGTCGTGCGCGACGTGCGTATAGGCGAGGAACCAGTTGTCGTTGCCGATGCTGGTGGTGTTGCCACCGCCGCTGGTGCCGCGGTTGACGGTGCAGAACTCGCGGAACACGTTGCGGTCGCCGATGGACAGTTCGACGCGTTCGCCCGCGTATTTCTTGTCCTGCGGTTCGCCGCCGATCGCGCAGTGGCCCATGAAGCGGTTGTCGCGGCCGATCCTGGTCGGACCCAGCACGCTGCAATGCGGGCCGAAGCTGGTGTTGTCGCCGACTTCGACGCCTTCGCCGATGTAGCAGAGCGGACCGACGCGCACGCCCGCGCCAAGTTTCACGCCGGCTTCGACGACGGCGGTGGGATGGACCACGGGCGGAGTCGTCGCGGTCATGCCTCGTTCTTGACCTCGGCGCAGAGGATCTCGGCGCTGGCGGCTACCTCGCCATCGACCCGGGCGACGCCGACGTACAACGCCATGTTGCGGATGGTGCGCTTGAGCGTGACGTCGAGTTCGAGCCTGTCGCCGGGCACTACCATCCTGGCGAAACGGGCGTTGTCCACCTTGACCAGGTAGAACAGATCGCCCTTGCGCTCACCGCCCGACAGCTGGGTGAGCAGGCCGCCGGCCTGCGCCAGCGCCTCGATGACCAGCACGCCCGGCATCACCGGATGGCCGGGGAAATGGCCATTGAAGAAGGGCTCGTTGCAGGTGACGTTCTTGTACGCCAGCACGCGCTTGTGGGGCTCCAGCTCCACCACGCGATCCACCAGCAGGAAGGGATAGCGGTGCGGCAGCAGCTTCTGGATGGTGGTCACGTCGACCGGGAGTTGCACGGGCTGGGTCATCATCTTTTCCTGGCGCACGGAAGGCGCGAAGCGAATCTGTAATTATCCCGCTTCGGCGTCACATGCGCGTCCGTATGGCGCGCAGATTAGCGCGATTGATCGTCCGGGTCTTCCGGGGCCTTCCCGGCTTGTCCCCGCCCGATGCGGCGGGCAAGGGCATCCAGCTGCTTGAAGCGCGCGGCGTTCCTGCGCCAGCTGCGATTGTCCATCAACGGGGTGCCGGAGGAGTATTCACCGGGCTCGCGGATGGAGTGGGTCACCAGGCTCATCGCCGTGACCATGACCTTGTCGCAGACTTCGAGGTGGCCCAGCACGCCCGCGCCACCGCCGATGAGGCAGTAGCGCCCGATCCTGGCGCTTCCGGCCACGGCCGCGCAGCCCGCCATTGCGGTATGCGCGCCGATGAAGGCGTTGTGGCCGATCTGGATCTGGTTGTCGAGGCGCACGTCTTCCTCGAGCACGGTGTCGTCGATCGCGCCGCGATCGATCGTGGTGTTGGCCCCGATCTCGCAATCGTCGCCGATGAGCACGCCACCCAGTTGCGGCACGTTCAACCACTTGCCGCCTTCCATTGCCAAGCCGAAGCCTGCGGCGCCGAGCACCGCGCCGGCATGCACGGTCACGCGCTGGCCCAGGCGCACGCGCGTGACCAGGGTGACGCGCGCGACGAGTTCGCTGCCGGCGCCGACCACGCAGTCATCGCCGATCACGCAGCCGGGACCAATCACGGCCCCCGCTTCCACGCGGCTGCGCGGACCGATGCTGACGAACGCGCCCACATGGGCGCTGGGGTCGACATGCGCGTCTGCGGCGATGTCGGCGGATGCGTGGATACCCGCGGGACGCAGCGGCCTGGGTTCGAACAGCGCCGACATCCGGGCGAAGGCAGCGTACGGATCGCGCGCGACCAGCACCGTGCCCGTGTGGCCGGTCGCATCTTCCGCGCGCATCGTGATCACGCTTGCCTGCGATTCGGCCAGCTGGCTGCGGTACTTGCTGTTGGCCAGGAAGGCGAGCTGCCCGGCCTGCGCGCGGGCCAGCGTGCCGACGCCGTGCACGCGCACGGCGCCATCACCCTGCAGTTCGAGGCCGAAACGCTCGGCCAGTTCGGCCGCGCTGTAGGAAGGCTGGCCCACGTCGGCGCGCGTCAGGTCAGAACGTGCCGCCGAAGGTGAACTGCAGGCGCTCGATTTCGTCGTTGTCTTCCTTGCGCAGCGGGAAGGCATAGCTGATCGAGATCGGCCCCATCGGCGAGCGCCACATCAGCGCCAAGCCCGTGGAAGCGCGCAGTTCGCCCGCATCCCAGCTGTCGACGTCCTTGAAGACGTTGCCGAAGTCGACGAACGCCGAGGCGCGGGCCGCGGGCGTGTCGAGCAGGGTCGGGAAATACATTTCCAGCGCGCCGGTGGTCTTCACCGCGCCACCGACCGGCTGCAGGTAGGTGGTGTTCCCGCGCGGCGACTCGCGCGGGCCCAGGGTGTTGTCGCGGAAGCCGCGCACCGAACGTACGCCACCGGCGTAGAAGTTCTCGAAGAAGGGCAGGCCGTCGGCGGTGACCGTCTTGTCGTAGTCGGGCGACGAGGTCAGGCAGGGTTCGCTCGGATCCGGGCCCGGCACGAAGGTGTCGGTCTTGCCGTCACCGTCGGTGTCCTGGAAGCTGCCCGCCGTGAAGCAGAGGTTGCGCGTGGTGGCGTCACCGTAGCTGTCGCCGTAGCCGAGCTCGGCACGGGTGTTGAGCACGAGGTGGCGCGACAGCGGCCAGAACTTCGAAATGTTGTACTGGAGCTTGTAGTACTCGACGGTCGAGCCCGGTAGCGTGGCTTCCAGCCAGATGCGCTGCTGCATGCCGCGCGAGGGCGTCAGCAGGTTGTCCAGCGAATTGCGCGACCAGCCCAGTTCCCCGCGCCAGGCGTGGAACGTTTCGGCGTCGAGTGCGTTGAGGTAATCGACAATCGGTGCCGGCGTGCTGTTCGTGATGTTGATCTTGTTCGTGTCGATGCCGAACAGGCCGGAAACCGTATCGGTCTCGCTGATCGGGAAGCCCAGTACCACCTGGCCGGCGCCGCTGTCGCTGTTGTACTGCGCGGTGCCGAAGTCGGAGTAATCGAGCGAGCGCCACCACACGTTGTAGCCCAGCGTCATTCCGTTATCGAGGAAGTACGGGTTGAGGAACGAGAAGTCGTAGCGCGACTGGTAGGAGCTGCGCTGGGCCTGTACCGACACGCGGTTGCCGGTGCCGAGGAAGTTTTCCTGCGACAGCTGGATCTGCGTGCTCAGGCCGCTGAGCTGCGAGTAACCCACGCCGAAGACGAAGCTGCCCGACGAGGTTTCCTTGACGTTGACGACGACGTCGACCTTGTCGTTGGTGCCCTCTACCGGCTTGCTCTCGATATCAACGGTCTCGAAGTAGCCCAGGCCCTGCAGGCGGATCTTGGAACGGTCGATGGCGGCCTGCGAGTACCAGCTGCCCTCGAACTGGCGCATCTCGCGGCGCATGACCTCGTCGCTGGTGCGCGTATTGCCCTTGAACACGACGCTGCGCACGTTGACGCGCGGGCCCGGCACGACCTGGAGGCTGATGCCCACGGTCTTGGCCTCGCGGTCGACGTCCGGCACCGGGTTGACCTGGGCGAAGGCGTAACCGACGTTGCCCAGGGTGGCGACGATGGAGTCGGAAGTCAGTTCCAGCAGGCGACGCGAGAAGATCTGGCCTTCGTGGACCAGCACCATCGTCTGCAACTCTTCCTTCGGCAACACGGTGTCGCCGGTCAGCTGGACCGAGGACACCTTGTACTGGTCGCCCTCGCTCACGCCGGCGGTGAGGAACATGTCGCGACGGTCGGGGCTGATCGAGACCTGCGTGGAATCGATGTTGAAATCGATGTAGCCGCGGTCGAGGTAGTAGTTGTTGAGCTTTTCCAGGTCGCCCGAGAGCTTTTCGCGCGAATACTGGTCGTCGCGGCGGTACCAGCTCAGCCAGTTGTGCTCGCCGGACTCCCACGAGTCCAGGATGTCCTTGTCGGCGAACTTCTCGTTGCCCACCAGGTTGATGTGCTGGATGCGCGCGGCCTTGCCTTCCTTCACCGTGATGGTGACATCGACGCGGTTGCGGTCCAGGCGCGACACCGCAGGAGTGATCTCGACGTTGTACTTGCCGCGGTTCTGGTACTGGCGGGTGAGCTCCTGGCTCATCTTGTCCAGCACCAGGCGGTTGAAGGTGTCGCCTTCAGCCATCCCGTTTTCCTTCAGACCCTTCATCAGGTCCTCGGTCTTGATGTCCTTGTTGCCGGTGACGGTGAGCTTGTTGATCGCCGGGCGTTCCTGCACGGTGACGACCAGGATGTTGCCCTGGCGATCGAGCTGGACGTCGTCGAAGAAGCCGGTCTTGTACAGCGCGCGGATGGCGGTGGCGGCCTTGGTCGAGTCGACCGTGTCGCCACGCTCGATCGGGAGGTAGGTGAAGACGGTACCCGCCGAGATGCGCTGCAGGCCGTCGACGCGGATGTCGCTGACTGTGAACGCGCCGGCGGAAGCCAGCGGCGAATTCGCCGCGGGTGCTTCGGCTGGCGCGAACGGATCGGCCGACTGTGCCAGCGCGGGCAGTGCCGGCGCCATCGCTGCAGTGAGGGCAAGGGCAAGCAGGCGGCGATTGGGAAGTCGCGTCATCATCAAATCCGGTTGGGGGTGCGGGTGCCCTGGATGGGCATCGCGGTAGAAGCGTTGGTCATCGAATCGTTGGTCGGACAAGTCCTTCCTGAACTGGTTCCCGGCCGGGTAGATCCCTCTGCGGTTTCCTTCACCGCCGTCAGCATCACCGCACCAGGTTGTTCACGATGTCGTTGTAGAACGCCAGGCCCATGAGGCCGGCGATCAAGGCCAGGCCGACAAAATTGCCGGCGGCCATCACCCGCTCACTGACCGGGCTGCCCTTGACCAGCTCGATAAGGTAATACAGCAGGTGACCGCCGTCCAAGATTGGGATCGGCAGCAGGTTCAGGATGCCCAGACTGAGCGAAAGCAGGGCAAGCAACATCAGGAAGTGCGCGGGCCCCTGTTGCGCGAAGTAGTTGCTGGCCCGCGCGATGGTGATCGGGCCCGCGACGGTATTGCGGGCGGAAACCGTGCCCCGGAAGGCCCGGGTGAAGGTCGCGAACAGTTCGTGGGTCTGGTGGGCGGTTTCCGAGAATGCCGCCGGGATCGCGGCGACCGGGCCGTAGCGCAGGACCGCGTCCTTCTTTGGCTCGGATGCCACCAACTCCACGCCGAAGCCCCACTGCGGCTTGCCATCCCCGGTCCGGGCCAGGTCCGGCTGCAGCGGCAAGGCCAGGCGGTCCTCGCCGCGCTGCACTTCCACCATCGCTTCGCGCTTCTCCTCGCCCAGCCGCTTCGCCATCCGGACGATGTCCTGGTACGAGAGCATCGGCTCGCCGTCGATGGCGGTGATGCGGTCGCCCTCGGCCAGCACGCCCCAGGCGGGCCTGCCTGGAAGCACGGTGCCGATCACAGGCGCGACGGCTTCGTGCCGGCCGCGCAACCCCAATTGCTGCAACGCGCGGGTTTCGTCGAAGCCACGGGGGAGGCGTGAGAGCCGGAACATGCGCTCGGCCTCGGTGCCGCCGGGCTCGCGCACACGGACCGTGGTGTCCTTGCGGTCCAGCGCGGCGGCAAGCAGGCCCATGCTGACCTCGCTCCAGGTGGGCGTGGCGCGCCCGTCCACGCTCAGTATTTCGTCGCCCCGATGCAGGCCCGCGGCGG
Organism: Lysobacter rhizosphaerae; assembly: GCF_054779795.1. Lineage (NCBI taxonomy): Bacteria > Pseudomonadati > Pseudomonadota > Gammaproteobacteria > Lysobacterales > Lysobacteraceae > Lysobacter > Lysobacter rhizosphaerae. The sequence continues at coordinate 58,651 of NZ_BAAGXO010000011.1, forward strand.
CGGCCATGCCTTCGGCCTCGCCCACCACCGGCGCGAAATCCGGGCGGCCGAGAACGAACATGCCCCACAGCAGCAACACGCACAGGGCCAGGTTCGCCGCCGGGCCGGCGAGGGAGATGGCCATCCGCTTCCACACCGGCTGGCGATCGTGCGACTGCGCCAGCTGGTCGGCGGGAACCGGCGTATCCGGGTCGTGTTCGCCGAGCATCTTGACGTAGCCGCCCAACGGGATCGCCGCGATCACGTATTCCGTGCCGTCCTTGCCGCGGTGCAGCCACAGCGGCTTGCCGAAGCCGACCGAGAAGCGCAGCACCTTGACGCCGCAGCGGCGCGCGACCCAGTAGTGGCCGAATTCGTGGAAGGTGACGAGCACGCCCAGGCTTACCAGCAGCCACCAGATCGAGCCAATGACCTCACTCATCATCGGTACCTCGCGTGGCGGTGGAACGCGCGTGCATCAGGCTACCGCCGCGCTGGCATGGCGGCGTGCGGCCGCGTCGGCTTCGCGCAGGACGTCCAGCGAGTTGGCGGCGGTGGCGGGCAATGCATCGAGGGTAGCTTCCACCAGTGCGGGAATGGACAGGAAAGCGATCCGCCGCTGAAGAAAGGCTGAAACGGCAACTTCGTTGGCGGCGTTGAGCATCGCGGGCGCGGTTCCCCCGGCCTGCAGCGCTTCGAACGCAAGCCGCAGGCAGGGGAAGGCATCGAGGTCGGGCGCTTCGAAATCGAGGCGGCCATGCTGCAGCAGGTCCAGGCCCTGCACGCCGGAGGCGATGCGCTGCGGCCAGGCGAAACCAACGGCCAGGGCGGTGCGCATGTCGGGCAATCCGAGCTGCGCGAGCGTCGAGCCATCGACGAACTCGACCAGGGAATGCACCAGGCTCTGTGGATGCACGAGCACGTCGATGGACTCGCGCGGCGCGCCGAACAGGTGGTGCGCCTCGATGACCTCGAGTCCCTTGTTCATCAGCGTGGCCGAGTCGACGGAAATCTTCGGGCCCATCGACCATTTGGGATGTGCGATGGCCTGTTCGGGGGTGACGTTGCCCAGTTCCGCGCGATGGCGGCCGCGGAACGGCCCGCCCGACGCGGTGAGCACGATGCGCTTGAGGCCGGCATGTGCATGGGCGTCGGGAAGGCACTGGAAGATCGCGTTGTGCTCGCTGTCGATCGGCACGATCACGGCGCCGCTGTCGTGGGCGGCCTGCATCAGCAGTTCGCCCGCGAGTACCAGCGATTCCTTGTTGGCGAGCAGGAGGCGCTTGCCTGCCTTCGCCGCGGCCAGGGTCGAAGGCAGGCCCGCGGCCCCGACAATCGCCGCGACCACGGTGTCGCAATGCGCGCTGGCGGCGAGGTCCTCGAGGGCTTGTTCGCCCGCGTGCGGCTGCGTGTCGAGCCCGGCTTCGCGAAGTCCGGTGCGCAGGGCGTCGAACTGCGTGGCATCGGCAATGACCGCGTGCAGCGGACGATGCGTGCGGCACAGCGCCAGCAGCGCATCGACCTTGCTGCCGGCGGCGAGCACCGTGGCGCGCAGGCGATCGGGGTGGCGCGCGATCACATCCAGCGCCGACGCCCCGATCGAACCGGTGGCGCCGAACACGGCGATGTTGCGGGCAGGAAGCTGGGACATCGGATCAGATCACCGCCATGCCGAACGCGCGTTCGGCACGGCTTCAGAAGCCAAACATCGCCTTGCCCACCGCGAACACGGGCAGGGCGGCGAGCACGCCGTCGATGCGGTCGAGGATGCCACCATGGCCAGGAATCAGGTGGCCCGAATCCTTCACGCCCGCATGGCGCTTGAGCAGGCTCTCGTACAGGTCGCCGATGACCGAGGCGAGCACGGCCACCAGCGCGACCAGGGCGACCAGCGGCAGCTGCGCGCCTGTCGCGCCGGCCAGCAGCGATCCGCAGACCCCGACCAGCACGCCGCCCACCATGCCACCGATCAGGCCCTCATAGGTCTTGTTCGGGCTCACCCGTGGCGCCAGCTTGCGGTCCTTGAACAGCGTGCCGCCGTAGTGGCGGCCAGCGAAATACGCGGCGCTGTCGGCGGCCCACACGATCGCCAGCGCGGTGAACAACCAGATGTGGCCATTGTTGCCGCTGCCGGGACTCCTGGGTTCGCCGGAATGGAGCCACGCCAGCGCGCACCAGGCAGGAAGCACGGCCAGTGCGCCCGCCGCCAGCTTGAAGAAGCGGGCCCAGGTTTCGTGGTTGCTGGCGAAGTTGTAGTTGCGCAGCCACAGCAGCGCGAAGAACCACCACACCACGCCGATCACGCTTGCGAGCTTGAACAGGAAGTAGCTGTAGCCTCCCACCGATCGCGACGCCCACACGATCGCCACCATCAGCGCGAGGTGCGCAACCAGCAATACGGTGCGGGCGAGGGTGTCCTCGATCTCCGCGAGTTCGAACCACTCCCACAGGCCGGCGAGAAAAATCACGGCCGCCAGCGCCACGATCCACGGCGTCGACAGAAGCAGGATCGCGGCGATCGCGACCGGAGCCATGATCAGGGCAGCCAGCAGGCGGGTTTTCGTCATTCGTTGTTCTCTCGTGGCTGCGTGCCCGCGACCTGCTCACCGGTGAGGCCGAATCGGCGCTCGCGGCTGGCATAGTCGTCCAGGGCGCGTCGCAGTGTGGCGGCATCCAGCTCCGGCCACAACGTTTCGGTGAACCACAACTCGGTATAGGCCAGCTGCCACAACAGGAAGTTGCTGACCCGCGTATCGCCGCCGGTACGGATGAACAGGTCGGGCGCGGGCAGGTCGGCAAGGGCGACCCGGGCGGCCAGCAGGGTTTCGTCGATCGCTTCGGGATCGAGGCGACCGGCGGCGACGTCGCGGGCGAGGGAGCGTGCGGCCTGTGCGATGTCCCAGCGTCCGCCGTAGCTGGCGGCGATGGTCAGGTGCAGGCGTGTGTTGCCGGCGGTCTGCACTTCCGCGGCAGACATGCGCGCACGGATGGCTTCGGCGAAGCGTTCGCGCTCGCCGATGAAGCGGATGCGCACGCCGCGGCGGTCGAGTTCGTCGACCTCGCGCTCGAGCGCACCCAGGAACAGCTTCATCAATGCGCCGACTTCGTCTTCCGGACGTCCCCAGTTCTCGCTGGAAAATGCGAACAGGGTGAGCGCCTCGATGCCGGTTTCGAGACAGAAATCGATGCACAGGTTGACGGTACGCGCGCCGGCGCGGTGGCCGATCATGCGTGGCCGGCGGCGTCGCTGCGCCCAGCGGCCGTTGCCGTCCATGATGACGGCGAGATGGCGGGGAATCGTGCTCATCAAGCTGGGCGTGGCAGGTGGGAACGGGTGATCGCAGGTGGGCAGGACGGTTCTGGTCGATGCGCCGTCCCCGTTCCAGTTCCGGCGATCCGTCAGACCGCCATCAGTTCCTGTTCCTTCGCCTTCACCACGTCGTCGACGTCCTTGATCGCACTGTCGGTGATCTTCTGGATCTCGCCTTCGGTGCGCGTCGCCTCGTCCTCGGTCACCTTCTTTTCCTTCAGGAGTTCCTTGACCTGGCTGTTGGCGTCGCGGCGGATGTTGCGGATGGCGACCTTGGCATCCTCGCCCTCGCCGTGCACGTGCTTGGAGAGTTCCTTGCGGCGCTCTTCGGTGAGGGCGGGCAGGTTGAGGCGGATCACGGTGCCGGCGGTATTGGGGGTGAGGCCCAGGTCCGAAGCCAGGATCGCCTTCTCGACCGCGCTGACCATCTGCTTTTCCCACGGCGTGATCGTCAGCGAGCGTGCGTCGGAGACGGCGACGCTGGCGACCTGGCTCAGCGGCATCTCGGAGCCGTAGTAGTTCACCTTGATCGAGTCGACCAGTCCGGCCGAAGCGCGGCCCGTGCGTACCTTCACGAGGTCGTGGCGCAGCGCATCGACGCTCTTGGCCATGCGGGTCTGGGCGTCTTTCTTGATCTCGTTGAGCATCGCCGGCTCCGGTCCTGTAGTGGATGGTGCGCCCGCAGGCGCATCGATAGGCGCGGGATTATAGCGGCGGGAAGGCGGTGGGCCGAAATTCCGCGGAAATCCGTAGGCGTGCCCGCCTCAGTGGGCGTGCGGCGCGCGGTCGTGGCGGTCGTGCTCGCATCCCGCCCCGCGTTCGACCTGCAGCGTGGGATGGTTGATGCCGAAGCGGTCGTCCAGCTCGCTGTTGATGCGGTCGATGAAGGCGTCGTGGTCGCGGTCGTCGGGGCGCACCAGGTGCGCGGTCATTGCGACCTCGCCCGCGCCCAGCGACCAGATGTGCAGGTGATGCACGGCTGCAACGCCCGGTTGCGAAGCGAGGTAGGCCTGCACCTCGGCCTGGTCGATGCCGCGCGGAACAGCATCCATCGCGGCGTTGAAGCTCTCGCGCAGCAGCCCGAAAGCCCCCAGCGCGACTACGGCGCCGATGAGCAGTGCGGTCACCGGATCCAGCCATTCCCAGCCCAGCCACAGCATTCCCGTACCGGCGAACACAGCGGCCAGCGAAACCGCGGCGTCGGCGACCAGGTGCAGGAAAGCGCCGCGTCGGTTGAGGTCATGGTCGTGGCCATCGCGCACGAACCAAGCGGCGCCCAGGTTCACCGCGATGCCGATCGCGGCAACGATGATCACCGGCAGGGCGGGGATCTCCGGCGGTGCGGAAAAACGGCGGATCGCTTCCCAGCCCAACGCGCCGGAAAATGCGACCAGCAACAGCGCATTCGCCAAGGGCGACAGCAGGGTGGCGCGGCGCCAGCCGTAGGTGTGGCGCGCGGTAGGGGCGCGTTTCGCGATGACGGCGGCGCCCCAGGCCAGTGCAAGCCCCAGGACGTCCCCCAGGTTGTGCAGCGCATCGGAGAGCAGTGCCAGCGAATTGGTGGCGAAGCCGTAACCGGCCTCCAGCACCGTGTAGGCGAGGTTGATCAGGGTGACGACGGCAAAGGCGCGTGTGCTGCTGCCATGGCTATGGCCATGGCCATGCCCGTCGTGGTCGTGGTGGTGTCCGAGGCCCATGCCCGATCCTGTCATGCGGCAGGGCCGCAACACTATTGCGGCCGGATTCGCATCCGGACCTGTATGGGGAAAGCGTCCGCTCGTTACAGGCCGGCGTTGCGTCCGCGCACCAGCGTGCCGATGTTTTCGCCGCGCAGGATGCGCAACAGCACGCCCGGCTGGCTCATGTCGAAGATGCGCAGCGGCAGGTCGCTGTCGCGGCACAGTGCGAAGGCCGCGGTGTCCATCACCTGCAGGTTGCGGGCGATGACTTCGTCGTAGGTGAGATTGTCGAAGCGCACCGCATCGGTGTGCTTCTTCGGATCCTTGTCGTACACGCCATCGACCTTGGTCGCCTTGAGCAGCAGGTCGGCACCGATCTCGATCGCGCGCAGCGCCGCGCCCGAGTCGGTGGTGAAGAAGGGGTTGCCGGTGCCGGCGGCGAAGATGGCCAGGCGGCCCTTCTCGAGATGGCGCACGGCGCGGCGGCGGATGTAGTCCTCGCACACGTCGTTGATCTTGATGGCGCTCATCACCCGGCATTTGGCGCCGATCTTTTCGAGGGCGTCCTGCATCGCCAGTGCGTTGATCACCGTCGCCAGCATGCCCATCTGGTCGCCCGTGACGCGGTCCATGCCACCGGCCGCGAGGCCCGCGCCGCGAAAGATGTTGCCGCCACCGATCACCAGCGCCACTTCGGCCCCGGCCTGCTGCGCCTCGATCACCTCGCGCGCAAGGCGGTTGAGCACGACCGGGTCGATGCCGTAATCCTCGTTCCCCATCAGCGCCTCGCCGGACAGTTTCAGCAGGACACGGCGATAGGCGAGCTGGGACATGGCGACCTCGGGGGTTAGCGGCGCGGGAACAAACGGCGGGATTGTAGCTGAAGCCCGGCGGTTCGCCCGTCGTCGAGAGGTCCCTCTCCCCGCTTGCCCGGACCCTCTCCCCGCTTGCTGGACCCTCTCCCCGCTTGCGGGGAGAGGTGCCCGCAGGGCGGTGAGGGGGGCGAGCGTAGCGAGCTGCTGTTGCCTTTGCTCTGCAGCGAAGAGCAACTCGCTGCGCTCGCTCCCCCTCTTCTGCCCTGCGGGCAGCTTCTCCCCGCAAGCGGGGAGAAGAGAAAAGAAAAAACCCGCGATTTCTCGCGGGTTTTTGTCGAAGCGAAAACGCGGTCGCTTAGACCTGCATCGCCTTGGCGACTTCGGCGGCGTAATCCTCAACCACCTTCTCGATGCCTTCGCCAACCACCAGGCGCTGGAAGCCGACGACGTCGGCGCCGGCGGCCTTCACCGCCTGCTCGACGGTCTGGTCGCTGTTCAGCACGTACGGCTGGCCGTACAGGGTGACCTCGTTGACGATCTTGGCGATCTTGCCGCTGATGATCTTCTCGAGGATCTCGGCCGGCTTGGCCTTGTCCTTGTCGGACATCTTGGCCAGCTCGATTTCCTTTTCCTTCGCCACGAACTCGGCCGGCACGTCGGCCGCCTTGTTGTACGGCGGGTTCATCGCGGCGATGTGCATCGCGATGCCACGGGCCAGGTCCATGTCGCCGCCCTTGACCTCGACCAGCACGCCGATCTTGCCGCCGTGCACATAGGCAGCGACGTTGTTGGCGGTGCTGACGGTGGCCATGCGACGCACCTGGATGTTCTCGCCGAGCTTGGCGATGGCGGCAGCGCGGGTTTCCTCGACGGTTTCACCGGACGGCAGCTTGGCGGCCTTCAGGGCGTCGACGTCGGCGGCGCCGGACGTCAGCGCAGCCTTGGCGACGGCATCGGCGAAGCCGATGAAGTTGACGTCCTTGGCGACGAAGTCGGTTTCCGAGTTGATCTCGACCAGCACGGCCTTGCCGCCATCCTGGGCGACCGCGATGCGGCCTTCGGCGGCGACGCGGCTGGCCTTCTTGTCGGCCTTGGCGAGGCCCGACTTGCGCAGCCATTCGGCCGCGGCGTCGATGTCGCCGTTGTTCTCGGTGAGTGCTTTCTTGCACTCCATCATGCCGGCGCCGGTGCGCTCGCGCAGTTCCTTGACCAGGGAAGCGGTGATTTCTGCCATGGGGGTTACCTCGGAAAATTTGTAGGGCAAGAGCGTGGCGGGCCATGGCCCGCACAACGCGAATGCGATTGTTGCGGCCGCGCAGCTTGGCGCGGCCGCAACTCGCTGGTGGTAAAGCCGGCGAGTATTACTCGGCGGCTTCGGCCTTCTTGGCCGGGGCCTTCTTGGCCGGGGCACGGCCACGCGGGGCCTTGTCGTCGCCTTCGGCAGCGGCTTCGGTGAACTCTTCCTCACGGACCGAAGCGGCCTGCGGGGCGGCGGCCTTGCCTTCCAGCACCGAGTCGGCGGCAGCGCGGGCGTACAGCTGCACGGCGCGGATGGCGTCGTCGTTGCCCGGGATGGCGTAGTCGACCAGTTCCGGATCGTAGTTGGTGTCGACGACCGCGATCACCGGGATGCCGAGCTTCTTGGCTTCCTTGATGGCGATGTCTTCGTGGCCGACGTCGATCACGAACAGGGCGTCGGGCAGGCGGTTCATTTCCTTGATGCCGCCCAGCGAGGCTTGCAGCTTCTCGCGCTCGCGGCGCAGGGTCAGCACTTCGTGCTTGACCAGCTTCTGGAAGGTGCCATCGGTTTCAGCGGCTTCCAGTTCCTTCAGGCGGGCGACCGACTTCTTCACGGTGGCGAAGTTGGTCAGGGTGCCGCCCAGCCAGCGCTGGGTCATGAACGGCTGGCCGCAACGCTCGGCTTCTTCCTTGATCGCGTCGCGCGCGGAGCGCTTGGTGCCGACGAACAGGATGACGCCGCGCTTCTGCGCAACGCCCGAGATGAAGTTCATCGCGTCGTTGAACAGCGGAACGGTCTTCTCGAGGTTGATGATGTGGATCTTGCCGCGGGCACCGAAGATGTACGGACCCATCTTGGGGTTCCAGTAACGGGTCTGGTGGCCGAAATGGACGCCGGCTTCCAGCATCTGGCGCATGGTGATCTGGGGCATTGCATTACTCCGATGGGGAACCGGCCTCCTTCGACGGGCTCATGATGAGCGACACATCTAGGGACGACTCGCCATTGAAGGCGACGGTTCCGGGGTTGGGCCTCCCCGCTGCTTCCGTGACCGAACTCCAGTCCGGTTGGACCTGGAGCACCCCGGCACGGGCTGTGGCAGCGGGTGTGTATTCGCCGTACTGGAGCCTTGGCTCCAGATTTCATATCGCCCGGCGTGGCGGTCCGTGGCAGGCCACAGAGCCGCGGAAGTATGCCGGTCCCGCCGGTTCCGGGCAACCTCGCGGCCCACGAAGGCCCGGGAGCCAGCCGGATCGGTCCTCCCGGAGGCCGAAAGGTCCCTTCCCGAGGCCCACCTGCCGCGGGGACGGGCCAAGCCCGGCCCCACATGGGCGATAATTCTCGGATGCCCATCACCATCAAGACCCCGGACGAGATCGAGAAGATGCGCGTCGCCGGCCGCCTGGCCGCCGAAGTGCTGCAGGTCGTCGCCCCCCACGTGAAGCCCGGCGTATCCACGGCCGAGCTCGACCGCATCTGCCACGACCACATCGTCAAGGTCCAGAACGCCATCCCGGCCAACGTCGGCTACAAGGGCTTTCCGGCGACGATCTGCACGTCGGTCAACAACGTCATCTGCCATGGCATCCCGAGCGAGGCCAAGGTCCTCAAGGATGGCGACATCATCAATATCGATGTCACCGTGATCAAGGATGGCTGGCACGGCGATACCAGCCGCATGTACATCGCCGGCACGCCGTCGGTGATGTCGAAGCGGCTGGTCGACGTCACCCGCGAGGCCATGTTCCGCGGCATCCGCACGGTCAAGCCGGGTGCGACCCTGGGCGACATCGGCAACGCCATCCAGCAGTACGCCGAAGGCGAACGCTTCAGCGTCGTGCGCGAGTACTGCGGACACGGCATCGGCAAGGTCTACCACGAGGATCCGCAGGTGCTGCATTACGGCCGCCCGGGCGAAGGACTCGTGTTGAAGCCGGGCATGACCTTCACGATCGAACCGATGATCAACGAAGGCCAGCGCCATACCAAGTTGTTGCCGGATGGCTGGACCGTGGTCACCAAGGACCGCAAGTTGTCCGCGCAATGGGAGCACACGGTGGCGGTGACCGAAACCGGCGTCGAGATCCTCACGCGATTGCCGGGCGACGACAACGACCTGTGAGCACACCGGCGACCGACCAGCACGATCCGGTCGCCGATGCGCAGTGGGCCGCGGCGACGCGCAGCGCGATCGCCGAGAACGACGCCGCACTGGCCGCGCGCTTCGACGACAACGGTGATATCGACCGCCTGCTCGCTGCGCGCGCGCAGAAAGTCGACGCCGTGGTGCGCGAGGCGTGGTCGCACTGCCTGCCGCAGGATGCCGTCCTGTCGCTGTTCGCGGTGGGTGGCTATGGCCGCGGCGAACTCTTCCCGCAATCGGACATCGACCTGCTGGTGCTTGGCGAGGCCGATGCGCAGGCCGGGAATGCGGACGCGCTCGCCCGTTTCTTTACCCTGCTGTGGGATGCCGGATTGCCGGTGGGCCATGCCGTGCGTTCCGCCGCGGAGTGCACGCGCGCCGCGCTCGAGGACATCACCGTGCTTACGGCCCTGCTGGAAGCGCGGGTGCTGGCCGCCGATCTCGACGCGGCGTCGCAGCTGGCTGCCGCGGTTTCTCCCCAGCTGATCTGGCCGCCGCGCGATTACTACGCCGCCAAGCGCGAAGAGCAGCGCGCGCGCCATGCCCGGTTCGGCGACACCGCGGACAACCTCGAACCGAACCTCAAGGAAGGCCCGGGTGGCCTGCGCGACGTGCAGACATTCCGCTGGATGGCGCTGCGCATCATCGGCACCTGGGATCCCGATTCGCTGATGGCGATCGGCCAGCTGGGCGCCGATGAATTCGCGACGCTCGAACGCGAGCGCCGCGCGCTGTCGCGCCTGCGCTTCGGCCTGCACCTGGTGGCCGGCAAGCGCGAGGAGCGCCTGCGCTTCGACTACCAGAAACTGCTGGCCGCACGCCTTGGCCACGTCGACAACGCCGACAATCTTGCCGTCGAACAGATGATGCAGGGCTTCTACCGCAGCGCCGCGCTGGTGTTGCGCATCGGCGACCGGCTGTTGCAGCGTTTCGAGGAGCAGTTGGAAGGCGAGGCCACGCCCGAAGCGATCGACGACCTGTTCGAACTGCGTCGCGGTTACCTCGCCGCACGCGATGCGGCGTGGCCACACGACGCAGGCCATGTCTTCGCCCTGTTCGCGCTCTGGGCAGCGCGCGAGGATGCGCGCGGCCTGCATTCGCGCACCGCGCGTGCACTCGCCGAGGCCCTGCCGCTCATTCCGGCCTACAACGAAGCGAGCCCCGCACTGCGCCAGCGATTCATGCGCCTGCTGCGCGGGCCGCAGGCCGTGGAGACACTCAAGCGCATGGCGCGCCTGGGCGTCCTGGGGCGCTGGATTCCCGCGTTCGCGAGTGTCTCCGGGCGCATGCAGTTCGACCTCTTCCATGTGTTCACGGTGGACCAGCACACGCTCGCGGTACTGAAGAACCTCGCCGCGTTCGCCTCCGGCGAGCCCGATGAGCGCTTCGCACTCGCGCACCAGGTGTGGCCGCGACTGCGCAAGCCGGAAGTGCTGCTGCTCGCAGGCCTGTTCCACGACATCGCCAAGGGCCGCGGCGGGGATCACTCCGAACTGGGCGCCGTCGATGCGCGCGAGTTCTGCGAAGCGCACGGATTGTCCGAAGGCGACACCGCCCTGGTGGAATGGCTGGTGCGCCAGCACCTGCTGATGTCGATGACCGCGCAGAAGCAGGACATCGCCGATCCCGAGGTGATCCACCGCTTCGCCACGCGCGTTGCCGACCGCGAACGCCTGGACAACCTGTACCTGCTGACCTGCGCCGACATCGCCGGCACCTCGCCGAAACTGTGGAACGCGTGGAAGGACCGGCTGATGGCCGACCTCTACACCGCCACGCGCCTGGCCCTGCGTCGCGGTCTGGAGAATCCCGTCGCGATCGGGGAACGCAGCGCGGAAACGCGCAACGGCGCGCGTGCCACGCTCACGGCGTTTGGCAGCAGCGATGCCGAGGTGGACGCGCTGTTCGCGCGCATGCCGCAGATCGGCTTCGAGCGCGGCCGTCCGGACCAGATCGCCTGGCAGGCGGCATCGCTGCGCGAACTTGCCGTGGGCGAGGGCTGCGTGCGCGCCCGTCCGGTCAGCGGCAGCGAAGGCGCGTTGGAAGTGTTTGTCCATTCCCCCGACCGCGACGGCCTGTTCGCCGCGATCGTGGCCACGCTCGATCGCCTCGGCCTCGCCATCCAGCAGGCGCGCGTACTCGATGGTCCGCACGGCATGGTGTTCGACAGCTTCCAGGTCATGCCGGCCGACCCGCGCCAGACGCCGAGCGCTGAAGAAGTCGAACTGCGCCTGGCCCACGCCCTGGCCGGCTCGCTCGATGACATCCGTCCGACGCGCCGTGCACAGCCACGGCATCTGCGCCATTTCCGCATTGCCGCGCACATCGGTTTCGACCGCGTGGCCGGCGGCAGCGCCGAGCGCACGATGCTGAGCCTCGTCTGCACCGACCGCCCCGGCCTGCTCGCCGATGTCGCCCAGGCGCTGCGCCAGCATCGGCTGCGTGTGCACGATGCGCGCATCGCCACCTTCGGCGAACGCGCCGAGGACGTATTCCAGATCACCGACCGGCGCGACCAGCCGCTGGACGAAACGCAACAGCAGGCGCTGCGGGAAACGCTGCTCGCCTGCCTCGATGGAGAGAAGCAATGAATGAGAAGAAGACGGCCCGCAAGGTGACGAAGAAGGCCGCACCGAAGAGCCCGGGCGTCGAAGAGCTGAAGTTCATGGTCGAAAGCGCGTTTGAGCGCCGGGCCATGCTCAGCCTCGACGAGATCGACGGGTCCACGCGGCCAACGGTGGAACGCGTGATCGCAGGCCTGGAAAAGGGCGAGTTCCGCGTGGCCGAGCCCGATGGCAAGGGTGGCTGGAAGGTCAACGAGTGGCTGAAGAAGGCGGTGTTGCTGTACTTCCGCGTCAACGAGATGCAACTGGTCGATGCGCAGCCGGCGCCGTTCTGGGACAAGGTCCCGGCGCGCTTCGAGGGCTTCGGTGAAAGCGATTTCCGCAAGCTCGGCGCCCGCATCGTGCCGGGCGCGATCGCGCGCCGCGGCGCCCACATCGGCAAGGACGTGGTGCTGATGCCGAGCTTCGTCAACATCGGCGCGCACGTCGGCGAGGGCACGATGGTGGACACGTGGGCAACGGTCGGGTCCTGCGCGCAGGTGGGCAAGCATTGCCACCTCAGTGGCGGCGCGGGCATCGGCGGCGTGCTGGAACCGCTGCAGGCGTCGCCGACGATCATCGAGGACCATTGCTTCATCGGCGCGCGTTCGGAGGTGGTGGAAGGCTTCGTCGTCGGCCATCACAGCGTGATCGGCATGGGTGTTTTCCTGGGCCAGAGCACGCGCGTCTACAACCGCGCCACGGGCGAGATCAGCTACGGTTCCGTGCCTCCTTACAGCGTGGTCGTTTCCGGACAGCTGCCCGCGAAGGACGGATCGCATTCGCTGTACTGCGCCGTCATCGTCAAGCAGGTGGACAAGAAGACGCTCTCCAAGACCTCGATCAACGAATTGCTGCGCGGGCTGGCCGAGTAAGGGGAACCATGGAACGAATTTCTTCGGGACAGACCTTCTTCATCAAACGGATATTTCCTGCCTTCTGGTTCGGAATCCTCGTGTTGTTCCTGGTGATCGGGGCAGCGACGGGGGTATGGAGCAAGGAGCCGGTATTCGTGATCCAGCCGCTGCTGATGGCTGCTTTCGGGTTCTTCCTGTTCCGCAAGCTGCTCTGGGATCTCGCCGACGAAGTCCGTGACGGCGGCAATTACCTGCTGGTCAGGAGAGGCAGCGTCGAGGAGCGGATCGCGCTCGCCAGCGTGATGAACGTGGATTCAAGCCAGTTCACCAACCCGCGGCGCATCACCCTGCGCCTGCGGACGGCCAGCAAGCTGGGCGACCAGATCGTATTCATTCCGAAAACCTCGTTCCAGCTCAATCCCTTCGCGCGCAATGCCGTGGCCGAGGCGTTGATCCTGCGCATCGACCGGTTGCGCAACCCGACTTGAAACCGACATGACAACTCTCTACGGCCTCAACAACTGCGACACCTGCAAGAAGGCGCGCAAGTGGCTCGACCGCTTCGGCGTAGCGCACGCCTTCGTCGACTATCGCGACAACCGGCAATCGCCGGAAACGCTGGTCGAATGGAAGGACAAGCTCGGCGGCTGGGACGCGATGATCAACAAGTCGTCGACCACCTGGCGCACCCTGCCGGACAACCGCAAGGCACCGGGTTCGGACGCGGAATGGAAACTGCTGCTGAAGGAGTATCCGCAGCTGATCCGGCGACCCGTCGTGGTCACCGAAGACGGAGCGATCACGCAGGGATTCAGCGACAACGGTTTCAAGCTGCGTTTCGGTACATCCATGAAGGCTGGCAAGTGAGCGCGACCGGCATGAGTGAAGTCGTCAACCTTACAAAGGAACTGATCACCCGGCCGTCGATCACGACCGACGATGCCGGCTGCCAGCGCCTGATCGCCGAGCGGCTGCGACGCGCGGGTTTTGCCTGCGAACACCTGCGTTTCGGTGAAGTCGACAACCTGTGGGCGACGCATGGAGCAGGCGCGGAAACCCTGGTGCTGCTGGGCCACACCGATGTCGTGCCGCCGGGCCCGCGCGAGGCCTGGGCCAGCGACCCGTTCGTCCCGGAAGTCCGCGACGGACTGCTATATGGGCGCGGTGCCGCTGACATGAAGGGCAGCGTGGCCGCGTTCGTGATCGCACTGGAGCGCTTCGTGGCCAGGCATCCGGACCACCGTGGGCGCGTCGCACTGCTGCTGACTTCGGACGAGGAAGGCGATGCGGTCGATGGCGTCCGCAAGGTCGCCGACCTCTTCCGGGAGCGCGGCGAACGCATCGACTGGTGCATCACCGGTGAACCCTCATCGACGGCGAAGCTGGGCGACCTGCTGCGCGTCGGCCGCCGCGGCACGCTGTCGGCGACGCTGACGGCGCGTGGCATCCAGGGCCACGTCGCCTATCCCGAGAAGGCGCGCAACCCCATCCACCAGGCAATGCCGGCGCTCGCGGAACTCGCCGCGCGTCGCTGGGACGACGGCTATGAGACGTTTCCGCCGACCAGCCTGCAGATCAGCAACATCAATGCCGGCACGGGGGCCAACAACGTGATTCCCGGCGAGCTGCGGGTGCTGTTCAACCTACGCTACAACCCGAACTGGCGCGCGGTGCAGCTGGAGCAGGAATGCGAGGCCGTGCTGCGCGCGCATGGCCTGGAATTCGAAGTGCAGTGGCATCGCGGTGGCGAGCCGTTCCACACCCCGGAAGGACCGTTGCGTGCCGCGGCGCGCGACGTGCTGGAGAAATTCGGCGGTGGCGTGCCGGAGGAAAGCACGGGCGGCGGTACCTCGGATGCGCGTTTCATCGCGCCGCTGGGCACGCAATGCATCGAGATCGGACCGGTGAACGCCAGCATCCACAAGGTCGATGAGCACGTGGCCGTGGCGGACCTGGAAAGGTTGCCGGACTTGTACCTCGAGCTGATCGAGAAGGTGCTCGCGTAGGGAGTGGGTCGGGCCCATTGCGCAAACAGGAAGGCGGGCCTTGGCCCGCCTTTTTGATTGATCACGAAGCGCGCTCTCCGTCGTTCGCCTTGGCTAGCCGCGCGCGCGGCATTCCTCCGAGCGGGCGCTTAGTTGATACGGGAGGCGGGTCGCATTCGCAGGCTGTATTGCGTGGCGCCGGGCAGGAACGGGGTGGGCCGTCCGTGCACCCAGTCGTCATGGCCCGCGCCCCAGAACGGCGACAGCGGATTGCCGCTCTGGCCACCGGGCATGTGGATGATGCCGTCGGCCTCGTGGCCGGGCGACACCACCATGCGTTCGGATGCGCCGAAGTCGGGCGCCTGCACGCGCGGCATGGCGACATCGCCCGCAAGCGATTCGAATGGCATGCACAGCGCACCGCGGGCGAACGAGGGCAGGGCCCGCGCCAGCGGGTGGCATATCTTCGCCGTGTTCTGTTCGCCCCAGGTGCGCGCGGACAGCGGGCCCTGCTGCTTCAGGGTGTCGCGCACTTCGCGTGCGGCATCTTCGAGCAGCGCATCCCAGTCGGCATAGCGCGGCGAGAGCAGGTGCGCGGGACGCTGTGTCACCAGCGGCCAGACGAAGCTTTCCTGCTGCTGCAATCCCGGCAACACGAAGTCCTTGCCCAGTGCGACCTGCGCGGGCGCGGTCAACCCATCGACCACGCGATCGCTCACGGCCCTTCGCCAGGCGCGAGTGATGCGGTAACTCACCGAGTCGGTGCTCGCACGGCCCTGCCATGTCGCGGCCGCGGCCGCCAGTTCGCCGATGGCTGGCGCCCTGGTGCGCGCGGCTTCGTCGCGCAGCAGCTGCCACCACGGCTGCAGGAACAGGGCACGGTCATCGAGCTGGACTGCGAGCAGGTCGCGTTCGTCCAGTCGCGACTTCGCGAACAGGTCGTCGCGGATCTGCTTCGCGCGAGCGCCCAGCGTGCTGCCGCCATCGCCTGCCATCTTCAGTACTTCATCGCCGGCAACGCGATTGTTGGCGGTCCACAGCCGTCCATGCGTCGGTGTAAGCAGCGGCGCACGCGAGGTACTGATGGGCCACGCCGGGCACGGGGAAACCGGACCGGTGAATTCGACGGGTTGCGCCGCGTCGCATGCGGCATCGCGCACCGGGATGGGCCCGAGCCAGCGCCAGCCGATCTGCCCCTGGCTGTCGGCGATCAGCATGTTCTGCGCGGGAATCGCGACGTTGCGGGTGATCGCCACGGCGTCGGCCAGCGACTGCGCGTGCGTCAGTTCGACCAGGTTGAGGTTCAGCGATCCGGGCAGGTGCGCCGCCCAGCGCAAGGCCAGCGCGCGGCCGCGGGCGTCGTGCGCCATGACGGGACCCCAGGCGGTTTCCTCGACGTCGTAATCGACCGGCTTCGCACCGGCCACCGCGATCGTCTCGGCGTGGTGCACCGACGGAACGCACGACGAGGTCGCTTTCGCGGCGCACACGTCCTGCACCGCCCAGTCGAGCGTATCGACATAGCTGTTGGTGAAGGCCCATGCCACGTGGCCGGTGCTGCCCACGACCGTGAACGGAAGGCCGGGTAGGGTGAAGCCGCCAATGTCCACGCGCCCGCCGGGGGCCTGCGCGTCGGGATAATGCAACTGCGCGCGGAACCAGATGTTCGGCGCGCGCAGGCCCAGGTGCATGTCGTCGGCGACGATCGCGCGGCCATCGCGGGTGACCTCCCCGGACACGGCGAAGTTGTTGCTGCCGATCACCCGCGGCATGGGCTTCGCATCACCCGGCTTTGCAGGGTGGGGAAGCTTGCGCAGGTCGACTTCGTCCGCCGTCGGCAGTGCGGCGTCGCCGCGCGGTCCGCCTGTCAACGGCGCGTCCCAGCGGCTGCCGTCGTGTGTGAGCAGCGTGAACAGCGCGGGTGGCAGGTGCGGGCGCATTTTCCACAGCGCCAGTTCGCGTGCGTTCTCGCCATCCTGCAGATCGAAGTACATCGCGTAGGCGACCAGCGGCGAATCGCTGAGTCGCCACGGCTTGGGTTGCGTGCGCAGCAGCAGATAAGGCCATGGCCGGACCTTGAGATCGCCCAGGCCGGCATTAACGCCCTCGACATAGGCCTGCATCTGCGGCCGGTGCGTGCCGACGATCTCGTCGAGGTTCGCGTCCACGCGGGCGCGGAAGCGATGGATGCGGTGTTGCTTGTCGAGACCGACCGCGATGGGACCGAACAGTTCGGCGAGCTCGCCCGCGGCGGTGCGGCGCAGCAGGTCCATCTCGAAGTAGCGTTCCTGCGCATGCACGTAGCCGAGCGCACGCATGGCGTCCGCCTGGTTCGCCGCTTCGATGGTGACCACGCCAAGCTTGTCTCGCTGCACCGTCACGGGCGCGGACAGGCCGGTCAGCGACAGCTCGCCATCGAGCTTGGGCAGGCTCCCGCGCAACAGCCACCAGGCCGTCACCGCCAGGACAACAAGCAACAGCAAAAGGGCGAGCAGCCCCCGCCGGATCCATTTCATCATGGGTGTTCCCTCCGCGACGAAGCTTAGCCGAAGTGGCCGTCGCCGCCGTTTCAACCGAAACGATCGCTTGCAAGCGGCGCCCGCCTCAAGCAGGATCGATCCATGACATCCCTGCAGGCCCTTGATCGCATGTCCTTCGCCGCGCTTCGCGGCCGCATGCCCGTGGCCCGCCTGAACAATAACAACCGCAATAACGCCAGCCTCCCGCGGGCCGGCGATTAGCGCGCGTTACCGACCGCTCAATCGCTCACGAAGCCCGCGCCAAAAGCGCGGGCTTCTTCGTTTTCGTCCCTTCAAAACCCAGGAAAACAAAGGAGTCCTGCATGTGTTCCATCCTCGGCATTTTCGGCCTGCAGGCCGGCGACGATCTCCACGTCCTGCGCCGGCGCGCGCTGGAGCTGTCCCAACGCCAGCGCCATCGTGGACCGGACTGGAGCGGGGTGTACCAGGACGAAGGCACGATCCTTGTCCACGAACGCCTGGCGATCGTCGATCCCGCCGGTGGCGCGCAGCCTCTGCGCTCGGAAGATGGCGGGCTGGTGCTGGCCGTCAACGGCGAGATCTACAACCATCGCGAACTGGAGCAGCAGCTGCCCAAGCCGTATGCGTTCCAGACCGGCTCCGACTGCGAAGTCATCAACGCGCTGTACGCAGCCAGTGCAAGCGGCGCCAGCGACGACATCGGCGCATGGTTGAACGCGTTGAATGGCATCTTCGCCTTCGCCCTGTGGGACCGCCCACGGCAGCGCTACGTGATCGCGCGCGATCCGATCGGGGTATGTCCGCTGTACTGGGGCCACGATGCCGAGGGCCGCTTGTGCGTGGCCTCGGAAATGAAGGCCCTGGCCGACATCTGCGCCGACGTCGCGCAGTTCCCGCCGGGTCATTACTTCGACAGTTCCAGGGGCGAGCTGGTGCGCTACTACGCCGCGCCGTGGCGCGACTACGCCGTGACCCAAGGGGTGGAAGTGGCGAAGCAGGAGCTGCGCGAGGCATTCGAGCGCGCCGTGCATCGCCAGCTGATGAGCGACGTGCCCTACGGCGTGCTGCTGTCGGGCGGACTGGACTCGTCGCTGGTCGCCGCGGTCGCGGCACGCTATGCGCGCCGTCGCGTCGAGGACGACGACCAGGCCGAAGCGTGGTGGCCGCGCCTGCATTCCTTCGCGATCGGCCTGGAGGGATCGCCGGACCTGGCCGCGGCGGAAGTCGCCGCGGCGGCGCTCGGGACGGTGCACCACGGTTTCACGTACACCTTCGAGGAGGGCCTCGACGCCCTGCCGGAAGTGATCCGGCACATCGAGACCTACGACGTCACCACGATCCGCGCCTCGACGCCGATGTTCCTGCTGGCGCGCCGGATCAAGGCGATGGGCGTGAAGATGGTGCTCTCGGGCGAGGGCAGCGACGAGGTGTTCGGCGGTTACCTGTATTTCCACAAGGCGCCGAACGCCCGCGAGTTCCATGAGGAAACCATCCGCAAGCTCGACGCACTGCACAGTCATGATTGCCTGCGTGCCAACAAATCGATGATGGCCTGGGGCGTGGAGCCGCGCGTTCCGTTCCTCGACCGTGAATTCCTCGATGTCGCGATGCGGATGGACGCCCGGTTCAAGATGGCCGGCGTCGACGCCCAGGGCGCGCGGCGCATCGAAAAGGCGATCCTGCGGGAGGCCTTCGCGGGCTACCTGCCCGATTCGATCCTGTGGCGGCAGAAGGAGCAGTTCAGCGACGGGGTCGGCTACGGCTGGATCGATGGCCTCAAGGCGCATGCCCAGGCGCAGGTGAGCGACCGTGTGTTTGCCGCCGCCGCGAGCCGCTTCCCCGTCAACCCGCCGCAGGGCAAGGAGGCTTACCTGTACCGGCACATTTTCGAGCAGTTCTTCCCGGGCGTGGCCTGCGCGCAGACGGTGCCAGGCGGCAAGTCGATCGCGTGCTCCTCGCCGGCCGCGATCGCGTGGGACGCGGCGTTCGCGGCGATGGCGGATCCGTCGGGACGGGCGGTAGCGGGAGTGCACCAGGCCGCATTGGCGTAGCATCTGGACCATGGGCACCGACGGCTGGATCGGCCGCTCGGACTAAGGCCGCTTCACGCCCGTTGCGGCGTTGGTATGGGTGGCATGGCCAAGTCATTCCAGATGTCGGAGGGGCACGGGAATTCCGCGTCCCCTTCCGCGCGCGTATTGGAGGGGGTATCGATCCCCGAGGCGCCGACGAGGCCGGGAGAAGTCGACGCGATCGTGCTGCGGTTGGCCGAAACCATGTTCGGCTGCCGCGACACGCGCTTGGTGTGGGTTTCCGGCACGACCCAGGAGGGGCAACTGCGTCGGCATCAGTGGCCCACGACACCGTTGTCGCGTGAAGAGGCGTTGCTGATCGAAACGGCCCAGCAACGTCACGCGAGCGTCACGGGCGACATCGTCCGCGATGGCTGGGTGCGGATTGCCCACGCACTGGACTATGCGCGGGCCGTGTTTGTCGCGGAATGGCCCGAGGCGTGCGCCCAGGCAGGTGGCACTCCCCCGGGGCTGCTCGATTTTCTTACCCTGCTCGCAGCGCGCATGCGCGCCGAGATCGAACTCGTGGCGGCACATCACGCCACTGGACGCATGGGCAAGGCGGCGCGACTGCAGCGCGCGCTGTATTCGATCGCCGACCTCGCCAGCAGCGAACTCGACATGCAGGAGATGCTTCGCCGCACGCATGCGGTGGTGGCCGGGCTGATGTATGCGCAGAACTTCCTGATCGCCCTGCATGCTCCGGACCGCGACACCCTGCGGTTCGTGTATGCCGCGGATGAGAAGGGGCTGCGTGGGCTGGAGGTGGGTCAGGAGGTTCCCACGGCCGACGTTCCCGAAAGCCTGACCCTGGCGGTGATCCGCAGTGGCCTGCCGGCGATGGGGCCATCCGTACAGCTGCGGGAGCAGTTCGGCCTCGCTCCACCCGGCAAACTGGGCCCCGACAGCGCCGACTGGCTGGGCGTGCCCATGGTCGCCGAGGGCGTGGTCCTCGGCGCCATAGTGGTACAGAGCTACGACCGTGCGAACCGTTATGACGAAGAGGATCGCGCCCTGCTGGGATTCGTCGCCCAGCACATCCTGACCGCATTGCGGCGCAAGCAGGCGCAGGAAGAGCTGGAACATCGGGTGCAGGAACGGACCAGCGCGTTGATGGCGGAAGTAGTGGAGCGCCAGCGCGGCGAAAAAGTGCAGTCCGCGCTCTACACGATTGCCGACCTCGCCAGCAGCGACCTGCCCATGAACAGGATGCTGCGACGCATCCACAGGGTGGTCGGCGAACTGATGTACGCGCGCAACTTCATCATCGCGTTGTACGACGCCGAGCGCGAGACGCTGCGCTTCATCTACCACGCCGACGAGAAGGACCCGGGCATCGTCGATCCGCAAGTGGAGATCCCGGAAGCGGACATGCGCGACAGCATCACTTTCGGAGTGATCCGCAGCGGGCACATGGTGATGGGTAGCCCGGGGCAGGTAACGCGACAGCTCGGCATCCGCGAAGGCGCGCTCGTAGGCGCTGCCTTCGAGGACATTCTTGGCGTGCCGATGGTGACCGAGGGCAAGGTGCGCGGGGCGGTGCTGGTCCAGAGCTATGACGCCAACGAGCGCTACGGCACGGAGGATCGCGCCCTGCTGGCCTATGTGGCCCAGCACATCCTGACGGCGCTCGACCGCAAGCAGGCGCAGGCTGAACTCGAGCATCGCGTGGCCGCGCGCACGGGCGAACTGGCCCAGGCCGTGAGCGAGCTGCGTGAACAGATCGGCGAGCGCGAACGGGCCGAACAGCAGCTGATGCACGAGACCATGCACGACTCGCTCACCGGCTTGCCCAATCGCAGTTACCTGTATGGGGCGATCGAGCGGTCGCTCGCGCGGCTCGAACGCAACCCGGGCCATCGCTTCGCCGTGCTGTTCCTCGATCTCGACCGTTTCAAAGTGGTCAACGACAGCGTCGGGCACCTGGCCGGCGATGAAATGCTCAAGGAAGCGGGACAAAGACTGGCCGCTTGCGTGCGGCCCTTCGATGTCGTTGCTCGCCTGGGCGGGGACGAGTTCGCGGTGTTGCTGGAGGACGTCAACCTGCCCGAGGACGCGATCCATGTGGCGGAACGGGCGATCGCATCGCTGAGCGAGCCAATGCACATCGGCGGCAAGGAGCTGTTCACTTCGGCGAGCATCGGCATCGCGTTGGGCAATTCGCGTTACCGCCTGGCGGAGGAACTGCTGCGCGATGCCGACGTGGCCATGTACCGCGCCAAGGCGCACGGCCGCCAGCGCTTCGAGATCTTCGACGAGCGCCTCCATCAGGAAGCGCTCAAACTGCTGGAGCTGGAGAGCGACCTGCGCCGTGCCATCCAGCGTTATGAGTTCGAGCCGCACTTCCAGCCGATCGTGCGCCTGTCCGACGAGCACGTCGTCGGCTACGAGGCGTTGATACGCTGGCGCCACCCCCGGCGCGGCCTGGTGTCGCCGGGCGAGTTCCTGGGGGTGGCGGAGGAAAACGGCAGCGTCGAGCAGATCGATTGGCAGATGTTCGAGCGCACCTGCCGCGAAATCGGGATGCTGGGTGACGACAGCACTTACGTCACCCTGAACGTGTCACCCCGGCACTTCCGCTCGCCCGTGCTGGCGGGACAGATGATCGAGTTGTTCGATACCTACGACCTGCCGCATGAGCGTGTCCGCGTGGAGGTCACCGAAGGCGCACTGCTCGACAATCCCGAACAGGTGCGCGTCACCCTGGAAGCGCTGCGCGCCGCCGGGGTCGTGGCCGCGCTGGACGACTTCGGTACCGGCTATTCCTCGCTGAGCTACCTGCACCGTTTCCCGCTGCACACACTGAAGATCGATCGCTCGTTCGTGAGCGCCCTGCAGCGTGGGGATCGCGGTGGCAGCGCGCCGGTAGTGCGCGCGGTGCTGGCGATGGCGCGCACCCTGGGCATGGATGTGATCGCCGAGGGCGTGGAGACCGTCGAGCAGCGCGAGTGCCTGCTGGAAATGGGTTGCGAGCTGGGGCAGGGCTTCCTGTTCTCCCGCGCGCGGCCGGTTGCCGAATGGGCGGCGCGGCGCGTCCATTGAGCCGGCCGTCCTGCGGCCCGTCAGCGCCGCTGCAGCCGATAGACCACCGTGTCCAACCGGGTCACGCCTTCCGCGATGAAGGCAGGCTGCTGCGCGAGGATGTCGCGCCGTTCGAGCACTTCGACATGCCAGTCCGGCTCGTACAGTTCGCGCACCTCGGATTCGCCCACGCTGAAGGGCGGTCCATTCTTCTCGCCTTCGGGATACTCGAGCGTGATCAGCAATCCGCGGCAGCCCTGCGGCAGTAGCGAGTAGAGTTCGCGTGCGTAGCGTTTGCGCAGTTCAGGCGGCAACGCGATGAGCGCGGCGCGATCGAATACGACGCTGCAGTCGGCCAGTGCCTGCGCATCCAGCGAGAACACGTCGCCGCAGATCACTTCGACGGCGCCGGCGAGGTAGTGCGTGCCGTACTTCGACTCGCGTACTTCCGGCACGACGCCGTGTTCCGCGATGAACTGCCCGATCGCCAGCGACGACAGTTCCACGCCCAGTACCCGGTATCCCTGCGAGGCGAACCAGGCCATGTCCAGCGACTTTCCGGCCAGCGGGACGAATATCTTCGCGCCCACCGGCATGCCGATCGCCGGCCAGTGCTTGACCAGCAGCGGCGTCGGCTTGTCCTGGTGAAAGCCGATCTGGTTGTCCTGCCAGCGCTGGTGCCAGAAGTCGGGGTCCATTATTCGACCCGCGCCAACTCACGCGCCACACCGCATGGGAAGAGGAAGTTACTGGACATCGAGCCCCTCCACCTTCTGCCAACCCCTCGGCAACAAGCCGCCCCTCGTAGCGCGCGCACCAACGTACGGGTCGAGGTCCTTGAACGACAGGGACATCGTGCGCGCACCCGATTTCACCACCAGGGTCGAACCCGGCGCGACCACGGCAACGGCAACCACGCGCTCGGTGCCGAGCTTGGCCTTGGGGATGTCGATGATCTTGTTGCCCTTGCCCTTGTCGAGCTCGGGCAGCTCCGACACCGGGAACGCGAGCAGGTGGCCGACGTTGGTCACGGCGACGACGCGATCGTTGGCGCCCGGGGTGACCAGTGCGGGCTGCAGCACCTTGGCGTTCGGCGTGAGCGACAGCATGGCCTTGCCGGCCTTGTTGCGGCCGGTAAGGTTCTCGAAACGGGTGGTGAAACCGTAGCCATGCGACGAGGCGAGCACGAACTTCGTGTCGTTCTCGCCCGAGGCGATGGCCTGGAACGACGCGCCCGATACCGGCGAGAACCGGCCGGTCAGCGGCTCGCCGTTGCCGCGCGCCGAAGGCAGCGTATGCGCGACCGTCGAGTACGACCGGCCAGTGGAATCGAGGAAGGCCACCTGCTGCGTGCTGCGCCCCTTCACGGCGGCGAGCAGGCCATCGCCGTCGCGATAGCTCAGGGTCGAGGCATCGATGTCGTGGCCCTTGGCCGCGCGCACCCAGCCCTTTTCGCTCAGGACGATCGTCATCGGTTCGCTGGCGACCAGTTCGGTTTCCGACAGGGCCTGCGCGGCCCCGCGCGCGACCAGCGGAGAACGGCGCGCGTCGCCGAACTTCTTCGCATCGGCGATCAGCTCGTCCTTCACCAGCTTCTTCAGCTTGGCCTTGCTGTCCAGCGTCGCGATGATGCGGTCGCGCTCGGTCTCGAGCTCGGCTTCCTCGCCGCGGATCTTCATTTCCTCCAGGCGCGCCAACTGGCGCAGCCTGGTCTCCAGGATGTAGTCGGCCTGGTCGTCGCTGAGCTTGAAGCGCTGCATCAGCACCGGCTTGGGTTCGTCCTCGCTGCGGATGATGCGGATCACTTCATCCAGGTTGAGGAACGCGACCAGCAGGCCTTCCAACAGGTGCAGGCGGCGCTCGACCTTGTCGAGGCGGTGCTTGAGGCGGCGGGTCACCGTATCGGTGCGGAAATGCAGCCACTCGCCAAGGAACGCCTTGAGTCCCTTCACCTGCGGGCGGCCATCGAGCCCGATGATGTTCAAGTTGACGCGGAAGCTCTTTTCCAGGTCGGTCGTGGCGAACAGATGCCCCATCAGCTGTTCGGCATCGACGCGATTGGAGCGCGGTACCAGCACGATGCGCGTGGGATTGGCATGGTCGGACTCGTCGCGGATGTCCTCCAGCCACGGCAGCTTCTTCGCGCGCATCTGCGTGGCGATCTGCTCGATCACCTTGCTCGGTGACGCCTGGTAGGGCAGCGCGGTGATGACGATGTTGGCGCCGTCCCTCTCGAACACGGCGCGGGCGCGCACGCTGCCCAGGCCGGTTTCATACATCGAGAGCAGGTCCGCGCGTGGCGTGATGATTTCGGCCGCGGTCGGGTAGTCCGGGCCGAGGATGTGTTCGCACAGATCGCGCGTGGTCGCGTCGGGATCGTCGAGCAGGCGCACGCAGGCGCTGACCACTTCATTGAGGTTGTGCGGCGGCACGTCGGTAGCCATGCCGACGGCGATGCCGGTGGTGCCGTTGAGCAGCAGGTGCGGCAGGCGCGCCGGCATCCAGGTCGGTTCTTCCAGCGTGCCGTCGAAGTTGGGGTCCCAGTCGACCGTGCCCTGGCCCAGCTCGCCCAGCAGCACTTCCGCGATCGGCGTCAGCTTCGACTCGGTGTAGCGCATGGCCGCGAACGACTTGGGGTCGTCGCTGGAGCCGAAGTTGCCCTGGCCCTCGATCAGCGGATAGCGGTACGAGAACGGCTGCGCCATCAACACCATCGCCTCGTAGCAGGCGCTGTCGCCATGCGGGTGGTATTTGCCGATCACGTCGCCGACGGTGCGCGCGGATTTCTTCGGCTTGGCGCCGGCGTTGAGGCCGAGCTCGCTCATCGAATAGATGATGCGGCGCTGCACCGGCTTGAGGCCGTCGCCGAGGAAGGGCAGGGCGCGGTCGAGCACGACGTACATCGAATAATCGAGGTAGGCGCGTTCGGCGTACTCGCGCAGGGGGATCTGTTCGAAACCGTGGAAAACCGGACGTACGGGGTCGCTCATGGCGTGGTGCGAGCCTTGGGGAAAGTCTGGGGAGCGATTGTAACGGTGCCGCGATGCGGTCCAACGCGGCGGCCAGCGATGGAGGTCTCCGCGCGCGGCGGCGGACGTGCATCACGCGATCATGACCTGAACGGGTGCATTGTCGTCCGCGCCGTCACCGAGCCGGCGGACGTTGTTTCTTCACGGTTATGTCGGTTTGCCTGAGCGACCACGCGTCGTGGAATCGTGAGCCGATCGGCCACGACGTGAGGCAACCGCCGGAGCATGCCCAGTGAACGCCATGCGCAACTTCGATGAAGGGAAGCCACCGAAGGTGCCAGCAATCGTGCTGGGTCGGGGCTATACCGGACTGGGCACCCTGCGATCCCTGGCGATGGCGGGCATTCCCGCCTACGTCGCCTGTCCCCCCGGTGACCTGGTGACGCGTTCGCGCTGGTACCGGCCGTTGCCGGGAAATGTGTCCTGGGATGGCGAAGTACGCGCCGATATCGACGAAGTGCTGCACGCGCTGCCGTTCCCGCGTGCGGTGATGATCGCGGCGCGCGACGACCTTGCCCTGTGGCTCGCCGACCTCGCGCGGGGGCCGCATTCGCAGCGCTTCCGGGTGAGTTCCAGTTCACGCGAAGCGCTGGAGATCCTGCAGGACAAGGCGCGCTTTGGCGAGTTCCTGGCACGGACCGACATTCCGCACCCGCGCACTTTCACGGTCCACTCGCGGGCGGACATCGATGCCATTCCATTCCAGGACCTGGATCGCGTTTTCATCAAGCCGGCCGATTCGCACAACTTCCGCCGCGAGCTGGGGGTCAAGGGCATCTGGGCGGAGACGCGTGCCGAGTTCGAGGAGATCTGGGCCAGGCTGGACGCGCAGGGCTACAAGGTGCTGGCGCAGGAATATGTTCCCGGCAGCAGTTCCGACCATTATTTCATCGACGGATTCCGCGACCGCGATGGCAACCTGAAAGCGATGTTCGCGCGCCGCAGGCGGCGGATCTATCCCCCCGATTTCGGCAACAGCTCCTACTGCGAGAGCATCCCGCTGGCCGAGACCGGCGCCGCGGTCGGGCATCTCACCCGCTTGCTGAAATCATTGGAGTACCGCGGCATCTTCAGCGCGGAATTCAAGCGCGATGCCAGGGATGGCGAATTCCGGATACTGGAAGTCAACACGCGCGCCTGGTGGTATGTCGAATTCGCCGCGCGCTGCGGCATGAACGTGTGCCGGATGGCCTACGAGGATGCGCAGGAAGCACCGGTGGCCGCGGCGCCCGGCCACTATCCCGTCGGCGCCGGATGCGTGAACTTCGTTCGCGATTTCAAGTCGGTGCTGGCAGAGCGCAGGCGTGGCTCGGTCACGGTCACGCTTGGACAGGCGCTGGGCAACTGGGCCAAAGCGCACCACCACGTGTTCCGCTGGGACGATCCCCGGCCGGCGCTGTCCATTGTGTGGGACCGCATGGGCCGCGCGAGTGCCGCTGATGGCGTGATGCGCGCCCCGGAAAAGTCCGGGGAGCGCTTGTAACGGCGTCGTCGACGGGGCCGGGTGGCGATCAGCGGTGGAATTCGCCGGCCGCTTCGGGCTGGTAGTCGATCGAGAGCACACGCAGGCCGAGATGGCCGCCCGGGACTGGCCAGCGGATGGCGTCCCCCACGCGCAGGCCCAGCAATGCGCTGCCGACCGGCGCGAGTATCGAGACCCTGCTGGCGCTGCCGTCGGCGTCTCGCGGATAGACGAGGGTGACTTCGCGGACCTCGTCGCTTCCCTCGATGGCGAAGCGCGCGGTGGAATTCATGGTGATGACGTCCGGCGGCACCCGCGCTGGTTCGATGACGTCGGCGCGGTCCAGTTCGGCGCGCAGCGCGGATGTGTCGACGGATTGCGCGACGGGAGAATCGAGCAGCGCTTCGATGCGTTCGCAGTCGAGGCGGGAAATGAGCAGGGAGGCAGCTGCGGTCGAGGCTGCGGAGATCGGTTCGTTCAGGCGTCTGGCGTTCATGGGAGCTCCAAAAAGGAAACGGGCAGCGCACCGGATCGGATGCGCCGCCCGCGGACGGGATGTGGGATGACCATAGCTGCGAACGGCGAAGGCGACAACACGTTGATTCGGGGCTTTTTCTGTACCGATATTGGTACGAAGAGGGCGGGCGGGCGCCGCGTTCACCGGGGCATCGATTTCACGCCGGCTTACCAGGATGGTGCTCGCATTGCACTACTACCCGGCAAGCCGCCGTTCACCATGCGACCCCGTTGGCCGAAGGCGAAGACACGACGATGAGCGGAGAGCGGCCGGCGCACACGGCATACACGGCATACACGGCGGACGAGGCCCTGGCTCGCTTGAAGGAGGGCAACGCCCGCTTCATTGCGGGTCATGCGCGCTTCCCGACCGTGCAGAAGGAAGTCCTGGCGGATCTCGCCAGGGGCCAGCACCCGTTCGCCACCATCCTCGGCTGCAGCGACAGCCGGGTGCCACCGGAACTCGTGTTCGATGCTTCGTTCGGCGAGCTGTTCGTGATCCGGGTTGCGGGCAACGTCCTTGGGCCCGCTATTGCGGGAACGCTGCAATACGCCGCCGTCCACCTGCACACGCCGCTGCTGGTCGTCCTCGGACACGAGGGTTGCGGCGCCGTCGAAGCCGCGATCGCCGAGAAATTCCATGGGGTCAGGCATCGCAGCCGGATCGCATGGCTGCTTGCGGACATCATTCCGGCGCTCGAGACGCTCGACCCGGAACTGCCTCCCACGGAGCTGCTCAATGCGGGTATCGACGCAAACGTGCGCTGGACGCTCCGGAAAATTACCGGATCACCCGAATGGCGGGAGTGGGCGGAAAGCGGAAATACGAAGGCAGTAGGCGCCGTGTACGACCTTGATACCGGGCACGTCCGCTTCCTGGCATGAGCGCCGATCAACGCAGGGCCAATGCTTCCCCGGCCTAGCGTGGGAGATGGAAACAAAAAACCCCGCTCGGGGCGGGGTTTTATGCAGATTTCGGGAGGTCCTGGGGACTTCCTGAAACGATGTAGTGGTGCCCAGGAGAGGACTCGAACCTCCACGGTTTTACCCGCTAGTACCTGAAACTAGTGCGTCTACCAATTCCGCCACCTGGGCTTCGCGTTGCGGCTGGCGCCGTTGCGAGGCCGCGTATGTTGCGGTGCGGCGGCACACTTGTCAACGACCGGTCGCATCCTTTTGCGACGCGGTCGTTGCCCTGTTCATCCCGACCGCGCCTTGATGGTGATGTGCGACCATGCCGCGATGAAAAAGAAGACCACGGGTGGTCGCAAATCCACAGGCAAAGGGCCCGGCCCGAAGTCCGGTTCCGGCCGGGCATCCGGTTCCGCGGAGTCTGCGAGTAGAGGCGGCGCGAGCAGAGGCGGGAAACAGGGAGCGGCCCGACCGAAGAGTGCCGCAGCGCGTCCTGGCTGGATGCCCGAGCCGCCGCCGCGCGGGTTCGTACCGAAGCCCGCTGCCCGACCGCCATCCCGCGCCCCTGCCGCGACCCGTGGCGAGCGGCCCGAGGCGTCCCATGATCCCCACGCGGAACGGGAGGCCAGCCGCTACGAGCAGCCCATCGCCAGCCGCGAATTGATCCTGCGCCTGCTCGGCGAGGGTCCGCTGTCGGCCGATGCCCTGGCGCAGCGCCTCGATCTCGCCGCGCCCGACCGCTTCGACGCACTGAACAAACGCCTCGCCGCCATGTTGCGCGACGGCCAGCTGCTGCTGAACCGGCGCGGCGAATTCGCACCCGCCGAACGGCTGGACCTGATCGCCGGCACGGTCATCGCCAATCCCGACGGATTCGGTTTCCTGCGCCCCGACAAGGGCGGCGGCGACGACCTGTTCCTGCCGCCATTCGAGATGCGCAAGGCGATGCATGGCGACCGCGTGCTCGCCAGCGTCACCGGCATGGATCGGCGTGGCCGTCGCGAAGGCGCCATTGTCGAAGTGCTGGAGCGTCGCCTCAATCGCCTGATCGGTCGCTTCGAGCTCGAGTCCGGCATCAGCTACGTTGTGCCGGACGACCGCCGCATCCAGCGCAATGTGCAGATTCCGCCCGACGCGCGTGGCGATGCCAAGCACGGCCAGCTGGTCGTCGCCGAGATCACGCAGGCCGCGGATTCCTGGCGTCCGCCGATCGGCCGCGTGCTCACGGTACTCGGCGAGCGCCTGACCGCTTCGCTGGCGGTGCAGGCGGCGATCCATGGCCATGACCTGCCGCACGAATTCCCGCAGGAAGTGCTGTCCGAAGCCGCCGCGGTGCCGCTTGCGGTCGACGCGGCGACCGCGGCTGCGCGCGTGGACCTGCGCCAGTTGCCGCTGGTCACCATCGACGGCGAAGACGCCAAGGACTTCGACGACGCGGTGTATTGCGAACCCAACCGCGACGGCTTCCGCCTCGTGGTCGCGATCGCCGACGTCTCGAACTACGTTCGCCCCGGGACACCGCTGGACGACGAAGCGCAGAAGCGCGCGACGTCCGTGTATTTCCCCGGCTTCGTCGTGCCGATGCTGCCGGAAACGCTGTCAAACGGCATCTGCTCGCTGATGCCCAAGGTCGACCGCCTGTGCTTCGTCTGCGACATGCAGGTGAACCGCGACGGCGAAGTCACGCAATCGAAGTTCTACGAAGCGGTGATGCACTCGCATGCGCGGCTCACCTACACGTTGGTGTGGAATGCCGTCGGTGACGTCACCGACGAGGCCAGGGAGGATGCGCAGGGGCAGATCGGCTCGCTGATGCCGCATATCGAGCACCTGCACCAGTTGTTCCGCGTCCTCGCCAAGGCGCGCGAACGCCGCGGCGCGATCGAGTTCGAAACCAGCGAAGTACGCTTCGTGCTGGGATCGAAGGGCGAAGTAGTCCAGGCCGGCATGCTGCAGCGGAACGACGCGCACAAGCTGATCGAGGAGTGCATGATCGCGGCCAATGTCGAGGCCGCGAAGTACCTGCTCTCGCACCATATCCCGGCGCCGTACCGCATCCACGAGCGCCCGCCGGAAGCCAAATACGCAGACCTGCTCGAGTTCCTCAAGGAATTCGCCTTGCGCATGCCGCCGTGGGCCAAGGTGCAGCCGCGCGACTTCACCGCGCTGCTGAAGAAGATCCGCGAGCGGCCCGACGCCGCGCTGCTGGAATCGGTGCTGCTGCGCAGCCAGTCGCTGGCGGTGTACTCGCCCGACAACGTCGGCCATTTCGGCCTGGCGCTGGAGGCCTACGCGCACTTCACTTCGCCGATCCGCCGTTATCCCGACTTGCTGGTGCACCGCGCGATCAAGCATGCGCTCAGCGGCGCGCGGGTCGAGTCGTTCAAGTACCCACCCAGCGCGATGACCGCGCTGGCGCTGCAATGTTCGGAACGCGAGCGTCGGGCCGATGAAGCCGAGCGCGAAGTCGACGAGCGCTTCCGCGCCGCGTGGATGGAGCAGCACGTGGGTGGGCAGTTCTCCGGCGTGATCAGCGGCGTCACCAGCTTCGGCCTGTTCGTCGAGCTGGACGACTCCAAGGTCAACGGCCTCGTCCACGTGACCCAGCTGCCCAGTGACTTCTACCACTTCGACCCGATCCGCAAGACCCTGGCCGGCGAGCGCACCGGGCGCGAGTTCCGCCTCGGCGACCGCGTCGACATCATCGTGCTCAAGGCGAGCGTCGAGGAGCGGAAGATCGATTTCCGGCTGGTCGAGGAACGCGGGGTGAAACCACCGCCGCCGCGCGGCAAGCCCGCCAAGCGCGTCAAGCAGAAGTACTGACTACTCCCTTCCCCCGGAAGTACTAACTACTCCCTCCCCCGCACCGCGGGGGAGGGTTGGGGTGGGGGTGCATTTCCTCAACCAGCCTTCCCCAGCGAGCAGGGGAAGGGGACAATGCACGCATGAGCACAAAACAATGGATCGCCGGCATCAACGCAGTGTCGGCCGCCGTCGAACACGACGCGGAAAACGTACGTGAAATCCTGATCGAGGCAGGCGCGAAGAACCCGCGCATCACCGAGATCGAGGCGCAGGCGCGCCGCAAGGACATCGACGTGCGCCGCGTGGCCACCCAGGCCCTGGACGGCGTCGTCGGCAACCTGCGCCACCAGGGCGTGGTGGCGCGCTATGCCGCGGCCAAAACCTACAGCGAGGGCGACCTGCAGGGCCTCGTCGAAGCCGCCGAGGGCAAGGCGCTGGTGCTGGTGCTCGACGGCGTGCAGGACCCGCACAACCTCGGGGCCTGCCTGCGCAGCGCGGCGGCGGCAGGCGCGACCGCGGTGATCTTCCCCAAGGACAAGGCGGTGCAGGTCAATGCGACCGTGCGCAAGACCTCGGCGGGCGCGGCGGACAGCATCCCGGTGATTCCCGCCACCAACCTGTCGCGCACGCTGCGTGACCTGCAGCAGATGGGCGTATGGATCTACGGGCTGGCCGGTGAAGCCGACGCGTCGTTCTGGTCGGTCGACCTGCGCGGCAACGTCGCGCTTGTGCTGGGCGGCGAATCCGACGGCCTGCGTCGCCTCACCCGCGAGAACTGCGACCAGCTGGTGAAGATCCCGATGCCCGGTGGCGGCGATGTCGAGAGTCTCAACGTCTCCGTCGCCAGTGGCGTCACCCTGTTCGAAGCGGTAAGGCAACGCATGGCCTGAGGGCCGTGTACGAAAGGCGCTGGCGATTTATTGTTCGCGGCCGCCGCCGCGGCACTGACTGATCTGGCGCGTTTGGCCAGAGGAGGGCGGGACGACCCGCCAACTCCAGTTCATCCGGGGACGACCCCACTGACCGGAGAACGTTCATGCCCTGGATCATCCTCATCCTTGCCGGCCTGTTCGAAGTGGGCTGGGCGATCGGCCTGAAGTACACCGAAGGCTTCACGCGCCTGTGGCCGACCGTGGGCACGATCGCGGCCATGGCCGTGAGCCTTGGCCTGTTGGGCATCGCGATGAAATCGCTGCCGGTGGGCACGGCCTACGCGGTGTGGGTTGGCGTCGGCGCGGTGGGGACGGTCATCCTCGGCATCGTGCTGTTCGACGAACCGTCCAACGCACTGCGGCTTGCCAGCGTGGCGCTGATCGTTGCCGGCCTGGTCGGGCTCAAGCTCGCGGCGCCGTAGCGCGCCTGGCTTGGCCGCGAGACGCAGCGCGTCCTACACGGTGTGCGGGTCGATCTCGGTCGGCGCGGGGAGCGGCTCGGCGTCGACCGGTGTCGTGAGCATCGGCCATCCGTTGACGATGCGGCAGAACAGCTGCGCCGTGCGCTCGGTGTCGTAGACGGCTGAATGCGCATCTTCGCTGCGCCACTCCAGCCCGGCCGCCTGCACCGCGCGCGACAGCACGGTCTGGCCGTAGGCCACGCCCGCGAGCGTCACCGTGTCGAACACGCTGAAGGGATGGAATGGACTGCGCTTGTGGCCAACGCGCGCGATCGCGGCGTTGAGGAAGTTGAGGTCGAAGTGCGCGTTGTGCCCCACCAGGATCGCGCGGGTACAGCCGTGTTTGCGCATGGCCTCGCGTACCGGCGCGAAGACCAGGTCGAGCGCGGCGCGCTCGGACTTCGCATCCCGGAAGGGGTGGTCGAGGATGATGCCGGTCACTTCGAGCGACTTGGGATCGATCTGGGTTCCCGTCGCCGGGATGACATGGCTGCTGGTGAGTTCGCCAACGAACAGCTGGCCGCTGTCGTCGATGTCGATCGGCGCCACCGCGATTTCCAGCAGGGCGTGGCGGTTCCAGTCGAAACCGCCGGTCTCCACGTCCACGACCACCGGGAGGAAGCCGCGAAAACGCGTGGCGAGCGGGGAGACGGGCTTCTTCGCGGCATCTGACATCCGCGCAGTGTAGCCGGGCCAGTCGTCGGATGACGGGACGAGAGCTACGGCGATCGCGTGCCGAGCACCGCGCCGCTGTCGCGAAGCTCGAGCAGCAGGCGTGCTCCTTCGGCCACGAAGCCGTCGACATCCGCCGCAGCGGCCTCGACGGCGAGCGCGGCCAACTGCGCGCGGCCGTCCAGCTCGGGTTCCTCGCCCAGGCGCTGGACCAGGCGGAATGCGAGCGGGCTGAGTTCGGAAAACTGCACGTTGCCATCGGCCTCGCGCCGCAACAGCAGCAGCGTGGGCGCGTCCGGCGGCACGGTGGGCTGGAACTGCGGGCCCAGGCGATGCACGGGCCAGCGGTAGGCCAAAGGCCAGGCGAGTGACGACAGCAGGGGTGCTCCGGCGAGCAGGTCGCCCGTGGGGTCGTGCGCGACGTCGTCGATGCGCGCCTCGGAAATCTGCAGCGCGAGTTCGACCCATTCGTAGTGCGCGAGCTCGGCGAGGAAGGGAGGATCCAGTTCCGGCAGCGATTCGAGATAGCGCATGAACTCCTGCGCGATCTCCGGAAACAGCGGCGTCTGGCTGCGATGGTCGCGATAGAAGTCGCGCACCAGCGCCTTCCAGCGGATATCCCCCAGCAGCGTGCGGATCACCGGGAAGTTGCCGCCCAGCAGGCTTTCGATGTTGTTGAACAGCAGCTCGCGATAGATGCCGATGCGGCGATCCTCGAGCCCTTCCGGCGCGGGCACATGCTGCGGATCGCGCAGGTGGCGCGTGAGCTCCAGTTGCTGTTCGCGCAGGCGCGCAGGCGCCGTTGCCCGTGTCTCAGGCGCGGACATGGCCTACCTGGGCGAAACGTGCCGGTGCGTCGTTGTCACCATCACTCGAGCGGCCCGTGACGGAGCCGCGCATGACGGAGCGGATGGTGTCGAGTTCGGCCACCAGTTCGGCATAGGGCGGGATGTTGAAGTCGCGTTCGAGCAGCGTCGGGCGCAGGCCGAACTGCGCGTACGCCGCCCCCAGCAATTGCCACACGGCATCCTTCACGGGGGCGCCGTGCGTATCGACCTTCAGGTCTTCGGCTTCGTCGTAATGACCGGCTACGTGGATGTAGGCGATACGTTCGCCCGGCAGCCGCGACAGGAATTCATGGGCGTCGTAGCGATGGTTGATCGCGTTGACATGGATGTTGTTGACGTCGAGCAGCAGGTCGCAGTCGGCCTCGGCCAGCACTGCATTGATGAAGTCGATCTCGCGCATCGCCTGGTGGGGCGCAGCGTAGTAGGACACGTTCTCCACGGCGATGCGTCGACCCAGGATGTCCTGCGCCTGCCGGATACGGGCGGCCACGAAGTGCACGGCTTCCTCGGTGAAGGGGATCGGCAGCAGGTCGTAGAGCTGGCCGTCGTCGGCGCAGTAGCTCAGGTGCTCGCTGTACAGCGTCACGTCGTGACGCTCGAGGAAGTGGCGCACGCGACCGACGAAGGTTTCATCCAGCGGGGCGAAGCCGCCCAGCGACAGCGACAGTCCGTGACAGACGAGCGGGTGCTTCGCCGCCAGCGTTTCCAGCGCGTCACCAAATTTGCCGCCGACACCGATCCAGTTCTCCGGCGCGCATTCGAGGAAATCGAAATCGCCGGCAGGCGCCGACTGCAGCTCGTCGAGCAAGGCGCGGCGCAGGCCCAGGCCGGTGCTGTGTGGGGCGAGGGGATGCATGTCGGGGAAGCGGGTAGTGGATGGGGACCCGATGGTCCCCATCCATCGTGCGTCAGGTCAGGCCGAACCGCCGCACTTGCCCTCGCCGCACTTGCCTTCCATCTTGGCCTTCTCGCCAGCGGGCTTGTCGGCGGCAGGCTTGTCGGTCGCCTTCTTGTCGGCGCCGCACTTGGCCTCGCCGGCTTCCTTGTGGGCCTTCATTTCATCGGCGGTGATGAAGCCATCCTTGTTGGTGTCGTGCATCGCGAACATGGCCGTGTCGCCGTTGTGCTTGGCGCCGAACTCGGCGGAAGAGACCTTGCCGTCCTTGTCCGTGTCCATGACGTCAACGCCGCACTTGCCTTCACCACACTTGCCTTCGGCGCTCTGCTTGTCGGCGCCACAGTTGGCTTCAGCCTGCTTGTCGCCGGCCTTGGCGGCGCCGGCGGTGCTGGCGCCCACCATGTAGCCGCTGCCGAGATCGGTCATGGCGAAGGCGGATGCCGACAGTGCGAGGCCACCGACGAGGGCAGCGCCGACGGCGAGGGCGAGCGGCTTGTTGATCTGCTTGCTGGACATGGTGTGCTCCTGGTTCAGGGGATCGGGCAAAGCCCGCGGGTAATGGCCGGCCGAAGTATGTACGGAACGGCAGTGGAAAAGGATGCAGGTTGCTTCAGGAGGGCCGGTGCTGGTGGGCGAGTATCCGCGCCGCGATGCGGCCGCGACTTCGCGGCTTCCTCGACCAGTGGTTCCATGTCCGGTCATCCCTCGTGGGTTGGGAGAATGCGCGCGGCCGATGGCGCGTGCATATCCCAAGAGTGGGGGGAGGCCGGATCAGGTGTGGTCGTGAAGCCGGCCTTCACGCCAATATTCAGCCAAGGTTTAGCCCGGCGGCTGTGTGAGCGGGACCCCGCCAAGAAAGGTCAGGGTCCGTGTCGAGCGGGTCAGGTGCCCGTCGAGATCGATTCGTCGCGCTTCTCGCGCGGAGGCAGCGATTCCTCGCCCTTGACCAGGAACCAGACGTTCTCGGCGATGTTGGTGGCGTGGTCGCCGACGCGCTCCATGTTCTTGGCCATGAACAGCAGATGCGTGCAGCCGGTGATGCTGCGCGCGTCTTCCATCATGTAGGTCAGCAGTTCGCGGAACAGGCCGGTATAGGCGATGTCGATCTCGGCATCGCGGGCGCGCACGCGCTGGGCCTGTTCGATGTCGCTGTCTCGATAGGCGGCCAGTGCATCGCGCACCTGTTGCACGGCCAGCATGCCCAGGGCGTGCAGGCCGGCGATGTGCGGGAGCGGTGGTGCCAGGTTCAGCGCGCGCGAGCGCTTGGCGACGTTGGCCGCGAGATCGCCGATGCGCTCGATGTCGGCCGCAATCCGGATCGCAGCCAGGATCTGACGCAGGTCGCGCGCCATCGGGCCGCGCAGCGCCAGCTTCATCACGTCGTGGCTGACCTCGTGCTCGATGGCGTCGATGGCCTCGTCGTTGGCGATGATGCGTTCGGCCGCCCTGTCGTCGCGGCGCTGGACCACGTCGAGTGCGGCTTCAAGCTGCGCGGCGGCCATTTCGCCCATGCGCAGGGTTTCCTTGAGCAGGCGCTGCTGTTCGTCGTCGTAGCTCTTCACGATGTGGTCGTGCATGTTGTTCATACCTGTTGTCGTTTTCGGTTGCTCTGCGCGAAGTCTTTGCTGCCGTCCGTGGCGGGACTATGTCGCCTTCGGATGGTCCGGCCCGGCCATCCATGGCCGGGCGTTCGCCAGGCCACGCGGCAGTGCCGCGTAAGCGGCCTGCCTCACCCAAACCGGCCGGTGATGTAGTCCTCGGTCTGCTGCTTGGTCGGCTGCGAGAAGATGGTTTCGGTCGCGCCGTGTTCGACCAGGTCGCCCAGGTACATGAAGGCGGTGAAGTCGGAGACGCGCGCGGCCTGCTGCATGTTGTGGGTCACGATCGCGATCGTGTAGTCCTTCTTCAGTTCCTCGATCAGCTGCTCGATGCGGCTGGTCGAAATCGGATCGAGCGCCGAAGTCGGCTCGTCGAGCAACAGCACGTCCGGCTTCAATGCGACGGCGCGGGCGATGCACAGGCGCTGCTGCTGGCCGCCGGACAGGCCCAGGGCGCTCTGGCCCAGCTTGTCCTTCACTTCGTCCCACAGGGCGCCCTGACGCAGCGCGCTTTCGACGCGGTCGTTCATTTCCGACCTCGAGAGTTTCTCGTGGTGGCGAATGCCGTACGCCACGTTCTCGAAGATGGTCATCGGGAACGGAACGGGCTTCTGGAACACCATGCCGACCTTGCTGCGCAGGCGATTCATCGGGTACTTGAGGTCGAGGATGTTCTCGCCATCCAGCAGCACCTGGCCCTTGGCTTCGAGCTTCGGGTACAGCGCGTAGATGCGGTTGAACACGCGCAGCAGCGTCGACTTGCCGCAGCCGGAGGGGCCGATCAGCGCGGTCACGCGCTTTTCCGGAATCTCCAGGTTGATGCTCTTCAGCGCATGGAACTTGTCGTAGTAGAAGTCCAGGCCGCGCGCGGCGAGCTTGACCGGCGACGCCGCGACGCTGGCGCGCTCGGGAGTGGCAAGGTTGAGGCGGGCGTCATTCATGGCGGTGGACTGTCGGCTGGGAGATAAGGTGGTGATATCGGGAACGTTGGTGAGCTGCATGGACATACGTTCCTCAGTCATGGGAGATCTTGTTGCGCAACAGGAACGTGCGCGCGAACAGGCTGACCAGCAGCACGAACACCGTGAGCACCAGCGCACCGGCCCAGGCGAGGGCTTCCCAGTTGGCGAAGCCGCTGCCGGCGAACTTGTACATGACGAGCGGGACCGCAGCCATGGCGCCGGTGAGGTCCGTGCTCCAGAATTCGTTGCCGAACGCGGTGAACAGCAGCGGTGCGGTTTCGCCGGAGATGCGGGCCAGCGCCAGCAGGATGCCGGTGACGATGCCGGCCGAAGCACTGCGGTACAGCACCTGCACGGTCACCTTCCACTGCGGGACGCCCAGCGACAGCGCGGCTTCGCGCATCTGTGCCGGCACCAGTCGCAGCATTTCATCAGTCGTGCGCACCACCACCGGCAGCACGATGAAGGCCAGCGCGAGCGAGCCGGCCAGTGCGGAGAACTGGCCCCCGGTCTGCATCACGAACACGGCGTAGACGAACAGGCCCAGCACGATCGACGGCGCCGACAGCAGGATGTCGTTGACGAAACGCACCGTGGTGCCGAGCTTGCTGTTGTTGCCGTATTCGGCGAGCCAGGTACCCGCGGCGATGCCCAGCGGCGCGCCGATCAGGATGCCGAGCCCGCACATCACCGCGCTGCCGAAGAAGGCGTTCTTGAGCCCGCCTTCTTCCAGCGGCGGGGGCTGGTTCTGCGTGAACAGTGCCCAGTTGACGCCGCCGATGCCCTTGGAGACCAGCGTCCATAGGATCCAGCCGAGGAAGCACAGGCCGAACAGGGCGGCCACCGTGGCCAGTCCGATGGCAATGCCATTGGTGATGCGACGGCGCAGGTAGAGCGAATGT
Source organism: Lysobacter rhizosphaerae (assembly GCF_054779795.1). Classification (NCBI taxonomy): domain Bacteria; kingdom Pseudomonadati; phylum Pseudomonadota; class Gammaproteobacteria; order Lysobacterales; family Lysobacteraceae; genus Lysobacter; species Lysobacter rhizosphaerae. The sequence goes on from NZ_BAAGXO010000011.1 coordinate 96,853, forward strand.
GCGGCGGCGGTCATCAGTTGCCCTCCTTGCGGGCCAGCTGCGCAAGCATCAGGCGGGCGATGGCGAGCACGACGAAGGTGACGATGAACAGCACGAAACCGAGCAGCAGCAGCGCGGAGCGGTAGGTTTCGGTCGCTTCACCGAAGTCGTTGGCGATCAGCGCGGCGATCGTGGTGCTGGGTTCCAGCAGTGACTTGGTGAAGCCCACGCTGTTGCCGATCACGAACGCCACCGCCATGGTTTCGCCCAGCGCACGGCCGAGGCCGAGGAACACGCCACCGATCACCGCCGAGCGCGTGTAGGGCAGGACGATGTCCCAGCTCACTTCCCATTTGGTGGAGCCCAGCGCATACGCCGATTCCTTCAGGCGCGTCGGCACGGTGAGGAAGACCTCGCGCATCACCGAAGAGATGAACGGAATCACCATGATCGACAGCACGATGCCTGACGTGAGGATGCCGGCGCCGATCGGCGGGCCCTGGAACAGCGGGCCGACCACCGGCCAGGTGCCGGCGTGGTCGTTGAGCCAGGGCACGATGGATTCGCGCATCACCGGCATCAGGATGAAGAAGCCCCACATGCCGTAGATGATCGAGGGCACGCCGGCGAGCAGCTCGATCGCCGAGCTCACCGGGCCGCGCAGCCAGCGCGGCGCGACTTCCGTCAGGAAGAAGGCGATGCCGAAGCTCACCGGCACGGCGATGAGCATCGCGATGATCGCGGTGACGACCGTGCCGTAGATCGGCACGAGCGCGCCGTACTTGTCCTCGACCGGATTCCAGTCGGAAGAGAAGAAGAAGCTCAGGCCCTGGACCTGCAGCGCGGCACGGCCGCCCCAGAGCATCGACAGCGCGGCTCCGGCCAGCGCAATCAGCACGAACAGAGCGGTGCCGGTCAGCACCCAGCGGAACAGCTTGTCGTTGCGCGCGTCGGCGACGTCGCGGCTGCTGGTGGTCGTGAGGGGCAGGGCGGTGGTGTTCATCGGATCCGCGGTTGGCAATGGGCGCAGGGGGCCGCTTGGCACCGCGCGGTTGCTGGCAGGGGGGGCATGGCGCGATTCAGGCGGGGCTGGCCGGGAGGGCCAGCAGGTGCCGCCATGAAATGATGTTTTTGTTACAGGGGAATGACATTGGGCTGTAATGCGCCTGTCATCCCGGATGCCCCGACCGTCTACGGGCAGGTCCAGGCATCCATCCCGGGAGGTCCCAAGCCACCCGAGGCGGTCCAGGGCTCCACCCGGGGAGGTCCAGGCATCCGCGCGAAGAGGGCCTGACGTCCACCATCCCGTTCACAAATAGAAAGCGGGCCCGAGGGCCCGCTTTCATTCAACTCGACCCGTTTGGATCAGAACGTTGAGGATCAGAACTTCATGTTCTGGGCCCAGTAGGCCTCGACCTGCTTCACCAGCGCGTCCGGCAGCGGCACGTAGTCCAGGGCCTTGGCCTGGGTATCGCCGTTGGCGTAGGCCCAGGTGAAGAAGTCCTTGGCGTTCTTGGCGCCGGCGGCATTCTTGGGCTGCTTGTACATCAGGATGAAGTTGGTCGCGGTGATCGGCCAGGACTTCTCGCCCGGGGCATTGGTCATCACCAGGTAGAAATCCTTGGCGTTGGCCCAGTCGGCGTTGGCGGCCGCGGCGGCAAAGCTGTCGTCGGAGGGCAGCACGAAGTTGCCGGCGGCGTTCTTCATGCGCGAGTAGGCCATCTTGTTCTGCAGCGCGTAGGACAGTTCGACGTAGCCGATGCCGCCCTTGATCTGCTTCACGTAGGCGGCGACGCCCTCGTTGCCCTTGCCGCCGATGCCGGTCGGCCACTTCACGGCCGTGCCTTCACCGACCTTGGTCTGCCACTCCGGGCTGACCTTGGACAGGAAGTTGACGAAGTTGAACGTGGTACCCGAACCGTCCGAGCGATGCACGACGGTGATCTTGGTGTCGGGCAGCTGCACGCCGCTGTTGAGCGCGACGATCGCCGGGTCGTTCCACTTGGCGACCTTGCCGAGGAAGATGTCCGCGAGCGTCGGGCCGTCGAGCTTCAGTGCACCCGAGGCCACGCCCGGGACGTTGATCACCGGCACCACGCCGCCGATGACGGACGGGAACTGGGCCAGGCCGAACTTGGCCAGCTCTTCCGGCTTGAGCGGGGCATCGGAGGAACCGAAGTCCACCGTCGCGGCCTTGATCTGGGCGATACCGCCACCCGAGCCGATCGACTGGTAGTTGACCTTCTTGCCGGTGGTCTTGGCGTACTCGGCCGACCACTTCGACATGATCGGGTAGACGAACGAAGCGCCGGCGCCGGTGACGTCGGCGGCGAACGCATTGGCTGCTGCAAACGTAGTGGCAACCGCCAGCGCGGCGACACGGAACTTGAGGGACTTGAACACGGATAGGCTCCTGGAGAGAAACGACGGGCATGGCCCGTTCCGCGTGCATTCCATAACGGTTCGATGACAGCAGCAGGTCACAAATATTTCAGTTGGATGACATCGCGGGCTTTGCAGGCCTGTCGTTCAGTCGCCGCACGGACAAAAAAAGGGGCGCGGTTTTCACCGCGCCCCTGAAGAGGGAGAGGAGTCTTCAGGCTTACCAGTAGAACTGGACGCGGCCTTCGATGATGTTCGGGTTGTCGTCGACTTCACCGCGGGCCGCGGTCGACCACTTGGTGGTGTCGACCATGACGTAGTTCAGGGCGAACTTGAAATTGGAGCGCCAGTACCAGTTCACGCCCGCGGTCCAGATGTTCTGCTTGCCGCCCAGCACGCCGGCGACCGCACCCGTGGTGGGGTTGCCGCTGCCATCGTTGAGGTCGAGGGTGTCGTAGCGCAGGCCCAGCTGCCACATGCCGGCACCCGGATCTTCCGGCAGGTTGGTGACCGGCACGCCGGCCTTGTAGCCCCAGGTTTCGCCGGTGACGTTCCAGACGCCGCTGATGTAACCGCCGTCGGACTTGTAGTCGTCGTGGCCAGCGCCGTAGCGCTTCAGGTTGGCCTGGTAGTACTCACCCTGCACCTTGAACGGGCCGTGCACCCACAGGCCTTCGGCGCTGCCGATGCCGATGCGGTCGGTGTCCCTGATGTCGCCGCTGTCGACGAGGCGCTGGGTGGCCAGGTCGGCATCCGGACGCGAACGCAGGCGGAAGGTGTCGGCGTCGGTGTCGTAGTCAACGTAAGCCAGGCCGACATGCAGGATGTTGCCGGTTTCGTTGATCGGCGCCCAGGTGCCGCGCAGGCCGAAGCCCTGGCCCTGTCCGAGGTTGCGGGTCAGTTCGCGGCCGAAATAGGCGCCAGTGACGCTCCAGTTGACGTCGCCGTAGCTGTAGGCGACGCCGGTGCGACGCGCCACGGCGTAGGTGTTGGTCACCGCGGCCTTGGAGATGAAGTCGTTGAAGCGGGTGCTCGACAGCTCTTCCAGGCTGTTGGGCTGCTTGTACTGGCCCACCTGCACGTAATGGTTGGCGTTGCCGCCGATCTTGTACTTGGCGTTGACGTCGAGCCACTTGCCGCCGGAGTTCACGGTCGAGGTGACGTTGGTGGCACCGTTATTGGATTCGTTGACCACCGCGACCGACTTCTGCGCGCTCGGATCGTAGCCGAGGGTCCATTCGAAATTGCCCGGGCCCTTGCCCTTGAGGATGATTTCCGCGCGGCGGATGGCGAATTCGCTGTCGCCGCCGTTGGCGCCGGCACTGGCCGCCGTGCCGCCGGTGCCTGCCGAGTTGAGATCGACGATGTCGTTGTCGTACCAGTTGCCTTCGGCCTGGACCAGGCCTTCGAACGAGATTTCCGAGCCGCCGATGACGTCGAGCGCGATTTCGGCATGGGCAGCGGGCGCGAAGAGTGCGGCCAGCAGGGCAACGGAAAGGGTACTGCGGGACAGTTTCATGGGATTAGCCCTTAGGGCGGGTTGGAGAGGACCCGCGCAGGCTAAGTAGTAAAGATTGCGTAAATGTGACAGCGCTGACTTATTTCGCAGCGATGACTGTCCGGTGACGATGGCCGGCACGACGGTGCGCGCTGCAGTGCGGACGCAGCTCGTGTTGCAGCTTCATGTATGTCTGCTCAGCGAATTGCGGGAACCGGTTCGCCCGGTGTCTTGTCCGCAAACCGGCACAGATCTCGGATCGCACAATGCGGGCAATCCGGCTTGCGCGCCTTGCATACGTAACGGCCGTGCAGGATCAGCCAGTGATGCGCGTCCTGCAGGTAATGCGCGGGTATGACTTTCTCGAGCCCGGCTTCCACCGCGCGCACGTCCTTGCCCGGCGCCAGGCCGGTGCGGTTGGCGACGCGGAAGATATGGGTATCGACGGCGATGGTGGGTTCGCCGAAGGCGGTGTTGAGCACGACGTTCGCTGTCTTGCGGCCCACGCCGGGTAGCGCCTCCAGCGCCGTGCGATCGCGCGGCACTTCACCTGCGTGCCGTTCAAGCAGCTGATGCGCCATCGCCACGACATTGGCGGCCTTGGTGTTGAACAGGCCGATGGTGGCGATGTACGGCTTCAGGCCCTCCACGCCGAGCGCGGCCATCTGCCTGGGCGTGTTGGCGATGGGGAACAGTTTGCGCGTCGCCTTGTTCACGCCGACATCGGTCGCCTGCGCCGAGAGCGTGACGGCCACGAGCAGTTCGTAGGGAGTGGAGTATTCGAGTTCGGTGGTCGGCGTGGGGTTCAACTCGGCCAGGCGAGAGAACATCTCTTCGATCTCCGCGGGCGACAGACGTTGCGGATTGCGCACGGCCTTCCTTGCTTTGGTGGTCGCGGCCTTCCTTGTTTGTTTCTTCGCTGCGGGACTCATGGTTTGCGACGCTCCGCCGCACGCGCCCTGGCACGTGCGAGAGCGGCTGCGGCCGCGGAGGGCAGGCCGGAGGCCGCTTCCACGGTGTTCGTCGCGGGTGCAGGCGTCGCACGTGCCGCCGCACGCTCCTGCGCGCGGCGTTGCAGGCGTGCCTGCCGTGCGCGATAGCGCTCGCGCGCGCCGAGCGCTGTCAGTCGGTCATCGCGCGCGGCCATTACACGGGCGCTGCAGGCAGCGTCGCAGTGTTCGCAGGACGCGATCTCCAGCAGGCCGAGTTCGATGGCTCGGTCGAGATCGTCTTCCGCCACCGCGGCGGCGATCGCATGCGCGACCACGCTGCGCCGCTCGTTGCAGCCGCAGACGGGACAGGGCGAAGTCATGGGAGACGGCGGCTCAGCGATCGGATCATTCGCCCTTGAACGCGGGCTTGCGGCGTTCAAGGAAAGCCGCGGTGCCTTCGCGCATGTCCTGGGTTGAGAACATGAGGCCGAACTGCGCGGACTCGTATTCGAGACCTTCCTCGATGCCGCATTCGCCGCCGATGTTGATGCAGTCGATCATGCCGCGCAGGGCAAGCGGCGCAGCATTGGCCAGCTGTTCGGCCAGCTTCATGGTCTCGGCTTCGAGATCCGCAGCCGCCACCACGCGATTCACGATCCCCAGCTGCAACGCCCGCGCCGCATCGATCGGCGCGCCGGTGAGGCAGAGTTCCAGCGTGGCCGCGCGACCGGCCAGGCGCAGCAGGCGCTGGGTGCCACCGAAGCCGGGAATCAGGCCGAGGTTGATCTCGGGCTGGCCGACCTTCGCGGTGTCCGCGGCGATTCGCAGGTGGCAGCACATCGCCAGTTCCAGGCCGCCGCCGAGGGCGAAGCCGTTGACCATGGCGATCACCGGCTTGGGCATGCGTTCCACCCTTCGCATCATGCGGGTGCCGCGCAGGGAGAAGTCACGGCCCTGCACCGGCGTGAGCAGGTTCATCTCGGCGATATCGGCGCCGGCGACGAAGGCCTTCGGCCCCGCGCCGGTCAGGACCACCACGCGCACGGCCGGGTCGCCGGCAGCGGCGTCGAAGGCGACGTGGAGGGCATCCAGGGTGGCTCCGTTGAGCGCGTTCAGCTTGTCCGGCCGGTTGACCGTTATGACCCGTATGGCGCCGTGGTCGGCGGTGCTGACGGGGGGCGCGGAGGCGGTTGAATGGGTGTTTTGCGACATGTCGGCCTGGGAATTTTTGTGCCGGCGCGGAACTCCGGGCGGGCAGGGAGGTCAGTGGATGGTGTCAGTGGCGGTTAAGCCCTGTCGCCGTTATCCTAGCGCGCTCTTCCGGTCAACCAGCCTGGTTATCGGTGCGGCGGCAGAGCGCATCAGTTGCCGGGCGGCACAAGCCGCCTTCTTTTCATAATTGAGGTTTCATCGAATGAAGTTGCGTCTGATCGCTGCCGCCGTAGCGGCCCTGCTCCTCGCCGGCAACGCTGTCGCGCAGGATACTTCTACCGAAAAGGGCAAGCTGAGCTACGCGCTGGGCTATGACCTGGGCCGCAATGCCGTCGAGAGCGGCGAGCAGGTCGACGTCAACGCCATCGTCAAGGGCCTGCAGGATGGCGTTGCCAAGAAGCAGCCGTCGGTTCCGGTCGACCAGCTCCGCACCGCCGTGCAGAACATGCAGAAGCGCCAGGCGGAGAAGGCCAAGGCCGAGTGGGACAAGGCCGCCGCCACCAACAAGGCCAAGAGCGACAGCTTCGTCGCCGCGAACAAGTCCAAGGCCGGCGTGAAGAGCCTGCCGAGTGGCGTGCAGTACCGCGTCATGGAAACCGGCACCGGCGCCAAGCCGACCATGGCCAGCACCGTGCAGCTGGAAGTCGCCGGTCCGTATCCGTTCGGCGAGCGCCCGAATCCGGCGCGTCCGGCCGGCCAGGTCCCCGGCATCAAGCTCAGCGAGATCGAAGTGGCCGCGATGCGTGAAGTGCTGCAGCAGATGCCGGCTGGCTCGAAGTGGGAAGTCACGCTGCCCGCCGACAAGTACATGGGCGCAGACCCGAACACCCGCTTCCCGCCGAACGTCGCGGTGCAGTTCGAAATCAAGCTCGTCAGCGTCAAGTAACCACTGCGTCGTGGTGCGCATGGCGCCCACGACTGGTCCCGATGTGGACGCACTGATGTGAACGCATTGCGCCGGCTCATGCCGGCGCAATGCTTTTGGGGCCCACGAAACCGTAAAATCGCTGCAATGACGACCAACTTTCGCGCCGTGCTGAGCCCCTGTGTCGGCGTCTGTTTCCTGGGCGACGATGGTCTGTGCACCGGCTGCCATCGCACCGGAATGGAAATCGCCCGTTGGACACAGATGAACGACGACGAGCGCCTGCACCTGATGGAAGCCGTATTGCCCCAACGCGAGTCGCAACGCGGGTGAGCGAGGGAATGTTTCCGATCGACCGCATCGCCGCGGCCCTGCATCCGCTGACGGACGCGCCGGCGGGCGAGGGTTGGAACCATGCGGAAATCATCGACCTGCTGCCCGAAGGGCGTGCGTTGGTCGAGGCGGCCGTGCTGGTCGGCCTGATCCGGCGCGAGGAAGGTATGCAGGTGCTGCTCACGCGTCGCACGGATGCCTTGCGCAACCACGCGGGGCAGGTGAGTTTCCCCGGAGGGCGCCTGGAGGCGGACGATACGGACGCCGTGGCGGCGGCGACGCGCGAAACCTTCGAGGAAGTCGGCATCCCCGCCTCGCTGATCACGCCGCTGGGCTACCTCGACGCCTTCACCACCATTACCGGCTTCCGCGTGCTGCCCGTGGTGGCAACCATCGCCAACGACTATGTCGCCCGACCCGATGCGAACGAAGTGGCGGAGGTATTCGAAGTGCCACTCGCGTTCCTTCTCGATCCGGCCAACCTGGCCAGCCTGTCGCTGGAGCATCGCGGCCGTGCGCGCCAGGTGTGGGAGTTCAGCTATCCGGGCCAACGCATCTGGGGCGTGACCGCCGCCATCGTGGTGAACCTGCGCGAGCGTCTGGCCGCTGCCGCCCATTGAGCGCGTATTGGCAGGTTACGGGGCGCCTACAATCCGGGCATCCATAGAAGAGGGAGGATTCTTGATGGGCTGGAACACGCTGGTGCCCGCGGAGACCCTGGCAATTGCCTTGGATCGTCCCGACGTGGTCATTGTCGATTGCCGCTTTTCTTCATCCAATCCCGGGGCTGGCGAGTACGCCTACGAACATTCGCACCTGCCGGGCGCGGTGTATGCGCACCTGGAGCGTGATCTGTCGGACATGGCGCGCCGGGGGCAGGGCAATGGCCGCCACCCCTGGCCCGATGCCGCCACGTTCACCGAGAAGCTGGGGCGGTGGGGCATCCTGCCGCACCACCAGCTCGTCGCCTACGATGATGCCGATGGCGCGATGGCGGCGCGTTTCTGGTTCCTGATGCGGGCGCTCGGGCATGAGAAGGTCGCCGTCCTCGATGGCGGGTTCAAGCGCTGGGAAGGCATGCGCCTGCCGGTCAATTCGGACCTCGTCCGGCGTCGGCCCACGACTTATACGGCCCAGTTCGACGGGGCGCGGCTGCTCGATGCGTCACAGGTGCAGGCGCGGCTCGCGGAGGGCGATCTGCTGGTGGATGCGCGGCCTGCGGATCGCTTCCGCGGCGAAAACGACTTCATGGACCGCGTGCATGGCCATGTGCCGGGAGCAGTCAGTCGTCCGTATGCGGAGAACCTGCACGAAGGCCGCTTCAAGACCCCGGTGCAGCTGGCTGCCGAGTTCCGGGCCGCGCTGGACGGACGCACGCCGCAGCAGGCCATCATGATGTGCGGATCCGGCGTCACTGCATGCCATCACCTGCTGGCGATGGAGCGTGCGGGGTTGGGTGGCGCGAAGCTTTACACCGGCTCGTGGAGCGGCTGGATCGAGGATCCGTCGCGACCGATGGCGCAAGGGTGATGCAGGGGTGCCGGGCATGCAGCCCGGCACTCGCCGCCGCTACTTTCCAAGCCGCGCGACGAGCGCTTTCAATCCGGCCTGGGTGTCCGGTTCCGACCACGCATCGATGAAGCGCGCGAGCTGGATGCTCTCGGGCGACATTGCCACGACGAGATCGGCGCGGGAGATGGCACGCGTCGTGAGCACCGGTTGGCGCGGGAGCTTGAGCAATGACTGCAGCCAGGCGACGGAGCGCGCGACCACCTGCTCGCCGTCGGCGAGTTCGTCCACGAGGCCGAGGGCCAGCGCGCGTTCGGCGTCCACCAGTTCGCCAGTAGCAAGCAATACGCCAGCGCGATGCTTGCCGACGGTGCGTGCCATCAGCTGCTGGATGCCGCCGGGTGCGACCAGGCCCACCTGGGTCTCATTGAGGCCAATGCGGAACGGGCGCGTCGGATCATCGGACTTCGCCATTACGCGGTAGTCGCAGCACAGCGCGAGCACACAGCCGCCGGCAGGCGCATGGCCCGTGAGCGCAGCCACCACGGGCACGGGCGAATTCGCCAAAGCGCGCGCGGCGTCGAAGAACGCGCCCCAGTCCCTCATCAAGGCAGCGCGGTCGTCGCCCAACGACACAAGGTGTGGCACGTCGAGACCGGCGGAGAACACCTTCGGGTTGCCGGAGAGGACCAGCCCCTGTGCCCCCTGCGCAACGGACTCGGTGACCGCACGCTGCAGGGCGCGGCACAGGTCCGGGTCGAGCGCGTTCACGGGCGGACGGGCGAGGCGGATTTCGATGATGTCGCCGTCGTGGCGGATGGTTTCGATGGCCATGCGTCAAGTCATCCTGGAAACAGAGCCGTTATCATAGGCGCATGCACAAGCGCATGAACCTGTTTCGAGCCTGCATCCTGGCGCTCGGCCTTGCCGCCGTCCTCCCCGCGTGCGCGCGCGAGTGCCTCCCGCAGGTGCGTGATGGCTGGATCCGGCTGACGCCCGTGAAGATGCCGATGATGGCCGGCTTCGGCCGCATCGAGAATCATTGCCCGAATCCGGTGACGATCACCGGTGTGAGCAGTCCGGCATTCGGTGATGCATCAATGCACGAGACGCGCATCGTGGATGGCGTCAGCCGCATGCGCGAGCTGTCCGAGCTGCGCATCGGGCCTGATGGGGCGGCGGTATTGAAGCCGGGCGGCATGCACCTGATGCTGATGCAGCCGCGTACCGAGTTGAAAGAGGGCAGCCGTATCGCAGTCGAATTCGCGTTGAAGGACGGTCGCGTCCTGCGCGGCGAACTGGAAGTACGCAAGCCCTGACGCCGCGGCGCTGGAGCCAGCGCGCCACCACGTCATGCCATTGCGGCACGCACGGCGTCGGGCAATGCAATCGGACGGCCGCTGGCGCGATCGATCCACACCACGACCACGTGGCCGTCGCAATAAAGCGTCGCGCCGTCCTCGGACTTGATCCGGTGGCCGATGGTCACGCTGCTGCTGCCGATGCGATCGGTGAGGAGTTCGACGACCACGTCGGACGGATAGGGAATCGGCATCCGGTAATTCAGCTGCACCGCCGCCAACAGGGGCGCCATCACGTCATTCACCCACTCGCCATTCCAACTGGCGAACCAGCGGATGCGCGCCTCTTCGAGGTAAGTGAGGAAGTTGGAATTGTTGACGTGGTTGAACGCATCCAGGTCGCGCCAGCGCAACGCAACCGGCATGCGGAACAAAACGGGCCTGCTGTCGTCGTTCATGCGGCGGACTTCTTTTTTTGTGGCTTCGCCTTGCGCGTGGATTCGCCGGGAGTGATGCCCAGCAGCGGGGCGAGGAAGCGGCCGGTATGCGAATGCGGCAGCTTCGCGATCTCCTCCGGCGTGCCGGTCGCGAGGATGGTGCCGCCGCGATGGCCACCCTCGGGGCCGAGGTCGATCACCCAGTCGGCGGTCTTGATCACGTCGAGGTTGTGTTCGATCACCACCACCGTGTTGCCGTCGTCGCGCAGGCGGTGCAGGACCGCGAGCAGATGCTCGATGTCGTGGAAATGCAGGCCGGTGGTTGGCTCGTCGAGGATGTAAAGCGTGCGCCCGGTGTCGCGGCGCGAGAGTTCCTTCGACAATTTCACGCGCTGGGCTTCGCCGCCGGACAGCGTGGTCGCCGACTGCCCCAGCTTGATGTAGCTCAGGCCGACGTCCATCAGGGTTTCGAGCTTGCGCGATATCGATGGGATCGCCTCGAACAGGTTCAGCGCGTCCTCGACGGTCATCTCGAGCACGTCGTTGATGTTGTAGCCCTTGTAAAGGACTTCCAGCGTTTCGCGGTTGTAGCGCTTGCCGCCGCAGACGTCGCAGGGCACGTACACGTCAGGGAGGAAGTGCATCTCGACCTTGATCAGACCGTCGCCCTGGCACGCCTCGCAGCGCCCGCCGCGCACGTTGAAGCTGAAACGGCCCGGCGAATAGCCGCGCGCCCGCGCTTCGGGCACCTGTGCGAACAACTCGCGCAGCGGGGTGAACAGGCCGGTGTAGGTCGCCGGGTTGGAGCGCGGGGTGCGGCCGATCGGCGACTGGTCGATGTCGACGACCTTGTCCCACAGGTCGAGGTTTTCGTGCGAGCGATGCGCTGCCGGCGTATGCGAGGCGCCGTTCAGTTCGTTCGCGGCAAGCGCGAACAGGGTGTCGTTGATCAGCGTCGACTTGCCCGAGCCGGATACGCCCGTGACGCATGTGAACAGGCTCGCCGGGATCGCGAGGTCGACATCCTTCAGGTTGTTGCCGCTGGCGCCATGCAGGTGGAACGTGGTCTTCGCGTCGGGCTTGTGCCGCTTGGCCGGGATCTCGATCCGCTTCTTGCCGCTGAGATACTGCCCGGTGAGCGAGCGTGGTCCCTTCAGCACGTCGGCGAGTTGCCCCTGCGCGACGATCTCGCCGCCGTGCACGCCGGCACCCGGGCCGATGTCGACGATGTAGTCGGCGAGGCGGATCGCGTCCTCGTCGTGCTCGACCACGATCACGGTGTTGCCGAGGTCGCGCAGGCGGGTGAGCGTGCCGAGCAGGCGCTCGTTGTCGCGCTGGTGCAGGCCGATCGAGGGTTCGTCCAGCACGTACATCACGCCGACGAGGCCGGCGCCAATCTGCGAGGCCAGCCGGATGCGCTGCGCCTCACCGCCGGAAAGCGAATCGGCCTTGCGTTCCAGGGTGAGGTAATCGAGGCCGACGTCGACGAGGAAGCGCAGGCGGTCGCCGATTTCCTTGACGATCTTGATCGCGATCTCGCCGCGCCAGCCCGGCAGGTTGAGTGTCCTGAAGAAGTTCAGGGCCTCGTCGATCGGGAGGACGACGAGGTGCGGGAGCGGCTTGTCGGCGACGAACACGTTGCGCGCGGCGCGGTTGAGGCGTGCGCCATGGCATTCGGTGCAGGAGCGTTCGCTGATGTACTTCGCCAGTTCCTCGCGGACCGCGGCGGATTCGGTTTCCTTGTAGCGGCGCTCGAGGTTGGGGACGATGCCCTCGAAACGGTGCTTGCGCTGATGGCGCGTACCGCTTTCGCTGGTGTAGGTGAAGCTGATCAGGTCGTCGCCGCTGCCGAACAGCACGGCATCGCGTTGCTGGTCGCTCAGCGATTGCCATGGCGTGTCGACGCTGAACTTGTAGTGCTTGGCCAGCGACTGGATCAGGGCGAAGTAGTAGGCGTTGCGGCGGTCCCAGCCACGCACGGCGCCCGCGCCCAGGGAAAGCTCCGGGTGCACGACCACGCGTGCGGGATCGAAGAACTGCGCCACCCCCAGGCCGTCGCAGGTCGGGCAGGCGCCGACCGGCGAGTTGAACGAGAACAGGCGCGGCTCCAGTTCCGGCAGCGAGTAGTCGCAGACCGGGCAGCTGTACTTGGACGAGAACAGCAGGGGCTCAGCTTCAGGCTTGTCGAGCGAATGCACGGCGGCCATGCCGTCGCCGAGTTTCAATGCGGTTTCGAAGGACTCGGCCAGCCGCTGTTTGATGTCCTCGCGCGGCTTGAAGCGATCTATCACGGCCTCGATCGTGTGCTTGACGCGTAGTGCCAGTGGCGGCACCGCATCGATTTCGTACAGGGCGCCATCGACGCGCACGCGCACATAACCCTGCGCGCGCAGCTGCTCGAATATCTGGGCGTGCTCGCCCTTGCGTTCGCGCACGACGGGGGCGAGCAGCATGTAGCGTTGCTCGGGATCCAGGGTGAGGACCTGGTCGACCATCTGGCTGACCGTCTGTGCTTCCAGCGGATAGTGGTGGTCGGGGCAGCGCGGCGTGCCCACGCGCGCATACAGCAGGCGCAGGTAATCGTAGATCTCGGTGATGGTGCCGACGGTGGAGCGCGGGTTGTGCGAGGTCGCCTTCTGTTCGATCGCGATCGCGGGCGACAGGCCCTCGATGTGGTCGACGTCCGGCTTCTCCATCACGCTGAGGAACTGGCGCGCATAAGCCGACAGCGACTCGACATAGCGGCGCTGGCCCTCGGCGTAGATCGTGTCGAAAGCCAGCGAGGACTTGCCTGAACCCGACAGGCCCGTGATGACGATCAGCTTCTCGCGGGGCAGGTCGAGATCGATGTTCTTGAGGTTGTGCGTCCGCGCGCCGCGGATGCGGATGAAATCCAGCGCCATTGAGTCGGAATCCGGGGGCGAACAGGGGAGCGTAGCGAGGGGAAGAGGTTGGGGCAAATCGCCGTATTGCCAGCCTCGCCCAGTGCGCTGCGGGAGCAGTGTTCAGTTCGGGTGCCCGCAGCAAAAAACGGGGGCCGAAGCCCCCGTTTTTTGTCCATACCGATCGATCCGGGCAATCACTTCATCACGGTGAATTCCATGCGCCGGTTCTGCGCGCGGCCTTCCTCGGTGTTGTTGTCCGCTACCGGCATGTCCTGGCCATAGCCCTTGCTGGTCAGCATGTCGGCACCCACGCCGAGTTCGACCAGCCGCTTCGCCACCGCGGCAGCGCGGGCTTCCGACAATTTCTGGTTGGCGGCGGCGTCGCCGGTGTTGTCGGTGTGGCCGCCAATCTCGATGCGGGTGCCGGCGGGCGCCCGTTTGATCGCATCCGCGGCCTTGCTGAGGATGTCCTGGCTGTCGGCGGAGATGTTGGCGCTGTCGGTGTCGAAATGGACCACCATCAGGTTCAGTGCCTTGACCAGATCGTCGGCGGTGAAGCCGGCGGTGAGCTTCGCCAACGCTGCGGCGGCCGCTTCGGTGGAGCGTTCCATTGCCCGGCCGAGGTCCGGCATGGTCGCGGTGGGTGCGGCGGTCTTGGCGGGCGGGGTCATCGCAGGCGCGACCACTTCCTCACGCTTGCAACTCCTGAAGGCCAGGAACCCGGCGATCACCAGCGCGGCCAGCGCCAGCCAGGGCAGCAGGCGGCCCAAGCCGCCACGTGCCGCGGCCTCGGCCTGTCGCACCCCCGCGCCCGCGGCCCGGGTGCCCGCCGCCATGGTGGCCGCGCCCATGCCCCCCAAGCCGCCCAGCCAGCCGCTCAGCCGGTCTGGCAGGCTCATAGGGAGCTGGCCGTTATCGCTCAGCTCGTTGACCGCGTCCGGCAGCATCGCCGCGGCGGCGTTGCTCACCGTGGCCTGCGGCAATCCCAACTTGCTGGCGATGCCGCCCAGGGCGTCCGCGCCGAGCACGCCTTCGAGCTGGCCGGGGCTGATGGGCTGCCTGGGGCCGCTACCCAGCCAGGATTGGACCATGTCGCCCATGCCCTGGCTGCGGAAAGCCTGCAGGAATCCGGCCGGTCCCCCGCTCTTGGCGTTGAAGATCAGCCCGATCAGCAGGCCCAGGAGCTGTTTGGCCTTGTCCGGGGCCAGGCCGAACCGGCCGGCCGCCTGTTCAATGATGCGGTCGAACATGGTGTCCTCCGAATGAAGCACCGCAACTGGCGGCCGCCGGACTACAGCACGGGGTCCGTTAAAGGGGTGCCAGCTTTTCGGTGAGAGGGGCAGTTGACCCTAACTCGCTGAAACCTATAGAATTCCGCTTCTGTCCGCCCGATCCGGGTGCGGCAGGCGACCAAAATAACTACAGAGGAATCTGGTCATGTACGCAGTTGTACTCACCGGCGGTAAGCAATACCGCGTAATGAAGGGCGAGACGCTCCGCGTCGAACTGCTCGATGTCGAAGCCGGCAGCGAGATCAAGCTCGACAACGTGCTGATGCTCGGCGACGGCGAAACCGTCAAGCTCGGCGACGCGCTCAAGGGCGCTTCCGTCAGTGCCAAGGTCATCGGCCACGGCCGCGCCGACAAGGTGCGCATCGTGAAGTTCCGTCGCCGCAAGCACCACCGCAAGCAGATGGGTCACCGTCAGCACTACACCGAAATCGAAATCACCGGCATTGCCGGCTAAGCAGGAGAAGCAGCCATGGCACACAAAAAGGGCGTAGGTTCCTCGCGCAACGGCCGCGACTCCAACCCGAAGTACCTGGGCGTCAAGATCTACGGCGGCCAGGCCATCGAGGCCGGCAACATCATCGTGCGTCAGCGCGGTACCAACTTCCACCCGGGTTCGGGCGTCGGCCTCGGCCGCGACCACACCCTGT
This sequence comes from Lysobacter rhizosphaerae, assembly GCF_054779795.1. NCBI lineage: Bacteria > Pseudomonadati > Pseudomonadota > Gammaproteobacteria > Lysobacterales > Lysobacteraceae > Lysobacter > Lysobacter rhizosphaerae. The sequence goes on from NZ_BAAGXO010000011.1 coordinate 112,125, forward strand.
TCGCGCTGATCGACGGCAAGGTCGAGTTCTCGACCAAGGGCCTGAAGAAGCGCCGCACGGTCAGCGTCGTCGCTGCCGAGTAATCGAGCGACGTCTGCAGTCCCGCGAAGCCCCGCCGCAGGCGGGGCTTCGTATTTCAGGAACCTGCGAATGCAGGTCTCCGCCCACGCGATACGTTTCGTTGTGAAGCGTCACGCCTTCCTATCTAATTCCTTCCCATGAAACTCGTCGACGAAGCCGAAATCCAGGTCATCGCAGGTGACGGCGGCAACGGTTGCGTTGGCTTCCGCCGTGAGAAGTTCATTCCGCTCGGCGGCCCCGATGGCGGCGACGGCGGCGATGGCGGCAGCGTCTGGCTGGTCGCCGACGAGAACCTCAACACGCTGGTCGACTTCCGCCACCAGAAGCAGTTCCGCGCCCGGCGCGGCGAGAACGGCATGGGCCGGCAGATGTACGGCAAGGCCGGTGACGACCTCACCATCACCGTGCCGGTCGGAACCGTGGTCACCAACGTCGAAACCGACGAAGTGATCGGCGACCTCACCCGGCACGGCGATCGCCTGCTGGTGGCGAAGGGCGGCAAGGGCGGCCTGGGCAACATGCACTTCAAGAGCTCGATCAACCGCTCGCCGCGCAAGGCGCTGCCTGGCCTGCCCGGGGAAGAGCGCGCGCTCAAGATGGAGCTGAAGCTGCTCGCCGACGTCGGCCTGTTGGGCTTCCCCAATGCCGGCAAGAGCACCTTCATCCGCGCGGTCTCGGCGGCCACGCCGAAGGTCGCGGACTATCCGTTCACCACGCTGTATCCGAACCTCGGCGTGGTCAGCGTCGAGCCGCATCGCAGCTTCGTGATTGCGGACATCCCCGGCCTGATCGAAGGCGCGGCGGAGGGCGCGGGCCTGGGAACGCAGTTCCTCAAGCATCTGCAGCGCACGCGATTGCTGCTGCACCTCGTCGACATAGCTCCGATGGAAGGTGGCGTCGAAGGCATCAGTCCGGCCGAGCAGGTGCGCGCGATCGAGCGCGAACTGGAAAAGCACGATCCCGAGCTGCTGCAGAAGCCGCGCTGGCTGGTGTTGAACAAGGCCGACCTGCTGCTGGAAGAAGAGCAGCAGGCCGAGTCGCAGGCGATCATCGACGAGCTCGGATGGAAGGACCGCTGGTACCTCGTGTCGGCGATTGGCCGTGAAAACACCTGGCCGATCATGCTCGAGGTCATGAGCTTCTTCGACCAGCTCAAGCAGGCAGCGCAGGAAGCCGCTGATGATGCGGCCTATCGTAGTGCGCAGGCCGGAACAGGCCACGTCGACGATGCTGTCTGACGTCGCTGCGCGCGCAGATAGCGCCTTCGCCGGCAACAAAAAAGCCCCGCTCTTGGCGGGGCTTTTTCAGCAGGCGCTCGTGGCGCCTGCTCGAAGCACGCTTGCCTCAGGCAGCCGACAGCGCCTTGATGCGCGCGGTCAGACGGCTCTTGTGGCGGGCAGCCTTGTTCTTGTGGATCAGGCCACGCGAGCTGAAACGATCGAGAATCGGCTGGGCCACGACGAAGGCAGCCTGGGCGCCGGCGGCGTCGTTGGCGTCGAGTGCCTTGAGGACCTTCTTGACGGCGGTGCGGAGCATCGAACGCTGAGCGGCGTTGCGGGCATTGCGCACGACGGTCTGCTTGGCGCGCTTCTTGGCGGACTTGATATTGGCCACGACAGGGAATCCTGGAAACTGGTGTTGAAGGGTTTTGGGAAAATCAGACAGAAAATTATGGGCGATTCAGTAGCTTGCGTCAACAACCTGCATATCCACGGTTCCGGGAAGCCCCCGGGGAGGGGCGCATGAGCCGCCCGAAGATGATCCGGGGCCTGCTTTCGTTCAGCAGCATGACCATGGTCTCCCGGGTCCTGGGGCTGATCCGCGACATCGCGATCACCTCGACCTTCGGTGCCAACGCCGCCACCGACGCCTTCTGGGTGGCCTTCCGCATTCCCAACTTCATGCGCCGGTTGTTCGCCGAAGGCTCGTTCTCGACCGCCTTCGTACCGGTTTTCACCGAGATCAAGGAAACCCGGCCCCACGCCGACCTCAAGGAGCTCATGGCCCGGGTCTCGGGCACGCTGGGCGGCGTCCTGCTGGTGGTGACGGCCCTGGGCCTGCTTTTCACCCCGCAGGTCGCGTGGTTGTTCAACCTGGGCGGCGAGGCGCATTCGGAGAAGTTCGGCCTGACCGTCGACCTGCTGCGGCTGACCTTCCCGTTCATCCTGTTCGTGTCGCTGACGGCGCTCGCGGGTGGAGCGCTGAACAGTTTCCACCGCTTCGGCATGCCAGCGCTGACGCCGGTCATCCTCAACCTCTGCATGATCGCGGGTGCCCTTTGGCTGTCGCCGCACCTGCAGGTGCCGATCACGGCGCTGGGCTGGTCCATCCTGGCGGGCGGCATCCTGCAGTTGCTGTTCCAGTTGCCGGCATTGCGGGGACTGGACCTGCTGACCCTGCCGAAGTGGGGATGGAACCATCCCGATGTGCGCAAGGTGATGAAGCTCATGGTGCCGACGCTGTTTGGCTCCTCCATCGCGCAGATCAACCTGCTGTTCGACACGGTGATCGCGGCGCTGCTGTACACCGGTTCGCAGACCTGGCTGTCCCAGGCGGACCGCTTCCTCGAATTGCCGCTGGGCGTATTCGGCATCGCACTGGGCACGGTGATCCTGCCGACGCTGTCGCGCCACCACGTCAACACCGACCACGAGGGGTTCTCCAAGGCGCTCGACTGGGGCCTGCGCACGACCCTGCTGATCGCGTTGCCGGCGATGCTCGGCCTGATGCTGTTGTCGCAGCCGCTGGTCGCGACGTTGTTCCAGCACAAGCAATTCACCGCGTTCGACACGCGGATGGCAGCGATGTCGGTGTTCGGGCTCAGCTTCGGCCTGCCGGCCTTCGCCCTGGTGAAGATCGTGCTGCCGGCGTTCTACGCGCGCCAGGACACGCGTACGCCAGTGCGTGCAGGCGTGGCGTCCCTGGTCGCCAACATGGTCCTCAACGTCGTGTTCCTCGCGATCCTGTTCGTGCTTTGGGTCCCGGCTGACAAGCAGGGCAACGTCATGCAGGGCCTGGCGAGCACGCCTGGCCTGCACCTGGCGATCGGCCTGGCCAGCGCGTTGGCGAGCTACCTCAATCTGATGCTGCTATGGCATTGGCTGCGCAAGGCGGGGGTGTACCAGCGCCAGCCGGGCTGGACGCGCCATTTGACCCGCCTTGGGCTGGCCTGCGCCGCGATGGCGATTGCGCTGCTCGTGGCATTGCATTGGATTCCCGACTTCACCGTGATCGGCAAGTGGGAGCGGATCGGTTACCTGGCCTTGCTGGTCGGCGGTGGCGGTGCGGTGTACCTGGGGGCCTTGCTGGCCGTCGGGTTCCGCCCGCGCGATCTGCGCGAGCATTGAGACCGGGCCACGGCGGCTATACTTCAGTGATGCGGTCGATCCGCAGATCTGACCTGAAAAGCCCGGCCCTGCCGGGCTTCGGCTGAATGCCCGGCCGAGTGCGCCGGGCCCCACAGAGATTCCATGAGCAGGCTGTTTCGCGACGTCGAAGGCGGGCCCCGTTGCCCGCACGGCAGTGTGGTCTGCATCGGCGCCTTCGACGGCCTGCACCTAGGGCATCAGGCGTTGGTGCGCCGCACCGTCGAGCGTGCGCGCGCGTTGGACGTGCCTGCGGTGGCCCTGAGCTTCGAACCGTTGCCGCGCGAGTTCTTCGCGAAGGGCAATCCGCCCCCGCGCCTGCTGTTGCCGCACGCGAAGGTGGAGCGCCTGCTGGCGCTGCATGTCGATCAGGTTGGCCTGCTCCGTTTCAACAGCCGGCTCAGCAGCCTCGCCGCCGAGGACTTCGCGCGCGTCGTGCTGCAACAGCGCCTGTCGGCGCGCGAGGTCTGGGTCGGTCCTGAATTCCGCTTCGGCAAGGGCCGGGCGGGCGACATCGCCGTGTTGCGGCGCGCGGGCACGGAACTCGGCTTTGCGGCCGATGAAATCGCCCCGGTCGAACTCGATGGCGAGCGTGTCTCCAGCACTCGAATCCGTATCGCGCTGCAGTCGGGCGACTTCTCTGGCGCCGCGCGCCTGCTGGGGCGCCCGTATTCGATTGGCGGCCATGTCGTGCGCGGCCGGCAGCTGGGCCGCGAACTCGGCTTTCCCACGGCCAACATCCGTTTCGCCGGCAAGATGCCCGCGCTGTCCGGCATCTACGCGACCTGGGTGCATGGCGTCGGCAGCGGGCCCCGGGCTTCGGTGTCCAGCCTCGGCACGCGGCCCACGGTAGCCGGCGTGGAGCCCCTGCTCGAAGCGCATCTGTTCGACTTCGCAGGCGACCTGTATGGCCGCCGCATCGAAGTCGAATTCGTCGCCAAGCTGCGCGATGAGCTGAAGTTCCCCGACCTCGATTCCCTCACCGGACAGATGCATCGCGATGCAGCGCAGGCACGTGCGATCCTGTCCTCCGGTTTTTCCAACGCCTCCTCGACGAGCCTTCGCCAGAGCGCCCCGCTGTGACCGACAAAGAAACCAGCCCAGACACCAGCAGGTACAAGTCCACCCTGCAACTGCCCGCGACGGAATTCCCGATGCGCGGCGACCTGCCCAAGCGTGAGCCGGAAACCCTGGCCCGCTGGGAAAGCGAGGGCCTGTACCAGCGGATTCGCGAAAAAACAGGCGGCCGCGAAAAGAGTTTCGTATTGCACGACGGCCCGCCGTACGCCAACGGTGCGATCCACATCGGCCACGCGGTCAACAAGGTCCTCAAGGACGTGATCGTGAAGTCGAAGCTGCTCGCCGGCTTCGACGCGCCCTACGTGCCGGGTTGGGACTGCCACGGCCTGCCGATCGAGCACGCGGTGGAGAAGAAGTTCGGCAAGGTCGGCGACAAGCTCGACGCTGCTGCATTCCGCGCCAAGTGCCGTGAATACGCCGCCGAGCAGATCGACCTGCAGCGCCGCGACTTCAAGCGCCTGGGCGTGCTCGGTGACTGGGAAAACCCCTACCGCACCATGGACTTCGCCACCGAAGCCGGGATCATGCGTTCGCTGGCGAAGATCATCGAGCGTGGCCACCTGGTGCGCGGCGCCAAGCCGGTGCACTGGTGCTTCGATTGCGGTTCGGCCCTGGCCGAGGCGGAGATCGAATACGCCGACAAGGTGTCGCCGGCCGTCGATGTCGCCTACAGCGCACGCAACCCGCAGAAGCTGGCGTCCGTGTTCGGCGTGTCGGTGGAGGAGGGCATCGATGTCGCGATGCCGATCTGGACGACCACGCCGTGGACGCTGCCGGCAAGCCTTGCGGTGACGGTCGGTCCCGACCTCGAATACGTGCTGGTCGAGGGCCCGGCTTACGCCGACGGCCGTCGCCGCCTGCTCGTGCTCGCCGAAGCGCTGGCGACGAAGGCGCTGGCTCGTTATGGCGTCGCCGATGTCGTCGTGCTCGGCAACGTCAATGGCAGCGAGCTCGAAGGGCAGCACCTGCAGCATCCGTTCTATCCGGAACGCGACATTCCCGTGCTGGTGGGCGAACACGTCACCGCCGACGAGGGTACCGGCGTCGTGCACACGGCGCCGGGGCATGGCCAGGAAGACTTTGTCGTCGGCCAGCGCTACGGCCTGCTCGACAAGTACACCGCCGCGCAGATGAACCCGGTCGACGGGCGCGGTCTGTACCTGCCGTCGACGCCGCCCGCAGATGGAACCACGCTCGCCGGCCTGCATATCTGGAAGGCGAACGACGTGATCACCGAGGTGCTGCGCACCAGTGGCCGCCTGCTCGCGCACGCCAAGCTCGAACACAGCTACCCGCACTGCTGGCGCCACAAGACGCCGGTGGCGTTCCGCGCCACGCCGCAGTGGTTCATCTCGATGGAGCAGGCCAACCTGCGCCGCGATGCCCTGCACGAAATCGGCCAGGTCAAGTGGATCCCGGAATGGGGCGAAGCACGCATCTACGGCATGATCGAAGGCCGTCCGGACTGGTGCGTCAGCCGCCAGCGCACCTGGGGCGTTCCGATCGCGCTGTTCGTCGATCGCGAAACCCAGGAACCGCATCCGCGTGCGGCCGAACTGATGCGCCAGGTCGCCGACGTGGTCGCGCGCGAAGGCGTCGATGCCTGGTATTCGCTCGATGCGGCTTCGCTGCTGGGCGACGAGGCCGCGAAGTACGACAAGGTCACCGACATCCTCGATGTCTGGTTCGATTCCGGCGTCACCCATGAATGCGTGCTCGCGCAGCGTCCGCAGGACGGATTGCGCAAGCCCGCCGATCTCTATCTGGAAGGATCCGACCAGCATCGCGGCTGGTTCCACAGCTCGTTGCTCACCGCCGTGGCGATGGACGGCAAGGCGCCGTACCGCCAGGTGCTCACGCACGGCTTCACCGTCGACGAGCAGGGCAAGAAGATGTCCAAGTCGATCGGTAATACGGTCGAGCCGCAGAAGGTGATCAACGCCATGGGCGCGGACGTGCTGCGTCTGTGGATCGCATCGACCGACTACCGCAACGAGATGTCGGTCTCCGACAACATCCTCAAGCGCAGCGGCGACGTGTACCGGCGCATCCGCAACACCGCGCGCTTCCTGCTCGCCAACCTCAATGGCTTCGATCCGGTGCAGCACCTGCGCCCGCTCGACGACATGGTCGCGCTGGACCGCTGGATCGTGCATCGCGCGTTCCAGGTGCAGCAGCAGATCGCCAAGGCCTACGAGGACTACGACTTCGCCGCGATCGTGCAGGCGCTGTCGAATTTCTGCAGCGTCGATCTGGGATCGCTGTACCTGGACGTCACCAAGGACCGCCTCTACACGATGCGCGAGGACTCGCGCGGCCGTCGTTCGGCGCAGAGCGCGATGTACCGGATCTCGGAAGCCTTCGTGCGCTGGATCGCGCCCATCCTCAGCTTCACCGCCGACGAGATGTGGCGGTACTTGCCTGCTGTTACCGGCGATGGCAAGCGCGAGGACAACGTGCTGTTCGCGACCTGGTACGACGGCCTGGCGCCATTGTCGGACGGTGCACCGCTCTCGGCTGCCGACTTCGACCGCCTGCTGGCGTTGCGCGAGGAAGTCAGCCGGACGCTCGAGCCCATGCGCGCCGCGGGCGAAATTGGTGCTGCGCTGGAAGCCGAGATCGGCCTGCGTTGCAGCACCGCGGACCAGAACTGGCTCGTGCCGATGGCCGATGAACTGCGGTTCCTGTTCATCAGCGGCGACGTGGAGGTGCTGGCCGATGACGCGGCCAAGGACATCGCCGTGCTCGCGACGCGCACGCGCAAGAGCAAGTGCGTACGTTGCTGGCATTACCGCGGCGACGTCGGCACGGATGCGGAGCATCCGGAGTTGTGCGCACGCTGCGTCGGCAATGTCGAAGGACCGGGCGAGGATCGCCGCTGGTTCTGAGTACCACGTGCGCCGGAGCGTTCCGGTCCTGCGGAATAACAACCAGTGTGCGGCAAACCCGCACCACACTCGCGGTAGGTCATGTCCAATAGCAAACCCAATGCTCTTTCCTGGCTGCTGCTCTCCGTGGTCGTCATCGTGCTCGACCAGTGGAGCAAGAACTGGGTCGTGACTTCGCTGCCGGAGTTCACCGCGGTTCCCGTGATCGACGGCTTCTGGAACTGGTACCGCACCTACAACACCGGGGCGGCGTTCAGCTTCCTGAGCGATGCGGGCGGCTGGCAGAAATACCTCTTCACCGTGCTCGCCTTCGGCATCAGCGCCCTGCTGGGCTACTGGCTCGCGCGCACCCCGCGTCGCGAGTGGCGCACGGCCCTGCCTTACGCGCTGGTGATCGGCGGCGCCGTCGGCAACGTCATCGACCGGCTCATCCACGGCAAGGTGATCGACTTCATCCAGTGGTACTGGCGCGACCATTACTGGCCCGCCTTCAACATCGCCGACTCGGCCATCGTGGCCGGTGCGGTGGGCATCGCCCTGTTCGGCCTGGTGGGCGGCAGCAAGCGTTCCGCCGACGCCGGGCGCCGGGGTTAAAATCACCCCATGGACGTCCTGCTAGCCAATCCCCGCGGTTTCTGCGCCGGTGTCGACCGCGCCATCGAGATCGTCAAGCGCGCCCTGGAAACGCTGGGTGCCCCGATCTACGTGCGCCACGAAGTCGTACACAACCGTTTCGTCGTCGACGACCTCAAGCACCGCGGCGCGATCTTCGTCGAAGAGCTGCATGAAGTGCCCGACAACGCCACCGTGATCTTCAGCGCCCACGGCGTTTCGCAGGCGGTACGCAATGAAGCGGGGCGGCGCGGATTGAAGGTCTTCGACGCGACCTGCCCGCTGGTGACGAAGGTGCATCTCGAGGTCGCGCGCAATTGCCGCGCCGGCCGCGACGTGGTGCTGATTGGCCATGACGGCCATCCCGAAGTCGAAGGCACGATGGGGCAGTGGCGGCGGGAAGCGGGCCTGGGCCAGATCTACCTGGTCGAAGACATCGAGGATGTGCTCGCGCTCGAAGTCAGCCAACCCGACAACCTCGCCTACACGACCCAGACCACACTGTCGGTCGATGACACCCGTGCCGTGATCGAGGCATTGAAGGCCAAATACCCGGCGATCCAGGGGCCGAAGAACGACGATATCTGCTATGCCACCCAGAACCGGCAGGACGCCGTGCGCGAGCTCGCGGCGCAATGCGACCTGGTTCTGGTGGTCGGTTCGCCCAACAGTTCCAATTCCAACCGCCTGCGTGAACTTGCCGAGCGCGAGGGCGTCCAGGCCTACCTGATCGATGGCGCCATCGAGATCGACCCGCAGTGGGTGCAGGGCCGCAAGCGCATCGGCATCACGGCCGGCGCGTCCGCTCCGGAAGTGCTGGTGCGCGGCGTGATCGAGCGCCTGCGGGAACTGGGCGCCGCGCACGTCGCCGAACTTTCCGGCGAGCCGGAAGACATGGTTTTCGCCCTGCCCAAGGAGCTGCGGGTGCAGCTGGTCGATTGACCCTGCAGCGGCCCAAAGCCTACAATTCCGCCCCTTCGCCGGAATAGCTCAGTTGGTAGAGCGGCGCATTCGTAATGCGTAGGTCGCAGGTTCGACTCCTGTTTCCGGCACCACCCTCCGTGAAACGTGCCAAGATCGGTCGTGTGTCCCCCGGCCGAGGCTGCCCATGGACCCCATTTCCCTGGAAGACCTCGCCCTGCTCGAGGTACTTCAGCGCCTCGACCAGCGCGCCCCGCTGTCCGCGGCCGATACTGAAATGCAAAAGCGCCTGGTCGAGAGCGGACTCGTTGAGGAGGGTGGCGACGAGCCACACCTGACCGCGGCGGGAATCGAGCTGTGCAAATCGCTCCAGCACCGCGTGGCCGCGGATGCGGAGGCGGCGAAGATCCGCGAGCAGCGCGAGGCAGAAGACGCGCCGGAAAACTGAAGCCACCCGCAGCGGTCTCGCCGCGTGCGATGACAGCCGGATAGAGTAGTGCCACTTCCCAGTGGTACGACCCGGTAATGGCGAAAAGCTCCCTCAAGGCACGCACGGCCCATGTCTGCGGCGAATGCGGCGCGGACTACAACAAATGGCAGGGCCAGTGCGGCGAGTGCGGCGCCTGGAACACGTTGAGTGAAGTCGTCCTCGAAGCCGCGCCTGAGGCCAGGAGCGTGGCCGCGAGCCGGCGCAGTGGCTGGGCCGGCGCCAGCGAGGCGCCCAAGGTCACCGCGCTCCGGGACGTGCGGCATCACGAAGACGCGCGCGCTTCGACCGGCATCGGTGAGCTCGACCGGGTACTCGGCGGCGGCCTGGTGCACGGCTCGGTGGTGCTGGTGGGCGGCGATCCCGGCATCGGCAAGTCGACGCTGCTGCTTCAAGCGGTGACGAAACTGGCAGCGACGATGCCCGGCCTCTACGTCACCGGCGAGGAATCGCTGGCGCAGGTGGCGGGTCGCGCAGCGCGCCTGGGGCTGCCGCTGGACGGCGTGCATGCGTTGGCGGAAACCTGCGTCGAGCGCATCCTCGAACATGCCGCGGCGATGCGCCCGCATGTGATCGTCGCCGATTCGATACAGACGATCTGGACCGAATCGCTGACCGCGGCTCCCGGTTCGGTGAGCCAGGTGCGCGAATCCGCGGCCAGGCTGGTGCGTTTCGCCAAGGAAACCGGCACGGCCGTGTTCCTGGTGGGCCATGTGACCAAGGAGGGCGGCATCGCCGGCCCGCGCGTGCTCGAGCACATGGTCGATGCCGTGCTCTATTTCGAGGGCGAGAGCGGCAGCCGGTTCCGCGTGCTGCGCGCGTTCAAGAACCGCTTCGGTGCGGTCAATGAGCTGGGCGTGTTCGCCATGGGCGACAAGGGCCTGCGCGAAGTGCCCAACCCGTCCGCGATCTTCCTGTCCGGCAACAGCGTGCCGCAACCTGGCAGCTGCGTGATGGTCACGCGCGAAGGCACGCGGCCGCTGCTGGTCGAAGTGCAGGCGCTGGTGGATTCCTCGCCGCTGTCGAATCCACGCCGCGTCGCCGTCGGCATGGAAAGCAACCGCATGGCGATGCTGCTGGCGGTGCTGCACCGCCATGGCGGGATCGCGGTGGGCGACCAGGACGTGTTCGTGAACGTGGTGGGCGGCATTCGCGTGCAGGAAACCGCGGTCGACCTGCCGGTCCTGCTGGCCGTGCTGTCCTCGCTGCGCGACAGGCCGATGGCGGAGCAGACGATCGCGTTCGGCGAAGTGGGCCTGTCGGGCGAGATCCGGCCCGTGCCCAATGGCGAGGAGCGCCTGAAGGAAGCCGCTACCCATGGCTTCAAGCGCGCGATCGTGCCCAAGGCCAATGCGCCCAAGAGCGGGCGTGTCGGCGAGATGCAGGTGATCGGCGTGGAACGCCTCGCGGAGGCGTTGGAGCACGCTTGATCAAGACGCCTGATCGAAGGCGCGCTTGATGGAAGGCGTGCCTGCGAGCGGCGATCAGTGGCCGCCGGCGGCTTCCGGGCCCGCCTTCGCAACGAATGGCGGCTTGGCAACCCATACGAATGCGATCACCACCAGGAAGATGATGCCGAGCAGGTGGAAGATTTCGTTGAAGCCGATCTGCGCGGCCTGGTTGGAAATCATGCGTTCGAGCACGAAGGCGCCGCGCTGGAGGTCGCCGCCCCCCAGGCGCGTGACCGTTTCGATCGTGTTCGGATCGGTCGCCGCCAGTTTTTCGGTGAGATGCGCGTGGTGCACCGCGCCGCGTTCGGACCACGCATAGCCCGTCAATGACGCGGCGAAGCTGCCGCCCAATGTGCGCATGAATGTCGCCAGCCCCGACCCGGCCGCGATCTCATGCGGTTGCAGGTCCGACAGCAGGATCTGCAGCACCGGCATGAAGAAGAGCGCCACGCCGAAGCCCTGGAACAACTGCACCAGCGCGATATGGCGGAAGTCGACGTCGAGGTTGAATCCCGAGCGCATGAAACTGGTGGCCGACATCGCGATGAAGGCGATGGTGGCCAGCATGCGCAGGTCGAACTTGTGTGCATAGCGCCCGACAAAGGGAGTCAGGATCACCGGCAGGACGCCGATCGGAGCCGTGGCAAAGCCCGCCCAGATGGGGGTGAACCCCAGGTTGCGTTGCAGCCATAGCGGCACCAGGATGCCGACGCTGAAGAACGCGGCATACGCGACCACCATCGCCGCCGTGCCCGCGCTGAAGTTGCGATGGCGGAACAGGCGCAGGTTGACGATCGGGTCCTTGTCGGTGAGTTCCCAGATCACGAACACCGCCAGCGCGATCGACGAGATGATGGCGAGCCACACGATCAGCTGCGAGCGGAACCAGTCCTCGTCATTGCCCAGGTCGAGCAGTACCTGCAGCGCGCCGACACCGATCACCAGGGTGATCAGGCCGACGTAGTCCATCTTCGGCTTCTCCAGCCGCTCCGGGCGGCCGCGCAGCTGCCGGCCGACGATGAAACTGGAGAACAGGCCGATCGGCACGTTGATGAAGAAAATCCATTCCCAACTGTAGTTGTCGGTGATCCACCCGCCCAGGATCGGCCCGGCGATCGGCGCGACCACCGTCACCATCGCCAGCAGCGCGATCGCCTGTCCGCGTTTGTGCGCTGGATAGATCGAGATCAGCAGCGCCTGCGTGATCGGATACATCGGGCCAGCGACGAATCCCTGCAGCGCGCGTGCCGCCACGAGCAGGCCCATGCTGCTGGCCAGGCCGCACAGCAGGGAGGCGATGACGAACAGGAACGTTGCCCATATGAACAGCTTGCGTTCGCCGAAGTGGCGGGTCAGCCATCCGGTGAGCGGCAACGCGATCGCATTGCTGACGGCGAAGGACGTGATGACCCACGTTGCCTGGTTGGCGCTGCCGCCGAGGTTGCCGGAGATCGTCGGCAGGGACACATTCGCGATTGTCAGGTCCAGCACCTGCATGAACGACGCCAGCGCCAGGCCGAGAGTGGTCAGCGCTATGTTGGGCGGCCGGAAACCATTGGCGGGTGCCGGATTGGCGGGGGCGGGGGACGACATGCGGGTGTTGCCTCGAAGCGGCTTTACCACGCCCGCGGCCGTGCCGCGGGAGCATCAGTGTTTCGTGCGATGCGCGAGCGTCAGCCGTGGCCTTGCGCCAGGTTCTCGCGGACGATTTTCTGGATCAGCGCGTCGGCGTCGGCCAACTGCTTCGCATAGGCCTGGGTGGTGAGCACGGGCTTTTCCTGCGGCACGGTGGCCAGCACGGCGCCGCCCTGGTCGCGCAGCAATACGTCGGCGTGCATGCTCAAGCCGATCCGCAGCGGATGCGCGAGCAGCTGCCTGCGATCGATTTCGATCCGCACCGGCACACGCTGCACGATCTTGATCCAGTTGCCGCTGGCGTTCTGCGCCGGCAGCAGGGCGAAGGCGCTGCCGGTGCCGAGGCCGAGGCTGGCGAGCTTGCCATCGAATTCCACGTCGTCGCCGTAGAGGTCGGAATGCAGCTTGACCGGCTGGCCGATGCGCATCTTCGCCAGCTGCGTTTCCTTGAAGTTGGCTTCGACCCAGACCTGTTCCAGCGGAACGATCGTCATCATCGTGGTGCCCGGTTGCACGCGCTGGCCCAGCTGCACGCTGCGCTTGGCGACATGGCCCGACACCGGCGCGACGATCGCCATGCGCTGCGCGTTGAGATACGCCTGGCGCAGCTGCGCGGCGGCGGCCTCGACCTGCGGCTGGTCGATCACGGTGGTGGCATCGACGAGGGCGCGATTGCGCGAGAGGTTCTCGCCCGAGGCGGCCAACGCCGCCTCTGCGGCGGTCAGTTCATCGCGCACGTGGGCAAGCTCTTCCGCGGACACCGCGCCGGTAGCGACCAGGCCTTCGCGACGCTGCACGTCGGCGCGTGCCTTCTCGACCGACACGCGGCGCGCGGCGAGATCGGCCTGCCCGGCTTCGACGGTGCTGTACAGGCCACGCACCTGGCGCACGGTGTTGGCGAGGTTGGCGACGGCCTGCTGGTAGGCGACTTGCGCGTCGTTCGGGTCGAGCTGCACCAGCACCTGGCCGGCATCGACCTTCATGCCGTCATCGGCCGCGATGCTGACCACGGTACCGGCGGCCTGCGGCGTGATCGCGACGACGTTGCCCTGCGCGTAGGCATCGTCGGTGCTTTCATGCCAGCGCCCGACCAGCAGGTACCACAAGGCCCATGCGATGCCGGCGACGACGACCACGGTGGCCAGGATCATCAGGGCGCGCTTGCGCTTGCTCGTCGGCGGTTGCGCCGCAGCGGCTTGGGGATTGATTTCGGTAGTCATGGCGTGGGGGCCTGGGTGATGTCGTTGTCGTTGGTGTTCTGGGCGGCGACGGATGGGGGCGCCGCGAATTCGAGGCCGCCGCCGAGCGCGCGATCGAGGTCGATAGAAGTACCCAGGCGTTGCGCATGCAATGCGGCGATCAGTTGATCGAGCTGCAGCAACGGGCGCTGCGCGGTGAGCACATCCAGCTGCGTGCCGAGCCCGGCCTTGTACCGTGCGGTGGCGAGCTCCCATGCCGCCTGCGCGGAATCGCGCGCGCGGTTGGCCGACGCGATCTGCGCGTCGAGCGAGCGCGCTCCCTGCAACGCATCGGCGACCTCGCGCAGCGCACCGATCAGTGCCTGGTTGTAGTTGGCGACAGCGAGGTCGTATTCCGCATCGCTCTTCGCCAGATTGTTGCGAAGGCGGCCGCCGTCGAAGATCGGCAGGCTGATGGCCGGGCCGCCCGACGCAATCAGGGCATCGCTGGAGAAAAGGTCCGACAGGTTGCCGCCGGCGAGGCCGACCAGCGCCGTCAGGTTCACGGTCGGATAGAACTCGGCCTTGCTCGCCTTGATGCCATGGCGCGCTGCTTCCACGCGCCAGCGTGCCGCCACCACATCCGGGCGATGGCCCAGCAGTTCGCTCTGCACCACGGCCGGAACACCAGGCACCGGCGCGGAAAGCAACGCAGGCTTGGCGATCTGGAGGCCGCGATCCGGTCCCTGGCCGAGCAACGCAGCGATCGCATTGCGTGCCGCATCGATCTGCTGCTGCGCCGCCTGTTCCTGCTGCTGCGCGCTGGCCACGGCGGTTTCGGCGTTGCGGATCTGCAACTGGTTGTCGAGGCCCGCCTTGACGCGCTGGCGGCCGAGGTCCAGCAGTTGCGATGCGCGCTGCTCGTCGGCGTGTGCGACCTCGGCGGCGTCGTGCGCCTGTGCCAGCGCGACGTAGGCGCGCGCGATGTTCGAAGACAGCATCAGCCGCGCGGCCTGGGCGTCGACTTCGGCTGCGCGCGCCTGGCCCAGTGCGGCCTGGGTGCGGGCGCGGTGCCCGCCCCAGAGATCGGGGCTGTAGGCGAACTGCAGGCCGATCAGCGTCACGCCCAGGTAGTCGCCACCGAGTGGGGGGCGGGCGACGGTTTCGGGAATCTGCACGCCCGAATACAGCGCGGTCGCGCCGAGGGTGGGCTTGCCCGCGGCGTCGGCCAGGCCCGCCTGCGCGATGGCCTGGCGAACGCGCGCGTCGGCGGCATCCAGCGAAGGCGTGCCGACGAGTGCTTCCGTGATCAGGTCATCGAGCTGTGCATCGCCGAACGCCTTCCACCAGTCGCGCTGCGGAAATCCCGCGTCCGACGTGCCGGCCAGGCTGCGGGATGCAGCCAGCGAATCGGCATTCAATGGCTGGCCTTCGGGTTCGAGTCCGCGCGAGCTTGCGCAGGCGGCGACCAACAGGGTCAGCGCCAGCGCAAGCGGGGCCCGCATCCGGCGGGTGGAGGGAAGGGACATGTCAGCGTTCCGAAGATGAAAGGTTGTCGCGGATCTGCGTCAACAGGCGAATCAGCGTTTCGCTATCCGCATCGCTCATGCCACGGGTTACGCGTTCGCGCACGCCCTGGCCGCAATGGTTGATGTCGTTCCAGGTCGCAACGCCGGCCTCCGTGAGGTGGATGCGCAGCGCGCGGCGATCGTTCGGATCGGCGACACGGGCGACGATGCCGCGCTGCTCGAGCTTGTCCAGCAAGCGGGTCATGGCACCCGGATTCAACTGGGCGACGCCGGCGAGGTCAGTGACGCTGGCGCTGCCGTCGGCCAGATGCTTCAGGGTGATGTACTGGCTGAAGTTGAGTTCGTGGCCGGCGGCGCGCAGGTCGGCTTCCATCTGGGTCCAGAAAGCCGCGCGGATTTCGCGCAGCAACAGGGCCAGCGTCGAACCGCCCCAAGGGGGCGACGGGGGGGTGGGGGTATTCATGGGGGGGCAAATATGCTGATCAGTGCAATATTTGTCAATGCAAGCATTGTTGCCCCGGTGGAACGCAGACACCCCTCCGATGGCCCATTCAGCTAATCCCCATCCCGGGGACGAGGCCCGCGGCGGCAAGGCCCGAGTCAGCTGCGCCCGAGGATCAGCTCCAGCACGAACTTGCTGCCGAAGAAGGCGAGCACCAGCAACGCCATCGCGGTCAGCGTCCAGCGCACCGCCGTGGCGCCGCGCCAACCGCGCCGCCAGCGTCCGAGCAGCAGGGCACCGAATGCCAGCCAGGACAGCACGCTCAGCACCGTCTTGTGCACCAGGTGCTGGGCAAACAGGTTCTCGACGAAGAGCACGCCGGTCAGCAACGTGGCCGTGAGCAGGATGAAGCCCACGGTGATCGTGCGGAACAGCAGGCTTTCGAGTTCCACCAGCGGTGGCAGCGCCCGCAGCCAGCCGTGGAATTCGCGGCGACGCAGCGCGCGCTCCTGCAACCACGATGTGATTGCCAGCAGGGCGGCAATGGCGAGGGTCGCGTAAGCGAGCAGGGCGCACCAGGCATGCAATTGCAGGCGCCAATCCAGCGCTTCCGCGTTTACGTGGCCGTGCTGTGCGTACGCGTACAAGGTCGCCGCGGCGATGGGGAACACCACGACGCCCAGCGCCGCCAGGCGCCCGGTCGCGCCATACAGCGTCGTCATCGTCGCCATGCCGAGCCCGACCAGGGACAGAGCCGCGAAGAAGTGCAGGTCCGCGCCGCCGGCCATGCGCCAGGTCATGGCGTGCGCCATGAAATGCAGGACGACCGCCGGCAGGGCAGGGATCACCCAGCGCAAGCCATGACCTCGTTCCTGCCGCAGTTGTGAGACCAGCAAGCCCGCGGCGACGAGGTAAAGAACGATGGCGATGAGAACGATTGTCATCGCCGGAGTGTCGCATACAGGCGGGTTCAGCGACTGCGCCCTGGTCCCGGCATCGGGCTCGCGCCTGCAGCCCGTATAATTCGCGCCCGTTTTCGGTTTTCCGCACGCAGGCTGCCCGCATGTTCGAATCCCTCACCCAGCGACTCTCCGGCACCATCGACCGCCTGCGCGGCCGCGGGCGCCTGACCGAGGAGAACATCCGCGAAGCCACGCGCGAAGTGCGCATCGCGCTGCTCGAAGCCGACGTCGCGCTGCCGGTGGTGCAGGCGCTGATCGAGCGCATCAAGGTGCGCGCGGTCGGGCAGGAAGTGTTGAAGTCGCTTTCGCCCGGCCAGGCCTTGATCAAGGTCGTGCGTGACGAGCTCACCGCGGTCATGGGCTCGACCGCCAGCGACCTCAACCTCAATGTGCCGGCGCCCGCCGTGATCCTGATGGCCGGCCTGCAGGGTGCGGGCAAGACCACCACCGTCGCCAAGCTCGCCAAGCACCTCAAGGAAAAGCGCAAGAAGAAGGTGATGGTGGTCTCGGCGGACGTGTACCGCCCGGCTGCCATCGAGCAGCTGAAGACGCTGGCGCAGCAGGTCGACGTGCTGTTCTTCCCGTCGAGCGCCGACCAGAAGCCCGAGGCGATCGTGAAGGCCGCGATCGAAGATGCGCGCAAGTCGTATGTCGACGTGCTGATCGTCGACACCGCCGGCCGCACCTCGATCGATGAAGCCATGATGGCCGAGATCAAGGCCCTGCACGGCGCGGTGAATCCAGTCGAGACCCTGTTCGTGGTCGACTCGATGACCGGCCAGGACGCGGCCGTCACCGCCAAGCATTTCGCCGAAGCGTTGCCCCTCACCGGCGTGGTGCTGACCAAGACCGATGGCGATGCACGCGGCGGCGCCGCGCTGTCGGTCCGCTACATCACCCACAAGCCGATCAAGTTCATCGGCGTGGGTGAGAAGCCCGACGGCCTCGATGTGTTCCATCCCGACCGCATCGCCAGCCGCATCCTCGACATGGGCGACGTGCTGTCGCTGGTCGAGCAGGTCGAGCAGCAGGTCGACAAGGACAAGGCGCAGAAGCTTGCGGAGAAGGTTGCCAAGGGCAAGCGGTTCAATCTCAACGACCTGAAGGACCAGCTCGAGCAGATGCAGAACATGGGCGGCATCCATGGCCTGATGGACAAGCTGCCGGGCATGGGACAGGTTCCGGATTCGGTCAAGAACCAGGTCACCGGCAAGGAAGTGCCACGCATGGTCGCCATCATCAATTCGATGACGGCCAAGGAACGCCGCAATCCCGACCTGCTCAATGGCTCGCGTCGCGCCCGCATCGCCAAGGGCGCCGGCCTCACCCCGGCCGACGTGAACAAGCTGATGAAGCAGTATCAGCAGATGGAAAAGATGATGAGCAAGCTCTCCGGCGGCGGCATGAAGGGCCTGATGCGCGGGATGAAGGGCATGATGGGCGGGCGCGGCGGGATGCCGTTCCGCTGATCGAGTGCGCGCCATTCGATGGCGTGACGCAGTGGAATGATGTGTGCCGTCGCCAACGGCGGCACGCCGCGGAGTTTGGCCTAGAGTTCGGGCGTCTCCTCGCGGCGAGTACGTCATGTCCGCTACCAGTCACAACGTCTTGTTCCTGCTCGGCAGCGCTCGCGAAGGCGGCAATGCCCAGTTCCTCGCTCAGCGCATGGCCGCAGCGCTGCCGGCATCGGCGAGCCATCGCACCCTGCATCTGGATGACTATCCGTTGCCGGCGTTCCGCGATATTCGCCATTCCGTCGGCCTCTATCCGTCGCCGCAGGGGAACGAATGGGTGCTCGCCGAAGCGACCCTGGACGCCTCCGACATAGTCATTGCCGCGCCGCTGTACTGGTACAGCGTGCCCGCCAGCGTGAAGTTGTACTTCGATTACTGGAGCGCGTGGCTGCGCGTGCCCGGCCTGGATTTCAAGCAGCAGATGGCGGGCAAGCGCCTGCACGCAGTCTGTGTGGTAAGCGACGAGGACTTCAGCGTGGCCGAGCCCTTCGCGCGGATGCTGGAACTCAGCGCCGGCTACATGGGCATGGAGTGGCGGGGCATGCTGACCGGGTACGGCAACCGGCCGGGCGGCCCAGGATGCCGAGGCCGTGGCCCGGGCTGAGCGGTTCGTGCTGGCCGGTTGATCGGGCGGCTCCGAGGCGGCCCAAAGGCGCTGGACGCCGCTTTTTCAGGCCCGGGGCGGCGCGGATGCCCCCTGGCGCGCCATTTTTTGGGGTGGCGCGGTTTCCTTGGCCGAATCAATGGCTTACAATTATCGGCTTACCCTGCCATTCCGGCAGCTGGGCAACACCGAGAAACTGCAATGGTCAAGATTCGCCTTACCCGTGGCGGCGCCAAGAAGCGCCCCTTCTACCACATCATCGTCACCGACAGCCGCAGCGCCCGTGACGGCCGCAACATCGAGCGCGTGGGTTACTACAACCCGGTCGCGCAGGGTGCGGAAAAGCGCGTCGAGCTCGACCTCGAGCGCGTCAAGCATTGGGTTTCCAAGGGTGCGCAGCTGACCGACAAGGTCGCCGTGCTCTACAAGGAAGCCGGCAAGGCCGTCTCGGCCTGATTGCCTGCCGCGCGCGAGTCCTTCACGCGCGGCCACGCTTTCAAACAGCGCGTTCGCAATGAACAACGATCAAGGGCGCCGCATCCTGTTGGGCAGGGTGGCCGGCGCCTTTGGCGTTCGTGGCGAGGCGAAACTCGAGTCCTGGACCGAGCCGCGCGCCGCCATCTTCCGCTACCAGCCGTGGATCCTGCGCGACCCGCAGGGTAACGAGCGCGAACTGCGCGGCGTGCGCGGCAAGGAAAGCGGCAAGAGCATCGTCGCCACGTTCCCTGACGTGACCGACCGCGACGCCATCGATGCGATGCGCGGCACCGAGATCTATGTTCCCCGCTCTGCCTTGCCGCCACCGAGCCCCGGCGAGTACTACTGGGTCGACCTGGAAGGCCTGCGTGTCGTGAACGTGGAGGGTGTCGACTTCGGCACCGTGTCGCATCTGTTCGCCACCGGCGCCAACGACGTGCTGGTCGCGCGCGATGGCGAGCGCGAACGCCTGATTCCCTTCATGCAACCCCAGTACGTGACTGGCGTCGACTTCGATGCCGGCGTGGTGACGGTGGACTGGGATCCCGAGTTCTAGAATCCGCACCACCGGCGGCAGCCACGCTGCATGCCGCCAGCCTCCAGGATGGCCATGCGCATCGACGTCATCACCCTGTTTCCCGATTTCATCGCGCAATGCGCCGCGTTTGGCGTTACCGGCCGGGCGGGCGAACGCGGCCTGTTGTCGCTGCACGGCTGGAATCCGCGCGATTACGCCGAAGGCAACTATCGGCGTGTCGACGAACGCCCGTTCGGTGGCGGCCCCGGCATGGTCATGCTCATCGATCCGCTGCGTGCGGCAATCGAAGCGGCGCGCGCAGCCGATCCGGCGCCCGCCAAGGTCATTTACCTCACTCCCCAAGGCGCGCCGCTGACGCAGGCCAAGGCGCGTGAGCTTGCCGCACGCGAGCGGGTGATCCTGCTGTGTGGCCGCTACGAAGGCATCGATGAGCGCCTGATCGAAGCCGAGGTCGACGAGGAGCTCTCGATCGGTGACTACGTCCTGTCGGGCGGCGAACTGGCGGCGGCGGTGGTGGTCGATGCCGTGGCCCGGCTGCAGGAGGGGGCGCTCCGCGACGCCGAGTCCGCCGAGCAGGACAGTTTCGAAGGCGGTGTGCTGGACTGTCCGCACTACACCCGCCCCGTGGAGCATGAGCTGGGCCGGGTCCCGGACGTCCTGCTGTCGGGCAACCATGCCGAAATCGCCCGCTGGCGCCGGAAGGAATCCCTGGGCCGGACCTGGCAGCGGCGTCCCGACTTGCTGGACGAATCGGCGCTGACCAAGGCCGATCACAAGCTTCTGGACGAATATCGCGCCCGTTTCGCCGAAGTTGGCGATGATTCCGACGGCTGATTCCTGGGGTTCGGCCGCAAGAGCCGGTTCCGGGAGGGCTTTCCGGATCCGCCACGCGACCAGCCACCGCGGAGCGGTCCCTTGCGCGGCGGGCCATGGAGGGCGCTAACCATTTGCCCCGCAAGGAAAAGTTCCGCTAAAATACGCGGCTTGCTCCACCCAGCTTCACCGATGCCAGACGCGGGTCCACGTGCACTCGCGCTACAACTAATCCAACAGGCCATAGCCATGAACAAGCCCTCGCTCCATACACTCCTGCAGAATTTCGAAGCCGAACAGGTGCAGCGCAAGCTGCCGGATTTCGGCCCGGGCGACACCATCGTCGTCAACGTGAAGGTCAAGGAAGGCAACCGCGAGCGCGTCCAGGCCTATGAAGGCGTGGTGATCGGCACCAAGAATGCCGGTCTGAACTCCTCCTTCACCGTGCGCAAGATCTCGCACGGCTATGGCGTCGAGCGCGTGTTCCAGACCCACAGCGCGATCATCGACTCGGTCGAAGTGAAGCGCCGCGGCAAGGTCCGCGCCGGCAAGCTGTATTACCTGCGTGGCCTGGAAGGCAAGAAGGCCCGCATCAAGGAAGACCTGGCCGCCTACGCCAAGGCCAAGGCCCAGTAATCAGCGCAACACGAGCGCGCAAGCGCCGCGACGGCCGCCCCTCATCGGGCGGCCGTTTGCTTTTGGGCGGGTGGAACGTCGACCGTGTTGTCGTATTGGCAAAAGGTGCGCGTCGGACTACGCGCTGCGGCGTAAGCTCGGCCCGTTGGCGGCAAGGGCAAGACGGAAATGGCGAGCGCGCTGCACCAGTGCGAATTCCGCTTCTACGAGGAGCTGGGCGACTTCCTGCCGCCGGAACGGCGCAAGTGCAGTTTCATCCACCAGTTCCACGGCACACCTGCGGTCAAGGACCGGATCGAGGCATTGGGCGTGCCGCACACCGAGGTCGACCTGATCCTGGTAGACGGACTGTCCGTCGGTTTCATGCACAAGCTGAGGGGCGGCGAGCGGGTAGCGGTCTACCCGATGTTCGAAGGCTTCGAGCTCGGCGCCTTCTCGCGCCTGCGGCCACAGCCCCTGCGCGAACCTCGGTTCGTGCTCGACGTGCATCTCGGCCGGCTTGCGGCCTATCTGCGCCTGCTCGGATTCGACTGTCTCTATCGCAACGATTACGGCGATGAGGAACTGTTGTCGATCTCCCGGGAGCAGCATCGCATCCTGCTCAGCCGCGATACCGGCCTGCTGAAGCGGGCAGCGCTGACCCACGGTGCATTCCTGCATGCCACGGATCCCCGCCGCCAATTGCGCGAGGTGTGCGACCGCTTCCAGCTTGATGCGCGGATCGCGCCCTTCACCCGCTGCGCGCGCTGCAACGGCGCGGTCGAACCCTTGCGCGACGGAGTTGCGCCATTCATCGCGCACAGCAGCATCACGCATTCTCCTGGCGGCTTCAGCCAGTGCCAGGGTTGCGGCCAGCTGTACTGGCCAGGCAGCCACCTCACGCGCCTGCGGCAGCGGCTGGCGGAGGTTGGCGTATCGATCTGAGGCTTCGCGATAAAATCGCGCCGTGATGAAACATCCCACGCTAGCGTCCGACGAATCCCGCGACAGCGTGCGGCTCGACCTGTGGTTGTGGGCGGCCCGCTTCTTCAAAACACGCGCACTGGCCAAGCAGGCCATCGAAACCGGCAAGATCGAGATCGGCGGGCAGCGTGCCAAGCCCGCGCGCGGGGTGCGTGTCGCCGATGCGCTGAGGATCGAGCGCGGCGAGGAAGTCTTCGAGATCGAAGTCCGCGCGCTCAGCGATGTGCGCGGCCCGGCGAGCATCGCGCAGGCGCTGTATGCCGAAACAGAGGCATCGCGCCTTGGTCGCGAGTCCGCTCGCGCGGCGCGCGCCGCAGAGCGCGCAGGTTACCGCGCGCCTGAAAGCAAACCGGACAAGCGGGCGCGCCGCCTGATCCGGGCGCTGGGCGATATCGACGCCACCTAGTTGGACACCGCGCGGAGCAGGCGCAGGGCGGTCGATGGCATCAACGGCGTCCGCCGCCCAATACCGATCCCGCGAGCCCGATCAGATCCGAGAAATCCGTATCGCCGTCGCCATCACGATCCAGTACCGCGCCAAGCAGCCCGCCACCGAGACCGCCCTGCTGGCGGATCTGCTCGTGCTCGTCGCCGAGTGCCTGGCCGAGTGCCTGCGGCGTCGTTGCGTTGCCTTGCGAGAACATGCGCTTGGCGAGGTAGGCGAGCACGATCGGTGCCAGCATCTTCAGCAACGTGTTTGCCTGTGCACCACCCAGTCCGGTAGCCGCGCCCAGTCCCTGCGCCGCATTGTTCTGGCGGGCGCCGAAAATGTGGCCGAGGATTTCCGGTCCCTGGCCGCCACCGCCCATTACCGTGCCAAGCACGCTGCCCAGGTCGAGTCCGGCGTGGTCACGCTGTAGTGCGCCGAACAGTGCTTCCGCTCCCTGCGGCTGGCGGGCGTTGCTCCCAAGCGCGCCAAGCAGCAATGGCAGTGCCGCGGACACGGCATCGCTTGCCTGCGGTTGCGACAGCCCCAGTTGCTGGCCGATCTGGGCCAGTTGCGGTCCCTGCAGCTGGTTGAGCAGATCGTCGGTAAGCGTGGCGTTCATGGCGGTGCTCCCTTGGGTGAGCAAACGATGCTAGTCCTGTTCAACCGTCGTGACGAGTTGATGTGTGCGAACGGCGCGTTCGCCAGGAAGGCACTGCCCGGCCTTGCTTTCGCCGGGCATTGCCTCTTGCCAAGGACGTGGCCTGTTCAGCCCGCGCCGGCCTGCTCGCGCTCCCCCGGGGTCACGGTGATATCCAGTCCAAGCGCCTTGGCCACGCCCGCGCCATAGGCCCGATCGGCCCTGGTGCAGTTGCCGATGTGCCGGCGTTTGATGAACTCCGGCGCATCGCCCATCGCGCGCGCGGTGTTGTCGAACAGCACCTGTTGCTGGGCTGGTGTCATGAGGCGGAACAGATCGCCCGGCTGCTGGTAGTAGTCGGCGTCATCCTCGCGGAAGTTCCAGAAATCCCCGTCGCCGTTGATCTTCAGCGGCGGTTCGCGGTACTCGGGCTGTTCCTGCCATTGGCCGAAGCTGTTGGGCTCGTAGTGCAGCGTCCCACCGTAGTTGCCGTCGACGCGCATCGCGCCGTCGCGGTGGTTGCTGTGAACCGGACAACGTGCGGCATTGACCGGGATCTGGTGGTGGTTCACGCCCAGCCGGTAACGCTGCGCATCGGAGTACGCGAACAGTCGCGCCTGCAGCATCTTGTCGGGCGAAACACTGATGCCGGGCACGAGGTTGTTCGGCGCGAAGGCGCTCTGCTCGACGTCGGCGAAGAAATTTTCCGGATTACGGTTCAACTCCATCACGCCGACTTCGATCAGCGGATAGTCCTTCTTCGGCCAGATCTTGGTCAGGTCGAAGGGATGGTAGGGCACCTTTTCCGCATCGGTCTCCGGCATGACCTGTATGTACAGGGTCCACTTCGGGAAATCGCCGCGTTCGATCGCGTCGAACAGGTCGCGCTGGTGGCTCTCGCGATCCCGCCCAATCAGTTCCGCGGCTTCGGCGTCGGTCAGGTTCCGGATGCCTTGTTGCGTCTTGATGTGGAACTTGACCCAGAACCGCTCGTTGCCGGCGTTGATGAAGCTGTAGGTGTGCGAACCGAACCCGTGCATGTGCCGGTAACTCGCGGGAATGCCGCGGTCGCTCATGACGATGGTGACCTGGTGCAGCGCCTCGGGCAGGCTGGTCCAGAAATCCCAGTTGTTGGTCGCGCTGCGCAGGTTGGTCTTCGGGTCGCGCTTCACGGCCTTGTTGAGGTCGGGGAACTTGCGCGGGTCGCGCAGGAAGAACACCGGCGTGTTGTTGCCGACCAGGTCCCAGTTGCCTTCCTCGGTGTAGAACTTCAGCGCGAAGCCGCGGATGTCGCGTTCTGCATCGGCCGCACCGCGTTCACCGGCGACCGTGGTGAAGCGCGCGAACATCTCTGTCTGCTTTCCCACCGCGCTGAAGATCTTCGCGCGCGTGTAGCGGGTGATGTCGTTGGTGACGGTAAAGGTGCCGAATGCGCCGGAGCCCTTCGCATGCATGCGGCGCTCGGGAATGATCTCGCGGTTGAGGTTGGCGAGCTTTTCGATCAGCCAGACGTCCTGCATGAGCAGCGGGCCGCGCGGGCCGGCGGTCATGCTGTTCTGGTTGTCGACGACCGGGGCACCAAAGGCAGTCGTCAGCGGGCACTTCTTGGGCGGGTCGGAAGGCTTGTTCATCGCGGGCTCCTGCGGGGTCGGGGGAACCCCGACCTTAGGCCCGTGCCAGTGACAAATGAAATCGATTGTTCCAACCAAGCCGATAGCGGTGGGCTATCGACTGGCGCTCAACCGAGAGCCTTGAGGCGGTACAGGGCTTCCAGCGCCTGCTTGGGCGTGAGTTCGTCGGGATCGATGGACGCCAGGGCATCCAGCGCCGCCGAACCGGGCGAGAACAGGCCGAACTGCTGCGGCTGGTCCAGCGCGACCGGCGTGAGCGGCGGCACCGGGACATCGCGCTGCTGTTGCTCCAGTTCCGCCAGCCGCCCGCGTGCCTGCCTGACCACCGACTTGGGCAGGCCGGCGAGGGCGGCGACCTGCAGGCCGAAGCTGCGGTCGGCGGGACCGTCCTTCACCGCGTGCATGAACACGAGGGCATCGCCGTGTTCGACCGCGTCGAGGTGCACGTTGGCGATGCCGCTGCCCGGCTCGGCGAGCGCGGTGAGTTCGAAGTAGTGCGTGGCGAACAGCGTGTACGCGCGATTGCCATGCGCGAGATGGCGCGCGCAGGCATCGGCGAGGGCGAGGCCGTCATAAGTCGACGTGCCGCGGCCGATCTCGTCCATCAGCACCAGCGACTGTGCAGTCGCGTGGTGCAGGATGTAGCTGGTCTCGCTCATCTCGACCATGAAGGTCGATTGTCCGCGCGCGAGGTCGTCGCCGGCGCCGATGCGGGTGAGGATGCGGTCGATCGGGCCCAGCACCGCGCGCGACGCCGGCACGAACGCGCCGATATGCGCGAGCAGGACGATCAGCGCGTTCTGCCGCATGTACGTCGACTTGCCGCCCATGTTCGGCCCGGTGATGACCAGCATGCGCCGGTCCTCGTGCAGCACGAGGTCGTTGGGCTCGAACGGCTCGCTGCGCACGGCTTCCACGACTGGATGGCGGCCCCGTTCGATGCGGATGCCGGCTTCGTCCACGAGCTCCGGTTGCGACCAGTCCAGGCCCTGCGCGCGTTCGGCGAAGCAGGCCAGCACGTCCAGCTCCGACAGCGCCGCGGCGCAATGCTTGAGTGGCTCCAGGCGTTCGTTCAGTGCATCCAGCAACTGCTCGTACAGCAGCCGTTCGCGGGCGAGGGAACGTTCGCGCGCGGACAGCACTTTGTCCTCGAACTGCTTCAGTTCCTCGGTGATGTAGCGCTCGGCGCCGGTCAGCGTCTGTCGGCGCGAATAGTGCACGGGCGCCTTGTCGCTCTGGCCCTTGCTGATCTCGATGTAATAGCCGTGCACGCGGTTGTAGCCGACCTTGAGCGTGGCGATGCCGGTGGCGGCGCGCTCGCGCGCCTCGAGGTCGATCAGGAACTGGTCGGCATTGGTCGACAGGGTGCGCAGTTCGTCCAGCTCTGCGTCATGACCTTCGGCGAAGATGCCGCCGTCGCGCGCCAGCACCGGCGGCTGCGGCACGATCGCCGACGCCAGCAGGTGCGCATGCGCGTCGTGTTCGCCAAGTTCGCTGGCCAGCTGGGCGAGGCGCGGTGAATCCAGCGGCTGCAGCTGCGTGCGCACGGCTGGCAGCAATCCGAGGCCATCGCGCAATGTGGAGAGGTCGCGTGGCCGCGCCGAACGCAGTGCGATGCGCGAGAGGATGCGCTCGAGATCGCCGAGCGCGCGGAAGGTCTCGCGCATGCGCTCGGCCACGCCGGAGTCGACGAGCGTGGCCACGGCCTGGTGGCGCAGGCGCAGCGTGGAACGGTCGCGCAAGGGGCGGTGCAGCCAGCGGCGCAGCAGGCGGCCGCCCATAGGCGTGATCGTCGAATCCAGCACGCCGAGCAGGGTAGTGCGGGTGTCGCCGTCGACACGACTGTCGAGTTCCAGGTGCCGGCGGGTGGCGGCATTCATCGCGATCGCGCCGTCACCGGATTCGACGGCGATCGAAGTGAGGTGCGGCAGGCGCTGCTTCTGGGTTTCCTCGACATATCCGAGCAGGGCCGCTGCGGCGGCGATGGCCAGCGGCTTGTCGTCGATGCCGAAACCCGACAGGTCGTGCAGCCCGAAGGAGCGCAGCAGCTGGCGGCGGCCGCTGTCGGCATCGAACAGCCATGGCGCGCGCCGGCGCACGCCATTGCGGGTCGCGGCGAAGGCGGGCCAGCCGTCCTCGTCGGCGATGAGCGTTTCGGCCGGTTCCAGGCGAGCGAGTTCGGCTTCCAGTGCGTCTTCGTTGCCGACTTCGTTCACCAGCAGGCGGCCGGCGGCGAGGTCCGCCCAGGCCACGCCGTAACCGTTCTTGCCGCGCGCGATGGCAAGCAGCAGGGTGTCGCGGCGTTCGTTGAGCAGGGCCTCGTCGGTGACGGTGCCCGGCGTGACGATGCGGACGACCTTGCGCTCGACCAGTCCCTTCGATAGCGCCGGATCGCCGATCTGTTCGCAGATCGCGACCGATTCGCCCAGGGCGACGAGGCGCGCGAGATAACCCTCGCAGGCATGATGCGGCACCCCGGCCATGGGGATCGGCTGGCCTGCGGAGGAACCGCGCTGGGTCAGGGTGATGTCGAGCAGGCGCGCGGCCTTGCGGGCGTCGTCGTAGAACAGCTCGTAGAAGTCGCCCATGCGG
This sequence comes from Lysobacter rhizosphaerae, assembly GCF_054779795.1. Taxonomy (NCBI): domain Bacteria; kingdom Pseudomonadati; phylum Pseudomonadota; class Gammaproteobacteria; order Lysobacterales; family Lysobacteraceae; genus Lysobacter; species Lysobacter rhizosphaerae. The sequence goes on from NZ_BAAGXO010000011.1 coordinate 139,591, forward strand.
AAGAACAGCAGCACGTCCGGGTGCTCTGCCTTGGCGGCGAAGAACTGCTTCATCAGCGGGGTGTGTTCGGGCGCGGGGCCAGGTGAATTGCCGTGCATGTGGGGCTTGCTGTCCATCGATTCCGGGCGCGGGCGGCGCGTGCAATGCGCGACATGATGACAGCCGCGGGTGGGGAGTTGTGGGCGGGCCCGCGTAACCTTCCGCGTTGCCTGTCGTGTTCGAGGCGACGGCCTGCCGGTTCGGCGGGCCGCCGGCTTTTCCGGCCTCGCCGTTATAGTGCGCGCATGAGCGAAACCACGTCCGACGCCAGCCTGCAGCAACTCGCGCACCGACTCGGCGCCGCCGCGCAGGCGGGCCACCACATGCTGGTCACCGCGGAAAGTTGCACCGGCGGCTGGATCGCCAAGGTGTTGACCGACATCGCGGGCTCTTCGGCCTGGTTCGAATGCGGGATCGCGGCGTACAGCTACGAATCCAAGCAGGCCCTGCTCGGGGTTCGCCCCGAGACGCTGGAACACCACGGCGCCGTCAGCCGTGAAACGGTGCTGGAAATGGTGTCGGGCGCGCTCGTGCACTCCGGTGCGACGCTGTCCGTGGCGGTTACCGGTATCGCCGGCCCTTCCGGCGGCACCGTGGGCAAGCCGGTCGGCACGGTCTGGATCGCCTGGAAGCGGCGCGGCGGCTATGCCACCGCCGAAGTCTTCCACTTCGATGGCGACCGCGAGGCCGTGCGGCGGCGGACGGTGGAAGCCGCCCTGCAGGGGCTGATGCGCCTGGTGGGATAAGCGCCCGAGGCTCTGGGGGCTTGCATTTCGAAAAAGTTCGTTAGTAGTATTGCTACTAATGAACCTGACCGACACCCAGCGCGCCATCCTGGCGCTCATCACCGAGCGGATCGAGAGCGAGGGCGTGCCCCCGTCGCAGACCGAAATCGCGTCGGCCTTCGGTTTCAGCAGCGTCCGCGCGGCGCAGTACCACCTGGAAGCCCTCGAACGGGCAGGGGCCATCCAGCGCGTCCCGGGTCAGGCCCGCGGCATCCGCCTGGTCCAGGCGCAGGGGCGTCCTGCAGCGAACGACGACGCCCTGCGGCTGCCCGTGCTCGGTCGTGTCGCAGCAGGCGCTCCCATAGGCTCCGGCGCAGGCCTCGAGCCCGACGACTACGTCCTGCTGGACAAGAACTTCTTCGCGCCGGCTCCGGACTACCTGCTCAAGGTCAAGGGCGATTCGATGCGCGACGAGGGCATTTTCGATGGCGACCTCATCGGCGTGCACCGCACAGCCGACGCTCGCAGCGGTCAGATCGTGGTCGCGCGCATCGACGACGAGGTCACCGTGAAGCTGCTGAAGATCGGCAAGGACCGTATCCGCCTGCTGCCACGCAATCCCGATTACGCACCGATCGAGGTGCTGCCGGACCAGGACTTCGCCATCGAGGGCTTGTATTGCGGCCTGGTGAGGCCCAACCGGTGAGTGCGGCCATGGGCGCGGACTTCCCCTACCTGGATCTGCGCCGTTTGCCGCTTTCCCTCTTCTCCGCGTCCCGGCAAAACTTTTCTGCACGCGGTCCGCGGCGTCTCAGTCTCTGCGATACGCCCCGACTAACCTGATGCCAACGCACACAAACACGAACCAAGGAACCGCCACGATGGATGAGAACAAGAAGCGCGCCCTCACGGCCGCCCTGGGCCAGATCGAAAAGCAGTACGGCAAGGGCGCGGTCATGCGCATGGGCGACCAGGTGGCCGAACCGGCCGAGGTCATCGGCACCGGCTCGTTGATGCTGGACATCGCGCTGGGCATCGGCGGCCTGCCCAAGGGCCGCGTGGTGGAGATCTACGGTCCGGAATCCTCGGGCAAGACCACCCTGACCCTGCAGACCATCGCGCAGTGCCAGAAGGCCGGCGGCACCTGCGCCTTCGTGGATGCCGAGCACGCGCTCGACCCGACCTACGCCGCCAAGCTCGGCGTCAACGTCGATGACCTGCTGGTCAGCCAGCCCGACACCGGCGAGCAGGCGCTGGAAATCGCCGACATGCTGGTGCGTTCCAACGCCGTCGACATGGTGGTGATCGACTCGGTCGCCGCGCTCACTCCCAAGGCTGAAATCGAAGGCGAGATGGGCGACCAGCTCCCCGGCCTGCAGGCGCGCCTGATGAGCCAGGCCCTGCGCAAGCTCACCGGCAACATCAAGCGCAGCAACTGCATGGTGATCTTCATCAACCAGCTGCGCATGAAGATCGGCATCATGATGCCCGGGCAGAGTCCGGAAACCACGACCGGCGGCAACGCGCTCAAGTTCTATGCCTCGGTGCGCCTGGATATCCGCCGGATCGGTTCGGTGAAGAAGGGCGACGAGATCGTCGGCAACCAGACCCGCATCAAGGTGGTCAAGAACAAGATGGCGCCGCCGTTCAAGCAGGTCGTCACCGAGATCCTGTACGGCGAAGGCATCTCGCGCGAAGGCGAGCTCATCGACATGGGCGTGGAGGCCAAGCTGGTCGAGAAGTCGGGCGCCTGGTACGGCTACAACGGCGAGCGCATCGGCCAGGGCAAGGAAAACGCACGTCAGTTCCTCAAGGACAACCCGCATCTCGCCGTGCAGCTGGAAGCCGCCCTGCGCGAGAAGTTCAAGCCGGCCGAGGCGCGTCGCGACGAAGCCGCGGAAGAAGCCCGCGACGACTGAGCATTGCAGGGCCGCTCGCGTGGATGAGGCGACGCTCGACGTCGAACCAGAGCCCAGTCGCCGCAAGGCGAGGGAGCTCAGCGTCACGCAGCGTGCCTTGGGTCTGCTGACCCGCCGCGAGCACTCCCGGAAGGAATTGACCCGCAAGCTCACTTCGCGCGGCATGGAAGCCGCCGAAGTGGAAGTCGCGGTGGCGAACCTGGCGCGTGATGGCTGGCAGGACGACGGCCGCTTCGCTGAAAGCCTGGTTCGTGCCCGTAGCTCGGGCGGGTACGGCCCAGCTCGGGTCCGTGCGGAGCTAGCCACCCACGGCCTCGACCGCGAGGCCATCGCCGCCGCCTTGGACACTTTCAATGGCGACTGGGCCGAAATCGCCTCCGACCTCGTCCGTCGGCGCTACGGCCCAGTCGCCGCCCTCGACCTGAACCAGCGGCGCAAGGCCGCGGATTTCCTGCTTCGGCGCGGATTCGATTCCGCCAGCATTCGCGCGGCCACGCGCTCCGACCTCGACTAAGGGCGTTACGGGCACAAGCCCGAGGTCCCGCGCAGCCTGTAGCGGCCGCGCCGCCCCTGTTACGCTAGAAAGCTTTCCTGTTGGGTTGCCTGCTCGGTCTTCCGCCGCCATCTTTGGCCGGAAGGCAGCCGCCGCGACCTGCCCAGTCCCTTTCAAGCGTGCCAGGCATGAATACCCCTCGCCAGATCAGTACCACCGAAATCCGCCGCGATTTCCTCGAATTCTTCCGCTCCAAGGGCCATGCCGTGGTCCCCTCGAGTTCGCTTGTGCCCGGGAACGACCCGACCCTGCTGTTCACCAACGCCGGCATGGTCCAGTTCAAGGACGTCTTCCTCGGTGCCGAGAAGCGCAGTTACTCCCGCGCCGTCAGTTCGCAGCGTTGCGTTCGCGCCGGCGGCAAGCACAACGACCTCGACCAGGTCGGCTACACCGCCCGTCATCACACCTTCTTCGAGATGCTAGGGAACTTCAGCTTCGGCGACTACTTCAAGAAGGATGCGATCGTCTGGGCCTGGGAGCTGTTGACCGACACGTGGAAGCTGCCGAAGGAGAAGCTGCTCGTCACGATCTACCACACCGACGACGAAGCCTTCGAGATATGGAACCAGGTGGTCGGTCTGCCGCCCGAGCGCATCATCCGCATCGGCGACAACAAGGGCGCGCCGTACGCATCGGACAACTTCTGGCAGATGGCCGATACGGGTCCCTGCGGTCCATGCACTGAAATTTTCTTCGATCACGGCGCGCACATCGCCGGCGGCCCTCCGGGCTCGCCGGATGAAGACGGCGATCGCTTCATCGAGATTTGGAACAACGTCTTCATGCAGTTCGATCGCCAGCCCGACGGCACGCTGCTGCCGCTGCCGGCACCGTGCGTCGATACGGGCATGGGCCTGGAGCGCATTTCGGCCGTGCTCCAGCACGTGCACAGCAACTATGAAATCGATCTGTTCCAGCACCTGATCAAGGCGGCCGCCGCGATCACCGGCACGGGCGACCTCGAACACAAGTCGCTGCGCGTCATCGCCGACCACGTCCGGGCCTGCAGCTTCCTCATCGTCGACGGAGTACTGCCGAGCAATGAAGGCCGTGGCTACGTGTTGCGACGGATCATCCGCCGCGCTGTGCGCCATTTCTGGAAGCTGGGTGCATTGAGCACCCAAGGAAGCTTCTGGTGGATGGTGGCGCCGCTGATCGACGTCATGGGCGATGCCTATCCGGAACTCGTGCAGAAGCGCGAGCTGGTCGAACGCGCACTCAAGGCCGAGGAAGCCGCTTTCTCGCAGACGCTCGATGCCGGCATGCAACGCCTGGAGTCCTACCTGGCGCAGAGCAATGGCGTGATCGACGGCGAACAGCTGTTCCAGCTGCACGACACCTACGGCTGTCCGCCCGACCTGGTTGCCGACATCCTGCGCGAGAAAGGCACCGAACTCTCGCCGGCGGCGATGGCCGATTACGAGCGCCTGATGGAACAGCAGCGCGAACGCGCACGCGCCGCCGGCAAGTTCGGCGGCGGTTCGGCCTTGCCGGCCGAGCTCATCGCACAGCTGAAGCCGACCGAGTTCGCCGGTTACGAGAACCTCGAGGCCGGCGGCTTGGTGGTCGTCGCGCTGCTCAAGGACGGCAAGCCGGTTGACGCGATCGGTGCGGGTGACGAAGCAATCGTCTTCCTCGACAAGACGCCGTTCTATGCCGAAAGCGGCGGTCAGGTGGGCGACACCGGCCAGCTGGCGGAGCAGGGCGTGATGTTCGCGGTCAACGATACGCAGAAGTTCGCGGGCCAGTTCCATGGACATGTGGGCACGTTGACCGCGGGCATGCTCAAGCGGGGAGACCATCTGGTCGCTGCCGTGGACCATGGACGCCGCGCGGCGACGGTTCTCAACCACAGCGCGACCCACCTGCTGCACGCGGCACTCCGCAACATACTGGGCACGCATGTAACCCAGAAGGGCTCGCTGGTCGCGCCGGAGCGCCTGCGTTTCGACTTCGCGCATTTCCAGCCGGTCACGGCCGCGGAACTTGCGCAGATAGAACGCCAGGTCAACGCCGAAGTACGGCGCAACCATGCCGCCGAAGTGCACCACATGGATATGCAGGAAGCGCTGGATTTCGGCGCGATGGCTTTGTTCGGCGAGAAGTACGGCGAACGCGTGCGCGTGCTGCGCATGGGCGACACTTCGACGGAGCTTTGCGGCGGCACGCATGTGACCCGCACCGGCGATATCGGCCTGTTCAAGATCGTGTCCGAGGGCGGTGTCTCGGCCGGCGTGCGCCGCATCGAGGCTCTGACCGGACAGGGCGCGCTGGACTATGTGGCCGAGGAGGAACGCCGCCTCGACGAGGCCGCCAACATGCTGGGCGGCAACGCGGCGGACGTGAACGAGAAGCTGCGTGCATTGCTTGACCGGCAGAAAAAACTCGAGCGCGAGCTCGAATCGCTGAAGGCCAAGGCGGCTTCCGGTGCCACGGCGGATCTGGCCGGTTCCGCGGTCGACGTCCGTGGTGTGAAGGTAGTGGCATCCCGGCTGGAGGGATTCGACGCAAAGGCGCTGCGGGATGCGGTCGACCGCCTCAAGCAGCAACTCGGCAATGCCGTGGTCCTGCTCGCCGGAGCCAATGGCGGCAAGGCCGCGTTGATTGCCGGGGTCAGCGACTCCCTCACTGGCAAGGTCAAGGCAGGGGAGCTACTGTCCCACGTAGCCGCACAGATCAATGGCAAGGGCGGCGGTCGCCCGGACATGGCGCAGGGCGGCGGCGACGACGGCCCGGCGCTACAACAGGCACTGTCCAGCGTCACGGACTGGGTAGCGCAAAAACTGGCATGATTCTGAACGTGGTATGTGACAGGGGGACGCTGAACTTCTGGGCCGCACCGCGGTCCACAGAACGCCGGCGTTTGTTTTTAGGAAGCAAGGCGCCCTTGGTGGGAAGGGGCGCCCTGACCGGCGATCTTGGCCGGTATCGAGGAGATTTGCATGCTTATCCTGACGCGTCGCGTCGGCGAGACTTTGATGATCGGTGACTCCGTTACAGTCACCGTGCTCGGTGTGAAGGGCAACCAGGTGCGCATCGGTATCACCGCGCCCAAGGATGTCGCGGTCCATCGCGAGGAAATCTACCAGCGCATACAGCGGGGAGAAGGGACCTCGGAACAGGATCGAAAGGCGGACGGCAGCTAAAAAAGTTTGCCGCGCATGCGCAGAGCCGTTATGCTCTGCGCCCCGCGAAGTTCCAGCGGAGACTTGCCCGAGAGGCCGAAGGGGCTCCCCTGCTAAGGGAGTATGGGGTCAAAAGCTCCATCGAGGGTTCGAATCCCTCAGTCTCCGCCAGTTTTTAACGCCGAGTGTTTGACGAGGCGATAACAACTGAAGCATAATTCCGCTTCTAGCTTATGCGCCCGTAGCTCAGCTGGATAGAGCACCAGGCTACGAACTTGGTGGTCGGGAGTTCGAATCTCTCCGGGCGCGCCATAAAGCAAAAGGGTCGACGGTTTCCGTCGGCCCTTTTTCTTTTTTCACGCCCGCGGTGCATGGCGCAATGCCGTTGTCCCCTTGTCTCATTGCTCCGCAGTTCGCATGCGTTATGTTCAGCGCCAGCGGCGCTGGCCGTGACTTGTCCGGAGCAGGCATGACCCTACGCAACACTGTCCTTGTCGCAGGATCGGCGAACCTCGACTTCGTCGTGCGGGTACCCCACATCCCCGCGCCGGGAGAGACGGTGCTGGGGAGCAACTTCCTGACTTTTCCGGGCGGCAAGGGTGCGAACCAGGCGGTCGCCTGTGCGCGCGCAGGCGGAGTGCCGACGCGCATGCTGCTAGCACTGGGGGCGGATGACTTCGCCGCGCCCCTGGAACAGTCGCTGCACCTGGCGGGTGTGGACGCGCGAGTCGTGCGCATTGCAGACGCTGCTACTGGCGTCGCCTTCATCTGTCTTGCCGCGGATGCGGAGAATGCGATCACCGTCGCGCCCGGCGCCAATGCACGCCTGCAAGCGGACGACCTTCCGGATCTGTCCGATACGTCGCATCTGCTGATGCAGTTGGAATCCCCTCTGGAAGCCGTCACCGGCTGGGCCTTGGCCGCTCGCAACGCTGGAGTGCGCACGGTCCTGAACGCCGCCCCCGCGCGGTCGCTGCCTGCGGAATTGCTGGCCGCCATCGATGTGCTCGTCGTCAACGAAGGCGAACTGGCCGCAATTTCCGGCGAGCCCGGCCCGATTGCGACCGCCGTCGAGAAGCTTGGCAAGGCGAATGTCGTTGTCACGCTGGGAGCTCACGGCAGTTGCGCGCACATCGACGGCGAATGGCTGGTGCAGTCTGCATTTGCGGTCGACGCGGTGGACACGACCGGGGCGGGCGACACGTTCTGTGGGGCGCTCGTGGCCGCGCTGGCGCAGGGGCATGGTTTTGCCGTTGCATTGCGGCGCGCCTCGGCGGCCGCGTCCCTGGCATGCACGCGAATGGGCGCGCAGACGGGGGTACCGCAAGCGGTGGAAGTCGAGGAGCTGCTTGCCAATGGGCGCGAGTCGTCCTCGCCGGATGAACTCAGGCGCCTCTGCGGTCTGGCCTGATTTGAAGCCCTGATTTGAAGCCCCTGATTTGAAGCCTAGACCACCGGGCGCAACAGCGATTCGATGACTGGCCCGGGTTGCTTCATCCAGCCGAAGTGATCCGCGCGCGTCTTCAACGCCTGCATGTCCAGCGTGTCGATGCGATGGCGCGACTGCGGCAGCTTGGAGAGCAGGTACCGCGTCGAACCAGGGGGTGCCAGCCAATCCTGCGCAAGCGTCACCGCGCGCGCTTCCACCGCGACGCCCGCCATGGCGGTTTCGATATCCGTGTCGATGCCACGCGCCGCGTAGCGTCCGCTCAGCGCGCTGCGTGCCCAGTCGTGAATCAGGGTGCGCGATTCATTGCCGCCGAAGCCGATGCTATGGCCCGGCAGGAAGCCGCGGCGGTCCGCCAGCCAGGGCAGGAAGCGGTATGCCATCGGCAGCCACCAGCGGGTGCGCAATGGAAAGGCGCGCCAATACGGCGAACCGCTGGCTACCAGCCACAGCTGGGATGCGCTCTCCGGCGCCATGCCGAGATGACAGCACGCGAGCTGGCCACCGAGGCTGTGGCCACCGACGATGCGCGGAACGCCGTCGAGCACCTGCGCCGCCATTGCCTCGCTGGCGGGCAGGTCGTGCTGGAGCAGTTCGCGATAACCCCAATCGGAGTTGCGCGCCGGACGTAGGCTGCTTGATCCGTTGCCGCGCCAGTCGTGGATGAAGACCGCGATACCCGCGGCCGCCAGGCCCTGCGCGAATGGCAGGTAGTGTTTCGCCGCGACGCCCATGGCAGGCAGCCAGAACAGTCGCGCACGGGGCTGGCCGGGAATGACAGCCAGCAACTCCCAGCGGTGGCCATCCCGGGCCTGCACATCGACCGCCTGCGCGGAAAGTTCAGTCACGACGCGCGGCGCCGAAATGATCGAGCACGACTATCTCGCTGCGTCCCGGCCGGTATCCGCGCAGCAATGCGGCGTGCACATACTCGCCGGCGGCGCGGCAGGCGGCGGCGAGCGGGAGTCCACGGCACAGGTTGGCGGCGACGGCGGAAGCGAGCGTGCAGCCAGTGCCGTGTGCCTCCAGCTGCAGGCGAGGGTGCGGGAACTCGACGGTGCCAGAGGCATCGGCATACAGGTCGACAATGTCGCCGCCGTCGTGCAAGTGGCCGCCTTTCAACAGCACCGCCCGCGCGCCCGCATCGAGGAGAGCGTCGCAAGCTGCGCGCATCGCAACGCGACTATCGATCGTGGCGCCGAGCAGGAGTTCGGCTTCGGGCAGGTTCGGCGTGACCAGCGTGGCGAGCGGCAGCAGGCGGTTGCGCAGGGCATCGAGCGCCGAAGGGTCGAGCAGGCGCGCACCCGACGTCGCAACCATGACCGGGTCCAGGACGACGTGCGGCGGGCGATGCTGCTCGAGTGCTCCAGCGACCGCATGGATGACGTCTGTCGTCGCCAGCATTCCCAGTTTCACCGCACCGATGCGGAAATCGTCGAAACAGGCGTCGATCTGGGCGCGCAGGAAGGAAACCGTGGGTACTTCGACCGCAGTGACGCCGCGCGTGTGCTGTGCCGTCAGCGCCGCGATCGCGCTCAGCCCGTGCACGCCATGCGCCGCGAATGTCTTGAGGTCGGCCTGGATGCCGGCCCCCCCTCCCGAGTCCGAGCCCGCTATGGTGAGTGCGCAGGGCGTCATGCCGGCTTGCCTCCACTGAATGTCTGCCATTGACGGTAGAAGACATAGCCCACGCCCGTCAGCCCGGTCAGCGTCGCGGGCAGGAGCAGCGCGCGATAGCCGATGCGCGAGAACAGGAATGCTCCCGCGATGCCGCCTGCCAGGAAGCACGCGATGATCAGCCCGCACAGCAGCAGGCGCCGGCGCTGCAGCGGCAAGCCGCGCAATGCATGGCCCAGCCCGATCCCGAGGTCGGTGAACATGCCGCTCAGGTGCGTGGTGCGTATGACCGCTCCGCTGTACGTCGTGGCCATGGCGTTCTGCAATCCGCAGGCCATCGCCGCGAGCAGGGCACCGCTGATCTGGTTGCGCTGGAACATTGGCACGGCCAGCACCAGCAGGAAAGACTCGATGGCCAGTACGACGCCATAGCGGCGACCCAGGCGCAACGTGCTGTCCTGGACGATCAGGCCGCTCAGGGCCGCCCCTGCCATGAAGGCAACAGCCACGCCTAGCAGCTGCAAGGCGGCGCGGAGATCGCCGGCCGCCATCGAAGCGCCGAGCAACGTGGTGGTTCCAGTGAGATGCGTCACTGCCTGGTGCTCGAAGCCCAGGTACCCCACCACGTTGACCATGCCCGCGATGCAGGCAAGCGAACCCGCGCCGATCCATACCCAGCGTGGCAGGTGCACCCCCATCCGCTTTACATCACTTCGGAGGCGTAATCCGCCAGGCGCGAACGCTCACCGCGACGCAGCGTCACGTGCGCGCTGTGTCCCCAACCCTTGAAGCGATCCACCGCATAGGTGAGGCCCGATGTGGTTTCGGTCAGGTAGGGCGTGTCGATCTGTTCGACGTTGCCGAGGCACACGATTTTCGTGCCCGGGCCCGCACGCGTGATCAGCGTCTTCATCTGCTTGGGCGTGAGGTTCTGCGCCTCGTCGAGGATCAGCCAGCGGCTCAGGAAGGTGCGTCCGCGCATGAAGTTGAGCGACCGGATCTTGATGCGTGAAGCCAGCAGGTCGTTCGTGGCCGCGCGTCCCCAACTGCCGCCCTCGGGGTTATGCGTGAGCACTTCCAGGTTGTCGGTCAGGGCGCCCATCCACGGCGTCATCTTTTCTTCTTCCGTGCCGGGCAGGAAACCGATGTCCTCGCCGACGCTCACCGTCGCGCGGGTCATGATGATTTCGCGATAGCGCTGCTGGTCCATCGTCTGGGCCAGGCCAGCGGCGAGCGCGAGCAGCGTCTTGCCGGTGCCGGCGGTGCCAAGCAGGGTCACGAAGTCGATGTCCGGGTCCATCAGCGCGTTCAGCGCGAAGTTCTGCTCGCGGTTGCGCGCGGTGATGCCCCATACGGCGTGCTGGTTGTGGCGGTAGTCGTCGACGATCTGCAGGATCACGCGTTCGCCCTCGACGTGCGCGACCTTCATTTCCGCTTCGTCGTCGCCGGGCAGGTACAGGAACTGGTTCGGGTACCAGTCGTCGCTTTCACCGCGACGGATCTCGTAGAAAGTCCGCCCCTTTTCCGTCCACGACCTGAGGTCCTTGCCGTAGCGCTGCCAGAAATCCTCCGGAAGCGCGGTCGAGCCGGTATACAGCAGGCTGAAGTCGTCCAGGGCGCGGTCGTTTTCGTAATCCTCGGAATCGATGCCGGCGATCGATGCCTTGATGCGCAGGTTGATGTCCTTGGAGACGAACACCACGGGCACGCCCGGTTCGGCCTCCTTGAGTGCGAGGATGGCGCCGAGGATGTGGTTGTCCGGGATGACCGCGCCAAAACGCTTGCCCGAATCGAAGTCGCGCGTCTGGAAGCGCAGCCTGCCGATGCTCTGCGCCCCGCGCAGTTGCAGGCCCTGCGGACGAGTGAGGGGAATGCCCTCGGAAATGGACCTGGTGCCGTGGCTCTCGACCAGTTCGTTGAGGAAGCGACTCACTTGACGCGCATTGCGGCTGGCTTCGCTGGTGCCCTTCTTGCCGTTGTCCAGCTCTTCGATCACCTGCATCGGCAGGTAGACATCGTGCTCCTCGAATTTGAACAGCGCGGTTGGATCGTGCATCAGCACGTTGGTGTCGAGGACGTAGATGCGCTTGCTTCGGGTCATCATGCTTTCCTGGATGCGAGCTGTTTAAGATGCGAGCTGTTTATGCGAGCTGTTTAAAAGCTGCGGGCAGAGGCAAACCACCACAAGCCCGCGGGGCGGGGTGGTGGAGTCATTGGAACGCTGGATGATCACTTCGTTGCGACAGCCTTCAGCTGGTCGTACACGGCCTGGGCGTGGCCGGGGACTTTTACCGGGCGCCATGACTGGACAATGACGCCCTTGGGATCGATCAGGAACGTACTGCGCTCCACGCCGATGTAGTCGCGGCCGTAGAGCTTCTTCGGCTTGATCACGCCGAATGCGTTGCAGACTTTCTCGTCGGCGTCGCTGACGAGGTCGAACTTGAAGCCCTGTTTGGCGCAGAAGTTCTGGTGCGACTTGATCGAGTCGCGCGAGACGCCGAGCACCGTGGCGTCCAGTTTCCTGAACTTCGGCAGCAGCGCGTTGAAGTCGATGCCTTCGGTGGTACAGCCCGGGGTGCTGTCCTTCGGGTAGAAGTAGAGGACCAGCCAGTGGCCTTTGTAGTCCGAGAGGCGGCCATGGGTGCCGCTTGAAAGCGCGATGGGAAGATCGGGAATCTTGTCGCCAGTGTCCAGCATCGGTCTCTCGGTTGTAGCGCCGGTTTCCCGGCTTGTGTTGCTGTTTGCCCGCGGCGGATCCGTCAGAACTTCATCGGATCCATGATCGCGTCGAGGTTAAGGTGGTCGCAGAACTCGAGGAAGTCATCGCGCAGCGCAGCAATATGCATGCTCGCCGGCACGCCGATGGTCACCTGTGCCGAGAACATGTCCGCACCGGTCTGCATCGCGCGGTAACGCGAGCAATGCAGGCTCTCGATGGTGATGCCCTGGCGGTCGAAGAAATCCGCCAGCTGGAACAGGATGCCCGGCTTGTCCGCGGCCACTACTTCGACTACGTAGGGCAGCAGGTTGGACTGAACCTGCTTGGCGCCGGTCCGGTACCAGTTGAGCTTCAGGCCTTCCTCGCGCTCGAGCCGGGTCAGCATGGCCTCGAGCTTGGCGACGGCGTCCCATGGCCCCACTGCCAGCGCCGTGACGGATACGTCACGACCGACCGTGGAGAGTCGCGCGTCGACCAGGTTGCAGCCGCTGTCCGTGATCCGCCGGGTCACAGACAGCAGCGGTGACTCCGGATGCGTCGTGTAGGCGTTGATCAACAGGTGGTTTTCGTTCGGCGACGGCCGGGAAGCGGTATCGGTCAAGGCGGCGCCTGGCTCTTGGGGCAAGATGCCCGGATCGTTGGAGCTACGCTGCCATCACTGGCGGCTCGCGGCCAGCATACTTGCCCGCGGTTTCGGGCCGCAAGTAACATCCACGTGAATTTTGCGGGCCTGTTCGCCGTTTTCCACGGCCCAGTACGGCGCGATCTCCGCGGGCCTGCCCCCCCATTTCACCGCATCAACAACCAAGGCCACCGATTTGCGACTTTCTGGCAGCATCACCGCGCTGGCGACACCGTTCGGCGTCGCCGGTGAACTCGATCTCGACGCCTGGGAGCGCCTGCTCCAGCAGCAGCTCGATGGGGGCACGCAGGCTGTCGTCGTCGCCGGTTCCACCGGCGAGGCCGCAGCGCTGTACGACGCCGAATTCGACCTGCTCCTGCGCAGCGCCGTGGAATTCATTGCCGGTCGCATCCCGGTGCTGGCGGGTACCGGCCTGTCCAACACCGCCAAGACGATCGAGCAGACCCGCCGCGCCGCCGCACTTGGCGCCGACGCGGCGCTGGTCGTGTCGCCTCCCTATGTCCGTCCCACGCAGGCGGGCCTGATCGCCCATTACCTCGACATCGCCGACGACGGCGCATTGCCTGTCGTGCTCTACAACGTACCGGGGCGCACTGGCGGTGACCTGTTGCCGGAGACGGTGGCCGAGCTGTGCGGCCACCCGCGCATCATCGGCATCAAGGAAGCGCGTGCCGAACCCGAGCGCATGGATGCGTTGTTGCGATTCAAGGCCAACGATTTCGCCGTGCTCAGTGGCGACGACCCGACCGCATGCCGCGCAATGCTCGCCGGTGCCGATGGCGTGATCTCCGTGGCTTCGAATGTCCTGCCGGCGGCCATGCGCCGCCTGTGCGACCTCGCCCGTGCAGGGAATGCAGATCCGGCGCGCCAGCTGGACGCGCAGCTGCAGCCCTCGTTCGATTTCATGGGCGTCGAACCCAACCCGATTCCGATCAAGGCCTTGCTGGAACTGCAGGGTATCGGGCGCGGTCTGCGCCTGCCCCTGCTGCCGTTGTCGAAGGCTTATTCCGATGCAGCTTCATCCATTGCGGCTACCGTACGGGAACTCGAAAGTGCCTGTGCCCACGCTGCTTGATTTCACGATTTCCCAGGAGAACCCCATGCGCCTGAAACAATCCGCGAGCCGTTTCGCGACCACCGCCTTCGTGCTCGCTGCCGTCCTCGCGACGTCGGGCTGCAGTTGGTTCCACAAGGAAAACAAGCTCTATGCAGGCGACCCGATGAGCCGGCCGCTGGAAGTACCGCCGGATCTGGACATGCCGCAGACCGAGGGCGCCATGGCGATTCCCGCGGGGGCGGTGGCCGGCTCGGCTACTGCAGCGGCCCCCAGGGTGGCGAACGGGTTCACCGTTGCCGGCAGCCGCGACGATGTCTACGCCAAGGTCGGTGACGCGCTGGGCAAGGTCGAAGGCCTGACCATTGCCAGCCGCGCGCCGGCGCTGGGTGCGTACGACGTCAGCGTCGAGGGCAGCAACTTCCTCGTTCGCGTCAACACGGTCGAAGGCGGGGTCTACGTGTCCGCGGTCGATCCGCGCGGCGAGCCGGCCACGGGCGAAGCGCCCATGAAGGTGATCGCGGCAGTGAAGGCGGCGCTGGGCGGCAACTGACCGCCCCACCACGAATCCCGCCGGCAACAGCCGACACAAGAACGGGCGCCCTGGCGCCCGTTCTTTGTTTCGTGTTGCCGCTGCCGGCTCAGCGCTCCAGCAGGTCCAGCTTGCCCGGCTTGCCTTCCCACTCCTTGGCATCGGCCAAGGCATCCTTGCGCGTCGTGATCACCGGCCAGGCCTGCGCCAGCTCGGCGTTCAGTGCGACGAACGCCTCCTGTCCCGCCGGCACGTCGTCCTCGGGATAGATCGCATTGACCGGGCATTCGGGCTCGCACAAGGTGCAGTCGATGCACTCGTCCGGGTCGATCACGAGGAAGTTCGGACCCTCATGGAAGCAGTCCACCGGGCACACTTCGACGCAGTCGGTGTACTTGCACTTGATGCAGTTCTCGGTGACGACGAAGGGCATGAGCGGCGGCTTCCATGGATGGTTTGGCTGGGCGTAGTTTAGCGCTCGCCTCTGGTGTGATGGGACACGACAACGCGCAGTCGGAGCCAGGGGCGGCCGTCATTTGCCTTTATCAGCCGCGGGCGCGGCTTCTACATGCCCACAACTCGAAGTCTGTCGTGGGCCACAAAAAACCCGGCGTGGGCCGGGTTTGCTGTTCAAGGCCCTATCTCAAAATCGGGCCTTGCGAATTGGCGCTCCCTACGGGATTCGAACCCGTGTTTTAGCCTTGAGAGGGCCACGTCCTGGGCCTCTAGACGAAGGGAGCAGAGTGCTTGCTTCGGCGCGCCGGGCTTCGGCCTGAACGCGGACTGCTAGTATACGCAGCGCCAATGCCGCCGGGCAATTGGCCGCTTGAACAGTTTTTCACCGTCCGACAGGGACTGCGGCACGACCCAGATGTCCGAACTCCAGACCATCCATCCGCTGCGGGTGATCCCGCGCGAAGAGCACAACGTCTCGCGGCGGGAGATCAGTCCCAATGCCCTGCGGGTGCTGTATCGCCTGCGCGAATCAGGCTTCGGCGCCTACCTGGTTGGCGGCGCGGTACGCGACCTGCTGGTCGGCGGCCATCCCAAGGATTTCGACGTCGCCACCGACGCGACTCCCGAGCAGGTCAAGCAGTTGTTCCGCAACTGTCGCCTGATCGGGCGTCGTTTCCGCCTGGCCCATGTCGTGTTCGGTCGCGAGATCATCGAAGTCGCGACCTTCCGCGCGAATGCCGATGACGGCAGCGGCGACCGCGAGACCCACGAAGGCGGGCGGGTGCTGCGCGACAACGTCTTCGGTTCGATCGAGGACGACGCGGTCCGGCGCGACTTCACCGCCAACGCGCTGTATTACGCGATCGAGGATTTCTCCGTCCGCGACTACGTCGGTGGCTTCGAGGACGTGCGGAACCGGCTGATGCGCCTGATCGGCGATCCGGACACGCGCTATCGCGAGGATCCGGTGCGCATGCTGCGGGCGGTGCGCCTGGCCGCGAAGCTTGATTTCGAGATCGAAACCGCCACGGCGGAACCCATCCCACGCCTGGCGCCATTGCTTTCGGAAGCCGCCCCGGCGCGCCTGTTCGAAGAATGTCTCAAGCTCTTCCTGACCGGGCGTGCCGTTGCCAGTTTCGAGGGGCTGGAGCGCCACGGCCTGCTGGATGCCCTGTTCCCCGAATCCGCCGCCGCACTCCAGGCCAATCGCAGTGGCGCCCTTCGACGCATGCTGATCGCCGGTTTGCGCAGCACCGATGCGCGCGTGGCCAACGACGAACCGGTTTCGCCCGCCTTCCTGTTTGCGCTGCTGTTGTGGCCCGCGTATTGCCGCTCGCTGGCGCAACTGCAGCAGGGCGGCATGCATGCGGCGGAAGCCGAGCGCCGCGCCGCCGACCGCGTCACCGTGCATCAGCTCAACACGATCGCGCTGCCACGCCGCTTCTCCCTGCCAATGCAGGAAATCTGGCTGCTGCAGTCGCGCTTCTCGCTGCGCCAGCGCAAGCGCGTCTTCCGTCTGCTGGCACATCCGCGATTCCGTGCGGCATTCGATTTCCTCAACCTGCGCCTGGCGGCGTCGAATGAGCACTCCGATGACGTGGCGTTCTGGCGCGAGGCGCAGACTCAGCCGGGCGATGCCCTGGCCGTACAGCTCGACGCGCATGCGCCTGCGGCCGAAGCCGGGGCCAACGGCGCGCCACGCCGTCGCCGCCGCCGTCGCGGTGGATCCGCAGCGTCCGGCGAGTGAACGCGAAAACCGTTGCCCTGATCGGTCTGGGCGGCAACCTCGGTGATGCCGCGGCGACGCTCCGCCATGCCTTCCGGGATCTCGACGCGCTGGCCCACACGCGCCTGCTGCGCGCCTCGAAGCTGTACCGCAGCCGGGCCTGGGGCCGCATCGACCAGCCCGATTTCATCAATGCCGTGGCGATGATCGAAACCGGCCTGGGCGCGCGTGAACTGTTGGACGCGATGCTCGGAATCGAGCACCACGCCGGGCGTGAACGCCACGCCGACGAGCGGTGGGGGCCGCGCACGCTCGACCTCGACCTGCTGCTCTATGGCGATGCCGTGATCGACGAGCCCGGCCTGCACGTGCCACACCCGCACCTGCATGAACGCAGCTTTGCGCTGGTGCCACTGGTCGAAATCGCGCCGGACGCCATGATTCCCGGGATCGGGCCCGCGCGCGCTGCGCTGGCGGCGATGGAACCTTCCGGCATCGAAGCGCTAGGCTAGCCGCATGTACACCTCCACGCAGGACAAACCCTGGACCGTGCCGATGCTCGCCGACGCCAAGCGCGACGGGCGCAGGCTGGTGATGCTCACGGCCTACGACGCCAGCTTCGCGCGGACGTTGGACAGCGCCGGCACCGATCTGATCCTGGTGGGCGATTCGCTGGGCATGGTGGTGCAGGGGCACGACAGCACGCTGCCGGTGACGGTCGACGACACCGTGTATCACGTCACCTGCGTTGCCCGTGGCCTGTCGAAGGCGCTGCTGATCGCCGACCTGCCGTTCCAGGCAGACGCCACGCCCGAACGCGCGCTGGACGCGGCGACCAGGCTGCTCCAGGCGGGCGCCGCGATGGTCAAGCTGGAAGGTGCCGGCCACAAGCTCGACGTCATCCGCTTCCTTGTCGAACGGGAAATTCCGGTGTGCGCGCACCTGGGCCTGACGCCGCAGTCGGTGCTGCGCCTGGGCGGTTATCGGGTGCAGGGGCGCGATGACGCCACTGCCGAAAAACTGCGTGCCGACGCGCGCGCCGTCGCGGCGGCCGGCGCCACGCTGCTCGTTCTGGAGTGCGTACCCACCGGTCTTGCGCAGGCGATCACGGCGGACCTTTCGATTCCCACCATCGGCATCGGGGCCGGCCCGCATTGCGACGGCCAGGTACTGGTGCTGCACGACCTGCTGGGCGTCAACAGTGGCCATCGCCGGCCCAAGTTCGTGAAGGACTTCCTCGCCGAAGGCGGCTCCGTGGCCGGCGCCGCCGAAGCCTTCGCCGCCGCCGTGCGCGAAGGTCGCTTTCCCGATGCCGCCCATTCCTACGACTGACCACCGCCGCCGCATACCGGTACGCATACCGCGATGATCGACGTCATCCACGACCTGTCCGCCCTGCGCGGCCACATCCGCAAATGGAAACAGGACGGCCAGCGCGTCGCCTTCGTGCCCACGATGGGCAACCTGCACGCGGGCCATTTTTCGCTGATCGAGCTGGGACGCCGGCACGCCGATCGCGTCGTCGCCAGTGTCTTCGTCAACCCGACGCAATTCGGCCCGAACGAGGACTTCAGCCGCTACCCGCGCACGCCGGAGGCCGACGCCGCCGGGCTGGAGGCAGCCGGGTGCGACCTGTTGTGGCTGCCCTCGGTGGAAACGATGTACCCGCATGGCGTCGATGCCACCGTGCGCGTCAGCGTGCCCGGCGTGACCGAGACGCTGGAAGGAGCGCATCGCCCCGGTCATTTCGATGGGGTGGCGACGGTGGTGGCGCGCCTGTTCAACCAGGTGCAGCCGGACGCGGCGGTATTCGGGCGCAAGGACTACCAGCAACTGGCGGTGATCCGCTACATGGTCCGGGACCTGGCGTTTCCGCTCGACATTATCGCCGCGGAAACGCGCCGCGAGGCCGACGGCCTGGCGATGAGTTCGCGCAATCAATACCTCTCCGCCGAAGAACGTCCGCGGGCGGCGCACATCAGCCAGACCCTGCAGGCCATGCGTGAAGCCATTCGTGCCGGCCGGCCCCGCGAACAGGTCGAGGCCGAGGCGACCGATCGCCTGGCCGCAGCGGGCTTCGCCGTCGATTACGCGGCAGTACGCGACCGGGAACTCGGCCTGCCGGCGACGGGCCACGGCCCTCGGGTTGCGCTGGTCGCGGCCCGCCTGGGACGGACGCGGCTCATCGACAACCTCGAATTCGAGGCCTGAGGCCGCAGTTCCGCTCGCGCCGGGGGTTGCCCCGGCTAAATAGCCGGTAACAGGACGCCCCGTTCCATGTTGCACCGCGCCATGCGCTGGTAAACTTTTGTTTTCTCGCCGCCAAGCCCGGCGGCCGGAGACCCCCGAACATGCAACTGAACGTCCTCAAGGCCAAGATCCACCGCGCCAGCGTCACCCACGCCGAGCTGCATTACGAAGGCTCCTGCGCGATCGACGGCCGCCTGCTCGACATCTCGGGTATCCGTGAGTACGAGCAGATCCACATCTACAACGTCAACAACGGCGCCCGCTTCGTCACCTATGCCATCCGTGGCGAGGAAGGCAGCGGCGTGATCTCCGTCAATGGCGCCGCCGCCCACTGCGCGCAACCGGGCGACCTGGTGATCATCTGCGCGTACGGCGTCTGCGACGAGGCCGAGGCGGCGAAGTACAAGCCGACCTGCGTCTACGTCGACCGCCAGAACCAGCTGACCCACACCAACCACTCGATGCCGCAGCAAGCCGCGGCCTGATAGGAGCGCCATGCCCGCAAAGCATCGGTTGGAGCAACTCAAGTCCCAGGCCGAGCGCCTGGCGGAAGTGGATCTGAAATCGATGCTGCAGGCCGATCCGGCCCGGGCAGGGGACTTCGCCGTACGGGCGGGTCCGATTTGCGCCAACTTCGCGCGCCAGGGGTACGACCGGGCGGCGCTGGAAGCATTGTTCGACCTGTTGGCCGCGGCGGATGGCCCCGGCCGCCTCCACGCCATGTTCGCCGGCGCCACCGTCAACCCGACCGAAGCGCGTCTGGCGCTGCATACCGCGCTGCGCGGCGACCTGTCGCAAACGCCGACCGTGCGCGAGGCCCATGCACAGGCGCAGGCCGCCCGCGCACGCATGCGCGAGCTCATCGCCAGCCTCGCGGCGAGCGATGTCACCGACATCGTCAGCGTTGGCATCGGCGGTTCGGATCTCGGTCCGCGACTGGCGGTGGATGCATTGTCGGGGCCCATGCCGGGCCGCTTCCGCGTGCACTTCCTTTCCAATGTCGACGGCGCCGCCGTGCAGCGGACGCTGGCCGGGCTGGATCGCGCGCATACCGCCGTACTGCTGATTTCCAAGAGTTTCGGCACGCAGGAGACGCTGCTCAACGGCGCGGTCCTGCGGCAATGGCTGGGCGACGACTCGCGCCTGTATGCGATCACGGCAAACGGCGAACGCGCCGCGTCGGTGTTCGGCATTCCGCGCGAACGCATCCTGCCGATGTGGGATTGGGTCGGCGGGCGCTACTCGTTGTGGTCCGCGGTCGGGTTGCCGATCGCGCTTGCTGTTGGTCCGGACGCGTTCGACGAACTGCTGGCCGGCGCGGCGGAAATGGACGCGCATGTCCTCGATGCCGCACCGCGCGCGAACCTCGCCGCGTGGCATGCGTTGACCGCGGTGTGGAACGTCAATGCGCGCGGGTTGGCCACGCAGGCGGTAATGCCGTACGACGAGCGCCTGAAGCTGCTGCCGGACTACCTGCAGCAGCTGGTGATGGAAAGCCTCGGCAAGTCGGTGCGGCTCGACGGTACTTCTGTCGTGGCGCAGACGGTGCCGGTGTGGTGGGGTGGCGTCGGCACCGATTCGCAGCACAGCTTCTTCCAGGCGCTGCACCAGGGCACGCAGCTCGTGCCGGTGGATTTCATCGGTGTGGTGCGTGGCGACGACCCGTATGCCGAGAACCATGCCGCGCTGCTGTCGAACCTGTTCGGCCAGGCCGAAGCCTTGGCGAACGGGCAGGGCAATGCCGATCCGCATCGCTCTTATCCGGGCAATCGGCCCAGCACGATGATCCTGCTGGATTCGCTCACGCCGCGTTCGCTCGGTGCGCTGCTCGCGCTGTACGAGCACAGCGTTTACCTGCAGGCCGTGATCTGGGGCATCAATCCCTTTGACCAGTTCGGTGTGGAACTGGGCAAGCAGGTGGCCAACAAGCTGCTGCCGGCCGTAAAGGGCGAGGCCCAGGCCGACGATCCCGTCACCCGCGCGCTGCTGGCTGAATTACGCAGTTAAACCGCTGGTGGTGTTGTCGGTCAGGCGACGCCGTGCCTTGCCAGCGCCCATTCCACATGTTCGCGCACGACGGCGTTGTCGATGTCGCGACGCGACTGCAACGCCGCGATGACGTCGGGCGTCGTGGGCGCGTTGCCCAGGGCGATGGCGATGTTCCGCAGCCAGCGTTCATGGCCGCTGCGCCGGATCGCCGTGCCTTCGGTGCGCTGCAGGAACTCCTCCTCGCCCCAGGCGAACAGTTCCGCCAGCGTCGCCCGGTCGAGGTTGTTGCGGGCCCGGAAATCGGGTTCGTCGGTGCGCTTGGCGAACTTGTTCCAAGGGCACACGAGTTGGCAGTCGTCGCAACCGAATATGCGGTTGCCGATCAGCGGACGCAGTTCCTCGTCGATCGCGCCTTCGTGCTCAATGGTGAGGTAGGCGATGCAACGCCGCGCATCCAGCCGATTGGGCGCGACGATCGCCTGGGTCGGGCAGATGTCCATGCAGCGTACGCACGTGCCGCAATGCGCTGTCGCGGGTACGTCCACCGGTAGCGGCAGGTCGACGTAGATTTCGCCCAGGAAGAACCAGGAGCCGCCGTCGCGATCGATCAGGCAGGTGTGCTTGCCGATCCAGCCGAGCCCTGCATTGCGCGCCAGTGCGCGCTCGAGCACGGGGGCAGAATCGACGAACACGCGGTGGCCGAATGGCCCGACTTCCTCCGCGATGCGGTCGGCGAGTTTCTGCAGGCGTTGGCGCATGAGCTTGTGGTAGTCGCGACCCAATGCGTAACGCGCGACATAGGCGCGTTCGCCATCGGCCAGTGTGTCCCACGCTTCTTCGTCGTCGCGACGTCCGTAGTCGAGGCCGACCGAAATCACGCGCAGCGTGCCCGGGACCAGGTCGTCGGGGCGTGCGCGCTTGTCGCCGTGGCGCGCCATCCAGTCCATCGAGCCGTACAGACCCTGCGCAAGCCAGTCGCGCAGATGGGTTTCGTCGTCGCCCAGCTCGATGCCGGTGATGCCGCAGCGCTGGAATCCGAATTCGCGCGCGAGGGCGCGGATCCGCAGGGCCAGGGCGGCATGGTCCGGATCGGAACGGGTGGCGGGGCGGCTCATGCGCCAAGTATAAAATCGCCGGATGCCCGGCACTTGCCACCTGTTCGACGCGACGGCCCTGCGGGGCATCGAGGCACGCGCCGCGGCGTCGGAGGGAGACGCTTTTGGCCTCATGCGGCGCGCTGGCGCAGCTGCCTGGCGGGAGCTGCTGGACCATTGGCCCCGGGCGCAGCGCATCGTCGTGGTGTGCGGCCCTGGCAACAATGGCGGCGATGGCTACGTGCTTGGATGCCACGCCGTGACCTCCGGACGCCAGGTGCAGGTGGTGCGGTTGGCCCGGCACGAACCGCGCACCGACCTTGCCCACCGCGCCTGCGCCGAATTCGAAGCGGCCGGCGGAAGCGTGCACGCATTCAGCGGGCGACTTGCGGACGCCGACCTGGTCGTCGACGCGCTCTTCGGCATCGGCCTGGCACGCGCGCCGGATGCTGACTGTGCGGCCCTGATCGATGCGATCAATGCGCATCCGGCTCCGGTGCTCGCGCTGGATGCGCCGAGCGGGATCGACTGCGATCGAGGCAGCGCGCCGGGCGCGGCGGTGCATGCATCGCGCACGCTGGAGTTCATTGCACCCAAGACCGGATTGCGCACCGGGGCTGCGCTCAACCACGTCGGTGTGATGGCGCTGGCCGCGCTGGACCTCGCGCAACTCGTCGCGGATGCGCCGGCCAGCGCGGAATTGCTCGAACCCGCCGCGCTGGCCAACTGGCTGCGGCCGCGATCGCGGAATTCGCACAAGGGCAGCAACGGGCGCGTGCTCTGCATCGGTGGCGATTTCGGCAGCGGTGGCGCCATCCTGCTGTGCGCGGAAGCGGCGCTGCGCAGCGGAGCCGGACTGGTCGACGTCGGCACACGGAGCCCGCACGTGTCCGCGCTGCTTGCACGGACGCCGGAAGCGCTCGCGCACGCGCTCGATGACGACCTGGCGGGCTTCGACGCACTGCTGCAACGCGCTGATGTGATCGCCCTTGGGCCAGGGCTGGGCCAGCAGGCGTGGGGGAGTGAACTGCTTCACCGCGCGATGGCTGCCGGCAAGGCGCTGGTGCTCGACGCGGACGCGCTGAACCTTGTCGCAGGTTCGACAAAACCGTTGCCCGCGGATTCCATCATCACGCCGCATCCGGGCGAGGCATCGCGCCTGCTGGCGTGTTCCACTGCCGAGGTGCAGCGCGATCGCTACCGCGCGGCGCGGGATTTGAGTGGGCGTTATCGCTGCACCGTGGTGCTCAAGGGCGCCGGTACCATCGTTGCGTCGCCCGATCGCCCCCCGCGCGTGATTGCCGCGGGGAATCCGGGAATGGCCGTGGGTGGCATGGGGGATGTGCTGACCGGCACCATCGCGGCCCTGCGCGCGCAGGGATTGCAGGCATTCGATGCTGCAAGTGCGGGTGCGCTGCTGCATGCTGCCGCGGGCGACGCTGCAGCCGGCAACGGCGAACGCGGGCTGCTGCCATCGGACTTGATGCCGTGGCTGCGGCGATTGGCGAATCCCTAAACGAAGAAGTGATCGATGAAGTGATCGATGAAGTGATCTCGATGAGTGACGATGTGATTTCGATGCTGCTCGAAGACGCCGACGCGACTGACGCATTGGGCGCCGCCCTTGCGCGCACGCGCCCGCCGCGCGGCGTCGTTCACTTGCATGGCGACCTCGGCGCCGGCAAGTCCACGCTCGCCCGCGCGCTGTTGCGAGCACTGGGCGTAACGGGCGCCATTCGCAGTCCCACCTACACGCTGGTGGAGCGCTATCCGCTCGCGGCGGGTGGCGAGGCCTGGCACCTCGATCTCTACCGCATCGGTCACGGCGGCGAACTGGAATTCCTCGGACTCGACAGCGACGAAGCCACCCTCTGGCTGGTGGAATGGCCCGAGCGCGGTGGCGGCTATCTTCCCGTCCCCGACCTGCGGGTGGATCTGGATGTGGCGGGCCTGGGTCGGAGAGCAAATGTGGTGGCCGTCACAGAAGGCGGCCGCGCATGGCTGGAGCGTTTGCAGGCCGTAAAGCCAACCCCAGTTGCAGCCGATTCCTGAATGATTTCGCAGAAAGGGCGGGCAGGTATCGGATTCATAAGGGAAAAGTGCTTGACAGTTGGCGGTGGCCGGTGCTTGACTACGGCCCATGCGCGTATCGGGGGCTACCTTTCAGAAATTCCTGTTGGGCATGGCGCTGCTCTCGGCGCTGGCCTGGAATCTCGCGCATGCCAGTGAAATCAATGGCTTGCAGCTGAGCAGCGGTGCCACGGGAACCCGGGCCGAGATCGCGCTCGATCAGACCGCCGAGTTCAAGCTCATCCGCCTGTCCGGTCCCGATCGCCTGGTCGTCGATCTCCCCGCCACCCGGATCCGTTCCGGTGTCGCCATGCCGGCGGGCGCGGGCGTGGTCAAGTCCGTACGTACGGGCCAGCCCGCAGCCGGCACGGCCCGTATCGTCTTCGACCTCGCCCAGCCGGTAGCCGTGCTGAGGCCGCGCATCGAACAAGGCGCTGGCGGTCCCCGCCTGGTGCTCGAATGGCCGGACGACGGTGAAGCGGCGGCCCCCGTTGCGACCATCAATCCTGTGCAGCCGCCGGCCTCCGCGGCCGAATCCGCGACATCGGAAGTGACGGTTGCCGGGCAGCCGCGCGGCGAAGACGTAGCCGCTTCCAACGCCGCCACGACCCGTCTGATTTCCGAATTGGCGGCGCGGGGCGAGGTCAAGAAATTCGACAGTGCGCAGACCACGGCCGTGTCCCGGCCTCCGGTTTCGGGCGCGACGGTGGCCGACAATGCCGCCGGACGCCCCCTGCCAGGAACAATCCAGAAGATCGCCAGCGGCACGACCACCGCCACGGGCGTTCCCGCGCCGCTGTCACCCGAAGTCACGACCTCCGTGCCCCCGCCCCCGGCGGCGGCGACCGTCGCTCCCCCGGCGGATGCGGTCAAGACGATGAAGGACCTGATGCGCGGCCGCGGCATGCGCCCGCTGGTCATCGCCATCGACGCCGGCCACGGCGGACAGGACCCCGGCGCGACTGGTCTCAGCGGCAAGCGCGAAAAGGACGTCACGCTGGCGATCGCGCGCGAACTGGCGCGCCAGATCAACGCAACCCCCGGCCTGAAGGCATATCTCACCCGCGACAACGACGTCTTCATTCCGCTCAACCAGCGCGCGCAGCTCGCGCGGCAGGCGCGTGCGGACATGTTCGTATCGATCCATGCCGATGCCGCAGAAAACCGCGCCGCGAACGGGTCTTCTGTGTACGTGCTGTCACTGAAGGGCGCGTCTTCGCAGCGCGCACGCTGGTTGGCCGACAAGGAAAACGCCTCAGACCTGATCGGCGGCGTGCGCCTTGAAAAAACCAGCGGCACGCTCGCTTCCGTGCTGATCGATCTGACCCAGAGTGGGCAGATGAAGGCGTCCGAGGACGCCGCCGCGCACGTGCTCGACGGCCTCAGCCGTATCGGCCGCAACCACAAGCCGCATATCGAGCGCGCCAACTTTGCCGTGCTGCGCACTTCGGATATGCCGGCGATGCTGGTGGAAACCGCATTCATCTCGAACCCGGAAGAAGAGCGTCGCCTCAGCGAGCCCACGTACCAGCGCCAGCTGGCCCGCGCGGTGCTGGATGGCGTCAATACCTATTTCCTGCGGCAGCCGCCGCCGGGCACGCTCTACGCCGCCCAGGCGGCCGCCGACATGCCGGGATTTGCCGGCGCGGGTGGCGGCGGCAAGTGAACCGTTAGCGGCAGGCGGTCCTTGCGCGGTGGGATAAACGCCCCGCGCCGCATATCATCCCGGCTCATGACATTTGCGGCGCGCGACGCCGTTACGGCCGCCGTGGCGATACGACAGTTACCCGACACCCTCATCAACCAGATCGCCGCAGGCGAGGTCGTCGAACGGCCCGCTTCCGTGGTGAAGGAGCTGGTCGAAAACGCCCTGGACGCCGGCGCGCGGCGGGTCGACATCGACCTGGAGGAGGGCGGTGTCCGCCTGATCCGCATCCGTGACGATGGCGGCGGCATTCCCGCCGAGGATCTGCCACTGGCGGTGTCGCGCCATGCCACCAGCAAGATCGCTTCGCTCGACGACCTCGAAGGGGTGGCGACGCTGGGCTTCCGGGGTGAAGCCTTGCCCTCCATCGCCTCGGTCAGCCGCTTCGCGCTCATGTCGCGCCATGCCGCGGCCGCGCACGGCGCGTCGCTGGAGATCGAGGGTGGCCGCCTCGGGGAAGTGATGCCGAAACCGCACCCGCAAGGCACGACGGTCGAGGTGCGCGACCTGTTCTTCAACGTGCCCGCGCGGCGCAAGTTCCTCAAGGCCGAACGCACCGAGCTCGGCCATATCGAGGAATGGTTGCGGCAACTGGCGTTGGCACGGCCGGACGTCGAACTGCGCGTGTCGCACAACGGCAAGCCGTCGCGGCGCTGGAAGGGCGAGGGCGACCTGCTTTCAGAAGTGCGCCTGCACGAAGCGCTCGGCGAGGAATTCGCCAACCACGTCCTGCGCATCGACCACAGCGCGGCCGGCCTGCGCCTGCATGGCTGGATCGCACAGCCGGTGTATAACCGCGCCAGCGCCGACCAGCAGTACCTGTACGTCAACGGCCGTGCCGTGCGCGATCGCAGCGTGGCCCACGCGGTGAAGCAGGCGTACGCCGACGTGCTGTTCCATGGCCGCCAGCCGGCCTACGTATTGTTCCTCGAGCTCGATCCGCGTCGTGTCGACGTCAACGTGCATCCGGCCAAGCACGAAGTGCGCTTCCGCGATGCGCGCCTGATCCACGACTTCGTCTATCGCACCCTCCACGAAGCGTTGGCGGAAACGCGGGCGGGCAGTGCACCGGTGCCGCTCTCGGGAACCGCGACTGCGGACGTGCGCTACGGGTGGAACGCCGCGGCGCCACAATCGCCGCTGGGCCTGCAACAGGTCGCCGATACCCGCGCAGGTTATGCCGTCCTGTACGGAACGGGCGCGCCGCAGGTGTCCGCTTCGACGCCTGCCACGCTGGCATCCGCGCCGCTGCCCACCAGCGAAGACGCCTCCATGCCGCCGCTGGGCTACGCCATCGCGCAACTCCATGGCATCTACATCCTGGCGGAAAATGCCGATGGCCTGATCGTTGTCGACATGCACGCAGCACACGAGCGCATCGGCTACGAGAAGCTCAAGTTCGCGCACGATGGCGAAGGCCTGCGCACGCAGCCGTTGCTGGTGCCACTGACCGTCGCCGTTTCCGAACGCGAGGCCGACGTTGCCGAGCGCGAGGTCGATACGTTGGCGACGCTCGGTTTCGAGCTCAACCGCAGCGGCCCGCAATCGCTGGTGCTGCGTTCGGTGCCGGCATTGCTCGCGCACGGCGACATCGAGGCGCTGGTGCGCGATGTGCTCGCGGACCTGCGCGAGCACGGCGAGAGCCGGCGTGTCGCCGCCGCCCGCGACGAACTGCTGGCGACCATGGCCTGCCATGGCGCCGTGCGAGCGAACCGACGTCTCACTTTGCCGGAAATGAACGGGTTGCTGCGCGAAATGGAAGTGACCGAGCGCTCCGGGCAGTGCAATCATGGCCGTCCTACCTGGGCGCGTTTCTCGTTGCCCGAGATCGATCGCTGGTTCCTGCGAGGACGTTGATGCACCGACTGCCGACCAAGTTGTTCCTGCTGTTGCTCCTGGCGCTGGTGGCGACGGGCTGCAAGGACAAGGAAGCCATGCACCAGTCCGCGGAAGCCAAGGCGCGGGCCTTCGCCGCCAGCCAGCAGGCCTGGCGCGACGAGCGTCGCGCAAAGCTGACGCAGCCCGATGGCTGGACCAGCCTCGTCGGCCTGCACTGGATCGACGAGGGCGAGCATTACTTCGGCAGCGATGCCGACAATGGCATCCGGCTCGCCGCCGGCCCGGCGCATGTCGGGATGATTTCCCGCAAGGGCGACCGCCTGCGCTTCGTGCCCGAGAAGGGCGCGCTCCTGACCCTGGATGGCCAGCCGCTTGCGGGCGCGACAACGCTGCGCAGCGACGCGGATGACCTGGGTCCGAGCAAGCTCGGCTTCGACGACGGCAAGGGCGTGATCACGGTGATCAAGCGCGGCGACCGCTACGCGCTGCGCGTCAAGCACGCCGATGCGCCCACGCGCACCGACTTCAAGGGCATCGAATACTGGCCGGGTGGCGACGACTGGATCGTCAAGGCCCGGTTCGTGCCGAACCCGCCCGGCAAGGCCATTCCGGTCGCGAACATCATCGGCATCACCGAGGATGTCCCCAACCCCGGCGCTGTCGAATTCCAGCGCGATGGCAAGACCTACCGCATCGAGGCCCTGGACGAGGGCGATGGCGTGTTGTCCCTGGTCTTCGCCGACCGCACCAGCGGCCATGGCAGCTATCCCGCGGGCCGCTTCCTCGATGCGCCGATGCCCGATGCGAAGGGCAACGTCGTGGTCGACTTCAACAAGAGCTACAACCCGCCGTGCGCGTTCACGCCATTCGCGACGTGCCCGCTACCGCCGCCGGAGAATCGCCTGGACCTCGAGGTCGTCGCCGGCGAGAAGGCCTATCACTTCGAGGAACCCAAGCACTCATGAACCACGCCATGCTTCGCCGCGGCAAGTCCGCCGCGCTCTCGGTCCTGGCATGCGTGCTGGTCGCGCCGGCCGTGTACGCGTGGACGCCACCCGCGGCAGCGCCGACTTCCCAACCCACGAAGACGGCCCCCAAGCCGCTGCTGTGGAAGGTGTCGGACAGCGACAACTCGATCTACCTGCTCGGTTCCTTCCACCTGCTCAAGCCCGATGACTATCCGTTGTCCACGGATGTCGACAAGGCGTTCGCGGATGCGGAAAAGGTGGTCTTCGAAGTGCCGCCCGCGGAGCTGGGCGATCCGTCGCTGGGACAGAAAATGCAGCAGATGGCCGGCTTCAGCGATGGCCGCAGCCTCAGCAAGGTGTTGCCTGCCGATGTGCGCCAGAAGATGGAGCAGGCAATCGGCGCGGAGCGGCTTGCGCAACTCGACGCGGTCGAGCCCTGGTACATCAATCTGGGGTTGTTGATCGGCGTCTCGCAGCAGATGGGTTTCCAGGCGGACCAGGGCGTGGACATGCATCTCGCCCGCCGTGCCGCGGCGGCCAACAAGCCGGTATCCGGCCTTGAGACCGCCAGCGAGCAACTCAAGGTCCTCGACGCTTCGCCGATGGAGGAGCAGATCGCCGGTCTGCGTGATTTCTTCAACGATCCCGCGGAAGTTCCGAAGCTGCTGGCCGATACGCACGAAGCCTGGCGCGATGGCGACGTGGCCAGGCTCAACTCGCTGGTCATCGACGAGGTGCGCAAGGAAACGCCGGTGACCTATCGCATCATCAACGTCGAACGCAACGACGCATGGGTGCCGCAGCTGCGGCAGATGCTCGATGGGCCGTCGAAGGACGACACGCTGGTGGTCGTCGGCGCGATGCACCTGCTGGGCAAGGATGGAGTCGTGGAGAAACTGCGCGCGAAGGGTTACCGCGTCGAGCGCATCTGCACGGCCTGCAGCAAGTGACGTGATCCAGGCGGGCGAGGGCCCGCCGCTACGGAGGCTGCCTCAGGCAGCCGACACCAGCTCGATGCAGTCCACCGGACAGGCGGGCACGCATAGCTCGCAGCCGGTGCACAGCGGTTCGATCACGGTGTGCATGTGCTTGGAGCCACCAATGATGGCGTCGACCGGACACGCCTGGATGCACTTCGTGCAGCCGATGCAGTCGGCTTCGATGATCAGCGCGACCTGCAGCGGTTTGTGTTCGCCGCGAGCGCGGTCGTAGGGCCGGGCGGGAACGCCCAACACCTTGGCCAATGCACGCGCGCCGGCATCGCCACCCGGCGGGCAATGGTCGACACCGGCCTCGCCCCGCGCCATCGCTTCCGCGTAGGGGCGGCACCCCGCGTAGCCGCACTGGCCGCACTGTGTCTGCGGCAGCAGGCGGTCGAGGCGTTCGACGAGATCAGCGTTCATTGCTCGCAGCGGTCAGGCTCCGCAGCCTTGTTCAACGCACCGGCATGCCCGGCTGGGCGCCGCCATCCGCATCGAGCAGATGCAGCGCACCGCCGTCGAAACCGGCCGACAGGATCATGCCTTCGCTCAGGCCGAACCGCATCTTGCGCGGCGCGAGGTTGGCAATGAACACCACGCTGCGGCCGACCAGCTTTTCCGGTTCGCCGTACGACCCGCGGATACCCGAAAAGATCTGGCGCTTGCCCAGTTCGCCGGCATCGAGCTCGAAGCGCAGCAGCTTGTCCGAGCCGTCGACGAATTCGCACGCCAGGACCTTGCCGACACGCAGGTCGAGCTTGGCGAAGTCGTCGATGCCGATCGTCGTGGAGAGCGTCGTCGTGGAGGGCGCAGCTTCGGTCACCGCGGGCGCGGCGACGGCAGTGGCTTGCTTGGCGGGTGCGCTGGCAGCGGCGGGAGCGGTGGACTGCAGGTTTTCTTTCGAGGCTTCGATCATGGCTTCAATCTGTTTCGGGTCGATGCGGGTAAAGAGCGGCGTGTAGGCGGCGATGCGGTGCGCCAGCAGTGGCGCGTCGAGGTCGTTCCAGCCGGAGAGCGGTGCGTTGAGGAACGCTTCGGCCTGCTCGGCGACGCGCGGCAATACCGGCTTGAGCGCCGCGGCCAGCACGCGGAACAGGTTCAGGCCCTGCGTGCACACGGCCTGCAGTTGCGCATCGCTGTCCGGCTGCTTGGCGAGCACCCACGGCTTGTGTTCGTCGATGAACTTGTTGGCTTCGTCGGCCAGCACCATGGCCAGGCGCAGGGCGGTGGCTGCCTCGTTGCGGCCATAGGCTTCCGCGATCGAAGCCAGCTGCGCGCTGAAATGTGCGTACATCGCCGGGTCCGGCAACCCCGCGGCGAGCATGCCGTCGAAGCGCTTCTCGATGAAGCCGGCGCAACGGCTGGCGAGGTTCACGAACTTGCCGACCAGATCCGAATTCACTCGTGCGGTGAAGTCGGTAAAGTTGAGGTCGACGTCGTCCACGCCGCCCGAGGTCTTGGTCGCGAAGTAGTAGCGCAACGCTTCCGGCGCCAGGCCGTTGTCGAGGAACGTGCGCGCCATGATGAAGGTGCCACGCGACTTGGACATCTTCTCGCCGTTCACCATCAGGTAGCCGTTGACGTGCAGGCGGGTGGGGGCGCGGTGGCCGGCTCCGTGCAGCACCGCCGGCCAGAACAGGCCGTGGAAATTGACGATGTCCTTGCCGATGAAGTGGTGCATCTCCGTCGCGCTGTCCGGCGTGAGGTAGCGATCGAAGTCGATGCCCTCGCGTTCGCTCAGCGCCTTGAAGCTGGCGAGGTAGCCGATGGGCGCATCCAGCCACACGTACAGGTACTTGCCGGGGTGGCCCGGAATCTCGAAGCCGAAGTAGGGCGCATCACGCGAGATGTCCCAGGCACGCAGTCCGCCTTCCGCATCGAGCCATTCCAGCAGCTTGGCCTTCACGCCCGGCGTGGCCACGTCGCCTGCTAGCCAGCTGCGCAGGAAGTCGCTGAAGTCGCCGACTTCGAAGAAGAAATGTTCCGACTCGCGGATCTCGGGCGTGGCGCCACTGAGCACCGAGCGTGGCTCCTTCAGTTCGCTCGGCGAATAGGTGGCGCCGCAGTTCTCGCAGTTGTCGCCGTACTGGTCGGGCGTGCCGCAGTTCGGGCAGATGCCCTTGACGTAGCGGTCGGGCAGGAACATGCCCTTGACCGGGTCGTACAGCTGCGCCACCGCGCGGCGCTGGATGTGGCCGTTGGCTTCGAGCCTGAGGTAGAAGCTTTCGGTCAGTGCGCGGTTGTGCGCCGAATTGGTCGAATCGTAGTGGTCGACCCGGACGTCGAAGGCCTGCAGGTCGCGTTCGTGCGACTCCTGCATGCCGGCGATGAAGGTTTCCGGCGTCATTCCGGCTTTTTCGGCGGCCAGCATGATCGGCGTGCCATGGGTGTCATCCGCGCTGACGAAGCGCACCGTGTCGCCCGCCATCCGCCGCGCGCGCACCCAGATGTCGGCCTGGATGTAACCGACCAGATGGCCAAGGTGCAGCGCACCGTTGGCGTAGGGCAGGGCGAAGGTGACGAGGAGATCGCGGGACATGGGGACAGCGGATGCGAGGGGAGCGCGATTATCGCATGCGCCTCGCGCGCGACCCGGTCAGGGTTCGCGCAGCCAGTCCTGCGAGCGGCAGATGAAGGCGATGCAGCCCGACACCCCGAGCTTGCGGCCGCCATCGAGCAGTTGCACCCTGGATTTGTAGGTCTTGCCCTTTTCCGGGTCCAGCACGGTGCCGCCGCTCCAGCCCGCGTCCGCCGGCCTGAGTCCCCACAGGATCACCATGCCCTTGATCGGCTTGTCGTGGCTGGCGCCCCGGCATTTGGTGCAGAGCGGGTTGGGACCATCCTTCATGTCCAGGATCTCCACGACCTTGCCCGCATAGCTGCCGTCGCGGGCCTGGTAGACCTCCACGATCGACTTGGACTTGCCATTGTCGTCATCGATGGTCCGCCAGCGTCCCACCGGCGATTGTTGTGCGCCCGCGACTGCGGGCAGGAAAAACAGGCAGGAAAGCACCATCACGCGAAAGGACATCGCAGGACTCCAGGCAGGTCGTCGCTCGGAGGGCCGGATCGAAGCGCGGGCCTCGATGGAACGGACCTCAATAAAAACGGCCCGATGTACGGGCCGTTTCGTGTTGCGTTGGTTGCGCGGAGCGGTCAGTTCTCGCGCGTCCAGGTCTGGTGCTTGCAGATGAAGCCAAGGCAGCCGGAGACCTCGAACTTCTTGCCGCCATCGAGCAGCTTGGCCTTGGACTTGTAG
Source organism: Lysobacter rhizosphaerae (assembly GCF_054779795.1). Lineage (NCBI taxonomy): Bacteria > Pseudomonadati > Pseudomonadota > Gammaproteobacteria > Lysobacterales > Lysobacteraceae > Lysobacter > Lysobacter rhizosphaerae. The sequence continues at coordinate 172,303 of NZ_BAAGXO010000011.1, forward strand.
GTCTTGCCGTTGGCGAGCTTGAGCACGGTGCCACCGGTGTATTCGTCACCGTCGCGCTTGAGGCCCCACAGGATCGGCATGTCCTTCATCGGCTTGTTCTTGGCTGCGCCGTTGCACTCGGTGCATACGGCGTTGGGCGCGAACAGCGTCTCGACTACCTTGGCCGCGATGGTGCCGCCCTTGGCTTCGTAGACATCGACGATCAGGCGCGGCTTGCCGGTGTCCTCGTCGTAGGTCTTCCAGCGCCCGACCGGCGACGCGGATTGCTGGAATGCTGCGGCCGAAGTGGCGAGCAGCGGCAGGGCAATCAGCAGGGCTACGAACTTCGCAAACATGGACTTGTTGCGCATGGGTCCCCTCCGGACTCAGTTGATACGTCCGCGCGACGGCGCGGGAGTGGCGTCTTTATACCGCATCCGGAGCCGTACGGAAGTGCGGGGCGTCGTTCGTTCAGCCGGCAAAAAGAAGCCCGGCTTGCGCCGGGCTCCTGCATCCGAAAAGCGCGATGGAACCGGCTCCGCTCAGAGTCCGCTGCCGCCGCAGCCCTTGAGCAGATAGTCCTCGATCCGTTGCAGCTGGCTGCCGAAGATCTCGCGCGTCCATGCCGGGCCGTGGGCATAGTCGTCGATCGGGTAATAGTCCACCCGCTGGCCGGACTTCCTTGCCGCCGCGTTGAACCACTCCGATTGTTCGATCGGCACGGTCTGATCGCGATCGCCGTGATAGATCATGATCGGGATCTGGATCTTGTCGGCATGGTCCAGCGGATTGAGGCCGTCCACGGTAGGTGCCTGCGCCTCGCGGAAGAACGGGTTGGTGTAGAACTTCGACCAGATCTTGTGGATGTCGGATACGCCCGCGCCGGCGATCGCGCACTTGTAGAGGCCGTTGGGACGGACGGATGCCGCGAATGCCGCATAGCCGCCGTAGGAGAAGCCGAACATCGCGACGCGCCCGGGCTGGGCGATCTTCTGTTCCACCATCCATTTGACGCCGTCATCCTTGTCGTCCTGCATCTTCTGGCCCCATTCCGCGTCGCCTGCCATCCACAGCTTGCGGCCCCAGCCCTGCGATCCGCGGTACTGCGGCTGCAACACGGCGAAGCACCGGCTGGACATCAACGGCACCCACATGGAAGTGTCGAAACCCAGGTTGTCCCGCGCCCACGGTCCGCCGTGCGGATGGACGACGGCAGGCCACGGGCCGGCGCCGCACATTTCGGCATTGGGCGTGGTCAGGAACGCCGGGATGTCCAGTCCGTCGCGGGCCTTGTAGTACACCAGCCTGGTCGTGCCCAGCGATTGCGGATCGATATCCGGATGCTGCTTGGCCAGGAGGGAAAGGCGGCCATCCTTGAGCAGGTAGAACTCGGTCGGGCGTGCGGGACCATCCACCGACACGACAAACGACTTCATGTCCGGCGAGTAGTCGACCAGGCGATAGCCCGCCGCAAGGTCGTAGCCCGCGTTCGCGCTGGAGCCCGTGGCCGGATCGACGAACGTGGTCGGGGTGGCGGCGATGTCCAAGGCTGCACGCAACGCCTTGTCCAGGGCCTGGAATTGCGGCGCGACCCACTGCACGTCGGCACCGCGCGGACCCTCGTAAGTGACGCCAAGAATCTCGCCCGGCCGTCCACCGCCGCCGTTCCTGTAGTGGTTGATCACGACATTGCCTGCATCGAAGAAGCGATGCTCGAACAGGACTTCCTTCTTCGAGCGCGTAGCGATGTCGTATTCGTAGATGTGCGCCTTGTCCCTGCCCACGTTGCTGAGGATGAAGGCGATGTTGGGATCCTCGGCGAAACCCACGACCTGGACCTCATCGCGATTCTTGACGTAGGAGCGGAAGTGCTCCTGCCATTCTCCCGTCTGCAGGTTGCGGAATTCGGCGGCGATGTAGGCGCCCGTGGCGTCGAGATCGGCGCGCAGGCGCGCGCGCAGGTTGCCGTCGAAGTCGGTGACATAGCCGGACACGCGTTCCTCGGAACGCTGGACGCGGTCGGCCTTGAACGTGCGGATGTTGACCTTGTAGACGTCGCCCGCGGCGGTGCCGACGTTGTTGACCACCAGGATGTGGTCCGGATCGTTGGGGAGCGCGTCGAGCACGTCGGGGCTGGTTCGCGCCTGCGCCAGTTGTTCGTCGCGGCTGCTCGCGTGCGCCAGTGGCATGGGTTCATGCCAGGCCTTGCCCTGCAGGTCGGTGATGAACAACTTGCTGATGAAGGTCTTGGTCACCCGGTCGGTGCGCAGGTCGTACGGCTGCCACAGCGATACGGCGAGCAGGTCGTCCTTGATGAACGACACTGCCGTGAACTTCATTTTGGCGGTGCCGATGACCGTGGGGGCTTCGTTCAACGCGTCGGTCTTCCACACGAGGATGACACGGTCTTCGCCACGCGCCTCGATCGCCGCCAGGTGCTTGCCGTCGGGCGAGAGGGTGAAGCTCGACATCCTGGGGAATGCCGCCAGTTGCGCAATCGTGGGCGGAGTGGGTTTTGCATGCGCGGGAGCTGCCGCAAGGGCCGCGACCAGCGCAAGAATCAGGAAACGGATCATTGCATGCCTGCTCCATCGGAGCGCCGGAACGGGGTCGAGAGGCATCCCGCCGGGCGCTGAAAAAGAACACCCCGCCGCCTGGTTAAGGCGACGGGGTGCAGGTCACAGCTCAGGACAACATCAGAACGACTTGGAGACGTTCACGAAGAACGTCCGGCCGACGTAGTCGTAGCCGCTGTACAGCGGAGCATTGCCGACGCGGTTGTAGACGCCGGACGAGATGCTGGGCGGCGTCGCGTTGGTGAAGTTCTGGATGCCCGCGGTCACTTCCCACGTGTCGAAGTTGTACTGGCCCGAGATGTTGTGGGTGAAGTAGTCCTTGACGTAGAGCTTGCGCGGATCGGTCTCGCCATCGAGGCCGAAGAAGTCGTAGCTCTGCATCGCGCCAACCCATTCCACGCCGTAGCGGATCTTCCAGTTCTTCATGCCGTAGGCCACGTCCAGCGTGCCCGAATACTCCGGGTTGTTGATCGTGCCGTTGACATCGTCCAGCGGATCGTCCGAGAACAACTTGCTCGCCTGCTCCAGGTAGTGCGTGATCTCGGTCGTGGCGCGCAGGGTGCCCGGACCGATGTCGCGCACGTAGCGCAGGGTGAAGTCGTAGCCGCGGACCTTGTCCGTTGCCAGGTTCACGTAGCTGTCGTGCACCGTGAGGGCGTTGCTGCCCGGGGTGCGCGGATCAACCAGACGGCAGAAGCCGCCACCGGCGCGGAAGTCCGGATCGTCGTAGCACAGCTGCAGAATGTTGGTGGCACCGGCGCGCGAGACGCCGTTGTCGACCTCGATATTGAAGTAGTCGACGGCGAACGAGATGTCGCCGATGCTCTCCGACAGCTCCGGCTGCAGGATCAGGCCGACGGTCATGTTCTTCGACGTCTCAGCCTTCAGGCCCGCCTCGGCGCCGCCGGCGGTGAGTACCTGCACCGAGCTGGTGGCGACGAAGTTCGGCGGCAGGCCTTCGCTGGCGCAGTTGGCGGCGCGGATCGAGCCCGGATCGGCCCCGTAGTTATTGCAGGGGTCGTTCTGGTTGCTGAGGAAGCCACTGGTGGCGCCGAGGAACTGTTCGAACAGCGCCGGGGCACGGTAGGACGTGCCGTAGGCGCCGCGCAGCGAGATCCAGTTGAACGGAGTCCACAGGCCGCCGATCTTGTAGGTCGTGTCCGAACCGTACGAATCGTAGTCGGTCAGACGCGCCGACACGTTCATGGTCAGCTCTTCAGCCCACGACATGCCCGACAGCAGCGGGAATTCGACTTCGCCGTAGGCTTCCCACACCGAGTCCGAGCCGCGGGTGATCGCAGCCGAGGTCAGGTTGTAGAGGTTGCCGTTCTGCGAGTCGATCGGCGGCGTGTCGTCGATCTTCGCCTTGCGGTACTCGACGCCGAAGGCGCCCTGGACTTCACCGTAGGGCATCGCGAACAGCGGGCCGTCGATGTTGAAGGTGGCCGTGGTTTCCTTGTACTTGGTAGTGCCGGTCACCGGCACGAAGGTCCAGTCCTTCCAGGCCTGCGGCAGCACGCCGCCGATGACGGCGCTGCTCAGCGCAGGTGCGGCCACGCAGCCGTCGGCCGGATTGCGGCAGACGAAGGTGCCACCGGGACCGGCGACGACGTCGAGGCTCTGCTTGACACGGTTGGTCAGCCAGGATTCGAACGTATAGCTGGCATCCGAGTCCGCATAGCTCATCGCGAAGTCGTAGTTCCAGTCCGTCCAGATGAAGTCGCCCTTGATGCCGGCGGTGCCCTTCCAGTAGTCGACTTCCTGCTCGCTCTTGTCGTTGCCGTAGCCGATGAAGGCGCGGACGCCGACCGGACCATTGGTGATGGCGGTGGGCGCGTTCTGGAACGTGCTGGCCTGCAGGTTCGCCGGAATCAGCGGGCTGCCCTTCCAGTAGTCCAGCGTCAGCTGGCGGTAACCGGTCTGCGAGGACTTGCGCTCGTTGCCGAGCAGTTCGAAATACACTTCGGCGCCGCCGAGTGCGTCGAGATCGTAGCCACCCTGCAGGAACGCGGTGCGGACCTTCACCGGCGAGATCAGCGAACGGTTCAGCATCTTCGGATCGAACGTGTCGCGGATGTTGGTATTGGTGGTCTGGCCACCGCCCACGCCTTCGAAGCCGACCAGGCCGGTGGTGACGGCCGAGTTCGGGCGCCAGCGGTTGAACGTGGTGCCCGTGGCGCCCTTGGCGGCGACGCCGGTGATGTTGTTGGTGCCGATCGTGTTGATCGTGACGCCGTTGGAGCCGGTGCCGGTGATCGGGTAGCACTTCGGCTTGCCGGTCAACGGGTCGATGGTGTCGCCGCTGCCCCAGAAGTCGCCGATGGCGAGGTTGCGGCGGTAGTCGGTGTTGCACTTCGTCCAGTCGCGATCGCCGAGCGTCAGCTCGTTGCGGTCGTAGGCCTCGAACGAAGCGGAGATGTCATAACGGTCGCCGGTCTGGCCCCACACCAGCGAATAACGGGTCTCGTCGCCGCCACCGTCTTCGGTGACGTTGTACTGGGCTTCGACCGTGAGGTCGTTGACCTTGTCGCGGGTGACGATGTTGACCACGCCCGCCACCGCGTCCGAGCCGTAGATCGACGAGGCGCCGTCCTTCAGGACTTCGACGTGGTCGATCATCGCGTTCGGCAGGACGTTGAGGTCGGCCGAGCCGACCGAGCCGCGCGAACCGGCCGGCGCCACGCGGCGGCCGTTGAGCAGGATCAGGGTGCGGGACGCGCCCAGGCCGCGCAGCGACAGGGTGTTGACGCCCGGGCCGCCGTCGACGACGAAGCCGCCGAAAGCATTGTTGATCTGAGCCGTGCCGCCGGTGACGGCGGTGCCCTGGAGGAGGCTGGCAGTCGAGGCAAAACCGGCGAGGGTGGATTCTTCGCGGGTGATCACCTGGACCGGAGACACCGAGTTGAACGTGTCGCGCGCAATGCGCGAACCGGTGACGGTGATCGCGCCGAGTTCGGTGGCTTCGTCCTTCTTCTCGCTGGCCGCGCTCGTGGGCTGGGCGTCGGCGGGCTTGGTTTCTGTGGTTTCCTGCGCCATCGCCGCATTCGCGGTCAGGAGCAGGGCGCTCAGCAGCGCTACCGACAGCGTATTCCGCTGCAGGCGGTTAGTGTTGCGCACTGACATCTATTTCCCCTTGAGTGATTTTTATCTTCGCCATGAGGCGGTTGGGTTTGCCCCAACCGGTCGAAATTAACACGGGCTTAACAAAGCTGTCACGCAATCGCAACATTTGGGGATTGACATCGGTTGGAAGGGGCAACGTCATTGCTGCGGACCCGTGGAGTTGGGCCGCTTCGCTTCCCTTTAAAATGCTGCGCAGCGGCATGAAGCGCCGCGTCTTCTTCGGTGCCCCTTGAACGATCTGCTGCAATCCCGACTTGCCGATTTGCCGTTGCCCGAATTGGGCGTGACCCTGGCCCAGGCGGGGGCGCGCATCCGTGTCGCCGAGCTGGAGGGCAGGGCGGCCGTCGAGGTAAGCGTGGGCTTTCCCTCGCGTTGGCTCGAGCCGTGGTTGCGTGACGCAGCCGATCGCCTCGCTGCGGAAGCCGGGCAGGTCGTCTCCAGCCTCACCGTGAATTCCCGCATCGCCACTCACGCCGTGCAGGAAAAGCTCTCGCCGCTGCCAAACGTGCGGAACATCATCGCGGTGGGTTCGGGCAAGGGCGGCGTCGGCAAGTCGACCGTGGCGGTGAACCTTGCGCTAGCGCTCGCCGCCGACGGTGCCAGCGTCGGCGTGCTGGACGCGGACATCTATGGCCCCAGCATCCCCCTGATGCTTGGCCTGCATGGCCGCCCCGACAGTCCCGATGGCAAGACCATCGAGCCGATGCGGGCACACGGCGTGGAAGCCATGTCGATCGGCCTGCTGGTCGACCAGGACACGCCGATGATCTGGCGCGGTCCGATGGCGACGTCGGCGCTCACGCAGCTGCTGACCGAGACCCGCTGGGGCGATCTGGATTACCTGATCCTGGACCTGCCGCCGGGCACGGGCGATATCCAGCTGACCATGGCGCAGAAGATCCCGGTTGCCGGCGCGGTGGTGGTGACGACGCCGCAGGACGTGGCCACGCTCGATGCGCGCAAGGCGCTGAAGATGTTCGAGAAGGTCGAGGTGCCGGTGCTGGGCCTGGTCGAGAACATGGCGGTGCATGTGTGCTCGAACTGCGGCCATGCCGAACACATCTTCGGCGAGGGCGGTGGACAGCGGATGGCGGCACAGTACGGCGTGCCGCTGCTTGGCAGCCTGCCGTTGGAAGCCAGCGTGCGCGAACAGGGCGACGCCGGCGTCCCGATTGTTGCAGCCGGGGGGAATACGGCGACTGCCCATCATTTTCAGCTGACCGCCCGCCGGGTCGCGGTGGAGTTGGCGAAGCGCCCTCAGGTGGCAAGGCCGCTCGCCGTATCGCTCCTGGGCTGATTCGTCCGGATGCCTGCTGCGGCGCCCAGTCTCGGGTGGTCGCCTGAACGTCAGCGGCTTCTGATCCAGCGTGTCATCGCGGCACCCAAAGGCCCGGCTGATGCCGGGCCTTCGTTTGTCAGGACGTTGAACGGCCCGGTCCGCGCTTCCTTTGGAACGCTTCCTTTAGAATCGGCCCTTCCTATTGCCCCGAACCCGTACCCGCATGAGCATCAAGTCCGACCGCTGGATCCGTCGCATGGCCGAACAGCAGGGCATGATCGAGCCGTTCGAACCCGGCCAGGTCAAGACCGCCGCCGACGGCCACCGCATCGTCAGCTACGGAACCTCCAGCTACGGCTACGACGTGCGCTGCTCGCGCGAATTCAAGGTCTTCACCAACATCAACTCGACGATCGTCGACCCCAAGCATTTCGACAGCGGCAGTTTCGTCGATATCGAATCCGACGTCTGCATCATCCCGCCCAACTCGTTCGCGCTGGCGCGCACGGTCGAATACTTCCGCATCCCGCGCGACACGCTGGTGGTCTGCCTGGGCAAGAGCACGTACGCGCGCTGCGGCATCATCGTCAACGTCACGCCGCTGGAACCGGAATGGGAAGGCCACGTGACGCTGGAGTTCTCCAACACCACGCCGCTGCCGGCGCGCATCTACGCCAACGAGGGCGTGGCGCAGATGTTGTTCTTCCAGTCGGACGAAGTGTGCGAAACCTCATACAAGGATCGCGGCGGCAAGTACCAGGGCCAGGTCGGCGTGACGCTGCCGCGGACCTGATCGCGCAGGACGCATCCTGGATGCTTCCAAGGGCGTGCCGAAGCGGCACGCCCTTGTCGCATCAGGGCTTCTGGTAGGTAACGAAGAAGCCCTGCAGGTCGCCGTTTTCGATATACGGCTGCACGCTCTGCACCTTGTAGCCGCGCGCCGCGAAGGCCGAATGCGCCTTGGTCAGGTTGTTTGCCGCGCCCTGGTTGCGGAAGCCCCAGCTGGCGTCCACCCAGATCGTCACGGCGGGCAGGTTCGCGGTGTCCGCTTCCTGCGCGGAGAGTTCCGGCTTCTTCTCGAACAGGCCCGCCTGCGCGGGGGCAGCCAGAGAGGCCAGGGCGACAACGACGGCGAGCGAAAGGGTGCGCATGCAGACTCCTCGTGATTTTCAGTGTTCGGCGCCTGCGCCAAGCTTGTGGTCGACGCCCGTGGCGAGCGCGACCTGCAATGCGATGCGCAGGCCATGGCAAACGGTCTCGACCGGCAGGCTCGGCGCGCCGGGATGGAGCGCGGCCTGTTCGGGCGAGTAGGGGATGTGCACGAAGCCGCCCCGCACCTTGCGGTTGCGCAGCGCATGCATCAGCCCATAGAAGACATGGTTGCAGACGTAGGTGCCCGCGGTCTGTGACACCTCTGCGGGAATTCCCGCGTCGCGCAAACCGGCCAGCATGGCCTTGATCGGCAGGCCGGTGAAATAGGCGGCCGGGCCGCCCCTGACGATTTCGAGGTCGATCGGGCAGGCGCCGGCATTGTCGGGAATGCGCGCGTCGTCGACATTGATCGCCACCCGCTCCAGCGACATCGACGCGCGGCCGCCGGCCTGGCCCACGCACAGCACGAGCGAGGGCCGGGTGTCGCGGATGGCCGCGCGCAGCTCCTTCAATGCGGTGCCGAACTCCACCGACAGCTTGCGCGCCACGATGCGGTGTCCACCGATGCGCCGGCCGTGCAGCATGCGGACCGCCTCCCAGCTCGGGTTGAGCGTTTCGCCTGCAAACGGGGCGAAACCTGTCAGCAGCACCCTGGGCTGCGGCACCGTGGCTTGCTTCGTCGCGCTCACCGGAACGCCAGCCAATACATGAGCAGCAGGTTCACCAGCATCAGCGGGATGGCAGTAGGCAGCTGCATGCGGATGACGGCATTGGGGTCGTCGAGTTCGAGCAGGGCGGCGGGCACCAGGTTGAAGTTGGCCGCCATCGGCGTCATCAGCGTGCCGCAGTAGCCGGTGACCATGCCGATCGCGCCCAGCGCCGCGGGATCGGCGCCATGCCGGTGGATCAGCAGCGGCAGGCCGATGCCCGCCATCATCACCGGGAATGCCGCGAACGCATTGCCCATGATGACGGTGAACAGCACCATCCCCAGGCCGAACGCCAGCAGGCACGCCACGCGGCTGTCGGCGGGAATCACGGCAGAGACCAGCGCCGCGACCGCTTCGCCGACACCGCTGGCCGCAAACACGCCCCCCAGTGTCGCAAGCACGAGGGGCAGCAACGCGGCCCAGCCCATCGTGTCGAGCAGGCGTCGGCCTTCGATGGCGGCCCGGATCGGAGGTTCGCGCGTAATCACTATCGCGGCCACCGCGGCAATGATGCCCGCCAGGGCGAGCGCGGGCAGGGTGATGTTGCCTTCGGCGAACAACGGGGTCGCGCCGATCCGCAGTTTCGCGCCGAGCAGCACGATCAGCACGGTGATCAATGGAATGAGCAGGGCCGGCACGAACAAACGATGGCCCAGGCGCTCGGCGGACGCACGACGCTGTTCCTCCGGCGCTTCGGCGATGTGTTCGCGGCGCATCCTGGTCGCCAGCAGGGCCAGCAGGATGACCGCGACGCCTGCGAGCTGGGCGGGGAGCCGGTTGCCGGCCTTGTTTGCGGCGAGCACGGCTTCGCCGCTCGCAAACAACACGGCAATCAGGCTCCAGAACAGCGCATGCGCGAAGCGCCCCTCGCGCAGGTTGCGCCAGCCTGCGAACAGCAGGAACGCCGCCAGCACCCAGTAGAAATGCTCAATCCGCAGCATGGCTGGCTCCCGCGGGTTCGGCGCTGCGCACGAGGTTGCGCTGGAACCATGCGATGCGGACGGCGTGGATCACGAAGGCAGCGATCGCCGTCGGTAGCGCCCACAGGGCGATCTCCATAGGCTGCAGCGTGATGCCGTGCTCGTTGAAGAAGCTCTGGATCAACAGCACCGCGCCGAAGGCGAGAAACACGTCCTCGCCGAAGAAGCGCCCGACGTTGTCGGTGGCCGCTGCCAGTGCGTGCACGCGCTGGGCATGGGCGCGGTCCAGCTTGCCGTGGGCTTTCTCGGCGGCGGATTCCGCCATCGGCGCCAGCAGCGGGCGGACGGTCTGCGCGTGGCCGGCGATGTCGACCAGTCCGGCCATGCCCAATAACTGGCGTACGCCGAGGTAAGTCGTGAGCAGGCGCGGCAGGGTGACGCCGCGCAGGCGTCCGATCCATGCCAGCGCGTGCTCGCGCAGGCCCGCGCGTTCGAGCAGTCCGATCGTGGGCAGGGTGAATGCGAACAGCAGCAGGGCGCGGTTGGAGACGAAGCTTTCGCCCAGCAGCGCGAGCAGGTCCGGCACGGACATGCCCGCGGCCACGCCGCTCACGATGCCGGCCGTGACCACGACGATCACCGGATTCAGTCGCAGTACGAATCCGGCCACGACCACGGCAATGCCCAGCAGGGGCCAGTAGTTCATGCGCTGGCTCCCACGGGCAGGATGCGGATTCCGTCCGATTCCAGCGCGTCGCGGATCGACCGCGCGAAGGCGGCCGCGTCGGCGCGATCGCCATGCAGGCACAGGGTGTCGGCGCGCAATGCCAGGCGTTCGCCCGTTCGTGCGGTCACGCGTCCATCGCGAACGAAGCCGCGCACCTGGGCGATGGTTTCGTCGAGATCGTGGATCACCGCGTCCGCGCGACTTCGCGGAGTGAGGGTGCCGTCGGCCTCGTAGCGGCGTTCGGCGAAGACTTCGTGGGCGACGCGAAGGCCCGTCGCCTCGCCGGCCGCGGTCAAGCGCGAGCCGGACAGGCCGAACAGGACCAGCCGCGGATCGAAACGCACGATCGCCCCGGCAATCGCTTCCGCGACATTGCGGTCGCGTGCGGCGAGGTTGTAGAGCGCGCCGTGTGGCTTCACATGCGCAAGCCGCATGTTTTCGGATGCGGCAATGTCCGCAAGCGTGGCGAGCTGGTGTTCGAGCAGCTCGCCAATCCGTGCGGCCGCAAGCGGCATTTCATGGCGGCCGAAATTTTCCCGGTCCGGGTAGCCCGGGTGCGCACCGGCGGCGACGCCGTGCTCGCGGCACAAACGCAAGGTGGTGCGCATCGTCGCTTCATCGCCCGCATGTCCGCCACAGGCGATGCTGGCGGAGGTGATCAGGGGAATGATCGCGGCGTCATCGCCGCAGCCTTCGCCCAGATCGCAATTGAAGTCGATGCGCACGGTGCCGTGGCGTTACTTGCGGCTGAAGAGCAATCCGAGGCCGACCACGACCAGGATCGCCGGCCACCACGTCGAGATCAGGTTGCCGAGGCCTGGAACGTTGAAGCCGAGGTTTCGCAGCAGGAACAGCGTGCCCACGATGATCAGCACGAGCGCCGCAATGATGTTGCCCTTCATCCGAAATTTCCCCTGAGTAGTTGTTGGTCGATCATCAGCGCGATTCTGGCGACCCGCGCACGCGCCGCGCAAGCGAGGCGTGTCGCGGTTTGCGTGTCGCACGACTGGAAACGCACCGTATCGCCCGGCCGGAGTTGCGCCAGGCGGGGCAGATCGGCCGCGATGACGTGGCCCAGCCGCGGATAGCCGCCCACCGTCTGCGCGTCGGCCAGCAGCACGATGGGCTGGCCGTCGGGGGGTAACTGCACCGTGCCCGGCGCGACCGGCGCGGAAATCTCCTCGCGGCGCGCGGCCTCGAGCGACACACCCTCGAGCCGCACGCCCTGGCGGTTGCTGCGGTTGCCGACCTGCCAGGCGCGATCGTCCAGCGTGGCCTCTGCCTGTGGCGACGGCACGTAGTGGATCGGCACGCCGCGCTCATCGAAGGCGGGATCGATCCACCACTTCGGCATGCGCGGTTGCGTGCAGGCGATCGATGGCGGATCGCGCACCACGAGGCGGTCTCCCGCTTGCAGTGCGCGCCCACCCCAGCCACCGAACCCGCCACGCAGGTCGGTACTGCGGCTACCCAGCACCATGGGCACGTCGAGGCCCCCCGCGATCGCGAGCCATGCGCGCGCGCCATCGTGCAATGCGCCGATGTGCAGGGTGCCAGCGGGCAGTTCGACCGGGCGACCGGATTCGATCGTATGCATCGCGCCGGAAGCGGATTCGAACCGTGCACGCACGCGGGCGCCACAGATCGCCAGGCGCACGGCGTGCTCGAAGCGGAGCGCCGGGCCCTGCAGCGTGAGTTCCAGCACCGCCTCGCCGGCAGCGTTGCCAACAAGGCGATTGGCCAGCGCCGCAGCGACGGCATCGAGCGCGCCGCACTGCGCAACGCCGAGGTGGCGCCAACCGGAGCGGCCGCCATCCTGGATGGTGGTGAGCAGCCCGGGCGAAACCACCTGCAGCATCAGGACCTTTCCACCGCGACAAAGCGCACGCGATCGCCGGGCGCGAGCAGCGTCGGCGATTCGCGTGCCGGATCGAACAGGGTCAGGGGCGTGCGTCCGATCAGGCGCCAGCCACCGGGACTTTCGCGCGGATAGATGCCGGTCTGTGCGCCGCCGATGCCGACGCTCCCGGCGGGAACCACGGTGCGTGGCGTCGCCAGTCGCGGCAGGGCGAGGGCGGGATCGAGGCCCAGCAGGTAGGGAAAGCCAGGCGCGAAGCCGATCATCGCCACGGTGTATTCGCCTGCCGCATGGCGTGTTGCGAGCTGCGTTGGCGTCATGCCGAGTTCGGCAGCGGCGCTTTCCAGGTCGGGCCCGGCTTCGCCACCGTAGGTGACCGGGATTTCCACCGTTCGCGCATCGCGTGTCGCCGCGATGTCGACGGGCAATGCTTCGAGCTGCGCACGCAGCCAGCGGTCCACGTGGTCGGCTTCGACGGCAAGCGGATCGAAGAACGCGCCAACGCTGGCATAGGCCGGCACCAGGTCGCGCAGCCACGCCGGCGGCCGCGCGCGAATGCGTTCGCACAGCGCATGCACGCGCGCGTTGGTCGCGGAATCGATGCGGTCGCCCAGCCGCATCAACAGGGCGTCGTCGGCGAGGGGTTCGACGTGGATGGCTTCGAGGGGGCGGGTCTGGTCTGGCTTCATGCCAGCGCCGCGCGCAATCGCTCGATGCGGCGGACAAGTTCCTCGGGCGAATACGGCTGCGCGGTGGCCATGCCCCATACCGGCCGCGGCCACGCGATGTCTTCGTGGAAGCGCGCGATCACGTGCACGTGCAACTGCGGCACCATGTTGCCCAGCGCGGCCACGTTGAGTTTGTTCGGCTTGAACTCGGCCTGCAGCAGGCGGCAGGCGCGGTTGATTTCGCGGGTGAGCTCCGCCTGCTGGGACTCGTCCAGGTCCGACCATTCCACCGCGTTTTCCACCCGCGGCACCAGGATCAGCCAGGGATGGTTGGCGTCGTCCATCAGCTGCAGGTCGCTCAGGGCGAAGTGCGCGACGGGATGGGTATCGTCGGCCAGTTGCGGATGCATGTGCCAGCCAACGAGTTGCGTCGAGCGGTTCATCGCAGGCTCTCCGCGAGGAAGTCCAGGGTGCGCTGCCAGGCGAGAGTAGCGCTGGCGGCGTGGTGATGGCTGTTGTCGACGTCGCGGTTGAAGGCGTGGTCGGCGTCTTCGTACACGAAGACCTTGGCGGCTGGCTGCTTCGCGCGATGCAGCTCGATGTCGCCCGGCGGGATGCTCTTGTCGCGCGCACCGAAGTGGAACATCAGCGGTGCCCGCGCGGCTTCGTCGAGGAACGGCACGCTGCGCGCGCCGTAGTAGCTCACGGCGGGCAGGCCCAGGCGCGTATTGGCGAGGAAACTCACACTGCCGCCCCAGCAGAAGCCGACGACGCCAGTGCGCAGGCCTTCCGCCTGCAGCTCGTTGGCGGCGGCCTCGACCACGTCGACGGCGCGGTCGAAACCGACGCGGTTGCGCAGTTCCACCCCTCGTTGCGCCTCCGTTTCGCCGTAACCCAGTTCGATCCCCGGTTCGACCGGATCGAACAGGCTGGGGGCCAGGGCCACGAAACCAGCGGCCGCCAGCCGGTCGGCCACGCTGCGGATGTGCGGGTTGACCCCGAATATCTCCTGCAGCACGACTATCCCGCCGCGTGAGGGCCCCGGCGGGTCGGCGCGCCAGGCCCGGACCGGTCCATGAGGCGTGTTCAGGTCGATCCAGCGGCTCATGGGCAGGGTGCGGGCGAGGGCGGGCAGGTGGTTATTAACCGCTTCGCGGCCCCGCACCGCAAGCTACCGGTCCGGGTCGTCCCGGCCCGGTATAATTGCCTGTTTTTTCTCGAATTTGCGGTCGCCATGTCCCTTGCCAATCCCAAAGTCGGTTTCGTCAGCCTCGGTTGTCCGAAGGCCCTGGTCGATTCCGAACGCATCCTCACCCAGCTCAAGGTCGAAGGCTACGACCTGGTGCCTACCTATGACGACGCCGATGTCGTCGTGGTCAACACCTGCGGCTTCATCGATTCGGCCGTGGCCGAGTCGCTGGACGCGATCGGCGAGGCGCTGGCGGAGAACGGCAAGGTCATCGTGACCGGCTGTCTCGGCAAGCGCGAGGAAATCATCCGCGAAGCGCACCCGGGCGTGCTCTCCATCAGCGGTCCGCAGGACTACGCCAGCGTGATGGAAGCCGTGCACAAGGCGTTGCCGCCCAAGCACGACCCCTTCATCAACCTGGTGCCCCGTCGCGCGGTCGACGACAACGATATCGGCATCAAGCTGACCCCGAAGCATTACGCCTACCTCAAGATTTCCGAAGGCTGCAATCACCGCTGCAGCTTCTGCATCATCCCGTCGATGCGTGGCGACCTGGTGTCGCGCCCGGTCGACCAGGTCCTGCGCGAAGCCGAGAAGCTGGCAATGGGCGGGGTGAAGGAACTGCTGGTGATCTCGCAGGACACCAGTGCCTACGGCGTCGACGTGAAGTACGCCGAGCGCGAATGGCGCGGCCGCCAGTACCAGACGCGGATGAAGGCGTTGTGCGAAGGGCTGGCCGAACTGGGCATGTGGACGCGCCTGCACTACGTGTATCCGTATCCGCACGTCGACGAGATCATTCCGCTGATGGCGGAAGGCAAGCTGTTGCCGTACCTCGACATCCCGTTCCAGCACGCCAGCCCGCGCGTGCTCAAGCTGA
The DNA here is from genome assembly GCF_054779795.1 of Lysobacter rhizosphaerae. Taxonomy (NCBI): domain Bacteria; kingdom Pseudomonadati; phylum Pseudomonadota; class Gammaproteobacteria; order Lysobacterales; family Lysobacteraceae; genus Lysobacter; species Lysobacter rhizosphaerae. The sequence continues at coordinate 187,364 of NZ_BAAGXO010000011.1, forward strand.
TGAAGCGTCCCGGAGCGGTGGACAAGGTGCGCGAGCGCATCCACAAGTGGCGCGACATCTGCCCGGACATCACCATCCGATCGACCTTCATCGTCGGTTTCCCGGGTGAGACCGAAGCCGAGTTCGAAGAACTGCTGGACTTCCTCGACGAAGCGCAGCTCGACCGCGTCGGCGCCTTCGCCTATTCGCCGGTCGAAGGCGCGGCGGCGAACGATCTCCCCGATCCGGTGCCGGAAGAAGTGAAACAGGAGCGCCTGGCCCGTTTCATGGAGCGCCAGGCCGAGATATCCACCGCCAAGCTCGAGGCCAAGGTCGGTAGCGTGCAGCGCTGCCTGGTCGATGCGCTCGATGGCGAACTGGCGATCGCGCGCTCGATGGCCGACGCACCGGAAATCGATGGCCTGGTGCAGATCCAGAACGGCTTCGAGGCGGGCCTGAAGCCGGGTGAATTCGTCGATGTCGAGATCATGGGCAGCGACGAGCACGACCTCTACGGCGAGGTTCAATTCGCCAATTGAAGCCAGTCGGGCGCGTCCCGGGCGCCCGGCCTTTGAACAGGGCTTTTACAAAGCCTGTGTTGTAGTGCTCCTGCGTGCGGCGCTGGCCGACGCAGGGTTTCATGCCTTGGTCGCCGCCGCGATGCCGCACGCAGGAGGACTTATGCCTGCCACCATCGCCCACCGCCCTCACTTCACCGTCCCGGGCTCACACATCTCCGGCAAGGCTGTCGTGTGGGCCGGACTTGCCGCCGGCGCCATTTTCCTGGTGCTCGAACTGCTGGTCACGCGCTTCGTCATGGGAGTCAATCCCGGCGTGATGATCCGGATGATCGCCGCCATCACCCAGGGAAGCGCGATGCTGGCGCCGCCTGTCACTGCCGACGTGTCGGTCACCCTGGCCGCCGTGATCCTGCACTTCGTCATGTCGCTGTTGTATGCGCTCGTCTTTGCGTTCTTCGCCAAGGGACGCTCGCTCCAATCCGCCACGCTGATCGGTGCGGGGTACGGCCTGTTGCTGTACGCACTGAACTTCTACGGATTCACGATGCTGTTTCCGTGGTTCGCCGAAGCGCGCAACTGGGGAGCGGCCCTGGCGCACGTCGTTTTTGGCGCAGTGCTGGGCGCGACGTATGTCCATTGGGCCCCGCACGACCTGACCCACGCGGGTTGACGGAGGTAACGTCCGTGGGCCCGATCAACCGGTAACCGCGCGGGACGCGGTCACCGGTTGGCAGCGCAGCGGATCACTTGGCCGCTTCGACCAGCGCGGCCGCCGTGGTCGGCCCGCGCGCGTAGGTGTCGGTGTGCGACGCGATCATGGTGCGGAATTCAAGTGACGCCTTGAAGCCGGTCGTCAGGTTCCTGCTCTTGCTGAGGGCATCCATCTTGTCGTCCTGGGCATCGGTGGTAACCGGGCTGATGCCTACGTAGTCCCAGCTGTCGCCATCCGTATGCACATACCACTGGGTCGCCCCGATGCCGGTCTCCTTTGCCACGGCATCGCGCGCGGCCTGCCAACGCAGGAAGTCCAGTTGCTTGCCCGGGGCGACTCGGTAGATGGATACGATCACCTTGCCGGGCTCCTGGGCGGCGGACGTGGCCGGGATCAGCGCGATGACGGCAAGCAGCATGGGGGCCAGCAGCTTCGCTGCGAGGCGGTTGGGACGGTTCATGGCTCTTCCTTTGTCGGGCGGTGCCCGGAGGTCGCCGGCACGCAGGCCAGCCGGGGAGGGCCGGCAGTGCTCCTCGGTCGAGTATCCGTACGGTGCAGCACATCCGCACCGTTCAACGGCGGCGCTCCGGCGGAGCGGCCATGCCACCACCTGCGTGCCCGGCCGCCGACGACGCGTGCTCACCATGGCTGCGCATACTCTTGGAGTCCGGCCAACCCGAAAGGTGTAGATATGCAACAGTCACGTGGATTCACGCATCTGGCCAAGGCGGCTTCGCGCTTCACGGGGCGGCCGGTCTGCTTCGGCCTCGCCCTGGCCGTGATCGCCGCATGGGGGATCAGCGGCCCGCTGTTCGGCTTCAGTGATACCTGGCAACTCGTGATCAATACCGGCACGACCATCATCACCTTCCTGATGGTGTTCCTGATCCAGAACACCCAGAACCGCGATACGGAAGCGATGCAGCTCAAGCTCGACGAGCTGATCCGTGCGACCCGCGGCGCGCACAACCGCCTGATGGACCTGGAGGAGCGCGAAGAAGGCGAGCTGGACCAGCTGCGCACGCAATACGAGGACATCGCGAAACACGCGCGCCACGATGACGAGAAGCGCCGCTGATGTCCGCGGTGTCCCGCCATTACCCGGAGCCGCCGATCCCCGGTCGCTGAAAAGACAACGGCCACCCGGAGGTGGCCGTCGTGCTGTCGCTTCGATCAATCAGTCCGGATCAGAATCAGTCCAGATCAGAAGCGGTATTCGGCACCGATGGCGATGCGTGACTTCAGGCGGATGCGTACTCGACCGACACGATCACGAAGCGTTGTTGGCCACCAGGCAGCAACGCCTCGAATTCATCGTCCAGGCGCTTCTTGAGCATCGCCCGCGCCAGCGGCGAATCGATGCTGATGAAACCGAGTTTCGCATCGGTTTCATCGGGGCCGACGATGCGGTAGCGGTGGGTTTCGCCGCTGCTGACGTCCTCGACTTCCACCACGGCGCCGAAGAACACGGCTTCACGATCGGCGGGCATGTCGCCGATCACGCGCAGCACTTCCAGCCGCTTCGAGAGGTACCGGACGCGGCGATCGATCTCACCGAGCTGCTTCTTGCGGTAGGTGTATTCTGCGTTCTCGGAGCGGTCGCCCTCGGCCGCGGCGGCGGCCAGCGCCTTGACCACTTCCGGTCGCCGCACGCGCCACAGCTCGTCGAGCTCGGACTTCAGCCGCGCGTGGCCTTCGCGCGTGATCAACGCGGTGCTTTTCTCTGCGGGAGGGCGCCAGCGGGACATGGCAGCAACGAGTATGGAGTTGCCACCTATCTTAGGGCGGCATGACCGCCATTTCAGGGCCGGCGCCGGACGAGGCGACCGCACACCCGATGCTGCATCGCTTCCTTCGCTGAGTCGGCACCCAGGAGCGCCCCATGAATAGCCCCGTCGCGATTCCCGCCTGCGCGCGGTTGCGCGCGGCGATGACCTGTCTGCTGGCCGTTGCGACGCTTCTGGGCACGTCGTCATGCCGGGAGGCAGAACAACCAGCTCCAGCCAGGTCGACGGCGTCGCCGCCAGCGTCGCAGGCCACACCGGCAGCGCCCGCTCCAACGCCGGCGGTGCCGGAAACTCCTGCTGCAACCACCGCCGAAACTGCGGCCGAAACGACGCCCGGGGAAGCCGCCCCGGAATCCCAGCCCGAAGGCGATACCGCGGCCGCCCCGTACGCCGGACGCACGCTCAGCCTGGAGAACAAACCTTGGAAAGGCGACTTCGACGCCATGGTCGAACGCCGGATGATCCGCGTGCTGGTGCCGTACAGCCGCACCCTTTATTTCGTTGACAAGGGTCGCGAACGTGGAATGACGGCTGAGCTGGTCCGCGACTTCGAGCACTACATCAACAAGAAGCTGGCCGGCCCGCTGGGCAAACGCCCGGTCACGATCTACCTCATTCCGACAACTCGCGATCGCCTGCTGGCAGGCGTGGCAGCGGGACAGGGCGATATCGCCGCGGGCAACCTGACCGTCACCGATGTGCGGCTCAAAACGGTCGACTTCGTGGCACCACGCGACCGCAAGCCGGTCCGCGAGCTGCTCGTCACCGGTCCGGCTTCGCCCGCGATCGCGAGCCTCGACGAGTTGGCCGGTCGGAGCGTGTATGTGCGCCCGTCCTCCAGCTATCACGAGAGCGTGAAGGCGCTCAGCGAGCGGCTGGTGAAGGCCGGCAAACCGGCGATCCGGATCGTGCCGTTGCCGGATGAGCTCGAGGACGAGGACATCCTCGAGATGCTCAATGCCGGGTTGCTCGAATACGCGGTCGTCGATGACTGGAAAGCGCAGCTCTGGGCGCAGGTACTGCCGGCGATAAAGGTGCGCGCCGACCTTGTGATGCGCGAGCAGGGCTACGTCGGTTGGGCCATCCGCAAGGACAGCCCGCAACTGGCAGCTGCGCTCGACGATTTCTATCGCAATTACGCCAAAAAGCAGGGCGTCATCGACTACCGGCTGGCGCAGTTCCACAAGCAGATCAGGCAGATTGGCAACAACACCGCCGATAGCGAACGCAAGCAGTTCGAACAGGTGATCGCGCTGTTCCGCAAGTACGGCAGCCAGTACGACTTCGATCCGCTGATGCTCGCGGCCCAGGGCTACCAGGAATCGCGCCTGCACCAGGACGCCAAGAGCCATGTCGGCGCCGTCGGTGTGATGCAGATCATGCCGGCCACCGGTGCCCAGCTGAAAGTGGGGAACATCCGCAACGTCGAGCCGAACATCCACGCCGGCGCCAAGTACATGGACCAGCTGATGACAAGCTATTTCAAGGACGCGCATTTCAGCGAACAGGTGCGCCCCCTGTTCGCGTTCGCTAGTTACAACGCCGGCCCCGGCAACATCGCCCGGATGCGACGCGAAGCGGCCAGCCGCGGGCTGAATCCGGACAAGTGGTTCAACAATGTCGAGGTCGTCACCGCCGAAAAAATCGGCATCGAGACCACCACCTACGTGCGCAACATCTACAAGTACTACTGCGCGTACAAACTGGTGATGCAGGCGGACGAGTCGCGGCGCCGCGCACGCGAGCGGATGGAGCAGGGCAAACGGCCCGGACAGGAGGGCAAGCAGGGAGAAGGTTGAGCGACCCGGGACCGGGCAACCCGCGATGCGGGCCGCCCGATCCTTACGGTACGCGCCGGCTTACTGCTTCGCCGCCTCGCGCTTGAGCGTGTTCGAGTGCGCGCTTTCGATCGGCATGCCAGCGGAGTCGAGTGCGTCGAGCTGGTTGGCCGACGTCACGGCGTAGAGGCGATCCTGCTGGCTCTTCGAGTTCGGATCCAGGCGGATGCGCTTGCCGTTTTCCTCGGCCGTCCAGGTGCCATCGCCATCGAAGCCCTTGCCTTTGCCCTGATAGACCTCGTGCAACGCATAGCTGCCATCGGCATTGAGCATGATCCGGGTGTCGATGCCCGGGCAGTCGGCGCAGGGCAGGGTGCCGGTGAACGTGCCCGCGAACCCCTTGATGTCGAACGGCACATCGGCCGCAGTCATTGCAGGTGCGGACTCGACGGCGACCGGTGCCGCCGCGGCGGGGGGCGCAGGTTCGGCCGGCGCTGCGGGAGCGACGGGTTCAGCAGGGGCTTGTGGCTTGCACGCCGCGACGGCGAGCGTGGCAACGATGGCAAGCAGCAGCATCTTCCGGTTCATCGGGACATTCCTGTGGGATGAAGGGCAAAGGATACGCATTCGAGGCGAAGGCGCGGGCAGCGTCAACCTGCGCTGCAGCAAAAGGACGCGCAATGACAACGCGCGGCAACAACGCGCATCGCAAAATCAGCGTCGCTTGCCGAAGATCCCGCCGAGTACGCCACGCAGGATCTGGCGGCCGATCTGGTTGCCGACGGTGCGGGCGGTCTGTTTGGCCATGGCTTCGACCATGCCCTGGCGTCGCCGGGTACCGAACACGGCGTCCTTCACCGCCTGGCCGAAGCCGCTGTCCTCGGCCTCGTCCTGCTCGCGGGTGCGGGCAGCGGGCGCATCGGCCGTGGTCGTGGCCGCCTCGGCCTTCTTTGCCAGCATTTCCGCCGCGGATTCGCGATCGATGGCCTTGTCGTACTTTGCGCCGACCGGGCTGCCGGCGCGTACCTGCGCACGTTCGGGGTCGGTGATGGCGCCCATGCGGCAACGCGGCGGGGCGACCAGGGTGCGTTCGACCGGCATCGGGATGCCCTTGTCCTGCAGCGTCGACACCAGCGCTTCGCCGGTGCCGAGTTGCGAGATCGCGGTGGCGACATCGAGCCTGGGATTGGGCACGAAGGTCTCGGCCGCCGTCTTCACCGCCTTCTGGTCGCGCGGCGTGAAGGCGCGCAGTGCGTGCTGCACGCGATTGCCGAGCTGGCCGAGGATGTCGTCCGGCACGTCGTCGGGGAATTGCGAACAGAAGTACACGCCGACGCCCTTGGAGCGGATGATGCGCACGACCTGTTCGACGCGCTGCTGCAAGGCGGCCGGGGCGTCGTCGAAGAGCAGGTGCGCTTCGTCGAACACGAACACCAGCTTGGGCTTGTCGAGGTCGCCGACTTCCGGCAGCTGTTCGAACAGTTCCGACAGCAGCCACAGCAGGAACGACGAATACAGGCGCGGCTTCAGGATCAACTGCTCCGACGCCAGGATGTTGACCACGCCGCGGCCATTGGTGGTGGTGCGCATCAGGTCGGCAAGTTCCAGCGCGGGCTCGCCAAAGAACATCTCGCCGCCTTCCTGCTCCAGGCGCAGCAGCGAGCGCTGGATCGCGCCGATCGACTGCGTGCTGACCAGGCCATACGAGGTGGAGATGTCCTTGCGTTCCTCGGCGACCAGGCCGAGCAGGGCGCGCAGGTCCTCGAGATCGAGCAGCAGCAGGCCACGGTCGTCGGCGAGCTTGAAGACGATGTCGAGGACGCCGCTCTGGGTGTCGTTGAGTTCCAGGATGCGCGAGAGCAGGGTCGGACCCATTTCGCTGACCGTGGTGCGCACCGGGTGACCGTTCTTGCCGAACAGGTCCCAGAACACGACCGGGTTGGCTTCGCTTGCGTAGTCGGCGATGCCGATGTCCTTGATCCGCGCCTGCAGCTTGTCGTTGAGCGCACCGGGCATGGCGAGGCCGGCGACGTCGCCCTTCACATCGGCCAGGAACACCGGCACTCCCATGCGCGAGAAGCCTTCCGCGATGGTCATCAGCGTGACCGTCTTGCCCGTGCCGGTGGCACCGGCGACGAGGCCGTGGCGATTGCCCAGGCGCCCCTGCAGGAAGACCTGGCCGTGGGTTTCCGGCAGGGAATCCGGGGAGGTGACCGACTTGCCGATCAGGATCGCGTTGCCGGGAAACACGTTGTCTGCCATGGGTGGGGCCGGAGGGTTGGTTGCCGGGATTCTATGCCAGCACCGAACTTTCCTTGGGGCCGAACACCAATTCCGGAAGTTAATTCGTTGCCTCCGTCAAAGTTCCGCCACAACGGATGATCAATGCGGACGAGGTGGCGCATTTTTCGCCATTGCGGTCGCCAGCATCGCCCTCTACCCTCCCATTACCCCTACGTGTGCCCGCCCGATGCCCCAGATGTTCCGTTCCATCCTCGCCGTTGCCGTCCTTGCAATCCTTTCCGGCAACGCCGCCGCGCTGTCGCGCCGCGACCAGACCAGCATCGACGCGCTCAGCCAGCGCATGCAGGATGCCGAAAGCAAATACCGCGACGCCATGGTGAAGATCGGCAATGCCGACCCGGCCGGGCAGGCGCAGAGCGACACGGCGCTGGAGGACATGGAAGACGTGATCGCCAACTGCATGAAGCAGAAAGGTTGTTCCGTGCCGACCATGCTCGCCACGTACAAGCGCCTGCTGAAGCTCAATGCCGATGCCGAGGCGGATGCATCGGACGAGGAAGCGGAGGACGGCGACGACCATGCCAGTCCGATCACGGCGGATGTGCCCGAGGCGGCGCGTGCAGCGAAGCTGCTGGCGGACGACCACCGCTTCGACCAGATGGTCCAGTTCAATCCCGCCGTGCAGGCGGGTATCCGTCGCTGGCTCACCGACATGCGCGGTCCGCTGGTCAACAGCTACGAGAACTACCAGTACATGCGCCACCTGATGTGGCCGCAGTACCAGCGTGCCGGCCTGCCGGAAGCGTTGCTGTTCGGCATCATGGCCAAGGAATCCAACGGCAAGGTGCATTCGACCTCGCGCGCCGGCGCCGCCGGGCCCATGCAGTTCATGTATGGCACCGGCCGCCGCTTCGGCCTGGGCGACGACGGGACGGGATTCGACACGCGTTACGACCCGCGGGCCGCCGCCGAGGCCAGCGCGTCGTACCTCAACGAGCGCATGGGCCAGCTCAACCGCAGCATCGAGCTCGCACTGGCCGCCTACAACGGCGGCGAAGGCCGCGCGCTGCGCGTGTACCAGGGCAGCGGCGGGCGCAGTTTCTGGGAAGCCGACGTCTACAACCAGTTCCCGTCGGAAACCCAGGATTACGTGCCGATGGTGATTGCCGCGGCGTGGTTGTTCCTGCATCCCAACGAATACGGACTGACCTTCCCGAAGGTGGATGCCAAGCCGGCGCCGTTGCGCCTGGCGCAGCCCAGCTCGATCTACCAGTTGACGATCTGCCTGGGCAACCGCGGCGAACGCGAGGGCTACATGCGCGCGCTGCGCAACCTCAACCCGCGCTACCAGGCCGAAAGCCCGCTGTCGGCGGGTACCACGATCAATGCGACCACCAGGATCGTCGGCCTCTACAACCGCTGGTGCACGTCGGGACCGCGTGCCGAGCTTGCGCGCACGCTGGTGCTCAGCAACCCCTTCAACGCAATCGTGCGCACGGGGCCGGTGACGCCGGTCGGCATGAATGAAGCGTCCGGCGCGACGGAGACCGGGGGCGAACCGGCGCTGGCGACGTTGCCGCCGAAGCCCGCCAAGAAGGAAAAGCCGAAGTCGGCAAAGCCGCGCGATCATCGCGTGGAGCGGGGCGAGACACTCATCGCCATCGCGCGGAAGTTCCAGTGCGATATCGACGATCTCGCCAAGGACAACAAGATCAAGGCGCCGCACTACGCGATCCGGCCCGGCCAGAGGCTGAAGCTCAAGGGCTGCGCCGCCGACTGACGCAAACGCAAGGAGGAAGGGGATGGTGACAGGAACGTTGACGGCCCCACGCGGATCCCGCACGCGCTGGGTGGTGGCGGTGTGCGCGCTCGCGGTGCTGGCGATCGCGGGTGCGATATCGCCCGAACTGCGCTGGTTGCACTACGCGTGCAAGCCGCTGACCACCCTGCTCATTGCGGGAATGGTGGTCGTCTCCCCTTCCGTCGACGCGCGTTACCGGGGTGCGGTCCTGGTCGGGCTGCTGCTGTCGATGCTCGGCGATGTCTTCCTGATGCTCGTGCCCACGCCACGAGGGCCGGACTGGTTCGTGTTCGGGTTGGCGAGCTTCCTGTGCGCGCACGTCGCCTATCTGTATGGCTTCTGCTGCCGGGCCCGGCTGTTCGCCCGCTGGTGGCCATTTGCCCTCTATGCCGTCGTGGCCGTGGTCGTGTCCGCCGTGCTGGCACCACGCCTGCCCGAGCCCCTGCGCTGGCCCGTGTATGCCTACGTGTTGATCCTCTCGGTCATGGCTGCACAGGCCGCTGCGGTGTGGGCGCGCTCTCCCGGTCGCGCGACCGCATCGGCCGCACTGGGCGGCGCGTTTTTCGTGGTTTCGGACGCGACGCTGGCGATGGACCGTTTCGTCGCGCCGTTTCCCGCCGCGGTGGTGGTCGTATTGGCAACCTACTGGATCGCGCAGACCCTGATCGGATTGTCCGCATGCGGTGCGGGCCGGCGCGCGTGATCGGCCGCGCATGAAAAAGGCGGCCTTGGCCGCCTTTTCCTTTCGAACTATTCGCCCTTCAGGTCTTGGTCTTTCTGCGCTGGCAGCCCGTGGCCGCGCGAGGGTCGTCCTGCTTGGGACCAATGGCGCGCATCGAGGTGCTGCTGGCGGCGGCGCTGCGCGGGTCGTCCTGTTTCGGCCCGATGGCTTCAAGGCCGCCCTGGACGATGATCCCCTGTTTCGCGGCGGGATCATCCGTGCCCGGCTTCCCGCCCTGCGCGATGGGGTTTTCGCTGCAGTCGTTGGCGGTCACGGCGCGGGGATCATCCTGCTTCGGTCCGATCGCTTCCCTGCCACCCTGGACGATGATGCCTTTCTTTACGGCGGGGGCAGGCGTCTGGGCGCTAGCGATCGAACAGAACAGGGGCAGGGCGAGGCTGGCGATAACAACAGCGGTACTCACGGTGAAAAGCTGGCGCATCAGCGGTCTCCAGGGAATACGGCAGGAAGGACAGGCATGGCCCCTTACAGCTTCGGCATCAGATCCGTGTTGCGAGCGGCCCGCCCAATCGTACGGGCGACTGCGCCCGCAATGCAGGATGCAGTTCGGCAACGCCCTTCGGCAACAGCACGATGGCCGTTGAGCCGTAGTTGAAGCGCGCCATTTCGGCAAAGCGCTCGAGCACGATGTTCTGGCCGCGATAATCCTTCACCGTGACCGGCCCGCCATACGGCGGTATCTCCACGCCACCCCACACGGTCTCGACGCCGGATACCAGCAACGCACCGACCATCACCACGGCCATCGGCCCGAAGTCGCAATCGAAATGGCAGACCACGCGCTCGTTGCGCGCGAACAGGCGCGACACCGAACCCACGGCATCGGGACCGACGCTGAAGAGGCGCCCCGGCACGTGCACGGTTTCGCGCAGCGTACCGGTCCAGGGCATGTGCACGCGGTGGTAGTCCTTCGGAGACAGGTACACGGTGGCGTACACGCCACCATCGAACGCACGCGCGGCATCCTCGTCGGCCAGCAGCTCCGCCGTGGTGAACCCGTGGCCCTTGGCCTGGAAGATGTGGCCCGAATCCTCGTGCAGCACGCCTTCGTCGGCGCGGCCGATGTGGCCGCATTCGCTGATCTTGCCGTCGGCCGGCATCAGGATCGAGCGCGGATCGGCGTCGGCCACGCGGGCGCCCGGCTTCAGTGCGCGCGTGAAGAAGGCATTGAAGGTCGGATAGCTGGTGGGGTCGGGATTGGCGGCTTCGCCGAGATTCACGCCGAACTTGCGCGTCACCGTGTCGATGAGCCACTGCTTGATGGCGGGGTTGCGCGAATAGGCCAGCCTGCGCGCCAGCGACGACAGCAGGCGATGCGGCAGGACGTAGGTGAGTGCGGTGATCGGGCTCACTGGCTGGCCTCGCTGAGGGCGGTCATGTCGGTCGCGATGTCCTTGGGGTCGAAGGGGGGCTGGATGAAGCCGGTCAGCCGGCCCTGCGGGTCGAGCACCGCCAGCGAGGCGCTGTGGTCCACCGAATACTGGTCGGCGGGAGCACCTGCGGGCGCGGGCACCTTGGCGAAGACCATGCTCAGCGACCGCGCGAACGTTTCCAGTGCCGGCACGTCGGCGGTCGCGGCGAGCGTGTCGCGATGGAAGGCGTGGGCGTATTCGCCGATGGCGTCGGGAGTGTCGCGTTCGGGATCGACCGACACGAACAGTACGCGCGGGCGTGTCGCCTCCGGCTGCGCCGCCCACTGCTTCTGCGCAGCGGCCAGTTGCGCCAGAGTGGTGGGGCAGACGTCCGGGCAATGGGTGAAGCCGAGGAACACGAGGGTCCAGTGGCCCTTCAGCTCGCCCGGGACCAGCGGCGTGCCGTCGGACTGGCGCAGCGAGTACGACGGGATTTCGCGCGGCGGATCGAACAGGCGCGCGGCCTTCAGGGCCGGGCGCGATCCCGCCGGCGCGTGGGTGAACCAGGTCTGGGCGGCCAGCAGGCCGAGCGCGGCGGCCACCGCGGCGATCAGGACATAGAGGGTGGTGCGGTTGAACATCTGGGATTCCTTCGAAATGCGCGCACATGGTACTGGCCCGCGGTCAATCTCGAGACACGACACAGCCAGAGCCGCGCCCGCGGCCAGTCGTGGCCGGCGGCATAGGCTTCACTTGGATGCCCGGTCCGGCCGCAATCCCCGGGCAGCCCCGCCCACGGCCGCCCGTATAATTGGCGGCCCTTTCCCCGCAGAACCCGCCCCGTGGCCGAATCCCCCGCTTTCGAACAGGTCTCGATCATCGACCTGATCCGCTACGGCGGCAGCCGCTTCAACGAGGCGGGGTTGACGTTCGGCCACAGCTACGACAACGCCCTGGACGAAGCCACGCAACTCGTTCTGCACGCGCTGCACCTGCCGCACGACCTCAGTCCGGTGTACGGCCCCGCGCGCGTCACGGCGGAGGAGAAGGCGAAGGTACTGGCGCTGTTCGAGCGCCGCGTCAGCGAGCGCGTGCCGGCGGCGTATCTCACGGGCGAGGCATGGTTCGCGGGCCTGAACTTCAAGAGCGACCGCCGCGCCCTGGTGCCACGTTCGCCGATCGCTGAACTCATCATTGCCGGCTTCGAACCCTGGCTGGGCGGTCGTGACGTCGAGCGCGTGCTCGACCTGTGCACGGGCTCGGGCTGCATCGCCATCGCCACCGGGCATTACCACCCGAACTGGCAGGTCGACGGTGCCGACATCAACGACGACGCGCTTTCGCTCGCCGGGGAGAACAAGGAACGCCTGCATGCGGCCAATGTCACGCTGCGCAAGTCGGACCTGTTCAACGGCCTGAAGGGTGAGGTCTACGACCTGATCGTCACCAATCCGCCCTACGTCACCAACGCCGAAACCGATGCGCTGCCCAAGGAATATTCGTACGAGCCGGAGCTGGGCCTGCGCGCGGGCGACGACGGCCTCGACCTTGCGTTGAAGATCCTGCGCGACGCGCCGGAACACCTGAGCGAGCACGGCCTGCTGATCTGCGAAGTCGGCGAGGCCGAGCAGGCACTGGCCGACCTGTTGCCGGAGCTGCCGATGGCATGGGTCGAGTTCAAGGTCGGGCAAATGGGCATCTTCGTGGTCGAACGCCACGACCTGGTCGAGCATCACGCACGCATCAAACAGCTCGCGGACGCGCGCGGCTGATTTCCTCCCGTGATAGCGACATCGCATGAGCCTGGCCGCTACGCTGCGGTCGGTTTCCCGTATATTTCAAAGCCTTAACCCACCCACTTCACCCCGTGCCGAACGTCCCGTTGCGGGCAGCGGCTCCAGGACCCCACGTGGCCAGCAACACCTTCGGCAAGCTGTTCGCAGTGACGACCTTCGGCGAGAGCCACGGTCCGGCGATCGGCTGCGTCATCGACGGGTGCCCCCCGGGCCTCGCGATCGCGCCGGAGGACTTCCGCCACGACCTGGAGCGTCGCGCCACCGGCAGGACCCGCCACACCTCGGCGCGGCACGAGGCGGATGAAGTCGAGATCCTGAGTGGCGTCTACGAAGGCGTGACCACCGGTACACCAGTCGCGCTGCTGATCCGCAACACCGATGCGCGCAGCAAGGACTACGCGAACATCGCCGAGCAATTCCGCCCCGGCCACGCCGACTACACCTATTGGCAGAAGTACGGCATCCGCGATCCGCGCGGTGGTGGACGCTCCAGCGCGCGCGAAACCACGATGCGCGTGGCGGCCGCGGTCGTTGCGAAGAAGTGGCTGGCCGAAAAGTACGGCGTGCAGGTGCGCGGGTACCTGGCACAGATCGGCGACGTCACGCCGCGTGCCTTCGACGTCGACGACGTCGAGTGGGCCGTCGTCGAATCCAATCCCTTCTTCTGGCCCGACGCCACGCAGGTCGCTGAGCTGGAGGGCTACATGGACGCCCTGCGCAAGTCCGGTGATTCCGTTGGCGCGCGTGTCGACGTGATCGCCGATGGCCTGCCGCCGGGTTGGGGCGAGCCGATCTACGGCAAGCTCGATGGCGAACTGGCCGCCGCACTGATGTCGATCAATGCGGTGAAGGGTGTCGAGATCGGCGACGGTTTTGCTTGCGTCGCCCAGAAGGGCAGTCTGCACCGGGATGAAATCAGCGCCGATGGCTTTCTGAGCAACCACGCCGGCGGCATCCTCGGCGGCATCAGTACCGGCCAGGCCCTGCGTTGCTCGACCGCGTTCAAGCCGACTTCGAGCCTGCGCCTGCCGGTGCAGAGCCTCGATACGGCGGGCAATGCGGTCGAAGTCGTGACCACCGGCCGCCACGATCCCTGCGTCGGCATCCGTGCCACTCCGATCTGCGAGGCCATGGTGGCGCTGGTGCTGATGGACCAGGCCCTGCGTCATCGCGCGCAGTGTGGCGACGTGGGCGAGGTGAGCCCACGCATTCCGGCAAAAGCGGGCCCGAAAAAACCGGACTCCGGCAAACCTGACTCTGGCAAACCGGACTCCGATAAACGATAGCGGCCGGTTGCTCGCAGCTTCCCTGGATCGGGTTCGGGAAGCCCCTGTTGCAGCCGCGCCGCGCGTCCGTTTCGCCCGCCAACCCAATTCAGCGACCGGCAAGGCGCACAATTCCCACGCTGCCGGCCGCCACATCACAGGACCATCGCAACAATGAGCAAGACCACGTACACCGTTGCAGTAGTCGGCGCCACCGGCGCTGTCGGCGAAACCATGCTGAAGGTGCTCGCCGAGCGCCAGTTCCCGATCGGGAAGCTGCACGTGCTGGCGAGCGAACGCTCGGCCGGCAGCAAGATCGACTTCGGCGCACGCCAGCTGGTCGTCGAGGATCTCGCGACCTTCGACCCCAAGGGAGTCGATATCGCCCTGTTCTCCGCCGGTGGCTCGGTCTCGAAGGAATATGCACCGAAGTTCGCCGCCGCTGGCGCGGTCGTCATCGACAATTCCTCGAGCTTCCGTGGCGATGCCGACGTGCCGCTGGTCGTGGCCGAAGTGAACCCGGAAGCCGCGAAGAACCGCCCGCGCGGCATCATCGCCAATCCGAACTGCTCGACCATGCAGCTGATGGTCGCCCTGGCGCCGATCCATCGCGCCGTGGGCATCGAGCGCATCAACATCGCCACCTACCAGTCGGTGTCCGGCACCGGCGTGAAGGCGATGGAGGAACTGGGCCGGCAGACCGCCGCGCTGCTCAACTTCCAGGACGTGAAGCCCAAGGTGTACCCGGTGCAGATCGCGTTCAACGTGATCCCGCACGGCGGCGATTTCCTCGACAACGGCTACACCACCGAGGAGTGGAAGCTGGTCACCGAGACCCGCAAGATCCTTGGCGACGACAACATCCTCGTGAACGCCACCGTCGTGCGCGTGCCGGTGTTCTACGGCCATTCCGAAGCCGTGCACATCGAGACCCGCGAGAAGATCAGCGTCGACAGGGCGCGCGAGTTGCTCGCGGCACAGCCAGGACTGGAACTGGTCGACGAGCGCAAGGCCGGCGGGTACCCGACCCCCGTGACCCACGCCTCCGGCACCGACCCGGTCTACGTCGGCCGCCTGCGCGAGGATGTCTCGCACCCGCGCGGCCTCGACCTGTGGGTGGTGGCCGACAACATCCGCAAGGGCGCCGCGACCAACGCCGTGCAGCTGGCGGAACTGGTCATCGCCGAGCGCTGACCGGCGGCTCCGGACCGCGGTTTGCGCCGCGGCCCGTCCGCAACCAGTTAGAAATCTGAATCCGCTCAGCCATTTGCGGCGGCTTCATTGCAAACCGCCTGCACTGGGGGCTAGAGTCAATGCAGGGGATTGGCGTGAGGCCTGTCGTGAAAAAAATCGCGGGAACCGTATTGGCGCTGCTGGCGGCCTCCGCCAGCTTTGGCGCGTCCGCGCTGGGGCTGGGCCAGATCGAGGTCAAGTCGAAGATCGGCCAGCCTCTGGTGGCCGAGATTCCGATCATCACCAGCGATCCGGCCGAGCTGGAACAGCTGCAGGCCGGCCTGGCTTCGCCGGAAACCTTCTCCCGCATTGGCCTGCGTCCTCCCATCGGGATTATCGCCGGCCTTCAGTTCACCCAGGCGCTGGACGCCCGCGGCAACCCGGTGATCCGGGTCACCAGCCAGCAGCCGGTGGACGAACCGCTGCTGACCTTCCTGGTCGAGGTCGACTGGGGGCAGGGCAGGCTGGTCCGTGAATACTCCGCGCTGATCGACACGCCACGCACGGTGTCCGCGCCGCTGCAGCCGGAGATTGCCGCACCGACGACGGAAGCGCCCGCGATCATCGAGCGTCCGGTCGAGCCCGCCCAAACCGTGGCCGCGCAGCCCGAGCCGGAACCCGCACCCAGCGACACCACGCAGCCGGACGCCCAGGCGATCACGCCCACGCCCACGCCGCAGCGCGTCGCACCGCCACCGCAGGTGGCAACGGCAATGGCGCCGGCAGCGGCGCCGGCAGCGGTTTCGCGCCCGCTGCCCGATGGTGGCGACTACGAAGTGCGCAGCGGCGACACGCTGTCCGCCATCGCCGCGGGCGTTGCGGCCCCGGGCTCGCTCGACCAGACCATGATTGCGCTGTTGCGCGCGAATCCGGACGCGTTCATTGGCGGCAACATCAACCGCCTCAAGGCGGGCGCGGTATTGCGTACTCCGGCCGGTGCCGCGATGACCGAGCTGGATGCGCAGCAGGCCAACGCAATTGTTCATGCACAGATACAGGACTGGCGTGCGTCGCGCCGCGCCGCGCCACAGCCGGCCGATGCCGAGGTGTCGGCGGCCAATGCGACGGCGATGCCCGTCTCGAAGCCAGCGCAGGCTTCGGCGACCAAGGCTCCGCGCGTTGCCGATGCGCGATTGGAAATCGTCCCGCCCGGCGCAAGCGATGCGACCAAGGCGGGCACACAATCCGGCATCAGTGCCGGAGGCGAGGGTGCGATGCTGCAACAGGAACTGACCCAGACGAAGGAAACCCTCGCGGCACGCGAGGCCGAGACGCAGGACCTCAAGAGCCGCGTCGCCGAGCTCGAGAAGCTGCAGCAGCAACAACAGCAGCTGATCGCCATGAAGGACAGCGAACTGGCCGCGGCGCAGCAGCGCCTCGCCCAGAACCAGAAGCAGCAACCGCAGACGTCGGCAATGCCCTGGGTGGTCGCGCTGGGTGGCGCGCTGGTGCTGGGCGGCCTGATCGCCTGGTTCCTGCGTCGTCGCGATGCCGCCAAGCCCAGTTTCCGTGCAGTTGCGGCTTCCACGGCACCTTCGATCGCCGACTCGTTCGCGCCCCGCCTGGATGTCGCGGGCTTGGCCGGCATCGATTTCGAAGATGAGATCGAAGCCGAAACCGAAACCGAAATCACGAGCCCGGCGGCAGCTGCCGTTACGCCTGCCCGCGCGCCCGAGCCGCCCGCGCGCGCCGTGCCCGCCTGGCACACCGGCGCCATGCAGCGTGACCTGCTGGATCCGGCGGCGCAGGCTGCCCATGAACGACTCGAGCTCGCTCGCGCCTATCTCGACCTCGGTGACCTCCCCGGTGCCCGCCAGCTGCTGGGCGAAGTGGTGATCAATGGCGACCATGCCGCCCGCCAGCAGGCGGCGCGGATGCTGCGCGAACTGGAGTGACCCCGCCGTAGCGCGGACAGGTCCTGTTACCTACCGCCCGCCTCCGTCGCCGCTTCGCAGACCTGCGAAGCGGCGACGTCGTTGAAAGCATGTGCCGGGCCAGCCGGCGCCACGGAACCCATGCCGCAAGCCACGCCAGCGTTGTCCGATGCCCTTGCGCCATCCGTGCATCGCTATGCGATGGGCATCGAATACGACGGTACCGGGTTCAGCGGATGGCAGCGCCTGAGCAAGCACGGTGAAAGCGATCCCGAGGGCTATCTCACCCTGCAGTCGGTGATCGAGGAAGCGTTGACGTTCGTGGCGGGAATGCCTATCACGACCATCTGCGCAGGCCGCACCGATGCGGGCGTCCACGCAGCCGGCCAGGTCATCCACTTCGACAGCCCGGTGCACCGCGATCCGCGTGGCTGGGTTCTAGGCACCACGAGCAAACTGCCACCGGCGATCGGCGCGCTCTGGTGCGTGCCGGTCCCGGAAGAATTCCACGCCCGCTTTTCGGCCCGCGCGCGCCGGTACCGCTACGCGATCCTCAATCGCACGGTCCGGCCTGCGCTGGGGCGCCAGGTCCTCACCTGGGAACGCCGTCCCCTCGATGCCGCGGCGATGCACCGGGCGGCGCAGGCCCTGCTGGGCGAAAACGACTTCTCCGCCTTCCGCACCGTGCAATGCCAGGCGCCGCATGCGCGCCGTGAGTTGCAGGAAATCACCGTTTCGCGTGAAGGCGACGTGGTGACGGTCGAAGTGCAGGCCAATGCCTTTCTTCACCATATGGTGCGCAACATTGTTGGAAGCTTGCTGGTGGTCGGGCGCGGCGATGCCCCGGAAGGATGGATCGCCAGGTTGCTCGCCGGCCTTGACCGCACCAAGGCGGGGCCCACCGCGCCAGCCAGCGGGCTGGTGTTCCTTGGCCCCCGTTATCCAGCCGATGTCGTCGAGCGCCTGGGTTTGCCCGCCAGCATCCGGCTATGAGCGACCCACTTGCTCTCAATCGAACTGGAGTGAAGCCGTGAAGCCGAACTTCTTCCGCACCCGCATCAAGTTCTGTGGCCTGACCCGCGCAGGCGACGTGCGCCTGGCCAGCGAACTGGGCGTGGACGCAGTCGGCTTCGTGTTTTCGCACCAGAGCAAGCGCCGCGTCGAGCCGGAAGAAGCCCGCGCGATGCGTTCCGCGCTGGCGCCATTCGTCGATTCAGTGGCCTTGTTCCGCGACAATCCGCAGGAGGAAGTGCGCGACATCGTGCGCCACGTGCGCCCGACGCTGCTGCAGTTCCACGGTGACGAGGACGATTCGTTCTGCCGTGGCTTTGGCGTCCCGTACATCAAGGCGGTGGCGATGGGAGGCGATGAAGGCCAGGCCGCCGCGAAACCGCTCCGGGCGCGTTATCCGAGTGCTGCGGGGTTCCTGTTCGACAGTCATTCGCCGGGCGGGGAGGGCGGGAGCGGCAAGACCTTCGACTGGTCGCGCATCCCGTCGGATCCGGGCAAGCCATGGTTGCTCGCAGGTGGGCTGGCACCCGAAAACGTTTTCGATGCCGTGATCGTCACGCGGCCATGGGGCGTCGACGTCTCCAGCGGAATCGAGCTTTCGCCCGGCCTGAAGGACGGCGACCGCATGCGGCACTTCGTCGAGGAAGTCCGCCGCGCGGATTGTCATCACGAATAGGCCGTCTGCCGGTTCCGCGTTGCACTAGACTGGCGGCCCATCGCCGCAATGGCGATGCCCCCGCCTGGTTTGTGCCGATGTCCGCTGAAACCCCCGCCGTCGATTCCGTCACCGACTTCCATGCCTACCCCGATGCCGCCGGCCACTTCGGCCGCTTCGGTGGCCGCTTCGTCGCAGAAACACTGATCGGCCCGCTGGAGGAACTCGCCCGGGCGTACGACGAGGCGCGGGTCGATCCGGCCTTCATCGCCGCGTTCGAAGCGGACCTGGCGCATTACGTCGGCCGTCCGAGCCCGATCTATTTCGCCGAGCGCCTCAGCCGCGAAGTCGGCGGCGCGCGCATCCTGCTCAAGCGCGAGGACCTGAACCACACCGGCGCGCACAAGATCAACAACACCATCGGCCAGGCACTGCTCGCCAGCCGCATGGGCAAGACCCGGATCATCGCGGAGACCGGCGCGGGCCAGCACGGCGTCGCGTCTGCCACGGTCGCGGCCCGGCTCGGCCTGGAATGCGTGGTCTACATGGGCGCCACCGACATCGAGCGCCAGAAGATCAACGTCTACCGCATGAAACTGCTGGGTGCGACGGTAGTGCCGGTGACCAGCGGCTCGGCCACGCTCAAGGACGCGCTCAACGAAGCGATGCGTGATTGGGTGACGAACGTGCAGGACACGTTCTACATCATCGGCACCGTCGCCGGCCCCGACCCGTACCCGCGCATGGTCCGCGATTTCAATGCCGTGGTCGGTCGCGAGGCGCGCGCGCAGATGCTGGCCGAACATGGACGCCTGCCTGATGTCGTGACGGCCTGCGTCGGCGGAGGCAGCAATGCGATCGGCATCTTCCACGCCTTTCTCAATGATCGCGACGTGCGCATCGTCGGCGCCGAGGCGGCGGGCGAGGGCATCGCCACCGGTCACCACGCGGCGTCATTGGCCGCAGGCCGCCCGGGCGTGCTGCATGGCAACCGCACCTATGTCCTTTGCGACGATGACGGACAGATCATCGAGACGCACTCGATATCGGCGGGTCTCGACTATCCGGGCGTGGGTCCGGAACACGCATTCCTCAAGGACACCGGCCGCGCCGAGTACGTTGGCGTGACCGATGACGAGGCGCTCGCGGCATTCCACCAGCTCGCACGCACCGAAGGCATCCTGCCGGCATTGGAGTCCAGCCATGCGATCGCCCAGGCCATGAAGCTCGCGCGCGACATGCCGAAGGACGCGATCGTGCTGTGCAACCTGTCCGGTCGCGGCGACAAGGATGTGCACACGATCGCCGGCCGTGAAGGCATCACGTTCTAGTTCCGGTCATTGCACCGACGCCAATCCAATCCGACGACACCGATGAATCGCATCGATACCCGCTTCGCCAGACTGAAGGCCGAAGGCCGCAAGGCGCTGATTCCCTTCTTCACCGCGGGTGACCCCTCGCTTGAGGCGACCGTGCCGGTGATGCATGCGCTGACTGCCGCGGGCGCCGACGTGATCGAACTGGGCGTGCCGTTTTCCGATCCGATGGCCGACGGTCCGACCATCCAGCGCAGCTCCGAACGCGCCCTGGGCCGCGGTGCGGGCCTGTCGTACGTGCTCGAATGCGTGCGCAGCTTTCGCGAGCGCGACGCCGAAACCCCGGTCGTGCTGATGGGCTACCTCAATCCCATCGAGATCCGTGGTGCCAGCCGCTTCGCCCAGCAGGCGGTTACCGCCGGGGTGGACGGGGTGCTGCTGGTCGACCTGCCGCCGGAAGAGGCGGCGGAATTCCGCAGCGCCTTTGCCCGGGAGGGCCTGACCCTGATCCTGCTGGCCGCGCCCACCACCAGCGATGCACGCCTGGCGCTCCTGGGCGAGCAGGCGAGCGGCTATCTCTACTACGTCAGCTTCGCCGGCGTGACCGGGGCCGACCGCCTCGACACCTCGGTGGCCACCGAACGCCTGCACGCGATCCGCGGCCACAGCGCCGTGCCGGTGGTGGCCGGTTTCGGTATCAAGGACGCCGCTTCGGCGCGGGCCATGGCATCCGGAGCCGACGGGGTCGTCGTCGGCAGCGCACTGGTCGCGGCGCTCGATGGCGCCAGCGACCCGGCCACCCGGGCCGGCGAGTTCCTGCTGCCGCTGCGCTCGGCGCTGGACCGCTAGGGCGGCGCACGGGATTCCTGGCCTATCCCCGGGATTTTCGCCACGTTCGCCCCGAAAACCCGCCCCAAGCGGGCAAGGCCCGGCTCGCGGTAAACTGATCGTTCGCCATTAGTGCCTGAACAGGGGAATACGCAACGCATGTCCTGGCTGAAGAAACTCATGCCCTCCGGCATCCGGACCGAATCCGGCGCGGCCAAGCGTCGCAGCGTGCCCGAGGGCCTCTGGGAGAAGTGCGATCGCTGCGGCGTCGTGCTGTATCGCCCCGAGCTCGAGGAAAACCTCGAGGTCTGCCCGAAGTGCGCCTTCCACATGCCGATCCGGGCCCGCGCGCGGCTGGCTTCGCTGTTCGATCCTGACGGCACCAGCGAAATCGGCGCCGAACTCGGCCCGACCGACGTGCTGAAGTTCAAGGACCAGAAGAAGTATTCCGATCGCATCAAGGCCGCGCAGAAATCCACTGGCGAGCGCGATGCGCTGATCGCCATGCAGGGCAAGCTCAAGGGCCGCGACCTGGTCGCCGCGTCGTTCGACTTCGCCTACATGGGCGGCTCGATGGGGTCGGTGGTGGGCGAACGTTTCACCCTGGCCGCCGAACGCGCCGCCGACATCGGTTGTCCCTTCGTGTGCTTTTCCGCCAGTGGCGGTGCGCGCATGCAGGAAAGCCTGTTCTCATTGATGCAGATGGCAAAGACTTCGGCCGCGCTGGCCCGCCTGCGCGCCAAGGGCCTGCCGTACATCTCGGTGATGACCCATCCGACTACCGGCGGTGTGTCGGCATCGTTCGCGATGCTCGGCGACATCAACATGGCCGAGCCCGAAGCCCTGATCGGGTTCGCCGGTCCGCGCGTGATCGAGCAGACCGTCCGCGAGAAGCTGCCCGAAGGCTTCCAGCGTTCCGAATTCCTCGTCGAACACGGTGCCGTGGACCAGATCTGCGACCGTCGCGAAATGCGCGACCGCCTGGCGCACCTGCTCGCATTGATGATGAAACAGCCGATGCCGCAGGACGACAGCGAGGTCGTTGCTTGAGCCGCAAGTACTTCGGGACCGATGGCATCCGTGGCCGCGTCGGCGAAGGCGCGATCTCGGCGGACTTCGTCCTGCGCCTGGGCAACGCATACGGTCATGCACTGACCAAGGCTTACGAAGGCCACCGCGACTGGCGCAAGCCGCAGGTGATCATCGGCAAGGACACGCGCATTTCGAACTACATGTTCGAAGCGGCCCTGGAGGCCGGCCTCGTCGCGGCGGGCGTCGATGTGCAGCTGATGGGCCCGATGCCGACGCCTGCCGTCGCGCACCTGACCCATTCGATGCGCGCGGACGGCGGCATCGTGATTTCCGCCTCGCACAATCCGCACTACGACAACGGCATCAAGTTCTTCTCCGCCGAAGGCGAGAAGCTGGACGACGACACCGAGCTGGCCATCGAGGCCGCGCTGGAACAGCCATTCCACACGGTCTCATCCGAGCAGCTCGGCAAGGCTGTGCGTACGCGCGATGCCCTCGGCCGCTATGTGGAACATTGCAAGAATTCGGTTCCCAAGGGATTCGACCTCGGGGGCATGCGCATCGCCATGGATTGCGCCAATGGCGCGACCTACCAGCTCGGCCCGCTGGTGCTGCGCGAGTTGGGTGCGCGCGTCGATGCGATCGGCATCGATCCCAATGGCCTGAACATCAATGACGGCGTCGGCTCTACGTACCCGGATACCCTGGCGGCCCGCGTGCGCGAAACCGGTGCCGACCTCGGCATCGCCTTCGATGGCGACGGCGACCGGGTGATGTTCGTCGATGGCGACGGTGTCGTGCGCGACGGCGACGACCTGTTGTATGTGCTGGCGCGCGACTGGAAGCTCAGCGGCCGCCTTGCCGGTCCGGTGGTCGGCACGCTGATGACCAACTATGGCCTGGAGCGTGCGCTGCAGCGCGAGGGCATCGACTTCATCCGCGCCAAGGTCGGCGACCGCTATGTGCACCAGCAACTGGTGGCGAATGGTGGAGTGCTCGGTGGAGAGGCGTCGGGCCACATGCTGTGCCTGGATCGTAGTGGCACCGGTGACGGCATCGTCAGCGCCTTGCAGGTACTGGAAACGCTGCGCCGGCGGGGCATTTCGCTGCGCGACGCCGTGCAGGGGCTGGAGCGGGTGCCGCAGCGGACCATCAACGTGCGTTACGCCGTCGGCGCCACCATGCCGGTGGAAGCGCCTTCGGTGCAGGCGGCGCTGGCGAACGCGCAGGCCGCGGTTGCCGGTCGTGGCCGCGCGTTCCTGCGTCCCTCGGGTACGGAGCCGGTCGTCCGCGTGACGGTCGAAGCCGACGATGCGGCGTTGATGCAAGGCACGCTGGATGCGCTGGCCGACGCCGTGCGCGCGGCCGCGCAATAGATAAAACACATCGAGAGCAGGACCATGGCGTCGCAGATTCCGACCCTAGACATACGTCGTTTTACCGCGCCGTCCAACAGCAGCGACCGCGAAGCTTTCGTCACCGAACTCGGTGCGTCCTATCGTGAGTGGGGTTTCGCCGGCATCCGCAACCACGGCATCCCGCAGTCCCTGATCGACGGTTCCTACGACGTATTCAAGCGCTTCTTCGCATTGCCGGAAGACGTGAAGCGCAAATACCACGTCCCGGGCGGCGGTGGCGCGCGCGGCTATACGCCGTTCGGCATCGAGACCGCCAAGGATTCCAAGTACTTCGACCTCAAGGAGTTCTGGCACGTCGGCCGCGAAATCCCCCGCGATTCGAAGCATGCGGGCGTGATGCCGCCGAACCTGTGGCCGGAGGAAATCGCCGGGTTCCGCGAATACGCCTACGGCCTCTACGAGGCGCTGGACCAGTTGGGGTCGCGCGTGCTCAGCGCGCTCGCGCTGCACATTGGCTTGCCGGAAAACTACTTCGCCGACAAGACCGACTACGGCAATTCCATCCTGCGTCCGATCCACTACCCGCCGATCACCACCGGCGACATCCCCAACGTCCGTGCCGGCGCGCACGAGGACATCAACCTGATCACGCTGCTGGTCGGGGCCAGTTCGGAGGGGTTGGAAGTGAAGTCGCGCAAGGGTGAGTGGGTGCCGTTCACCGCCGACGCGGACACGATCGTGGTCAACATCGGCGACATGCTGCAGCGCCTCACCAACCACGTGTACCCGTCAACCACGCATCGCGTGGTCAATCCGCCGGGTGACAAGGCGCGCCAGCCACGCTATTCGACGCCGTTCTTCCTGCATCCGAATCCGGATTTCGTGATCGACGTGCTGCCCTCGTGCATCACGCCGGATAACCCGAGCCGGTACCCGGAGCCGATCACGGCGCACGGTTACCTCGAAGAGCGCCTGGCCGAGATCAAGCTGAAGTAACGATCGATCCCGGTCACTCCACCGCTGCATGCGTTGGC
This sequence comes from Lysobacter rhizosphaerae, assembly GCF_054779795.1. Classification (NCBI taxonomy): domain Bacteria; kingdom Pseudomonadati; phylum Pseudomonadota; class Gammaproteobacteria; order Lysobacterales; family Lysobacteraceae; genus Lysobacter; species Lysobacter rhizosphaerae. The sequence continues at coordinate 211,682 of NZ_BAAGXO010000011.1, forward strand.
CTTGCCGTTCATGGCCAACCGCGAGGACGCAGCATTTCCCCAATCTCCGCCGCGCTAGACTGCGCGGCACCGCTGTAATGGAATTTGCCGATGCGCCGCAAGATCGTTGCCGGAAACTGGAAGCTGCATGGCGACCGCAAGTTCGCCCTCGAGCTCCTCGATGCCGTCGCGGCTGTGGATGCGCCGGCCGGCGTGGAGCGCATCATCCTGCCGCCGTTGCCCTACATAGGCGAGCTTGTCGATCGTTACCAGGGGCGTGGGCTGCAGTTTGGCGCGCAGGACGTCAGCGCGAACCAGAAGGGGGCGCACACCGGGGAAGTTTCGGCGGCCATGCTTGTCGACGTGGGCGCGCGCTATGGCCTGGTCGGACATTCCGAGCGCCGGCAGCACCACCACGAGAGCAGCGCGGTGGTGGCGCGCAAGTTCTTCGCCGCCAAGGCGGCCGGGCTCGTGCCGATCCTGTGTGTCGGGGAGACACTGAGCGAACGTGAGAATGGCCAGATGGAATGGCGGCTGGAGGAGCAGCTCGCTCCAATCCTCGAACATGGAGCCGCGGCGGTACAGGGCGCCATCATCGCGTACGAGCCGGTCTGGGCGATCGGTACCGGCCGCACGGCCACGCCGGAGCAGGCGCAGGAAGTCCACGCATTCATCCGTGGCGAAATCTCGCAATACGATGCTAGAATTGCTGGCTCGCTACCGATCCTGTACGGCGGTAGCGTGAAGGCCGACAACGCGGCCGCGCTGTTTTCGCAGCCGGACGTCGATGGTGGCCTGGTAGGCGGGGCCTCCCTGGCCGCCGCCGACTTCAATGCCATCGTTGCTGCGGCGGCCTGATTTCAACCGGTTTACTCAAGAGTTCCCCCACGATGCTGTTGTTCCTCAACGTCATCTATGTGCTGATCGCGATCGCGATGATCGCGCTGATCCTCATGCAACGCGGCGCGGGTGCGCAGGCGGGCTCGGGGTTCGGTGCGGGCGCGTCGGGCACCGTGTTCGGTTCGCGCGGCGCCTCCAACTTCCTGTCGAAGTCGACGAAGTGGCTCGCCGTTGCTTTCTTCGTGATCAGCCTGTTCATGGCCTGGAATGCCGGCCACAGCAGTGGCGCAGGCGCTGCGGCGACGACCCAGGAAAAGGGTCTGATGTCGCAGGTGCCGGCGGCTCCGGCCTCGGGTGGCGCGACCGTTCCGGCGGCGCCCGCTCCGGTTCCGGCCGCTCCGGCCTCGACGCCGCCCGCATCGACGGCTCCCGCCGCTCCCGCAAGCAGCGCGCCCAGTGCGCCGCCGCCGGCGAATTCCGAGCCGGCCACGCAGCAAAAGCCAGTTCCGGCACAGCCGTCCTCTGGCGGTTGATCGCAGCAAACGCGGTACCATAAGCATCTTTCCAGCCCGGCACGGATCGCCGGGTGCCGGTCGGCGCCGAAGTTTCGGCAAAGATCGGAAGCAACCCGGTCTGCAAGTACGGGAAGCGGCCGGGAAGGCCAAAACGTTTCAGCCCAGGTGGCGGAATTGGTAGACGCACTACCTTGAGGTGGTAGCGACTTAGGTCGTGGGGGTTCGAGTCCCCCCTTGGGCACCAGTCTTCTGAAGGGGTTCGCACGGAAGTGCGGCCCCTTCGGTATGAGCCAACAACGGCACCCAGATGCCGAGCCAACGCCGCGGCAACGCGGCCATAGCCGAGAGAACGCGAGTGCTGGCCGAATACCTGCCGACCCTGCTGTTCCTGATCGTCGCCGGTGGCATCGGCGTCGCCCTGCTGGTAGTGGGCCGCCTGCTCGGCCCGCAGCGTCCCAGCGTCGAGAAGCTCTCGCCCTACGAGTGCGGCTTCGCTGCATTCGAGGACGCGCGCATGCAGTTCGACGTGCGCTACTACCTCATCGCCATCCTGTTCATCGTCTTCGACCTGGAAATCGCGTTCGTCTTTCCATGGGCGCTGGTGTTCCGTGATCTTGGGATCTTTGGCCTGGTCGAGATGGGCGTGTTCCTCGCCCTCCTGGTGATCGGTTTCGTCTACGTGTGGAAGAAGGGCGCGCTCGAATGGGAGTGATCCAGACTATTTCGGGCCTGATGCACAATCCGCTGCCGGAAGGGCGGCTGGACGACCTGCTGCTGCCCGAAGACCAGAACCCGGTGATGCAGCAGGGCTTCGTCACCACCAACCTCGACACGCTGTGGAACTGGGCACGTACCGGTTCGATGTGGCCGATGACCTTTGGCCTGGCCTGCTGTGCGGTCGAGATGATGCACGCCGGCGCCGCGCGCCTGGACCTTGATCGCTACGGCGTCGTGTTCCGTCCGTCGCCGCGCCAGTCCGACGTGATGATCGTGGCCGGCACCCTAGTCAACAAGATGGCCCCGGCACTGCGCAAGGTCTACGACCAGATGCCCGACCCGAAGTGGGTGATCTCCATGGGCTCGTGCGCCAACGGCGGCGGTTACTACCACTACTCGTACGCCGTCGTGCGCGGTTGCGACCGCATCGTGCCGGTCGACATCTACGTGCCGGGTTGCCCGCCGACCGCCGAAGCACTGATCTACGGCATCCTGCAGTTGCAGAAGAAGATCCGCCGCGGCACCAACTTCGGCGACAACAAGCAGGGTGTGCGCTGAGATGACCGCGACCGCATCCGCACTTGCCGATCGCCTGCGTTCCCGCTTCGCGGACGCGATGGTTTCCGTTGCGGAACCGCGCGGCGAAATCACGATCGACGTCGCCGCCGGCGCCTGGCTCGCAGCCGCGCTGGCACTGCGCGACGAGTTTGGCTTCGAGCAGTGCGTCGACGTCAGTGGCGTCGACTACCTGAGCTACGGCAGCGACGAATGGGACACCGACGTGTCCTCCGAGGGTTTCTCCCGAGGCGTGGAAGGCAAGGGCGCGGGTCGTTTCGCCTGGGGCGAGTCGCCCAATGGCGCCGCCAATTCACCGGAGCGTCGCTTCGCCGCCGTCGCGCACCTGCTGTCCTACCAGCACAACCAGCGCCTGCGCCTGCGCACGTTCGCCGAGAACGACGACCTTCCGGTCGTGTCCTCGCTGACCTCGGTGTGGCCGGGCACGAACTGGTTCGAGCGCGAAGCCTTCGATCTGTACGGCATCGTGTTCGAGGGCCATCCCGACCTGCGCCGCATCCTGACCGACTACGGTTTCGTCGGGTATCCGTTCCGCAAGGATTTCCCGCTGATCGGCAACGTCGAAGTCCGCTACGACGCCGAGAAGAAGCGCGTCGTCTACGAACCCGTGTCGATCGAGCCGCGCGTGCTCGTGCCGCGCGTGATCCGCGACGACGCGCGCTATGAAACCGCTGCGGGCGAGGCTGCCCAGCGTGGCGAGGTGAAGAAGTGAGCGCCGTGCCTTCGAATTCCAACGGCTCGGGCCTGCTGAATGCCGAGATCCGTAGCTACACGCTGAATTTCGGTCCGCAGCATCCGGCGGCGCACGGCGTGCTCCGCCTCATCCTCGAGATGGACGGCGAAGTCGTGCAGCGCGCCGATCCGCACATCGGCCTGCTCCATCGCGGCACCGAGAAGCTCGCCGAGTCCAAGCCGTTCAACCAGTCGATCGGCTACATGGATCGCCTGGACTACGTGTCGATGATGTGCAACGAGCACGCCTACGTGCGTGCGATCGAGACGTTGCTCGGCATCGAAGCGCCGGAGCGGGCGCAGTGGATCCGCACGATGTTCGACGAGATCACGCGCATCCTGAACCACCTGATGTGGGTGGGTTCGAATGCGCTCGATCTCGGCGCGATGGCGGTGTTCCTGTATGCGTTCCGCGAGCGCGAAGAGCTGATGGACTGCTACGAAGCGGTCTCCGGCGCGCGCATGCACGCGACTTACTACCGCCCGGGCGGCGTCTACCGCGACCTGCCCGAGCGCATGTCGAAGTACAAGGAATCGCCGTGGCGCAAGGGCGCCAGCCTCAAGCGCTTCAACGAATGGCGTGAAGGCTCGCTGCTGGACTACCTCGAGCGCTTCACCGAGGACTTCCCCAAGCGCGTCGACGAGTACGAGACGCTGCTGACCGACAACCGCATCTGGAAGCAGCGCACCGTCGGCATCGGCGTGGTGTCGCCGGAGCAGGCGATGGCATGGGGCATGACGGGTCCGATGGTCCGCGGCTCCGGCCTTGCCTGGGACCTGCGCAAGAAGCAGCCGTACGCCAAGTACGCGGAAGTCGATTTCGACATTCCGGTCGGCGTTGCCGGCGATTGCTACGACCGCTACCTGGTCCGCGTCGCAGAGATGCGCCAGTCCAACCGCATCATCCAGCAGTGCGTGAAGTGGCTGAAGGCCAATCCTGGCCCCGTGATCGTCGACAACTTCAAGGTCGCGCCGCCCAGGCGCGAAGAGATGAAGGACGACATGGAAGCCCTGATCCACCACTTCAAGCTGTTCTCCGAGGGCTATTGCGTACCAGCCGGCGAAACCTACGCCGCGGTGGAAGCGCCCAAGGGCGAGTTCGGCTGCTACCTGGTTTCCGACGGCGCCAACAAGCCGTTCCGTTGCAAACTGCGTGCGCCGGGTTTTGCGCACCTGTCGTCGATGGACGAGATCGTCAGGGGCCACATGCTGGCCGACGTGGTGGCGATGATCGGTACCTACGACGTCGTGTTTGGTGAGATCGATCGATGAAAGCCACTGGCAATTTCGAAAACGCGCGCAACGTCGACCCGATGGTCGTGCTGTCGGACAAGACGCGTGCCCACATCGACCACTGGCTGAGCAAGTTCCCGGCGGACCGTAAGCGTTCGGCCGTGCTGCAGGGTCTGCATGCGGCGCAGGAACAGAATGGCGGTTGGCTGAGCGATGAACTCATCGCTGCCGTCGCCAAGTACCTCGATCTGCCGCCGGTATGGGCCTACGAAGTCGCCTCGTTCTACTCGATGTTCGAGACCGAAAAGGTCGGCCGCAACAATGTCGCCTTCTGCACCAACATCAGCTGCTGGCTCAACGGCGCCGAAGACCTCGTTCGCCACGCCGAGCAGAAGCTCGGTTGCAAGCTGGGTGAATCCACCGCCGATGGCCGCATCTACCTCAAGCGCGAGGAAGAGTGCGTCGCCGCCTGCTGTGGCGCGCCGGTGGTGGTGATCAACGGGCATTACCACGAGAAGCTCGACGCCAAGCGCGTCGAGGAACTCCTCGACGAGTTGAAGTGAGACCGCACGACATGGCACATCAAGACCATAGCCATTCAGAGCCGCACGGCCCGGTCGGTCCTGTCCCGCAGGAGCACAACGTCGTCTACACGACGCTGCACTTCGACAAGCCCTGGTCGTACGAGAACTACCTGAAGACGGGTGGCTACAGCGCCTGGCGCAAGATCCTCAGCGAGAAGATGGATCCTGCCGCCGTCATCGAGATGGTCAAGCAGTCCGGCCTGCGCGGCCGCGGTGGCGCGGGCTTTCCGACCGGCCTGAAGTGGAGCTTCATGCCCAAGGGTTCGGGCACGCAGAAGTACATCCTGTGCAACTCGGACGAGTCCGAGCCGGGCACCGCCAAGGACCGCGACATCCTGCGCTACAACCCGCATGCGGTGATCGAAGGCATGGCGATCGCCTGCTACGCGACCGGTTCGACCGTGGCGTACAACTACCTGCGCGGCGAGTTCCACCACGAGCCGTTCGAGCACCTCGAGGAAGCGCTCGCCGAGGCCTACAAGAATGGCTGGCTGGGCAAGAACATCCTCGGCTCCGGCGTGGACGTCGACATGTACAACGCGCTCGGCGCGGGCGCTTACATCTGCGGCGAAGAAACCGCGCTGATGGAATCGCTGGAAGGAAAGAAGGGCCAGCCGCGCTACAAGCCACCGTTCCCGGCCAACTTCGGCCTGTACGGCAAGCCGACCACGATCAACAACACCGAGACCTATGCGTCGGTGCCGGCGATCATCCGCAACGGTGCGGACTGGTTCCTCAACCTGGGCAAGCCGAACAACGGTGGCCCGAAGATCTTCTCGGTGTCGGGCCATGTCGCCCGTCCGGGCAATTACGAGATCCGCCTGGGCACGCCGTTCGCCGACCTGTTGCAACTGGCCGGTGGCATCCGCAACGGCCACAAGATCAAGGCGGTCATCCCCGGTGGCTCCTCGATGCCGGTGCTGCCGGGCGAGACCATGCTGGGCCTGACCATGGATTACGACTCGATCCAGAAGGCCGGTTCCGGGCTGGGCTCGGGCGCGGTCATCGTGATGGATGAAACCGCCTGCATGGTGCGCGCCTGCCAGCGCATCGCGCGCTTCTATTTCAAGGAAAGCTGTGGCCAGTGCACGCCGTGCCGCGAAGGGACCGGCTGGATGTACCGCATGCTGACGCGCATCGTCGAGAAGCAGGCGACGCTGGAAGATCTGCAAATGCTGCGCGCCGCCGCCGGCCAGATCGAAGGCCACACCATCTGCGCGTTTGGTGAAGCCGCGGCTTGGCCCGTGCAGGGCTTCCTGCGTCATTTCTGGGATGAGTTCGAGTACGCGATCGTGAACAAGCGTTTCCTGGTCGACGATCAGCGCGCCGGCACTGTCGTAGAGAAGGTGGCCGCATGAGCGCACAGCCCGTCAACCCGAACGTTCCGCCGGACCACGTCTCGATCGAGATCGATGGCGTGCCGATGACGGCGCCCAAGGGCTCGATGATCATCCAGGCCGCCGACAAGGCCGGCATCGCCATTCCGCGCTTCTGCTACCACGACAAGCTCGCCATCGCGGCCAACTGCCGCATGTGCCTGGTCGAAGTCGAGAAGATGCCCAAGCCGGCGCCGGCCTGCGCCACGCCGGTGATGGAAGGCATGAAGGTCGTCACGCGCAGCGAAAAGGCGTTGAAGTCGCAGCGCAACGTCATGGAGTTCCTGCTGATCAACCATCCGCTCGACTGCCCGATCTGCGACCAGGGCGGCGAGTGCGAGCTGCAGGACCTGTCGCTGGGTTACGGCCGTTCGGTCAGCCGCTTCGCCGAGCGCAAGCGCGTGGTTCCGGACGAGGACATCGGTCCGCTGGTCGCCACCGAGATGACCCGCTGCATCCAGTGCACGCGCTGCGTGCGCTTCACCGCGGACATCGCCGGCACCTATGAACTGGGCGGCATGTACCGCGGCGAGAACCTGCAGATCGGCACCTACGACGGCAAGCCGCTGACGACCGAGCTGTCCGGCAACGTCATCGACGTCTGCCCGGTGGGCGCGCTGACCAACAAGGTATTCCAGTTCAAGGCGCGTCCGTGGGAACTGACCGCGCGCGAATCGCTGGGCTACCACGACGCGTTGGGCAGCAACCTGTTCCTGCACGTGCGCCGCGGCGAAGTGCTGCGCACGGTGCCCCGCGACAACGAAGCAGTCAACGAATGCTGGCTGTCGGATCGCGATCGCTATTCGCACCAGGGCCTGTACGCGGCCGACCGTGCGACCAAGCCGCTGATCAAGGACGGCGCCGATTTCCGTGAAGCTTCGTGGGACGAGGCATTGGCCAAGGCTGCGCAGATCCTGCGCGACAACGGCGCCGACAATCTCGGCGTGCTGGTCCACCCGGCCACGTCGAACGAAGAGGGCGCACTGCTGGCCCGCCTCGCCGAAGCCCTGGGCACCGGCAACATTGACCACCGCATCTCGCAGCGCGATCTGTCCGACGCCGCCGTCGCCGAAACCTTCGGCATGCCGGTCGCCGATCTGAGCAACGCCGATGCGATCGTGATCGTCGGCAGCAACCTGCGCCATGAAGTCCCGCTGCTGCACGCCCGCGTGCGCAAGGCGTGGACGCGCGGCGCCAAGGTGCATGTCGTCAACCCGGTCGACTTCGATTTCACCTTCAAGGCCGCGAGCAGCCGCATCGTTGCCCCGTCGCAGATCGCCGCGGCGCTGGCCGACGCCGGCCTGCGCGATGCGCTGAAGGATGCGACGCGCGCCGTCGTCATCGTCGGCGGTGTCGCCGAGAACAGCCCGTACGCAGCGGCTATCCGCAAGGCGGCGGCCGAACTGGCTACAACGACCAACGCCCGCGTGTGTCGCATCCCGCAGGGCGCCAACGCCGTCGGTCTGTCGAAGCACGGCGTGCTGCCGCGCTCGCGCGATGCGCAGGCGATGCTGGCGCAGCCGCGTTCGGCATACGTGATCTTTGGCATCGAACCGGGCCTGGATTTCGCCGACACCGCCACAGCCAACAAGGCGCTGGCTTCGGCCCAGGTCGTAGCGTTCAGCCATTTCGCCTGCCGCTCCACGCGTGCGGTGGCCGACGTGATCCTGCCGATCGGCGCGCTGCCTGAGATCGAAGCGACCCTGACCAACCTGGAAGGCCTCGACCAGGCGACGGTGGCCGGCGGCAAGTTGCCGGGTGATGCGCGCGCCGGCTGGCGCGTGCTGCGCGCCCTGGGCGGCGAACTCGCTGTTGCGGGTTTTGAATTCACCGACCTCGCCGGCCTGCGTGCCGGCGTGCATCGCCAGGACATGCAACCTGTCGCCGGGCAGGCGACGGTTGTCACGGGCGAAGGCCTCGAGCTGGCCGTGAGCACCGCGATCTACCGCAGCGACGCCGTCGTGCGCCGCGCGGCCAGCCTGCAATCGCATCCGCTCAACGTCGAGCCGCATGCCGCACTCCATCCGGCCGACGCCGATGCGCTCGGTTTCCGCGAAGGCGTGGTCGGCAAGTTCACCGCCACGGCGGGCACCGCAACGTTGCCGGTGGTCATCAGCGACAAGGTCGCGCGCGGCACGGTGTGGATCGAAAGCGGTCACGGCGCCACCGCACCGCTGGGTGCGGGCCGCGTGCAGGCGGGGAGGGCGTGATGTCAGACGGTATGTTTCAGGCTGTCGATACTTTCCGCGATTGGATGCTCGCCTTCGGCGCGGGCGGCAACGTCGCCTGGATCGTGCTCAAGGTCCTGCTGATCGCCATGCCGGTGATCATCACGGTCGCGTTCTACGTGGTGTGGGAACGCAAGCTGATCGGCTGGATGCACGTGCGTCGCGGTCCGATGTACGTGGGCAAGGGCATCCTCCAGGCCTTCGCCGACGTGTTCAAGCTGTTGTTCAAGGAAGTCATCCAGCCGACGCGCGCGCAGCCGTTCCTGTTCAAGTTCGCGCCGCTGCTGGCGCTGGCGCCCGCGTTCGCCGCCTGGGCGGTGGTGCCGTTCGATGCCAAGCTCGTGCTGTCGAACGCTAATGCGGGTCTGCTGTACCTGCTCGCCATGACCTCGATGGGCGTGTACGGCATCATCCTCGCTGGTTGGGCTTCGAACTCGAAGTACGCCTTCCTCGGCGCCATGCGGGCCGCGGCGCAGATGGTCTCCTACGAGATCGCGATGGGCTTCGCCATGGTCGGCGTGCTGATCGCGGCGGGCAGCCTCAACCTCACCGACATCGTCATGGCGCAGGCGGGCGACGCTGGCGCGTTCGAGTGGTTCATGTGGCCGCTGCTGCCGTTGTTCGTGGTGTATTTCATCTCGGGCGTGGCCGAAACCAACCGCGCTCCGTTCGACGTGGTCGAAGGCGAGTCGGAAATCGTCGCCGGCCACATGGTCGAATATTCGGGTTCGGCATTCGCGCTGTTCTTCCTCGCCGAATACGCGAACATGATCCTGATCAGCTTCCTGGTCTCGATCTTCTTCGTAGGCGGCTGGCTCAGCCCGTTCCAGGGCCTCGGCATCCCGCTGTTGTCGGTGGACGGCTGGTGGTGGCTGCTGGCCAAGGTGTTCTTCTTCGCCAGCTGCTTCATCTGGTTCCGCGCATCGTTCCCGCGCTACCGCTTCGACCAGATCATGCGCCTGGGCTGGAAGGTGTTCATTCCGCTGACCATCGCGTGGATCTGCGTCACCGCGCTGCTGGCGTACTTCAACGTGTTCACGCCGGGGCAGTGAGAAAGGCATGACTCGCATCGTTTCCTATTTCAAGAGTCTTCTGCTCGTCGAGCTGCTGCAGGGCCTTGGGCTGACGCTCAAGTACCTGTTCAAGCCGAAGTACACGCTGATGTACCCGATGGAGAAGACGCCGCAGTCGCCGCGCTTCCGCGGCATCCATGCGCTGCGCCGTTACCCGAACGGGGAGGAGCGGTGCATCGCCTGCAAGCTGTGCGAGGCCGTGTGCCCCGCGCTGGCGATCACCATCGATTCTGAAAAGCGTGCAGACGGCACCCGCCGCACCACGCGTTACGACATCGATCTGTTCAAGTGCATCTTCTGCGGGTTCTGTGAGGAGTCCTGCCCGGTCGATTCGATCGTGGAGACGCACATCCACGAGTATCACTTCGAGAAGCGCGGCCAGAACATCGTCACCAAGCCGCAGCTGCTGGCGATCGGCGACCGGCTCGAAGCCGAAATCGCCGAGCGTCGCGCCACCGACGCCGCGTTCCGCTGAGGCCGCCATGGATTTCGTGAAAATCGCATTCCTCGCCTTTGCCGCCATGGCCACCATGGCGGCGCTGGGCGTGATCACCGTCCGCAACCCGGTGCATTCCGCGCTGTGCCTGGTGCTGACTTTCTTCTCCGTCGCCTGCACCTGGATCATCTCCGGCGCCGAATTCCTCGGCATCGCGCTGGTCCTGGTCTATGTCGGCGCGGTGATGGTCCTGTTCCTGTTCGTGGTGATGATGCTGGACCTCGACGTCGCGCCATTGCGCGAAGGCTTCGTCCGGTACCTGCCGCTGGGACTCATCGTTGCCGTGGTCATGCTGGCGGAAATGCTGACCCTGATCGGCGTCAGGGCGGCGAGCGCCACGCCTTTCGCCGACAACGTCGCGGATGTCCCCAACACCACCTGGTTGGCGCGCGCGCTGTTCACGGATTTCATGCTGCCGTTCGAAGTGGCCGCGGTGATCCTGACGATTGCGGTGATCGCCGCTGTCATGCTCACCCTGCGTCGCCGGCCGGGTGCGCGGCACCAGAACCCTTCGGAGCAGGCCCGCGTCCGCGCGGCCGACCGCATCCGCATGGTCAAGATGGACGCCGTGAAGCCGCAAGCTCCGGCCACTGGCGAAGAGGTGCAGCCATGACCCTACTTGGTGAAGGCGTGGCCCTGGGCCACTACCTTGCGCTCGGTGCCGCGCTGTTCTGCATCAGCGTTGCGGGCATCGTGCTCAACCGCAAGAACGTGATCATCCTGCTGATGTCGATCGAGCTGATGCTGCTCGCCGTCAACATCAACTTCGTTGCATTTTCGCGCCAGTTTGGCGATCCGGCCGGGCAGGTGTTCGTGTTCTTCATCCTGACCGTGGCCGCTGCGGAAGCCGCGATCGGCCTGGCGATCCTGGTCACGCTGTTCCGCAATCGACGCACCATCAACGTCACCCAGATCGATTCGTTGAAGGGGTGAGCGTCCCGCTTGCGCGGCATGCCGCGCGGGACGCGAACGCCCGGACAGGAAGTCCGGGCAGGGCTATCCGAAAGCCCGCCCGGCCTCGCCATGGATGGCAGCAACAAAGCAATAGCCGCAAAAACAAAAACGCTAACGATCCGCGCTTTACGGTTCGATCAACGGATAACAAATGGCAATCTCCAAAACCCATCTGCTGATCATCGTGCTCGCACCCCTGCTGGGTGCGATCCTCGCCGGGCTGTTCGGCCGCCGCATCGGCCGCGCCGGGGCGCACACCGTCACCATCGGCGGCGTCGCGATCAGCTGCGCGCTGTCGATGTACGTCCTCTGGCAACTGGTCGGGCAGGGTGCCGCCCCGTTCAACGAGAACGTCTACACCTGGTTCCAGGTCGGCGGCATCGATGCGCACGTCGGCTTCATGATCGACAAGCTGACCGCGATGATGATGGTCGTGGTGACCTTCGTTTCGCTGCTGGTGCACGTCTACACCATCGGCTACATGGAAGAAGACCCGGGCTACCAGCGCTTCTTCAGCTACATCTCGCTGTTCACCTTCTCCATGTTGATGCTCGTGATGAGCAACAACTTCCTGCAGCTGTTCTTCGGCTGGGAAGCGGTGGGCCTGGTCTCCTACCTGCTGATCGGCTTCTGGTTCAAGCGCCCGACGGCGGTGTTCGCCAATCTCAAGGCGTTCCTGGTCAACCGCGTGGGCGACTTCGGCTTCCTGCTAGGCATCGCTGGCGTGCTGCTCTGGTTCGGCACCCTCGACTACGCCACGGTATTCGCGAAAGCAGGCGATCCGGAGATCGCCTCGAAGCTCACGGTCATCTGGTCGGGTGCGCTCGATGTATTCGGCAAGACCTGGGTATTGACCTCTCCCTGGGAGTGGTCGGTCATCACGCTGATCTGCATCTGCCTGTTCATCGGCGCCATGGGCAAGTCGGCCCAGGTGCCGCTGCATGTGTGGCTGCCCGACTCGATGGAAGGCCCGACCCCGATCTCCGCGCTGATCCACGCAGCGACGATGGTCACCGCCGGCATCTTCATGGTCGCGCGCATGTCGCCGCTGTTCCAGCTGAGCGAGACCGCTCTGAACTTCGTGTTGTTCATCGGCGCCACGACGGCGTTCTGGACGGGCCTGATCGGCGTCGTGCAGAACGACATCAAGCGCGTGATCGCGTATTCGACGCTGTCGCAGCTGGGCTACATGACCGTCGCGCTCGGCGTCTCGGCGTATTCGGCCGCGGTCTACCACCTGATGACCCATGCCTTCTTCAAGGCGCTGCTGTTCCTGGGTGCCGGCTCGGTGATCATCGGCATGCACCACGAGCAGGACATGCGTCGGATGGGTGGCCTGAAGAAGTACATGCCCATCACCTACATCACCATGCTGATCGGCACGCTGGCCCTGGTCGGCACGCCGTTCTTCAGTGGCTTCTACTCGAAGGACACGATCATCGAGGCCGCGGCCGAGCATGCGCATGAAGCGCACAACTGGGTGGCGACCTACGGTTACTGGGCCGTGCTGCTGGGCGCCTTCGTGACTTCGTTCTACAGCTTCCGCCTGCTGTACATGACCTTCCACGGGAAGGAGCACTTCCACGATCCGGTGCCGGATCATTACGTGGCGCCGGAAGCGGATTCGACCGAGCATGAAGACGCGCTTGCGCTTGAGCACGAGGCCCACGGCGGCCACGACGACCATGGCCATGACGATCATGCGCATACGCCGCACGAATCGCCGTGGGTGGTGACGCTGCCGCTGGTCCTGCTGGCGATCCCGTCGATCCTGATCGGCTTCGTCACCGTCGGTCCGATGCTGTTCGGCACCGACATGCTCGGCCATGCCGAGCAGGCGCGGTTCTTCCTGGGGGCGATCGATGTTCCCGCGGCGCAGGATACGGTCGGCAAGGTGGCGGAAGAGTTCCACGGTCCGGTGGCCATGGCGCTGCACGGATTCCTGCAGTGGCCGTTCATCCTGGCCTTCTCCGGGTTCCTCCTGGCCACGGTGATGTACCTGTGGAAGCCGGAGTTGCCAGCCAAGGCTCGCAAGGCCCTCGCATGGCCCGTGCGCGTGCTTGAAGAGAAGTACGGCATGGACACGCTGTGGATCAACGGCTTCGCCGGTGGCGGCGTCCTCGTCGGCAAGTTCTCGCGCTGGTTCGACACCAACGTGATCGACGGCGCGGTCAACGCCAGCGCCCGCATCACCGACCTCACCGCCCGCGTCGTCCGGCGCGGCCAAACCGGTTACCTCTACCACTACGCTTTCGCGATGATCCTCGGCCTGATTGCTTCGTTGGCCGTTCTCATCCGTTACTGGCGCTGATTAAGGACCTCGCAACGTGACTTCCTGGCCCTTGCTTAGCCTGTTGATCTGGCTGCCCATCATCGGCGGCTTCCTCACCCTCGCGTTCGGCAACGAGCGCGCGAACTCTGCCCGCTGGTTCGGCCTCGCCGTCGCCGCGGTGACGTTGCTGGCCAGCGTCCTGCTGTTCACCGGCTTCGACCAGCCCAATCCCGGCATGCAGTTCGGTGAAGAACATGCCTGGATCCCCGCCTACGACATCCGCTACAGCCTCGGCGTGGACGGCATCTCGGTCGCGCTGATCGGCCTGACCACGCTGACCTCGCTGTTGGTGCTGATCTCCGCGTGGGGATCGGTCGATAAGCGCGTCAGCCAGTACTACGCCTCGTTCCTGATCCTCGAAGGGCTGATGATCGGCGTGTTCTCCGCGCTCGACTCGATGCTGTTCTACGTTTTCTTCGAGGCCATGCTGATTCCGATGTTCCTGATCATCGGCGTCTGGGGCGGCCCGCGCCGCGTGTACGCGGCGGTGAAGTTCTTCCTCTATACGTTCCTCGGCTCGGTGTTCATGCTCGCCGCGCTGATCTACATGTACCTGAAGGGCGGCAGCTGGCAGATCGCGGACATGTACGCGCTGCAGCTGACGGCCCAGGAACAGATGTGGATCTTCTGGGGCTTCCTCGCCGCGTTCGCGGTCAAGGTGCCGATGTTCCCGGTCCACACATGGTTGCCGGATGCGCACGTGGAGGCACCGACCGCCGGCTCGGTGATCCTGGCCGCGATCATGCTGAAGATCGGTGGATACGGCTTCCTGCGCTTCACCCTGCCGATCGTGCCGGATGCCGGTACCGATTGGGCGACGTTCGTGATCGCCCTGAGCCTGATCGCGGTGATCTATGTCGGCCTGGTCGCGCTGGTGCAGGACGACATGAAGAAGCTGATCGCGTACTCGTCGGTCTCGCACATGGGCTTCGTCACCCTGGGTACGTTCATCGCCTTCGCGCTGGTGCGCGACTACGGCAACTACGATGCCGCGCGCCTCGGCCTGCAGGGCGCGATGGTGCAGATGATCAGCCACGGCTTCATCTCCGGCGCCATGTTCACCTGCGTTGGCGTCCTGTATGACCGGATGCACAGCCGCATGATCAAGGACTACGGCGGCGTGGTGAACGTGATGCCGTGGTTCGCGACGTTCTTCGTGCTGTTCGCGATGGCCAACTCGGGCCTGCCGGGCACGTCGGGTTTCGTCGGCGAGTTCATGGTGATCCTGTCGAGCTTCCAGAAGCACCCGTTGATCGCCTTCGCCGCGGCCACCACGCTCATTGTCGGCGCCGGTTACACGCTGTGGCTGGTGAAGCGCGTGATCTGGGGCGAAGTCGGCAACGCGCACGTAGCGGAGATGGAAGACATCAACTTCCGCGAAGCGATCGTACTGGGCGTCTTCGCCGCCGGCGTGCTGGTACTTGGTGTTTACCCGAAGCCGCTGATCGATCTGATGGAACCGTCGATCGCCAACCTCGCGACCCAGATCGCCACTTCCAAGCTGTAACGCGCGTCGCGCGACTGCCGCCAGAGATCCAGACATGCAGATGACCATGCCCACCGCCGCCGAACTGATGCCACTGCTGCCCGAGCTGGTGCTCGTCGGCGCGGCATTCGCCTGGCTGATGCTCGACCTGTTCCTGGATTCGCGCCAGCGCGTGATCACGCACGTGCTTTCGATCGCGACGCTGGTGGTGGTGATCGCCATGATCGCGGCCGGCGTGGGCGGGCAGGGCACGGTCCTCAACGGCATGTTCGTGCGCGATACCGCGGCCGACGTCATGAAGGTGGCGATCTGCGGCGTCAGTGCCTTCGCCCTGGTCTATGGCTGGCCGTACCTGCGCCAGCGCAACCTCTACCAGGGCGAGATTCCGGTGCTGATGCTGTTCGCGATCGCCGGCATGATGCTGCTGGTGTCGGCGGGCAGCCTGGTGATGGTGTATCTCGGCCTGGAAATGCTGGCACTGTGCTCGTACGCACTGGTCGCCGTCGACCGCGACAGCCCGATCGCCTCCGAAGCGGCCATCAAGTACTTCGTGCTTGGTTCGCTGGCCTCGGGCCTGGTCCTGTACGGCCTGTCGCTGATCTACGGTGCGACCGGCTCGCTCGACCTCGCCACGATCGGTGCGGCCGGCACGACCCCGCAGGCGACGCTGCTCATCACCGGCGTGGTATTTGCCGTTGCCGGCATCGCCTTCAAGTTCGGTGCCGCGCCTTTCCATATGTGGCTGCCCGACGTCTATCACGGCGCACCGACCCCCATCACGCTGTTCATCGGCTCCGCGCCCAAGCTTGCCTATTTCGGCATGGTCTATCGCCTGCTGGTAACCGGCGCCGGTCCGCTGGATGACCGCTGGCGCCTGCTGCTGGCGGCGCTGGCCGTCGCTTCGCTCGTGATCGGCAATCTGAGCGCGCTCGTGCAGAGCAACTTCAAGCGCCTGCTGGCGTACTCGACGGTGTCGCACGTCGGCTTCCTGTTCCTCGGCCTTGCCGGCGGTGGACCGCAGGGCATGGCGGCGGCGCTCTTCTACGCGATCAGCTACGCGGTGATGTCGGCCGCGGCCTTCGGCGCGATCGTGGTACTGGCAGGGCGCGGTTTCGAGGCCGACAACATCGACGACTACCGTGGCCTGAACGCCCGCAGTCCGTGGCTGGCCGGCCTGATCCTGTGCGTCATGGCCTCGCTGGCCGGTATCCCGCCGTTCCTGGGCTTCTGGGCCAAGCTGGCCGTGCTGCGCGCCGCGTTCGAAGGCGGCATGTGGTGGCTGGGCCTGGTGGGCCTCGTCTTCGCGGTGATCGGCGCGTTCTATTACCTGCGCGTGGTCAAGGCGATGTACTTCGAGGAGCCGCAGGGGGAAGTGCATGCCCCCAACATGGACCGTCCGCTACGCATCGTGTTTGGCGTCAATGCCCTGGCGCTGCTGGCGCTGGGTTTCGCCTGGAACCCGATCATGGCCTGGTGCAAGTACGCGTTCGCGATCTGAAAAGCACTGGTTTTCCAAGGCTTTTCGCGAAGCCCAGGTATTTGTTCAACTTTCGGCTTGCAAGGAAATACGTAAGCCGTCATAATTCCGCTCCTGCTGCGGGGTGGAGCAGTCTGGCAGCTCGTCGGGCTCATAACCCGAAGGTCGTAGGTTCAAATCCTACCCCCGCTACCAAGGTTAGAAATACGGCTCACTGCTCAGGCCGTATCAGCACCAGATGTTGTTGTAGAGGTATGCGGACTGGCTCGGGTTTCCAACCGGCGTAGCCAGCCCCCGCTACCAGCTTCGGCTGGAGGAAGGCCTCTCAGGAGGCTTTTCTTTTTAGTCGCAAGGCTCGGGCTTTGCGGTGACGCCAATAACGGGTCGCCGCACCGAAATCCAGTTGTAACGGACAAGGGGCCCGTCGGGCCCCTTGTTGTTTTTGCGTTTCCTGATTCTGCGTTTACCGATCAGCTCCGCGCAAAGCACCACAGTTTCTTCGCACTCCTGCAAGTGGCCCGCCTGGCGGGACTTTCAACGGAAGACATGACGGACAAGGCCAACGAAATCGCTGCTTTACTGGGTCCGACGGTAACGTCGCTGGGCCTCGAACTGCTCGGCGCCGAATACCTGCCCTCGCCGGGCGGCGCGATGCTGCGCCTGTACATCGACGTGCCGGCCGATGAGGCGGGTGGCGAACCGCGTGCGGTGACCATCGAGGACTGCGAAGCCGTCAGCCGCGAGGTCTCCGCGCAGCTCGATGTCGAGGACCCGATCAGCAGCCACTACACGCTGGAAGTGTCTTCGCCCGGCATCGACCGCCCATTGTTCGGCGCCGCGCAATTCGCGCGTTTCGCCGGGGAATCGGCCAAGGTCGCGCTGCGCCTGCCGCAGGACGGCCGCCGCCGCATGCAGGGCCGGATCGCGCGCGTCGAGGGCGAGAGCATCACGTTCGACGTCGACGGCAACGAGTTCGTCGTGCGTGCGGACAACATCGAAAAGGCGCGCCTGGTTCCAGATTGGGCCGCGTTGGGCCTGAGCGCCGAAAAGACCAAGCCGGGCAAAGCCCCGGCAAAAGACAAGAAATCCAACCAAAAGCCGGCGGCGAAGAAGCCGTCTCGTGCGGAGTAAGCAAAGATGAGCAAGGAACTGTTGCTGGTCGTTGATGCGGTAGCCAATGAAAAGGGCGTGCCGCGCGAAGTGATTTTCGAGGCGATCGAGGCCGCGTTGGCCTCCGCCGCGAAGAAGCGCTATCACGACCAGGATGTGCTGGTGCGCGTTGCGATCGACTCGAAGGACGGCAGCTACGAAACCTTCCGCCGCTGGGAAGTCGTGGCCGACGACGTGGTCATGGAGTCGCCGGACCGCCAGGTCCGCATGATGGATGCCATCGACGAAGCCGAAGGCGTCGAGATCGGCGACTACATCGAAGAACAGATCGAGAACCCCGAGTTCGGCCGTATCGCCGCCCAGGCCGCCAAGCAGGTGATCGTGCAGCGCGTGCGCGAAGCCGAGCGCGCGCAGGTCGTGGACGCGTGGAAGGATCGCGTCGGCGAACTCGTGACCGGCATCGTCAAGCGCGCCGAGCGCGGCAATATCTACGTCGACCTCGGCGGCAATGCCGAGGCGATCATCCCCAAGGACAAGGGCATCCCGCGCGACGTGCTGCGCGCCGGCGACCGCGTCCGCGGCTACCTGTTCGATGTGCGCACCGAACCGCGTGGCCCGCAGCTGTTCATCAGCCGCGCCGCCCCGGAATTCATGATGGAACTGTTCAAGCTCGAAGTGCCGGAAGTCGGCCAGGGCCTGGTGTCCATCAAGGCCTGCGCCCGCGACCCGGGCGACCGCGCCAAGATCGCCGTGCAGGCGCACGACAACCGCACCGATCCGATCGGCGCCTGCATCGGCATGCGCGGTTCGCGCGTGCAGGCGGTGTCGAACGAGCTCAACGGCGAGCGCGTCGACATCGTGCTGTGGTCGGACAATCCGGCCCAGTTCGTCATCAACGCCATGGCGCCGGCGGAAGTGCAGTCCATCATCGTCGATGAAGAGAAGCACTCGATGGACCTCGCGGTCGCCGAAGACCGCCTGGCCCAGGCCATCGGCAAGGGCGGCCAGAACGTGCGCCTCGCCAGCCGCCTGTCGGGGTGGCAGCTCAACGTGATGACGCAGGACCAGGTCACGGCGAAGTCGGAAGCCGAACAGACGACCGCGCGCCAGCTGTTCATGGACAAGCTCGAAGTCGACGAGGAAATCGCCGGCATCCTGGTGTCGGAAGGCTTCAACACCGTCGAGGAAATCGCCTACGTCCCGGTCGGCGAGCTGCTCGCCGTCGAGGGCTTCGACGAGGACATCGTCGAGGAGCTGCGTTCGCGCGCCCGCGACTCGCTGCTCAACGAAGCGCTTGCCGCCGAAGAGGAGCTCGACGAGCACCAGCCGTCGGCCGACCTGCTCGGGCTGGAAGGCATGGATGAGGAACTTGCGTACACGCTCGCCGCGCGCGGCGTGATCACGCGGGACGACCTCGCCGACCTCGCCACCGACGAATTGACGGACATCGAAGGCGTCGACGAGGACCGTGCCAAGGCGCTGATCATGGAAGCGCGCAAGCACTGGTTCGAGTAACCCAGGGATGGCCGGGACGGCCCTAACGGACGTCCGGAAGCCACAAGTTAGAATCGCTCCATCATGCGCGGGACACGTCCCGCGCCACGAGGACACGGAACCGAATGTCGCAGCAAACCACCATCCGCAAGCTCGCTGAACTGGTGAATACACCGGTCGAGAAGTTGCTGGAGCAGCTGGCCGAGGCCGGCATGAGCTTCAGCGGCCCCGATCAGGTCGTGACCAGCATCGAGAAGGTCAAGCTGCTTGGCTTCCTGAAGCGGTCGCACGGCAAGGCGGACAACGCCGACACCAGCGAAGCGCCCAAGAAGATCACGCTGAACCGCAGCCGCAAGGAAGAACTCACCGTCGGCGGCGGCAAGAACAAGGCCACGGTCGATGTGGTCGTGCGCAAGAAGGTCACGCTGGTCAAGCCGACCGCCGAGCAGGCGGCAGCGGGCGGGCCGGTGACCGACGAGCGTGCCGAGATCCTGCGCAAGCTGGAGGAATCCAGGCAGCGCAATACCGCCGAGCAGCAGAAGCTGGCCGAAGTCGACAAGCGTCGCGCCGAGGAAGCCGAGCGCGTCCGCCTCGAAGCCGAGGAGGCCGCACGCCTCAAGGCCGAGGAAGCGCGCGCCGCCGCGGCAGCAGCGGTCCCCGAAGAGGAGACCCCGCGCAAGCCGGCGACCAGCCACGGTCATGGCCATCCCAAGCATCCCGCTCCGGCCATCGCACCCCGCGTCGACGACCGCAATGCGCCCAAGCACAAGACCCGCGGCTCGCACGCGATGGTTGCGGGCGTGGAAGACGACGATGCCGCCAGCCGCTTTGCCGGCCAGCTGCACCTGAGCGCGCAGGAACGCGCGCGCCGCACGACCGGCGCCCGTGGCAAGCCCAAGCCGCGCCGCCAGCTCGAGCAGGCCCGTTCCGGCGGTGGTGCGCATGGCTTCTCCCGGCCCACCGCTCCGGTCATCCGTGAAATCGCCATCGGCGAAACCATCACCGTGGCCGACCTGGCGCAGAAGCTCGCGCTGAAGGGCGGCGACGTGGTGAAGGCGCTGTTCAAGATGGGCGTGATGGCCACCATCACCCAGAGCATCGACCACGACACCGCCGCACTGGTGACCGAGGAACTCGGCCACACCGTGGTCAAGGCCAGCGAGAACACCGCCGAAGACGCACTCCTGGCGCACGTCGAGGAAACGCAGGGCGACAAGGTCACGCGTCCGCCGGTGGTCACCATCATGGGCCACGTCGACCACGGCAAGACCTCGCTGCTCGACTACATCCGCCGCACCAAGGTCGCCTCCGGCGAAGCCGGTGGCATCACCCAGCACATCGGCGCTTACCACGTCGAAACGCCGAAGGGCGTCATCAGCTTCCTCGATACCCCGGGCCACGCGGCGTTCACGCAGATGCGTGCGCGCGGCGCGAAGCTCACCGACATCGTGGTGCTGGTCGTGGCCGCCGACGACGGCGTGATGCCGCAGACGCGCGAAGCCGTGCAGCACGCGAAGGCGGCGAAGGTGCCGCTGATCGTCGCCATCAACAAGATCGACAAGTCGGATGCCGACCCGCTGCGCGTCAAGAACGAGCTGCTGGCCGAGCAGGTCGTGGCCGAAGACTTCGGTGGCGACACGCAGATGGTCGAACTCTCCGCCAAGACCGGCGCTGGCGTCGACGATCTGCTCGACTCGATCCTGCTGCAGGCCGAAGTGCTCGACCTGCAGGCCGTGCCGACCGGCCGCGCCACCGGCGTGGTGATCGAATCCTCGCTCGACAAGGGCCGCGGCCCGGTTGCGACGGTGCTCGTGCAGCAGGGCGAACTCAAGAAGGGCGACTACCTCGTGTGCGGCGTGCAGTACGGCCGCGTGCGTGCGCTGTTCGACGAAACCGGCTCGCAGGTCGAAAAGGCCGGCCCGTCGATCCCGGTGCAGGTGCTTGGCCTGTCGGGCGTGCCCGATTCCGGCGACGACTTCGTCGTGGTCGAGGACGAACGCCTGGCCAAGGATGTCGCGCAGCAGCGCGACACCAAGCGCCGCGAATCGCGCCTCGTCGCCCAGGCGGGCAACCGCATGGAAGACATCATGGCCCAGATGGGCGAGGGTGCCGGCCAGCAGACGCTCAACCTCGTGGTCAAGGCCGACGTGCATGGTTCGGTGCAGGCGCTGCGCGAGGCCCTGACCGGCCTGTCCAACGACCTGATCCGCATCAACGTGATCGGCGGCGGCGTCGGTGGCATCACCGAATCCGACGCGACGCTCGCCGCGACGTCTAAGGCCACGGTCATCGGCTTCAACGTCCGTGCCGACGCCTCGGCCCGCAAGGTGATCGAAGGCAACGGCGTCGACCTGCGTTACTTCTCGATCATCTATGACGTGATCGACCAGGTGAAGCAGATCGCGTCCGGTGTACTGGGCAAGGAAATCCGCGAAGAGATCATCGGCACCGCCGAGGTCCGCGACGTGTTCCGCAGCTCCAAGTTCGGCGCGGTTGCCGGCTGCATGGTGGTCGAGGGCGTGGTCAAGCGCCACAAGCCGATCCGCGTGCTGCGCGACAACACCGTCGTCTTCGAGGGCGAGCTGGAATCGCTGCGCCGCTTCAAGGAGAACGTCGACGAAGTGCGCAACGGCACCGAATGCGGTATCGGCGTCAAGGCGTACAACGACGTCAAGCCGGGCGACCAGATCGAATGCTTCGAACGCATCGAGGTCCAGCGCACGCTGTAAGGTGCCGACGCCATGCCGACCAAGTCGTTCCATCGTACCGATCGCGTTTCCGCCCAGCTCCGCCGTGAGCTGGGCACGATCGTGCACACGGCCGTGCGCGAGCACGGCCTGCCGTCGATCAGCGTCTCCGACGTGGAAGTCACCCGCGACCTGGCCCACGCCAAGGTGTTCGTGACCGCGCTGCAGCCCGAGCGTTCGCTGGAGGCGATGAAGGGGTTGAAGGCCATCGCGCCCGAGCTGCGGTACGCATTGGGCCGCTCGATGAAGCTGCGCCATGTGCCCGAGCTGCATTTCCATTACGACGATTCCGTCGATCGCGGCGAGCGCATCAACAACCTGCTGCGGGACAATCCGCCCACCTCCGACGACAGCGACGCCGGGTAGGGCGCAGCGTGGGCCACGGCCCACCGACGTTTCGACGCAACCATTGGCGGGCCCGGGTCCGTCCACCATCGCCCGATGAGCAAGAAGCCCCGCACGCCCGCCGTCAAAAGAGTGTTCCGCAAGCTCGACGGCATCCTGCTGCTGGACAAGCCGCAGGGGCTCAGCTCCAACCAGGCGCTGCAGCGCGTCCGCCACCTGTTCCGCGCAGAAAAGGCCGGCCATACCGGCAGCCTCGATCCGCTGGCCACCGGCCTGCTGCCGGTGTGCTTCGGCGAAGCCACCAAGATCGCCGGCCTGCTGCTGGGATCGCGCAAGGCCTACGAAACCACGGCCGAACTCGGCCTGACCACCGACAGCGACGACGCCGACGGCGCACCGCTGCTGCAGCGTGACGTGCCTGAGTTCGACGATGCACGCATCGAAGCCGCACTCGCGCCCCTGCGCGGCCCCATCCGTCAGCGCGCCCCGATCTTTTCCGCACTGAAGCAGGGCGGCGAGCCGCTGTACGCCAAGGCACGCCGCGGCGAGACCATCGAAGCGCCCGAGCGCGACGTCGTCGTCCATGACCTCCGGCTGCTCAGCCGCGATCGCAACCGCCTGTGCCTGCAGGTCGAATGCGGCTCCGGTACCTACGTCCGCAGCCTCGTCCGTGACATGGGCGAACACCTGGGCTGTGGCGCCCACGTCGCCATGTTGCGGCGGCAGTGGGTCGATCCGTTCACGGCCCCGCGCATGTACCGCCTCGAGGAACTGCAGGCGCTGGCCGAAGGACAGGGGGAAACGGCCCTCGACGCCTGCCTGCTGCCGATCGAAACCGGCCTGGCCGGCTTCCCTCGGGTCGTGGTCGATGCCGCACAGGCGCACCGCCTGGGGCAGGGGCAGCGGCTACGCCTGGAGGGCGCCACCCCTGCCGAGCTGGTCGCGATCCATGACGAGACGGGCCGCATCTTGGGCCTGGGTGAAATCGATTCCGACCTGATCCTGCGCCCCGGCCGCCTGTTCACCTGGACCACCGAGGCGGCAATCGGCGGTCGCGAGACCTAGATAGGGCGGTCGTGGCCGGCCTCGCGGGCTGCCTCGGTTCCCCATGCGCTGCGGCGCGTCGGACGTTGTCATTGCCCGCGTTCCCCGCGGCGCGCTACAATCCGCAGGCTTTTCAAGGACTTTGGAAAGCATCTCCCCAAGCAAGCGGCGGACCAGGCGGTGCGTCGGCATTTTCAATGCCGAATCGCGTTCTGCAGGCCTCGCATCTACAAGGCAAATAAACGATGTCCATCGACACCAGCAAGATCATTGAAGAACACAAGCGCGGCACGGGCGATACCGGCTCCCCGGAAGTCCAGGTCGCCCTCCTGACCGCCCGCATCGAGCAGCTCACCGGCCATTTCAAGGTGCACAAGCAGGATCACCACAGCCGTCGTGGCCTGCTGCAGATGGTGAACCGCCGTCGCAGCCTGCTTGACTACCTCAAGCGCAAGGACAACGAGCGCTACAAGGCCCTGATCGAGAAGCTCGGTCTGCGCCGATAAACGAAACACCAACCGCGGCGCAGCGATGCGCCGCGGTTTTTTTTGCAAGGTCCGCCCGCGGCGAAAGCGAAGCTGCCAAGTATTCAAGGCCGCGCGGGCGGCTGGTGATGGCGAACCACCGAGCTTTTAACTGCTTGAAGTGTAAACAGGTTCCCCAGCTGCACCGGTAAGCCAGAGACGCTGGCTGCACAACCACCAAACCGCACGGGCAGGGGCCCGGACGGAACGAATCAGAAAACAGGAATATTCAACGTGGCAAAAATTACCAAGACCTTCCAGTACGGCAACCAGACCTACACCCTCGAAACCGGCGAGATCGCCCGCCAGGCCGGCGGCGCCGTCATGGTTTCCGTCGATGGCACCGTGTTGCTGGTCGCCGCCGTCGCCGCCAAGTCGGCGCGTGAAGGCCAGGACTTCTTCCCGCTCACTGTCGACTACCAGGAAAAGTTCTACGCCGGTGGCCGCATCCCGGGTGGCTTCTTCAAGCGCGAAGGCCGTGCGACCGAGAAGGAAACGCTGATCTCGCGCCTGATCGACCGCCCGATCCGTCCTCTCTTCCCGGAGGACTACAAGAACGAAGTCCAGATCATCGCGACGGTCATGTCGCTGAACCCGGAAGTCGACGGTGACATCCCCGCCCTGATTGGCGCGTCCGCCGCGCTCGCGCTGGCTGGCACCCCGTTCCAGGGCCCGATCGGCGCCGCCAAGGTCGGTTACAAGAACGGCCAGTACCTGCTGAACCCGACCGCCACCGAGCTGGCCGATTCCGAGCTCGAGCTGGTTGTCGCCGGCACCTCCAACGCGGTGCTGATGGTCGAATCCGAAGCGAAGATGCTCTCGGAAGACGTGATGCTCGGCGCGGTGATGTTCGGCCATCGCGAGATGCAGAAGGTCATCAACATCATCAATGAGCTCGTCGTCGAAGCCGGCACCAAGCCGTCGACGTGGACCGCTCCGGAAAAGAACACCGGCATGATCGGCGCGCTGAAGGAAGCCGTCGGCGGCCAGCTCGCCCAGGCCTTCCAGGTCCGCGACAAGCTGCAGCGTCGCGACGCCATCTCGGCGATCAAGAAGGACGTGATGTCCGCACTGGCCGGTCGTGCCGAATCCGAAGGCTGGAACTCGGGCGAGATGTCGAAGGAATTCGGCGAGCTCGAGTACCAGACCATGCGCGGCTCGGTGCTCGACACCAAGGTCCGCATCGATGGCCGCGCGCTCGACACCGTGCGCCCGATCGCCTCGAAGGTCAGCGTGCTGCCGCGTACCCACGGCTCCTCGCTGTTCACCCGCGGCGAGACCCAGGCGATCGTCGTGGCGACGCTGGGCACCGCGCGCGACGGCCAGATCATCGACGCCGTCTCGGGCGAGTACAAGGAACACTTCCTGTTCCATTACAACTTCCCGCCCTACTCGGTCGGTGAGTGCGGCCGCATGATGGGCCCGAAGCGTCGCGAGATCGGCCACGGCCGCCTTGCCAAGCGCGGCGTGCTGGCAGTGATGCCGTCGATGGAAGAATTCCCGTACACCATCCGCATCGTCTCGGAGATCACCGAGTCGAACGGCTCCTCGTCGATGGCGTCGGTCTGCGGTTCCTCGCTGGCGCTGATGGACGCGGGCGTGCCGATCAAGGCACCGGTCGCCGGCATCGCGATGGGCCTGGTGAAGGAAGACGACCGCTTCGTCGTCCTGTCCGACATCCTGGGTGACGAAGACCACCTGGGCGACATGGACTTCAAGGTCGCCGGCACCGCCGAGGGCGTGACCGCCCTGCAGATGGACATCAAGATCCAGGGCATCACCGAAGAGATCATGAAGACCGCACTGGCCCAGGCCAAGGCCGGTCGCCTGCACATCCTCGGCGAGATGGCGCATGCCCTCACCACGCCGCGCAGCGAGCTGAGCGAGTTCGCCCCGCGCCTGCTGACGATGAAGATCCACCCGGACAAGATCCGCGAAGTGATCGGCAAGGGTGGTTCGACCATCCAGGCCATCACCAAGGAAACCGGCACCCAGATCGACATCCAGGACGACGGCACGATCGTCATTGCCTCGGTCAATGCCGCCGCTGCGCAGGCCGCCAAGGCCCGCATCGAGCAGATCACCTCGGACGTCGAGCCGGGCCGCATCTACGAAGGCAAGGTCGCCAAGATCATGGACTTCGGTGCGTTCGTCACCATCCTGCCGGGCAAGGACGGTCTCGTGCACGTCTCGCAGATCTCCAGCGAGCGCGTCGAGAAGGTTTCCGACAAGCTCAAGGAAGGCGACGTGGTCAAGGTCAAGGTGCTGGAAGTCGACAAGCAGGGCCGCATCCGCCTGTCGATCAAGGCCGTGGAAGAAGGCGAGGGCGTGACGGCCGAGTAAGCCGTCGCGTTCCATGCGCCACCGGAAAAGCGGGCTTCGGCCCGCTTTTTCCTTATCAGGCCAAAGGCCCCGGGTAGCCCGGTCATTGCGCCCATTCATGGCACCATATCTGCATGTCCGATGCCCCCGTTCTTGATCTCGCGACCATCCGGCACGGCTGTGCGCATTGCTCGCTGCAGCAGCTGTGCCTGCCCGCCGGCATCAATCCGACGGAATTGCAGCAGCTGGACGAGATCGTCAGGCGCCGGCGTCCCGTCGCGCGCGGCGAGCGGCTGTACCGGCCCGGCGACGCCCTCACGGCTGTGTACGTCGCCCGCGACGGGGCGTTCAAGACGGTCAGCATCAGCGAGGAAGGCGAAGAGCAGGTGGTCGGCTTCCACCTGCCGGGCGAACTGATCGGCCTCGACGCATTGGGCGCCGGCACGCACCGCTGCGAAGCCGTCGCGCTCACCACGGCGAACGTGTGCGAGGTGCCCTTCGACCAGCTCGCCACCATCGCCGCGCAATTGCCGAGCCTGCAGCACCAGCTCCTGCGCGTCATCGGCCGGAGCGTGGGCCGCGACCAGGACCACCTGGGCATGCTCCTGCGGCGCCAGGCCGGTGAACGCATCGCGTTGTTCCTGCACGGACTCTCGGAGCGCTATCGCAACATCGGCCAGTCGGCGACCCAGTTCAAACTGCCGATGAGCCGCGAGGACATCGCGCATTACCTCGGGCTGGCGCTGGAAACCGTCAGCCGCGGCTTCACCCGGCTGCAGGAGGATGGTGTGATCGATCTCGCGGGCCGTCGCGTCGACATCCGCAATCCCGCCGAACTGAGCCGGCTCGCGCATAGCGCCGAGCACGAAGAACCCCGGCGCAGCGCCAGGGCCTGACACCGCTACGCCGGCAGGCTGCGGCACCCCAGCGCCGCCAACACGCCATGCACGACCGGCGCCTGCATCAGCAGCGGCGCGGCCAGCGTCAGGACACCCGCGAACAGCACGGCCAGCCCCATCGCCGTGCGCCAGCCGCCACGCTGCAGGCGTTGCCCGAAGCGGGCACCGGCCCAGGTCAGCGGCAGCATCACCGGCAACGTGCCCAGCCCGAACGCCGCCATCGTCAATCCGCCGTGGAAGGCGCTGGCCTGCAGCCATGCGGCCGCAAGCAAGGTCGTGCTGAGACCGCACGGCATCCAGCCCCACAGCACGCCTAGCGCCATGCGCTTTCCCACCGTGTCCGCGGGCAGCAGGCGCCGCTGCAATGGCCGCAGCCACTGCCAGAGGCGGCCGGCGGGCGCGCCAAGGAAGGCGAGGCGCCCCTGGCGATCGAGCAGGCGCAACGCGGCCACGATCAGGACCAGGCCCACCGTCGCGCGCAACGCAAGCGTGAGTTCCGGCATGCGTGCGATGTCGAGCAGCTGGTGTCCGACGCCGCCCACGATCGCGCCTGCGAGCGTGTAGCCCAGGACGCGGCCGAGGTTCGGTTGCAGCGCCATCCACCAGCCACCGCGCTGCTGCACCGAGAGCCCGGCGGCGATTCCACCGCACATCGCCGCGCAATGCGCGCCGCCGAGCAGGCCGCTCAGCAGGGCGCCGCCGATCACCAGCCAGTCAATCGCCATCGCGCTCCTCCTGCCCGGAGGCCGGTGGCTCGTCGTCGTCGACGAGGATGTCGATTCCTGGCGTGTCGAGGTCGTCGAATTGCCCGCGCTTCACCGCCCATACGAAGGCGCCGATCGCCAACAGCAGCAACATCAGGCTCAGCGGCACCAGCAGCAGGAGGATGTTCATGCGCGCACCTCGGCGGCGACGCCATCGCGCAGCGGCGGCTCCACGGAAGTCGCACTGCCGCGCGCAAGGCGCAGCGCATTAAGGGTGACCGCCAGCGAGGACAGCGCCATCCCGAGCGCGGCGATCCATGGCGTCACCATGCCGGCCATGGCCAGCGGCAAGGCGAGCAGGTTGTAGCCAAGCGCCCAGCCGAAGTTCTGGCGGACGATGCGCCGCGTGTCGCGCGCGAGCGCGATCGCGGCGGGGATGCGGGTGAGTGCGGGAGAGGCGAGCACCAGGTCGGCCGCGCGCTGCGCCAGTGCGGCGCCTTCACCCATCGCGATCGACACGTCGGCGCCGGCGAGCACCGGTGCATCGTTGAGGCCGTCGCCCACCATCGCGACGCGGCGACCCTGCTGCTGCAGTTGCCGCACGTAGGCGAGTTTGGCTTCGGGCGTCTGCCGTGGGTTTGCCTCGGTGATGCCGAGCGTCGTGGCCAGTCGATCCACGGCCGCATGCGCATCGCCGCTGCACAGATGCACGGCGATGCCCTCGCGCCTGAGCGCATCCAGCGCCATGCGCGCATCCACGCGTTCGCGCTCGCGGACTACGAAGCGTGCGGATGCTTGCCGGCCGTCGCCTAGCCAGAGCGCGCCATCGTCCTCACCCGCGCAGGCATACGGCGCATGCCCGAGGCGCCAGCGGTCGGCTCCGAGCGTGCCTTCGATGCCATGGCCGGCGATGGCGATGAGGTTGCTGGCCGACTCCGCTTCGGCCTGCACGGCATTGGAAAACGCCTGCGCGAGCGGGTGCCCGCTGTCGCGCTCCAGGGCGGCGGCAATCCGCAGCGCGCGGACGCGATCCATGCCACCGAATGTGTCCGCTTCCACCAGCCACGGCTTGCCATCGCTCAACGTGCCGGTCTTGTCGAAGACCACGTCGCTCACGCGCGCCAGCCGATCCAGGGCGTCGGGACGCAGCGGCAGCACGCCCAGTTTCGCCAGCGCGCCGTTGGCGGCCGCCAATGCGGCGGGAACCGACAAGGACAGCGCACAGGGACAACTGATCACGAGCACGGCCAGGGCGACCTCGAAGGCGCGGGCCGGTTCATGGACGCGCCATGCAAGAAAGGTCAGGGCCGCAGCCGCCAGCATCGCGAATACGAACCACGAGGCGATCCGGTCCGCGGCCTGCGCGAGTGGCGGACGATGCGCCTGCGCCTGTTCGACCAGGCGTGCGAGCTGTGACAGTCGGGTGGCGGAGCCGGTGGCGGTCACGCGCATGCGCGCGGGGCGTTCGCGGCAAACAGTCCCCGCAAATACCGGCATGCCCGCGGTCTTGTGCACCGCATGCGCTTCGCCGGTGAGCAGCGATTCCTCGAAGCCGGCCTCTCCGTCCAGCAGCACGCCGTCGGCGGGCACGGCTTCGCCCGCCGCAATGCAGGCCACGTCATCGACCACGAGCGCGGCGAGCGGGACGAGTTCGCGCGAACCATCCTCGCGTTCGCGCGTGGCGAATGCCGGGCGTGCCCGCGCCAGCGCATCCACCTGCGCGGTTGCGACGTTGCGCACGCGTTGTTCCAGCATCCGCGCTGCGAGCAGGAAGAAGACGAACATCACGGCGGCGTCGTACCAGACCTGTGGACCGCCGCGCAGGGTTTCGACCAGGCTGGCGAAATAGGCAAGCAGGGTCGAAGTTGCGATCAGGGTGTCCATGCCGGGGCGGCGATGGCGCAACTCGCGCGCGCAACCGGCCAGGAACGGCCAACCCGCGTAGAACACCACCGGCGTTGCCACCAGGAAGGTCACCCAGCGCAGGAAGTCGCGCATCGCGTGCGACATCGACCCGGACGTATCGAGGTAGAGCGCCTCGGCGAACATCATCGCCTGCATGGCGCCCAGCCCGGCGACGCCCAATCGCAGCAGCCAACGGTTGCGCTCGCTGCGACGCTCGCGTTCGCGGGCTTCGCCGGTGGCGAGATAGGGCCGGTATCCCAGCGCCATCAGGCGGCGCAGCGGGGAGGACAACGACGTGCGCGCAGGATCCCAGGCGATGCGGATGCGGCCGGTAACGGCATTCGCGTTGACTTCGAGCACCCCCGGCTCGCGCGTGAGCGCGCGGTCGATCAGCCAGGCGCACGCGGCGCAGCGCATGCCGTCGGTGAGCAGGGTCAGCTCGCGCCCGCCCGGAACGTTGCGCGCATGTTCGTCCAGCACTTCCGCGCGGTCCCACAGTGCGATGTCGGATTGATCGAGGGACACGCGCATGGCCAATTCGCTGCGCAGCCGGTAGTAGTCGTCGAGGCGCGCGTCGCGGATCCATTGCGCCGCCGCCGCGCATCCGTCGCAGCAGAAGGCGCGCTCCGCGCCGTCGAGGCGCAGGCGGGCAGGGACGGCCGGCAACGCTTCGCCACAGTGGAAACAGTCTGTCGCAGCGACCTGGATCGCGCCGTCAGCGCGCGTGGCCCGGGCAACCGTGGCGGG
The DNA here is from genome assembly GCF_054779795.1 of Lysobacter rhizosphaerae. Lineage (NCBI taxonomy): Bacteria > Pseudomonadati > Pseudomonadota > Gammaproteobacteria > Lysobacterales > Lysobacteraceae > Lysobacter > Lysobacter rhizosphaerae. The sequence continues at coordinate 242,121 of NZ_BAAGXO010000011.1, forward strand.
CGTGGCGGTCATGCCGCGTCATTCCCCCGCCAACGCGGGTCGCAGGTACGTGGCCTGTTGCCCCGAGCTCCAGCGGCCCCGCAGCCTCCAGGCGCCATCGGCGGGGCGCAGCTCCACGTTCCAGTCGTGGCTGAGGTCGATCTCGCCGTCGCTGCGCCAGCCCGTTTTGACCGGCAGGAGGGCAATGTCGCGATCGAGCGCGGCGCGCGCAGGATGGTGCAGCGCCAGGACCAGCCTGGCGTTGCGGTCGAAGCCGCCATCCACCGGCAGCACTTCGACGATGCCCTTGCCGGTACGCACGACCGCACTGAGCTGGAGTTGCTGCGCGGCCGCATCGGGCCCGAGGTCGGCGACTTGCACCTGCGCCGTGCGCTGGACCTCGTCCGCGACCAGGTCGTTGTTGCCCGACGACCGCTCCGCCGCCACCAGCAGGGCGATCGCCGCGATTACTGCCGCGGCCGGGATCGCCGCCACCAGCCACACCATCGGTTCGCGCCAGGCGCTGCGTTTAACGCGATTGTCGAGCGTCATCATTGCGTTGGTCCAAAGAAACTGCTTTCCACGGTCTTGTGCACGCGGCCATCGGCGGAGCGCACGTCGAAGCGCACTTCGTGGCGCCCGTGCGTGCCCGCTGGCGCGGTGATAGTGAGCGGCACCGAGGCGACATCGCTGGCGGGCACCACTATCGCCGGCATGTCGCCCAGCACCAGTCCGTCCTTGCCGCCGGCCAGGGTCACGACGTAACGCTGCGCCTGCGCGGTCTTGTTGACCAGCTTGAGCGTGTAGCCGTTCTCGATGCCGGTGTCGGTCTGCCGATAGAGCGCATTGCGGTCGCGCAGGACTTCCGCGATCAGTGGCGTGCGCAGGGCGACGCCGACCGCGAAGCCGCCCAGCAGCAGGACCAGCAGCGCGCCGTAGATGAAGACGCGGGGCCGCAGCACGCGGGTGCGCTGGCCATCGAGCGCGTTCTGCGTGGTGTAACGGATGAGGCCCCTCGGAAAACCGACCTTGTCCATCACCTCGTCGCAAGCGTCCACGCACGCACCGCAGGCGATGCATTCGTACTGCAGGCCGTTGCGGATGTCGATGCCGACCGGGCAGACCTGCACGCAGATCGTGCAGTCGATGCAGTCGCCCAACTGCTCCGCCGGGAACTTCGGCAGCGGCTCGGACTCCTTGCCGGCATCGAAGGTGATGGTGCCGCGCGCCTGCAGCCGCGCATCGGCGGCGCTGGGATGGCGGCTGGCGCGGAACACGTAGTCGTAGGCGGCGACCTTGTCGAGCAGGCCGCGGCCGCGCGCGACCACGCCGCCCAGGCCGCGCCTGCGCGGGCCGCGCGGTTCACCACGCATCGGGTCGTAGGCGATCAGCAACGTGTTGCGGTCGAACATCGCGCTCTGGAAGCGCGCATAGGGGCACATGTACTTGCACACCTGTTCGCGCAGGAAGCCGGCATTGCCCCAGGTGGCCAGGGCATAGAACAGGATCCAGAAAGTTTCCCAGCCACCCAGTTCGAACGACACGAGCCGCGTGCCGAGTTCCGTGATCGGGGTGAAGAAGCCGACGAAGGTGAATCCGGTCCACAACGCGAACACCAGCCACAACGCGTGCTTGGCGCCCTTGCGCAGCAATTTGTTGCCCGACCATGGCGCGGCGTCGAGCTTCATGCGGGCGTTGCGGTCGCCTTCGGTCCAGCGCTCCATCCACAGGAAGGTTTCGGTCCACACGGTCTGCGGACAGGCATAGCCGCACCACAGGCGTCCGGCCAACGCGGTGAAGAAGAACAACGCGACGCCGGCGATGATCAGCAGCAGCGCCAGCAGCGGGAAGTCCTGCGGCCAGAAGGTCAGGCCGAAGACATGGAACTTGCGCGCCGGCAGGTCGAACAGCACCGCCTGCCTGCCGTCCCAGCGCAGCCACGGGAACGCGTAGAACATGCCGAGCAGCCAGAACACCGCCGCCGTGCGCAGGCGGTCGAAGCGGCCGGTGACGTCGCGTGGGTAGACCTTGCGTTCGCTGACGTAGAACGAGCGTTCCTCGTCTGCCAGTGCAATGTCGATGGACTTGCTCAACTGCGGATCCCTCGGGAAATTCCGGCCGCGCTGCCGCTCAGTGCAGCCGGCGGTTGAAGCGGCTGGACGGGCGCAGCAGCCACCAGGTGAACAGGCTGGACGCCGCCGTTGCCAGCCAGAACATGAAGAACCCCACGGTGTAACCGAGCTCGCGGGTCAGCGGCAGCGACGGAAACGTGAGGTCGCGCAATTCCAGCGGATCGACGAAGGCGAAGAACACCATCGTCGCCACGCCCGCCGCGAAGAAGCTCGGCCACAGGATCGCGCCGACACGTTGCGCGAGCGGACGGGGCGGGTGGTCGAAGCCGGGTTCGATGAAGTCCGGCTTGCGGGGCTGCCATTGCGGGGTTTCGCTCATGCGCTCTCCGCCGTGAATACCGTCATTTCGCGGCCTTGCCCGTGCGTGCCGCGCCCGCGCCGGGCTTGTTGTGCGACAACGACCAGACGTAGGCGGCGACCAGGCGTACGCGGGTTTCGCCCAGCAGCGCGCGGTGCGCTGGCATCGAGCCGTGGCGGCCCTTGGCGATCGTCTGGTGCAGCGCCTCGTTGCTGTTGCCGTAGAGCCAGTAGTCGTCCGTCAGGTCGGGCGCTCCCATGGCCTGGTTGCCCTTGCCATCGACACCGTGGCACGCGACGCAGATGCCCTCGTACAGCTTCTTGCCCTGCGAGGCCATGTAATCGTTGTACAGCGACTTGTCGGGATGCGAGAGCGTGCGCACGTAGGCGACGACGTAGTCGACCGCGTTCTCGCCGCCCATGCCGGTGAGCACCGTGCCCCATTCGGGCATGACGCCTTCGCGGCCATCGAGCACCGTTTCCAGCACCTTGTCCGGCGTACCGCCCCAATGCCAGATGTCGTCGGTCAGGTTGGGGTAGCCGATGGCTCCCGTCGCGGACGACCCGTGGCAGGTGGCGCAGGTGTTGTTGAAGATCGAGCGGCCCAGCTTCACGGCGTCGGCATTGGCCGCAAGCACGTTGATCGGCTGGCCCTTGTACGGCGCGAACGTCTCTTCCAGCTTCGCGTCGTACGCGGCCTTGCTCTGGGCATGTTCCTGTTGCGACGTCCACTTGCCGTAGCCGGCGAAATTGCCGAACCCGGGATACCAGGCGATGTATCCGATGCCGAAGATCAGGGTGAGCCAGAACAGGTTGATCCACCACTTTGGCAGCGGTTTGTTGTACTCGGTGATGTCGCCGTCCCATACGTGGCTGGTGTCCTCCGGCTTGGGATCGCCGGGACGACGCTTGGCCGTCCACCACAGCAGCCACGCGCAGCCGACGATGTTGAGGACGACGATGGCGATGACATACCACGACCACGCGGCGCTCATCGTTCGTTCTCCCGGGTGCCTTCCACGTGCATGTCTTCATCCAGCGGCAGTTGCGCCGCCTCCTCGAAATCCCTATGGCGGCGCGGACTCCATGCCCAGGCCCATCCGCCCACGAAAACGACCAGCAGGATTGCAGTGACGATTCCGGAAACCATGGCTCAGCCTCCCCGCGGTGCGTGCTTGCCGAGGCCCTGCAGGTAGGCGACGACGGCGTCCAGTTCGGTCTTGCCGGCCACGTCCTGCGCCGCCTTGCCGATCTCCGCTTCGGTGTAGGGGTCGCCCAGCCGCTTCAGCGCGCGCATGTGGGCGGTTATTTCGGCGCCGTCGAGCTGGTTCTTCTCTAGCCACGGGAACGACGGCATGTTCGACTCCGGCACGACGTCGCGCGGATTGGTCAGGTGCACGCGGTGCCAGTCGTCCGAGTAGCGGCCGCCGACGCGCGCCAGGTCGGGGCCGGTGCGCTTGGAGCCCCACTGGAAGGGATGGTCATACACCGACTCGCCCGCCAGCGAGTAGTGGCCATAGCGCTCGGTCTCGAAGCGCAGCGTCCGGATCATCTGCGAATGGCAGTTGTAGCAACCCTCGCGCACGTACACGTCGCGACCGGCCAGCTGCAGCGCCGGGTAGGGCTTCACGCCCGGCAGCGGCTTGATGGTCTCCGCCTGGAACATCAGCGGCACGATCTCGGCGAGGCCGCCGAAGGACACCACCACCGCGATCAGTACGGCCATCAGGCCGACGTTGCGCTCGATCTTCTGGTGCGCGTTGCCGCCGTATTCTTTCTTGTCGCTCATCTCGGCTCCTCAGGCGCGCGCGTCGCTGATGTCGGGGGCGAGTACCGGCTGCGGAGCGCGCGCCGGTGCCATCGCGAACGTCTTCCACATGTTCAACGCCATCAGGCCCATGCCCACCAGCACGACCAGGCCACCGCCCAGGCGCACGAGGTAATAGGGATACGTGGCATTGAGCGCTTCGACGAAGCTGTAGGTGAGGGTGCCGTCGGCGTTGGTCGCACGCCACATCAGGCCCTGCATGACTCCAGCGATCCACATCGCCGCGATGTAGAGCAGCACGCCGAAGGTGTGCAGCCAGAAGTGCGTGTCGATCCACTTGGTGGAGTACATCGATTCACGGCCCAGCAGGCGCGGCAGCAGCGAATAGATCGATCCGATCGAGATCATCGCCACCCAGCCCAGCGCGCCCGCGTGCACGTGGCCGACGGTCCAGTCGGTGTAGTGCGACAGCGAGTTGACCGTCTTGATCGACATCATCGGCCCCTCGAAGGTGGCGATCATGTAGAAGCTGATCGCGACGATCATGAACTTCAGGATCGGGTCGGTACGCAGCTTGTGCCACACCCCCGACAGCGTGAGGATGCCGTTCAGCGCGCCGCCCCACGACGGCGCCAGCAGGATCAGCGAGAACACCATGCCGAGCGACTGCACCCAGTCGGGCAGGGCGGTGTACTGCAGGTGGTGCGGGCCGGCCCACATGTACACGGCGATCAGTGCCCAGAAGTGCACGATCGACAGGCGGTACGAATAGATCGGGCGCTGCGCCTGCTTCGGCACGAAGTAGTACATCATCCCGAGGAAGCCGGCGGTCAGGAAGAAGCCGACCGCGTTGTGGCCGTACCACCATTGCGCCATCGCGTCGACCGCGCCGCTGTAGGCCGAGTAGGACTTGGTAAGCCCCGCCGGCATGGCGATGTTGTTGACGATGTGGAGCAGCGCGATGGTGAGGATGAAGCTGCCGTAGAACCAGTTCGCCACGTAGATGTGGTTGACCCGGCGCTTGACGATCGTGCCGAAGAACAGCACCGCATAGGCGACCCACACGACCGTGATCAGCAGGTCGATCGGCCATTCCAACTCGGCATATTCCTTGCCCTGGGTCATGCCCAGGGGCAGCGTGATGGCGGCGGCGACGATCACCGCCTGCCAGCCCCAGAACACGAAGGCGGCGAGCTTGTCCGAGATCAGTCGCACGTGGCAGGTGCGCTGCACGACGTGCAGCGAGGTGGCGAACAGGGCGGAACCGCCGAAGGCGAAGATCACCGCATTGGTATGCAGCGGACGCAAGCGGCCGTAACTGAGCCAGGGAATGCCCTCGCCGATCGTCGGCCAGTACAGCTGGGCGGCGATGAACGCGCCCACCGCCATCCCGACGATGCCCCACACCACGGTGGCGATGGAGAACTGCAGGACTACCTTGTCGTTGTAGAAACCGTACCGTGCGTTTGCGGCAGGAACGGGATTGGAAGCCGGGGCGCCACCTGCGGTGGGTCCGGCGGGAATCGCGTCATTGGAGGTCATGGGGGAAGGCTCGCTTCGACGTCTCGTATTTTGGGTTTCCGGAAAAACCCATTCTTGATCCGGATCAAACAGATCAATCGGCGGCGCGACCATCGGGCGAACATCGCATGGGCGCGTTCACTGCCAACACGCCTTTGTCCTCCCATCCCGGGCGCAGGGCAATAGGCCCATGGGCCAAGGCAAAAAAGGCCCCCGGAATTGAGCTGGATCAAGCCATCGGGCCCCGCACGGGTGCAGGATGCGACTGCCGCAATCGCCGGTCATCGAGGAGATCGCCATGGATCTGCTGGTTCGCGCCACGCGTTATCCGGATTGGGATGCCGGCGTCGCCTTCGCGGCACGCCTGGCAGGGCAGTTGCGTACCGGTCTGACCGGGCTGCACGTGGTGCAGGGCGGCATTCCCCCGGTGTGGGAATACGACTCCGGGCTGCTCCTGGCTGAATACGCCGCCGCCATCGACGAACAGGTGCGCGACGCGGAGAAGGCCGCGCCCGTGTTCGAAGCCTGGGCCGAATCCACCGGGGCCGTCTTCCCGCGTTGGCTGGTGGCCCGGGGCCACGTCGGCGATGCGCTGCGCTTCACCAGCAACTGGCACGACCTGCTCGTGCTCGCCAGGGATGCGGACGAGATGTGGAGCGGCCCCGGCGCACTGGCTTCGATCATCCTGCACACGGACCTGCCGTGCCTGGTCGTGCCACCGGGGCACCAGGCGCTGGCCCTGGACTGCGTCGTCGTTGCCTGGAACGGCTCGATCGAGGCCATTCGCGCGCTGCATGGCGCGCTGCCGCTGTTGCGGCGCGCGAAGCGCATCGTGCTGTTGACGGGCACGCGCAAGGCGATGCTGCCACCCGTGCGGGTGCCGGAGTTCGCGCTCGAGCAATGGTGCCGCCGGCACGAACTGCCGGTTGAATTCGAGGTGTTGGACGACACCGCCGACAAGGGCGCACCAATCCTCGAAGCCGCGCATGCCGCCTACGCGGACCTGCTGGTGATGGGCGCCTACGGCCACACGCGCTTCACCGAACGCATACTGGGCGGCGTGACGCGCTTCATGCTGGAGAACGCCGACCTGCCCTTGCTGATGCGGCATTGAGCCGGCGCCCGTTGCAGTGGCATCGAATCACGCGGGGCTGTTTCGTGGTGATCGCGCGCTGCCGTGCCCGCCATCGCGGGCGTTGAACGCATGCGTCCTTCGATCCGCGCGTGGCGGAGTCGAAGGACGCCGGGTGGACTGAAGCAACGCCAGCGTGACGTTACTTCGTCACCACCAGCTTGCCCTTCATCAAGGCCGAATGGCCGGGGAAGGAGCAGAAGAAGGTGTAGTCGCCGCCCGCCTTGAGCTTGCTCCCGGCAAAGGTGGCCTTCGTGCTGGCGCCGCCGCCGACGACCGGAGTGGCGGCAATCACCTTGGCATCGCCCTTGGGCACGTAGCCCGCCGCGGCCCCGGCTTTCGTGCCCGCGGCGGTAATCGCGTTCATGTCCGCCGTCTGGCTGATGACCACGTTGTGGCCCATCGCCTGCGCGGGCATCTTGCCGATATGGGTGAGCTCGATGGTGATTTTCGGGCAGGACGCGGAAACCGTAGCGGTCTTCAGGTCGTACTGCATCGCATCGTTGCCGGTCAGCTTGAGCGTGCAGTTGGGGGCGGCGTGGACGAGGGAAGCGGCGCCCAGGAGCGCCAGGCCGAGCAGTGCTTTCGAAGTGGATTTCATGGCGTCACTCTCTGACTTGGGGGATTGCGGATTCAAACCCGCGCGGATTTCAAACCCGCCATGCGGACGCGATTGACGGGCCAGTGTCCCGTCTTGTTCGCCCGCGATGGCGGGTTCGCAATCCGCTTACGGCTGGGTGGCCTTGCGTACTGCGGCGAGGAACTCGGGATCGGGGCGGGTGCCTACCTGCTCGGTACGCGCGAGGATGCGGCCATCCTTGTCGAGCAGCACCAACGCACTCGTGTGGTTGAACTCGCCGTCGGCGAGCTGGCGGAAGCGGATGCCCAGCACGCCGGCGACGGTGCGCACGTCAGCGGCAGGCGGCGCTGACAACGTCCAGCGCTGCGTATCGAGATTGCGCTTGTCGACGATCGCCTTGAGCGCGGCGGCATCGTCGCGCGCCGGATCCATGCTGATGAGCAGGATGCCCAGTTGCTGCTGCTGCGCCGGCGTGAGGTTCTTCTCGATCGCCTTGCCCGAGTCGACGATCAGCGGGCAGATGTACTTGCAGGAGGTGTAGAACATCGACACCAGCTGCGGCTTGCCGCGCCGCAGCCGCCAGTCGCTGGCCTGGCCGGCCTGGTTGGTCAGCGTCAACGGCAGCTGATAGACCGAATCGCGCGGCAAGGGTGGCGGCGTTGCGGCCGCTGCCAGCGTGGCGGCACTCAGCAGCGTGAGCAGCGCTCCCGTGCAGACGGCAATTGCCAGGTTTCTGAATTTTTTCATTTAGCGCTCCTCGCGCAACGGAATCCGAGGTTGGCGGTGGCGTCACTGCCTTCCAGCGAGGACAGCATCGCCACTCGCATCAGCACCGCGTAGTTCTCGCGGTCGTCCATCGACAGTGCACCGGCACCGCAGAATTTGGTTTTGTCGGCATCGCCCTGGTTGCGGTTGTCGCCCGACACCAGCAGCGACGAATAGTCGTCGGTCCATTCCCACACCAGTCCGTGCATGTCCTGCACGCCCCAGGCGTTGGGCGCCTGCAGGCCGGCGCGGGGAAGGGCTTGATTGGAAGGGCGCGAGTACCAGGTCAGGATGCGTTCGCGCCAAGCCGGGTCCTTGCGTGCGTCCTTGCGGGTCTCATCGGCCGCGGCGGCGAACTCCCATTCCGACCAGGTCGGCAGGCGCGTACCGATCGACTCGCAGTAGGCGTTCGCCGCGAACCAGCTGACCCAGGTGACCGGTTGCCCCGGCTCCGCTTTCGGGCCCAGTTCGGTCGCGCTTTGCCAGTGCGACAGGTAGCGCGGTTCCGCGAACACGCGGGCGACGCGATCCCGCTGCCACTGCGGATGTGTCTTCACGAACGCGAGGAAGTCCGCATTGGTGACCGGTTTGCGCATCAGCGCGAAGGGCGCGATGCGCACGCCGCCCTTCGCGTCTTCGTACTGCAGCGCCGACTTGAACGTGCCGCCCGGCAGCGGCGCGAACAACCCGGCGGCGGCGGCGAGGCCGGCGACGGGAAGTACGAGCAGCAGCAGGGCGGACACGCGGCGCATGGCTCAGTGCTCCGCGGCTGCGGCGGGCCCGCCCGCCTTGCGACGCGCGGCGACTTCGTCCTTGTCGATCTTGCCGCCCGGATTGCCCCAGCTGTTGAGCACGTAAGTGCCGATGTTGGCGACTTCGTCATCCGTGAGCTGCGACATCGGCGGCATCACCGAGTTGTAATCCTTGCCGTTCACGGTCACGGGGCCGGTGAGGCCATGCAGCATGATGTCGACGATGCGCTTGGGATTGGCCTTGATCAGGTCCGACTTCGCCAGTGGCGGGAATACGCCTTCCATGCCTTCGCCGTTGGGCTGGTGGCAGGTCGAGCAGGTGCCGGCGAACAGTGCCTGGCCGGCCTTGATCTGGTCTTCGGCGGTCAGCGCGCCGGCCGTGGCCGCGGTGGTGGCCTGGGTGACGGCGGCGAGGTTGGGCTGTGCGCGGTCGCCGATGTACATCGCATCGACTTCCTTGCCCGAGTAGATGTCCTTGCGCTCGGCACCGTCGGCCTTGAGGATCGCCAGCGCACCCTTGTTGAAGGCGCGGAAGATCGAATGGTCGACCAGGACGTAGCTGCCCGGCACTTCCAGGTGGAAGTCCATGATCGCCGCGCCGCCCGAGGGAATCAGCGTGGTCTGCACGTTTTCCTGGAAGCGCGTACCGCCCTCGAACCAGACCTTGTCGAAGATCTCGCCGATCACGTGGAAGCTCGACACCAGGTTGGGGCCGCCGTTGCCGACGAACAGGCGCACCGTTTCACCGGTCTTGGCGGTGAGCGCCTTGTCGCCGGTGAGGGCGCCTTCCATGCCGTTGAACAACACATAGGTCGGGTGCTCCTCGATCGCCTTCTCCATGTCGAAGGGCTGGTGGCCTTTCTCGCGGTACTTGCCTGACGTGTAGAAGTCGCCTTGCATCACGTAGTACTCGCGGTCGACCGGGGGCAGGCCTTCCGGCGGCTCGACCAGGATCAGGCCGTACATGCCGTTACCGACATGCATGCCGACCGGGGCGGTCGCGCAGTGGTAGACAAACAAGCCCGCGTTGAGCGCCTTGAAGGTGAAGCGCGAGACATGGCCGGGCGCGGTGAAGCTCGACGCGGCGCCGCCACCGGGGCCGGTGACGCCGTGCAGGTCGATGTTGTGGGGCATCTTGCTGTCGGGCATGTTGCGCAGGTGGAAGACGACGGTGTCGCCCTGGCGCACGCGGATGAAGCTGCCCGGAACGGTGCCGCCGAAGGTCCAGAAGGTGTAGGTCACGCCTTCGGATATCGGCATCTCTTTTTCAACGACGTCGAGTTCGACGATGACTTTCGCCGGCGCCTTGCGCCCGGTAGCGGGAGGCACGTTGGGAGGCGAGGTCAGCACGGCCTTGATTTCCGCGCCCTGTGGCGGACCGAAGTCGCCCTTCTGCGAGCCGCCCGTATCGTTGGCGGCGGCCGATGTCCTGGCCGCGTCACCCTTGTCGCCCTTGTCGGCTTTGCATCCCGTGAGAGCGAGCGCGGCGAGCGCAACGGCGAGGAACAACGAACGGTGATTCCAGATCACTGTCTTCATTGCCAACTCCTTTAGCCTTCAGAACGGGACGGACATCCCCGTGGGTTGGGTTGCGACGGCCTGTGGACCGGTGTCGGTGGTATCGGTGGTAGTCACGGCATATGCGGTGAGCGCGGCAGCGAACAACGCTGCGATGGCGATGGCGAGGACTAGCGCCGGACGGGAACGATCGGCATTCATTGCGGACTCCTGGACGTTTGCATCGTGGATGGGTTTCCGATGCAGCGCAGTCTGAGCGTGTGGCGAAGTCCCTGATCTGATCTGGGTCAAGCCGGGTGAACACGATCACCCGCGCACTCTGCGGGTTGATCGAGGTCAAGGCGGCAGCGCTACACGGGGGGGAGCCTATCCGTAACCACAGGAGGAGCCGCCCGATGTTACACCCCGTATGGCCGCCCGTCGTGATCGCCGCCGCGCTGGCGGCCCCGGCCTGGGCAGTCGCCGCCGAGCCGGTTTCGTTGCCAGCTTCCGCCCCCGCCCACTCGTCAACACCCTCGCCATTTGGGTTCGAATGGAATGCGCGACTGCGCAACGAGTTCGTCGACGATGACGCATTCGCAAGCACATCCAATGCCACCACGCTGCGCCTGCGTGCCGGCCTGCGCATGCGTTGGGCGCATGGCTTCAGTGCGCTGCTGGAAGGCGAGGGGATCGCCAGCGCCGGGGACCGTTACAACAGCGGCGCCAATGGTGTCACCACGCGCCCGGCGATCACCGATCCCGAAGGCGCCGAGTTGAACCAGGCCTACCTGGCCTGGAAGGGCGGGCACGCCGGCGCCACGCTGGGGCGGCAACGTTTGTTGTTCGACAACCAGCGCTGGATCGGCAACAGCGGCTGGCGCCAGAACGAGCAGACCTTCGACGCGGTCGCGTTCGACGTGGGACTGCGGCCTGGCCTGACCGCGCGCTACGCATGGCTGGATCGCGTGCATCGCGTCAACGGCGACCAGGCGCGCGACGTGCTGGCGCGCGAACGCAACCTCGATAGCCATGCCTTCAACCTCGCATGGAAGCATGGCGTGCAGCAGGTGGTGGGCTACGCCTACCTGCACGACGATCGCGACGTCGCCACCGCATCGACCGCGACCTGGGGCCTGCGCGCGGTCACCGACACGGTGCGCGACGGCAACGGCTGGGGGCTGGCGCTGGAATGGGCGCAACAACACGATTACGCCGACAATCCATTGTCGTTCTCGCACCAGTACTGGCTGGTCGAACCCGCGTTCACCCGCAACGGCATCACGTGGCGCGGGGGCTGGGAACACCTCGGTGGCAACGGACGCCACGCGCTGCAGACGCCACTGGCGACGCTGCATGCGTTCAATGGCTGGGCCGACAAGTTCCTGGTCACGCCACCGGCGGGGCTGGAGGATCGCTACCTGGCGGCCGGCGGCGCGCTCGGACATGGCGCCACGCTGTCGAAGCTCAAATGGGCACTGGCCTGGCACGACTATCGTGCCGACAGCGGAAGCCAGGACTACGGCCAGGAGTGGAATGCGTCGCTGGGATTCCCGGTGCACGGCAAGCTGATTGGACTGGCCAAGCTCGCCGACTACCGTAGCGACGGCTTCGCGCGCGACACCACCAAGCTGTGGCTGCAGCTCGAATGGGCGCAGCCATGAATTCCGGGGAGGCAATCGCATGAGCAGGAAAATTCCCCTGGTCTATTCGTGCTCGGGCTGCTCCAGCGCCGCGCAGATGGCCAACCAGATCGCCGTCTGGCTCGACCGCAACGGCGCCGCGGAGATGTCGTGCATCGCCGGCGTCGGCGGTGGCGTGACTGCGCTGGTGAAGACCGCACAGAGCGGGAGACCGATCCTGGCGATCGACGGCTGCGCACTGGCCTGCGTGTCGGCCTGCCTGGCCCGCGCCGGCATCACCGCGGACAAACACCTGCTGCTCTCCGAATACGGAGTGAAGAAGCGCCGCCATGTCGGCTTCGACGAGGTGCTGGCCGCCGAGGTCTACGTGCGACAGGCATTGCCCGCGGCGCTCGGTCTGGCTGGCCGCGACCATGCGTGCGTCGCGAGTGCCGGCGTTACGGGAGCGCAAACGCCGGACGAGGCGGGGTGAACCGCCCGGGTCCTCGTCCCCCCGGCCGCCTACGGCGAGGTTGCTGAATGCGGGGAGTCGACTCACCCGGGGTCGGACGCCCATTATCCGGATAGCGGCCAAGTTCCAGCGCCCAAATTCCCGTGCGCTATCGCATGGGGGGTGTTTTGTGAGCTCATGTGCCCCCGTCCGCGTCGCAGCCAGCTGCGTCGCCGCTTCTCTCCCCATCACGGTTCTTTCCATGTCGCGACCCGCCTCACTCGACACCCAGCAGCTGCTCGAATGCGCCCAAGGCACGATGTTCGGCCCCGGCAACGCGCGCCTGCCGGCGCCGCCGATGCTGATGTTCGACCGCATCACGCGCATCACCGAGGACGGCGGTGCCTTCGGCAAGGGCCAGTTGGTCGCCGAACTCGATATCCGTCCGGACCTGTGGTTCTTCGCCTGCCACTTCGAAGGCGATCCGGTGATGCCCGGCTGCCTCGGCCTCGATGCGATGTGGCAGCTCGCCGGTTTCTTCCTGCCGTGGCTGGGCGAGCCGGGTCGCGGCCGCGCGCTGGGCGTGGGCGAGGTCAAGTTCACCGGCCAGGTGCTGCCGAGCGCGAAGCGCGTCCGTTACGAGATCGACGTGAAGCGCGTGCTGCGCGGCAAGCTGCGCATGGTCATCGCCGATGGCCGCACCTATGTCGACGATCGCCTGATCTACGAAGCCGAAGGCCTGCGCGTGGGCCTGTTCCAGTCGACGGAGGGCTTCTGATGCGTCGCGTCGTCGTTACGGGCATGGGCGTCGTCTCGCCATTGGGCAACGATGCGGCCAGCGTCTCCAACGCACTGCGCGAGGGCCGCAGCGGCCTGCGCGCGGCGCCCGAACATGCCGCGCATGGCCTGCGTAGCCAGGTCGCCGGCGTATGCGCCATCGATCTCGACGCCGCGATCGACCGCAAGCTCAAGCGCTTCATGGGGGATGCGGCGGCCTTCGCCTATGTATCCATGCGCGACGCGATCGCCGACGCAGGCCTGTCCGATGATGCGGTGCGCGATGCGCGTACCGGACTGATCGCCGGTTCCGGCGGCGCCTCGCCGCATTGGCAGATCGAAACCGGTGACCTGCTTCGTGAGAAGGGCGTGCGCAAGGTCGGCCCGTACATGGTGCCGCGCACGATGGGGTCGACCGTGTCCGCGAACCTTGCCACTGCCTTCGGTATCCGCGGGGTCAGCTATGCGCTTTCCGCCGCCTGCGCGACCTCGGCGCATTGCATCGGCGCTGCCGCCGACCTGATCCGCCACGGCGCGCAGGACATCGTCTTCGCCGGCGGCGGCGAAGAACTGCACTGGGGCATGACCTGCCAGTTCGATGCCATGCACGCGCTGTCGACTCACTTCAACGACACGCCCGAACGCGCCTCGCGTCCCTATGACGCGAACCGCGATGGCTTCGTCATCGGATCCGGTGGCGGCATGCTGGTGCTGGAGGATTACGAACACGCCAAGGCACGCGGCGCGCGCATCCATGCCGAACTCACCGGCTACGGCGTCACCTCCGACGGTGCCGACATGGTGGCGCCGAATGGCGAGGGCGCGATGCGTTGCATGCGCATGGCGATGGCGGGGTTGGACGGGCAGGGCGTTGGCCCGATCGACTACCTCAACACCCACGGGACCTCGACCCCGCTCGGCGACATCGTCGAACTCGAGGCGGTGCGCGCGGCTTTCGGCGGCGACGCGATGCCGCCGCTGTCCTCGACCAAGGCGCTCACGGGCCATTCGCTCGGCGCGGCCAGCGTGCACGAAGCGATCTACAGCCTGCTGATGCTGCGCGACGGTTTCATGGCGGGATCGGCGAACATCGACGAACTCGACCCGCGCGCCGAAGGCTTCCCGATCCTGCGTGCATCGCGCGACGCAGCGTTGCGCACGGTGATGTCCAACAGCTTCGGCTTTGGCGGCACCAACGCGACGCTGGTGTTTAGCGGAATTTGAGCGCGGCCGGGCAGGCTTCAGGCGCCGGTTGAATCCGGCGCCTTGTGGCCAACGATCACTTTGACGGTTCGTTGAGCTTGCCGGTGTACACGTCCAGGTTCCTTTCCAGATCCGTGTTGGTCTGCAAGCCCTGCTGCATCAACTTGCCGATGCGCTGCTGCGCGGCCGGGCGCTGCACCGAGGTGAGGAACGCCTCCCACTCCGCTCCGATCTGTTCGTCGGTCGGCAGGCTGCTGGCATCGACCAGGCGCTTGATGTCGGCGATGGTCTGCTTGTCGAACCCGGCGATGCGGCGGGCCATCGTCTCGACGAACTTGTCCAGCTCGGCATCGGGCAGCGCACGATTGACGTAGCCGTAGCGCTCGGCGAGTTCGCCGTCGAGGTAGCTGCCGGTCATCAGCACTTCCAGCGCACGACCGCGGCCTATCAGGCGCGGCAGGCGCGCCGACGGCCCGCCGCCCGGCGCGAAGCCGGCGCCGATCTCGAACTGCGACAGCTTGGCTTTCTCCCGGCTGGCGAAGCGCATGTCGGTGGCCAGCGCCAATTCGCTGCCGACGCCGGTGGCGCGGCCGCGGATCTTCGAGATCGACACGACCGGCGCCTTGCTGATGCGCACCAGCATGTCCGGCAGCTGCGGCAGACCGGTCTTGCCCGGCGGCAGGCTGGTGGACTCGGCCAGCGGTGGCACGAAGTCGTAATGGGTCATGAAGAAGTCCGGCACGTCGCTCTCGAACACGACCACCCTGACGTTCGGATCGGTCTCCATCGCAGTCACGACTTTGTTCAACTGCGGCATCGTGTTCGGGCCGTAGAGGTTGTACGGGGGGTTGTGCAAGGTGACGCGCCAATACTCGGGCGTGACCTTGGTGAGCCGGATCTGGTCCGGGGCGTCGGTGGCCCGCTGCGGCTTGGTGGCCTTGGGAGCCGAGGCCTCCTGGGCAAACACGGGAGCGGTGAACGTGATGCCGACAGCAAGAAATGCCGTGGCGAGCAAGTTGAGCTTCATGGTGGAGTTCCGGTGGGGGAGGTGACGAATGTGGAGAGTGGTTTACGCGCCGGGTAGAGCAGGATGTCCCAGCGATCTTTGACCTTCTACACCCGATGCCCCCACCCTCCCGGGTGATGCAACGGGGAAGTAGCGGCAAGCACGCTCGTTCGGCGAAAGGCCTGCGATTGAAGCTACTCGCGTCGATGGGGCGCAAGAAAGACTGCATGGCGAAATACTTTCTTCCACGCGATGGAAGAATGGGTCTTTGCCAGATTATGTCGCGCATCGGAAGGCTGACTTCCGCGAAGCATTCTTTCTCGGCATGAAGAGACACGCGTACATTCCCCAACCTGGAGCACAGGTCAAGGCCGCGTGATCTCCGGCGGCCTTCCGGTTGCGCCCACGCCGGGCTGTAGCGATGTCACCCACTCAAGCGAGGAGCACCACGATGGCGATACTCACCATAGACATGCGCGTCGGTCGCACCGACGAGCAGAAGCGCAGGTTCGCGACGGCCATTCTCGATGCGGTCAATCGGGCCACCGGCGAGCCGCGCGAGAACGTACACCTGATCATCCACGAGAATCCCGGCATCAACCTGGTCGAGAACGCGCAACACCTGCCGGATTTCGCGAAGCCGACGCCCGAACGATAGGCCGAGTCCCGGAGACGCCGCCATGCCACTGATCCAATGTCATCTCTCCACGCCTCTGTCGACGGAACAGAAGCGGTCGCTGGTGACGGACCTCGTTGAGGCCACTGTCACCACACTCAACGCCGATCCGAAGGCCATCACCGTCATCCTCCACGAGCACCAGGCCCCAAACATCCGCGAGCTCGACTTCGTTCCACGCGCCCCAGGGTGACGCGATGCGGCGGCCCCTGATTCACCAGAAACCCGGGGCAACGGCGACGCCTGGCCGTGGTCCTCGACGCGCGCACCTGCGCGGTGGTCAAATGCGACCGGACCAGCCGGTTCGGCTCCGCTAAAGAGTACGGTGGCGCAGATGGATCGCATCGAGGCCATGAAGATCTTCATCGCCGCCCTCGACGAGGGCAGCCTCGCCGGTGCCAGCCGCAGGACCGGTCGCTCGCCCGCCGCGGTGAGCCGGGCCGTCGCCTATCTCGAGGCGCACGTCGGCGTGCCGCTGCTGCACCGGACCACGCGCTCCATCAAGCTGAGCGAAGCCGGCGAGCGATACGCCACCGCCTGCAGGAGAGTGCTCGCGGACCTCGAGGAGGCGGACCGGCAGGCCGCCGGCGAGCGGTCGGTGCCACGCGGCACCCTGACCATCACCTCCACCATGTTTATTGGTGTGGAACTGCTACGTCCGATCGTCGATGCCTTCATCGAGGAATTCCCGACGGTCAACGTGCGGATGCACCTGCTGGAAAGGCCAGTCAACCTGATCGACGAAGGCATGGACCTGGCGTTGCGCGTTACCCCTCTGGCCGACTCGACGCTGGTCGCAACTCGCATCGGCGAGGCTCGGCGCGTGATCGTGGCATCGCCGCGCTACCTGGCGACACATCCCGCCATCGAGCAACCCTCCGACCTGAGTGCGCACCAGATCATCACGATGTCGCACATGGGCCTGGATTCGTGGAGCTTCCCGCCAACGGAAGGATCTTCGATTCATCAATCCGTTCCATTTACTCCACGCCTCGTCGTCAACAACGTGCACGCGGCAAGGGCCTCGGCGGTGGAGGGGCACGGCGTGACTAGACTGCTGTCGTATCACGTCGCTTCCGAACTCGAACAGGATGCACTGCGCATCGTCCTGGCCGATGCGGAGCCGGCGCCGCTCCCGGTCCACCTGGTCTCGCCCTACGGGCGCCTGTCGGTGCCGAAGGTGCGTGCGTTCGTCGATTTCGCCACGCCGCGCCTGCGTGCGTCCTTCACAAAACTGAGTACGTAGACACCCCAGCAATTTCCTCGATTGCATCGCTGGGTGGAAGAATGTCTGCCGAAGTGCGTGGATTC
>NZ_BAAGXO010000012.1:0-62078 GCF_054779795.1 Lysobacter rhizosphaerae
TCATGTCGGGCGCGCCTAACAATTCATTCAAGCCGAAGCCGCTTCGCGGCTCGGCTTAATTCAGGCGTTGGCCCCAAAGAGGCGCCATGCCCTGCTGTTCACGGCGAACTAGCAAACGCAGGAGTGTAGTGGCGAGCCGAATCCGCAAAGGAGTTCGTCATGGCCAGTGAACCGATCCGCGATCCGATCAAGGATCACTTGCTCACGCCGGAGAACTCGGCGCTCATCGTCATCGATTACCAGCCGATCCAGGTGTCCTCGATCCGTTCGATGGACCAGAAGGAAATGGTCTTTAACATCGTCAATACCGCCAAGGCCGCGCTCAACTACAACCTACCCATCGTCCATTCGACCGTGAATGTCCAGACGGGGCGCAATAAGCCGCCGATCGCCGAACTGCAGGAAGTGCTCGGCCACCTGCCGACGTATGACCGCACCACAATCAACAGTTGGGAAGATGTCGAGTTCAGGCAGGCGGTCAAGGCCACCGGCCGCAGGAAGCTCGTCATGACCGCCTTGTGGACTGAAGCCTGCCTTGCCTTTCCGGCACTCGACGCACTCAAGGAAGGCTATGAAGTCTATGCGGTGGTGGATGCCGTCGGCGGCACTTCTCTCGTTGCACACGAGGCAGCCCTGCGTCGGATCGAGCAGGCTGGCGGCAAGCTCATCAGCAAAACCCAACTGTATTGCGAACTGCAACGCGACTGGAACCGCGCGGCGACCGTTCCTGGCTTCATGAATGTGTTCCAGCACTACGACGGATCGAATCCCGAAAAGGACTTCAAGGGCTGACCCCGCAGAGGCGTAGCCGCCTAATTACTTGACGCATGGCGAACGTCGGCAACAAAAGCAGATTGCCTTATCGCAGTTTTCAGTGGCACAGTTGGGGCCTAACAATTCGTCAAGCCGAAGCCGCTTCGCGGCTCGGCTTAATTCAAGCGTTAGGCGCGACTACGGGGAACTACTGTGAACTGGGAATCGGTCGGTGCAATCGGGCAAGTCTTAGCAGCAGTCGGGCTTATTCCGACTCTTATTTACCTGGCAATTCAGGTTCGCGAGCAGACTAGAGCAAATCGGCGGGCTTCACTTGACCTGCTCAGCACGCAGTGGATCGAGATCGTTCGGACGATGAGCGAGAGCCCGGACTTCGGAGTCATTTATCTCCACGGGCTGGAGGATCTTGGGTCGCTAAACCCCGCAGAACGACTGCGGTTTGGCGCAAACCTGCTCAGAGTATTCCGATACTGGGACGGCATCTATTTCCACTACGCCGATGGTGCCATGCCACCGCAGCACTGGAGTTCAGTGAAGCGGCAGATGCAAGACATCGTGGCCTACCCAGGAGTTCAAGCGTGGTGGCAGTCTCGAAAGCACTGGTACACAGAAGACTTCAACAGTCTCATTTCCAGCATGATCAAAGACGCGCCAAAGCCAAGCGCATACTCGACGTATGCGCCCCTCGATGCTTCGGCATCCGACCCAATGGCGCCATGAAAGTTCGCGCCTGACAATTCATTCAAGCCGAAGCCGCTTCGCGGCTTGGCTTGATTCAGGCGTTAGGCCAAACAGACGCATATTGACCTATGAACGCTCAAAAGCTCGCGGACGGCACGATTCATAAGCTGCCCGCAGATTTCCGAAATGCCATCGAACTCGATGCCGCGGCCGTGGGCCTGTGGGCCGATATCACCCCTCTGGCGCGAAACGAGTGGATCTGCTGGGTCACTTCGGCCAAGCGAGAAGCCACAAGGAAGCGTCGCATCGACGTCGGTATCGATAAGATGCGAGGAGGCATGCGCAGGCCGTGCTGTTGGCCCGGATGCCCACACCGCTGATGCCTGTCCGTCACGGTCGAAAGAGAGAGGCGGGTCAGTTTTCATCAGACCTGGCGAGGAGCTCCCTTTGGGCGAGGCCCGGCCATCGTTGGGCGGGGTCTAGCAATTCATTCAAGCCGAAGCCGCTTCGCGGCTCGGCTTAATTCAGGCGTTGGCCGCTACGAGGAACTCGCAGCCATGGGACTTTTGACCTTCAGCATCAACGTCACCCTGGACGGTTGCGTCGACCACCGGGAGGGGATCGCCGACGACGAGACACACGCCTTCTTCACCCGTCTCATGGAAGAAGGTGGGGCGATGCTGTGGGGCCGCGTTACCTACGAGATGATGGAGAACTACTGGCCGGCCGTCGCCCGAGGCGACGTGGAGGCACCGCCTGCGATCCGCGAGTGGGCGGTCAAGCTTGAGACAAAGCCGAAGTACGTGGTGTCGTCGGCGCGAAAGGATTTTCCGTGGACCAATACCCACCACATCGCCGGCGACCTTCGCACGGGGGTGCAGAAACTGAAGGACGCGACTCCGGCCGGTGTGCTCCTTGGTAGCGGCAAGCTCGCGGCCGAGCTAGATCGGCTGGATCTGATCGACGAGTACATGTTCCTCGTGCACCCTAGGATCGCCGGCCACGGCCCGACCCTGTACCAGAGCGGGCTGTCCAGCACGCGACGGCTCGATTTGGTTTCCGCGAAACCGCTCCGCAGCGGCGCGGTCGCCATGCACTACCGGCGCGAGCGCGGCTGACGATTCACTCAAGCCCACGCCGCTTCGCGGTTCGGCTCAATTCAGGCGTTAGACGGCACACAGTCACATACTCATCCTTCACACCGGAGAGTTGCGAAAATGAGCACTCCAGAAGTTCGGATTGGAGAGCTGAGCATTCGATACATCCTCGATGGGTCAGCCACCAACAGCCTGGGTGTCTTTGAGCTGACGGTTCCCTCGGGGTCGAACGTACCCCCGCCGCACAGTCATGCCCGAAACGAAGAGTGTGTCTACGTGCTTGAAGGCAAACTCCGCTATACGGTTGGCGCAACTTCGCGTGACCTTGGTCCAGGTGACGCAATGCACACGCCCAAGGGCACCGTACATGCTTTCTCGAACCCATTCGATACAGCAGCCAGGGCACTGATCGTGCAATCACCCGACATAGGTGAGCAGTACTTCAAGGACGTTGCTTCAGTAGTGAATGTCGGCGGCTCACCGGACAAAGCTGCGCTGGTTGGTGTCATGGCCCGCTATGGCCTGACTCCGCAAGGATCCTGACTGCACTGCTGCCGCCCGCTCCGACTTGGCAATGAGCCGTCGCTTGGCACAAGTTCATGAGAGTGGCGGCCGGTAGTCATGCGGCACGGGGCTGGCAATTCATTCAAAAGCCGCTTCGCGGCTCGGCTTGATTCAGGCGTTGGGCGGCTAGACACTGCATCGCTACAACGCACCTCCAGGCGGGGCAAGGCATGACGACTTGCGTTCTATTTATTCAGGGCGGAGGCAAGGGCGCACACTCCGAAGACGCGCCGCTCGCAGACTCGTTGAAGCGAACGCTCGGCTCGAAATACGATGTTCGCTTCCCCCAAATGCCCGGGGAGTCCGATCCGAACGTAGCGTCATGGAAACAGAGGATCTCCTCGGACCTGTCGAATGCGCCTGGAAAGGTGATCCTGGTAGCCCACTCCGTGGGCGGATCCATTCTGCTGAGGTACCTGTCAGAGGAGAAGGTTGAGAAGGAAATTGCGGGCCTGTTCTTGCTTGCTGCTCCGTCATGGGATGAGGATCATTGGAACTTCGACGACCTCAAGTTGCCGCGCGACGTTGCTGAAAAGCTGGCCGCAATTCCCCGGCTCGTCTTCTACCATTGCCGTGATGACGAGATTGTCCCGTTCGCCCACCTTGCACTTTACGGCGCACAATTCCCACAGGCGATAACTTGCGCGATCGACAGTGGCGGACACCAGTTCGACAATGACCTGACGCGTGTTTCCATGGACATTCGAGGCAACGATCCTGCCTGACAATTCATTGGAGCCGAAGCCGCTTCGCGGCTCGGCTTGATTCAGCCGTTACGTTATGCGCCACAACATCTGACCAGGGAGATCGACATGAATCTCGCAGATGCAAAGATTGCCCAATTGCTGATCCCGATAAGTGACTTTAACGCGGGAGTCGCCTTTTACCGGGACACGCTTGGCATTCCTTTTCTCTTTGCAGCGCCTCCGCAAATGGCATTCTTCAACTGCGGCGGGGTCCGGCTCCTGGTTGGCGTCATGCCACCAGGGCAAGAAGCGCAGAGAGGCTCAGCTATCTATTTTCAAATCCAGGATATCCATTCCGTCTTCTCTTCGCTAAAAGAAGCCGGCGTCTCGTTCAAAGCCGAGCCGCACATGGTCAATCGCACGCCGCGTTCAGAGCTCTGGCTGGCGGAGTTCACCGATCCAGATGGCAACCAATTGGCGCTCATGAGCGAGGTCGTGCAAAGTGGCGCCTGACAATTCGATCAAGCCGAAGCCGCTTCGCGGCTAGACTTGGCTCAGGCGTTGGACCGCAGGAGCAGGATATGAAGCGCTTGTGGACAATCATCGGCGTAACAGACGTAGCCCGCGCCTTCACCTGGTACCAGTCCCTCCTGGGGCTACCCGCCTCGAAACCTGCCCATGCTTACTTTGGGCAAATCCTCGATACGGACGGGACGGTCCTGCTCTGCCTGCACCAGTGGGGCACGCACGAGCATCCCACCCTGGCCGACCCGGATCGTGGAGGGACTGGAAACGGCCTGCTTCTGTTCTTTCGCGTGGATGACTTCGACGAGTCGCTGGAGCGGGCGCGCAGCCTTGTCACAGCGCTCGAAGAAGAGCCAAATATCAATCCCAACACAGGCACCAGAGAGTTCGCGCTGCTCGATCCTGACGGTTACTACGTCATGGTCAGTGCGCTATCTGCGGCCTGACAATTCGTTCAAGCCGAAGCCGCTTCACGGTTCGGCTTGAGGACCGCAGGGCCTCTTGGCCAACTGGAGAAGAGATGAAGCGCGTAACGGGGATAGGTGGAATTTTCTTCAAATCGAATGATCCCAAAGCCCTTGGTGCCTGGTACAGAGCTCACCTTGGATTGGATGTGACGGACTGGGGTGGTGCCATTTTCGAATGGGGCGGCCCCGGAAGCGAGAAAGGCATGACCATCTGGAGTCTGTTCAAGGGTGACTCGACCTATCTGGAGCCTGCAGCCAGTTTCATGGTCAACTTTCGCGTTGCTGATCTGCACGCCCTTCTCGCCGCGCTCCGGGATGAAGGCTGCAACGTGTTGGACCGCACGGAAGAATCAGAACAGGGCAAGTTTGGCTGGGTCATCGACCCCGAGGGCAACAAAGTCGAGCTTTGGGAACCGCCCGCTGGACAGTGACCTGCGGCCTGACAATTCATCCAAGCCGGAGCGGCTTCGCGGCTCGGCCTTATTCAGGGGTCTGGACTCATGGAAAAGTTTGCAATCACCGCTCTTTTGCTAACGGCGCTGGCGCTGCCAGTCGTGCTGTTCTGGCTACTGCGGTCACGCTCTCGCTTGAACGGCCTGCAGGCGGCTGGCATTGCTGTTGCGGCGGGCTGGGCTCTCAACCTGGCGTGGGCTTTTGCCGTACAACAAACTGCTGCGAATGACCCGTCGCATGCCAAGGATGGCACCCTTGTAATTGCTGCAGCCCTTGGCTGGATATGCCCTTCAGTCTTGGTACTTCTGACTTGGCTTGTCCGGCGTCTCGTGACGCACCGCGCCGCATGAACTCTGAAACCTGATTCAAGCGGAAGCCGCTTCACGGCCCGGCTCACCCAGGCGCCAGATCGCATTGGAGACACTCTCGTGAAGCAACTGCTATCGATCGTCCTCTTGTTCGTTGCGTGCATTGCATTGCCAACAGCTTCGGCAAAAGAGGCCGCAGGCTCCAAGGAGATACATGCTGCCCTCGACAAGTGGAACGAGACGGCCAACCGAGCCGATCTCGAAGGCTTCATGGCGCTCTTTGATGACTCGGACAACGTCATCCTGGCCGGATCGGATCGCGGCGAAGTCTACCGGGGCAGGAAGGAGATACGGGCTTGGCTCGCCCAGCTCTTCAAGCACAACCGCTTTTCCTGGGACCTGTCGCACTCTGACATCGATGCGAACGGGAACACCGCCTGGGCGTTCGTGGACGGCACGATGACTGTCACCGAGGACACCGGCGCTGTAAAAAAGGTGCCCTATCGGTTCTCGGGCGTGCTCGTAAAACGAGGCCATGACTGGAAATGGCGCCTGTTCGACGGGTCCATCCCGGCAGGTGAGTGAGTAAGCTGCGGTCTGACAATTCCCTCAAGCCGAAGGCGCTTCGCGGCTCGGCTTAATTCAGGCGTCAGGGTCCATGGAAAGACGTGCTCGCTGGTACGTACTGCTAGCTGCCGCAGGCAGCGTCCTTATTGCCTGCGCCACATTGCTCCAGTACATCCGCGCCCACCTTACCGGGCAGCCGGCCGGGTATCTGCCCCTTGCCCTTGGGGCCACGGCGGCTGGCCTGCTTGTAGCCATGTTCAGTCGCCTCGCCGCGCCAAAGTCCACGACCCTCGTCATCATAGCCATCGGCATGCTTGCGTCCGCGACTTTCGCGGTCATTCTTGTGGTTACACTGATCTGGGGTTTCGGCGACTAGTTTGCGCGCGGGCCGGGGCCGGACAATTCATTCAAGCCTGAGCCGCTTCGCGCGCTTAGGCGCCTGGGGCGCTCCATGAAAGCCTGTCGCGAATGCAAGCATCAAATTTCAGAGCAGGCCCTCTCCTGCCCGAACTGCGGTGCTCCGTACCCGGCACGCCAATCCTGGGATGGGTGGGGCTGGGAGTACAAATCCGGACTGGCCATCGCCGGCCTTCCCCTCCTGCACATCGCCTTCAAGTTCCGCCCCAATCGGACACCCGTGGTGGCACGAGGCGTCATTGCGATCGGGCAATTCGGCTGCGGTGTGATCTGCATTTCGCAGTTTGGGATCGGCGTTTTCAGCGTGTCGCAATTCACCGTCGCCGTGTTCGCAATCGCACAGATCGCGGTGGCGTATTCGCTTGTGGCGCAGATCGGTTTGTACATCTCCCAGGGTCACGGCATGCTCGTCTTTGGGCTTCGGCAGTTGCTGGCAGCCCCCTGACAATCAACGAAGCCGCTTCGCGGCCCGCCCCAGCTCAGGCATCAGGCCTACGATGGATTACCAGCTTGTAATCAAATTTTGGCGAAAGTCGCTGGAAGACGAAGCCTTCCTTGCGACGATCGAGAACGAGTTGAAGGAGGCGCTGGGTCAAGCTGCCGAGGTGGACGGATATGACGTCAGTCCCAAGGAGATCAACCTTTTTGTCCTGACGAATGACCCAAGACACTCTTTTCGGCGCGTGCGGGAGGTCCTGGAAAGATTGGGCATCCTGCGCGGCGTCTCAGCGGCATTCCGTCTGGTCGGTGGCGCACGTTTCACATCAATCTGGCCGTTGCGCGCTACGCGCAAGTTCACGCTTCCGTAGTACAGGACCGGGCTGGCACCATTCAACCCGAAGTTAGCGGCTCGGCTTGATCAAGGCGTCTGGCGGGTTTGGGAGATCACCATGGGCTGGCTTATCACCAAGTACCTGCTTACCGCTGCCGTCGTGGTCATCGTGTCGGAGGCGGCAAAGCGCAGCGACAAGCTGGGAGGGTTCATCGCTGCCCTGCCCCTGGTCACATTCCTTGCGCTCATTTGGCTCTACGTCGAGAAGCAGCCACAAGCCAAAATCTCCAACCATGCCTGGTACACGTTCTGGTACGTGCTTCCCACGTTACCCATGTTCCTCGCGTTCCCGCTGCTGTTGCCCCGCCTCGGCTTCTGGCTGACCCTGCTGGCCAGTATCGGAATCACCGTGCTTTGCTTTGGCTTGTTTGCTGCGGTGGTCCGTCAGTTCGGCATTCAGTTGCTGCCGTGACCGGGCCCGGCCAATCAAAGGCGAAGCATCCCGGCTTGGGCTCGACTCAGGCATCAGGTTGCGAAAAGCCAATGCAGCAACTTGTTGAAGAAGACATCGATCTGCATCCGGTCGATTTGCCCAACCTTCGACGGCTGGCATTGTCACAGAGTGTTGATGTCAGTCCCTTCGAACTTTCCGATGGCGCACTACCACTGTCGAGAACGGTCGACCGCGCCACCGCCCAACTCGAGCGCGGAACCCCTGCATTCTGGTGCGTGCCGTTCTTCATCGTTTCAGTTCCACGCCGCAGGATCGTCGGCAGTTGCGGGTTCAAGACTGCCCCGGATCAGGGCAGCGTGGAGATTCACTGTGGCGTGGCGGCAAGCGAGAGATCTCGCGGCGTTGCAACTGCTGCCATCCGCAAGTTGATTGATCTGGCGTTTTCCACCGGCATTGCCAATGAAGTTTTCGCCTGCGTCCGGCCGGACAACATCGCATCTTCGAAGGTCGTTGAACGCCTGGGGTTTGTGGCTGGCCCATTGATCACGGATTCCAACGGAGAAGAGGTTGTGCGCTGGAGTTGGTCGCAACCTGGCAATTCATTCGAGCCGAAGCCGCTCCCAGGATCGCAGATGGCGCCTCAAGGGCCTCGACCCGAACTTTCCCTCAGGCCGGCGCTGGAAGCGGACTTCGGCTTCTGCGAGTCGCTCACTCGCGCCAACATGGCCTCGTACCTCGCTGCGAGGGGAATTCCCTGGGATCCCCAACGCCATCTCGCCAGCTGGGCACAGTTCGAGAACCTGGTGATTTCAGCCGATGGCAGTCCGGCCGGGATCCTGAGGCTCCTGCAGGTCGAGGGCGCGCTGGAAATCAGGGACCTGCAGGTTCTCGCACCACTCACCGGTCAAGGGATAGGCGCCTGGGCCATCGAGCAGGCAAAGGGGCTGGCAATGCACAGGGGCCTGCCGGAGCTACGGCTGCGGGTCTACGTCGAAAATCCGGCCCGGCGCCTGTACGCCAGGCTCGGCTTCCGGTGCGTGGCAAATGACAATGGCGTCATGCACCTGTCGTGCAGCTTGCCGGCCGGCAATACGCCCGGGCCGCAACCGTTTGCCGACTCGACAGGTTCAGGCCCCGATAACGCCACGCAGCCCTGATGCCTCCGGGAATCCTCCCCGGCGGCAGGCTTCCCGGACGGGGGAAGGAAGGATTCGCGCCAATACCGGCCGCCCCCATGACCTTCGACACCCCAAGCCCCGGTTGCAAAGGCGATAGAGTCCGCTGTCGCCCTGCGCGCGCCCCAGTAACCCTGCCACGCCCTGTTCGGGCCGGAGAATCCGTGAAAGCCATATCCTCGAGCGTCAAACTGCTGGTCCTGCCCCTCGCCGTAACCGCCGCGCTCGCCGGCTGCGCCAAGAAGGAAGAGGCCGCCAAGGCCGACGCCACCGCGAAGACCGATACCACGCTCAAGCTCGACGAGAGCAAGCTGCCGCCGGTGAACCGCTTCGCCGTCGGCGATCTCGACACCAGCAAGGATGCGTGCGTCGACTTCGGCGGTTACGTCAACGGCAAGTGGCTCGCTGCGAACGCCATCCCGGGCGACCGCACCTCGTGGGGCGCCTTCGAAATGCTGAACGAGCGCTCCAAGGCCGTGCAGCGCCAGCTCGCCGAGCAGGCCGCGGCGAACACCAGCGCCACGGGCGTGGAAAAGATCGTCGGCGACATCTACGCGACCGGCATGGACGCGGAAAAGATCAACGCGCAGGGCATTGCCCCGCTGAAGTCGCGCCTTGATGCGATCGCCACGCTCGACAGCAAGGACAAGGTCGCCGAGTACCTGCGCACCAGCGCGGCCAAGGGCGAGAACGTCCTGTTCGCCTTCGGGTCGTCGCCGGACTTCAAGGATTCGACGATGAACATCGCCATCGCCTTCCAAGGTGGCCTGGGCCTGCCGGATTCGACCTACTACACCGACGCCAAGAACAAGGAAAAGCTCGACGCCTACGAAGGCCACGTTGCCAAGGTGCTCGAACTGTCCGGCGTCGCCGCCGCCGATGCCGCCAAGCAGGCCAAGGACGTGGTGGCGTTCGAGACGCGCCTGGCCAAGGCGTCGAAGTCGCGCGCCGAACTGTCGCGTGATACCGAGTTGTTCTACCACCCGGTCAGCCTCGCCGATGCCGACAAGGTCTCGCCGAACTTCCCGTGGAGCAAGTTCTTCGACTCGCAGGGCCTGGCAGCGCCGAAGATGTTCTCGCTGGCGATCCCGGCGTTCCATGCCGAAGTCAGCAAGATGCTGGACGACGTGTCGCCGGCGACCTGGCAGAGCTACCTGCGCTACCGCACCGTCGATACCGCTTCGCCGTTCCTGTCGGATGCCTTCGTGCAGGAGAACTTCGCGTTCTACAACCAGAAGCTCAGCGGCCAGAAGGAATTGAAGGAGCGCGGCAAGCGCGTGCTGGAAATGATCGAAGGCCAGGCCGGCGAGACCATGGGCCAGCTGTACGTCAAGGTCGCTTTCCCGGCCGAGTCGAAGGCGCGCATGGAAACGCTGGTGCAGAACATGCGCGAGGCGCTGAAGGCCCGCATCGAAAAGCTCGACTGGATGAGCGCCGAGACCAAGAAGAAGGCGCTCGAGAAGTGGGCTTCGTTCACGCCGAAGATCGGTTACCCGGACAAGTGGCGCGACTGGACCGGCCTGGACACCGCGCGTGACAGCTACTTCGGCAACGTGCTGGCCCTCAACGAATTCAACTACAAGTGGGACCTGGGCAAGATCGGCAAGCCGGTGGATCGCACCGAGTGGGGCATGCCGCCGCAGATGATCAATGCCTACTACAACCCGCAGCAGAACGAGATCGTGTTCCCGGCCGCGATCCTGCAGCCGCCGTTCTTCGATCCCAAGGCTACCGATGAAATCAACTACGGTGGCATCGGCGCGGTGATCGGCCACGAGATGACCCACGGTTACGACGACCAGGGCAGCCGCTTCGGACCGACCGGCAACTTCGAGAACTGGTGGACTCCGGCCGATGCCAAGGGCTTCTCTGGCCGTACCGACAAGCTCGTCGCCCAGTTCAACAGCTATGAAGCGGCTCCGGGCCTGCATGTCGATGGCAGCCACACGCTGGGCGAGAACATCGCCGACCTCGGCGGCCTTGCTACGGCCTACGACGCGATGATCAAGGCCACGGCCGGCACGCCGGACCCGAAGACCGACGGCCTCACCCGCGACCAGCGCTTCTTCCTCAACTGGGGCACGGTGTGGCGCCGCAGCTTCACCCCGGAGGAGCTGCAGAAGCGCATCACCACCGACGAACACGCCCCCGCCGCCTTCCGCGCGATCGGTGCGCCGTCGAACCTGCCGGCCTTTGCCGCAGCGTTCTCGTGCAAGCCGGGCCAGCCGATGGTGCGCGCAGCCGACAAGCAGGTCGTTATCTGGTGATCTGATGTTCGCGTGAAGCATTGGCCGCCGGTTTTTCCGGCGGCCGAGCTGAAGGCCCGGCACCTCGTCGTCCGGGCCTTCTTTTTTGCGCGGCGGATGTGCGTATCCGGCGTGTGTAGTACGTGTGTTCAAGGCTTTCGCGGTGCCCTTGTTAGACTCGGCCGCACCCCGGACCTGGAGCTCGCCATGCGTCACGCCGGACCGCTTGCCTGTGCACTGCTCCTCTCCGCGATCGCGAGCGGCATGGCGCTCGACGCCAGCGCCGCGAAGAAGAAAGCGGCCACCAAGGCGCCTGCCGCCACCGGCGCGAATGCCTGCAGCAACTTCTACGCCTACGCGAACAGCGGATGGTTGAAATCGAATGCGCTGCCTACCGGCACGGCCTCGGTCTCGGCCATGGAACAACTCGGGGCACGGGCACGGCAGCAGCAGCTCGACCTGCTCAACGCGGCGATGACCGCTCCACAAGGCAACGTGCAGAAACTGCTCGGCGATTTCTGGGCAAGCGGGTTGGATGAAGCCGCCGTGGAAAGCGATGGTGCCAATCCGATCGCACCGCTGCTTGGCCGGATCAACGCCATCAAGAAGGCAAACGACATCCCGGCCTCGATCGCGGCGCTGCACCAGGTCGGCATCCCGGTCGCCTTCAACTTCGGGGCCGATGTCGACCTCAACGACCTCAGCCGCCACATCGGCTACTTCAGCCAGGGCGGGCTGGGCCTGCCCGATCCGGCGTATTACACCCGCACCGATGCCGAGACTCGCAAACTGCTCGGCCTGTACAACGGCTACGTGCAGAAGATTCTCGTGCTGACCGGCACCCCGGCCGACAAGGCCGCGGCGGAGGCGCAGGAGGTGATCGACCTGGAGACGCGCATC
This sequence comes from Lysobacter rhizosphaerae, assembly GCF_054779795.1. Classification (NCBI taxonomy): domain Bacteria; kingdom Pseudomonadati; phylum Pseudomonadota; class Gammaproteobacteria; order Lysobacterales; family Lysobacteraceae; genus Lysobacter; species Lysobacter rhizosphaerae. Next base: position 12,087 of record NZ_BAAGXO010000012.1, read on the forward strand.
GCCCAGGCCAGCAAGCCCCTGGTCGATCTGCGCGAGCCGCGCGCGAATTACGCGCCCGTGGACGTGGCCAGCCTTCGCAAGACCTACCGCAGGTTGCAGCTCGCGGAGTTCCTGAAGGCGCAGGGCGTGAAGGACGACTCGGTGTCGATCGCCAACCCGGCATTGTTCGCGCAACTCGACCAGCTCGTGGCTTCGCTCAAGCCCGCGCAATGGAAGACCTACCTGCGCTGGCGCGTGGGCGATGCCATGGCACCGTACATGGCTAGGCCCTGGCGCGATGCCAGCTTCGATTTCCGCAACCGCGTGCTCGCGGGCGAGATGACGCCACCGCCACGCCAGCAGGCCGTGCTCGACGCCATCAACCTCGCCGCCGGACCGATGCTCGGCCACGAATATGTCGCCCGCTATCTGTCAGCGGGCACGCGCACGCGCGCAGAGGAAATCGCGACGAACGTGCGCAAGGCGCTCGATGACGCGATCGCCACGGATCCCCGGCTGGGCGAGCAGGCGAAGACCGAAGCCAAGGCCAAGATCGCGGCCCTGAAGATAGAAGTCGGCGCACCGCGACGGGACCTGGACTACAGCGTGCAGCCGATGGGTCGCGGCAGCTTCGGCAGCAACATGCTCATCGCATCGACGTGGCACCACCGCGAGGAAATGAAGCGCATCGGGCGCGGCAACGCGGACCGCCGCTGGGATGTATTGCCGCAGCAACCCGCCCTCGCCTACGACATCGCCCAGAACCGCCTGATCGTTTCGGCCGCCGTCCTGCAGCCACCGGTGTTGGATACCGGCGCCGACATGGCCACGCAATACGGCGCATTCGGCGCGCTGGTGGGCCGCGAACTCAGCCACGCGGTGGACGGCAAGGGCCGCCTCGTCGATGCCAGGGCGGAAGTGCGCGACTGGTGGACGCCGGCGGAATCCGGCGCCTGGAGCGCACTGGGTAACCGCATTGCCGCGCAATACGCTGCGTATTCGCTTCCCGTCGTCGGCACCCGGGTCAATGGCAACCAGGTGCGGGATGTCGCGATCGCCGACCAGGCAGGTGTCGAACTCGCGTGGCTCGCATTCAACGCCGCGCAGCCGGGCGCCAGCAAGGAGTCGCGACAGGCGTTCTTCACCGGTTGGGCGCGCCTATGGCCGCAGCAGTTGACCCGGGAAGCGGCCACGCAACGCGCGGCCAGCGGCATCTATGCGCCGGGTCAGTGGCGCACGAACGGACCGCTGTCCAACCTGGAAGGATTCGGCGAGGCCTTCGGCTGTCGGGCGGGAACGGCCATGCAGGTCAAGGCCGACCAGCGCACCGTGCTCTGGCCAACCGCAATGGCTGGTCCGCCCAGCACGCGCTAATGACGGCCCGGTGCGCCGGTCTTGCGCGCACGTGCGCGCACGCCGCGAGCGTGCAGGTATTCGTGAAGTCGGCGCTTAGCGGACGACCTTGAACTTGCCCACGCTGCGGCGCTTGCGGCGGAACGGCGGCTTCCCGCTCCAGTAACTGATCAGCAGCCAGCCGAACAGCATGCCGCCCAGGTGTGCGAAATGCGCCACGCCCGGCTGCCAGCCGTTCAGGCCAAACAGCAGTTCGGCTACGGCATACAGGATGACGAGCGTACGGGCCTTCATCGGAATGGGCGGGAACAACAGCATCACGCGCTGGTTCGGGAACAGCAGCCCGTACGCAAGCAGCAGGCCGAAGATGCCACCGGATGCGCCCAGCGTCGGATACGCCTCGCCGCCGTGCGAGAGCATCCACCAGCCCACGGCGAGCTGGCACAGCGCGGCACCGGCCACGCACACCAGGTAGAACGTCAGGAAGCGGCGTTGGCCCCAGACGTATTCGACCTGCGAGCCGAACATCGCCAGCGTGAGCATGTTGAAGGCCAGGTGCATGAAATTGCCATGCAGGAAGGCGTAGGTAAGCAGCTGCCACGGCAGGAAACCCTGCGAGAGCAGGTTGCCGTCGATGCCGAGCGGCCATAGCGCGAGCGCGGAAAACTGTTCGTCGCCGAACAGGAACTGCAGCAGGAACATCAGGCCGTTGGCGATCAACAGGCCCTTGGTGACAGGGGGGAGTCGGGAGAACATCAGTAACACCTCGGGGGATGCCACATGGTAGCGGCATTGCGCCTCGGCTCGCGGGGGATACTCAGTCTCGCGGAATCGCCATTGACCGGTTCAGCGCCGGCGGCCGCTTTTCCCGATCGCCTTCGCGGCCTTGCGCGACACCGGCGGCGCGCCCCACACCTCGGCATCGAGGGCTTCTTCCCGCGTCACTGCTGCGCGCAGCCCGCGCACGCGGCCGTTCTCGACCAGGATTCCCTCGGTGCGCAGCCGCGCGGTCTGTTCATGCCAGCCTTCCGAACCTTCCGGGAACGCGATGCGACCGTCCGAGCGCAGTACCCGATGCCATGGCAGCCGGCGGTCCTCGTTCTGGCTGAGCAGGCGCGCAACCAGCCGCGCACGCCCGGGCAGGCCGGCACGGCGGGCCACTTCGCCGTAACCCGCGACCTGGCCCTTCGGGATCGCGCGGACCGCGTCGAGGATCCGCTTTGCGGCATCCTGGCTTGAATCCGGCTTGGTCGCGTGCGTGCCCATCGCGGTAGCATAGCCGCCGACGCCATCGACATCAGTCCGGCTCGTCCGTCTGGATCCATTGCAAGGAGCTTTCCCGTGCGCAACTTCGAATCCCTCCGCCGCCATATCCAGACCGCGGGCTACAACGCCAGCGCACATGGCGAGGACGTGATCTGCATCGAGCTGTCTCTCGAGAAGGGTACGCGGCACCAGTCGATCTTCCTGTCCGAACTCGACGACGACGATGGCCGTCCCTACCTGCGCGTCAGCACCGCGATCGCCCCTACTACCGGCATGGACCCCAAGCGCGCGCTGGGCTTCAACTGGCAGAGCGTTGTCGGTTACCTCGCCATCGGCAACCTGGACGGCGTGCCCTACCTGCAACTGGTCGAGAACCGTCCGTACGAAGGCCTGGATGGCGCGGAAGTCGATCGCCTGGTGCTGGAGATCGGCGGCCTCGGCGACCGCATGGAACGCATGATGTCAGCCGGCGGCGACTTGCTCTGACATCCCGGCGCGGCTCCCACCAGGAATTCCCACCAGGAAATCCCGCTCCAAAGAAAAGGCCCGCATCCGCGGGCCTTTCTGCATCTGCAGGACGGGTCATGCCCAGCCCATTGCCTTGAACAACTTGAAGAATGCGTAGGCGAAGGCGCCTGCGGCCGGAATGGTGAGGATCCACGCCCAGATCATCTTCTCGACCACGGTCCACTTGATCGAATTGAAGCGCTTGGCCGTGCCCACGCCCATGATCGCCGCGGAAATGTTGTGGGTCGTCGACACCGGGATGCCCAGCGACGAGGCGAGCAGGATCACCGAGGCCGCACTGGTTTCCGCCGCGAAGCCGTGGATCGGATGCAGCTTCACCAGCTTGTGGCCCAGCGTCTTGATGATGCGCCAGCCGCCGGCCGCGGTGCCGGACGCCATCACCAGCGCACAGGCGACCTTGATCCAGGTATCGATGTCGTTGTTGTCGATGGCACCCTGCGAGGGATGCAGGAACGACAGCCACCCCGGCAGGTTGGCGAGCGAGCCATCCGCCTGCGCGGCGACCAGCGTCAGCGCGATGATGCCCATGGTCTTCTGCGCATCGTTGGAGCCGTGCGCGAAGCCCATGGCACCGGCGCTGAGGATCTGCGCCTTGCCGAAGAAACCGTTGACCCAGCGTGGCCGCGCCATCCGCCGCAGCACGCCGCCGCTGGCGGCCATGCCGGAAATGACCGCGAAGATGACTCCCATCACCAGGAAGCCAGTGACGAAACCCAGCACCGGCGAGGTGACCATGGGTACCACCACCTTCCACAACACGCCGGCGCTCTTCCACACCGGCTCCTTGGCCTGCGCCCAGATGATCGCGTGGAAGTTGTTCGAGGCGGCCGCGAGCGCCGCGCCGCACAGGCCTCCGATCAGCGCATGCGAGGACGACGATGGCAGGCCCAGGGCCCACGTGATCAGGTTCCAGATGATGCCGCCGAGCAGCGCGCACAGGATCAGCTGCGAGGTGACATCGACCACGCCGGAATCGATGATGCCCGAGGCCACCGTCTTCGCGACCGCGGTGCCCCACAGCGCGCCGAACAGGTTCATGCCGGCAGCGAGGCCCACCGCCTGCATCGGCGAGAGCACCTTGGTTGCCACGACGGTGGCGATGGAGTTGGCGGTGTCGTGGAAGCCGTTGATGTATTCGAACACCAGCGCCACGAGCACCACGACCAGAACTAGGGTCAGCATGACGGCATCTCCTTCGTATGCCGCTGCTTACGAGTTCTTCAGCACGATTTCGTAGGAGACCACGCCGGCTTCGCGGCAACGGTCGATGGCTTTTTCGAGGATCTCGAAGAATTCCTTGAGCAGGAACATCTGCAGGTGGTCGAGCTTGCCGGAGTAGATGTCGCGGTACAGCTCGAGCATCAGGCGGTCCGCCTCGATCTCGATCGAGCGCAGGCGGTCGTTGAGCGCCTTCATCTTCTCGATCTTCATGTGGCGCAGTTCGTGGACCATCTCGACCACCACGGACGCCGCCTGCTCCAGCATCGCCGCGCGCGGGGCGAAATCGATCCCTTCCAGGTGGGTGACCGCCAGCGAATAACGGTCCGCGAACTTCTCGACCTGCTTGGGAATCTTGTAGAGCGCCGAACTGAGCGCCTCGATGTCCTCGCGCTCGATCGGGGTGATGAAGCTGTTCACCAGCTCCTGGCTGATCTTTTCCGAGGCCTCGCGCTCACGCTGGCGGGCCAGCTTGAACGCGTCCAGCGACGGGGACCGCTGGGTGTCCTTGAGCATCCCGTGCAGGGCCTTGGTGCTGTCGTGCGCCGCGTTCGCCGCCGCCTCGAGCAGCGTATAGAACTGCATGCCTTGGCCAAAAATGGTTTGCAGGGAGAACATGAGGAGCCTCGTCAATCGGTCGGCGGAACTGGTTGGGTGCGGCGGGAGCTGCGGCGGGCGCGATTATGACGGTTCGGCGACAGCTTGGGCCATGTCCGGGCGCCGATTGCGCTCCGACTGCATGCGGACATGCCGCCGCCCGGGCCGGCATGGCGCATTCGCCGGGGCGCGACGGGCGCCTGTTAACATCCCTCCGCCCCCCTTTCCCGCCATCCCCGTGGACGACGACCCAGCATCGCACCCCCCTGCAACGGCCAGCCCTTTCGCGACCTGGCCCTGCCGCCGCATTGATTCCGTGTCCGCGGACACCGCCATCAAGGACCGGCCCGGATGCTGCATTTCCTGATCGTACTGGCCCTGATCCTGTTCAACGCCTTCTTCGCGATGTCGGAGATGGCCGTGATGACATCCCGGAAGAGCCGCCTCAAGCAGATGGCGCAGGGCAGCCGCCGGGCGGCGAAAGCGCTGGAACTGTCCGAGCACCCCGAGAGCTTCCTCTCCGCGGTGCAGCTGTGGATCACCCTGCTCAGCCTGCTGACCGGATATTTCGGCGGCGAATCCATGGGCGATGAGCTCGCCGCGCCGTTGCGCAACGTGCCGCTGCTGGCGCCCTACGCCGGCAAGATCGGCTTCGTCGCCGGCTTCCTGCTGATGCTGTTCCTGTTCGGCCTGGTCGGCGAACTGGTGCCCAAGCGCATCGGCACGCTGCGCCCGGAGCAGATCGCCGCGGCCGTGGCCTACCCGATGGAATTCTTCGCCAAGGCCGCCAAGCCCTTCGTGATGCTGCTCGCGTGGTGCACGCGCTCATTCATGCGCCTGATCGGCCTGGGCACGGGCAACGACGAGCGCGTGACGGAAGAGGAGATCCGCATGCTGGTGAGCGAGAGCCACGAGCAGGGCGTGATCGATGCCGACGAGCGCAAGATGATGAACCGCGTGCTCAGTCTCGGCGACCGCACCGCGGAAAGCCTGATGACGCCGCGCATGCGCATCGTCTGGCTGGACGCGGGCGCGAGCCGGGAAGAGAACCTTGCCGCGATGCGGGAACACGCGTATTCCCGCTATCCGGTTTACCGCGACAGCGACAACGACGTACTCGGCGTGCTCGAGGTGAAGACGCTGCTCGACCGTTTCGGCGAAACCGACCCCGATCTGTTCGGCGAACTGCGCGAGGCCTTGTTCGTGTCCGAATCCACGCATGCGCTGAAGCTGCTGGACATCTTCCGCGAGGAACAGCAGTCGTTCGCGCTGGTGGTGGACGAGTACGGCGACGTCAGCGGCCTGGTAACCGTCAACGACCTGATGGGCGCCGTGATGGGACGCATCTACGAGGGCCTGTCGCCCGAGGACGACGCGCACGAACCTCCGGTGGTCGAACGCGAGGACGGCTCGTACTTCATCGATGGCGCGTTGCCGCTGGAGGAACTGCGCGAACTGGTCGGCGGGGGCCGCTTGCCGGGCGAGGACGAACACGACTTCCACACGGCGGCCGGCATGGTCATCGCGCATTTCGGCCGCATCCCGCACGTCGGCGAGTATTTCGGCTGGCGCGGATGGCGTATCGAGGTCGTCGACCTCGATGGACCGCGCATCGACAAGCTGCTGCTCCAACGCGAAACCCGCGACGAGGACGACGACAACGATGACGCCGCCGGCTGAGCACCGTCGCCCTGCAGGTCCGCAGGAACCCGGGGCCCGTGCATTGCTCGCTCACTTCGCCGAGGGCGATCCGGCGGAAACCATCCATCTCGATGAAGTGCTCGCCGACCTGGAGGAGCGCGCGTTCGGCATGGTGCTGTTCCTCTCGATCCCCACGGCCTTCATTCCCGGCGTCGCCGGCGTGATCAGCGGGCCACTGGTGATGCTGGTTGGCGTGCAATTGCTGTTCGGGCGCAACGAACCCTGGTTGCCTGCCTTCATCGGCCGTCGCGGCCCGCACCGCCTCGCCATGGTCAGGTTCCGCGACAAGCTCGATCCATGGCTGGCGCGGCTGGAGCGCGTGGTGAAGCCGCGCGCGCACCTGCTGCTGGACCATCCCGTGGCGAGCGCCTTCACCGGGCTCAACCTGATCGTCCTGGGCCTGCTGCTCTCGTTGCCCATTCCGTTCACCAACGTGGTGTTCGCGTTGCTGTTGCTGCTGTTCGCGCTGGGACTGCTGGAACGCGACGGCCGCCTGCTGGCCGTCGCCTGGACCGCGAGCGTGTCGGCAATCGCCGTGTTCGGCGTGCTGTCGGGAAGCCTGGCATCGGCGGCCAAGCACTGGTTCGACATGGCGTTCTGAGCCCCGCCGCGTGCGGCCGGGGCGCAGGCCTCGCTAGAGGAGCTTCTGGAACTCCGCCATCCTCATCGGATGGCCCAGCAGGTACCCCTGCGCCAGGTCGCAGTCGCGGTCGCGCAGCAGTTCGTATTGCCCTTCGCGTTCCACGCCCTCGGCGACGACGATGATGCCTAACGAGTGCGCCATCGCGATGATCGCCGTGGTCAAGGCGAGGTCGTCGGGATCGCGGAGGATGTCCGCGATGAAACTACGGTCGATCTTGACCCCATCGATGGGCACCCGGCGCAGGTGGCTCAGCCCCGAGAAGCCGGTACCGAAGTCGTCCAGCCACACCTGCACGCCGGTGTCGCGCAGCTGCGACAGCATCGCGCTCGCGAGCGATTCATCGCCGAGTACGGCGGTTTCGGTGAGTTCGAGGTGCAGATGCGCGGGATCGAGTCCGGTTTCGCGCAGCACCTTGGCCACGAGCTGCGGCAGGTCGCCGCTGCGCAGCTGGCGCGGGGACAGGTTGACCGAAACGAACAACGGTTCGCGATCGCCGCGCAGCGTGCCCCAGTGCACGGCATCCTGGCACGCGGCGCGCAGCACCTGCGGACCCAGCGTCTCGATCAGCCCGCTCTGCTCCGCCACTTCGATGAACACCGACGGCGCAATCATGCCGTGCTCGGGATGCTGCCATCGCAGCAGCGCTTCGGCGCCCACCAGTTCATTGTCGGCAACACGATAGACCGGCTGGTAGACCAGGCTCAGTTCGCCACGGTCCCACGCCCCGCGCAGTTCGTGTTCCAGGTGCACGCGGCGCTCCACCGCCTGGTCCATCGCACGGCTGTAGAAGCGGTAGCAGTTCTTGCCGGCCACCTTCGCCTGGTACATCGCGATGTCGCCGTTCTTCATCAGCGCGTTGGCGCCCGACGCGTCCTGCGGGAACAAGGTGATGCCGATCGACGTGCCCAGGAACACCTGGCGATCGTGCACGGTGATCGGCTGCCCCAGTTCGCTCACCAGCGCCTCCGCCAGGCGGCTGGCCACGTCGCGCGCGTCCTGCCCGCTGTGCGCGTCGGGCTCGACCAGGATCACGAATTCATCGCCGCCGAAGCGCGCGAGCGCCGCCCCTTCGCCGCCATAGCGCGTGACGCTGTCGCGGATCCGCTGTGCGAACTGCAGCAACACCTCGTCGCCGGCATCGTGGCCGAGGGTGTCGTTGACGCGCTTGAAGTCGTCGATGTCGGCAAACAGCAGCGCCAGCTGGCGGCCGGCGCCCTGCATCCGCAGCAGGCGCTCGTCCAGGGTCTCGCGGAAGGCGAGCCGGTTGGCCAGGCTGGTCAGCGCATCGGTGTAGGCCATGCGCCGGATTTCGCGATCATGGCGCGCGACCGAGGTATTCATGCGGCTGAAGGCACGCAGCAGGTCGCCCACTTCATCGTTGCGGTTGCTGACCGGCGTGCGGGCGGCTTCGAAGTGGCCCAGCTCGATCGAATGCGCGGCATCGGCCAGCTGGCGGATCGGACGCACCAGGAACCTCTGGATCAGCCACAGCATGAGCACGCCCAGCCCCAGCAGGCCCGCGCTCAGCACCACCACCCATAGCAACTGGCGGTGCCCGAGTTCGTTCAGCCGCGCCCGCAGTTCGCCAACGGCGGCATCCTGGTCGTTGCGCAGGCCACGCAGGTCGAAGCCGACGCGCACGCCGCCGATGCGCTGGTTCCCGATCATGATCGGTGAGGCGACATCCATCAGGTCCTCGCCAAACTGCGTCAGCAGTTGCGGCGCGGCGACCGCCTGCGGCGCCATCGCATCGTCCATGCGCTTGCCGTAGCTCGGAATTTCCTCGCTGCCGTCATGGAGGATGTTGCCGTCATCGTCGTACACCAGCACGTAGCGGATGCCCGGCTGGTTGAGCGTGGCGCGGCTGAGCACGCCGATCGCATCGAGGTCGAAGTAATAGAGCGGATTGGCCAGCGACTCTGACAGCTGCGTGACCATGCCCTCGCCCTGGCGGCGCAGGCTGGCGCTGGCAATGCGCTCCATGCCGTCGCGGGTGACGGCTTCGACTTCGCCCTGCATGCGCGTCTGCCGGCCCCACAGCAAGGCCATCAGCGACAGCACCACCAGCAGGGCCAACGCCATGAGTGCGAGGAATCGGGCTTGCAGCCCGTAGCGAAGATTCATCCGCGAAACGCCCCGTCGATCGCCTGCATCATCGATTGCGCCTTATTCCACTTCGCTGCGCACGCGGGAGACGCCATCGGCGAGGTTGTCGAGCGCGCGCTGCGACTCGGCATCCACCGGCAGGAAACGGGTCGTCTGGAAGAACCCCTGCAGGGCATCGCGGGCTTCCGGGTCCGTAGCGGCATCGCGCAGCACCTTGCGCAGGCGCGCCTCGACCTTGGGATCCATGTCGCTCCGCACCAGTTCGAGTGCGCGCGGCACGTCGCCGGTCTCGGCGATCACGCGCAGGTCCTGGCGGAATGCGGCGGGCACGCGGCGCGGATTTTCCCAGTCGACGTTGCTCATCACGCCCACGTCCACGAGGCGCTTGTGCACCCAGGTGGCGATGTTGAGTTCGGACCGGGCGAAGACATAGCCGACGACGCTCGAATTGAGCTTGTCGGTAGGCGACAGCAACAGCTCCAGCGAGTCGCCGCGGTGCAGCAACTCGGTCGCCGGCAGGAAATAGGCGCTGGTCGAACTCGGCCGCTGGAAGGCGACGCTGTGGCCGTGCAGGTCGTCCAGCGACTTCACGTCGCTGTCCGCCCGGGCGAAGAACACGGTGTGGTAATGACTGGTGCCATCGCGCTCGGTCAGCAGCAGCGCCTTCGCACCCGCGCGCTGTCGCAGCATCATGCCGGTGCCGGCGGTTTCGGTGACCCAGTCGACCCGGCCGCGGCGCAGGTAGCTGGCCATCTGCTGCGCATCCTTGGCCATCAGGATGCGACCCTCGCGGATGCCGACATCGTTCATGCGCGGCACCACGTAGTCGAGCAGCGACTTCAGTTGTTCGTAGTGGGCCTTGGGGTCGTCGCTGATCCGGCCGAGCACCAGCACGCCGGGATCGCCGGCCAACGCCGGCAACGGCAGCAGCAGGGCGAAAGCCAGGGCCAGGGCGGCGATACGTCGCAGGTGGGCGGACAGGCAAGCGCTCAAGCAGTGGACCGGCAAGCGAGACGACGCCGCAGACTAAAGCAAAAAACCGGGCGTGGGGAATCTGTCCGCGGCTCCGGCAGCCTGCTTCGCCCTGGGCTAGGAGTCGCGCGCGCCGGCCAGCCTGGCCATCCGCTGTGCGTCCGCCAGCACGCCGCGGAGGATCCGCACTTCGCGCGTATCCGGCTGCGCGCGCAGGAACAGCCGTCGCAGCTTGCGCATCGCCGATTCCGGTGCCCGCCCCTTGTGGAAGTCGATGGCGTCCAGGGTTTCGGCGAGCTGGGCGAAGAAGCCTTCCATTTCCGCGTGCGAAGCCGGCTGCTCCTGCTCTTCGGAGCCTGGCGCCACCGGCACCGTCGCCAGTGCGGCCAGGCGGACCTCGTAGCTCAGTACCTGCACCGCCATGGCGAGGTTGAGCGAGCTGTATTCCGGATTGGCCGGGATGTGCACGGCCGCATGGCACAGCTCGTATTCGTCGTTGCTCAGGCCCGTGCGTTCGCGGCCGAACACGAGAGCGATCTCACCCCCTGCCGCCGCTTCCCCGATCGCCCTGGCGCCGGCCGCGCGCGGCTCCAGCTCCTCCAGGGCAATGCGGCGGCTGCGCGCGGTGCAGCCCAGCACGAGGCGGCAGTCGGCGATGGCCTCGGCCAGCGTCCCGTGGATGGCGGCCGCGGCCAGGACGTCGTCGGCACCGGCCGCGAGCGCGTAGGAATCGGCGTCCGGGGCGCGTTCGGGCGCCACCAGCACCAGCCGCGACAGGCCCATGGTCTTCATGGCCCGGGCGGCAGAACCGATATTGCCGGGGTGTTGGGTGCCCACGAGCACGACGCGGATGCGCTCGGCGAAGGCGGTGGTTTCGGTAGCGGGGGCGGTGCTCATGCGTGGCAATGGTAAACTCCGCGCCCCGGTCATCGAACCGGCCCGCTCTTTCGCACCCGCCAGCCCGTCCCCAGCCCCGATCAGAGGCCCGTATCGCCATGCAGAAGCCCGCCGTCACCCTCATGGTCAAGGCCGCCCGCGCCGCCGGCAATGTGCTGTTGCGCAACATGCACAAGCTCGACGCGCTCAACGTCGTGGAGAAGGACCGGCTGGACTACGCCAGCGAAGTGGACGGGCAGGCCGAAACGGTCATCATCAAGGAACTGCGCCGGGCCACGCCCGATTACGCCATCCTCGGCGAGGAAGGCGGCGCGCAGGGTTCCGGCCGCTTCACCTGGGTCATCGACCCGCTCGACGGCACCAGCAACTACCTGCACGGCTTCCCGCATTTCTGCGTATCCATCGCCCTGGTCGAGAACGGCGAGCCGATCCATGGCGTGATCTTCGATCCGCTGCGCAACGATCTGTTCACCGCCAGCCGCGGCAGCGGCGCGACCCTCAACGACAAGAAGATCCGTGTCGCCGAGCGCAAGGACCTCAACGGCGCCTTCCTGATCACCGGCTTCCCGCCGCGCGAGCGCAAGAGCGTCGGCGCCCACCTCAAGTGCATCGAAGCCCTGCTGCAGGATGCCGAGGACATCCGCCGTACGGGTTCCGCGGCGCTGGACCTAGCCTACGTGGCCTGCGGCCGCGCGGATGCGTACTTCGAATCCGGCGTGAAGCCCTGGGACATCGCCGCCGGCGCATTGATGGTGCGCGAGGCCGGCGGAAAGGTCGTCGACTACCGCGGCCGTTCGACGGGCCCGATGGACACGCGCGGCCTGATGGGTCGTCCGCTGGTCGCCGGCAACCTGAAGATCTGCGATGCCCTGCAGAACAAGATCGTGGCGACGGGATACGCGAACGCCCTGGATTGAACGGTTCGGGCAACGGACCGCAAAAAAAAAGGCCGCGCAATGCGCGGCCTTTTTTTGTTGCCGTGTTGCCGGCCTTACGGACGGCGCGCCAGGGCGGCTTCGTCGCGCGCCTTCGGCATCAGGTCCTGCTTGCTCGCACCCAGCCACATCAGCAGCGGGCAGGCGACGAAGATCGAGGACAGCGTGCCGATGATGATGCCGATCATCTGCGACTCCGCCATGCCGCGCAGCGAGTTGCCACCGTAGATGTACAGGGCCAGCACGGTCAGGAAGGCCACGAACGAGGTGATCACGGTACGCGACAGCGTCTGGTTGACCGACGCATTCAGCACTTCCGACGGCGTGGCGCGCATCGAGCGGAAGTTCTCGCGCACGCGGTCGAACACCACGATGGTGTCGTTGACCGAGTAGCCCATCACCGATAGCGCACCGGCCAGCACGGTCAGGTCGAATTCGTGCCCGGTCAAGGCGAACCAGCCGACCACGATCACCACGTCATGCAAGGTCGCGATGATGGCCGCGACCGCGAACTTCCACTCGAAGCGGAACGAGATGTAGATCAGGAAGCCCAGGACCACGAACACCAGGGCGAGGATGCCCTTGTCGCGCAGCTCCTTGCCGACCTGCGCGCTGATCTCGGCGCTGCTGCGCACTTCGGCCGGGTTGTCGGCCGTGGAAGCGGCCTGCTTCACGTCCTGCGCGACGCTCGTCGCCACCTTGCTGCTGGCGGCGCCTTCCTTCGCCTGCAAGCGGACCAGCAGGTCGGTGCCGGTGCCGAAGCTCTGCACCTGGGCGTTTTCGTAACCGGCTGTGGCCAGGCGCGAACGGACCGCCTCGACCTCGATCGGCTTGGCGAAGCGCAGCTCGACGCCCACGCCGCCGGTGAAGTCGAGGGCGAAGTTGAAGCCATTGACGGCCATGGCCCCGATCGCCACGAACATCAGCATGGCCGCGATGGCCAGCGACACCATGCGCACGCGCATGAAGTTGATGTGGCTGTCGTAAGGGAACAAGTTGAAAGGTTTCATGGAAGCGGCTCCCTCAGATCCAGATCGTCTTCAGCCTGCGGCGGCCACCGTAGATCAGCGTGGCGATGGCGCGCGAGACGGACACGGCCGTATAGGCCGAAGTGGCAATACCCAGCATCGTGGTGATGCCGAAACCGCGCAGCGGGCCGGTACCGAACGCCGCCATGGCCAGGCCGACCAGGAACGCGGTGACGTTGGCATCGAGGATGGTGCCGGAGGCGCGGTCGTAACCGGTCGCGATCGCCGTCTGTGGAGGCAGGCCAAGCCGCAACTCCTCGCGTATGCGTTCGTTGATCAGCACGTTGGCGTCGACCGACATACCTACCGTCAGCGCGATACCCGCCAGGCCCGGCAGCGACATGGTGGCGCCGAAGAACGACATCAGCGCGAACACCATCAACAGGTTGAGCAGCAGCGCAATGCAGGTGACCACGCCGAACATGCGGTAATAGAACAGGAAGAAAACCAGCGCGAAGACGAACGAATAGGTCACCGCGCGCAGGCCGCGCTCGACGTTCTCCTTGCCCAGGCTCGGGCCGACGATGCGCTCCTCGACGAAGTCCATCGGTGCCGCCAGCGAACCGGACTTCAGCAGCTTGGACAGGTCCGCCGCTTCCTGGCTGCTCAGGCCAGTGGTCTGGAATTCGTTGCTGAACACGCCCTGGATGGTCGCGACCGACACCACTTCTTCGCTGATGCGGGTGCTGCGCACTTCCTTGCCGTCGACGATCTTCACTTCCGGCAGGCGCTCGATGTAGACCACGGCCATCGGCTTGCCGACGTTCTCGCTGGTGAAGTCGAACATGCGCTGGCCACCGGCGCTGTTGAGGCGCACCGACACGGTCGGCGAGCCACTGCGCTGGTCGAAGCCGGTGGTCGCGCCCACCAGCTGGTCACCCGAGGCGATCACGCGCTTGTTGAGCAGGATCGGTATCGGCTTGCCGTCCGGGCCGCGTTCGCGGCGGTAGTAGACGCGCGCCTCGGGCGGCACGTTGCCGCTCTGGACCGCGTCGATGGCATTGCCTTCGACGACCGCGCGGTATTCCAGCGTGGCCGTCGCGCCGATCATGCGCTTGGCCTGGGCGGTGTCCTGCACGCCCGGCAGCTCGACGACGATGCGGTCGTTGCCCTGGCGCTGGATCACCGGTTCGGCCACGCCCAGCGCGTTGACGCGGTTGCGCAGGGTGGCGACGTTCTGCTCGATCGCATCCGCGGCGTAGCGTTGCAGCTCGGTTGGCTGCACCTGCAGGGCAATCTGGTTGCCCTGTGCCTGCTGCACCAGCGTGGGCTGGCTCTTGGCAATCGCGCCCGTGGCGGCACTGGCGGCGCCGGCATCACGCAGCGTGGCCACGATGCTGTTGTCGGGACGGCGGTCCACCGAGACGTAGGCGATGCGATTCTCGCGCAGCAGCACGCGCAGGTCTTCGGCCGTCGCGTCCAGCCGCTTCTCGAGCGCGGCCTTCTGGTCCACCTGCATCAGGAAGTGCACGCCGCCCTGCAGGTCGAGGCCCAGCGACATCGGCCGCGCACCGAGCTTTTCCAGCCAGTCCGGCACGGTCGAGGCGATGTTGAGCGCCACGATGTAGTCGCTGCCCAGCTCAGGGCGCAGCGCGTCGGCCGCCTTAACCTGCAGGTCCGGATTGGTCAGGCGGACCAGCAGGTTGTTCTTTTTCTTGTCGATCTCGACCTGTTTGGTCGCGATGCCGGCCTTCTGCAGGCTGTCGGCCACGCGCTTGCGCAGCGACTCGTCGACGGGGGCACCGTGATTGGCGGTGACCTGTACCGACGGGTCCTGCGGAAACATGTTCGGCACCGCATACACGGCGCTGAGCAGCAGGACGACCAGGAAGGCAACGTATTTCCAGCGTGCGTAAGTCAGCATCTAAAAGGTCCCGTGGCAGCTCCCCGGCCGCCGTCGTGCAAAACGTGATGAAGGCGGCTTATGCCGACTTCAAGGTGCCCTTGGGCAGGACATTGGCAACGGCGCCCTTCTGGATGCGCAGGCGCACGTTGTCGGCTACCTCGACCGTGATGAAGTTCTCACCGATGTCGGTGACCACGCCGGCGATGCCGCCATTGGTCAGCACTTCGTCGCCCTTCGACAGCTTGTCGAGCATGGCGCGGTGTTCCTTCTGCCGCTTCATCTGCGGGCGGATCATCAGGAAGTACATGATCGCGATCAGCGCGATCGGCATCAGCAGGCCGAAGCCACCCAAGCCCTGCGGCTGGGCCGCGGCCTGGGCATAGGCGGGAGCGATCAGGAGGTCGAGCAGGTTCATTGGGGTGCTTCCGGAAGCGAAATAACGGGGGATTATGGCACGCCGTCAGACCCCGAGTCGGGGGACGGGCATGGCTCGGGTGGCATAGAAGGACTCCCGGAACGCGGTGAAGGTTCCCGCGGCGATGGCTTCGCGCATCCCGGCCATCAGGCGCTGGTAATGGCGCAGATTGTGCAAAGTCCCCAGCACCGGGCCGAGCATCTCGTTGCAGCGGTCCAGGTGGCGCAGGTAGCTGCGGCTGAAGCCGCTGCGGCAGGTGTAGCAGTCGCACCCCTCCTCGATCGGCCGGGTGTCGCGCTCATACATCGCATTGCGGATGCGCACGGCCCCCGTGGCGGTGAAGAAGTGGCCATTGCGGGCGTTGCGGGTCGGCATCACGCAATCGAACATGTCGACGCCGCGCGCAACCGCTTCCACCAGGTCCTCCGGCCGCCCTACCCCCATCAGGTAGCGCGGGTGGTCTTCCGGCAATTGCGGCGCGGTGTGTTCGAGCATGTGGTTGCGCTCGGCCTCCGTCTCGCCCACCGCCAGGCCGCCGATCGCGTAGCCGTCAAAGCCGATGTCCTTGAGCGCCGTCGCCGATCGGGTGCGCAGGTCGTGGTGGACGCCGCCCTGGACGATGCCGAACAGTGCCGCGTCGTTGCCCTCGTGCGCGCGCTTGCTGCGCTCGGCCCAGCGCAGCGAGAGCTCCATCGACCGCTTCACCAGCTCGGCCCCGACCGCCACGCCGTCGACGTGCACCGGCGGGCACTCGTCGAAGATCATCACGATGTCCGAGCCGAGCACTTTCTGGATGTGCATGCTCTCCTCCGGCCCGAGGAACACCTGCGAACCATCGGTCGGCGCGGCGAACTTCACGCCCTGCTCGGTGATCTTGCGGCGGTGCGCCAGCGAGAACACCTGGAAGCCGCCGGAATCGGTGAGGATCGGTCCGTTCCAGCGGGCGAAACCGTGCAGGCCGCCATGGTCGGCAATCACGTCCAGGCCGGGGCGCAGGAACAGGTGGAAGGTGTTGCCCAGGATGATCTCGGCACCGAGTTCGCCGACCTGCTCCGGCAGCACGCCCTTCACCGACCCGTAGGTGCCCACCGGCATGAACGCCGGCGTTTCCACCGTGCCGCGCGGAAAGGTGAGGCGGCCGCGGCGCGCGGCGCCATCGGTTTTCAGCAGTTGGAAGGACATCCGGCTCATATGTATTGCTCAGCTCTCTTTCTTGCCTTTGGCCTTTGGCCTTTGGCCTTTGGCCTTTGGCCTTTGGCCTTTGGCCTTTGGCCTTTGGCCTTTGGCCTTTGGCGTTTGGCTTTTGGCTTTTGGCTTTTGGCCTTTGGCCTTTGGCCTTTGCCGTTGCCGTTGCCGTTGCTCGTCATCCCGGCGCAAGCCGGGATCCATTTTGCTTTCGCTTTCGCCTTCGCTTCCTGCTTTCGAAAGAGCAAAAGCAACAACAAAATGGATCCCGGCTTTCGCCGGGATGACGTCCGAAACTACTCCGCCGCGGATACAACAACGACGTCCGAAACTACTCGGGCCGCGGATACAACAACATCGCGTCCCCGTAGGAGAAGAACCGGTAGCGCTGGCGGATCGCGTGCTCGTAGGCGGCGAAGATCCGCGCCTTGCCGGCGAAGGCCGAGACCAGCATCAGCAGCGTGCTTTCCGGCAGGTGGAAATTGGTGATCAGCGCGTCCACCGAGCGGATACGGTAGCCCGGCAGGATGAAGAGGCGCGTCTCTCCGGCAAACGGCTGCAGTTCACCCTCCCCCGCTTCATCCAGGCGTGTTGCGCTTTCCAGCGCGCGCACCACCGTCGTGCCGACCGCGACCACGCGACCGCCGGCTTCGCGCGTACGCCGGATCTGTTCGATCAGTTCCGCGCCGACGTTGAGCCATTCGCTGTGCATCACGTGCTGGTCGAGGTTCTCGACGCGCACCGGCTGGAACGTGCCGGCGCCGACATGCAGGGTGACGTGGCCGAACTGCACGCCGCGCGCGCGCAGGGCGTCGAGCAGCGCGTCGTCGAAGTGCAGGCCTGCCGTCGGTGCCGCCACGGCGCCGACTTCGCGGGCGAACACGGTCTGGTAGCGCTCGTCGTCGTCCACGCCGGGTTCGCGCTGGATGTAGGGCGGCAGCGGCAGCCGTCCCGCATGCAGCAGCCATTGCTCCAGCGATTCGGGCACATGGAAGCGCACGAGGTAGAACTCGCCGTCGCGGCCCAGCACTTCCAGTTCACCGCCGGCATCGAGCGCGATGCGCGCGCCGTCCTTCGGCGACTTGCTGACCCCCAGTTGCACGCGCGCGTCGGATCCGCCCAGCAGGCGTTCGATCAGGATCTCGACCCGGCCGCCGGTGGCCTTCTGTCCGAACAGCCGCGCCGGGATCACGCGGGTGTCGTTGAACACGAGCAGGTCGCCCGGTTGCAGCAGGGACGGCAGGTCGCGGAACCCGCGGTCCTCGAAACGCCAGTCCGGGGCCGCCCCGCCCGGTGGCACCACCAGCAGCCGGCTGGCCGAACGCTCGGCCAGGGGGGCCTGGGCGATCAGCTCCGGGGGCAGGTCGTAATGGAAATCTGACTTCTTCAAGGGGCGGGCAAGCGGCGGGGAGCCGGCAATTGTAGGGCTTCCGGGCATTCCGCCCCTGGCCCGGCCGACCTACCGCTCGAACTTCGCCGACAGGATGATCGACGAGGTGGTGCGCTCCACCCCGTCCACCGCTCCGATGCGGTCGGTCAGCTCGTCCATTTCCGACACGGTCGGGACCACGCCCATCGCCACCAGGTCGAAGGAGCCGCTGACCGAATGTAATGCGCGCACCTCGGGCATAGCACGGAGCGACTCGACCACGGCCGCCATCTGCTTGGGCAGCACGGTGATCATGATGTGGGCGCGGATATGGCCACGCTCGGCCGCGTCGTTGACCCGCACGGTGTAGCCGCCGATCACGCCCTGCCGCTCCAGCCGCTCGATCCGGCTCTGCACGGTGGTACGCGACAGTTTCAACCGGCGCGCGATCTCGGCGGTCGAGGCGCGGGCGTTCTCGCGCAGCACGGTGAGCAGCTGCTGGTCGGTGGCGGTTATCTTCATATTGCACAATTGTATTCGTCATATCGACGAAATAACCAACTATTTCGTCCAATTCATTACTACCGATCGACGAAATTATCCCGATAATAGGCAAATTATCAGGAGAATCCCCATGGCCGTGACCGAAAAGCTCGTACCCCTGCGCGCCCATGGTGGCAAGCGCCGCACCGTCGGCCTCGATGACACCGTCATCGTGAAATTCGCCGCTTCGCATCCCGACCTGGTCCAGGCCATCGATGCGGCCGTGGCCGAGTACGAAAGCATCAAGGGTGAATTCGCCGACCTGCTCGACCTGGACGAGGAAGCGCAGCTGCGCGCCGTCCAGGCCGGTTACGTCAACTTCTATGCCGACGATGGCGTGAACCCCTACATCGCCCTCGCCGCCCGCGGCCCGTGGATCGTCACGCTCAAGGGCGCCGTGCTGCACGACTCGGGCGGCTACGGCATGCTCGGTTTCGGCCACACCCCGAAGGCCGTGATCGACGCGATGGCCAAGCCGCAGGCGATGGCCAACATCATGACGCCATCGCTGACGCAGCTGCGCTTCGAGAAGGCGATCCGCGCCGCCATCGGCGTGAGCCGCGGCGCCTGCCCGTACGACAAGTTCCTGTGCCTCAACTCGGGTTCGGAATCCGTGTCGCTGGCCTCGCGCATCGTCGACGCCAATGCCAAGACCATGACCGATCCGGGCGCGCGCCATGCCGGCCGCACGATCAAGCGCCTGGTGGTGAAGGGCAGCTTCCATGGCCGCACCGAGCGCCCTGCCCTGTATTCGGATTCCTCGCGCAAGACCTATGCGCAGTACCTGGCCAGCTACCGGGGCGAGGACAGCGTGCTGGCGGTCGAGCCCTACGACATCGACGCGCTGAAGAAGGCCTTTGCCGATGCCGACGCCAACGGCTGGTTCATCGAGGCGATGTTCCTCGAGCCGGTGATGGGCGAAGGCGATCCGGGCCGCGGCGTGCCGGTCGCGTTCTACAACGCGGCGCGCGAGCTGACCCGGGCGCATGGCTCGCTGCTGCTGGTCGACTCGATCCAGGCCGGCCTGCGCGCCAACGGCGTGCTGTCGATCGTCGACTACCCCGGCTTCGAGAACATCGAAGCTCCGGACATGGAGACCTATTCCAAGGCGCTCAATGCCGGACAGTACCCGCTGTCGGTGCTCGCGGTGAGCAAGCGCGCCGGCGAGATCTACAAGAAGGGCCTGTACGGCAACACCATGACCACCAATCCGCGCGCGCTCGACGTCGCGGTGGCGGTACTCAAGCAGGTGACGCCGGCGTTGCGCGAGAACATCCGCGCCAAGGGCAAGGAAGCGACCGACAAGCTCGAGAAGCTGAAGTCGGAACTCGGCGGCATGATCACCAAGGTCCAGGGCACCGGCCTGCTGTTCTCCTGCGAGCTGTCGAACGAGTTCAAGTGCTACGGCGCGAACTCGACCGAGGAATGGTTGCGCGAGCATGGCCTCGGCGTGATCCACGGCGGCGTCAACTCGCTGCGCTTCACCCCGACTTTCAACATCACCAGCGAAGAGATCGACCTGATGGTCGGCATGGTCGCGCGGGCGTTGAAGGAAGGTCCGCGCGCCCGGCAGGCCGCCGCGGCCTGAGAGCCCATTCCCCCCGATGGTGCTCCAGAAGGCCGGTAGATCCGGCCTTCTGTTTTTCTGGCGATTCAACGCACCTCTTCCGCTGGCGCGGGCAGCGGTTCCGCTCTGTCGAACTTGCACTTATGCTCGCCGCATGAAGATCGTCGAAGTCCGCCATCCGCTGGTGCGGCACAAGCTGGGCCTGATGCGCGAGGCCGGCATCAGCACCAAGGCATTCCGCGAACTCGCCTCGGAAGTCGCGACGCTGCTCACCTACGAGGCCACGTCCGACCTTGAAACCGAGGAAGTCGTGATCGACGGCTGGGCCGGCCCCGTCGCCACGCATCGGATCAAGGGCGCGAAGATCACGCTGGTACCGATCCTGCGCGCCGGCCTGGGCATGCTGCCCGGCGTGCTCGAGCTGATTCCCGCGGCCAAGGTGGGCGTGGTCGGCCTGCAACGCGACGAGCGCACGCTGCAACCGATCGGCTACTACGAGAAGCTCACCAGCCGCATGGAGGAGCGCACCGCGCTGATCCTGGATCCCATGCTCGCCACGGGCGGCACGCTGATCGCGACCATCGACATGCTCAAGGCGGCAGGCTGCCGGCGCATCAAGGGCCTGTTCCTGGTCGCGGCCCCGGAAGGCCTGCGCGCGCTCGAGGCCCGCCACCCGGATGTCGAGGTCTACACGGCCTCGATCGACGAGCGCCTCAACGAGGTCGGTTACATCCTGCCGGGCCTGGGCGACGCGGGCGACAAGATCTTCGGGACGCGGCACGGGTAACGCCGACGCCAGGGAGATTCGTCCCGCTCAGGCCTTGCGCTGCCGCCTGCGTCGCAGCGCAATGATGATCGCGCCGGCGATCGCTACCAGTCCGCCGGCAAGGAATGGCCAGACGCGCTGCGCGTGCCCGGGCCCGGAGGCGACGGGAGCAAGCGGCTGAATCGAGTGCTCACCATCGTCGGAATCCGCCACCAGGCGCCAGACGTCCGCGCGCAACACGACCTTCCCGGCAAGCGGCGGCAACACCAGTTCGCGCCAACTCACCCGCAGGTCGCCCACCTGGGGTTCCAGGGGATTTTCCGCGCTCCCCAGGCCTTCGCCCTCCGGCTGGAAGGACGCGGCCAGGTTGGCCGGCAGGCGCGAGAAGTTGGGCCGCATCACCCGCCATTCGCCGAGGCTGCGCAGTACCGCCGGATCCAGCGGCTTGCCATCCAGCGTTGGCTTTTCCGCCCACCAGCGGCGGTTCTCGAGCGGCAGCCTGGGCGGATTCGCATGCGCCGCATCGAAGCCGGAGGATTCGATCGGCGCATCGTGCCAGGCGTGTTCGTATCCGTGCTCGCCGCGCTGCCACTGGTACATCTCGACCCGGCGGTCGAGACCGAATTCACGCGTGCCCACCCTGAAATCGGGGTCCACCAGCGACTGCCCCGGATCGGGAAAGCTCTCGGGTTCGCCCTGCGCCCAGGCGGGCGCTGCCTGCAGCAGCAACAGCGCCGACGCGGCGAGGCGGAACGGAAACGTCACGCTGCCAGGGCCCTGGCGTGCAACGTGGCCACTTCGTGCGCGGTACCGAACTTGCCCTTCTCGTCACGAACGACCTGGGCGAGCGCGCAGCCGGGATCATGGGTGAAGAACAGGTGCACGTTGCGCACCAGCTTGTCCTCGAGAAACTGCTTCTTCTCGTCGATCAGCAGCTCGGCATTGCGGTCGTAGCCCATGGTGATCGGCACATGCACCCACGGGCGGCCGGGGATCAGGTCGGCGCAGAACACCACGCCACCATGCGCGTCGCCGTTGACCATGTCCGGGCCGACGATTTCCGACAGCATCAGCCCCGGCGTGTGGCCATCGCTGTAGTGGAAGCGCACGGCGTTGCCGAGCGTCTTCGAATGCGCGCCATCAACCAGCTCAAGCCGGCCCGTCGCTTCCAGCAGCCCCGGCAACTCGGCGATGAAGCTCGCGCGGTCGCGCGGGTGCGGCTTGCGTGCGCGCTCCCAATGCTCGCGTCCGACGACATAGCTCGCATTGGGGAACACGAGCCGCGGCGCCACGCCCTCTTCCCATGCCGCCAGCACGCCGCCGGCATGGTCGAAATGCAGGTGCGAGAGCACGACCACGTCGATGTCTTCCGGCTTGAAGCCCGCGGCGGCCAGCGAGTCCAGCAACACATGGCGCTCTTCAACGACGCCATAGCGCTCGCGCAGCTTCGGCTCGAAGAATGCACCGATGCCGGCCTCGAACAACACGGTCTTTCCGGCGAGCGGGCTGGCCAGCAGTGCGCGGCAGGCCAGGTCGATGCGGTTATGCGCGTCGGGCGGCGACCACTTCTCCCACATCGCGCGGGGCGCATTGCCGAACATCGCGCCGCCGTCGAGTTTCTGGCTGTTGCCGAGCAGGGACCAGAGCTTCATTGCCGCTTTTCCAATGGAGGCATGGCGTGATTATCGCGCCGAATACCGCTATGGCGAAGTGGACGCAGCGTTCCGCCCAGCAGGATCAACGGCTTCCGCTTGGCAGCACCTCGGCGCTGCCGACGGGATTGCGCGGATCGGAACCGCCTTCCAGCGTATTGGTGCGCTTGTCCCACGACACGGTCTGCAGGTTGCCCCACGGTGTTTCGGCCACGTTCACCGTGTGGCCCATTGCCTGCAACGCCGACACGGTCGCCGCATCGATCGCACCCGGTTCGGACGAGATCGCATCCGGCATCCACTGGTGGTGGAAGCGCGGCAAGGCGGCGACTTGCTGCGCGTCCAGGCCGGCGTCGTAGCCGAGGATGCCAACGAGCACCTCGGTGATGATGCGGCTGCCACCGGGCGCGCCGATCACCGCGAGCCGGTCCTTGGACTCGATGAAGCTGGGCGTCATCGAGCTGAGCATGCGCTTGCCCGCTTCCGGCGCGTTGGCGGCGAATCCCATCACGCCGAACGCATTGGGCGTGCCCGGGCGCAGCGCGAAGTCGTCCATCTCATTGTTGAGCAACACGCCGGTACCGGGCGCGACCATGCCCGAGCCGTACAACAGGTTCACCGTCTGCGTTGCGGAGACGCGGTTGCCATCGGCATCGATGATCGAGAAGTGCGTGGTCTCGTCGTCTTCGAGCGGTGCGGGCTCGCCCGGCAGCAGCGCGCTCGGCGTGGCCTTGTCGGGATGGATGCCGGCACGCAGGCCGGCCGCGTAGTCCGGGCTCGTCAGGCGCCGCACCGGCATCTTCACGAAGTCGGGGTCGCCAAGGTAGATCGTGCGATCACGGTACGCGCGGCGCATGGCCTCGACGACGACGTGGTGGCGATGCGCGGAATCCAGCTTCGCCAGGTCCCAGCCTTCGAGCATGTGCAGCATTTCCGCCAGCGCCACGCCACCCGACGACGGCGGCGGCGCGGTGGTGACGTCCCAGTCGCGGTAGCGGAAATGCAGTGGCTCGCGTTCCTTGACGCGATAGCCGGTGAGTTCATCGGCGCGCCACTTTCCGCCTTCTTCCTTCACGGCTGCGAGCAGCTTGTTCGCCGTGTCCCCGCGGTAGAAGCCGTCGAAGCCCTTCTCGGCGATCAACTCGATCGTGCGTGCGAGTTCGGGCTGTTTGAGGATCTCGCCCGTCGTCGGCGGCGTGCCGTCGGCGAGGAACACCGCGCGCGTGCCGCGATAACGTTCCATCACCGCGCGGCGGCTGGCGTAGCCCTTTTCCAGACGCGGATAGATCTCGAAGCCCTCGCGCGCGAGCCGGATCGCCGGCGCGAGCGTGGCCCTGAGCGGCAGGCGTCCGTACTTCTGCGCCAGGTGAACCAGCGCCGCCGGAAGGCCGGGAATGCCCGCCGACCACGGGCCGTTGGTCGCACGATCGCGATCGAGTTCGCCCTTCTCGTCGAGGAACGCCGCGGGCGTGGCGGAGGCCGGGGCGGTTTCGCGGGCGTCGACGAAGACGTCCTTGCCGGTCTTGCCATCGTGGAGCAGGAAGAAGCCGCCGCCGCCGATGCCGGAACTGATCGGCTCGACCACGGCCAGCGTCGCCGACACCGCCACGGCCGCGTCGAACGCATTGCCACCGGCGCGGATCATCTCCAGCCCGGCGTGCGTCGCCAGCACATGGCCACTGGCAATGGCGGCGCCCGGTGGGTGCGGCTGCTTAGTCGCAGGCGCGGGTCCCGCCGCGCAGGCATCCAAGGACGCGAACAACAACACCAGGCACAGCAGTAGCGCGCGCAATGGCATCGGCATCTTTCTCACAGGCGGGGTTTGGACGAACGAGGGCGAGGCGGCCGCATCAGCCCGGCGCCTGCAGGCGCGCGAGCTTGGCCAGCAGCTGCTCGTTGGATTCGGGGAAGGCGGGATCCGGGTCGATGCACTCGACCGGACAGACGACCACGCATTGCGGTTCGTCGAAGTGGCCCACGCATTCGGTGCAACGCGACGGATCGATCACGTAGATGGTTTCGCCCTGCGAGATGGCCTGGTTCGGACATGCCGGTTCGCAGACATCGCAGTTGACGCAGAGCTCGTTGATCTTCAGCGCCATGGTTTCAAATCTGGACGATTACCGTCCTACTCCTCATCGACGGAAAAACTCCGTCGTTCCAGCGGAAGCTGGAACCTATTTTGATTTTGCTCTGTAAACAGCAGAAACAACAGCAAAATGGATCCCGGCCTGCGCCGGGATGACGATCTGGCAGGGCCGCGCCCGCCGTAGCGGGCGCGGGCCAGATCGTCACTTGGCTTCGACGAACTTGAAGGTTGCGCCCGACGGGTCGACCGCCGCCTTGACGCGATCGCTGTCAGCCTGCGCACCGATGAAGAGCACCTTGACGCCCTTCATGCTGTTCGGCATCGCCTTGGCGAAGGCAGCGGTGGCGAGGTCGGCGCTCTTGGCCGAGCTCGGGCCACCGAAAGCCAGCAGTGTGCCTTCGACGCCACCGCGCGACATGTCCTCTTCCGCCTTTTCCAGCTGGCGATCGTAGGAGCCCTGGAAGTCGGCGGAGGTCTCGGCCGGCAGCGTGTACACGTAGGTGCTGGTCGCGCCTTCGAGGTTGCGGGTGACCACGTCGGTCAGGTACGCATTCCAGGCGTTGTCGTCGGTCGCAGAGGCCGGCATGGCGACGGCCGCCTTGGCGGTTTCCTGCACGGCTTCCTGCTTCTTGCACGCGCCCAGGAAGGGCAGGACAAGGCAGGCGGCGAGCAGCAGGCGGTTAGAGATCTTCATCGGGCGTTCCCCCAGTAGTGCGTGGTTATGTGTGTGTTTATTGCGGATGGATCATGCATCGAGGTTGCGTTGCCATTGCGCCTGCAACGCGGAGGCCACCGCTGGCGGCACGAAGCCGGAGACGTCGCCGCCGAGGCGGGCGATCTCGCGGACCAGCGATGAGGAAATGAAGCCGTATTGCTCCGCCGGCGTGAGGAACAGCGTCTCCACGTCGGGGATCAGGTGGCGGTTCATGCTCGCCAGCTGGAATTCGTACTCGAAGTCGGACACCGCGCGCAGCCCGCGCATCAGCACGCCAGCGCCCACTTCGTCCACGAAGTGCGCGAGCAGGCCGGCGAAACCGCGGACCTCGACGTTGGGGTGATGGGCCACGGCTTCCTGCGCCAGCCGCACGCGCAGGTCCAAGGGCAGTGCCGGGCCTTTGCCGGGACTGGCGGCAACACCAATGATCATCCGCTCGAACAGCGGCGCGGCCCGATCGACGAGGTCGATGTGGCCGTTGGTGATCGGGTCGAAGGTGCCGGGATAGACGGCGATTCGGTTACGGGCCACGGTCATTCGCTGGTGGTTCGCTCGTGGTGGGCGTCGGTGCGCCAGCCGGGTCGGGCGCCAGTGTAACAGTGGCGTCCGCGGGCCGCCGCCGATACAGGGCATAGCGGACTTCGCGGGTGCGCCCCTCGCGATGCAGGGCCCATTCCGGCGGCGGCGCGGCGGCGGCCTCAGGCGCGGATTCGACGTAGAGCCAGCCCGTGGCGGACAGCTTGGGCGTCAGCGCGGGCAGCACCCCGCCCCAGAAATTCGAGTCGAACGGCGGATCGACGAAGGCGAGGTCGAAACCGCCATCGGGCTGTCCATGCAGCCAGGCCATGGCATCGGCCTGTACGACGCTCGCCGCCTCGCCGCCCTGCAAGCGCGCGACGGTGGCACGCAGGGCGGCAGCCAGCTTCGCATCGCGTTCGACCAGCACCGCCGCCGCGGCGCCGCGCGACAGCGCCTCCAGCCCCAGCGCGCCGCTTCCCGCGAACAGATCGAGCACGCGCGCACCCGGCAGCACCGGCTGCAGCCAGTTGAACAGGGTCTCGCGCACGCGGTCGCTGGTTGGACGCAGGCCGGGCAGATCGGCCACGTCCAGGCGCGTGCCGCGCCAGCGACCGCCGATGATCCGGACCTTGCCGGGCGCGGCACGGCCTGTGGAATGCGGGCGGTTCATCCGGCGACGCGAAGCGGGGGGGCTATCATGTGTGCATTCTCGCGCACTCCCCGCCCCCATTCGCGATGCTCAATTTTTTCCGCCGCAAGAAACCCGAGGTGCCACCGGCGCCCAACGACTCGCGTGCGACCGAGGCTGCGATCCCGCCTCCGGACAGCGACGCGGTCACGGCGGACGCACCCGCGGCGACTGGACCGCTCGCAACCGAACCGGTCCCGGCGGAATTCATAGCGGCTGCAATGGAAGTCGAACCGGCTCCAGCTCCGGCCCCCGCACCGGAGCAGGTCCCGGTCCCGACCGCCGAAGCCGCCGACGAGCCGGCCGCCCCCGGCCGCAAGGGCTGGCGCGACCGCCTGCGCGGCAGCGCCTTCGCACGCTCCCTCAGCGGGCTGTTCTCGCGCAATCCGCGCCTGGACGACGATCTTCTCGACGAGATTGAGACCGCGCTGCTGACCGCTGACGTTGGCGTCACGGCCACGACCTATCTGGTCGGAGACCTGCGCAAGCGCATGAAGGCGCGCGAATTCACCGACGCCAATGCCCTGCTCGCGGCATTGCGCGGCGACCTGGTGGCGATGCTGCGCCCGGTGGCGCAGCCGCTGCAGATCGACCGCAGCATCAAGCCGTTCGTGCTGCTCACGGTCGGCGTCAACGGCGTCGGCAAGACCACCACCATCGGCAAGCTGGCGCGCCGCTTCAAGGATGAAGGCCGCCCGCTGATGCTGGCCGCGGGCGACACCTTCCGCGCCGCCGCCGTCGCGCAACTGCAGGCGTGGGGCGACCGCAATGGCGTGCCCGTCATCGCCCAGGGCCAGAATGCGGATGCGGCATCGGTCGCCTTCGATGCATTGCAGGCGGCGCAGGCCCGCGGCACTGAGGTCCTGATCGCCGATACCGCCGGCCGCCTGCACACACAGCAGGGGTTGATGGCCGAACTGGGCAAGATCAAGCGCGTGATCCAGAAGCTCGACGTCAATGCACCGCATGAAGTGCTGATGGTGATCGACGGCACCACGGGCCAGAACGCGCTGTCGCAACTGCGCCAGTTCCACGCCGCGGTCGGCGTGACGGGTCTGGTCGTCACCAAGCTCGACGGCACCGCCAAGGGCGGCGTCGTGTTCGCGCTGGCACGCGAATTCGGCATCCCGATCCGCTTCGCCGGCATCGGCGAACGACCGGAAGACCTGCGCGTGTTCGATGCCGACGCCTTCGTCGATGCGCTCCTGCCGGAAGCCCTCGGAACATCCACCTCCAACTGATGACGCGCCGCGGCCGCATCCTGCTCGTGATCGCCCTGCTGGCGATTGCGACGCTCATCGCGCTGCTCTGGCTGTCGCGGCCGCGGAGCATTGCGGCGATCGTCACCAACCGCACAGGCGCGGCACTGGGACTCGAAATCACCGCCAGTGGCGCCAGCGAATACCGTTTGCGCGGAACGCCGATGCTGGTGCTGCGCGACGTCGCCGTGCGCGAACCGGGCGCCGAACGCACCCTGCTTCGCGCCAAGCGCATCCACGTCGCAGTGCCGTGGTCGACGCTGCGTGCGGGCGGCAGCGAACTGGTGGCGCGCCGCGTCGAACTCGATGCTCCCCGGCTCGACCTGCCCGCGCTGCAGCACTGGCTCGCCACGCGTCCGCCGACCGTGGAAAAGCGGCTGCCCACCCTGACCCACGGACTGCGCATCCGGGACGGTGAGATCGACAACGACGACTGGCGCATCGATGGCATCCAGGCCGACGTGCCGCTGCTCGATCCGCGGCAACCGCTGCGTGCACGGCTGCGCGGACGCTACCTGGACGCGCCGCTATCGATTCGCGCCGATCTGGCGGCGGCGATCATTCGTCCCGAGGCATTGATCAGGGCCGGTGCGACCGGCTTCGCCACCCACGGGCAGGTCACGATCGAACGCGGCAAGGACTGGAACCTGCCGGCAACGCTCATGCTTTCCGGCCCGCTGCGCCTGGGTGCGGACGATCTGCGGATCACGCCGGCGCGGTTGGGAATGGCGGCGACATTTGCAACGGCGACGACGCGGGTTCCTTTCGCGCTGGGGCTGCACGGTCCGCTGCATTTCGACGAGGCCACCTGGACGCTCGCGCCCGCGGGCGTGGCCCTGCGGCGCCACGGCGGCAACGATGAAGCCAACGATCCTATTCCCGACCTCGATGCACGCGGAACAATCGCCCTGGGCCGCAAGCTCACCCTGCAACTCGACGGCGCGCTCGCGCAATGGCCGCAGGCATGGCCTGCGTTGCCGCCGCCGCTCGGGCAATCGAAATCGCGATTGCCCTTGAACCTGCGCTACGACGGGTCGCCCGGATTCGTGGATATCGCCGTGTTGCAGGTGCGACGCGACGCCACGCGCTTCGACGGCCGCTTCCGCCTGCCGCAGGTGCTCGAGTGGATGGAGCAGAAGGACGGAACCCCTTTGCCGCCGCTGTCCGGCACACTGACAACACCCGAACTGGAAATTTCGGGAGCGAAACTCGAAGGCGTGCAGGTCGAATTCGATGACACCGCGGCGCCTGCCGGGGAAAGCCTTCCATGAAGTCCCGCAAACCCACTACGGCAATGGCCGTGGCACGCGACGGCGATCCGGACACCTTCGCGCCCCGCGTGCTGCACTGGTTCGGGATCAACGGCCGCCATGATCTGCCATGGCAGCATCCGCGCACGCCCTATCGCGTCTGGCTGTCGGAAATCATGCTGCAGCAGACGCAGGTGAAGACCGTCATTCCCTACTTCGAGCGTTTCGTCGCAGCGCTGCCGACGCTCCCGGCACTGGCGGCCGCATCGCGCGACGACGTGATGGCCCTGTGGTCCGGGCTCGGCTACTACGCCCGCGCCCGAAACCTGCAGGCCGCGGCGCAACGCTGCGTGGAACTGCACGCCGGCGAACTGCCGCGCGACATCGACGCATTGACCGCCCTGCCCGGCATCGGCCGCAGCACGGCGGCCGCGATCCTGTCGCAGGCCTGGGGGGATCGCCACGCGATCCTCGACGGCAACGTGAAGCGCGTGCTCACGCGCTACCACGGCATCGACGGCTATCCCGGCCTCCCGGCAATCGAGAAGCAATTGTGGGCACTGGCGGAGTCGCATCTGCCGGACGGACGCATGGCCGACTACACGCAGGCGCAGATGGATCTCGGTGCCACGTTGTGCACGCGCAGCGATCCGGCCTGCGTGCTGTGTCCGCTGCAGGACGATTGCAGCGCGCGCCGCGAAGGCCGCATCGGCGAACTGCCCACGCCCAAGCCGGGCAAGGCCGTGCCGCAGAAACATGCGTGCGTGCTGTGGCTGGAGAACGCCAGCGGCGAAGTGCTCATGCAGCGCCGCCCACCGGCCGGCATCTGGGCGTCGCTATGGACGCTGCCGCAGGCGGAGGACGCGACGGCATCGCGCCAGTGGTTCGAGCAGGCATCGCCCGGCGACTTCAGCCAGGCCGAGCGCCTGCCCTCCATCGACCACGCCTTCAGCCACTACAAACTGCGCCTGCAACCGCTGCGCCTGCGCGACGTCGCCCTGCGCGAACGCGTCGGCGACAATGACGATCTGCGCTGGGTCGCGCGCGCTGAACTTTCCTCGCTCGGCATACCCGCGCCGATCCGCAAGCTACTGGAAGCCTGACATGCCCCGCATCGTCCATTGCGAATACGAACACCGCGACACCGACGGCCTCGATTTCGTGCCGTGGCCCGGCGAGCTGGGCAAACGCGTTTTCGCACACATCGGCAAGGCGGCGTGGGCGAAATGGCTCGCACACCAGACCATGCTGATCAACGAGAACCGCCTCTCGCCGATGAACCCGCAGCACCGCGCCTTCCTCGAAGTCGAGATGCAGAAATTCCTCTTCGGCGGCGACGCGGAAAAGCCCGCGGGTTACGTGCCGCCGGAGGAATGACGTTCCCTCAGCTGCTGGCGTCCCCGCGCTGCCTGCGGATGTCCTTCTCGGCCGACTTGAGCGCCTTCACGTCGAGCGGCCGGATCTGGCGGATCGGACACGGCATCGTGCGCGTGCTGCCGCCGGCGCGCGGAATCACCTTGTCGAAGAGCGAGTAGACCGTCCCCGAGTTGCTGGTGAGACCGATCGCCTGGGCGAATTCGAGATCCGGGCATGGCGTATCGACTTCGAGCAGATACGCCTCGTTGGGATGCGTCCAGATCGCCACGGCGGTATCGCCGAGCGGCGTCCATCCATCGATGCGGTTCAGGTAGCGGAAACTCTCGACCGGCGGCATCGCATGGGCCTGGTAAAGAGCGAGCCTGTCGCGGTCCGGCGTGCCGCCCGAGGCGCAGGCCGGCACCGCGAGCACGACCGCAGCGAGCGAAATAAGCAAACGTTTCATGGCGTTCTCCCTGCCGGCACTTTGGCCCGTGTCCCTGATGATGCGCCCGCCCGCAATCGGCGGATGCGCCCCCGCACCCCACGTTCAGCGGCGATCCGGCTTGCCAGTCGCCCGTCCTCCCCGTATCATCGCGTTTCTTTCACGGCCGTTACACGGCTTGTGACTCGGCCGGGTAGCTCAGTTGGTAGAGCAGGGGATTGAAAATCCCCGTGTCGGGGGTTCGATTCCCTCCCCGGCCACCATTTATTTCAGCAGAATCAAGCAGTTTTTTGATTCTTGCGTGGCAAGTGATGGCAGCCAGTTTCATCTTTTCTGCCGCATTTTCCGACACGGTTACACACAAATTACACCGACCAAAGCCCGCTCACGACGCGGGCTTTTTCGCGTCTGTCGTGCTCGCTTTCCGTGGCTTGTAAGGCCGCAGCCTCTCGCCTTTCAGGTTGGCGCTGGGTGTTGGTAAGGACTCCCAATCCCGCTGCAGCTTCGGCCGCGATTGTGGAGCGTCCAGCGCTTTCGAACGCCACGGCAACGGCTCGGCCTTAGACGCCGCCGACGAGCCATCGATCGCGGAGATTGGAACAACAGGCCAGCCCGCCGCATTGATGATGTGCCGCACCCCGTTCTGCTGCAGGACGCGAATCTGCCGTTCTCGCGTGTGCGCCCCGGTCATCTCGGAAACCTGCCCGCGAGAGCCAGGGGTTAGAAAGAGCGGCTGGCTCACTCGGAGTCCTCCGCCTGCCTGCGAACGCGCAGAGCGCCCCAATTCGGCTCAACTCGGGCCGGTTTTGTGACTACCTTGCCCAGCAGCACAGCCCTTTCAACCAACGGGCGGCCTACAGCGTTAGGCAGGAATGGAATGCCCATGCGCGCCAAGGCTCGGCACTGCGCCGTCCAGCGCTTAACCGCTGTCAGTTGCTCAACCTCACCGGGGGTTAGCCAAGTCTCGCTCACGACGCCTGTCCCATCAGGTACAAGGACCAATTATCTGCAGCTTGGGCGGCGCTGTCCCAAATTTGTCCCAAGCGCTTAAGCTAAAAGCACATGGGGACACAGGGACGACAGGACTGATGACAAGCAATTCTGGGCCGAATGTTCGGCTCTTCGGCGGGCTCACGGTCGTATACCTCGCCATCGCAATTATTTGGATCTGTTATCGCTGGCCTGAGGTGGATCGGCTCCAGCCAAACACAGTCGGCGACTTGGCCGCAGGCCTCTTCTCTCCGCTTGCCTTTCTTTGGCTCCTCTACGCGGCTCTCGCGCAACGGGCTGAACTAGAACTTCAGCGCAACGAGCTACAACAGAACAATCTCACTCAGGCCGAACAGCAAGCGGAAATGCGCCGCCAGGCAGACGCGCTCGAAGCCCAGACACGGCGCTTGAATGCGCAGGCCGACGCAACGTACCAACCGGTATTCGTACTATCGGCAATCCATTTCCCTTTGGGCAGAGCGCTCTTCGAGATCGTCAATCGGGGCGCGGATGTACTAGATGCACACGGGATTGAAGGGCTGAGCATTCAACAAATATTCCCGGACGGCCCACTTGGAAACAGTGTGGAAGTTCGCGGGAACATGCTGGCGCACTGGCCTAAGGGTGGCCTCGCATACGCCTATCTCGAAGATGCCGAACCGCATTCCGATCAGCATATTTCGATGAGGCTAACTCGCTTGGATCTGGTCGAGGCTGAGTACGAATTTCGATACATCCACAGAGAAGCACGACTCAAGGTCCTGTCCATCTCTTGACCCGCAGCCTCAAGGGTGGCTCTGAGTTAACTATGGACGGCTGACCTAGGCGCTAGGCCGAACTGGCGAGGATGCGAGCCGGGTGCTGCTAGGATGATGGCCTCACCGGGGGGGAGTCCATGTTCCGCGTATTTCTGTGTGCCGTGTTGCTGCTGGCTGCGCCATTAGTGGCCCGAGGCGGCGAGCCCGAGTTTGTACAACTCTCGACCGATACATACATGGTCGTAGTCAAGAACTACGCGGGCATCTTCGGCAACCCGCAGACCACCAAGACAAAAGCCATAAAAGCCGCGAACGACTTTGCGGCAAATAAAGGAAAGGTGGCTGTTCCAATATCGATGGAAATGACGCCTGCGGGTGGGCCAGGTCATTGGCCAGCCGCTGAGTACCAGTTCAGATTGGTCGAACAAGGGGGCCCTGGGACGTCGGGGAGCGCTCTAATTCCCCGCGCGGACGTAACCATTGTGAACAACTCAAGCTCAGGGTCAGCGTCTACCCCAGCGACGGCGCCAAAGCCTGACCTCTACACCGAGTTGCTGAAGCTCGATGATCTGAGGAAGCGCGGGCTACTGACGGATGCCGAATTCGAAGCGGCCAAGCATCGAGCTTTAAACGGCCAGTAGTTTCGCTAGCCGCAATCTAACAATTCATCGAGGCCACTTCGCGGTTCGGCCTAGGCGATTGGATCGAACCCGGCCTGCTCAGGCCGTATGAGGAGGTCGCATGAGTGACGTGGCAACCGCAACTGGAGCGGCATTGGGAACCTTTGCGATTCCAGCAATCGTTCTTTCACTAGGGCTTGCCAAGGCCGATGCGTCGGCGGGTCGAGCTGTTGTCATATGGGGCTTTGCTCTGTTCCTCATCTATGCGGGCTACATCGGCGGAGGGCGAGTTCTCAGTCCTGGGCCAATTGTGGGTTGGACTTGCGCACTAATCCTTGGCATTTGGTTGACTATTAGGGCGCGGAAACAACCTCAGACCTAAAGCTACCCAACGAGACAAACAGCCCACTTCTGCGACGGCTTAATTCAGGCGTTAGGCGCATGGACATATCAGACTCGTATCTGCGTCGGTACACCGATCTCCCAGCCTTGTTTCACATACTGAGGGAGCGGAAGATCACACTGCTGGACCCTGAGACTTGGGATGACAGCAACGACTCCCACTATCTATTGCAGTACAAGAACAAGAAACAGCTTAAGACCGTATTGGCTCTTTGCTTCTCGCAATCCAATGAAACGTACCACCACTGGCGCATATTCTCTGGAAGCCCATCAGGGGTTTGCATTCGCTTCTCGCGCAACGAGCTTTTAGCGGCGTTAAATCAGACAAAGGGCATAACTTGTCGAGACGTAACGTATCTCAAGGTTAGAGATGCAAAACGCCAGTCATTTAGGGTCGCTGATCTTCCATTTTTGAAGCGAGCAGTATTCACTGCGGAAACCGAACTTAGAGCACTTTACGAGTCAAAGAGCAAATCCAAGCTAACACTGGACATCCCGGTTCCGCTTGCATCGATTAAACGCATCACGCTAAGCCCATGGCTTGTAAAGGCATTGGCTCCTGCCACTAAGGCAGCGATCCGATCAATTGACGGTTGCGCAAACTTGGACGTACGCACATCCACTATTGTCGGCAACCTTGAGTGGAAAGAGGCAGCAGATAGGGCCAAGTGAGTGATAGGCGCTCACGGTCGCCCCCTAACAATTCATTCAAGCCGAAGCCGCTTCGCGGCTCGGCTCAATTCAGGCGTTAGGTGCCTGAGAACCTGGCATCCCACCAACCATAGCAATCAAGAAGCGAGACCCAATGAATGAGCCTGCTGCTGTAGAGATTTCCGAGCCTAAGTTGTTTCTTCCCCACGAAACCCCGCCTTCCCCTGCTGTGCAGTCAGCCGCGCGTTGGTTCTGGTGGATTGCTGGGCTATCGCTTATTAACACGTTGTTGGCTCAATCTGGCAGTGAAACGAGCTTTGTCATGGGCTTGGGTTTCACTGTAGTTTCGGATGCTGTGCTCGCTAATCAGAAGGTCATCAGCGTAGTCATTGATGCCATAGCCATTGGATTTTTTGTCTTTGTCGGACTGCAAGCCACAAAGGGAAAGATGTGGGCGTTCTATCTGGGCATTTTGGCCTATGCTTTGGACGCGCTCATTTACGTGCTGGCCCAAGACTGGATGCCTGTGGCCTTCCATGTACTAGCTCTCTTCTTCATTGCGCGCGGGGCCGTCAGCCTAATATCGTCGCGCCAAAAGCGCACCTAACAATTCATTCAAGCCGAAGCCGCTTCGCGGCTCGGCTTAATTCAGGCGTTAGGCCGCATGCGACTGCTCACACTCTGTGCCGTACTCGTTCTGCTTTCCGGCTGTACTGTAGCTGGGCGCTACCGTTCGGCGGCGCGTCAGTTGCTCGTCTCTCCAGGTGACAAGCTCACCTACCTTTGCTGGACAAAAGCGGCTTCGTTTCCAACCCAAGAAGAGTGTCAAGTTAATGCCTCTTCCGCAGAGATGGATCTAAACGCCTGCATCGCGCTTCTGGCCAATGGCACCCGTTCTCGCCCAGAGACTTCCGTGGCAAGAGAGGCTCTGCTCAAATGCATGTCGGGCCGGGGTTGGTCTGTTAGAGCTCGGGACGTTCAATTGGCGGCTGCTTCACCAACCGTGGTGCGGCCTAACAATTCATTCAAGCCGAAGCCGCTTCGCGGCTCGGCTTAATTCAGTCTCTCAAGCCGCCAATCGATGCTCGTAGTACGGCCGTTCGCGATCATCCAGGATTGCGTACAGCGCCTTGAGGTTTACCGGATCTGGCCTTAGCCAGGCGTCAACGTTTTCAGGCTTGATCGGAATGATGCAGCGGTCATGGCCAGCGGCCCTGACCTCAGCTGGCGGATCATCAGTGATTGCAGCGAATGACAGTAGGTCGGGCTCGCCTGCACCCTGCCAGTGAGACCACAAACAGGCGATGAGCATCGGCTGGTGTGTCTGCGGCCGGAACTCCAGAATCACGTTCTCGTCCTTCTCTCCAGGTGCCAGTTCCCTTCCTTCCATGGCGTGCCTGCTGACGTTCTCGTAGAACGCGTCCGCGATTACTAACCCATGGCTATAGCCGAATAACCCCTTCCAGTAGCTATCCAGACTGTCCCGGCGCGCGTTGTAGGTACCAGGGAACTTGATGTCATTGATGGCGGGCTTACCCGCAGGACGGCACTGGTAGCGCATGGGCTTGATCACCCGTTTCCCGTCTTCCATCACCATGACGGGCGCATACCAACCGGGGAAAATTCGCGAGTCCTCGCCGATCAACTCTGTCCGCTTCAGGTCGGCCAACTTGCCCAGTGACCACGAGATCTTATCCGTAGCAATCCGCTTACTTTCAGTGGCAGCCTTCGTGGTCTTGGTTTGCAGGGTTCGCTCGGCATCTGCGAGGCGCTTTTTCTGTTTGAACAGTTCCTGCTCAAGCTTGCCCGCCTGCTCTGCATCGAATGCACGGACCATTTCCAGTATCTGCCCCTCTTCCTCGCTCTGGGGCCTCGCAAATGCCGCGTCCATGGCCTTGGGAATCTTCACCTTGGCGCCCTCGCGCCGTTCCCAGTAGATCCGGACAAAATCACGGATGCTGATGTTTGCGCCAAAAAGGCGCACGTATTCGTGATAGTCCGCTTCAACTTGAGCCGAGTAACACATAGCGGCAAGCCCATCGGGAGCGGATATCCATCCTACCGCTGAGCGGTCGCATCCGCAGAGACGCATGGACGCACAATCACACCATGCGCCCACCCGGCAACCATCAGCCACACGCTGGCCTGATTTGGCGTCCCGCTGAATCCTTCGGTTACGAGCTGACGATAGATGGATTCACACAGCCACTAGGACGCGCTGTGCGGCTTCCTGACGGGCGCTGGCGCACCGTTGCACGCGCACCCGGTCGGCCCAAGCAGGGCGCGACAGCGGGCAGCGAGCAGCAGGCGCGGCAGTGGCTGACGGCGTGGGCGACGCCGATCGCTTGGCGTCATCGGCCGATTGTTCCTACTGGTCCGAAGGGCCTTACCCGCTAACGCCGGATCGTCTATCCGAGCCGCGAAGCGGCTTCGGCTTGAATGAATTGTTAGGCCGCGCACCACTTACCGGAGCGACCTGCGTGACCTCATACGGGTTGGTGCGATCTGGGAACGCAGACGGCGGGTAGTAAGCAACCCGGTACTCGAACTTGCCACGGCAGGTTTGGACAAACCACTGCTCGCTCCTTAAGCCGTTGTTGCCAGCAACTACAGAGCCAACGCTAAGTACCTCAACTGCGCAGGATTTGTCGAAGCCCGCCTTGATAAGACGCAGCCAAGTGGCCTCCAAGGTATCCGCCGCCGTGGCGGGCCATCCGGCACAGGAGAGTAATGCTGCGAGAGCTAGTGCCTTGGAGTGCGTCATAGCGGCCTAACTACTGATTAGACGGACCGCGAGGTCCGGTTATACATCTGTGGCAGCGCAATGAACCACCCCGCGCAACCCCT
The DNA here is from genome assembly GCF_054779795.1 of Lysobacter rhizosphaerae. Lineage (NCBI taxonomy): Bacteria > Pseudomonadati > Pseudomonadota > Gammaproteobacteria > Lysobacterales > Lysobacteraceae > Lysobacter > Lysobacter rhizosphaerae. Next base: position 49,242 of record NZ_BAAGXO010000012.1, read on the forward strand.
TGATCAGGCAGCAGATTAGCGACGCGGCATCCGGCTAACAAGCTGGCGTATAGCCGGACCAAGCGGGACGTCCCAAGCGTCCGCCCTTGGGTCGGTAGCGGTCACTGAGGGTGCCCCCAACGGCTGCTCCATCTGCGCGCATTGAAGCGATAGGCCCCCGGCGCTGGCGCGAGCGCCCCTGTCCAAGTAGCTGTTTGATTGCCATTGATTGTTTTTCTATCCGGCTCTGTTTTAGACGCTGCTAACCCGAATTGTTCCTCCCTAAACAATTCCACAAATCAATAATTGTTGCGGTTTTGCACAGCGCTGCGGGACGAGCGGCCATAGGGCGAAAGCCCCAGACTTTTGCCCCCTCCCCAGGGGGACTCAAATCTCTACCGCCTTCGGCTCTCCGACCGGCTGTGACCGAAAACACGGGGATCCACAATTGGCGGGACGACCCCGCTTTGGCCGTGGCGTTGTGGCAATTCCACGAATTTCTCACGTTGACCTTCTTGCGGTAAGCGTATGGTTTTGGTTCCGGCAACAGGCCGGATCTCGAAGAGGGACGACACCATGTGCTACCGGCAGACTCCATCGCAGCACGCCGAAGATGCGGAACGCACCCCTCGCCAACAGGTTAAGGTGGACACAGAGCGCAAAGAGCGCACCGATCTTCAAGAGCAGCGGCAGACAGGTACGGAACGCCATGTGGAACAGGTCGAAGAGGCAGAAGTAGACTAGCCCACGCCACCAAGACAAACGGCCGCTTCCGAGGCGGCCGTTTCTGTTCCCGCATTGCATCCAGCATAGGGCCGCACTAAGGCGCCCCCATTGATCGGGCTTGTTAGCAATCGGTCTTTTTTCAGCGTCGGAAAACTGCGTGCCGCCCGACCTGCCCCGCTGGGCCGTTTTGAGCAGCCAAGCTACCGGGAAGCTGAAGTGATGTGGCCATTGCCTGGAAGTAGGTAGGAAAAGTCCTACCGCTAGACAGAGGCCTTTCCGATTGCCCAGAGCCCGAGAGACGCTTGCGCTACCTCAAGGGGATGACATAAGTTTGCGCAGACATGCAGGGAAGCAGGGAGGCTGGGATGGTCAACGCCCGCGTCACGTTCGGACTACTGGTCGCGGCAATCGCTGCCGCCAGCATTGCGTATTTTGCGGTAGAACGTCGAGCCGACGCACCGCCTTTAGACGTCGAGGCCACAGCCGCCGAGACCGCGAAAAGTGGCGGAGGCGCGCAGAGTTCCTTTGGCGAACGACCTCAGACAGCGACCAAGGCCGCCCAACAGCCAGACCTATTTGCAGTTGCCAGCAGCCTAGAGGCCCGGTCCAGATCCGGGGAAGGACAGGCCTCGCGGGAAATCGCGAAGATCTATGAAGACTGCTGGCTTTATGCCAAGAACCCGGCCGGATTCGAGTCGGATGCTCAGACGCTTGCGAAGCTCCAACCCAAGACAGCTGCCAAGCGCCTCAGCGCCGCGCGCATAGTCATGAACCGGTGCCATGGGTTCGCGGGAGCGAACATTGGGCCCGAAGCCGTCGCCGAGTACAGGGCGTTGGCGATGCGGCAGGGCGATCTTGCTGCAGAGGTCGAGAAGTTTGCGCAGGGCGCAATGGTGGGTAACGCCTCCACCGATGAGGTCAAGTTGACGGTCGATGAGGTGATGGCGTCTAGGGATCCCGACGCCTTTGCTGCCATGGCTTCGCTTATGGGGCCCGCTGGAGTCGAGTACCAAGAGAACCTTTCGCCAATTCCGGCCGGAAGCCTGTTAGCCGAGGCAGCGTGGAATGTGGCTGCCTGCCGCTTGGGACGCCCCTGCGGACCCGATAGCGCCGCAGTGCTGCGCATGTGTGTAGGAGGGGGCATCAACTGCGAACTCCGTGACGTCAAGTCGTTTTATGTGCAGGAGATGCTGCCTCCTGCCGATGCTGAAAAACTGGAGCAGCTGGTCAATTCACTGGTTCAAGGAGCGAAGAAATGAGTGACGTAAAACTCAGCCGCAAGTGGCTGCTACTGGGAGTGCTGTTGAGCACTACGGCGATTGCGGCGGGCCCTGTGTCCGTCGATGGACGAGAATTGCCGTACAGCCAGCTGAACAACATTCGAAACAGCTCAGTGTATGAGGAAGTTGAGCTTCGCCAAGCCGCCCTGTTCGAAGCGGCCGGGGCCTATCGAACCCTGCATGGATCCACTACGTTGGGAGGAGGCAGCAGATTACGCTTGACGTATTCCGACGGCACCTCCGAGGTCGGGTATATCCCTGCGGTAGGAGGAACCCCAATTCCTGTGACGGGAAGTCAGTGCAGCGCCAATGGCGATTGCGGTACCAATCTCCAGCCCAAATAAACGAACCAAAGTAATTGAAAACGGCCCGCCTCCAGCGGGCCGTTTTTGTTTGCCAACCCTTGCAGAGTTTCGCCCCGGGGCTAACCCCGTCGCATGGCACGCGCCGCACCCTTGGCCGACTCGCGTTCGATTTGGTAGAGCGTGCGCTGATCGACACGGCCTTGAATGGTCACGTTCTGCATGATCTGCGGAGGGCCAACATGTTGTCGTCCACCTTCGACCCGGACACCTAGCTTGCCGTCTCTGCCGCGAGTCAGCGGCATGATGGCCTCGGGGCCAGCCTCGCCCATGACTCCGAGTCGGCCGCCAGCCATGCCAAACGCCATCGGACGGTCGAACACATCACCCTTGGCGAAGTAGCTAACGGGTGAGCCGCCAGCGAACGCGCCGCCATGGGCCCAGCCGCCCGCGAACAGGCCAAGCGCCTTCCCAATCCAGTCACCCCCACTACTGTCTGCCCCCGTTGTTCCGGGCTTGCCGAACAGTTGCTCGATTACGCCCTTCGCCGCCCACTGAGTGGCCATTCGCTCCAGGTCATCCAGCATGTTCTTCCAGGCATCCCTACCCTGCTTGGGCAGGTCCACCAGGAAGTCATAGCCAACCTGCCGCAAGCCATCTAAGGTCTCGACTAGCTTCGGGTTCTCCAGCGCATCCATCTGCTCACGGATCGCATCTGTCGTCTGCTGGTAGGCCGCGGCTTCCTTGGCCTTGGCGGCGGCGATCTGTTCGGCAGTCGCGCCCGAGAGCGCTCCTAGACGCTGTATGTCGGCCATCCGCTTACCATGGTCAAGCTCGGCTTCGGCAAGCGGCCCATTGAGCTGCGCCGTCAGGTCTGCCCAACCTTCTATCGCCCTGAATCGTGTCTCATCGATGGCATCTAGGCGTGCCTGTACTTGCTCCTCGGCTTGAGCGAGCTTGCGTGCGTCATCCAACGCCTTGGCTACCGGGTCCTCGACTCGACCGGAATGCGTCTTCTTTGCACCGCTGCCACCAAGCGCGCGGTTAACCGCCGCTTCCCTGCTGGGCTCGATTGCGCCCACCCCGCCCACGGGGACCGCACTGAATGATGGCTTCTGGCCGGGGAACTTGAAGCCGAAGTCCATCCCCGGAATCGTTACGGCAGGAGTGGCGTTCCCCACGTTGCGAACGTCGCGCGTCAGTCCGTCGCGACTCCGGGCGCTGCCCACCTGCATCTCGGCAAACGCCTGCTTCCCCTCTCCGAGATCCAGGTTTTTGATCGCGAGTAGCGCGTGGTAGTAGCCGACCGCGCTGTCCTTCAGGCCGCCGAACACGTCGCCAAGCGCATCAAGCGACTTGGACATAAAGTCGAAATCGTTGGCCGCCGCCTCGGCTTGGTTACCAATCCACTTGATGATGCCGCCCGACTTGTTGCCCTCGTCCGCAACCTCAGTCAGCTTGTCAACCAACTTGGTAAGGGTCGGCAAAAGCTCGTTTGCAAGCTGCGTGAACAGCGCCTGCGTGACGACCTTCAGGTCGCCAACCTTGTCGTTAAACTGGTCGGCCCCGGACAGCGTGCCCTGCGACAGTTCAATCCCGAGATCCCGCGCACGGTCGCGCATCGCGCCAAGACCGTCTGCGCCTTGGTTCAGGAACTCGATCAGGTCCGTGCCGGACTTGCCAAAGACTTCCTGCGCTACAGCCGCCTTCAGGGTTTCGTTCTGGATGTTCTTAAAGCCGGATGCGATCTCCGGAAGCACGTCCTCCAGGCTGCGGAGATCGCCCTTGGCATCCTTGATGCTGACGCCAAGAGCCGTGAACAAGTTTGCCTGCGATGACTTCGGATCAAGCGCCTCTGCCATGTTCTTGGCGAGCTTCTTGAGGCCGATGCCGAGCCCATCAATGTCCGTGCCCGTCTGCTGCGCCGCATAGGCCCAGCCACTCAGAGCCTCGGCAGAGATGCCAAGCCGCTGGTTGATGTCGTTAAGCTTGTCGGCGAAGTCGATGCTGTTCTTGATGCCAGCAAACGCCGCGCCCACGCTGACCGATGCGGCCAGAAGCGAGGCCCAGCCCAGCACCGCAGCCTTGGCAGCCCCGCCGACCTTGCTCATCGTGGCGCTTACGGCTGAGAGCTTCTTGGACTGCGCGTCCAGTTTGGCCGTCAGTTCAGAGGCAACACGACCGGAGGTCTGCTGCTCGATGCGCCAGCGGATGACTTCCGAGCGTGACTTGCCGAGCGTGGCGATCTGGCGCTCCAACGCGGCTACTTGCCGCTTGGTGCCAGCGTCCATCTTCTGCGATGCGTCCTGAGACGCCTTCGCCATATCCTGCGTGGACTTCTTTGCTTTGTTTACGCCCGCGTCAAGGCTCGACGTGTCTACAACGATGTCTAGGCGGGCAGTGCCGATGCTCTCGGTCATATTTATTCTCTTGTCCGTCCTCACGACGGTCGATATGGATTTGGTGCCGCATCACTCGGAGCTGACGTCCCCCGATGGACCGTCCAAGCTGCGGCTGGCGCGGTTGTTCTCTGCGGCGGACACTCACGCCTTGTCCGCCTACTGCGTTTCCAGTATTGGTTCGCTCCCTGGAAGCAGCGCCCGAGACGCCCAGAGGCGTCGCGGGCATTGATTAGCGGTTGCTCTGAACGATCAACTTGAGGACATCGATCTGACGGGCAATTTCCCGGCGCAATGCGGGGAGCTGGTCAGCCGTGTCCGGTGTCGGAAACCGAACGTTAGGCAAGTCACTGCAGCCACGCTGAAAGAGGGCCTGCAGGTCAGCGTCCAGGACCTGATTGGCGGCGATCAACCCATCCACTAAACCCAGCGCTTTCTCGGCGTTCGCGATGTAGCCTGCATCGTCCTTGGCGAACATGCGGTAGCCCGCCCTTCGGGATGCCAAATCGACCTTCTCCGCATGCCGCGATATCGCCTGCCCGAGTTGAAAGGACTGGGCTTGCAGGATTCTGATCTGGTCGCTGCCCTGGCTCGTCGGCTCAGGCGCTACGCCTGGCTTGAGCGCCACCGCGTCCGAAATCAGCCTGTCGTCATTGGGAGCCGTATCCCGCTCAGCGGCCCATACCGACTCACGTTGGATGGCGTCATCCACAGACTGCTTCTTGGCAGCCAGCTCGTTATGGACGCGGAGGACCTCGGCGTATTCGGCGTCCTCTTGGATGGTGTGGGCACTATTCGTTTTCATTCGCAGTTTCCTTGCAGGGTTGGTGAGAACTGACGGGTTCGTCCCGTCGGGAACGGCACGCACGCTGCCTGCAGCGGGGGCTGCAGTAGCGCTTGGGTGGGCCGTAGAACTTGAGTGCCAAGCGCTCGCCGCATTGGCTGCACAGGCGCGGCTTCAGGGGCCAGGCACACGCCATCGCCCCCACGTCTTGGTCACAGGTCGATTTCAAAATTGTTCCGATTTAGCAAAGGAAGCCGGAACGACCGGTCTAGGTCGAAGAGGGCCAGACTTTTGACTCCCCCCACCCCGTCCGGTGAATTGCAGATGCGTGAAGTTTTGGGAACAGTCGGTCTAGCGAGGCGAGGCCCCAGACTTTTGGTTCCCCCGGGGGGGGTACACAAATCTCTACGGCCTTTGGTCATCAGACCGGATGTGACCAAAACCTCACGCACCCGCAATTGGAAAGACGAGGCTGCGGGTAGACATTTTCTACGGCCGCCCCAATATCAGTGCCACCAAAACTCAATGAGGTACATCCCGTGCAGGCGATCACCACGGCTGAGGAATACGTGCTCTTTTTGCAAGGCGAGACCATGGCGCTGCGGGCCATGGCCAATGCATTGATCGCCACGCACCCGGATCGTGCGACGCTGGCAAAGGCTTTCGAGACTGCGCAGCGCGCCGCTGTATCCGACTGGTCCAAGGTGCCGCCGGCCGAACTCACCCGGTTCCGCGCGGAACAGGTGATGGATCGCTTCGCCCAGGAGATCGATGACCACGGCGACGCGCGGTAACCGGCCCGAATGAGTTGCGCCCCTTTGACCGGGGGCGCTCTCCAAAGAAAAGGGGCCGCATTAGGCAGCCCCATAAGTTGAATCAATCAGCGGCCGAAGCCGCCGTCATATAGCGCCGTCTTCCGTGAGTGGCACGGTCGGCAGAGTCCAATAAGGTTGAATCGCTGGTTGTTCCAGGCATTCCCGTCTACGTGGTCAACGTCGGTCGCCAGAGCGTTCCGACAATGCGCACAGACCGGTTGCTGGCCCAGCACCTGCTGCCGGATGAATCTCCATTCCGGACTGCTTGTCGGGTACTGCCGAGTGCCACGCAACAGCGCGGCTAGTCCTTGCTTGAACATGACTCCACTCCTTGGGGTCAGAGAAATGCCGCCCATATACCGGGGCGGCGACGGTTGTCTTTTAAGCCTGACAGGGCTGGCGGGTGGTGTCTGCGTTTGACCGGGCAGACTCCGGTGATTCGATGCGTGGCGCGCTGCCAGCGATTGATCCACCCGCCAAGGCGATCAAAACGCGAAAGGCCCACACGAATGCAGGCCCTCTCATCTAAGGGTGCGCTGTGATCCTTTGGGCTCCCAAACTGAACAATACGTTCAGCGTTCAAGTTTTCCAGCGGCATTCAAGCCATCGTGCCATTCGCCCTGCGGCTCCGGGTGCTGTATCGGATTGACCGGCAGGTTCAGATGATCCCGATGCGGGTCAGACGGATGCGGACGAGTGACGCCCAGCTTCGTCTTGCTCCCACGATACTTGTCGCTGCTCGGGATGCGCGTCACGGACGCTCCGCTCTGCGCCATCGATTCCCGCACCTGTTCCTCGGCCTCGCATTCGCGCATCCAGTCATCGATCGAGCGCCAGTAATCCAGGTCCATGCCTAGATGCTTCGCGTCCTGCCGGACAAGCTTGGGATCGCGCAGCGATTGCGCGAACGTGTCAGGGCGAATGCACGCGCTCTTGGCCGCCGCCTTGATCGTCAACTCAGCAGGCGTGCCGCGCATGACGATGAATCGCACCAGCCATCCGTCGAATCTGCTCATGGACGACTCCCAGCGAGTAACGCTGCAACCGTTACGCAACCGTTTCGCTTAGCGATTCGCTTGCGGATGGTCCGATTAGGGCCCTCGCCATCAAAGGCAGTGTTTCCAGAGCAGGAATCAAAAGCCCTTGGTCCTGGTAAAGCTTTTAAGGTGTCCGTGGGGCGGGCAACAGAACAACGAAAAAGGGTGCTGACTGGTCCGGCGGGCGGGCTAGTCCTGATTTTGTTGTCCGTGGGGCGGGCAACGTTTGCGCTGACTGGTCCGTGGGGCGGGCAACGTTGGTCCGTGGGGCGGTCATCAGTTTTCAGTTTCATGCGACCGACCTCAGGTAGCGACGCTTGGCCTTTCGCTTGCCCGCAGCGCGAACGAACGGGGGCTTTTCTTCCTTCCAATCGTCCGCAGGCTTGACCGTCTGCGAAACGTCTAGAGGCTGGCCGGGCTTGTGGTCGATACGCCGCCAGGAAAGCGCGTGGAGCGTTGCGCGGTTCCTGCCTCCCTGCCGGGTGCGCAGAATGATCGCGTAGTGCTCAAGCTCTTCCACGGCCCTCTGGAGCACGTCCGTAGACTTCCAGCCGCACGCCTTCATCAGCGTCCGGGAGGCGCATAGATAGCCGTTGTTGAAGCCCGAATATTGCCGGGCTAGATCCATGACCAGCTTCACCGCCCACGGACTGAGCCGAACGTAGTTCGGATGCCTGAGCAAGGTCAGGGGAATTAGAAACGCTGCGCCGCCATCGATGTCATCCCATCGGTTATCTTTTCTCTTGCCCATCCCCTTTCCTTGGCGTGGCCAGCCGACTAGACTGGCCACGCACTCAATCACCCTGATTGCATCCAGAAGCCCCAGAGCCGCGCCAACGGTCTGGGGTTTCGCTTATGCGGCCTTTGGTTCGCCGCGTTCCAACTCCCCACCCAGACGCACCAGCACGGTGTAGACCTCGTGCGCCGCTCTCGCTGCGATGTAGGCCCGGTCCGGCGTGGCGTCGTTGAACAATTCCAACAGTTGCCCCTGCGTTCGCTCGGCCAAGTCGGGCAGAGCCGCCCGCAATGCGTGTGCTTTATCGTTCATGCGTGTAGTCCCCCGAGTGCCTTTTCCAGCACTGTGATGTTGTAGGCGATGGCCTCGGCAGTCTTCAGCGTATCCGGCGTACCTGCTCCGCATCTGATAAGCGTCGCCGTGCTCTCTGCGGCCTGCTGCTGCGTTTCCAGCATCAGCGCCAGATGCTTCCTGCCTGCCTCATTGCGGGCGATCAGAATGGCCGTGCGGATCTGTTTTCGAGTGAATCGGCTAATCACGCGGTCACCCCTGCAGCTGCCCGCAGTGCGCTCGATGCATCCAAAGCAAAACCGCACAAGAAGGCGGTATCGACGTCCATGCCGCCTTCCGCTACTGCCTTGGTCAGCAGAGTTCGGACCGAGCTGTCCAAGCAGTCGGCCTGTGAGATGGCCAGGAACGTGTCCTCGCCGGGCACAACCTCCATCAGGCTGGTCACGCCTGCTTCTGGGTTGAGTTTTGCTCTGGTCGTGACGCTCATTTCGTCACCTTGCCCAATGGCATCCGATTAACCACGGCGGTGAAAGCCTGGTTCGCGTCCATGAGGGTGTACACGAGCGCGTCGTAAAGGCCCGCCTTTCCGTTCTCACAGATTTCATCGAAGCCATCCGCGGTCATTGCCATTGCCATGCCTTGAGCGTGCTCAAGCAGGAGGCCCAGACGATCAATCGGGCTGGGAAGGTTCTGGTCGATGATGCTCATGAGTGCACCTCCGGCAGCGAGCGAACTAGCGCAGCGACCTCGATGGGGTTCATGGCCCTGATCTGCGCGGCGCTTGGCAGCAGGCCGAGCGCGGCCGCCAACATCACCTTGTCGATTCCTCGCTTGCCCGCCTTGTCAGCTTGGCGATAGGCCAGCAGGAACTCGACCTCCTCGCGGGTGCAAGCGCGGGCTAACGGTTGAGCGCTCATGCCGCACCTCGCGTGTCTTCCGTTTCAACGACGCTGTTCTCTACGTACCGCTCCAAGTCGGGCAGCCGGTAGAAAACCCGACGACCCAGCATCACGTAGCGCGGCCCCCTTCCAGAGGCCCTCTCCTTGTCCAGCCAGCTCCGTGAGCGGCCCAGGTAGGCTGCGGCCGCAGTTGTGTCCAGTCGCTCCGTAGGAGCCTTTTCAGGCGTGGTCATTGCAAAACCCCCATAGTTGGTAGTAAGAGTGCTAAATACCGGTGACGTAATTACCGGTGGTTGCTTTATGGCACCGCAAATTCCAAAATGCAAGGGCTGGAAGGGAAAATTTTTCAATGACTAAGGAAATCAATAGGTTATGAGCGCAAAACGTGGCAGGCCGCCCAAATCCGCCGAAGGAACGGCGCGGGCAATCTCAATCCGGCTCCCTCCCCTGACCAAGCTCGGGCTCGAGCTGTTGGCAAACGACAGCAACGTCTCGATGGCTCAGGCGGTCCACTTCGCTTTGTGGCAAGTCTTCCCCACCCATCAACTCAGCTCGGGAAAGACCGTCAGCGAGATCCTTGAAGAGATGCCGGAAAAGGCATCCGATCGCGTGCGTCAAATGGTGGTGTACGGCATCAATCCGCACCTCACCGACTTCGAGATGCGAGACATGCTGGTCATGCTTTGGACCTCTTTCGAAATGCAAATAATCCAATCCTCGCCAGGTCTACTAGATGGCGAGAACTTTCGATCCAAGAGGGAGTTCGAGTTATTCGAGTGGTACGACAGCAATTGGGACGCGCTGGAACGCCTTCTTAAGAAGAAGGGCAACGCCTTCAAGAGTCTTCGCCTCAAAGAAGAACTAGCCCATGAGCTAGATCCCGAAGGTTTTGCGAAGGCTATTAAAGAGAAGTATCAGAAGAAAACATGACGCTAACTCGGTCCAACTTGCGCAAGCTCAGCCCCGGACAAAGCATGTCCGAGGACGGCATTACATACACGCGCCTGGATGGCGACGGGCGCTGGACCATTAACGTAATGGTCAACCGCGTGCGCAGGCACGAGGTCATCGGACTAGAGTCACAAGGATTCACCCTCACGCAGGCCCGAGACCGAATCTCCGAACTCAAGGCCAAGAAGAGAGAGCAGGTCCATGGGATCAAGCGCGCGGCCACTAAGGCAGCAACACTGACGGCCGCTGCCAGGCTCTACTTGTCCCACCTTGAAGAGGTCGGGGGCAAAGACATAGCAAAGAAGCGCCAGCGACTGGATACCAACATCCTGCCGCTTTTGGGTGGCTTGCTCATCGGTGCGATAACGACGACGGAGCTGCGCAAGTACGCCAAGAAGCGCGCGGACGCAGGAGCTGCACCCTCTACGATCAATCGTGAGTTCGCCGTCCTTTCCCACCTGTTCAAACTGAGCGCTGACCCTGAAGCGTTGGGGCTGCTGCCCACGAAGCCATGCGCTATCCCCAGGCTAAAAGAGCCCGAAGGAAAGACGGCCTATCTCCAGCCCACACAGGCAGCCAAGCTCTTGAAAGAAGCGGCGGCCGACGAAAACGAACACGTGCACGCCTTCGCAATGGTCGGCTTGCACACCGGAATGCGGTACAGCCCGATTCTTCGCATTGAAACGGCCGACATCGATCTCGCGCACCGGGGAATCTGGATCAACAAGGACAAGGCAGGAGAACGTTTGCAGCCCATCACAGCCGACTTGGCCGCCTATCTCCGCGCCTACCTGAAGACGCGCGATGGCAAGTGGCTATTCCCGTCGCCCAGAAGCGCGACAGGCCATGCGGTCAACGTCCGCAAGGCATGGCGACGCGTGGTCAAGGCGGCAAAGCTGGAGGGGGTCATTACGCCTCATACGATGCGCCACACCATGGCGACACAGGCCGCCCATGCCGGAGTGGACAGTGCCACCCTCCAGGCGCTGGGTGGCTGGAAGACTCGCGTAATGGCCGAGCGCTACACCCATCCGGCAAGCCTCAATGAGGCCATGGACAAGCTGCAGGCCAGATACACGGTTACACAGAAATTACAAAGCCAGCGGAAGTCGAAGGCTAAAACAAAGGCCGTTTCAGCGTAGCGCCTCGGGATTGAAAATCCCCGTGTCGGGGGTTCGATTCCCTCCCCGGCCACCATCCTCTGGATGATCTGAAACGCAGACCCTGCAAGGCTTCCAGCTTGGCGGGGTTTTCTGTTTCTGGGGTACCAAGTTCGAAACCTCACCAACTTGGGGTACACCCGGGGTACGGCCGAAATGCGCCAGCAAGCAACGCGAATTCCGGATTGATTTTAGTCAGTCCGACCGTCCATTTGTATGGCCGAACAACAGGGCGCGTTGCAGGGAAGACACTGCAACGCCAATGGATTTGCGTGGTTTCAATGTCATCGGATCTCACGTTCGCGATCGATTCGGGGCTCTTGCTGACCCCAATCATGACTGCTCCTTGAAACAATCGGCGGGAAACGTGGTTGGCCACCAGCGCTCGATAGGTCCTCCCCTGCCCCACCCCGACTCTGCCTGTCTACGGATCGTGCCAAAGGCCTAGATGCCACCCCGCTAGCCGTCGACATCAAAGTATCTGGGCTGGATACCCGCCTCAAGGTCGCGCCGCCAGTTGTGCAGGATGCCGCAAAGGTACTTGAAGTAGCTGGCCTACCTGCTGCAGTTGCGAGATACATGGCGCCTTTGATCTGGTGCGGCGTAAATATCTCGAGGAACTGAATCAACGACCCTTCCTCGTGATGCCCGGAGCACCGCGGGCAGTCCTTCCAGTACGCCACGATCTCATCAAGTTCACGTTTTGATGTTTGTCTGCGCGCGACGGTAATGATTGGCGTCCAACCAAGTGGCTTCGCTTGAATGAATTGTTAGGCGCCAACCGGCCGATGCTCAGTGCCGGCGCTTGGTGTGAGAAATAGCATGGTGGTTGGAACGGTGGTCCTGGCAGTGTGCCAAATGTTCTGTGGCACCAAAACATACGCGCCCGGCTCACTCAGCGACACGGCGTGCTCTTCGCCAGACTCCTCGAGCACGACCGTCGCAGCACCCGACAGCAGCATGACCAACTCCTCGCCGGCAGGATGGCGCTCCCAAGTGAGCCATGACTCGGAGAAAGTGAAAGCACACATCAGCCTGCCCTGGTCTAGCTGGGGATGCCTGCCGCCGGCCAACTCCTTCCAGAATGATTCCGACACAGGAATGGCGTCGGTCTTTCCGCCGTCTTGGACGTGCAGGTAAGTGCTAAGAATTTTCTTGGCAGTCACTGTCGCCTCCATTGGTGCCTGACGCCTGAATTAAGCCGAGCCGCGAAGCGGCTTCGGCTTGAATGAATTGTTAGGCCGCGCCACGCATCCATTGGGGCTTGGAATCGAGACCGAGAAGTCGAGGGCCGAGGACGCCAAGGCCAATCGAAGCCACAAGCGAAATGACGAAAATGAGGGCCAATGGCCTATAACGGGATGCAGTGGAGCTCAACCTAATTCTCCGATCAATTTTGTGAACGGCCTAACGCCTGAATTAAGCCGAGCCGCGAAGCGGCTTCGGCTTGAATGAATTGTTAGGCGCGCCCGACATGA
>NZ_BAAGXO010000013.1:2500-5502 GCF_054779795.1 Lysobacter rhizosphaerae
AGTGCGGGGGAGCTGGCAACAAGCATTGATCCCGCAATGTCCGAATGGGGAAACCCACCTCGCAAGAGGTATCGTTAGGTGAATACATAGCCTATCGAAGCGAACCCGGAGAACTGAAATATCTAAGTACCCGGAGGAAAAGAAATCAACCGAGATTCCCCCAGTAGTGACGAGCGAACGGGGAGCAGCCCTTAAGTTGAGTAAGGTTTAGCAAAACGAGTTGGAAAGCTCGGCCATAGACGGTGACAGCCCGGTATGCGAAAGACCTTATTCAATGAAATCGAGTAAGGCGGGGCACGAGAAACCCTGTCTGAATATGGGGGGACCATCCTCCAAGGCTAAATACTCCTGACCGACCGATAGTGAACCAGTACCGTGAGGGAAAGGCGAAAAGAACCCTGGTGAAGGGAGTGAAATAGACCCTGAAACCGTGTGCGTACAAGCAGTAGGAGCCCTTCGGGGTGACTGCGTACCTTTTGTATAATGGGTCAGCGACTTACTGTTCGTGGCGAGCTTAACCGTATAGGGGAGGCGAAGGGAAACCGAGTCTGATAAGGGCGCATAGTCGCGGGCAGTAGACCCGAAACCGGGTGATCTAGTCATGCCCAGGGTGAAGGTACCGTAACAGGTACTGGAGGCCCGAACCCACTCCCGTTGCAAAGGTAGGGGATGAGGTGTGATTAGGAGTGAAAAGCTAATCGAACCCGGAGATAGCTGGTTCTCCTCGAAAGCTATTTAGGTAGCGCCTCGCGTGAATCTTCTTGGGGGTAGAGCACTGTTATGGCTAGGGGGTCATTGCGACTTACCAAACCATGGCAAACTCCGAATACCAAGACAGACTGCGCGGGAGACACACGGCGGGTGCTAACGTCCGTCGTGAAAAGGGAAACAACCCAGACCCACAGCTAAGGTCCCAAATTTATCGCTAAGTGGTGAACGATGTGGAAAGGCACAGACAGCCAGGAGGTTGGCTTAGAAGCAGCCACCCTTTAAAGAAAGCGTAATAGCTCACTGGTCGAGTCGGTCTGCGCGGAAGATTTAACGGGGCTAAGCGATAAACCGAAGCTTGGGGTGCATCACTTTGTGATGCGCGGTAGAGGAGCGTTCCGTACGCCGTTGAAGGTGACTTGAGAAGGTTGCTGGAGGTATCGGAAGTGCGAATGCTGACATGAGTAACGATAATGCGGGTGAAAAGCCCGCACGCCGAAAGCCCAAGGTTTCCTTGCGCAACGTTAATCGACGCAGGGTTAGTCGGTCCCTAAGGCGAGGCAGAAATGCGTAGTCGATGGGAAGCTGGTTAATATTCCAGCACCTCGCGTAAGTGCGATGGAGGGACGGAGAAGGTTAAGCAGGCCGGGCGTTGGTTGTCCCGGTGAGAGAGTTGAGGCGGTCCCCTTAGGCAAATCCGGGGGGGCAACGTTGAGACTAAGGACGAGCCCATTAGGGCGAAGCTGCTGATATCACGCTTCCAGGAAAAGCTCCTAAGCTTCAGCTTACGCAGACCGTACCGTAAACCGACACAGGTGGGCAGGATGAGAATTCTCAGGCGCTTGAGAGAACTTAGGTGAAGGAACTAGGCAAAATAGTACCGTAACTTCGGGAGAAGGTACGCCCTCCATGGTTAATAGCTGAGGAGGGCCGCAGAAACCAGGCCGCTGCGACTGTTTATCAAAAACACAGCACTCTGCAAACACGAAAGTGGACGTATAGGGTGTGACGCCTGCCCGGTGCCGGAAGGTTAATTGATGGGGTCAGCCGCAAGGCGAAGCTCTTGATCGAAGCCCCGGTAAACGGCGGCCGTAACTATAACGGTCCTAAGGTAGCGAAATTCCTTGTCGGGTAAGTTCCGACCTGCACGAATGGCGTAACGACAGCGGCGCTGTCTCCACCTAAGACTCAGTGAAATTGAAATCGCTGTGAAGATGCAGCGTTCCCGCGGCAAGACGGAAAGACCCCGTGAACCTTTACTATAGCTTTACACTGAACGTTGAGTTCGTCTGTGTAGGATAGGTGGGAGCCTATGAAACCGAGGCGCTAGCTTCGGCGGAGGCAACCTTGAAATACCACCCTGATGTGCTTGACGTTCTAACTTAGGTCCGTAATCCGGATCGAGGACCGTGTATGGTGGGTAGTTTGACTGGGGCGGTCTCCTCCCAAAGTGTAACGGAGGAGCTCGAAGGTACGCTCAGCGCGGTCGGACATCGCGCACTGTGTGCAAAGGCATAAGCGTGCTTGACTGCAAGATCGACGGATCAAGCAGGTAGGAAACTAGGACTTAGTGATCCGGTGGTTCTGTATGGAAGGGCCATCGCTCAACGGATAAAAGGTACTCCGGGGATAACAGGCTGATACCGCCCAAGAGTTCATATCGACGGCGGTGTTTGGCACCTCGATGTCGGCTCATCACATCCTGGGGCTGTAGTCGGTCCCAAGGGTATGGCTGTTCGCCATTTAAAGTGGTACGCGAGCTGGGTTCAGAACGTCGTGAGACAGTTCGGTCCCTATCTGTCGTGGGCGTTGGAGATTTGAGAGGGGCTGCTCCTAGTACGAGAGGACCGGAGTGGACGAACCTCTGGTGTTCCGGTTGTCATGCCAATGGCACGGCCGGGTAGCTATGTTCGGAAGCGATAACCGCTGAAAGCATCTAAGCGGGAAGCGCGCCTCAAGATGAGATCTCCCGGGACACAAGTCCCCTAAAGGAACCATCAAGACCAGGTGGTTGATAGGCAGGGTGTGTAAGCGCAGCAATGCGTTGAGCTAACCTGTACTAATGATCCGTGTGGCTTGACCATATAACCTCAAGTGGCCTTAGGCTTGCGACGACGTCGTGACCTTCCAGGACCAACTTGCTACAATTCCCATCCCATGCAAGCAGGCGCTATAGCGCCGCTTCACCAGCTTGCTCAGTGACAATAGCGTTGTGGCACCACCCGTTCCCATCCCGAACACGGAAGTGAAACGCAACCGCGCCGATGGTAGTGTGCATCCGCATGCAAGAGTAG
>NZ_BAAGXO010000014.1:0-584 GCF_054779795.1 Lysobacter rhizosphaerae
TTGAAGAACGGGGTGTGGCGGCCGCCTTCGTCCTTGCTCAGCACGTAGACTTCGGCTTCGAACGTGGTGTGCGGGGTGATCGAACCCGGCTTGCACAGCACCTGGCCGCGCTCGACGTCGTCACGCTTGGTGCCGCGCAGCAGCAGGCCGGCGTTGTCGCCCGCCTGGCCCTGGTCCAGCAGCTTGCGGAACATTTCCACGCCGGTCACGGTGGTCTTCTGGGTCGGACGGATACCGACGATTTCGATTTCGTCACCGACCTTGATGATGCCGCGCTCGATACGACCGGTCACCACGGTGCCGCGGCCCGAGATCGAGAACACGTCTTCCACCGGCATCAGGAACGGCTTGTCGATCGCGCGCTCCGGCTGCGGGATGAACGTGTCCAGCGCGTCCACCAGCTTCAGGATCGCCGGCACGCCGATTTCCGACTGGTCGCCTTCCAGCGCCAGGCGGGCCGAACCCTTGATGATCGGGGTGTCGTCGCCCGGGAAGTCGTACTTGCTCAGCAGCTCGCGCACTTCCATCTCGACCAGCTCGAGCAGCTCGGCGTCGTCGACCATGTCGGCCTTGTTCAGGAACAC